>JAHJEO010000025.1 GCA_018825305.1 Gammaproteobacteria bacterium
AGTGGAGGTCGGAACCTGGGGCTGAACGCCAAGGCCGACCACACCATGAGCACCGAAGTCACGGGCGGCGCAGCCGGGGCCAAAGTCTCGGTGACGCCGGTGGCGGCGGTATCGATAGCGGTGAACACGACGACGGCGCGGGCGGGTGAATCGACGACCGCGCTGGGCTTGAGCGGCAAGCTGTCGGCCCACGCCGACCAGACGGACAGCATTACAACCAAGGCGACCGGCCAGGCGCAGGGCGATGTTGCAGTCGGCGCTTCGTTGGCGGCAACGGTCGCGGTTGAAACCGTTACGGCGAGCGTCGACCGGGATGTGAGTTCTTCCACCGCGATCGATCTGGGGGCGACCTCGGCATCGTCGGTGAGGACGGAGGCGGTGGCTGGCGCCAAGGGCGCGAAGTCAGCCGCCAAGGATGCCGACGGCAACGAGACGCCGGAAGCCGGTACCACGGTCGACGAACAGAAGAAGACGCAGATCGACTCGGCCAAGAGCCGAACCGCCGAGACCAAGACGCTCGACACCGACAGCAAGACGCCGGCAGCCGAGACACCGGAGGTGAACAAGAGCGATACAACGGAAGTTAATAGTGACGGCCCACCGCAGAAGCCGACAGACCCGCCAACCAAGGACGACAAGAAGGAAGAATCGAAGAAGGTCAGCGTGGCGGCCGCCATCGGGGTCGGCGTCGTCGTCAATCAGGCGCGGGCCACCATCGGCGGGGCGGGGCGCAGCGTAAGCACGACGGGCAATCTCGACGTCAAGTCCAGCACCGATACGAATTACAGCACCAAGGCGACCGGCGAGGCAGTGTCGGACGACATCGGTGTCGCCGCCGCGGTTGCCCTGACCGGAACGTTCAACAAGACCCAGGCCAACATCGCCGCCGGCACCAGCGTGATCCAGGCCGGCGACATCAACGTCCAGGCCACTGCAAAGCAGAATCGCGACGAAGCCTTCAGCCTCGACATGGGCGCCGAGGCAGTCTCCGGGGCAGGCGGCGGCGAAGTGGCGGTCGCCGGTTCTCTGGCCGTGGTCGGTAACTACAACGAGACGCGGGCATCGATCGACGAGGATGTCGACATCGGCACGAGCGGAGCGTCCGTTGGCAACGTCAGCGTCAAGGCCGATGAAACCAGCAAGATCGCCGCACGCGCCCGGGCCGGCACCCTGTCGCTCGGCGACAAGAGCAAGGCGGGCGTCGGCGCTTCCTTTGCCGCATTGCTTTCCTACAACCAGAACACGGCGGCGGTTGGCTACGACACCGATCCCGCTAACCCCGACGCCGAACCGGTCTCGAACATCTACGCCAACTCGCTGACCGTGACTTCGACCAAGAACCGGGTCGACTTCGAATCGCCGCTCGACCAGATACCCAAGTCGTTCAGCGACGCCACCGCGCTCTTCAATGAAGTGAAGGCCTTCGATTTCGACCGGCTCGACCCGCTCAACTATCTCGGCTCGAACAACTACTACACCGAAGCGCTGGCCGGGGCCGCGGCCAAGGGCAACGCGGCGGTGGCGGGGGCGTTCGCGGTCAATCTGTTCATGAACAAGACCGAGGCCTACCTGGGCCAGAACGTCAAGCTCACCACCTCCGGCAGCCAGGCGGGAACGCATGCCGAAAAACTTGGCCTCGAAGTGGCGGCCAAGTCGGATACCCGCGCCATCGCGTTTGCCGGTGCCGTGGCCGGTGCCAAGAAGGCCGGGGTCGGCATCTCCAACACCGATATCATCAACTTCGACGAGACCAACGCGTCGGTTGGCAGCGGGTCGGTCGTAAAAGTCGGCGCTGGCGGGACGGCGGCGGACAACGGCGTCAAGGTCAGCGCCGATGCCAAACAAGTCATCGCCAATGTGGCCGTGAGCGGCGGCGTGGGCACGGAGAGTACCGGCGTGGGCGGCGTGCTCGGCATCGACCTGTCCATGAACAAGGCGGAAGCCATGATCGCAGATGGTGCGACGGTTCAGGCGGAAGGGAACGTGACTGTCGCGGCGACTAACGACAACACCTCGGTGATGATCGCCGGCGGTGTCGGCGCCGGCAAGGAAGCCGGCGTCGGTGGTGCGCTGGCGGCCAATGGCGTGTGGAACAGGACCTACGCGAGCATCGGCAAGGATGCAATCGTCGATGCGAAGAAAACCATCGCCGTCACGGCGGATGCAAACGAGACGGCGGTGAATGCGGTCATCGCCGGTGCCGGCGGCGGCAAGGCCGGGGTGGCCGGCGCCCTGTCGTTCAACGTCATCGTCGCGGATACCCAGGCCAGGGTCGGCGAGGGGGCGAAACTCAATACCAGTGCCGGCTTCGAGAATGCCGAGAAGGTTGCCATCACCGCGCGTGACGATACTGTCGTCGTCGGTGTGGCGGGCGGCGGCGCGGGTGGCGGCGATGCCGGCGTCGGCGCGGCGCTGGATACCACGGTACTGGTCAAGAAGGTGCAGGCTTATATTGCTGACGATACCGTGGCCGACGGCAAGGTCGCGACCGTCAAGGCGGACAAGGAGGTTTCGATCGACGCCGCGGCGACCGACACCATCGTTTCCGTCTCTGCCGGCTTTGCCGGCGGCGGCAAAGCCGGGGTTGGCGGCGCGGTATCCGTCGGCGTGGTGGCGAACGATGTGCAGGCCTATGTCGGCAAGTCGGCGTCGGTCGATTCCGACGGCAACGTGCTGGTCAATGCCCAGGACGACATGACGGCGGTTCTGACGGCAGGGGCCGGCGCGGGCGGCGGCAACGCCGGGGTCGGCGGTTCGCTCGCGGTAGCCACCCTTATCGGCACGACCAAAGCCTATATCGGCGAGAGCGCCCAGGTCAATGCCCGTGGCCTAGGGGCTGCCAGCAGCGTCTATAGCGGCGAAACCGTGTTTTCCGACACGGAGTCGCAAGCCACGACATTCCTCGGCAAGAAAAAGGAAGACGCCAAGGGCCTTTCGGTCACTGCCTACAACAGGGAAAACCTGATCACCACAGTGGTCGGCGGCGCTGGCGGCGGCACGGCGGGCGTGGCGGCGACGGTTTCGGCCAACGTCATCGCCACCACGGCGGAAGCGTCGATCGGCCGCTCGGCCCGGATCAACGAAAACAACGCGACGGCCGGTGCGGAGCAGCAGGTCAGGGTCAAGGCCATCGACGAGACCCTGCTCGTCGATACCGCCGGTGCCGGGGCAGGCGGCGGCAGCGCCGGTGTCGGCGCAGCCGGCAACATCGGCGTCATCGCCAAGACGACCACGGCGAAGATCGGGACTTCCACCCTGGTCAATGCGAAGCAGGCGGTCGAACTCGATGCCGCATCGTCGGATGTGAGCGTTTCGACTGCCATCGGCCTCGCAGGCGGCGGCAGTGCCGGGGTCGGTGGTGCGGTAGGTGCGGTGGGTGTAGTCAATACCACCCAGGCTTACATCGAGGATGCGACGTCGGCGGCCAATGCCGCCAAGGTCAATGTGTCGGGCGGAGATCTGGCTCTCGACGCCAACGAATTCTCGTCCGCATGGCTGATCTCGGCTGGTGGTGGTGGCGGCGCGGCCGGGGTCGGCGGTGCACTGTCGGTGGGCGTCAATGCCAGCACGACAAAGGCGAAGATTGGCAACTATGCCGAGACGAACGCATCGGGAACCACGGCAGTGCATGCGGATTCTGTCGAAAACATCAATACCGTCACCATTGCCGGTGCGGGCGGCGGATCCGCCGGCGTTTCCGGATCGATCGCCATGCACGTTGTGGTATCGAAGACCGAGGCCGGTATTGGCGACAACGCCAAGGTCAATCAGGTGGCCCCGGGCCAGAATGTGGACGTCAAGGCGACCGACAAGATCATCACCGTCGGCGCCGGCGGTGCCGGTGCGGGTGGTGGCGCGGCGGGCGTGGGTGGAACCGCCGATGTCACGGTTGTACTGAATACCACGTCCGCCTATATCGGCAACAACGCCTTGGTCGACGCCCAGAAAGACGTTAATGTCGAAGCGTCGTCCGAGAAATACGTGAACTCGGTGACCTTCGCCGGGGCGGGCGGTGGCGCAGCCGGCGTCGCCGGTGCCATCTCGGTCATTTCCGTCGGATCGCTGCTCGACGGCGAGGCGAAGAGCGGTTTGAGCACCGAGGACGAGAATGGCAACGCCACGACGATGCAGAGCCAGGCCGACGGTCAGACGACCAAGAGCGCCGTCGGCGACCAGCTTGGCACGTCCACCCAGTCTGCGGAAACAGCCGGCGTGCTGAACAGCAATGCGAGCAAGCTTGCCGTTGGCCAGTACATGGCAGACACAACCCCGATTCCGCTGAAGAATACCCAGGCGTTCATCGGCCACGGAGCCGAAGTCAAGGCGGGCGAGAACGTCAATGTCTCCGCCAGGGACTCGACGCTGGCCATCGTCGCGGCGGGCGCCGGCGCCGGTGGCGGCGCGGCCGGAGTGGCCGGGACTGTCGGCGTCGTGCTGCTGCACGATTCCGCCGAAGCCTTCATAGCCGATGGCGCGAAAGTCGATGCCGGCAAGACGGTGAGCGTTGCAGCGCAGACATCCGAGAACGTGTTCAATGTCGGCGTCACCGGTGCCGGTGCCGGTGCCGCCGCCGTCAATGGCTCGATCGCGGTCAATGTCGTGACCTCCGATACTGCTGCCTATATCGGTGCTGCCGATGTCAACAAGGATGCGACCGCGGATGCGGCGAGTGCCGAGCAGTCGGTCGTCGTGAGTGCCGACAGTGCCAGCAACATCGTCACCGTGGCCGGTTCCGGCGGTGGCGCCGGCGCGGCGGCGGTCGGCGGTGTGCTCAACGTCAATACCCTGAGCAAGAAAACCAAGGCTTATATCGGCGAGGGGGCGGACGTCGCCGCCGACAGGGATGTGAAGGTGCTGGCCAATTCCGCACAGAACGTCATCGGCGCGGGCATCTCCATCCATGGCGCCGGTGCTGCGGCGGTCGGCGCGGTGGCTTCGGCCAATGTGGTGGCGAATACCACCGAGGCCTTCATCGGCTCGGCGCGGGACGATGACAGCAAGAGCGCGGCGGTGGTCGACTCGGACGGCAACGTGACGCTTTCCGCGGTCGACGACACGCTGGTCGTGGCTGTCTCGGCCGTGGGCAACGGTGCCGGGGCGGCTGGTGTTGGCCTCAATGTTGGCGCCAATGTCGTGTCCAGCCAGACCCGCGCCTACGTCGCCGATCTGAGCACGGTCAATGCGCGCGGCAATGCCGCTGGCAGCGAGGTTTATAGCGGCACGATAGACAACGCGACGCCTGCGGCACTGGCCGCAGTTCCTGGCGGTGGCTCCGGCGATATCGACCTCGATCGTGACGGCACGGTCGATGGCAGCGTCGCCGGCGATCCATCTTTCAACGTCAAGGCCGAGAGCGATGGCGGCGGCGATGGCGGCGCCGACGGCGCGGCAAATCCGGCCGGGGCCAAAGGCGCCGACGGCAGCGCCATCGCCGGTGCTTCCGGCGGGCTGGGCAGCAAGGGCAAGGAGACGGTCAGGGGCCTGTCGGTCGTCGCGCTTGGCAACGAGAAGATGGTTACGGCGACGATCGGCGTCGCCGGTGCCGGGGCGGCGGCCGTGACCGGTGCCGCCACCGCGAACGTGATCGTTTCCGAAACCGAGGCTTCCATCGGAAACGGGGCGAAGATCAATACCGTGGCCGGCGGGGCGGACCCGTCAGTGCGCGTGCGCGCAACCGACAATACCTTCATGGTGCAGACCGGCGGCACCGTTGCCGGCGCCGGCGCAGCCGCTGTCAGCGGCACGGTCAACACCGGCATCGTGGCCAAGAAGACCCATGCCAGCATCGGCGACGCAGACGTCAAGGCCAAGAATGTCGAGGTGAGCGCGGCAGCCAGCGAGGATATCTACAACCTGACCGCCAACGTCTCCATCGCCGGCGCCGCCGGCGTCGGGGCGGCGGTCGGGGTCAATGTCGTCACCAACGAGACGACCGCCAGCATCGGCGCCGGTGCCGATATCGATGCCAGCGGGGATATTCGTGTCAAGGCAGCACAGGATTCGGCGATCAACCTCTACACCGTCGCCGGTGCCGGCGGCATTGTCGGCGTCAGCGGCGCGGCGTCCGTCGGGGTCATCGCCAACAAGACCCGGGCCTACGTCGAAGGTGCCGCCACACCCGTCGCTGCGGCAACCCTGAACGCATCTGGCACCACCGAGATCAAGGCGGAATCCACGGAAGACATCACCAGCGCAACCATCAGCGCGGCAGGTGGTGGCGTCGGCGTTGCCGGCGCGGTTGGCGTCAAGGTCGTCGCATCCGAGACGGCGGCTTTCATCGGCGACAACACCCGCGTCAATCAGGCGCGGAACGGCGCGGCACAGGATGTCGTCGTGACTGCGGCCGATACGGTCAGGCTCAGCGGTGGCGGCGGGACGGTCTCGTATTCGGGCATCGCCGGGGCCGGTGCGACGGCGGAAATCAATGTCGTCCGCAACACCACCACGGCCTATATCGGCGACGGGGTCGTGCTCGATGCCGATCGTGATGTGAGTGTCACTGCGGCTGCGGTCAAGGATGTGCAGTCGGCGGCGGTCGCGGCTGCCGGCGGCGGTTCGGTCGGCATCGGCGGTGCGGTTTCGGTGGTCAGCATCGGTGCCAAGCTGGACGACGATTCCCAGGGCGGTTTGAGTTCATCTGGAACCAAGGGCGACACGGCGGCCTTCGTCGATGGCCAGATCAAGCAGGACAAGGTCAGCGGCGAACTGGGTGATTCCGAACATGTGCAGGGAACCAAGACGAATGTCTCCGGCCGGGTCGGCGGACTGGGCGTGGCGGGTGACCTGAACAGCACCTCCTCCAGTTCGCTCGACAAGACCCGCGCCTACATCGGTAGCGGCAGTCAGATCACTACGGGTCGCGACGTCAAGGTCACTGCCACCGACAAGATCAAGGTGGATGTCAATGCCGTGGGCGCTGCCGGCGGATTCGTCGGCCTCGGTGGCGCTATCGGCGTGGCAACTGCCAATAGCACGACCGAATCCTTCATTGGTTCCGCATCTCAGATCGACGCCGGCGGCGATGTCACCGTCGAATCCGCCGCCGGAAACGTCGACGCGAATGGTGCGCTGGTCCGCTCCGCCGCTGGTGCCGGCGGCGTGGTCGGACTGAGTGCGGCGGTGGCAGTGATGAATGATACGAGCACCACGAAGGCCTATCTGGGCAGTGGCAGCGAGATACGGAATGCGCAGACACTGACGGTAGCGGCCAACACGGAGCGCAAGGCGCGGGCGGAGGCCATCGGGGCCTCGGGTGGCGCGCTGGCGATCGGCGCATCGGTGGCGCGGGCCGGTTTCGACGGCAGCACCTCGACGTATTTCGAGAGCGGTGTCCGCGTCGGCAAAACGGGTGGGAAAACGGTCGACGCTGTCATCATCGACGCGACGGATGAATCGACCGCCATCGCCCTGGCCGTTGCCGGTGCCGCGGGCATTCTCGCGGGATCGGGCGCGGACGCCAGTGCAACCATGGATTCCGAAGTCAGCGCCGCCATGGGCAGCGGCGCGGATGTCGTCGCCCAGCAAAAAGTCGGCGTTGGCGCCACGGCGACGACACAGACCGATGCCCGCGCCATTGGCGTGAATATCGGCGCCGGCGCGGTCGGCGCTTCGCTCGCCAACGCGCGCTCGAATGCCACCGTTGCTGCAACACTGGGCACGGACAGCGAGATCACCGCGGCGAATCTTGACGTGTTGGCTACCCGCAGCGTCGGCGCGTCGCCGACCGCGCTGGCGCGGGCGACCGGTGCCGCCGGCGGCCTGCTGCTGGGCGCCAATGCCACGCTGGCGAAAGCGGAAAGCACCGGCAGCACCAGCGCCCTGGTCGGTGCGGACAGCACCCTGACCGTCAGCGGTGTCGCGACGGTCAAGGCCGACAGCAAGTCGCAGCAGACTTCGTCCGGCGAGGGGCTTTCCACCGGTTTCATCGCCGTTGGTGCCGATTACTCGTTTGCCAACTCCAATACCCTGACTCAGGTCACCTTGGGCGACGACGTCAAGGTCAGCGGTGGCACTTTGCAAGTGCTGGCGGATAGCGCGGACAGCAACTACGCCTACGGCGTGGCAGGCAGCGGCGGCCTCGCTTCAGCGCCGTTCTCTGCGGCCTCTACCACGAATACCAGCCAGACCTATGCGCGTACCGGCAGCGGCAATACTGTACGCAAGATCGATGTGGGATCGCTGCTGGTTTCCGCCAGCCACGACGCCAACTTCGACAGCTGGATGGACAGCACCAACGCCTCGTTGCTCGGCGTCAGCGGCGCGCAGGCCAGCAACACCGTCAATACCCGTTCCGAGGCGCACATCGGCACCAGCGGCCATATCGAAGCCGACAACATCACCCTGCAGGCCCATAACGATGTGCTGAAACATGCCACGGGTCAGATACCCGGCTTGTCGCGGAACGTGCCGACGTGGAACGTCAACTCCAGTTCCGGCGGCCTGGCCGATGTGCCGGCAGCGGCAAGCTCGACTACCATCGTCACCAATGCGCTGGTACAGGTTGGCGCCGGCGCGCACCTGGAACAGACCGGCAACCGCAACAGCCCGGGTGTGTACAACCTGGACGCATGGAACGACGTCACGGCAAGCGACAAGGTCAAGATGAGTTCGGGTGGCGCGATCTCCGCCGCGAGCGCGAAATCCGCCGTGCTGGCGGACACCAACAATGCCGCCGTCCGCATCGGCGACTTTGCCGAGATGAGCAGTGTCGGCGACATTGCGCTGGGTGCGCGGTCGGTTGCCGAGCTGAATGCCCAGGCCGCCGTGGACGTTTATGGCGCCGTCGGCGTGGCGCCTGCCGGCGAAAGTGCGGCAAGTTTCCTGGCGACCAACACCATCGACATCGGCGCCGGTGCGACGATGGAATCGCTGCGCGACATCAAGCTCGCTGCCGGAGCGAACTCTTCCGGGAGCACTAACGACATCAGCACAACCGCCCGCACCGACGTCTACAACAACACCGCGATCCCGGTGAATCGCGATCCGGTCGCCGACGCCACCATCGGCACCCACAGCCAGATCAACGTAGGCAGCGGCGCCGATATCGCTGCAGTGCGCAATGTTTCGCTGTTCGCCGAAGAAGGCGCGGCCAGCGCCTCCGGTGTCGGCATCGGCAAGGACATCTACCGCGAAGCGCTGGCGGCAGTGGCCAGTGCGGTCAGCGAAGCCTTCGGTGGCGATGAGGTTTCATTCGAGACCCGCACCGGCCGCTCGGTCAGGAACCAGAGCTCGGACGTCGCTGTGAATGGCGACGTTCGCGTCGGCATCCAGCGCAAGCAGGAACTCGTCATCGGGCCGGATGGCACGCCAACCACACAGACTGATGGCATCTCGATCACCGCCACCGGCTTCAAGGACATTGCCGCCGACATCCAGTCGCGCATCAATGACCTGCAAAATCTGATTGCCGAGTACACCGTCGCTGACCCCTCGGCCGATGCCTCGATTGCCGTGGCGGCCTACGAGTCGGAAATCCGTTTCCTCGAGCGCAAGCTGAAGGATCTCGGCATGGCGTCAGGAAAAGTCGCGGCGTCGTCCATCAGTCCCTTGCAGGCCGCGCAGCAGTCGGTCGCGGGCATGACCAGCAAGCGCGACAGCTATGGCAGCGACAAGACGGATCTGGTGAATCAGAATTCGACATTGAATACCCAGATCACGAGTCACCAGTCGACGGTCACGACCAATGAAGCGACCATCGCCGCCAACAATACGACCATAGCCGGACTAGATACTGTCGACGATGCTGCCCAGATTGCCACCCTGACGAGTCAGAATGCGACCCTTGCCAGTCAGAATTCGACGCTGCTCACTACAACGATTCCGGGATTGCAGGGACAGGTGGCGAGCAACAATACGGAAATTACCAGCCTGACCGGGAAGATCGATGGCCTCAACACGCAGATCAGCAGCGTCCAGACGGATATCGCCAACAACGTCTACAGCAACACCCCCGCCAGCGGGCCGGTGGCGACGTTCCTGAGCATCAGCGATGCGGAGGCCCGGCTTGGCAACATCTATGTTCGCGGTGACCGCCTGCATGGTGCGGGAACGCTGGACGCGCCGGGAGATGCCGAGATCAAGATCACCAACAACGGACCGAACTTCCTGGTGCTGAAGAATCTGACGATTCCGTCGGACGAGGGCGGCAAACTGTATTTCAACAGCGTGGACGTCAAGAGCAACGCCGAGATCAACAACGTCAACGGTACGGCCGGCGGCGCGGCGTTCAAGGTGTTTACGGCGGAAAGCCAGTTCGATTCCAGCGGCAACCCGGTGACTCCGGCCAAGCCGCGCATTCTGGTGGAGAGCAAGTACGATCCGCTCGATCCGCTGTACATCGCACAGACGCCGGCCAATACGCCGGCACTGGCACCTGACATCATCCTGCAGGGGGATATCAGCAACCTGCGCGGCCTGGTGAAAATCGACAGCGCCGCCGGCAGCATCCGCCTCGAACAGAAGCGCGACGGCGCCGGGAATTTGATCCTGCCGCCCGAGACGGCGAACGTCCGTGCCGACGATGTCCAGATCTCGACGCGTAACGGTGACTTCGTCCAGAGCTATACCGATACCTTCTACCACGTCGCCGGTGCGCCACTGACCATCACCCCGGGCAATCCGGATCTGACGCCCGACACCAATCCCGCCAGGTTCGACACCATCGTGCGCACGCCGGAGAGCGCGGGTTCTGGCATCGTCGCCAACGGCAGCGTGCTGATCGCGGCACGCTACCTGAACATCAACGGCAACATCCAGAGCGGAATTCCCGAGTGGGGCGTGAGCGTTCCGGCGAATGCCACGGTGACGATAGGGGCTGGCAGCGGCACATTTGCCCAGGCTCAGGCGCATTACAACGCACTAGCGCCAGCGCAAAAGGCCGCGCTGGGCGCCGAGTATTACGCTGTCAGCGGCGCCACAGTGACCGGCCTGACGGGTAATGTGCAGGGCAACTGGGAAAAGATGACCGTCCGCTTCAACGCCAAGGAAAATCGCCTCGAACTGGGTGGGGTGCAGGTGCAGGGCGGCTACATCGAGTTGTTCGGCCAGATATTCAATACCAACCAGAGTGGCGGCGGCAAGCTGCGGGTGCTCGACGGTTACGGCCAGATCAAGGTCGACAACCAGACCAGCCTGCCGCTGTGGGTCAATACGCTCGATACCGGCCGCGGCGTCAAGGGCGAGATCAACATCACCAACATCACCGGCCTCGATGCCGACGGACGCCCGATCATCACGACCACGACCTACACCCGCGATCCGGGCGCATCAAGGACCGGCGGCTTCTACAATCCGACCAGCGGAGTGCGCTATGCCATGTCGGTCGGCAAGGACTACGGCAAGAAGGATAATTACCGCTACTCGACGGGGGCCATCATCGGCATCAAGGTCTTCCCGGAAAACCTGGATGACTATTGGCTCAGCGGCGTTACCCTGGAAAACGACCCCTTGTCACAAGGCGAGTTTCTCGGCACCTTGCCAGGCTCCGGTAGCGCGCATTACTTCGCCCGCACCCAGGTCAAGACTACGTCGGGCGAGCCCGTCACAACCAAGGAATGGTTCGAGTGCAACTGGTGGACGTTGTGCGCCGTTGGTACCTACTACAAGGAGTTCAACATCACGTCGGCGACCAAGACGGTCACGACGGACAGCGTCAGGGCCGACTACCCCATCGGCATCGAATACATCGGCTTCGATCAGGGGGCGGTCAATGTCAGTTCGACCGGCAACGTGGTGATGAACGCGTCGATCAACAACCGTGACGGCAATACCAGCGTTTCTTCCGTCGGTTCGATCACCCAGAACGGCGATCTGCCGATCATCGGTGGCAACAATGTAACGCTGAGTGCCGGCACCGGCATCGGTGCCACCGCGCAGTCGCTGCTGGTCAACGTCAAGGCCGGGGGCAAACTCGATGCTATTTCGGCTGCCGGCGATGTCCGTGTCGGGCAGGTCGTCGGTGATCTGCTGGTCGGCACCGTTGGTGGCGCGGGCGTTGCCAACGTGAAGCTGGAAGCCGATCGCAACTTGCTACCGTGGGACGTGGCTTCCTATGTGCAGGGCCAACGCGTCGAACTGCTCTCGCGTAATGGCGGCATTGGCACCTTGAGCGACACGGTGAATGAGCCGTTGATCGTGCGCACCGGCTACACGACCAATCAGGCGCAATGGCCCAACAATGGCCTGATGGCCACCGCACGCGACAACATCAATATCAGGAACGTGGCCGATCCGGGCAATGCGTCGCTCTATACCGGCAACCTGCTGCTGATCTCCGCGGAATCGCTGGCCGGCGACGTGCGCATCGAGGCTGCCGGCGGGGTGATCGACAACAACCCCTACGCCACGACCGACACGCGCACCGAGCAGGAACTGGCGAACCTCTGGGATTCGCTGCGGCTGCGCGGTGCATTGGCCGTCGAGAAGGCCGACGAGGCTGTCGCGGCATTCGAGAACGGCAAGTCGAACAACTACCAGTTGTACTGGCAGTTGCGCAAGCGCCAGAGCGACCAGGGGGCGGCGTATGACCCGAACTTCCAGTACGCCGTCTCGCAGGCGGAGCACGATGCGCTCGCCGCTTCCGGCATGAGCGAAGGGCAGATAACGGACTTCGCGGCCAACCGCACGACTCAGTACCATCAACTGAACGCCGAGGTCGGCGGGCTGACCGACACCTATGCCGCAGGTTTCCGCTATGAGGCGACGGTCGAGGAAGAGACGCAGATACGCAAGGGGTCCTCGTGGACCGATGCGCAACTGGCATTGTCGGTCGGCGCCGGGCTGCTGAAGAACATCACTGACACCGTCACCACCATCAAGGAGCCAAATGCCAAAGGCCGCAACATCACCCTGGTGGCCGGCTCCGACATCGGCTCGTTCAACGACCCGCTGACGATCGACCTCTCGGCCGGCCTGGATACGCTGACAACGGCACAAAAAGCGGCACTTGCCGCAGCCGAACGTGGCGATGCCACGCTGGCCGGCGACATCATCACCATCAACCAGCCGCGCCCGGTCAA
Organism: Gammaproteobacteria bacterium; assembly: GCA_018825305.1. GTDB lineage: Bacteria > Pseudomonadota > Gammaproteobacteria > Burkholderiales > Rhodocyclaceae > Sulfurisoma. Next base: position 13,017 of record JAHJEO010000025.1, read on the forward strand.
TGTGACGATCGGCAGCGGCGCACTGAATGCCACGGCCGCGACTGGACTCGCATTCATCGGCTCGGAACAGGATCTGCGGATCGACCGCATCAGCGCAGCGGGCGACATCCGCATCAAGACTGCCGGCTCTCTGGTCAGCGCGGGGAGTGTGGCCGGTGCCGCCAATGTGATCGGCGGCAGCATGATCCTCGAAGCCGCCAACGGTGGCATCGGTTCGGTTCCCGACGGCAACGGCGCAGTCGCGTCACCGTTGCGGATCAGCCCCGCAGTCAATGCCGGCGTGATTGCCCGGGCGGCGAACGATATATGGATCGAAGCACCGAATGACCTCGCTGTCGACACGATGTTCTCGCGCGGCAACCTGAGACTTGACGCCGGCGGCTCGATTCTCGATTTCCATGGCGGAGAGTCGTCGATCGCGCCCGACAACAATCTGCGCAGCAACAGCATGTGGCTGACGGCGCTGGCAGGTACGATCGGTGCGCCTGGGAACCCGCTGGATGCCGGCGTCAATCCGGACGGGTTTATCACCGCTACCGCCAGCACGTTCGGCAACGGCGTTTATCTGAACGGGCCGTCCGGAGAGAACTTCAACATCGGATCGGTGACCTCCGGTGATGCCGTCGCACTGTCGTCGGCAACCGGTATGCAGATAGACGGGGCCGTGACCGGGCCGGGACCGATAAGCCTGGTTGCCGGCGGCACCATGACCATGACACCGAGGGCGGACGTTCATGTCACGACGCTGGGCGTATTCCTGCGTGCCGGCGCCCTGACGATGCAGGACGCGGACCGGATGCAGGCCGAGGCGATGCCGGATGCGGACAAATTCAATGCCGGCGACGCGGCGCGGATGCTGGTCGATGTCGGCACCATCGACATCGAGACCGTCGGCGACGCGCTGATCACCGGCATCGAGACCGGCAATGGCACGGAAAGCGCCATACGCGTCGTCAGTACCGCCGGCCGGATTCTCGATAACGGCGACACGCGCCTCGACATCATCGCCGACACGCAACCGGCAGCGAAGCTGACGATCGATGGTGCCCTCGGCATCGGCGACGATCCGCTCGACGTGCGGCTGCTGAATCTCCAGGCGACGTCGGGCGGGGTGGTCGATCTTGCGGTCGCCGGGCCGGTCAACATCGTTTCTGTGCTGGCCGCGGATCGCGTTCTTTTCACGGCCGATGGCTCGATCACCGGCAACTCGATCAGCAGCACCGGCTTGGGTAGCGGGACTGATCAGACCATTTCGGTGACATCGGCTACGGGTACGCTAAGCCTCGCCAGCGTGAGCGGCACGACGGACATCGCCGTCGCCGGGCAAAGCGGCGTGGCCGTTGGCGTGCTGTCGAGCACAGGCGGAAGCGTTCTGGCCGCGGCCTCGACAGGCAATGTCCAGGTAGGCACCGTTACGGCGGATGCCGTGGCGCTCAGTGCGCCGGGCAGCGTTATCGCTGATGGCATCAACGTCGGTTCTTCGTTCCAACTCGCCGGCGGCAACATCGCGGCGACTGTCAACGGTGGTGCCGGAGCCGTCACTGGGTCAATTACCGGCTTTGCCGGCGGTATCGCCTCCAACGTCGACCTGACCCTGTCCGGTGCCGGCGGCTTCGTTCTCGACAATTTCTGGACGGCGTCGGCCAGCGTGGGCATTCCGGTCGGTACACTGGCAATCGGCAATGCGATAATTCTCGATCAGGCGACCTTCGTGAATCCGCTGACTCTGCTGCTGGTGGATCAGAACAACAAGAGAATTCAACCAGCTGACATCCAGCTCTACTCGGGCGGCGATCCTTTCTCCATGTATCTGAGCGGCAACAGCCTTGAGACCAACACCTTCGTGATCCATCGCAGCCCGATGCACGAAGTCGTGACACCTTCCGGCACCAACACCAGCGTGGTCGAGCAGGGCGAGGCCATGTTGGCCAGGGTCGTCGTGCCGGCAGCGGACGATGAGCGCAGTAAGGGGGTTGCGGACAATGACGCTCTGGTGACCTACATTGAAGGTGCCGTTTCGCTCGAATGCCAGCGCGACCAGGATCCGGACTGTACGAAATGAGGCGCGGCCACCTCGCCCTGGTATCGGCCCTGTTGCTCGCGACGCAGGCAGTTGCGGCGCCGGTGTTGCCGGCTGCGAGCGACCCCGGAGCGATCCAGCAGCGCCAGATGGACGAGGAGCGCCGGCGCCAGGAAGCCGAGCGCCAGCAGCGCAAGCCCGTCGCCGAGCCCTTGCGGCGCGATGTTGCCGAGCCACCCGTGGGCCAGCCGGGGCCGGAGGTGGTTCGTTTCCATGTGCGCGAGATCCGGTTTACGAAGTCGGAAATATTGAGTAGCGAGGAACTGGAGGCGGTGGCGCGCGACTTTCGGGGGCGCGATCTGGGCCTGGCCGATCTTCAGCAGCTTGCTGCACGCATCAACGAACTGTATCGCCGCAAGGGCGTCGTTACCGCCCAGGCAGTGGTTCCCCCGCAGGATGTATCGACGGGCAGTGTGCTTGTCCGGCTGGTCGAAGGCCGCATGGGGAAGGTACGAATCGACGGTAACGACTCGACCAACGAGCGCTATGTCACCGACCGCTTGGGGTTGCAGCCGGAGGATCTCGTCGATCTCGTCAGGCTGGAAGCGGCACTGGTGCGCTTCAATCGCACCAACGACTCGCAGCTGAAGGTCGAGTTGATTCCGGGCGAGCGATTCGCCACTACCGATCTGCGCGTGCTGATGACGGAACCGCCGCGCCACGATTTTCGGGCGACGCTGGATAACCAGGGTTCAATGGCCACCGGCAGGGAGCGGGTGGGAGTTTCATACCTGAATCGCAGTCTTGTCGGTTTTCGCGACGATCTGGGGTTGTCGGCAACGCATGCCACAGGGCAGGACAGCCATTCGATCACTTACGGGTTCCCTGTCAATATCTGGGGCGGACGTTTCAATCTTGGCTACTACAGCGACGATATTGCAATAAGGAGCGGGCCGCTGGCGAGCCTAAGGATCACCGGCAAGTCGACGGCCAGCGTACTTTCCCTGAGACAGCCGGTACTCGTCGAGCCCGCGGCACAGATCGACGTTGTTGCCGGCGGCAAGCAACGCAGCGTCTCGAACTGGATCGACAAGGTTTTCCTGCAGCGAACTGATACGACGGACGAGAATCTGGGCATCGAGGCGCAACTGTTTGGCAGCGATTCGACCTGGTTCGCGAGTTTGGTCCGTTCCGTCGGGAATTACCGGGTCGGCCTGCAAAGCGGACGCTTCACGATCGATCGCGGCAGCATTCGCCACCAACACAGTCTTGGTGAGGGGCTGACTTTTCGGGGCAGTGTGGCGTGGCAGTCCACGCACCAGGTGCTGCTGCCATCGAGCGAACAATTCTTCATCGGCGGCGAGGGCAGCGTGCGCGGCTATCCGGTGGGCGCATTTTCGGGCGATACCGGCCAGGTGCTGAACCTTGAACTTCACCACCCGCTGGCAACCGCTGCTGACACCGGCGGGATCGTCGCAACAGGATTCTTCTTTCTCGATCACGGACAGGTCCAGCCTTTCCGGCCACCCAACAGCAAGCTCCACGGCTACGACTCACTGACAGGACTTGGCTGGGGTATTCAAGCCACCCTGGGGAAAGGTGCGTACGCGCGGGTAACGTTCGCTTACGGGCCGGACCGGACGCCGGTGCAGGATCGGAACTACGAAACAACCTTTCAACTGGTCTTCAGTCCGTTCTGAACGACGGGCCTGCTTCTGGCCGGACCCGCTCCGCTACCCGCGCGGAGCAATACGGCCTGCTTGGACTCAGTTGCCCGTGAGCTGCGCGTAGAGCAGCGGTAGCTTGGTCGGCAGTTCCTCGGGTTTCCGCAGCACGGTGAAGCCGCCGGGGCCGAAGACGTGGGGCAGGTAGCTGGCGCCTTCGCGGTCGATGGTGACGCAGAATGGCTGGATGCCGGCTTTGCGGGCGTCGATCACGCTCATTCTCGTGTCTTCGATGCCGTAGCGGCCCTCGTAGAGGTCGATGTCGTGTGGCTTGCCGTCGGAAAGGATCAGCAGCAGGCGCACGGCGGCCGGTTGTTTTTCGAGCAGACGGGTGGCATGGCGGATGGCCGCGCCGATGCGCGTGTAGTAGCCGGGTTTGATGGCGGCAATGCGGCCGCGCGCGGCGGGGTCGAGCGGGTCGGCGAAGGTCTTGATCTCGTGGAAACGCACCATGCTGCGCTTGAGCGACGAAAAACCGTAGAGGGCGAAGGCGTCGCCGGTGGCTCCGAGCGCCTCGCCGAACAGCATCAGGCTGTCGCGGATGACGTCGATGACGCGATGCTCGTCGCCGATGCTGGCGTCGGTGGATAGCGAGAGGTCGGCCAGCACCAGGCAGGCGAGGTCGCGCTCGCGCTGGTTCATCGCCAGGTAGGCGCCGGCGTTGCCGAAGTGCTGGCCGGTAAGGCGGTCGGTGTGGATGCGGACGCAGGAATCGATGTCGAGCTCGGTGCCGTCGGGCTGGGCCTTGAGCCAGCGCCGCGCCGGCGCCAGCGCGGCGAACTGGCTGCGCAGCTTCCTCGCCGGCCGGCGCAGTCGTTCGGGTAGCGGTATGGGCTCGGCATCGCGCGCCAGCAGCGGCTGCAGGCGGCAGTAGTCGGGTCTAAGTTCCTGCTTGCGGTAGTCCCACTCGGGCAATGCGATGCCGGGGCCGAGCGGTATGTCGTCCTCGGCGGCGGCGGGCAGGTCGAGGTCGAAGCGCACCTTGGAGGCGACGCGCTGGCCGTCGTCGTCGGTCAGCGAAAGTTTGTCGAGGCTTTCTGCTGCCGCGCCGGCATCGGGGTTCTCGTCCTCGTCGGTGGCGCGGTTGACGCGCACGAATTCGGCCCACGACAGCAGGCTCTCGGCGCGGAACATCAGGATCATTGGCGATTCGTTGTCCGGCATGTCGACGCGTTCGGCCTGGTATTGCTTGCGCTCGGCCTCTTCCTGCTTGGCGCCGGCGTTCTCGGGGTTCTGCTTGTCGGCGTTGCGGCCGCGCGGCAGTGCGGCGGGCGATGGGTAGAGCCAGAGCGGCACGGGCTGCAGCGCCTTGGCCTTGGCCCGCGATAAAGTCGGCAGTAGCGGCACGGTGCCGGGGGCGGTCAGTGCCTGCCGCACCGCGTGTTCCTGCGCGGCTTCGTCCGGCGGCATGGTTTCCGGGCCGATGCGTTCGGCCAGGGTGGCGGCGACGAGACGTTCGTAGCGCGACTTGAGGCCGGGAAAGCGATGCAGCGCCAGCAGGGTCGCCTGCTGGTTGCGGACGATCCATTCGTGTTGCGACGGCGGCGGCTCGTGCGCGGCGACGGCAGTGAGCCAGACGTAGAGGTCGCGGTTCAACCCGCGGTCCGGGAAATAGGCGATGCTGGGCGGCAGCCGCAGCGTTTCCATGTCGAGTGCGGCATGGGCCGAGCGCAGGCCGGTACCGCCGATGCGTTCGAGCAGGCGGCGCCGCGCGCCGTGATGCTGGTCGCTCGCCGCGGCCACGCGCAGGCCGGCATCGCCGCCGAGGGCGCGGAACAGCACGCCCAGCGTCTTCTCGATGTCGGCCAGCCGCACAGCCGCTTCGGGGTGATCCCGCCGCGCCGTCTTGGTGATCCAGCGGTGCCAGAGGTCGCCGACCCATTCTTCCATGTCGCGCCCTTCAGTCCCTGCGCCCGGTGAGGCTGACCTGGGCCTCGTTCTGCCGTGCGGCCTCCTGTTCGACCCAGGCGAGCAGGGTGCCTTTCGGTGAGTCGCGCTGCACCGTGGCGCACGCGGCAATGCACTGGCCGCACTGGGTGCAGGTGAACATCTGGTGCTTGGGCACGCGCGGCCGCAGGCGCATCGGGCAGACGCCCTCGCAGGCCGCGTAGCCGGGGCCGTTGGCGGTGTAGCAACTGTTGCAGTCTGCGGCGCGATTGCGCTGGAAGCCGATCACCATGGCGCCGCGGTTGCCCATCCATGCGAGGCTCTGGAACAGGCCGACGGCGCAGCCGAAGCGACAGAAGAGGTGGCGGGCGAAAATGAACTCGAGCGTCAGCACCACCGTCCCTGCTCCGATGAACAGGGCCTGGTTGCGTGTCAGCGACAGTGCGAAAAGGTTGCCGTAAATCTCGGCCGGCGGCAGCAGGTAGGTGATGAGCACGATGGCCCAGAGTGCCGCGAAGCCGACGGTGAGCGGAATGGTGACGAGCCACCAGCGCGCGTTAACGGCGAAGACGCTGCCGTCCGGATTTTTGGCCGGCACGGCTTTTTTGTCCCACAGGCTTTGCTTGCCCGAGGCATGGCGCATCAGGCGGTTGATGGTTTCGACCACCGAGAAGTGCGGGCAGAGCCAGCCGCAGTAGAGGCGGCCCCAGCGCCAGGCAATCGCGATGAAGATCGCGGCGCCGCCAAGCAGTGGCAGGAACAGCCGCAGCAGGATGTTGATGCCGGCCTCGGTGGCGGTGATGCTGCCGGCGAAGAAGTCGTCGAGGCCGAGGCGCCAGTTGAGTCCGAGGATGATGGCGTGGCCCTGCGTGAGGTCGTAGCGGAAGATGTCGAACACCGGCGCGACGACGAACAGCACGAAGAAGCCGATCTGCGCCCACAGCCGGCCATGCTGGATCGCGCCGGCCTTGCCCGGCGCGGACTTGGTGTGCCAACTCACCGGCCTAGTCGCAACGACGGCCGATGAGGGGGTAGACATAGGGCTGGCCGGCCATGGCCTTGGCCAGGCCGAGGATGCCGAACATGATCAGCGTCGAGTGGATGCAGGTGAAATACATGATGACGTAGGTCCAGGTCCACTCGGAATCGAGACCGAACAGCCAGATGAAGCCGGCGCAGGCAATGACGATCAGGGCGCCGCCCCAGAGGCTGACCCAGAAAGTCTGGTCGAGGTGGCAGCGCGCCAGTGCCGGCGCCGTGGCGCGGCGCTTGAACCAGAGCCAGGCGATGGCGAGGAAGCCCAGGCCCGGTGCCAGCATCAGGTTGACCAGGTAGAGCGACTCGGCCGTGACGGCGAGCCCTTGTCCCGGTGCGGTGTCAGCGGCCGAAGGTTGCAAGTACCACCTCCAGCAGGGCCTCGGCGACTTCGTTGTCGTCGGTCAGGCTTTCGACCAGCGAAGCACGGCAGGCTTCGACCGGGTCCATGCCGTCGCGGATGAGGATGGCCGCATACACCAGCAGGCGCGTGCTGGCGACTTCCTCGAGGTCGACATCCTTGAGCGCGCGCAGGCTGCGGCCGATGCCGACCAGGCGCTTCGCCGTCATTTCGTCGCAGCCGGTCTCGCCGCGCAGGATGCTTTCCTCGCGCTCGGCATTGGGGAAATCGAAGCGCAGCGAAACGAAGCGCTGCCGTGTCGAGGGCTTCATGCCCTTCATGAAGTTCTGGTAGCCCGGGTTGTAGGAGACCACCAGCATGAAGGGGGCGGGTGCGTGCAGCAGTTCGCCGGTGCGGTCGATCGGCAGCATGCGGCGGTCGTCGGCGAGCGGGTGGATGACGACGGTGGTGTCCTTGCGCGCCTCGACCACTTCGTCGAGGTAGCAGATGCCGCCTTCGCGAACGGCGCGCGTCAGCGGCCCGTCTGACCAGTAGGTGGCACCGTCGCCGATCAGGTGGCGGCCGACGAGGTCGGCGGCAGTGAGGTCGTCGTGGCAGGCCACGGTATACAGCGGCAGCCCGAGCTTGGCCGCCATGTAGGCGACGAAGCGTGTCTTGCCGACGCCGGTCGGACCCTTGATGAGCACCGGCAGGTGGTTCTTCCAGGCGTGCTCGAAGAGGTCGACTTCCTTGCCTGCGGTTTGGTAGAAGGGGAGTTCGGATTGGGGAGCGTTCATTTCAGACCTTGCCAGTAGGCGAGCATGATGATGGCGAGAACGAGAAGCAGCCAGCCTAGCACGGCGCCGCGCCAAAGTAGTTTGACACGGCGCAAGGCCATGAAATCGTAGATCACCAGCCAGCCCTTGATTCCGGCGATGGCGAGAATGAGTGCAACGGCCTTGGGGCCGGCGGAATGGGTTTCGCCGACGAACCAGGTGACGGCGGTGGCGGCGATAAGGGCGATCCAGACGACGTTGAGGATGTGCGGGGACATGGGCTTATCTCATCACGTAGATCAGCGGGAACAGAATGATCCACACCAGATCGACCATGTGCCAGTAAGAGGCGCCGGTCTCGATGCCGTGGTGGTCGCGCGCGGTATATTCGCCCCGGCGCGCCTTGTTCCAGACGAATCCGAGAATCATCATGCCCAGCACCACGTGCAGCGTGTGAAACATCGTGAGCGAGATGTAGAACATGTAGAAGGTGTTGGTATCGAGATTGATGCCGGCAGCAAACTTGGCGGAATACTCGAAATACTTGACGGTCAGGAAGCCGAAACCGCTTGCGATGCCGGCCAGCAAAAAGTTGGCGCTGGCGCGACGGTGGTCGGCCTTGATCGCGGCCACCGAACGCGCCACGAACCAGCTGCCGGTGATCAGCAGGAAGGTGTTGAGCGCACCGGCGTCGCGATCCAGCGTCAGTTGCATCTCGTTGAACAAGTCGAGGTTCTTCAGCCGAGTTATTGCATAGGCGGCGAACAACACGCCGAAGGCCAGCAATTCGGCGAGGATGAAGACCCATATGGCGAGGTCTCCGGGCGGATAGTCGGCCAATGAGTGGCCAGGGCGGCCTTGGCGGCGGGCGAGAGTGGTCATGGGTGCGGACGGCCGAAAAATCAGGCTTTAAGTATCAGCAAATGCTCATGGACCTGCCTTGACGACGGACAAGGTGACAATATCAGTGCTTGTCGGGGTGGGGTAGTTCTTAGGGCCTGTTCTCATTCAGGCGACGAGTGCGCCGGGGTGAGAACGGGCCCTAGCCCCGCCAGGTTTTCTCGCCGGCAGTCACGGCGAACGGCAGGCGGTTTGCAGCAGGTGGCAGCGGGCAGACGGCAAAGGGAGTGAAGGCGCAGGGCGGGTTGATGGCACGGTTGAAGTCGAGCAGCAGCATGTTGCCTTGCGGGGCAGCGACGTGCAGGAAGCGCCCGCCACCGTAGCTTTCGCGGCCGCTGCTGGCGTCGGCGATGACGAAATGCAGTGGATTGGCGTCGGGACTTTGCGGCCGCAGCGTGTAGTCGCTGCCGTTCAGCGAGAAGCGGGCCTGCGCACCGTCCCAGCGGGTTTCGATGCGCCACGCCGGATCGAAGGCGAAGCAGTCGATGCCGGTGAAATTGCGGCGCGTTGCGCTGGCAGCGTCGCGCACGCGCAGGGCGATACGGCCATCGCGTTCGATGAGAAAGAAGCTGGTCGAGCCATGGCCGATCACCGTGGGGGCACCCCCGATGTCGGTCTGCAGCACTTTTGCAGCGCCATCCGTCGCCAGCCATTCGGCGGTGTTGCCCGCTACGCGCAGGGTGCCAAGTTCGGCCGGTACGCCCGGTAGTTCGACGTCGCACCCGGCCGCCGAGCCAAGGCGATGGCTGCCGTCGTCGAGCCAGACGAGGCCAACCAGCGTGAGCCACCCGTCGGCTTTGGTCAGTTCTGCCAGGCGCGTCGCGCGCCAGGCTTCGTGTTGTTCAAGCAAGTGATTCATTGGGCGATGGTAGCAGTACCGCCGTGGCGCCAGCACCGACTTTTTGCGGCGCCCAAAACAAAACCGGCGCCCGTCTTGCGAGGGGCGCCGGTTGTTACTAGGGTTTCAGAATCAGGCCTTGGCCTTTTCTTCGCCCGGGATGAAGAAGCTCCAGATATAAACCAGCAGGCCGATCAGGAACACCACTCCGCTCCACTCGCGCATCCAGTAGAACATCGAGACCTGATCCTGGGCGTCCATGAAGGACATCGGCGAGGCGGCGACGCGCTGCAGCCACACCTGCAGGATGCCGGCGGCGGTGAGGAACAGCGTGATGAACACCATGGCGATGGTCATCAGCCAGAAGCCCCACATTTCGACAACCTGTGCCTTGTTGCTGTTGGCGGCGCGACCGCGCATCAGCGGCATGGCGTAGGAGATCATGGTGATGACCACCATCACGTAGGCGCCGTAGAAGGCCATGTGGCCGTGCGCCGCGGTGATCTGCGTGCCGTGGGTGTAGAAGTTCACCGGTGCCAGGGTGTGCAGGAAGCCCCACACGCCGGCGCCGAGGAAGGCCATCACGCCAGTACCCAGCGCCCACAAGGTCGCGGCCTTGTTGGGGTGCTCGCGACGACGACGGTTCACCATGTTGAAGGCGAACAGCGTCATGGCGAAGAAGGGGATGGGTTCCAGGGCCGAGAAGATCGAGCCGAACCACTGCCAGTACTCGGGCGTACCGATCCAGTAGTAGTGGTGGCCGGTGCCGAGGATGCCAGTGACCAGCGTCAGGGTGATGATCACGTACAGCCACTTCTCGATCACTTCGCGGTCGACGCCGGTGATCTTGATCAGCACGAAGGCCAGGATGGCGCCGAGGATCAGTTCCCACACGCCTTCAACCCAGAGGTGCACGACCCACCACCAGTAGAACTTGTCGCGCACGACGTTGTGGGGGTTGTAGAAGGAGAACAGGAAGAAGATCGCCAGACCCCACAGGCCAACCAGCAGCACCGTGTTGATCGCGGTCTTGCGGCCCTTCAGCACCGTCATGGTGATGTTGAAGAGGAAGGCGAGTGCCACAACCACGATGCCTATCTTGGTGATCAGCGGTTGCTCGAGGAACTCCCGCCCCATGGTCGGCAGCAGATCGTTGCCGGTCATCTTGGCCAGCGTGGCGTAGGGCACCAGCAGGTAGCCCACGACAGTCAGCGCGGCGGCGACGAGGAAGATCCAGAACAGTGCGATGGCCAGTTTCGGGCTGAACAGCTCGGTCTCCGATTCCTCGGGAATGAGGTAGTAGGCCGCGCCCATGAAACCCATCAACAGCCACACGATCAGTGCATTGGTATGCACCATGCGCGCGACGTTGAAGGGAATGTGCGGGAAGAGGAAGTCGCCCATCACATACTGCAGGCCCATGATCAGGCCGAACAGGATCTGTGCGACGAACAAGCCCATTGCCGCTATGAAGTACGGCTTGGAAACCGCTTGCGATTTGTATTGCATATTCAATCTCCTTAAAGTCGAGTCGGTTTCCGCATCAGCCTTCGATGTTCGGCGGCCACTTGGCGGTATCGATCTCGCCGACGTACTTGAAGAAGGCGACGAGTTCGTCCAACTGCTTGTCGGTCAGGTTGAATTGCGGCATTTGCCGGCGTCCGGGAGCTCCGGTGGGCTGGGCCTGGATCCAGGCCTTGATGAACTCCGGGCCGCGGCGCTTGTAGACGTTGCCGAGTTCAGGCGCGAAATAGGCGCCTTCGCCAAGCAGCGAATGGCAGCCGATGCACTGGTTGGTTTCCCAGAGTTTCTTGCCTGCAACTACGGCCGGGTCGGCCAATGCTGCACGGTTGTCGCGCTTGGGCAATACTTGTTCTGTGTTATAGGTCAGCCCAAGGAACACGAGGAAGAAGAATATCGTCCCCCCGTAAAACATGTTCCGTGCCGCCGACGTGGTGAATGATCCGCTCATTTAGCCCCCCTTTGTTCAAGCCGCACCATGCGGCGTGTGCGGACTTTAGGGAAGGGCGTCAAGTCGTTCCTTGACTGGGGTCAATTCCGCCGATAGGCGTTCCCGCAAGAGGCTTGCCGCGGCGGGTCAAATTGTTACTGATGGGCGTTGAGCAGACGTGCCTTGCTGCGTGCCTCGGCCTTGTTGGTTTCCGTCATCTGTTTGCCGTAAGCCTCGCGCGCCGCCTTGCCCTGCTTGGTGGCCTCGATACTCTTGAGGCAGCGCCAGCGCTTTCCGGTCTTGGTGACTAACAGGCGCATTTCTTCCTTGGGGTGATGGGTGCGGCAGTGGTAGCAGAAAATGGTATCGGTATCAGCGGACATAAGCGATGTATAGGTAAATTTTCTGTTGGCACAGGCGTTAGTATGCCGAAGAATTCACTTTGGCGTTTTGACCAGGTGTGATGTTGCGCTGCAGCGGCCGCTAACTGACTGTTTTACAATTGATTGGCCTAAGAGTGCCGCATAATTGATCGAGGATTATTACAACGCCGGCATTTCGATCGATAAACTTGTGGCGGGATTGACCCGGTCACACCAGTTCGCCCGGTTGAGACGACATGGATAAAAACACCATCTTTACCAAGACTGCCAAGGGCCTGCGCGAAGCGTCGGGCAAGACCAGTCTGCTCACGCGCGATATGCGCAATATTCTTAAAGAGATCGACGGCAGGTGCGCCATTCGTGACCTGCTGAAGAAATTCGACGCAGTATCGCCGGCCGACATGAAGGAAGCCCTGACAATTCTTGTCGGCGAGGATTTCATACGGGAAGTGGAGCGGGAGTCGTCTGTAGCCCCCGTTTCCGCGGCGCGGCCTTCGACGCCCGCCGTCCTACCAGCATCCGGCGGCGATCTTGATTTTACCTCCTTGCCACCTCCGGCCAGCCGGCCTGATCCCGCTGTGGTCGAAGCGGCAACCCGTGCGGCCGAGGCCATACGCGCCCAACAGGAAGCTGAAGCACGTGCCAAGGCCGAAGCGGTAGCCCTGGCACAGAAGCAAGCGCAGGAGAAATCCGCCCGTGAAGCCGAGGCACTTGCCAAGGCTAAGGCCAAGGCGGATGCGCTGGCAAATAAAGTCGAGGAAGAGCGCCTGCGACACGAAGCGGAAGAACGCGCCCGCGAGAAGTCCAAAGCTGAGGCACAGGCACAGGCCGAAGCCCATGCGCGCAAGCTTGCAGAAAAGCGGGCGCAACGCGAAGCCGAAGAAAAAGCCCGCCAGGAAGCCGAGGCTCGCGCCAGGGTGGAAGCGGAAGCGAAGGCGAAACGGGAAGCCGAGGAAACGGCACAACGCGAAGCGGAAGAGAAAGCCGGCCGGGAAGCGGAGGAACAGGCGCGCCGCGAAGCGGAAGAGAAAGCGCGCCAGGAAGCCGAGGCTCGCGCCAAGGCGGAAGCGGAAGCGAAGGCGAAACGGGAAGCCGAGGAAACGGCACAACGCGAAGCGGAAGAGAAAGCCCGCCGCGAAGCGGAGGAACAGGCGCGCCGCGAAGCGGAAGAGAAAGCGCGCCAGGAAGCCGAGGCTCGCGCCAAGGCGGAAGCGGAAGCAAAGGCGAAACGGGAAGCCGAGGAAGCGGCACAACGCGAAGCGGAAGAGAAAGCCCGCCGCGAAGCGGAGGAACAGACGCGCCGGGAAGCGGAAGAGAAAGTGCGCCAGGAAGCCGAGGCTCGCGCCAAGGCGGAAGCGGAAGCGAAGGCGAAACGGGAAGCCGAGGAAACGGCACAACGCGAAGCGGAAGAACAGGCGCGCCGGGAAGCGGAAGAGAAAGTGCGCCAGGAAGCCGAGGCTCGCGCCAAGGCGGAAGCGGAAGCAAAGGCGAAACGGGAAGCCGAGGAAACGGCACAACGCGAAGCGGAGGAACAGGCGGCACAACGCGAAGCCGACGAGAAAGCCCGCCGCGAAGCGGAGGAACAGGCGCGCCGGGAAGCAGAAGAGAAAGCTCGCCAGGAAGCCGAGTCTCGCACCAAGGCGGAAGCGGAAGCGAAAGCGAAACGGGAATCCGAGGAAGCGGCGCGGCGTGAGGCCGAAGAACAGGAGCGGCGCGCGGCTGAGGAACGTGCCGAGCAGGCTGCCGAGGCTTATGCGATCGAGCGTGCCGAGCAACTGTCTCGATATCAGGCGCAGGAAGATTCACGGCCTGTGGCGGTGGCTGGCGGGGCGCGTAGCAAGGGGGACGTGAGGGATACTCCCGCCGAAAGCGGCAAGTCGTTCGCCTGGGGCCGCCTGCTGGTGGCGGCCGCCGTTGCATTGCCAGTGCTCGGCTTGGCCTTGATGCAGTTTGTATCCTTCGACGGCAAGATTACGCAACTGGAAGCGGCGGCAAGTACTCAACTGCAGCAGCCGGTCAGGATTGCGTCTGTTCATGTGTCGCTGTTGCCGCAGCCGCGCTGGCTTCTTGGCGGCGTAGTGGTTGGCGCGAACGGACAGATCAAGGCGCCGCGAATCAGTGTTGCCGCGGGGCTGGGGTCGCTGTTTGGCGGGGAAATGGCTTTTGAGTCAATGGAAGTCGATGCGCCGGTCTTCAATGAAGAGGGGTTCGGTTGGCTGCTCTTCGGCACGGCCAAAGGGCAGATCGAGATGCGTAACGCCAAGCTTGATTCGCGGCTCGTCGACCTGCCGGCTTTCGCGATCAAGGGGGTGGCAGCAGGCGATGGCACTTGGCGCAGCCTGACCATGGAGGCTGCGGACAAGACGCTGGTCGTCGACCTGAAATCTCAGGGGGCGGCTGTCCGGTTCGAGGCAAACGCCGGATCGTTCGCTGTCCCGTTCGGGGCAGGGCTGAACCTTTCCGACTTCAGCGCGGCCGGACTGGCGACCCGCGAGGGGATAACCCTGACGGAATTCAAGAGCCGCCTCCATGGAGGTGTTTTGTCGGGTACGGCGAAATTGCGATGGGGGCGGCAATGGAGTCTGGACGGCAACCTCGAAGCACGCCAGATAGACACGGCGCTGGCCTTCCCGAAACTTCTCGAGGGCGACAAACTGGAAGGCAAGGCCAGCTATGCCGCACGCGCCGACGATGCCGCGCGGCTGTTCGACACGGTGCGTGTCGAGGGCGCTTTCGCGATGAAGAAGGGAACGCTGCTGGGCGTCGACCTGGTTCGCATGCTCCAGCGTGGCGAGGCCGGCGGCAAGACGGACTTTTCGGAGGTGACCGGAAGCTTCGCCCATGAACGCGGCCTGACCTTGCTGCGGCAGATTCGGCTGAGCGCCGGCATTCTCTCGGCCAGCGGAAATGCCGAGGTCGATAGCGGCAAGAATATCAATGGCCGTCTCTCGGTTGATATGCGGATGGCCAACGAACAGCGCCGCGCCAGCGTGGCGATTTCAGGAACGACCAAGGCCGTCACCTGGTCAAGTCGCTAGTCATTGTGGTCGCGGCAACTGCGGGCCGGGACGGGCCACCGGAGTGGCCTGCTATTGCCCCGGCGAACGCGGCTACTTGCCTTCTTCCTTGAGGGCGCGCCGCAGCACCTTGCCGACATTGGTCTTGGGCAGGTCATCGCGGAACTCGACGTGGTGGGGAACCTTGTAGGAGGTGAGCTGGGTACGGCAGTGCGCGATCAGGTCCTCCCTGGTAAGGTCGGGATCCTTGCGGACGACGAATATCTTGACCGTCTCGCCCGAGTGCTCGTGAGGCACGCCGATGGCCGCCACTTCACGCACACCCTGATGCGAGATCACCACGTCCTCTACTTCATTCGGGTAGACGTTGAAGCCCGACACCAGAATGATGTCCTTCTTGCGATCGACCAGATAGACGAAGCCCTTTTCGTTCACGTATCCCATGTCGCCGGTGAGCAGGAAGCCATCGGACGTGAAAGCCTTCGCGGTTTCATCTGGCCGGCCCCAATAGCCGGTGGTGACCTGGGGGCCTCGAATGCAAATTTCCCCAACGTCGCCACGCGGAAGTTCCACGCCCGCGTCGTTGCGGATCGAAACTTCGGTGGAGGAGATCGGCAAGCCGATGGCGCCGTTGAAGGCCGGCAGGTCGAGCGGGTTGATCGTCGCCGCGGGCGAGGTCTCGGTGAGGCCGTAGGCCTGCGCCAGTGCGCAGCCCGTGACTTGTTGCCAGCGCTCGGCGACCGCCTGCTGGACCGCCATGCCGCCGCCGAGGGTGACGTGCAGCCGGGAAAAGTCCACCGCGGCGAAGTCCGGATGGTTGAGCAGGGCGTTGAACAGGGTGTTCACGCCTGTGATGGCGGTGAAAGGATGATGCTTGAGTTCCTTGATGAAACCGGGAATGTCGCGCGGGTTGGCGATCAGCAGGTTGCTGGCGCCGAAACTCAAGAAGGTCAGGCAGTTCGCGGTGAGGGCGAAGATGTGATACAGCGGCAGGGCGGTGACAATGAGTTCTTCGCCTTCGTGGACGGTGCCGCGTATCCATGCATGGGCCTGAGTGACGTTGCTGACGATGTTGCGGTGGCTGAGCATGGCGCCTTTGGCAACGCCGGTGGTGCCGCCGGTGTATTGGAGGAAGGCCAGGTCGTCGAGGCTGATTTCGACGGGCTGGAAGCCGTGGCGGCGGCCGGCGGCCAGCGCCGTGGAGAAATTGATGGCGCCGGGGATCCGCCATGCCGGCACCAGTTTCTTGACGTGGCGCACAACCAGATTGACCAGTGTGCCCTTGAGCGTGCCGAGCATTTCGCCCATGGGGGTTACGATGACATGGCGTACGGCGGTATGGGGCAGCACCTGCTCGACGGTGTGGGCGAAGTTCTCCACCACCACCATTACCTCGGCGCCGGAATCCTTGAGCTGGTGTTCCAGTTCGCGCGGGGTGTACAGCGGGTTGCAGCTGACCACGGTACAGCCGGCGCGCAGGGCGCCGAACAGGCATATGGGGTATTGCAGCAGGTTGGGCATCATCAGGGCGACGCGCTTGCCCTTGCCCAACCCCACGCTTTGCAGCCAGCCGGCGAACTCGGCGGCCTTGCGGTCCAGCTCGCCGTAGCTCAGCGTGCGACCCATGCTGATGAAGGCAGTCTTGTCGGCGTAGCGCCGGCAGGCTTTTTCCATCAGTTCGGCGAGGGAGGCGTCCTCGAGAAGGCCGATCTCGGCCGGTACGCCCTCGGGGTAGCTCGGCAGCCAGTTTTTCTCCATGGCGTCGTCCTTCTCAGCCGCCCAGCAGGGCTTTTTTCAGGTCGGTCTGGGCGGGTTTCTCGCCCAGCCATACCCGCAACAGGGCGCGGCCGAAAGCCGGGCCGGGGACACTGCCGCGAGACTGGCCGTTGAATGTGACGGCGGTGCCCTGAGCCGAGAAGTCGATGCCGATGACATCGCCGCTCTTGCCGTTGCCGATTGCCATCATCAGGGCCGCGAAGCGGTCGGTGTCGGCCTGCAGTGCGGCCAGTTCGGCTTCGCTGTGATTGTTGGCCAGTCCTTCGCGCAGCGAGTCCAACAGCGCCGTGGCATCGATGTCCCGCAGCAGGTGCAGGTTGAGTCGGCGCAACTCGGTGGCAGCGATCAATTCGGCCGCATTGCCGTTCTTGCGCGGAGCATAGAGTGCCGCGACGTAAACCTTGAAGAACACCTTGGTGCGAAGCCCGGCACCATTGAGCACCAGTTCCGTCGTGCCGGCCTTCACGCCATCTTCGATGCGCACGCCGGCCACCTCGGCTGCCTGCAGTGCCGTAGGTGCCAGCAGTGCTGCCGTCAGTGTGAGCACGGCAGCGATTGTCTTTGATGAGTTCTTCATGGTTCCCCTCCTCCTTTGGTTGTCCTGCCGAAACGTGCCGTTGCCTGACGTTACATGGCCTCAAAAATGCCAGCCGCGCCCATGCCGGTGCCGATGCACATGGTCACCATCCCGTACTTGCCGCCGGTGCGGCGCAGGCCGCTGAGCAGCGTTGCGGAGCGGATTGCGCCGGTGGCGCCCAGCGGGTGGCCAAGGGCGATGGCGCCGCCCTGCGGGTTCACTTTGGCCGGATCGAGTCCGAGCTCGCGTATCACCGCCAGGGCCTGGGCGGCGAAGGCTTCGTTCAGTTCGATCCAGTCCAGGTCCTGCTGGCGCACGCCGGCGAGTTCGAGTGCCCTGGGTATGGCGGCGATGGGGCCGATGCCCATGATCTCGGGCGCCACGCCGGCCACTGCGTAGCCGGCAAAACGGGCCAGGGGCCGCATGCCGGTCTCGCTCAATATCTTTTCCGAAACCAGCATCAGCGCGGCGGCGCCGTCGGACATCTGCGAGCTGTTGCCAGCCGTTACCGAACCACGGGCGGCGAAGGGCGGGCGCAGCTTCGCCAGAGCCTCCGGCGTCGAGTCCGGGCGCGGCCCCTCGTCGGTATCGACCAGCCGCTCGACGATACGCACGGCCCCGCTGGCGAGGTCGGGCAGGTGCTCGCGCACCAGATAGGGCGTGATCTCGTCGCGAAAGTGGCCGGCGGCGATGGCGGTGCTGGCGCGGCGATGCGATTCGAGGGCGAAGGCGTCCTGGTCGGCCCGGCTCACCTGCCAGCGCTCGGCCACCCGCTCCGCGGTGAGGCCCATGCCGTAGGCGATGGCGAGGTTTTCGTTCTTCTCGAACACCGCCGGGTTGAAGGAGACCTTGTTGCCCATCATTTGCGGCATGACGCTCATCGACTCGGTGCCGGCGGCGATCATGACGTCCGCTTCGCCGAGCCGGATGCGCGCAGCCGCGTCGGCCACTGCCTGCAGGCCCGAGGAGCAGAAGCGGTTGATGGTGATGCCGGGCACGGCTTCCGGCATGCCGGCCAGCAGCAGGCCGATGCGAGCGACGTTGAAACCCTGCTCGGCCTCGGGCATAGCGCAGCCGACGATGACGTCGCCTACCCGGGCCGGATCGATTTGCGGCGCCTGCGCCAGGACACTCTTGAGGGCATGCGCCAGCATGTCGTCGGGGCGCACGTTGCGGAACTGGCCGCGACGCTTGCCCACGGGCAGGCGGGTGGCGGCGACGATGTATGCATCCTGTATCTGTCTCATGATGGCGGGCCTCAGTTGCGCAGGGGTTTGCCGGTTTCCAGCGTGTGCTGGATGCGGGCCTGGGTTTCGGGAGTCTTCAGCAGTTCCATGAACAAGCTTCGCTCGACGGTGAGCAGCCATTCCTCGTCCACCTGGCTGCCGGCCTCGACTTCGCCGCCGCACAGTGCCACGGCGCCGGCACGGGCAACCCGGTAGTCGTGGGCCGAGATCATGCCGCCTTCCTTCATGTTCACCAGCATCGCTTCGAGGCTGGCGATGCCGCTGCGGCCGGCTACGGTTACACCGCGCGCCTTCAGTGGCGGACGCCAGCCGGCCTCGGCCATGGCACGTGCTTCCTTGATCGCAACCCACAGCAGTTCGTCGGCATTGAACAGGACGGTATCGGTCGGTCGGGCGAAGCCCATATTGACGGCTTCGCGGGCGCTCTTGGCCACGGTGGCCATCGCCACTGCCTGGAACATGGGCTGGAGGAAGTTGAAGAGTTCGCCCGGGGTGGCGGTGGTCTTGGCCAGCGCGGCCGCACGCACGGCCATTTCCTTGCAGCCGCCGCCGGCCGGGATCAGGCCGACGCCGGCCTCGACCAGACCGACGTAGCTTTCCAGCGCCAGCACGCGGCGGCCGGCATGCATGGCGAATTCGCAGCCGCCGCCGAGCGCCATGCCCTGGATGGCGACGACGGTCGGCACCTGGGCGTACTTGAGCGATTGCGAGGCGCGCTGGAATTTCTCCACGGTCCGTTCCAGCAGGTCGAACTGGCCGGCGGCGCAGGCTTGCGATACCTGCTGCAGGTTGGCACCGACGGCGAAAGGCGGCTCGTGCCAGACCACCAGTCCGTCGAATTCCGCTTCGGCGCGGGCGACCGCAGCCAGCAGGCCGTCGAGAACCTCGTCGCCGACGGTGTGCATCTTGGACTTGAACGAAACGATGGCGATGCCGGCATCCACCTGCGGCAAGTGCCACAGGCGCACGCCCTCGTTCTCCCAGATGGTTTCGCCGCGCGGGTCGGCGGCTTCGCCCAGGACCCGTTCCGGAAACAGCTGGCGGGCATAGACCGGCAGCGACGAGCGCGGCGCCAGGCTGCCGCGTGCCGCGGCGAAGGAGCCGGCCGCTTCATGCACGCCGTTGCGCGTACCCACCCAGCCTGGCAGCGGGGCATCGCTCATGGTCCGGCCGGCCGCGATGTCGGCGGCGACGGCATCGGCGATGGCCTTCCAGCCCGCCGCCTGCCAGGTCTCGAACGGCCCCTGCGACCAGCCGAAGCCCCAGCGCAGTGCCAGGTCGACGTCGCGGGCATTGTCGGCGATGTTTTCGAGCTGCACCGCGCAGTAGTGGAAGACATCGCGGAACATGGCCCAGAGGAATTGGGCGTGGGGGTGGTCGGAAGCGCGCAGCGCGGCGAACTTTTCCGCCGGATTGCGGTTTTTGAGGATGGCTGCGACCTCGGGTGCCACCGCGCCGGCGGCCGGGCGGTAGTCGCCGCTGCCGGTGTCGAGCACCTGGATCTCGCGGCCCTGCTTGCGGAAGACGCCCACTTTGGTCTTCTGGCCCAGTGCGCCCTTGTCGATCAGCGCCTGCAGCCAGTCCGGCGTGCGGAAGTGCGGGTGCCACGGGTCGTCGGGCAGTTGCTCGGCCATTGTGCGCACCACGTGCGCCAGGGTGTCGAGCCCGACCACGTCGGCGGTGCGGTAGGTGGCGCTCTTGGGGCGACCGATGGCGGGGCCGGTAAGGGCATCCACTTCGTCGAAGCCGAGGCCGAGTCGCTCGGTATGGTGCATGGCGGCCAGCATCGAGAAGACGCCGACGCGGTTTGCGATGAAGTTGGGGGTGTCTAGCGCCCGTACCACGCCCTTGCCGAGGCCGGACACCAGCCAGGTTTCCAGCCGATCGAGCATGGCCGGATCGCTGTCGCGGGTCGCGATGATTTCCACCAGGCGCATGTAGCGCGGCGGGTTGAAGAAATGGATGCCGCAGAAGTTCGGCCGCAGCGCGGCGGGCAGGGTGTCGGCCAGCGCGTTGATGGAGAGGCCCGAGGTGTTGGAGGCGACGATGGCGCCGGGCTTGAGGTGCGGCCCGATGCGGGCGTAGAGGTCGCGCTTCCAGTCCATGCGCTCGGCGATGGCCTCGATCACCAGGTCGCATTCGGCCAGCCGAGGCAGGTTCTCGTCGTAGTTGGCGGCGTCGATGTGCTGCAGCCGCTCGGGCTCGGCCAGTGGCGCTGGCTCCAGCTTGCGCAGGCCGGCCAGGGCCTTGGTGACGATGCCGTTCTTGTCGCCCTTGGGCGGCGCCAGGTCGAACAGCAGGACCGGGATGTCGGCGTTGGCCAGATGGGCTGCGATCTGGGCGCCCATGACGCCGGCGCCGAGCACGGCGGCCCGGCGGATGATGAGCTTGTCCACGAGTTTTCCTCCGCTTGTCATTGGAATGAAGTGATGACCGCGCCGATGCTTGGCGCGGTGGCGTGTTTCGATGATTGCTTCGGATGTGGCTGCACGGGGTCGTGTCCTATTGTGGCTGCTGATCGGCCCGCGTCTTGCGGTAGTGCAGCGGGCCGCCGGTGAATGGGGCGAAGCCCGTGCCGAAGATTACGCCGGCGTCGGCGAGATCGCCATCGGCGACGATGCCGGCATCGACCAGGGCCTGTGCGCGGTCGATCAGGGGCGTCACCAGTCGCTGCGCCAGTCCGTCGGGGATGCTGCCAGCCGCCGCCTTCACGGTGCGTCCGTCCTGGTAGGCGTAGAAGCCGCGCCCGCTCTTGCGGCCCAGCTCCTTGCGTTCCACCCGTTCGGCCAGACAGCGCGGCGGCTCGGTCGCGCCGGCCAGTTGCCGCCCGGCGGCGAGCGCGATGTCGAGGCCGACGGTGTCGGCCAGTTCGATCGGCCCCATCGGCATGCCGAAGGCCTCCATCGCCGCGTCGATGGTTGCCGGCGCAATGCCTTCGTCCACGCAGCGCATGGCTTCCAGCAGGTAGGGCGCCAGCACGGCGTTGACCAGGAAACCGGGCGCACTTCTCACCGGCAGCGGCAGCTTGTCGATGGTGCGGACGAAGGCGTGCGTGCGGGCCAGCATGGCCGGGTCGGCACCATCGGGTTCGACCACTTCCACCAGCGGCATCTTCGCCACCGGGTTGAAGAAATGGATGCCGACCAGCCGGCCCGGACTGGCCAGCGCCGTCGCCAGGTCTTCCAGCCGCAGGCTGGAGGTGTTGGTGGCGAGGACGGCCTCGGGGCGCATGCGTTGTTCGAGAGCCGCGAGGAGGCCGCGCTTGGCTTCCAGGTCCTCGAAGATGGCCTCGATGACGACATCGGCATGGGCGGCGCCGTGCCCTTCGGGGTCGGGAATCAGGCGGTCGAAAGCGGCACGCCGTGCCAGCGGGTCGCGGATGCGGCGCTCGAACAGCGGCGCGGCACGGCCGATGGCGGCTGCGACGCGTTCCAGCGACTGGTCCTGCAGTGTCACCGTGAGTCCGCGCAGGGCGCACCAGGCGGCGATGTCGCCGCCCATGATGCCGGCGCCGACTACGTGCACCCGCCGTGCCGCCAGCGCCGACTTTTTGCCGAAGGCCTTGAGCCGCTCCTGCAGGAAAAATATCCGCACCAGGTTGCGGGCGGTGGGCGAGCGGACGATGCGGTCGAGCACATCGGGCGCCGCCAGCGCATTGCCCCCATGCTTGTGCCAGAGGTCGATGATGGCGTAGGGCGCCGGATAGTGCTCGGGCCGCGCCTTGGCCGCCACCTGCTTGCGGGCCTGGGCGGCGACCACGAAGCGGAGCGGGCCGTTGAGCAGGCGCTCCAGCAGCGGCTGGCGGCGGGCCGGCCGGCCCGACAGGACCAGGCCGCGGGCGGCGGCGTCCATCACGCGCGGCGGCACGCAATCGTCCGCCAGACCAAGGCGCTTGGCCTTGCGGGCGTCCATGGTGCGACCGCTGAGCATCATGTCGAGGGCGGCTGGCGCGGCGATGCGCTCGGGCAGCCGCTTCATGCCGCCCCAGCCGGGGACGATGCCCAGCATCACCTCGGGCAGGCCGAGCTTGGTGCCCGGCTCGTCCACCACGATGCGGTAGCGGCAGGCCAGGGAAAGTTCGAGGCCGCCGCCGAGGCAGTGACCGCGGATCAGCGCCAGGGTCGGATAGGCGACGCCGGCCAGCCGGTTGAACAGATCCCAGCCGCGAGCCACCAGCGCGCGCGTGCCCTCGGCGGAATCCAGGCTCGAGAACTCCTCAATGTCGGCGCCGGCGATGAAGCCTGCCGCCTTGCCGGAGCGGAACACCAGACCCTTGGGCGGTTCCTGCTCCAGATGGTCGAGCAGTTGCGCCAGTTCGTCGGTGACTGCGGACGACAGCGTGTTGGCGGCGGCGTCGGCCTTGTCCAGCGTTGCCCAGGCGAGGCCATCGGCGTCGCGGTCGAGCTTCCAGTGCTTGAGTTTCATATGCGTTCCACCAGCATGGCGCCGCCCAGCCCGCCACCGATGCAGATGGCGGCCATGCCGCGTCCGCCGGATTTCAGCCGGTGCAGCAGGTGCAGGACGATGCGGGCGCCCGAGGCGCCGACGGGATGGCCGACGGCGATGGCACCACCGTCGGTGTTGAGTTTTTCCTGGTCGAGCGACCCGAGCGGGCCATCCAGCCCAAGGTTGTCGCGGCAGTAATCCGCATCCTCCCAGGCCGCCAGGCAGGCCATCACCTGGGCGGCGAAAGCCTCGTTGATTTCCCATGCGTCGAGGTCGTTGAGGCCGATGTCGTGGCGTTGCAATATCGGCGTCGCGGCGTGAACCGGGCCGAGGCCCATGCGGGCCGGGTCGAGGCCGGCCCAGTGGCTGTCGACCAGCCGGCCGAGCGGCTGGAGCCCCCATTTCTCGACGGCTTGCTCCGAGGCCAGCAGCAGCAGCGCGGCACCGTCGGTGACCTGGGAACTGTTGCCGGCGGTAATGCGGCCGTAGGGCTTGTCGAATACCGGCCTCAGGGTTCCGAGTTTCTCCGGAGTCGAGTCGGCGCGCACGCCGTCGTCATCGGGATGGACGCGGCCGGAGTTTTCGACCAGCGGCGAGATCTCGCCGAAGGCGCCGGCCGCGCGCGCCGCGAGGGTGCGGTGGTGGCTGCGTGCGGCGTGGGCGTCCATCTCGGCGCGGCTGATGCCGAACTGCCAGGCCAGGTTCTCGGCGGTCTGGCCCATGTTGAGGCCGACCACCGGATCGGTCAGCCCCTTGAGCAGGCCGATGACGGGCGCCAGCAGGCCGGGGCGGAAGCGCTTCAGTGCGGCCAGTTTCTGCCCCGCCGCTCTGGCGCCGTACCAGCCCGACAGCCAGCGCACCATGGCGTCGGAGAACAGCAGCGGCGCGCGCGACAGGGCGTCGGTGCCGCCGGCCAGCACCAGGTCGGCCTGGCCGGCGCGGATGTTGCTGGCGGCCGAATCGATGGCCTGCATGCCGGAAGCGCAGTTGCGCATTACCGTCCAGCCCGGAACCTTGTGGCCGCAGCCAAGACGCAGGGCCAGCACGCGGCCGATGTTCACTTCGTCTGGCGAGGGCGCGGCGCAACCGAGGATGACTTCGTCAAGGTCGGTCGGGGCGAAGGGCTGGCGCAATAGCAGGGCGCGTCCGGCCTGCACCGCAAGGTCGGAGGCGCTGAAGGGTCCGGGCGCGTTCCGGGCCTTGAGGAAGGGCGTGCGTGCGCCGTCGACGAGATAGACCGGCGCACCCGAAAAAGTCGGCGCCGGCATCACGCCGCCCGCCTTTCGGTCGCCGGTTTGGCGGCGCTGGCAACGCCGAAGTCGAAGGCGAAATCATCGACGCGGATCACCTTGTCGCGCAGCGCGTTGCGCCGGCGCAGGATCTCGTACTCGGCGGCAGTGACGACGCCGGCCTCGAATGCCGCCTGCGCCATGTCGCGGACGTTGGCCAGCGGATTGCCCTCGAAGCCTCCGGCCTTCTGGGCCGAGCGGATGCGCGCCTCGATCGGCTCGGCCTCGATGGCGGCGGCCAGGGCCAGTTCGATTGCGCCGATCGGCTCGTCGGCCGTGGCCGGCACGTAGCAGTCGGCGCTCAGGCGGTCGCGGCTGGGGCCGGGCTGGATCAGCAGCTTGGCGACCTGATGGCCCACTTCGTCCGAAGGCACCACGTAGGGATGACCGAAGGGGAAAATGATGCGGTTCAGGCACCAGGCGACGAAGCGGCTGGGGTAGTTGGCGATAACGCCGTCGAAGGCCTCTTGTGCCTTGTACATGGCGTCCCAGACCGCCCAGTGCATCAGCGGCGCATCGGCCTGCTGCCGGCCGTCGGACTCGAAGCGCTTGAGCGTGGCGGAAATCAGGTACATCTGGGACAGGATGTCGCCCAGCCGCGCCGAGAGCTTTTCGCGGCGCTTCAGCCCGCCGCCCAGCACCATCATCGAGACGTCGGCGAGGAAGGCGAAGGCGGCCGAGAAGCGCGTCAGCTGCTGGTAGTAGCGGCGCGATTCCTCGGCGACATTGGCGATCGGCACGCTGCGGGAGCCGGTGAGTCCATGCCAGAAGGTGCGTACGCCGTTCTTCGCGGTATGGGCGATGTGAGCGAACAGTGCCCGGTCGAAGTCGGCAAGGCCGGCTGCTGCGTCCGGATTCTGCGCCGCCTTCATCTCCGCCAGCACGTAGGGATGACAACGCACGGCGCCCTGGCCGAAGATGATCAGGCTGCGGGTCAGGATGTTGGCGCCTTCGACGGTGATTGCGATAGGTACCTGCTGGTAGGCGCGGCCGAGGAAGTTGTCGGGGCCGAGGCAGATGCCCTTGCCGCCGATAATGTCCATGCCGTCGTTGACTACCTGGCGCGCGCGCTCGGTGACGTGGTACTTGACGATGGCGGAAGTGACCGAGGGCTTCTCGCCGAGGTCGACTGCGCCGGCGGTGAGGGTGCGGGCGGCGTCCATCAGGTAGGTGTAGGCGCCGATGCGGGTTAGCGCCTCCTCGATGCCTTCGAAGCGGCCGATGGCCATGCCGAACTGGTTGCGTACCCGGGCGTAGGCGCCAACAGCCCGCGCCGTCATCTTGGCCATGCCGGTGTTGGAGGCGGGCAGCGAGATCGAGCGGCCCGCCGCCAGGCATTCCATCAGCATGCGCCAGCCCTGGCCGGCCATGGCGGCGCCGCCGATGATGAAGTCGAGCGGCATGAAAACGTCGTGCCCGCGAGTCGGGCCGGTGAGGAAGACGGCATTCAGCGGCAGGTGGCGGCGGCCGGTGTCGACGCCGGGATGGTCGTAGGGAACCAGCGCGCAGGTGATGCCGATGTCCTTGCGTGCGCCGAGCAGGCCGTCGGGGTCGTAGAGGCGGAAGGCCAGCCCCAGCAGGGTGCAGGCCGGCGCCAGGGTGATGTAGCGTTTGTCCCAGGTGACCCGCATGCCGACGACTTCGCGGCCCTGCCACTGGCCCTTGCAGACGATGCCGGAGTCGGGAATCGAGGCGGCGTCGGAACCGGCCCACGGACTGGTGAGCGCGAAGGCCGGGACTTCCAGGCCCTTGGCCAGTCGCGGCAGGTAATGGTTCTTCTGTTCCTCGGTGCCGTAGTGCAGCAGCAGTTCCGCCGGGCCGAGCGAGTTGGGCACCATCACCGACACCGCCAGGGCCGACGAGCGGGTGGAAAGCTTGGTGACCACCTGCGAATGGGCGTAGGCCGAGAATTCGAGGCCGCCGTAGCGCTTCGGAATGATCATGCCGAGGAAGCCCTTGTCCTTGAGGTGGCGCCAGGCTTCGGCGGGCAGGTCGTAGAGTTCGTGCGAAACCTTCCAGTCATCCACCAGGCGGCAGGCTTCGGCGACTTCATTGTCGAGGAAGGATTGTTCCTCGGTCGTCAGCGTCGGCGTCGGGTAACGCAGCAGTTTCTGCCAGTCGGGATCGCCGCTGAAGAGTTCGCCTTCCCACCAGACACTGCCAGCCTCCAGCGCTTCGCGTTCGGTATCTGACATTTGCGGCAGGATGCGCTTGTAGGTCGCGAACAGGCCTCGGGTCAGCAGGGGGCGGCGAAAACTCGGCACCAGCAGCACGGCGGCTACGGCCAGCGCGACGGCAAGGAGGAAGGTAAGAGCGTTCATGGGGTTTTTCTCCGTGAGCGTTGCTTGGGTTTGGCGGGTGGCTCCGGCAGGGGGGCACGCAACCCACCCAACAGGAAGGACATAAGTCTTGGCAACAGGCGGTCGGTGCCGTCGTCGGCCGCTTCGGTCTGCCAGTCGGTCACCAGGCGCAACGCGTCGGTGCCGGCAATGGCGTAGGAGGTGGCGCCCAGCATGAAATGAAAACGCCAGACGATTTCCTCGCGCGGGACATCGGGCAGGGCATGAAACAGCGCCTGCTTGAAGCGTTCCAGCACGTCAGCATACTCCTGCGCCAGCACCACGCTGATGAACTCCGCCGGCTCGGTGAGGATGCGGCCGAGCAGGCGCATGAAGGTGTCGCCGCCGGGCTCGGCGCCCATGCGCAACAGGGTGCCGAAGAAGGCATCGACGATTTGGGACGGCTTGAGCGGCGCCCCGGCCGCGGCCGCCTCCAGTTCGTCCAGTACCCGCAGACGCTCCTGGTTGAGGCCGTCGAGGCGCCGCTTCAGCACCGCATGGAGCAGGGACTCCTTGTTGCCGAAATGGTAGTTGACGGCGGCAAGGTTGACGCCGGCCTCGCCGGTGATCTGGCGCATGGACGCGCCCTCGTAGCGATGCGCCATGAAGGCGTGCTCGGCGGCATCGAGGATGCGTTCGCGGGTGGCGGGCAGTTCGGGCATGGGGGAGGGCCGGGGTCAAACAACTGTTTTAATCATACGTATGAAATATCGGATTGGCAAGCATGGGCGAATCGCTTTACCATCGGACTCGGGTTGCGTTACCTGGATGTTTCTCCCGGCCCTCACGATTTCACTGAAATAATGTCGATTACATGAAAGAACTTTCCGAACGTCTCGGGCTTGCTTTCCTGGCCGAGCCCTGGCTGCCCAAGGCGCTGGCTGCCATTTTCGTCACCGTCATACTTAATTTCGTCGCCGACCGGCTGCTGCGCAAGGCCACCCGCGTGGCAGGAAAAACAGAGAATGCCTGGGACGACATCCTGTTCCATGCCGCCAGCCGGCCGCTGCCGGCGCTGATCTGGGTGGTCGGCCTTGCCTTCGCCGCAGGCATCGTGCGTCGCCACGCCGACGATCCGCTGTTCGACCTGGTGGCGCCGCTGCGTGACGTCGGCGTGGTGGCTTGCCTGGCCTGGTTCGTGTTCCGCATGATCCGTCTTGCCGGCGAGCACTACGTCGCGGTGCGGGTCCGGTCGGGCGAGGAGGTCGACAAGACCACTGTCGATGCCCTGTCGAAGCTCGGCCGTCTCACTGTGCTGATCACCGCCGCGCTGGTGATCATGCAGACGCTGGGGTTCAGCGTCTCCGGCATCCTCGCCGCGGGCGGCATCGGTGGCATTGCCATCGGCTTCGCTGCCAAGGACATCCTCGCCAATTTCTTCGGCGGCCTGACGATCTACCTCGACCGCCCCTTCTCGGTCGGTGAGTGGATCCGTTCGCCGGACAAGCAGATCGAGGGCACCGTGGAGGCGATCAGTTGGCGCCACACCCGCATTCGCGCCTTCAACAAGAATCCGATCTACGTGCCGAACGCGGTGTTCACCACAATCGTGGTCGAGAACCCGTCACGCATGAGCCACCGCCGCATCAAGGAAACGATCGGCATCCGCTACGAGGACATCGGCAAGATGTCCGCAATCACGGCCGAGGTGAAGGCGATGCTGCAGGAGCACCCGGAAATCGACGCGACCCAGACGCTGATCGTCAATTTCAACGAATTCGCGGATTCTTCGCTGAACTTCCTGATCTACACCTTCACCAAGACCAAGGTATGGATTCATTACCATGAGGTGAAGCAGGATGTCCTGCTGAAGGTCGCCGACATCATCGCGCGCCACGGCGCGGAGATCGCCTTCCCGACGCGCACCCTGCACATCGAAGGTGCGCCGCCGGCCTGATCAGGGCAAAGGCGGCGGCGCGTCGTTCAGCGTGCGCAGGTAGGCGACGACGTTGGCGCGGAGCTGGTCGTCCTGAATGCCCGAGAAGTTCATCGCGCGGTCGGGAATCGCGCGCTCGGTGTCGGCCAGGTAGTAGTCGAGCGTGGCATAGCTCCATGTCGTTGCCGCCTGTTTCATTGCCGCCGAATACACGAAGCCCGGTGCCGTGGCGGCCTTGCGCCCCATGATGTTCCACAGATGCGGTCCCTTGCCGTGGCCGCCTTCCTTGGCGCCATCGTGACATTGGGAACACTTGCGTTCGAAGTATCTGGCGCCGGCGTCGAGATCAGCCTGCGCCAGGCGCGACTTCAACTCGGGCGTCAGTAGCGGTGTGTGGCTTGTCAGCGGACCGCCACCAGTGCCAGCCGCCCCGGCCCACGCGGCAACGGCCAGCGACATGCCAAGAATCAGGCCAATTCGGCGGAACACTTGTGGTCCCATGATGTCATCCTTTCTTTCCGGGAGGATTTGAGTCCATGAATAGCACGAGCCGTACCCTGTTGGCAACCGCGCTGATCGCCACGCTGCTGGTGGCCCTATACCTGTGGTGGTGGCAGCCTGCCGAACCGATAGTCGCGGCCGAACCCGTAGCACAAGCCGCTACCGTGTCGGACAAGCCGCCAATGCCGGCGGCGGCGGCGATCAGTCACGCTCTCGATCCGGAGCCGGCGGCAGAGCCGCTGCCATATCTCGATGGCAGCGATTTGCCGTTGGGGGAGGCGTTGTCGGCGGTCGTCGGCGCCAAGCCATGGAAGGCGCTCTTTAATCCCGAGCGCGTCATCCGACGCATCGTCGCCACCGTCGACAATCTGCCGCGCCAGCAGGCGCCCGTCAAGATGTGGCCAGTACGCCCGACGGGGGCATGGTTCGAAACGGCTGCCAGTGGCGATGTCCTGACTGTCAGTCCCTCGAACAGCCGTCGTTACGCAGCCTATGTCGGGCTGGTGCAAACAGTGGAAGTCGTGAAACTGGTGGCCATCTACCGACACTTCTATCCGCTGTTCCAGCAGGCTTACGTCGACCTGGGGTACCCGAAAGGCTATTTCAATGATCGCCTTGTTGTCGCCATCGACGACTTGCTGGCGGCACCCGAACTTGTCGAATCGCCACAACTGGTGCAGCGCAAGGTTCTGTACGAGTATGCGGATACCGACCTCGAAGGGCGTTCGGCCGGCCAGAAAATCATGCTGCGCATCGGCAGCGGCAATGCGCGAATCGTCAAGGCCAGGCTGCGTGAATTTCGCAGCGCGGTAGCAACGTCACCGAAGTGACGGATTGTCGCTGCGCCGGACGGGAGCCCGGCGAACGTCGTTATTGGCCTTAGGCCGGCGCGCCGGGCTTGCGGCCCGGAGTTCGCGGCGGAATGTATCCTGCCACGCGACACAGCGCACCCTCGATCCGCGAAGTGCCCTCGAAGCGAACGACGCTGCACTGGGATATCTCGCCCCGTGCCGAAAGGTCGGACAGGGACGCGCGTACTTTGGGCAGCGGGATCCCGGTGGCGGCGGCAATCTCCGAATCGAGACGCTGGCCATGCTTCTTTAGGTATTGGAGTATTGACGTGGTATGCATCTCTAATGCCATGGCGAAGATAGGAAAGCGGACTGGTGCGATGTGACCGGGGAACCGGACTTGTTCGATCCGGCAGCGATACTGCAAAGACACAAGGGCTTACAAGCGATTACCTGTAAGCCCTTGTTATTGTTGGTTGCGGGGGCAAGATTTGAACTTGCGACCTTCGGGTTATGAGCCCGACGAGCTGCCAGACTGCTCCACCCCGCGTCAGAGAGGGGCGAATTCTAGAGCAAGAGACCGGCTGGGTCAATAGATAATACAAAAAATTGGAATTTGCGGCGGATGGTCGCGTTAAGTGACGGGATGGTGCCGGCACCCGGATTCGAACTGGGGACCTACCGCTTACAAGGCGGTTGCTCTACCAACTGAGCTATGCCGGCACTGTGTCACAAGCGACGCGAAGTATATCGGATGATGCTGCCGCGTCGTTTTAGAATCGTCGCTCCCATGGAGCATACCTCGCACGATGCGTCGACCAACCTGCTGGTGATCGCTGCGGCCGAAGAATCCGTCGCGGCTGCGGCGGCACGATTGTCACAGGCCGGCATGGCGATTCGGCTCGTCCGGGTGTCGACTCCGACGGCGCTGCGCGGCGCCTTGCGCGCAGAGGCCTGGGACGGCTGCCTGGTGCAGCACGGCGAGACGGCGATGAGTGCGCAGTCCGTGTTGAAGGCGATCCACCAGCAGGGAATGGATATTCCCTGTTTGATCATCGCTGCACCCGGCGAAGAGCGCTCGGCGATTCGTGCCATGAAGGCAGGCGCCCACGACGTGGTGTCCAGCGAAGGGCTGGATCGTCTGGCGCCGGCTCTGGAGCGCGAGATTCGCGAGGCTCGCCACCGCGCGGAACACCGCGCCGCGCTGGAAATGTTGAAGGACAGCGAAGCGCGCTTTCGCGCGCTGGCTTCCAGTTTGCCCGGCATGGTGTTTCAGATGGTTCGGGACGAGCGCGGCGGCTTCCGGTTTCTGTTTATCGGCGAGGGTTGCCATCGCTTGCTCGGCATAAAGCAGTACGAGATTCTCTATTCGGCCAAACGGTTCTTCGATGCCTTCGAAGCGGCCGACAGGCGTCGCCTTGAGGATGCTTTTTCGGCCTCGGCACATTCCGGCCTGCCGCTTGAGTGGGAAGGGCGGTTGAAGGGCCGCTCGCGCGGAAAGTGGATCAGCCTCAGTTCGACGCCGCGCCATGGCGGACACGGCGAACAGATCGAGACGCTATGGCAGGGCATTGCCAGCGACGTCTCGGAAAGCAAGGAAATCGAGGCGCAGCTGCGCCGCTCACGCGAGCAATTGTCGGAACTTTCATCCCACCTCGAAGTAGTGAGGGAGGAGGAGCGCGAACGGATCGCTCGCGACATCCATGACGAGATCGGCAGTTTGCTGGTCGCAATAAAGATCGAGACCAACCTGCTGACGGCGAAGCTGCCGGCAGCGCCGGCGAGCTTGCGCGACAAGGCCCAGGTCATCGGTTCGCTGGTGGAGCAGGCGATGGCGACGGCCAGCCGCGTGGCGCGCGAGTTGCGCCCCGGCATCCTCAAGGAGTTCGGCCTGGCCGAGGCGGTGCGCTGCCAGGCCGACGATTTCGGCAAGCGCTTCGACATTACCTGTCGCGTCCAGTGCGATGACGAAGGGATGGAGCCGGACGCGGATACCTCGCTGGCACTATTTCGTATCGTGCAGGAGGCGCTGACCAATATCGCGAAGCACGCCCATGCGTCGCTGGTGGTGCTGCGCATGCGGCGCGAAAACGGTAGTATCTCCCTCGAAATTCGGGACAATGGTCGGGGCATTTCGGATGGGGATCTGGCCAAGCCCAAGTCGTTTGGCCTGCGCGGGATTCGTGAGCGGGTGCATAGCCTGGCCGGCGTCTTCAGCGTCTCCGCGGGAGAGAGCGGCGGCACCCACATCGCTTTGCAGGTGCCGGAGCGGCGTGGCGCAGAACCGACCAGTGACGAAGAAGAACTGCAGCGCAACCTGTTCTGAGACAAACCATGACCAACAAGATCCACGTCCTGATTGCCGACGATCACGCGATCGTCCGCCAGGGACTCAAGCAGATTCTTTCCGAGACCGACGATCTCGTCGTTACCGGAGAGGCGGACGACGGCGCTGAGGCTCTGCAACTGGCACGACAGCAACAATGGGACGTATTCCTGCTCGACGTCACGATGCCCAACCGCAACGGCATCGATACGCTCAAGCAACTCAAGAAGGAGTTTCCGCGACTGCCGGTCCTGATGCTTTCCATGCATCCGGAGGAGCAGTATGCGGTGCGCGCCATCAAGGCCGGCGCGTCCGGCTACCTCACCAAGCAGAGCGCACCGGAGCTGCTGGTCACCGCGATCCGCCAGGTGGCGCAGGGCAAGAAATACGTGAGTGCGACCGTGGCGATGCAACTGGCCGACGCCATCGCCAGCGACAGCGAGAAGCCGCTGCACGAACTGCTCACCGACCGCGAGTTCGAGGTCTTCCGCATGATCGCGGTCGGCCGCCCGCTGACCCAGATCGCCGAGGAGCTCAACCTGGCGGTGGCGACCATCAGCACCTTCCGCGCTCGCATCATCGAGAAGACCGGCCTGCGCAGCAACGCCGAGATGATCCGCTACGGACTCGAACATGGATTGGTCGAGTGACGCCATGGCCGAGCTGACCCAGCCATCCGATATTGCTCGCGAAACCCTGCGCCAACTGGCGATGCGGCGAATTCCGCCGACGCCGGACAACTATCGCGCGCTCTACCATGAGATTGCTAAAACCTCGGCGACAGAGGGCTTTCCCGAGAAAGCCCTGAAGCAGCTTGGCGGTGCATTGCCGCGCAAGACACCGGAACAGATGCGCTTCGCGCGCCAGTTCGATGGTGCAGTGACTGCCAAGAACTGGAATGGCGTCAAGACTGCCCTGGTTGAAGTCCTGGACAAGTCCGGCGCCGAGCCGCCGGCCTGGTCCGGCCTGATCCGCGACCTCGTCGTGCAGCTTGAGGCGCGTCATGCCGAGCTGACCACGGCGCGCAAGCGCGAGGCGCTGGAGCATGTGCTGGCCTCGTCCGGCACGCCGGAAATGCTGCATACGCGACTGCAGTCGCTGCTCCGTGCCTGGTCCCAGGGGAGTGCCAGCGGCGAGGCGCTTACCCCTGCCGCGCCAGCGCCCGAGACCGCGGCAACCGAGGCTGCCCAGGAAACCGCCGTCCCGCCAGCGCCGACTTTTTCGGCTGCCGTGGCACCCGCGCAGACGCGGCAAATTGGCAGCGACCTCAAGGACCTGATCGCGCAACTGCTGGAGGATGCCATCGGCGTCCTGCTGGTCGAAACGCCGGATTTGGCAACGGAGGCCAGACAACTGGCGGCTGCCGTGCGCGCGACACGCACGGCGGAGGACATCGCCGCCTTCACCAGTAGCATGAAGCAGTTCAGCTATCGGCTCAGCTTCGTTGCCGAGGATCAGGCCGAGCTCAAGGCTGCGCTGCTCAAGCTGTTGCAGCTGATCATCGTCAACATCAACGAGCTGATCCTCGACGACCAGTGGCTGCAAGGCCAGATATCGGTGGTGATGCAACTGGTGAGCCAGCCGCTCAACCTGCGGCAGTTGGACGACGTCGAACGTCGGCTCAAGGAAGTCATCGTCAAGCAGGGCACGCTCAAGAAGCATCTCAATGACGCCCGCGACCGCCTCAAGGCCATGCTGGCGACGTTCGTCGACCGGCTCGCCAGCTTTTCGGACGAGACCGGCGGCTATCACGACACCATCGAAGCCTGTGCCGCGAAAATCACGCGCGCCAACGACATCAGCGAACTTTCCGACGTGCTCGACGAGGTGATGCGCGAAACCCGCGTGATCCAGCTCACGGCGCAACGGTCACGCGATGAACTGACGGAAATGCGTGGCCGCGTCGCCGAGGCGGAGCAGGAAATCGCCCGCCTGCATACCGAGTTGTCGGAGGCCAGCGACGTGATGCGCCACGACGCGCTGACCGGTGCGCTCAATCGCAAGGGCATGGACGAAGCCATCGACACCGAGGTGTCGCGGGTCAAGCGCCATGGCACCAGCCTGTGCATGGCGCTGCTCGACATCGACAATTTCAAGAAACTCAACGACTCGCTCGGCCACGACGCCGGCGATGCCGCGCTGGTGCACCTCACCCAGGTCACGAAGGACACCATCCGCCCGCAGGACACCCTGGCCCGCTACGGCGGCGAGGAATTCGTCGTGCTCTTGCCGGACACCGCGCTCGATGCGGCGGTCACCGCGATGGTGCGGGTGCAGCGCGAACTGACCAAGCGCTTCTTCCTGCACAAGAACGAGAAAGTGCTGATCACCTTCAGTTGCGGCGTGGCCGAACTGAAGGGCGACGAGGCTCCGATGGATGCGATCAAGCGGGCCGACCAGGCGATGTATCTCGCCAAACGCTCGGGAAAGAATCGGGTCGTCGCAGGGTAAAAAAGTTCTGTTATACTTCGCGCCCTCAAGCAAGGCGCCCGTAGCTCATCTGGATAGAGTACTTGGCTACGAACCAAGGGGTAGGGAGTTCGAATCTCTCCGGGCGCGCCAAATACCAAGGGCTCCAGCGATGGAGCCCTTCCCTTTTGTACTATTCATTGGCACGTGTACTATTGCTTGAGACCGGAGAGCGGCTGGACAACCTCTGGCTTACGCCGATAAATAGCCTCCGTCGTGCGCGCATCAGCGTGAGATAGAAGCGCCCTTGCCTGCTCCAGCGTTGAAGCATCGCTGGCACATTTCGCGCGGAGATCATGCTCTGTGAAGCGTGTCTTGACCTGCGTCTCGCTCAATACACGATCCATAAAGCGTTGCCACATGGATTTCCATGTGTGGCACTCACCGGTCGTCTCATCCATATAGCCCTCCCCCTTCCGTGTACAGAACAAGAATGCCGACAGAACCGGGCGAACAGCCTTGGCCATCTCTACTGCGGCTCGTAGATCGGGTGTCCATTGATAGATCGTTCTCTTTCCCGTTTTACCTACCGTTTTGTGCCTCTGGATGTGAATGCCGTCCTCTTTCAGGTTGGCCATAGTTAGCCTGAGCAAATCGCCACGCGCCATGCCAGTCATCAGCTTGATTCGAACATAGGCCTGAATCGCAACCACGCTCCCCTTGATCCGATGCGGCACAAGCGACAAGCACTCAATGACTTCCCAATCCTCGACATATCGATCTCGCGGTTTCTCTCCCTGCAACCGCACTTCGCCCTTGAATGGATGCCTGTCTAGACAGCCCCACTCGACAGCCTTCGTGTACCCGCCAAGTTGCCCGATGCCCGCATCACCCTCGAGCCGTCGCCTGAGCGTGGCAGGGGCACCGAACAGCTCATCTCGGGTCGCAGCGGCGCCTATATCACCATGGCTCATAAGGTGCCGAGGACGCGGTACTTCAAGATTCTTGGCCGCGCCGATTGCGACGACTGGGTGGTGATTGACACCCTATTCATGACGCCCGACAAGCCTGCGCGGATCAAGAGCAATCCGGAGTATTACCTCGGTGGCGGCTTCCGTGATCACGAGCCCCATACGCAGTGCCTCGGGCTCTTTGCCAAGAAGTTCAAGGCAGGCGACGATGAACGCCTGGCCGGTGCAGACGGCGTGGTGTTTGACGGCGACAGTTACACCATCACGAAGGGAACGAATGGATTGCCCATCGGCAACATCAAGGTCTTCATGCGTGGCTGGGCAATCAAGTTCGTTGATCCGACGCCGGAGGATCTGAAGACGCTTCTTTCCAAGCGACCCGGCCAGGTCATCGACGTCCTGCAACTGAAAGCCGGACTCTTCTGGATCGAGCAGCATCGCGCGACGGAATACGCCACCGCGATCCGCGCGCTGATCCCAAAGCACGAGCTGGTGTCGATTGAAGGCTGGAACGAGGTGAATCGCGAGCTGCTGGAAGCACTGGCAACGCTCGATCCTGCCGCCGGCGACGCATCCTTCTGGATGGGGATTCTCGCCGCAGGTGTTGAGAAGACAAAATTCGCCAATCCAGACAATCCCGTGTCGGCGCGCACTGGCGGTGATGCCCCGCGGATCGCCGGGAACATTCTGGCGTGCAGCGGCGATCTCAGTCTGGTTCCCGAACTCGAGCGCATTGCCTATGCCACCACGGTCTATCAGCACAAGCTGGCCGCCGCCAAGGCGCTGGCAGCTTTGGGCCGTCCGGATGTCGCCACCAAAATCGGCCAGCGGATCCGGCATGACCGCTGGCAGGCCATCACCCAGGGTGACCCCATGTTTGTCTACACCTGCCCCTATCGCAGCAGGAGCGCGCCGAATGGCGCGGCGGCGAACGGAATCGTGAACAAACCGAATACATCTGACAAGGAGGCTCTCTGATGGGAAACTATTCTGCGTGGCACGGGTTCAGCCTGATCATCCCGGTGATCGTTATCGTCGTCATCGTCTTGGTATTGCGCCGGACGCTGCGCGACAAACCAGAAAATACTCCAATCATGACCCCGGCCGTGGCGGATCCAGCCCGCCCATTGCCAGAGGGACAGACGGACAAGCTGAAGTGGCTGGCTGGCGGCGGCTACATGCTGGTCTTGGCCGATGCCTTCTTCACCCAGCTGCTAGGCTGCTACCAGTTCCACCTGTTCGGCTACTTGGTGTGCCTTCTGACGCTGGCGCCGTACCTGATTTTCTACTTCATCAACCGTGTGCATTCGCAGCCGCTTGTGGTGGCCCATGTCTTGGCCTCGATGCGGCTTTACCTGGTCTATGTCGGATGGTCGGTGCTCAATGGCCTGCTGCTTTCAGGCATTGGCACTAACCTGGTCTATGCCGCGATGGGTCTGGGCATCAGCCTGGTAATGCTGGGGGTGCTGGCTTGGCTGAGCATACGCTGTGGCCAGGGCATCATCGCGGCGTTCCGGTTAGCGTTGCCTGTCACCAGGGGAGCGATCGCGACCGAAACGCCGTCCGCCTAAGACGAGCGGGGGTATCGCTGCCCGGCGTCCTTGATATCGCCATGTATTTCAGAAATGCCAGGGCTGTCGGCGTAGCGTAACTGCCGACGGCCCGGTGCCGTTCATTACGGAGGCAGGCATGGCATTGATGAAAGGCTATCTGGCGGAAGTCCTCGCTGCAGGCAGTGTGAGTCCTGCTGGTCTGGTACTGATCAGGCAGGGGGCCCGCCTGGGCCAACCCCGGGCGATGGTCCAGCTCGGGGTGATGCTCGGGCAGGGGGTCGGCGTGGAACGCAATCCTTCGGCTGCGACACGCTGGTTCCACCAGGCGGCGAAAGCGTATGACCGCGACGGACAAACCCTGTTCGGCCTTGCCCTGGTCACCGGCTTTGGCATTGCCCGGGACGAGAAGAAAGGCCTGCAGTGGTTGTATCGTGCAGCGCAGGACGGCCAAAGGCCCGGACTGATTTCAGCACTCGCGCGGCGCGGCGCATCGCCGGACGAGATGGAAACGCTCACAGATCGTCAGCTTACCGCCTTCCTCGTGTCCTTCTTCGAACAAAGAATTTCAGATGCTCACCTCGATGGCGTTGGAAATGCGCGGACGCTGGAAACACTGCAAACATTGCGCGACAAGGTGATTGCCCATCCGGAAGCGATCTGCCTTGATGACATACCGAGATCGCTCTATTCGGAAATCGATGACTTGGTCAGTCTGGCTCGCGGTTTCGTGTCGGCGGTCGGATTCGGTTATCTAAGCATCGCCTACGAAGCGGATGACGGGCACTACTTCATGGCGGGCGATGCCAAGCGTTCGACCACTTGCCTCAAACGCCTACTTCGAACGGCAGATGTTTTACCAAGTAGCTAGGCTCACCTGGTGAGCCCGAGTATGGGTATCGTTGAATGAGGCCAACCGAAAAGGCTGAGGCCAGCAACGGCAATGCCAGCTTCTACTGCCGACAATCATCTACCCCATCGATTATGCCTGACCGCCTGCCATGAACTATTTTGCTTTGATTCCGCTATTTGTTGCGACAGCCGCATTGGCGGAAACGCAATGCATCCGCGAAGACGGAAAGGAGGTTGTGCTCTTTGACTATGAAGTCAGCCACTGCGTGGATCGCATGGTGCCCCCCGATCCAACGGTGACTTGGAAGCTTGCACTCAGTGATGAGAACTACGGGTGCTGGCTATCCGACGGTCTTTTTGTACATGTCACTTTGGACAATAGGGCACAGACGACATATCCAGCCTATGTTGTCGAACCGATCTCGGTCTGCAAGAACTTCAACGACCAGCGGCTCAATGCAGCATGGGAGTATGAAATTGAGGTTGGCTGTGAGAATTTTAGTATCGACTCAAAGATTGCCGAAGGCGCGTGCCGCAAAGCGCTTGCCTTGGCGGAACGCTATGGAGAAAACGATCCAAGACTTCTTCGCTCGGTGGAATCATTGTCAGTGCAGACGACGGACTTGCTTGAAAAGGGGGGGCTCATCAATCGTGCCATCGAGATAAGGCGAAATCACTTCCCCTCGGATTTTGCTGGGATGATGATCAATATGACGAGCATCGCCACCCTCAGAAGAGATCAAGGAGATGCCGAAGCCTATGAAGCGCTCTATCTGGAGGCAATTGAGTTTGGTCGGCGGCATCTTGGTGATGATCACATTGAGGTTGCGGCTAATACGCTAATTCTCGGGGCCACATATTTCAATCGTGGCAAGTTTCGAGAAGCAGAAGAGCAACTGCTGCTTGGACTTGCACGGAGTGAGAAGCACAAGGCGCCCTACTGGGCGTTTGCGCGAGGCATGGCTAGATCATGCGCGCGGATGTTGGCGGATATTTATCAGAAGCAGCAAAAGCCCGAAGATGAAGCCCGCTATCGAGAAATCGCTCATCGGATTACTGAAGAGTTACGCCCTCCAGAAAGCAAGGTCTTCGATGACTTGAAGGATCCGTCATAGGTCGTGGACGCTTACCAGTCCTAAGCCTATCCTCTGATCTACAAAGAGATCGGGAAAGGCAGAAGGGATGTACCGAAACGTGGACCTATACGCCAAGGTAAGACGCGCCGTGATGGTTGATGGCATCAGCGAGCGTGGAGCAGCAAAGCAGTTTGGCATCAGTCGCAAGACGGTATCAAAGATGATGCGGCATACCGTATGCGTCGCGCTTGTGATGGCTGTAGCTAATCGACGTGGTGGTGAATATCTGCAAGCTATCTTCGCAATACGCAAGCCCGAACGCTTCCGACGGCTGATCAGTTATCATGGCGGGATCGGAAAAGAGCACCACGTTCTTGCCATCGGCTCGCTGCGCCGATGCGAAAAGTACTCCGTCAAACGGTTCTTTGTGAACATGCGCCAGATATTCCGCCATGGTCTGCGTTATCAGGTATTCGGTCTCCTTTCCAGGGATGATGGGTTGCGAGATAAGCCGGTGCAGTCGGCGACGAAAGGCTCGCTTCTCAACTTCGTCCGTAAAGTCTGGCTGGAAGTAACTGAGGGGAGTCCCAGCATAGGCATATTCCAACAAAGAGAAGTCGAGCAAGCGCAACGGCTTGGTCGTTCGCAACCTAATCACCGCCAGATCGTTTCCGATCACCGGACGCATTTCGGCAAGGCAGGTTTCTAGATCTTCGGCTCCGTAGAAGACGACTACGCCGTCTGCGTTCATCCTGCCAGTTCGGGCTTGGCTTTCTGGGGGAGGGCCAGCATGCTTCAAAGGATCGGAAAAGACATCCACGAGCACGTCTTGAGAATTACAAATGCGTGCACGAAATAGCTCTGAACCTTCGGGGAAATTGCGGACGACGCTTACGGCCTCAGTCGTGCGAGGGGGACGGGCCTTCATCTCCTCAACACCGCCAAATAGCTTTCCGAATAGGGTATGAGCTGAGGGACTGAAAAATCGCCTCTTATGCTTCAGCTCTTCAAGTAGGGCCTCCCACTCGGCGTAATAGTGTGAGAGTGCCACGCGGCTTTCGACGTAGTTCGAGGTGTCGTCAAAGAACGGGACATCTCCGTCCGGTGGCCATACGTCCTCCGCATCAATCACCGCTTGAACGATCTCGTCCTCAAAGTCAAAGTACTGCCCAAGGACTTCTTGCACTGCCCAGGACAGTGGCTCGCCCTCCTGCTCCCAAGAGCCGTTGTCGTCCTCCTCGCCATGAAACACCTTAATCTCTTCACCCAGCGAAAAGTTCTCGCGGATTCTTGGTTCCAGCAGTATTCCTAGATCGGCAACCGAGATCGCATTCTCGTAAGCGTTGCCGCATACGGAACACTCAAAAAGCCCGCCGTTGTCCCTGATATGTTGCTTCAGGTATTCATCGTCCACGCATTTCCAGCATATAGCGTAGCTCATCAAATTGTCTCCGTTATCTGAAGCCGACTAGCTGGCCTTCAAATACATGACCAAGACCAACGGGCCTAGGGTTGCTTCGGCCTCGTCGAAGTCCGACTCGGACAGCAGCTTGTATTGCTCGGTCAGTTCGATTTTCCGGTCGAAGGGAAGGTCGGTATCAATCTCGGAGCCAAGGATGAGCTGGGCTCCCTGCGGCAGCTTGCTGGACAGGAAGCTGATGACCTTGGGCAGATTAATATGATCCTGCCCCTGCTGGTTGGGTGCGTCAACGACCAACGGGATGCGGAAGGATCCCTTCTCGCCGTAGCACGCGGCCCAGAGGGCGGCGTAGTAGGCCAGGACGGATCGCGGGCCGCCACTTCCAGAGAGGTTGGGCCGGCTGGTGAGCTTGGCCTTGCTCGTATCGGTCATCGGCAGGCTCAGCTCGACGAGGGCTGCCGAGTAGGCCTCGCGGAAGATTTTCAGAATCTCCTTCGAGCGGTTGCGGTCGGTCAGCTTGTTCATGGCCTCCGTCATCCGCTCATGTTCAAGCAGGTGGTCGGCCATCTCAGTCTCAAGAATCACCCGCTCTTCCTCGAAGGCCCGGAAGGCCTTTTCGGCGCCCATACTCTCGACGACTTGGCTGAACTGCATGTCCCCGCGTCGAATGGAAAGAAGCGCCGCGACCTTGCGGTAGCTCTGTTCGAGTGCTGCGATCGCGGCGTTCGTTTTCGAAAGCTTGTTCTCGATCTCGCGTGCGTCCTTGCGGAGGTGGACGGTGATGTCGCGCAGGGACCGAGCGTCTTCGGCGTAGGTGAGAAGGTCGAGGAAGGACTCGGAGTGCTCCGCGTTGCACACGGGACACACGAGCGCCTCGCGGGGCTCTGAGCGCAGGAACTGGGAGTCCCCCTCGTAGATGCTCAGGGCCTCGTTGGCGAGGTTGGTTTGCAGGTGGATCGAGGCGAGCAGCTCCCCGCCCATAACCTGTCGTTTATAGATGGCGGCCATAGCGATACGGACTCTGGTCGCCTCCATGAAGTTCATGGCCCCCTCGGTCACAAGTTTGTCCAACCATGTCTCGGCGAGCGACACAAGGTCGGGCACCTGTTCGAGAGATCCGAGGGCTGAGGCGAACTGCCCGCGCGAATATCCCTTTTGCCTGCGGAGCTCATCGAAGTTCGAGCACGAGTTGGTCTTGGCACCAAGCGGACCTACCTCCGCGAGCAGTGCGTCGACCAGTGACTTGGCCTGTCCGGCATGACGCGGGCTGCGCTTGTTGAGGAACGCGACGGCGACACCTTGAAGATGGGTTGCGGGTGCGTCGGGATGGATCGGGACCTTCTCGACGCGGATCAGCTTGGGATTGGCAGGCGAGGCTCCCGCCTCATGCAGGGATTCGAGCCCGACTTTTAGCAAGTCGAGGTGCCCGGCTTCGAGCTGGGATAGGTCGCAAGACAACGAAGTGGCCGCGTTGTCGCCATTTGCGAGCGGCAGGTTGCACCCGGCATTGGAGAGGAACACCCCCGAACTTTCCAAGTCTTTGAAGGCGAGCACGGCAGAGTAGAGCTTGCCAATGGGGCTATCCTTGATCTCGTCGGTGCTCTTGCCGGGTCGGGGCTTCTTCCCAGGTGCGGGTAGAAGAGTCAGATTGCTCCAATCCCACTCGCCGCGATCCCTCTTCTTGACTTGGTAGACGCGAATTGACGAAGGGGCGGTCTCGGAGTCGAGTTCGGCGACGTCCTGGACAGCTTCGAAGAGGATCAGGAAATCATTGGCCCCGCTCTCTTCGAGCTCGAACATCCGGGAGAGCGCCCATGCCCGCTGGAAGTCCACGCCCTTCTGATTGTGGCCTCCGCCGGTCTCAGCCAAGTCCTTGTTGTTGGCGACGCGAAACACCTCTTCGATGGCGCTGCTCCCCATGGCCTCGTGGTCTCCCCCTTTGGAATTGGATTATCCACGCATCTGGCATTCGTTGGGAAATCCCGATTATCAGATGACCGAACGACCAATTTCCGATAGTCGGTACTGGCGAATCGGGTTATTTGCAGTGCTAATGCTTGGATATCGCTTCGCTTACAATCACTAAGACCTGTACTATTCGCCAAAATGCGATCGCGCATAATCAACCGCTTATGGTAAAGTGTGCGCCACTTGAATAGTACGGTGCGTTAACGGCAACACATTGTTTTTAGATACTTTCCGCATTCCTTTGGTATCTGGCTACGAACCAAGGGGTAGGGAGTTCGAATCTCTCCGGGCGCGCCAGTTAAATCAAGGGCTTAGATCGAAAGGTCTGAGCCCTTGTCCGTTTACGGCGCCGTGCCGCCAGCGCCGACTTTTTCAGTACGGGCAAGGTAGGGTGGTTGCGATTCCCAGGTCAGGTAGCGCCCGTTCCTGACACAGCGGCTCGCGATGCCCTTCGGCGTTGCAGCCAGGCGACCAGGGCCAGCACGGCCAGTGCCGGCAGGAACATCCACTCTTTGTCCGGTCGAGTGGTCTCGACTTCGATGGCAGTGATCCTGAAGCCATTTTCGATCCCAAGCTTTTCTGCGCGGCTGCCGAACTTGACGGCGATGATGTCGACGGCATCGCCTGCCGGCAGCAGCCGCAGTCCCGCCGCGTCGAGCCGCTGGCGCGCCGGCGCCTTGTCGCCGAGCGGCAGCAGCACGCCCTTGGATATTTTCCGGGCGTTGATGTCCTCGCCCTCGATCCAGAGGCGGAGTCGTTTGTCGGCCGGGGCAGCTTCGACGATTTCCATGATTTGCGTTGCCGGCACCCGGGCGTGGGGCGGATGGATCATGTCCATCCAGAAGCCCGGGCGGAACAGGGTGAAGGTGACGAGCAGCAGCAGCAGCGATTCCCACAGACGGCTGCGGGTCATGAACCAGCCCTGCGTGGCCGCGGCGAAGATCAGGTTGGCGCCAATCGCCGATGCGACCGTGAGGATCAAATGCCAGGCACTGTCGATGCCGATCATCAGCAGCTGGGTGTTGAAGATGAACATGAACGGCAGGATCGCCGTGCGGATGCTGTAGCCGAAGGCGGTGACGCCGGTGCGGATCGGATCGCTGCGGGCGATGCCGGCGGCGGCGTAGGAGGCGAGGCCGACCGGCGGCGTCACGTCGGCCATCAAGCCGAAGTAGAAGACGAACATGTGCACCGCGATCAGCGGCACCAGCAGTCCGTTCTGCGCGCCGAGTTCGACCACCACCGGAGCCATCAGGGTGGACACGACGATGTAGTTGGCCGTGGTCGGCAGGCCCATGCCGAGGATCAGGCAGATCAGCGCCACCAGCAGCAGCATCAGCATCAGGTTGCCGCCCGAAATCAGTTCGACCAGATCGGTCATGACCAGTCCGATGCCGGTCAGGGTGACGGTGCCGACGATGATGCCGGCTGCCGCCGTGGCGATGCCGATGCCGATCATGTTGCGGGCACCGGTGACGAGGCCGTTGCGCAGGTCGAGCAGTCCCTGGCTGGTGGCGTTGGCGAGGTCGCCGCGGCCGCGAAACCAGGCGATGATTGGCCGCTGCGTGATCAGGATGAACATCAGGAACAGCGTCGCCCAGAAGGCCGACAGTGCCGGCGAGAGCTCTTCCACCATCAGGTTCCAGATCAATGCCGCCACCGGCAGCAGGAAGTGCAGGCCGGATTTGAGCGTCGGCCCCGTGGCGGGCAGGCTCTCGAGCGGCTGGTCCGGATCGTCCATGTGCAGTTCGGGGTAGCGCGTGCCGAACTTGAGCAGGCCGACATAGCTCGCCAGCATCAGCGCGCCGACGATGAAGAGCGAGGCGTCACCGGCAAGGGTCTTGATCCAGCCGAGGCCGTAATAGACGACGCCGGCGAGGACGATGACGCCGGAAAGCGTCATGAGGAAGGAAACGACCCGGTTGCCGAACGGTGCCAGGTTGTCGCGCGGAATGCCGCGAATGTCGGCCTTCATCGCTTCGAGATGCACGATGTAGAAGAGGGCGATGTAGGAAATCAGTGCCGGCAGCAGCGCGTGCTTGAGCACCTGGGTGTATGGAATGCCGACGTACTCGACCATGAGGAAGGCGGCGGCGCCCATCACCGGGGGCATGATCTGGCCGTCCACCGAAGCCGCCACCTCGACCGCGGCGGCCTTGTCCGGGCGGTAGCCGACGCGCTTCATCAGCGGGATGGTGAAGGTGCCGGTGGTGACGACGTTGGCGATCGACGAGCCGGAGATGACGCCGGTCGCCGCCGAG
This sequence comes from Gammaproteobacteria bacterium, assembly GCA_018825305.1. Lineage (GTDB taxonomy): Bacteria > Pseudomonadota > Gammaproteobacteria > Burkholderiales > Rhodocyclaceae > Sulfurisoma. The sequence continues at coordinate 57,563 of JAHJEO010000025.1, forward strand.
GCCAGTACCGCGGCCTTGGCCGGGCCGCCGCGCAGGTGGCCGAGCAGCGAGATCGCCGACTTGATGAAATAGTTGCCGGCGCCGGCGGTTTCGAGCAGCGCGCCGAACAGCACGAAGAGGAAGATGAAGCCCGACGAGACGCCGAGCGCGACGCCGAAGACGCCCTCGGTGGACAGCCACAGATGCGACATGCCCTTGCCAAGCGAGGCGCCCTTGTGGGCGATCATGTCGGGCATGTGGGGGCCGAGGAAGATGTAGCCGATGAAGGTGAGGGCGAGGAGCACCAGCGGCAGGCCGAGTGCGCGGCGGGCTGCCTCCAGCAGCAGTGTCAGGCCGATGACCGATGCAGCGAGATCGAAGGTCGTCGGCTGCCCGGGGCGGGTGGATAGCTCGGCGTAGAAGAGAAACAGGTAGGAAGCGCAGAAGGCGCCGGCGAGCGCCAGCAGCCAGTCGACGGGCGGAATGAAGTCACGCGGCGAACGCCTGAACGCAGGGTAGGCGAGGAAGCCGAGAAAGGTCGCGAAGCCGAGATGGATGGCGCGCGATTCGGTGTCGTTGAGGACGAACACGCCGAACAAGAACGGCAGCGGCGACGCGATCCACAACTGGAACAGCGACCAGGCCAGCGCCGTCAGCATCAGGAGTTTGGCCACGGCGCCGGTCGGCTTGCGGCCGCCGCTGTCGGCTTCGGCGACCAGTTGCCTGAGCTGATCGTCGGACAGTCCGGCCGCGGTGCTTTCTTCCTTCACGCCGGCGCCTTGCTCATTCCGGGGCGTGCCAAGGGATTACATCCAGCCCTTTTCCTTGTAGTACCTCACGGCGCCGTCGTGCAGCGGTGCCGACAGGCCGTTCCGGATCATCTCCTTCGGATCCAGGTGGGCGAGGGCCGGGTGCAGTTTCTTGAAGTCGTCAAAGTTGTCGAAGACCGCCTTTACCATCGTGTATACCGTGTCGGCGGGAACCTTCGACGACGAGACGAAGGTGGCGACGACGCCGAAGGTTTTCACGGGGTCGGGGTTGGCCGCATACATGCCGCCGGGAATGGTGGCGGCGGCGTAGTACGGATAGGCCTTGACGAGCTTATCCACGGCTGGCCCGGTGATGTTGACTAGCCTGGCACCGCAGGTCGTGGTCGGATCCTGGATGTTGGCCGAGGGGTTGCCGACGACGTAGGCGAAACCGTCTATCTTGTTGTCGCACAGCGCCGGGCCGTGCTCGTCGGCCTTAAGTTCGGACACCAGCGTGAAGTCCCCCAGCTTCATGCCGAGGGCGTCGAGCAGGACCTCCATGGTTGCGCGCTGGCCGGAACCCGGGTTGCCGACGTTGAAGCGCTTGCCCTTGAAGTCGGCGAAAGTCTTGACGTTGGCTTCCTTGCGGGCGAGCACGACCAGCGGCTCGGGATGAATCGAGAAGACCGCGCGCAACTCCTTGTCGGGACCGTCCTTGAACTGTCCGCTGCCTTTGGCTGCGTTGTATTGCACGTCGGACTGGGCAACGCCGAAGTCGAGTTCGCCGGCCTTGATGGTGTTGATGTTGTAGACCGAGCCGCCCGTGCTCTCGACCGAACAGCGGATGCCGTGCTTGTTGCGGTCCTTGTTCATCAGGCGGCAGATCGCGCCGCCGGCGGCGTAGTAAACGCCGGTCACGCCGCCGGTACCGATGGTGACGAATTTCTGCTGGGCAATGGCGTTGGTGCTGGCAAGGCCAGCGGCAACGGCAATGGCGGCGGCGATGGCCGTGAGTTTCTTCATCGTGGGGTCTCCTGCGTTGTTGTCGGCGGGTGCGGCGACTTGGTTGCTGCTCCGATGGGTCGATTATGCCGCCATTTCGATGGCCTATCGGCGTTTCGCCTCCAGCACCTCCGGCTATCCTGCCAGGCAGCCCACAATCCAGGAACGAATCGATGCGTTACTTGCTCGCACCCTTGGCCGCCGTCGCGGCAACGATGATTTCCGGCTGCTCGGTGATTGCGGTTGCCGATGCGGCGGTCTCGGTCGGCGCCACGGTGGTCTCGGCGGGTGCGACCGTCGTCGGCGCCGCGGTGGATGTCACCGGTGCCGGTGTCCGGGCGGTGACGGGCGGCAAGGACGAGCCCGCCAAGTAATTCAGGCGGTTCGCAGGTAGTCGCGCCACGCCTGGAACAGGCCGGAGTCGGCGGCGCAGACGGCCGAACGCGGCGCCAGCGACAGCGGTGCCGGCATGCCGTCGAGCGTATCGGCAAAGCCGCCGGCTTCGGTCAGCACCAGGCTTCCCGCCGCGTAATCCCACAGGTTTTGCCTGCCATGCAGATAGATGTGGAAGCGCCCGGCGGCGACCCAGCACCAGTCGAGGGCTACCGAACCGATCGAGCGCTGCGAGGAATAGGGCGGTGTCGCCGCGATGCGGGCGGCGAGCGATGGCGGCAGGCGCTTGAAGTCGATGCAGGCGGTGGTCTTGGCCAGCGGAATGCCAGCTCGCTGGACGCGCAGCGGCTCGCCGTTCAGCGTGGCACCGGCGCCCAGCGCGGCGGCGAAGGATTCGTCGTGCATCGGATCGTAGACGATGCCGGCCTCGATGCGGCCGTTGCGCATCAGAGCCAGCGACACGCCAAACAGTGGAATTCCGGCAGAAAAATTGCTGGTACCGTCGAGCGGATCGAGCACCCACAGGCCGGAGCTGCCGCCGCCACTGGCGGCCAGCAAGTGCTCCTGCTCGGCAGGTTCCATCTCCTCGCCGAGGAAACGGATGTCCGGGTGGCGTGTCGCCAGCGCCGACTTTATGTGTTCCTGCATCGCCAGGTCGGCTTCGGTGAGCCAGCTGCCGTCGGCCTTCTCGTGGCGGGTGGTGCGGCGGAAACACGGCAACAGCTCGTCGTGCGCTGCGCTGCGGACCAGTGCCTCGACCGCGGCGAGGTCAAGCGCTGCGGCGTTCATGCTTCCGCGGCGACGAATACCTTGGGATGGCGGCGCAGCCGGGCGAAGTCGTGGCTGGCGAGGACGTTGCCGAGATAGGCAAGGTTGCGACGGATGGCTTCGTCATAAGGGTCGATGCCGTCGAAGTGGTCCGCGATGTAGTGGCGCACGTTGCCGAAATCGTCGCCGAGGCGCTTGGCGATGAAGCCGCTGTAGAAGTCCGGCGTCTTGTGCAGCAGGGTCTCGCGGTCTGGATAGGGGGTGTCGGCAGTGCCGGCCAGCCCGATGGCGCTGAATTCCAGGAAAAGGAAGTCGCGGCACTTCTCGATGTAGCAGCGGTCGGACATCTGGCTCAGCAGGTCGGCGGTGGCGATCATGCTGCCGAGTTTCTTGTGCAGCGCCGGCCAGCTTGCGGGAATCTTGAAAACCAGCTTGGTTGGCATGATCAGTTCGGACTTGTCCGCCAGCCCGGCCAGCGAGGTGCCAGCGAGGTATTCGCGCAGAAAGATTACGCCACGCTCTTCATGCACCGGTGTCAGCGATGCGCCCCAGATGTCCTCTTCACCGGTGTGGCGCAGCAAGCCTATGTCATGGTAGAGGGCGAGGATGATGCCCAGCAGCGCATGGGCCCGGTCGATATGCGGTTCGCCATCCGGCCCGGTGGCCATGGCCTCGCCGTCGAGCAGGCGTGCCATGGTGAGGCCGGTCTCCAGCGCGTGGCGCAGGTCGTGGTAAAGGGTGTCGCAGCGCAGCAGCCCCGGATAATCGCCGCGGTAGGCGCGGATCAGGTCATCGAACGCCCGCGTCAGCAGCGTCGTGTCCGGGCAGCCGCCGGGCATGCCGTCGAGAATGGCACGGATGGCCGCCTCCACCGCCCGCGGCGATTCGAGATCGACGCTGCCGGTCGGATCGCTTTGGGACAACTGAGCGACGGAGGGACTGTGCTGGTTCATGCGATGCCGTTCAGGCCGCCTTGAGCGCCTGGTCGAGGTCGGCGATCAGGTCGTCGATGTGCTCGATGCCGACGGAAAGGCGGATCATGTCTTCGGATACGCCGGCCTTGGCCATTTCTTCCGGGGCCAGCTGGCGGTGCGTGGTCGTGGCCGGATGGCAGGCCAGCGTCTTGCAGTCGCCGATGTTCACCAGCCGCGTCACCAGGTTCAGTGCGTCCTGGAACTTGCCGCCGGCCTCGCGTCCGCCTTTCACGCCGAAGTTGAGGATGCCCGACGCCTTGCCCGCCATGTATTTCTCGACCAGCGGAAAGTCCTTGTGGTCCTTGAGTCCGGCGTAATTGACCCAACTGACCTTGGGGTGCGACTTGAGGAATTCGGCGATCTTCACCGAGTTTTCGCAAATGCGGTCCATCCGCAGCGGCAGCGTTTCGACGCCCTGCAGGATGAGGAAAGCGTTGAAGGGCGAGATCGCCGCGCCCATGTTGCGCAGCGGCACCACGCGGGCACGGCCGATGTAGGCGGCGGGACCGAGCGCCTCGGTGTAGACCACGCCATGGTAGGAAACATCCGGCTCGTTGAGGCGCTTGAACCTGGCCTTGTGCTCGGCCCAGGGGAACTTGCCGCTGTCGACGATCATGCCGCCGATGCTGTTGCCGTGGCCGCCGAGGTACTTGGTCAGCGCGTGCACGACGATATCGGCGCCGTGCTCGAAGGGGCGGCACAGGTAGGGCGAGGGGACGGTGTTGTCGACGATCAGCGGCACGCCGTGGCGGTGGGCGACCTCGGCCAGCGGCTCGAAGTCGGTGATGTTGCCCAGCGGGTTGCCGACGGATTCGCAGAAGATCGCCTTGGTCTTGCCGTCGATCAGCTTTTCGAACGAGGCCGGGTCGCGGTAATCGGCGAAGCGCACCTCGATGCCGTATTGCGGCAGGGTGTGGGCAAACAGGTTGTAGGTGCCGCCGTAGAGCGTCGAGGCCGAGATGATGTTGTCGCCGGCTTCCGAAATGGTCTGGATGGCGTAGGTGATCGCCGCCATGCCCGAGGCCAGCGCCAGGCCGGCCACGCCGCCCTCCATCGCCGCGACGCGCTTTTCCAGCACGTCCTGCGTCGGGTTCATGATGCGGGTGTAGATGTTGCCCGGCACCTTGAGGTCGAACAGGTCGGCGCCGTGCTGGGTGCTGTCGAAGGCGTAGGATGTGGTCTGGTAGATCGGCACCGCCACGGCCTTGGTGGTCGGGTCGGGGCTGAATCCGCCATGGACGGCAAGGGTTTCCAGTTTCATCGCTGCTCCAGTTGCTGGTCGGGTCAAGGAAACTTCAATATAAGCCATTGACCTGACGCATGTCTTGCTGCGCCCGGACCGACGGCTGTTCAGTGCCGATGGAAGGTTCGCAGTGGCCGCCGCGGCGGCCGGTTTGTTTTTGTTGTGACGCGCCGGATGCTATCGTTAAACACTGGAGGAAACGGTGAAGCGAATCACATTAATCGTCGTCCTTGTGACATTTGTCACGTCGGCCTGGGCACAGGCGCTGGAAATCCTGCCGTTGCACCATCGCAGCGCCGAAATGCTGCTGCCGCAATTGCAGCCGCTGGTCGAACCGGGCGGCATGCTGACGGGGGCGGGCGACAAGTTGTTCCTGCGCGCCTCGAACCGCAACCGGGCCGAGATCCGCCAGGTACTCGATGCGCTCGACCGGCCGTTGCGGCGCCTGATGATCACGGTGCGCCATGGCGGCACGGCCGAGGGCGAAAAAGTCGGCGCTGGCGCCACGGTGACGCTGTCGCCCGGCGACAGCAGCCTGCGCGCCCGCGTCGGCGAGCGGCGCTACACCAACCGCGAAAGCATCTCGCAACAGGTGCAGACCGTCGAGGGCGGACGCGCCTTCATCAACGTCGGCCAGTCGGTGCTGCTGCCCTTGCGCCAGGTCGTGCTGACGCCGGCAGGCGCCGTGCTGACGGAGTCCGTCGTCCAGTACGACATCGGCACCGGCTTTCATGCCGAGCCGCGTGTCGTCGGCGACAGCGTAACCCTCGACATCAGCCCGCGCCACGATACGCCCGGCGTCGTTGCCGGCAGTGCCAACGTGCAGCGCCTGTCGACGACCGTAACGGGGCGGCTGGGGGAATGGATCGCGCTGGGCGGCGCGGCGCGCGACAGTTCGGCCGAGAAGGCGGGCACCCTGCACTACGGTACCCGCAACGCCCGCGATGACCGCCAGATATGGCTCAAGGTCGAGGAACTGGGGCCGTGACATGCCGGCCGGGGTGGGTCGGTGTGGCGCATCTTGCTATGATGCGACGCCGTCGAACCGCAGGAAACCCATGATGCCCCCCGACTCGCCGTCGCGACCCGGACTGCTGGAGAAGCTGCTGACCCTTATTGTCGGCGGGCTGCTGCTGGTCGCTACTTTCATGTTCTCGCTGCTGGTGTTTTCGGTGGCCGTCGTCGTCGGGCTGATGGTGTGGGGCTATTTCTGGTGGAAGACCCGCGAACTGCGTCGCGTCATGCGCGAGCAGCCCCCGGGCGGAATGCGCCATGGCGCGGGGCCGGGTGGCCATGTGATCGAAGGCGAGGCGGTCATTGTCGATGCCGACACGGAACCTGGGTCGTCTGCTTCGCCGCAGCACCCGCCCGGCCGCCGGGTCGAATAGCCTTTTTCCTTTCAATCGCCAACAGGACGGCCGGCAATGACCATGCTTGACCCGCACACCTTTGCCGTACTGGCCCTGACGGTCGTGGCCTTCGTGCTGTTCGCGTCGGAAAAGGTCTCCATCGAATCGACGGCGCTGTTCATCATGGTGGCGCTGGTGACGGGTTTCACGCTGTTCCCGCACCCGGCCTTCCAGCCCACCCAGGTCTTTCACGGCTTCGGCCACGAGGCGCTCGCCGCCATATCCTGCCTGATGATTCTCGGCCGCGGCCTGCTGGTGACCGGCGCGCTGGAACCGGTGGCGCGGCGCCTGGCGCAGGTCTGGTCGAAGGGGCCGCGCCTGTCGATGCTGCTGATGCTGGTCGCCTGCGCCGCGGCGAGCGGCTTCGTGAACGACACCCCTATCGTGGTCGTGATGCTGCCGATCATCGTCGGTATCGCGCTGCGGACCGGCGAATCGGCCTCGCGCCTGCTGATGCCGATGAACTACGCGGTGCTGGTCGGCGGCATGGGCACCACCATCGGCACCTCGACCAACCTCCTCGTCGTTTCCATTGCCGCAGACCTCGGCCTGCGCCGTTTCGAAATGCTCGACTTCATCCATGTCGCGGCCGTGGCCGCGGTGTTCGGGCTGCTCTACGTGTGGCTGGTCCTGCCGCGGCTGCTGCCGGAGAGCGGCAGCCTGATGGCCGACACCAAGCCGCGGCTGTTCGATGCCTGGCTGTACGTTACCGAGGAGGGTGTGGCGGAGGGCCCATCGCTGGCCGACGTCATCGCCAAGGCTGGCGGACGCATGCGTGTGCTCGAAGTGCGGCGTGGCGAGAGTCTGAGCCTGACACGGTTGCCGACACTGGTGCTGCAGGCCAATGATCGCTTACTGGTGCGGGATACGCCGGCGAATCTGAAGGAGTTCGAATCGGTGCTGGGCTTCAGCCTGCACGACCTTAACGACGAGAACGGCGAGGACGAGGGCCGGACGACGGAAAAGGCGCCGGGGCAGCAGCTGGCCGAGGTGGTGGTGACCGAAACGTCGCCCCTCTACCGCAACACCCTGCGCAGCCAGCAGTTCGCCGAGCGCTATCACCTCGTCGTGCTGGGGCTGCGCCGCACCGGGCAGGCCGAACTGCGCGATGCCGACGACATCGCCGACATCCGCCTGCAGCCGGGGGACATGCTGCTGGTGCAGGGCAGCGCCGAAGCGCTGGAGCAGGCCAAGCAGGCCGATCTGCTGGTACTCGACGGCAGCCTGGCCCTGCCGCACAGCAAGCGGGCGCCGCTGGCGCTCGCCATCATGGGCGTCGTGGTGCTGAGTGCCATGACCAAGATTGCGCCCATCGCCATCAGCGCGCTGGCCGGCGTGCTGCTGATGCTGGCGACGCGCTGCCTCGACTGGCGCGAAGTCGGCCGCGCCCTGAGTTCCAAGGTGATCCTGCTCGTTGTCAGCAGCCTGGCGCTCGGCTCCGCCCTGACGGCGACCGGCGGCACCGATTTCCTGGCGAGCCAGTACCTGGCGGCCGCCGGCGACCTGTCGCCCACGGCCGTGCTGTCCACCCTGATGCTGCTGGTCGCGCTGCTGACCAACTTCGTTTCCAACAGCGCCGCCGCCGCCATCGGCACGCCCATCGCCGCCAGCATCGCGCTGCAACTGGGTGTCTCGCCCGAGCCCTTCGTACTGGCGGTGCTGTTTGGCGCGAATTTCTCCTACGCCACGCCGATGGGCTACCAGACCAACCTGCTCGTCATGAGCGCGGCCGGCTACCGCTTTTCCGATTTCCTCAAGGGCGGGGTGCCGCTGCTTATCATCATGTGGGCGGCCTATTCGGTCCTGTTGCCGATGTTCTTTCCGCTCAAGGCGCTTTGAATACGTGTCCGGTTCGCAACTAGAGGATATCTTCGCCGAGGATGGGGTGCTGGCGCGGAGCATTCCGGACTACCGCAGCCGCAAGCAACAGGTCGAGATGGCGGTACGCATCGAGGCGGCGGTCAAGGAAAACCGCGTGCTGGTGGCCGAGGCCGGCACCGGCACGGGCAAGACCTTCGCCTACCTGGTGCCGGCGCTGCGTTCGGGCGGCAAGGTCATCGTCTCGACCGGCACCAAGACGCTGCAGGACCAGCTGTTCAACCGCGACCTGCCGATGGTGCGCGATGCCCTGGGCCTGCCGCTGACAATCGCGCTGCTCAAGGGGCGCGCCAACTATGTCTGCCACTACCACCTGGCCCGCGCGGCGGCCGAGGGACGCTTCCAGAATCCGGCCGAGGTCGGCCACATCCGCACCATCGCCAAGTTCGCCAAGGCGACGAAGAGCGGTGACAAGGGTCAGCTCTCGGCCGTGCCGGAGGATTCCGGCGCTTGGGCGCAGGCGACCTCGACGCGCGAGAACTGCCTCGGCCAGGACTGCCCGAACAACAAGGAGTGCTTCGTGCTCGCGGCCCGGCGCGAGGCGATGGCGGCCGACGTGGTGGTGGTCAATCACCATCTGTTCTTCGCCGACGTCATGCTCAAGGACGACGGCATGGCCGAGCTGCTGCCGGCATGCAATACCGTGGTGTTCGACGAGGCCCACCAGATTCCGGCGGTGGCCAGCCTGTTCTTCGGCGAGGCAGTGAGTTCGGCACAGCTGATCGACCTGGCGCGCGACACGCGCATGGAGGCCATCGCCGGGGCCAAGGATTACCTGCCGTTGCAGGACGCCACCCGCGTCATCGACAAGGCGGCGCGCGATCTGCGCCTCGCCTTGCCGCGCGAGGGCGCCCGGCTGTCGGCGGCGCAACTGGCCGAGCGCAAGCACTTCGGCGAGGCGCTGGCTGCGCTGGAACGCGAACTGACCGAGTTCGGCCGCCACCTCGAATCGCAGGCGGCGCGCTCCGAGGGCCTGGCCAACTGCCTGGCGCGCACGCAGGAACTGATGGCGAGCCTAAAGCACTGGCAGGCGCCGCAGGGCGAGGAGGCCGATCCCGAGAATCCGCAAATCCGCTGGGCCGACGTCGGCCTTTACGCGGTGACGCTGAACCTTACGCCATTGTCGGTGGCCAGCATTTTCCAGCGCCAGCTCGAGGGCCATCCGCGCGCCTGGATATTCACTTCGGCGACGCTGGCGGTGGGCAGCGACTTCGGCCATTACCGCGCCGAGCTGGGCCTGGTCGAAGCCGAGACCGGTTGCTGGGGCAGCCCCTTCGACTACGAGAACCACGCGTTGCTCTACAGTCCGCAGCACCTGCCCGACCCCAACAGCACCCACTACAACGAGGCGGTGGTCGAGGCGGCGTGGCCGGCGATCAAGGCGGCGGGCGGGCGGGCCTTTGTGCTATGCACGTCGTTGCGTGCGATGCGGCGCATCCATGAGCTGCTGAAGGAGCGCATCGAATTCGAGGGCGCCGACATGCCGCTGCTGCTGCAGGGCGAGGGTTCGAAATCGGAACTGCTGGAACGCTTCCGCCAGCTCGGCAACGCCGTGCTGGTGGCCAGCCAGAGCTTCTGGGAGGGCGTGGACGTGCGCGGCGCGGCGCTGTCGCTGGTGGTGATCGACAAGCTGCCCTTCGCGCCGCCGGATGATCCGGTGCTGGCCGCCCGCATCGAGCACATGAAGAAGCAGGGGCGCAATGCCTTCTTCGAATACCAATTGCCGCGGGCGGTGATCAGCATGAAGCAGGGCGCCGGCCGTCTGATACGCGACGAGGCGGATCGCGGCGTGCTGATGATCTGCGATCCGCGCCTGGTCGAAAAGCCCTACGGCAAGCGCGTCTGGCGCTCGCTGCCGCCGATGCGGCGCACGCGCGAGATTGGCGAGGTCGAGGCCTTCTTCGCGGGGTAAACTTCAGGCATGAACGTTTCGGATCTTCCTGCCGACCTGCTCGCCGAACGGCCGCACCTGTTCTCGGCTGCGACCCTGGCGATTGCCGCCACCGACCTTGCCCGCATGGCGGAACTGATCGCCGCGGTCGAGCGCGTGGTGGCCCTGCCGGCGTGGCAGGAAAAAGTCGGCACCCCAAGGGTACTTCCTGCGGGGCGCGCTGGCGGGACGGCGGGCGACCGGGCGAATGGCGCGGCCGGCGTCTTCATGGGCTACGACTTCCACCTCACCGCGGCCGGGCCGCAGCTGATAGAGATCAACACCAACGCCGGCGGCGGGCTGCTGGCGGCGCTGCAGGCCGAACGGAACGACGTGCTTGATGCCTATGTCGCGATGTTCCGCAGCGAGTGCGTCGGCGAACTAAAGGCACTGGCGATCGTTGACGAGCAGCCGGCGACGCAGTACCTGTACCCCGAGTTTCTCGCCTTTCAGCAGCTTTTCCGGCGCCATGGCATCGAGGCCGTAATCTGCGCTCCGGCCGATCTGCTGCTCTGCCACGGCAGCCTGTGGCACGAGGAAACCCGCCTCGACCTGGTCTACAACCGCCACACCGATTTCACCCTGGCCGGCGATGTCCAGTCCGCCTTGCGTGAGGCCTGGCTGCAAGGAGCGGCGGTGGTCACACCGAACCCGCAGACCCATGCGCTGTATGCCGACAAGAAGAACCTCGTCGCGTTGACCGATGCGTCGCTGCTGGAAGGCTGGGGCGTCGATGCGGAGACCCGGCGCGTGCTGCTGGCCGGCATCCCGCGCACCGAAGCGATCGATGCCGCGCGCGCCGACGACTTCTGGGCACGGCGCCGGCAGCTGTTCTTCAAACCGGCCGCCGGCTTCGGTTCCAGAGGCTCGTATCGCGGCGACAAGCTGACCAAACGCGTGTTCGAGGAAATCCTCGCCGGCGATTACGTCGCCCAGGCACTGGCACTGCCGTCGACCATGGAGGTTGAAGTGGCCGGCGAAATGACCGCGCTCAAGGCCGATGTCCGCAACTACGCCTATCGTGGCGCAGTCCAATTGGTCGCCGCGCGGCTATACCAGGGGCAGACCACCAATTTCCGCACGCCGGGCGGCGGCTTCGCGAGGGTAATTTCCGCATGAAAGTGTTTGGGTTCGCCGGCTATTCCAACGCCGGCAAGACGACGCTGATCGAATCGCTGATCGCCCGCTTTGTCGCACAGGGCTTGCGGGTGTCGCTGATCAAGCATGCCCACCACGGTTTCGACATCGACCGGCCGGGCAAGGACTCCTTTCGCCATCGCAGCGCCGGCGCCGCCGAGGTGATGCTGGTGTGCGACCAGCGCTGGGCGCTGATGCACGAACTGCGAGGTGAGGCCGAGCCGGACCTGGAGGCACAGCTGTCGCATCTGGCGCCCTGCGACCTGGTGTTGATCGAGGGCTACAAGAGTAATGCCGTCCCCAAGATCGAGGTGCATCGGCCGGCCAACGGCAAGCCCTACATCTGGCCGGAAAACCCGAGCATCGTCGCCGTCGCCAGCGATGCGCCCTTCGAGGGGCCGCTGCCCGGCCTTGACCTCAACGACCACGCGGCCATCGCCGCCTTCGTGCTGAAAGCCGTGGAACCATGAACAAGAACCTTCTCGACTTCGATGCGGCCCTCGGCCGCCTGCTCGATGCCGCGCAGCCGCTCACCGCGATCGAGGAAACGCCGTTGCTGGAGGCCGACTGCCGGGTGCTGGCGGCGCCGCTGGCTTCCGGCCTGGCTGTGCCGCCGCTCGACAATTCGGCCATGGATGGCTATGCCCTGCGCTGTGCCGACGTGCTCGCCGCCGGCATGCGGCTGCCGGTGACGCAGCGGATTCCGGCAGGCATGGTCGGCCACCCGCTGGCGCCCGGCAGCGCGGCGCGCATCTTCACCGGCGCGCCGGTGCCCGAGGGCGCCGATGCCGTGGTGATGCAGGAACGCTGCGAACGCGACGGCGACGATGTCGTCATCAACCATGTGCCGCGCGATGGCGAGAACATTCGCCGCCGCGGCGAAGATATTCGTGCCGGCGCCGAGATCCTCGCCGCCGGCAGCCGGCTGACGCCGCAGGCCCTCGGGCTGGCTGCCTCCATCGGCGTGCCGCTGCTGCCGACTTTTCGCCGCCTGCGCGTCGCGCTGTTTTTCACCGGCGACGAGCTGGCGAATCCGGGCGAGCCGCTCAAGCCGGGCGCGATCTACAACTCCAACCGCTACGTGCTGCGTGCGGCGCTGGAGCGGCTCGGCTGCGCTGTGGTCGATCTCGGCATCGTTCCCGACACGCTGGAGGCGACGCGCGAGGCGCTGCGCCGCGCGGCGGCGGTTTCCGACCTGATCGTCACCTCCGGCGGCGTTTCGGTCGGCGAGGAGGACCACGTCAAGCCGGCGGTCGAGGCGGAGGGGCAACTCGGGCTGTGGAAGCTGGCGATCAAGCCGGGCAAGCCGCTGGCTTTCGGCCGGATCGTGGCCGGCGACAACGAGGCCGATTTCATCGGCCTGCCGGGCAATCCGGTTTCGAGCTTCGTCACCTTCCTGATGCTGGTGCGGCCCTTCATCCTCAAACGGCAGGGCGCGGCCGATTGGCTGCCGCGGCGCATCGCGATGACGGCCGGCTTCGACTGGCCGCGGCCCGACGCGCGGCGCGAGTTTCTGCGCGCAAGGCTCGGTGCCGATGGCCGCGTCGAGTTGTTTCCGCATCAGGGCTCGGGGGTTCTGACTTCAACCGTCTGGGCCGGCGGCCTGGTCGACAACCCGCCGGGGCAGGCCATTGCTGCCGGTGATGTTGTGCAGTTCATACCCTACGGAGAACTGTTGTGAAAGTGCTCTATTTCGCCAGCCTGCGCGAGGCGCTGGGGGCCAGCGGCGAGGAAATGGCGCTGCCGGACGGCGTGGGGAGCACCGGCGCGCTACGCGACCACCTCGCCGCGCGCGGCGGTGCATGGCTGGCACTGACGCAGACCAAGAACCTCCGCTGTGCCGTCAACCAGCGCATGGTCGGATTCGACGCTGCGGTGGCGGACGGCGACGAGGTCGCCTTCTTTCCGCCGGTCACGGGGGGCTGAATGTCTCCCGCCCACCCCCGGCCCCTCCCTCGCGCGAGGGATGACCTGATCACCCCGCTGCGCAGGAAGGCGAGGATGGCATGAGTGTCTCCGTTCAGCAGGCCGATTTCGACGTCGGTGCCGAGATCGCAGCGCTAACGGCGGGCGACGCGCAAGCCGGGGCGGTGGCGAGCTTCGTCGGCTTGGTGCGCTCGGACAAAGTCGGCGCTGGCGGGCCGGCGGTGCAGGCAATGACGCTGGAGCACTACCCCGGCATGACCGAGCAGGCGCTCGAGGACATCGTCACGCAGGCGCGCGGCCGCTGGGATTTGCTCGGGGTAAGGGTGATCCACCGCGTCGGCCGGCTGCTGCCGGGCGAGCGCATCGTCTTCGTGGCGGTAGCATCCGGCCATCGCCATGACGCCTTCGCCGCCTGCGAGTTCATCATGGACTATCTGAAGACGCAGGCGCCGTTCTGGAAAAACGAGGAAACGCCCGCGGGCGGGCGCTGGGTCGATGCGCGGGAATCAGACGCCGCGGCGCTGGGCCGCTGGCGCCGCGAGGAATAGCCACCGGCCACCCGCCGCAGGCTAAGGCGGGCGCCCCGGGACTTGGGCCTGGCCCTTACTTCTTCTTGCCGCCCTTGGTCGCGTCCGTGAACGATGCGGCCGAGGCCTTGGCGATCTGGTCGAAGGCGCTGTTGGCCGTCGCCATTGCCTGCTGCATGTTCTCAAGCACGTTGGCGTTCTGGCCCGGCAGGGTCTTGAAGAAGTTCTGAAAGGCTTCCATCATGTCGTGGCTGCCGGAGGCCAGTTGCTCGGTGAGCATGCGCGAGAACTCGGTGCGGGCCTCGTTGCCGACCTCGGCGATTTTCTGCGCGGTTTCCATCATGCGCTGGGCCGTTTCCTGAGCGTACTGGGTGCGCAGGGTCAGCAGTTCCTGCGGCGCCTTGACCGTGCCCTGGGATTTGGCGTTATCGACCGTGCTCTGGAACAGTTGTCGCGCCAACTCGGACTGCAAGCCCATGATTCGTTGTGAATTCTCAATGGACATCTGGGCGAGACGCATCGCCGCTTCCATGTTCTTGCGCTGCAATTCGCTGAACTGCTCGACCTTTCCCGTCATGATTCTCTCCCGTTATGACGACATGTCATTTTTCCACTTTAGCAGCAATGCCTTACGGCGCTCTGACCAAGGTCAACCTTTGCCCACGCCTTGAGCCGGCTGGCGACGGGGCATCGGCCACCGGTGATGGCTCCGAAGTCGCGGACGGAGTCCGGATGCGGCTGCCGATATGCTGAACCTTGACCTCCATCCATCGTAGAGCGCGCCACCTCCGTTCGCAAGCGGTTCGTGCAGATTCGACAAGCCGGGTTGCCGGCGCCGGCTCGGGCGGCTTGAAAATGGTCGTGATTACCCAACCTAGATGAAAACGTTATCGCGGAAGGGGTTTTCCATGCGCTTCGACAAGTTCACTACCAAGTTCCAGCAGGTCGTCTCCGACGCGCAGAGCCTGGCGATCGGTCACGACAACCAGATGATCGAGCCGCAGCATCTGCTGCTGGCGCTGCTCAACCAGGACGATGGCGGCACGACCTCGCTATTGCAGCGGGCCGGTGTCAATGTGGCACCGCTCAAGTCGGCGCTGGAGAAGGCACTTGGCCGGCTGCCCAAGGTCGAGGGCCATGGCGGCGAAGTCACCATTGGTCGCGACCTCGGCAACCTGCTCAACCTGACTGACAAGGAGGCGCAGAAGCGCGGCGACCAGTTCATCGCCTCGGAGATGTTCCTGCTGGCGCTGACCTCTGACCGCGGCGAGACCGGCCGCCTGCTGAAGGAGAACGGACTGGCCCGGGCGGCGCTGGAACAGGCCATCGATGCCGTGCGCGGCGGCCAGAACGTCGGCTCGCAGGAAGCGGAAGGGCAGCGCGAGGCATTGAAGAAGTACTGCCTCGACCTGACCGACCGCGCCCGTGCCGGCAAGCTCGACCCGGTGATCGGTCGCGACGACGAGATCCGCCGCGCCATCCAGATCCTGCAGCGCCGCTCCAAGAACAACCCGGTGCTGATCGGCGAGCCGGGCGTCGGCAAGACCGCCATCGTCGAGGGCCTGGCGCAGCGCATCGTCAATGGCGAGGTGCCGGAGACGATGAAGAACAAGAAGGTGCTGGTGCTCGACATGGCAGGGTTGCTCGCCGGAGCCAAGTATCGCGGCGAGTTCGAGGAGCGGTTGAAGTCGGTGCTCAAGGAGATCGCGCTCGACGAAGGTCGCATCATCCTCTTCATCGACGAAATCCACACCATGGTCGGCGCCGGCAAGGCCGAGGGCGCGATCGACGCCGGCAACATGCTGAAGCCGGCGCTGGCACGCGGCGAGCTGCACTGCATCGGTGCCACCACGCTCGACGAATATCGCAAGAACATCGAGAAGGATGCGGCACTGGAGCGGCGCTTCCAGAAAGTGCTGGTCGAGGAGCCGAGCGTCGAGGCGACCATCGCCATCCTGCGCGGCCTGCAGGAGAAGTACGAGATCCACCACGGCGTCGACATCACCGACCCGGCCATCGTCGCCGCGGCGGAGTTGAGCCATCGCTACATCACCGATCGCTTCCTGCCGGACAAGGCCATCGACCTGATCGACGAGGCGGCCAGCCGCATCCGCATGGAGATCGACTCCAAGCCGGAGGCGATGGACAAGCTCGACCGCCGCCTGATCCAGCTCAAGATCGAGCGCGAAGCGGTGAAGAAGGAAAAGGACGAGGCCTCGAAGAAACGCCTGGCGCTGATCGAGGACGAGATCGCCCGTCTCGCCAAGGAGTATTCCGACTTCGACGAAATCTGGAAGGCCGAGAAGGCGCAGGTGCATGGCACCCAGCACGTCAAGGAGGAAATCGAGAAGCTGCGGGCGCAGATCGCCGAACTGCAGCGTCAGGGCGCTTTCGACAAGCTCGCCGAACTGCAGTACGGCAAGTTGCCGCAGCTGGAGGCGCAATTGAAGGAAGCCGATGCTGCACAGGAAAAACTCGGCGCTGGCGGGACGGCGGAAGGACAGCCAAACAAGCTGCTGCGCACCCAGGTCGGTACCGAGGAGATCGCCGAGGTCGTATCGCGTGCCACCGGCATCCCGGTGTCGAAGATGATGCAGGGCGAGCGCGAGAAACTGCTGAAGATGGAGGACAAGCTGCACGACCGCGTGGTCGGCCAGGACGAGGCGGTGCGGCTGGTGTCCGACGCCATCCGCCGTTCCCGCGCCGGACTGTCGGAAGAAAATCGGCCCTACGGCTCCTTCCTCTTCCTCGGCCCGACCGGCGTCGGCAAGACCGAACTGTGCAAGGCGCTGGCCGGATTCCTGTTCGATGCCGAGGATCACCTGATCCGCATCGACATGAGCGAGTTCATGGAGAAGCATTCCGTCGCCCGCCTGATCGGCGCGCCGCCGGGCTATGTCGGCTACGAAGAGGGTGGCTACCTGACCGAGCAGGTGCGGCGCAAGCCTTACAGCGTGATCCTGTTCGACGAGGTCGAGAAGGCGCACCCGGACGTGTTCAACGTGCTGTTGCAGGTGCTCGACGACGGCCGCATGACCGACGGCCAGGGCCGCACTGTCGACTTCAAGAACACCGTGATCGTGATGACGTCGAACCTCGGCTCCCAGATGATCCAGCAGATGAGCGGCGACGACTACCAGGTGGTGAAGCTGGCGGTGATGGGAGAGGTCAAGACCCACTTCCGTCCCGAGTTCGTGAACCGCATCGACGAAATCGTGGTGTTCCACGCCCTCGACCAGAAGCACATCGCGTCGATCGCGAAGATCCAGCTCGGCTACCTGGAAAAGCGCCTGGCGCGCATGGACATGACGCTGACGGTGGATGAGGCGGCGCTGGCGAGCATCGCCGAGGCCGGCTTCGATCCGGTGTTCGGCGCTCGGCCGCTCAAGCGCGCGATCCAGGAACGCATCGAGAACCCGCTGGCGCGGGCCATCCTCGAAGGGCAATTCGCCGCCAAGGATACGGTGCGCGTGACGGCGAAGGGCGGCAAGCTGGAGTTCGCCAAGGCCTGATCCGGTGCGGCGGGTAGAATGACCGATCGTCCCGGCAGTCGTTCGGGGACGGTGGCAGGCCGCATTTTTCCGTTTCCGGAGAGGGGGATTGACGTGTTTCGCGCCAGGCTTCTGTTGACATTGCTGGCCGCCGTGCTGCCAGCGCCGACTTTGTTGGCTGCGCCGGTGTCGCCGCCGCATCTCGATGTCGACGGCCAGGCCGGCTACCGCGCCTTCATCGAGGCGCCGCGCCATGCCGCCTTCGCCATTGCGCCCGGCGGTGCTTATGGCTGGGTGGCGGCGCAAGCCAGCAGTGACGTGGCGGAGGGCGCTGCGCTCGCCGCTTGCCAGGGCAACACACGGCAGAAGTGCGTGCTTTATTCGGTGAATCAGCACACGGTGTTCGATGCGCGCGCCTGGCCGGCCTTGTGGGGGCCATACGCCACGGCGGAGCAGGCGCGGAAGGCGCCCGTCGGGCGCGAGTTGGGCCAGCGTTTCCCCGATCTCGAATTTCTTGCGGCCAACGGAGAAACGACCAGCGTCTCCCGCTTGCGCGGCAAGGTGGTCATCCTGCATTTCTGGGGCTCGTGGTGCGGCCCGTGTCGGCGCGAGATGCCGGACTTGCAGAAGCTGCACGAGAGAATACGGCGCAGCAAGGACGTGGCATTGGTGCTGCTGCAGACGCGCGAGCGCTTCGACGTCTCGCAGCGCTGGGCCGGGGCCCAGGGCATCAGGTTGCCGCTGTTCGACTCGGGTTCGAGCGGCGAACTGGACGACCAGTTCCATCTGGCCGGCGGTGGCAGCATCCGCGACCGCGAGATCGCCGCGCGCTTTCCGACGACCTATGTGCTGGACAAACAGGGTTTGGTGGTGTTCTCCCACGTCGGCCCGGTGCATGGGTGGACGCAGTACGAAGCGTTCCTGCGCGACGCGGCGGCGCGTTCGGGGAAGTGAATCGAATCAGAAGGGCGGCCCGAACAGCAGGGTGTAAACGGCAGCGAGCGCAAGCCCGCCGTGCATGAAAACGACGCTCCTGGGCAGCAGGCCTTTTCTCCGGATTAGGTAGTAGAGGGTCACGCCGCCGCCGATGGTCAGCGCCAGCAAACCGAGCGCAGGTCTGGTGTTCGGCTCGGCGCCGTTCCCCGTCAGGATGGCAACCAGCAGCAGCACGGTCGCGCTCACGCCGGCGCCGCCGTGGAGCAGGCCGATGTCGAACGGCGTGTTCTTGTCGGCAAGGCGGAAATATGCCGTCGCTGCGCCGGCAGCGACGGTACAAGCCAGAATCACCAGTGCTGCCGTGACCAGGCCACTTTCCGGCAGTTGCATGCTGCTATTCCTTGCCCTTGGACGCGGGGGTTCCCTCGGCCTCGACCTCTTCCCAGCCGGTGATCATGGCCTTGATGTGGGCCAGCGGGGTATGGCCGGTGGTGGTCAGGTAGACGTGGGCGATCAGGAACAGCAGCATCATGAAGGCCGCCACGGTGTGGAAGAAGGCCACCCATTCC
>JAHJEO010000003.1 GCA_018825305.1 Gammaproteobacteria bacterium
ACCCCAGGTCACACCCCTTTCAGTCTGGTGCCCATAGCGAGGCGGAACCACCCCTTCCCTTCCCGAACAGGACCGTGAAACACCTCCGCGCCAATGATAGTCGGTTAACCTCCGGCGAAAGTAGGTCAGCACCAGACTCCCCATTCAAGCCCCCGCCCGGTAGACTGCCGTGGCGGGGGTTTTCGTTTGTCGGGCTGCCGCTTGCGCCTTCCGTTCCGGTAAAATCGCAACGATGAAAACGACTTTTCTAGACTTCGAGGCGCCGATCGCGGAACTCGAGGAAAAAATCGAAAAACTGCGTTTCGTTCAGGATGATTCGGCCGTAGATATTTCCGATGAAATCAGCCGGCTTGAAACGAAGAGCCAAACCCTGACGAAAGACATCTACGCCAAACTGTCGCCCTGGCAGGTTGCGATGGTTGCTCGACACCCGCAGCGGCCCTATACGTTCGACTACATTCAGCATATTTTCTCGGATTTCGAAGAGTTGCATGGCGACCGCGCCTTCGCCGACGATCACGCAATCGTCGGAGGACTCGCCCGGTTCAACGGCCAGTCCTGCATGGTCATCGGTCATCAGAAGGGCCGCGACACCAAGGAAAAGATTCACCGTAACTTCGGCATGCCGCGGCCTGAAGGCTATCGCAAGGCCTTGCGCATGATGAAACTGGCCGAACGTTTCAGCATTCCGATTTTCACCTTTGTCGATACGCCTGGTGCCTACCCTGGAATCGATGCGGAAGAGCGCGGCCAATCGGAAGCGATCGGCCGCAATCTCTACGAAATGGCCGAGATTAAGGTTCCGCTGATCACTACGATAATCGGCGAGGGCGGTTCCGGAGGAGCTCTGGCCATCGCGGTCGGCGACGCGATGCTTATGCTCCAGTACTCGACCTATTCCGTTATATCACCGGAGGGCTGTGCCTCGATTCTCTGGAAAAGCGCGGAACGCGCGGCTGACGCGGCCGAAACAATGGGGATCACCGCGGCCCGGCTCAAGACACTCGGCCTGGTCGATCGTATCGTCAATGAGCCGCTTGGCGGGGCTCATCGTGATTACAAGACGGCGGCGCTGTCACTCAAGAAGGCCTTGCAGGATTCCCTCAAACAGGTCGCAACACTGCCTGCCGATGGTCTTATCGAGCGCCGCTTCGAGCGGCTGATGGGCTATGGCAAGTTCAAGGAACAGCCCGTCCATTGATGCGGTCGAGGTGGCATGCGCCGCCGTTGTATCTGACGCAATAGCGCAGGGCCAGCATTTGGTCGTCGCCCTTTCCGGTGGCGTCGATTCCGTGGTCATGCTTGATGTGTTGCAACGCCACCGCGGCGCAGCTGCGTATTCTCTTTCCGCATTGCACGTCAACCACGGCCTCAGCGCAAACTCGGAACACTGGGAGGACTTCTGCCGCCGATTATGCGATCAACGTGGGGTACCGTTGTCGGCAGTGCGCGTCGTTGTCGAACGGAACTCAGCCGACGGACTTGAGAATGCGGCCAGACGTGTAAGACATCAGGCGTTTGCAGAAGCCAAGGGTGATCGCATCGTGCTTGGCCACCATAGGGGCGACCAGGCGGAAACTCTTCTGTTCAACCTTGTGCGGGGAACCGGCTTGGTCGGGGCTGCAGCGATGGCGATTCATCAGCGCCGACTGCTGCGCCCGCTACTTGGAATTTCGCGAAATCGAATCGAGGTGTATGCCCGCGCCCGCGGCCTTACCTGGGTGGAAGACGAAAGCAATCGGGATACGGCGTTTTCTCGAAATTTTCTTCGTCACGATATTCTGGAGCCGCTGCGGAAACGTTTCCCCGGGGCCGAAAAAAATCTCGCAGCTGCGGCTCGACGTTTCGGCGAATCGGCGCAATTGCTTGACGAACTGGCAGAACTTGATCTGGGCGACGTCGCAGCGAATTTTCCGTTTCCGCTGAGCGTGCTTGCGGTTCTTAGTGAGCGCCGCGCGCGCAATTTGCTGCGGTATCTGCTTGCCCGCAGCGGTGTCCGGATTCCCAGCGAAATACGTCTGGTGGAAATCCTGCGCCAACTACTTTCCGCGGCACCGGACAGGCACCCGCGAGTTCGTTTTGGCGACTGGGACATCCTGCGCCGTCGTGGGATGGTCGAACTGGTGCGCGCTGACTGATGCGTGCGCGGAATTAGCGCGAGCCCAAGAGCAGGCGGGCGAGTTCGACAGCCGACTTCACGGCCATTTTCTCGAAGACACGTGCCCGGTGCACTTCGACGGTGCGCATGGCAATCTTCAATTCGTCGGCGATGACCTTGTTCAGTTTGCCTGCGAGAATCAGCGCCATGACTTCATGCTCCCGCTCGGTAAGTGAGGCGAGTTGTCTATCCAGCTGTTCGCGCTCGGCGTCCCGCCAGCGCCGACTTTTTTCCTGCGCCAATGCCGCTTCAATACGTTCGACAAGCGCAGTGTCGGCGAACGGCTTTTCGAGGAAATCGATGGCCCCAGCTTTCAGCGCCTGTACGGCCATGGGTACGTCGCCATGGCCGGTCAGGAAGATCGTCGGCATGCGGCAGTCCAGAGCACGAAGTCGATCGTACAACTCCAGTCCGCCCATCGCCCGCATGCGGATATCGAGGAGGAGGCAGCCGCACATTTCCCCGTTGTATGCCGCAAGAAATTCTTCGGCGCTGGCCCACGCCCTCGTTTCGATGCCGCGCGTACGGAGCAGCCATGCCAGGGCATCCCGAATTGCAGCATCGTCATCGACCAGATACACCATGCCGTTGCTCATTGTCGATCCAGTGGCAAAGCGATATGGAAGACGCTGCCACCGCCCGGGTTTGCCGTGTGCCAGAGCCGGCCCTTGTGTGCCTCGACTACCGATCGGCAGATATTCAGACCGACGCCGAGACCTTCCTTCTTGGTGGTAAAAAATGGTTCGAACAACTGCTCGGCGACATCGGTCGAGATTCCGCTGCCGCTGTCGGCAATGTGAATCAACAACTGGCCATGATCGGCCTCGGCATGAACGACCAATTTTCGCTGCGCTTCGCTGGTTTGCCGCATGGCGTCGATGCCGTTTTTCATCAGGTTGAGCAATGCCTGCCCCAGCAAAACCTGATCGACATTGATGGTTGGCAGGGCGGCGTCTATCCGCATGACCAGTTGCACCTTCTGGCTGCGGGCGCCAGCCTCGAGCAGCAGGGCAAGATCGGACAGCAGCGCATCGATTTGGCAGACCTCGGACTTCGGCTCGGCACGCCGAACGAACTCATAGATGCGCCGAATGATCTTTCCGGCCCGCTGCGCCTGCTGCTGACACTTCTCGAGCGCTTCGCTTATGTCGCCCACCGGGGCCCCGGCGGCGATCAAGTTGCGGCAACCGGCGCTATAGCTGGCGATCGCCGTCAGCGGCTGATTGAGTTCATGGGCAAGGCTGGAGGCCATTTCACCCATTGTCACCAGGCGGGCACTGGCTTGCAAGCGCTCCTCCTGCAGGCGGGCGAGGTCGGCGACGCGCTTGCGCTCGGTGATATCCACTACGGAACCCATCCAGCCGGTATGCCGGCCGTGGCTGTCAATCAGGGGTGCCTCGTGAATCAGCACGTCAAAAAACTCGCCGTTGCTGCGCTTGAAACGCATTTCGAACCCTTCGCTGGGGGCGTGTCCGGACATGACCAGATCATGCATCGTGAGCGTGGCATCGAGATACTCGTCGGCCCAGTAGGGCATTGGCGGCAGTCGCCCGAGCAACTCCTCGGCAGACCAGCCGACCATGCGGCAGAAGGCGGGATTGACATAGGTGATGCGGCCCTCCAGGTCGCGGGCGCGCAGACCGGTCTGGACCGAGTCTTCCATGGCTTTGCGGAACGCGTACTCGGCATGGAGTGCGGCCTCGGCAGCAAGCCGTCGCTGTACATGGCGGCGCAGGGCCCAATAGCTGGCAAGCACCAGCACCGCCAGCACCACCAGTGTGCTTGACAGGAGGTGTCCTGCCAGGGGGGTGGGCGTGAGGTAGGGATCAGCGCGCAGCGCCAAGCCTCGCCCGGGTGGCTCGAACGGAATCTGGTAGCCGTCATCGGAGGCTACGGCCGTGACCTTTGAACGTAGACCGAGGCTGGTGCCGGCCTGGTCGATGACGCCGATACGGTAGCGCTCGGCCAACCACCAGGGAACGGAATCCTTGAGCAGGCGGTTGATCGAATACAAACCGACCAGCATGCCGGAGTAGTCACCATTCTCGAAAATGGGAACATGTACCTCGAACTGCCAATCATCCGGGGCCGTGGGGTAGGCGGAGCTGTAAACCGGGCGACCGAGTGAGCGCGCAATGGTGCTGCTGGCGGCGGCGGGGATCGTCCTGCCATCCGCGGCTGCATCGGGTATAGGCGGCGAGGCTCGCATCAGGCGTCCGGCCATGCCTATCCACAAAACTTGACGAAGACCTGAGCCGTTGTCGATCAACGTCCGCGTGTAGGTTTCGAAATGCTCCGCGTCCCCCGCCCTGCGAAAGTCGAAGCGCCCCAGCAACTCCTCGTTGTGTCCCATGAGGAAGCGCAGATCCTGCTCCAGCCAAAGCATGTCGCTTATCAGCGTCGCCCGCTGTTCCTCCCGATCCGTCCGGTCCGAATACCAGAGCAGTGCAATCACGGCCAGCACGAACGCCAAAAACGCCGCCCGTGGCAGCAGCCAGAGCCAGCGCGGCGTTGTGGCTGACGTACGCGAGGAAGCGCTGGAAAGGATGGCCGGACGATTGATCATTTTGCGATGGTAGCGGCAAACCGTCAGCGCTGCCCGGCTGCGGAAATCCACAATGGTGCCGCCAGGCATCGCGGGGATAATCGCCGCACGCCATCTGGCGCCTGATCGCCATACCAACAGGAGGAGTTCCTATGAAATTACGCACACTCGTCATCGGCCTGGCGGCCGCCACCTTCTCGCTGTCCGCGATGGCACAGCAGCCCATCGTCATCAAGTTCAGCCATGTAGTCGCCACGGAAACGCCAAAGGGCAAGGCGGCGGAGTATTTCAAGAAGCTCGCCGAGGAGCGTACGCAGGGCAAGGTGAAGGTCGAGGTGTACGCCAACAGCACCCTGTACAAGGACAAGGAGGAAATGGAGGCGCTGCAACTGGGCGCCGTCCAGATGCTGGCCCCGTCGCTGGCCAAGTTCGGCCCACTCGGCGTCAAGCAGTTCGAGGTGTTCGACTTGCCCTACCTCTTCGACAACTACAAGGAGCTGCACAACGTCACCCAGGGTCCGGTCGGCAAGTCGTTGCTGCGCATGCTCGAGACCAAAGGCATTCTCGGTCTGGCGTACTGGGACAATGGCTTCAAGGTGATGAGCGCCAACAAGGCGCTGAAAATTCCTGACGACTTCAAGGGTCTGAAGATGCGCATTCAGTCATCCAATGTACTCGATGCCCAGATGCGCGCACTCGGTTCGCTGCCGCAGAAGATGGCATTCTCCGAGGTCTATCAGGCACTGCAGACTGGTGTGGTCGATGGTACGGAAAACCCGCCGTCCAACCTCTACACGCAGAAAATGCACGAGGTCCAGAAGTACGTCACCCTGTCCGACCACGGCTACCTCGGCTATGCGGTGATCGTGAACAAGAAGTTCTGGGATGGCCTGCCGGCAGACATCCGCACGACGCTGGAAGCTGCGATGGCCGATTCCACCAAGTACGCCAACGAGATCGCGAAGAAGGAAAACGACGATGCGCTGGCCGCGGTGAAGGCGTCCGGCAAGTCCGAGATCTACACTCCGACCGCCGACGAGAAAAAAGCCTGGAAGAAGGCACTGGTCAAAGTGCATGACCAGATGGCCGACCGCATCGGCAAGGACCTGATCCAGTCGATCTACAAGGAAACAGGCTTCGATCCAGGCAAGCTTTGAGCGCGCAATAAAGCTTTGCGGGAGCCATGTTTGGCTCCCGCTGTATTTCAGGGGACTCTCCGATGAAATATCTGGACCGCCTCGAGGAAGCGATCGTAACTTTCCTCATTGGTGCGGCAACGCTCATCATCTTCGTTTCGGTGATGCATCGTTATGCCGCAGGCTTGCCAATCCCGGGGGTTCAGGACTGGCTGATCAGTCTCAACCTGAGCTGGGCGCAGGAGCTGTGCATCATCATGTTCGTCTGGATGGCCAAGTTTGGCGCCGCTTACGGCGTGCGCACCGGCATCCATGTCGGCGTTGACGTTCTCATCAACCAGCTTGGGGGGCGTACCCGGGCAAAATTCATTGTCTTCGGTTTGCTGGCCGGGGCACTCTTCACCGGCATTATTGCGGCGCTCGGCGCCCATTTTGTCTGGGAGAACGGCGCCCACTATGCCTTTACCAACGTGTTGGGTATCAAGGCGGAAGGGTTGTACGAGGGGCCGACCACCCCCGATCTGGAATGGCCCACGTGGTTGGTCTATTCCGCCATCCCGCTCGGTTCCTCCCTGATGTGTTTTCGCTTCCTGCAGGTGACGGTAAGCTTCATCCGTACCGGCGAGTTGCCGCATCACGATCACGGCCACGTCGATGGCATCGAGGAGGGCGCGGTGCCGGTGGATGTCAATCCGTACAACATGGACGACAACCTCCACATGCATGACCTCAAGTACAGCAAGCGCCACCCCGAGCGGAAAGTCGGCGCTGGCGGGACGGCGTCAGCCGGAACCGGCGCCAATGATGGGACGGCGGATGACAAGGGAGAGGACAAATGAGCGCCCTGATCATTTTCGCGCTGCTCGCTTTCCTGATGCTGTCGGGGATGCCGGTGTCCATTTCGCTCGGCCTGACGGTGCTGACCTTCCTGTTCGCCTTTACCAGCACGCCGCTAGAAGCCGTGGCGCTCAAGCTGTTTACCGGCATCGAGAAGTTCGAGATCATGGCCATCCCGTTCTTCATTCTTGCCGGCAACTTCCTGACCCACGGCGGCGTGGCGAAGCGCATGATTTTCTTTGCGACTTCGATGGTCGGCCACCTGCGCGGCGGCCTGGGCCTCAGCTCGGTATTCGCCTGCGCGCTGTTTGCTGCCGTTTCCGGTTCATCTCCGGCGACCGTGGTGGCGATCGGCTCGATCCTGCTGCCGGCCATGGTCAAGGCGGGTTACCCGAAGAAATTCGGTGTCGGCGTCATTTCGTCGTCCGGCGGACTCGGCATCCTGATTCCGCCGTCGATCGTCATGGTGATGTATGCCGTGTCGACCAACAGCTCGATCGGCGCCTTGTTCATGGCGGGCGTGATCCCCGGCCTGATGCTGGCGTTCTTCCTTGGTTTTACCACCTGGTATGTGGCGAAGAAGGGCAACTATCCGCGCGAGCAGCCCCACTCGTGGGCGGAGCGCTGGGATTCCTTCCGCAAGGCGGTCTGGGGCCTGCTGCTGATCGTGGTGGTGATGGGCGGCATCTACAGCGGCCTGTTTACGCCAACCGAGGCGGCGGCGATGAGCGCGATATATGCCTTCTTCATCGCGGTGTTCGTCTACAAGGATCTGGGGATGAAGGACGTGCCCCGTGTCCTGCTCAACTCGGCGAACATGAGCGCGATGCTGCTCTACATCATCACCAACGCGGTGCTGTTCTCCTTCATCCTCACCAACGAGCAGATTCCGCAGGGCATCGCCGACTGGCTGACGCATTCGGGCGTCGGCATGATCGGCTTCCTGATCGCGGTGAACATCCTGCTGCTGGTGATGGGCAGTTTCATGGAGCCTTCATCGATCATCCTGATCACGGCGCCGATCCTGTTTCCGATTGCCATGAAGCTGGGCATCGACCCGATCCATTTCGGCGTGATGATCACGGTGAATATGGAGATCGGCATGATCACGCCGCCCGTCGGCCTGAACCTATATGTGGCCAGCGGCGTCGCCAAGATGGGCCTGACCGACTGTTCCAAGGCCGTCTGGCCCTGGCTGCTGACGATGCTGGTATTCCTCATGGTGATCACCTATGTCCCGGCGGTTTCGACCTGGCTGCCAAAGACACTGGGCATGATGTAGCTTGTTTCTTGGCTAGTGAAAAAGGCCCGGCGCTGCCGGGCCTTTTTCTTGGTGCGGCGGCCGGGCATGCGGCTTTCTGGGCTAAAATGCCTACCCTTTTGTTTTACTTAATCAATCTGCTGGAGAAAAGCATGGCTGTCGAACGTACCCTGTCCATCATCAAGCCCGATGCCGTCGCCAAGAACGTGATCGGCAAGATCTATTCCCGCTTCGAGAGCAATGGTCTCAAGATCGTCGCATCGCGCATGGCCTGGCTGTCGGAGCGCGAAGCCGGCGGCTTCTACGCCGTGCACAAGGAGCGCCCCTTCTTCAAGGACCTGGTGCAGTTCATGAGCTCCGGCCCGGTGATGATCCAGGTGCTTGAAGGCGAGAGCGCCATCGCCAAGAACCGCGAGCTGATGGGTGCCACCGACCCGAAGAAGGCCGAGGCCGGCACCATCCGCGCCGACTTCGCCGACAGCATCGATGCCAACGCCGTGCACGGCTCGGATGGCCCGGATACCGCCAAGGTCGAGATCGCCTACTTCTTCCCGGCACTGAACGTTTTCTAAGCGCCACCCGATGGTCAATCTGCTCGATTTCGACGCCGACGGTCTTGCGGCCTGGTTCGCACAGCGGGGCGAGAAGCCCTTCCGCGCGCGCCAGGTGTTGCGCTGGATGCACCGGTTCGGCGAAGACAGCTTCGAGCGGATGACCGACGTTGCCAAGTCCTTGCGCGCCAAACTGGCGCACGAGGCCGAGATTCGCGGCCCCGTGCCGGTACGCGACTCCATCGCCGCCGACGGTACGCGCAAGTGGCTGCTCGATGTGGATAACGGTCGCAACGAGGGCAACGCCGTCGAAGCGGTCTTCATTCCCGAAGCCAATCGCGGCACCCTGTGTATCTCGACTCAGGTCGGTTGCGCACTGGACTGCTCCTTCTGCTCCACCGGCAAGCAGGGCTTCAATCGCAATCTTTCCACGGCCGAGATCATTGGCCAGCTTTGGCACGCCAACCGCGCCCTCGGTGCGGTGAAAACGCCCGGTGTTGCGGACGAGGGCGAGCGTGTCATCAGCAACGTCGTGCTCATGGGCATGGGCGAGCCGCTGGCCAATTTCGATAATGTTGTTGCCGCCCTGAAGCTGATGCTCGACGACAATGCCTACGGCCTGTCGCGCCGCCGCGTCACGGTGTCGACCTCCGGCATCGTGCCGGCGATGGATCGCCTGCGCGACACGGTACCGGTAGCGCTGGCGGTGTCGCTGCATGCGCCAACCGACGCATTGCGCGACCAGCTGGTGCCAATCAACCAGAAGTATCCGCTCAAGGACCTGATGGCGGCCTGCCGCCGCTATCTCGAAAAAGCGCCGCGGGATTTCGTTACCTTCGAATACGTGATGCTCGAAGGCGTGAACGACAGCGACGCCGATGCCCGTGCCTTGCTTTCATTGGTACGCGACGTTCCCTGCAAGTTCAACCTGATTCCCTTCAATCCGTTCCCGCAGTCCGGCTATCGCCGTTCGAGCGTCGAGCGGGTGCGCCGCTTCCAGGAAATCCTCATGGCGGCCAATATCGTGTCGACTGTCCGGAAGACGCGCGGTGAAGACATCGACGCCGCTTGTGGCCAGCTCGCCGGCCAGGTGAAGGACAAGTCGCGCCGCACCGCTGTGCCGCTGCACCGGGTGGCACCTCTGTCACGTGCAAGAACCCAGGAGATTCGTCGATGACCCGTACTTCAATATGGGCCGGCCTGATCGCTCTCCTTCTGCTGGCCGGCTGCGGTGGAGGCTCGGCGACCCGCCCGGCCCAGGCCACGGTCGCCTCGCAGGGTGGCGACGACGCTGGCCGCCAGCGCGCCAAGGTGCACACCGAACTTGGCATGGCCTACCTTGACGGCGGCCAACTCACGGTAGCGCTCGACGAGGCGCGCATCGCGCTCAATGCCGACCCGTCCTATGCCCTGACCTACAACCTGTTGGGCCTGGCCCACATGCAAATGAAGGAATACCCGCGGGCCGAGGAACACTTCGCGCAGGCCTTGCGCCTCGCCCCCGGCGATCCCGAAATCAACGGCAACATGGGTTCCTTCCTCTGCCAGAGCGGCCGCGAAGCCCGTTCCTTCGCCTATTTCGAGGCGGCGGCGAAAAACCCGCTCTACGCGACACCGGCCCGGCCGCTGGGCAATGCCGGCCAGTGTGCCAGCCGCATCAAGGACTACAAGCGTGCCGAGGATTATCTCGTCAGCGCCTTGCGTCTGGACCCGGGCAGCATCGACGCGCAATACTTGCTGGCTGACGTGCTGTATCAGCAGGGGCGCCTGGGCGAGGCCCGTGCGCGCTTGACCGACGTTCATCGGCGCGCCGCGCCGACGGCGGCAAGCACCTGGCTGGCGTTGCGCATCGAGCGCAGTAGCGGCGACCGCGATGCCGAGTTGCGCTGGACTACCCAGCTGCGTCGCAAGTTCGCCGACTCCGCCGAATACCACAAGTTGACTCAGGGGATTTTTGAGTGAGTCAGGTCGAAACAGAACAACTGGCCGATAGTGTCGCGGTGACCAACGAAGGCGAAGCCGCCACGGCAGCGCTTGAATCGGCCGCCGTGGCGCCAGCACCGACTTTTTCCGACAAGCCGGGGCGGTGTCTGCGTGAGGCACGCGAGGCACGCCAGCTGACCCTGGCCGATGCGGCGCATGCGCTCAAGTTCAGCCCGCGCCAGATCGAGGCGCTCGAGGCCGACGACTACTCGGGGCTGCAAGGGGCGACCTTCGTGCGCGGCTTCGTCCGCAGTTATGCGCGCTTCCTCAAGCTGGCACCGGAGCCGCTGCTGGCCATGCTCGAGGCAACCTCGCCGTTGCAGACCGCCGAAGTGCGTCCGCCGGAAGACACTGGCGCTGCCATGCCGTTGCCCGGCGAGCGGCGGCTGTCGGCCTGGGTTGCCGGGGCCATTGTCCTGGCGGTGGTCGCGGCGAGCCTGACTGCATGGCATCTGGTTTCGCCCGGTTTCGTCCTGCCTCTGCCATCCCAGTTGACGATGTCTTCGGGCGATGCGCCCGTAGCGCCCCCGGTTGCACCGCCGTTGCTGGAGCCGGTTGCACCGCCGGCCATATCAGCTCCTCAGACGGCCGCGACTGGCGATGCGGCCGTGGCTGCCCCGCTACCGACGGTATTGCCGCCGGACGGGCGACAGCTGGTGCTGACTTTCAGCGACAAGTCCTGGGTCGAGATCAAGGATGCCGGCCTGCGTGTCATCCTCAGCGGCGAGTTTGTTGGTGGCACTCGCCAGGTTGCCGCCGGCAAACCGCCATTCCAGATATGGGTCGGGCGCGCCTCGGCCGTACGCATCCTCGATGGCGAGCGTGAAATCGACCTCAAGCCGCATGCTCGCGACGAGGTCGCGCGCCTCACCGTTGAATGAATAGATGCCCCCCCGCGCTCGCAATAGCAGCTCGCTGCCCGCTGAGGGGGTGTTCGCCGGCTTGGGGCGGCCCGGCGCCGGCGTGACGGCGGATGTCGTGATCCCGCGCGGCCCCACGCCGCGCCGCCCGACGCGCCGTGTCATGGTTGGAAAAGTCGGCGTTGGCGGCACGGCGGCGGTGGTCGTGCAGTCGATGACCAACACCGATACCGCGGACGATTTCGCCACGGCGATGCAGGTGGCCGAACTGCATCGCGCCGGTTCCGAGCTGGTGCGCATCACGGTGAACACGCGCGAGGCCGCCGCCGCGGTGCCGAAGATCCGCGACCGCCTTGCGCAAATGAACCTCGACGTGCCGCTGATCGGCGACTTCCATTTCAATGGCCACAAGCTGCTGGCCGAGCATCCCGCTTGTGCCTCCGCGCTGGCCAAGTTCCGCATCAATCCGGGCAACGTCGGCAAGGGCGCGAAGCGAGATGAACAGTTCGCCCAGTTGATCGACTTCGCCTGCAAGTTCGAAAAGCCGGTGCGCATCGGCGTTAACTGGGGCAGTCTCGACCAGGCCCTGCTGGCACGCGTCATGGACGCGAACGCCAAGCGCGCGCAGCCCAAGGATGCCACCGAGATCATGCGCGAGGCGATGGTCACGTCCGCCCTCGAATCCGCCGTGCGCGCCGAGGAGCTCGGCCTGTCGCGCGAGGCCATCATCCTCTCCTGCAAGGTGTCGGGCGTGCAGGATCTGATCGCCATTTACCGGGAGTTGTCGGCGCGCGGCGACTACGCCCTGCACCTCGGTCTGACCGAAGCCGGCATGGGCAGCAAGGGCATCGTCGCCTCGACAGCCGGACTCGCCGTACTGCTGCAGGAAGGCATCGGCGACACCATCCGCATTTCGCTGACGCCCGAGCCGGGCGGCAGCCGCAGCCGCGAGGTCGTGGTGGCGCAGGAGATCCTGCAGACCATGGGCCTGCGCGCCTTCACGCCGATGGTCGTCGCCTGCCCCGGCTGCGGTCGCACCAGCAGCACTACCTTCCAGGAGCTGGCGCGGGACATTCAGGACTATGTGCGCGAACGCATGCCGGAGTGGAAGCTGCAGCATCCGGGCGTCGAGGAGATGACGCTGGCGGTGATGGGTTGCGTCGTGAATGGTCCCGGCGAAAGCAAGCACGCCAACATCGGCATCTCGTTGCCGGGCACGGGTGAAGAAGCCGTGGCGCCGGTTTATGTCGACGGCGAACGCACCGTCACCCTGCGCGGCGACGCCATCGCCGCTGAATTCAAAAACATCATCGACGACTACGTCGCGCGCAAGTATTTGCCGCGCCACTGAAACATGAGCACGACACTCCAAGCCATCCGCGGGATGAACGACATCCTGCCCGACGACGCCGAATTGTGGGAGCAGTTCGAGGCGCTGGTGCGCGACTGGCTCGCCGCCTACGGCTATCGCCCGATCCGCATGCCCATGGTCGAGCCGACGCCGCTGTTCGCCCGCGCCATCGGCGAAGTCACCGACATCGTCGAGAAGGAAATGTATTCCTTCACCGACAGCCTCAATGGCGAGCAGCTGACGCTGCGACCCGAAGGCACGGCCTCCTGCGTGCGCGCCGTGCTTCAGCACAACCTGCTCTACGACGCGCCGCGCCGGCTCTGGTACATGGGCCCGATGTTCCGCCACGAACGGCCGCAGAAGGGGCGCTATCGCCAGTTCCACCAGGTCGGGGTCGAGGCATTGGGATTCGCCGGGCCGGACGTCGATGCCGAACAGGTCCTGATGTGCCAGCGGCTGTGGGACGACCTGGCACTCGACAACATCAAGCTCGAAATCAATTCGCTCGGGCAACCCGACGAGCGGGCGCGGCATCGCACCGACCTGATCGCCTATCTCGCCGGCCATGCCGACGCGCTCGACGAAGAAGCGAAGCGGCGCCTGCACAGCAATCCGCTGCGCATCCTCGACACCAAGAATCCGGCCATGCAAGGCATCGTCGAAGGCGCACCGAAGCTGATCGACTATCTTGGCGAAGCCTCGCTCAAGCATTTCGAGGGCGTGCAGCAGCTGCTGAAGGATGCCGGCCTGCCCTACCGCATCAACCCGCGGCTGGTGCGCGGGCTCGACTACTACAACCTTACGGTGTTCGAGTGGGTCACCGACCAGCTCGGCGCTCAGGGCACGGTCTGCGCCGGCGGTCGCTATGACGGGCTGGTAAGCCAGCTCGGCGGCAAGCCCGCACCGGCCTGCGGCTTCGCCATGGGCATTGAACGCCTGCTGGCGTTGTGGAGCGACCAGGGCAACCAGCATGACAAGCCGGCCCCGGATGTTTATATCGTGCACCAGGGCGAGGCCGCGCAGCGCTTCGCCTTTCGCGTTGCCGAAGGCCTGCGCGACACCAGTTATGCCGTGCAGCTGCATTGTGGCGGCGGCAGCTTCAAGTCGCAGATGAAACGCGCCGACGCCTCGGGTGCGCCGCTTGCCGTGATCATCGGCGACGACGAAGCGCAAGCCAACGAAGTGACCCTGAAACCCCTGCGCGAGGCGGCCGAACAACGCCGCGTCGCGGCCGATGAACTCGCCGACGCCGTGGGCGCCTGGCTGTTTGGAGACGAAGAAGATGGCGGTCTATGACCTCGAAGAACAAGAACAGCTCGCCGAGCTGAAAACCTGGTGGACGCAGTATGGCAACCTCATCACCGCCATCGTGGTTGCGCTGGCACTGTCGGTACTGGGCTGGCAGGGATGGAACTGGTGGCAGCGCTCGCAGTCGTCTGAGGCATCGGCGCTCTACATGAGCCTGCAGCGGGCGGCGGCACAGCAGGACGCCAAGCGTACCCGCGAGCTCGCCGGTGTGTTGATTGACAAGTATTCTTCGACCGCCTACGCCGGCATGGCGGCGCTGCTTTCGGGCAAGACCCAGGCCGAAACGGGCGATCTCAAGACGGCGAAAGCGCAACTGCAGTGGGCAGCCGATAACGCCAGGGACGAAGCCCTGCGCGACTTGGCGCGTTTGCGCCTGGCGACGGTTCTGCTCGACGAGAAGGCCTATGACGAAGCGATGAAGTGGCTGGCAGCCGAGCCCGCGGCCGCCAGCTTCGCGCCTCGCTTCGGCGAAGTGCGCGGTGACGTGTTTGCCGCTCTTGGCAAGACGGCAGAGGCCAAGGCCGCCTACGCGGCGGCGCTCGCGAAGCTTGCCGAGAAAGTCGGCGCTGGCGGCACGGCGGCACAGCAGGTGGCGCCCTACAAGGCCGTACTGCAGGACAAGCTCGACGCCCTCGGAACCGGTACCGTGGGAGGCGCCAAGTGAAGCTGACGACGACACCTGCTGCCTGGCTGATCGCCGCACTGCTCGGTACTGCCGGCTGTTCGACGGTCGACAAGCTCAATCCCTTTTCCAGCGCGCCCAAGAACAAGCCGGCCGAGCTGACTGCCATCAAGGCGACGGCCGACGTGAAAACGCTGTGGAGCAACAGCGTCGGCGATGCCGGCGAATTCGTGTTCACCCCGGCCGTCGTCGGCGAGCGCGTCTTCGCCGCCGGCCGTAATGGCAACCTTTACCGTTTCGACAATGGCAAGCAGGTATGGAAGGTTGCCACCGGGCAGAATCTTTCCAGCGGTGTTGGCGCCGATGCCAAAACTGTCGTGGTCGGAACCAGCAAGGGCGAAGTGCTGGCCTTCGATGCTGACAGCGGCAAGCCCATGTGGCAGGCCCGTGCCAGTTCCGAAATCCTGGCCGCACCGGCCGTGGCCGACGGCCTGGTGGTGGTGCGCTCCGGCGACTCGCGCATATTCGGTTTCGAAGCCGCCGATGGCAAGCGCCGCTGGGTATATCAGCGCAGCACGCCGGCGTTGTCGCTGCGCTCCAACGTCGGCGTGACACTGCTCGACCGTGCGGCGATAGCCGGTTTCCCCGGCGGCAAGCTGGTGGCCATCGCCCTCAACAACGGCGCCGCGATGTGGGAAAGCACCGTGGCCTTGCCCAAGGGCGCGACCGAACTGGAGCGCGTGGCCGACATCGCCAGCTCGGCGGTGGTCGCCGGCCGCGAAGTCTGTGCTGCCTCGTATCAGGGGCGCGTCGCCTGCTTCGACCTGGCTTCGGGCAATGCCCTGTGGTCACGCGAGCTATCGAGCCGCGCCGGCCTCGATATCGATGCCAACCACGTCTACGTCAGCGACGACAAGGGCGTGGTGCATGCGCTTGAGCGCAGCACCGGCGGCAGCGTCTGGAAGCAGGACAAGCTCGCCTACCGCGGCCTCTCGCGGCCACTGGTGCTGGGCGACCTGGTGGCGGTGGCCGACTTCGAAGGCGTGGTGCATTTCCTGCGCCGCGACGATGGTTCCTTCGCCGTGCGACAGAAGACCGACGGCGGTGAGGTCATGGCCGAGCCGCAGCGCATCGCCAATGGCATGGTCGTCCAGACGCGCAAGGGCGGCATCTATGCCCTCGGTGCGAAGTGATGCAGACGCATTCGTGAGCGACGCCGTCAACTTTTTCGATCGCCAGTTTCGGGACCAGATCGCGGCGGGCGAGTTCATACTCAACCCCTTCGAAGAGGCGGCGCTGCCGCATCTGCGTGGCGAGGTGCTCGACCTCGGCTGCGGTCTTGGTAACCTGGTGCTGGCGGCCGCGCGCGCCGGCTGCCGGGTCACGGCGTTCGACGGCAGCGCGGCGGCCATCGAGCGGCTGTCTGCAGCCGCCGAGGCCGAGGGGCTGGCGGTTGTCGGTCGCCAGGCCGACCTCGGCCACGACCCGATTGTCGGCAGCTACGACAGCGTCGTCGCCATCGGCCTGCTGATGTTCTTCCCGCGCCCGCTTTCGACCGAACTGCTGGACGGCATACAACGCGCGACGCGGCCCGGGGGCGTTGTCGCGGCCAACGTTCTGATCGAGGGTACGAGTTATCTCGACTTATTCGGCGGTGGGACTTACACCCTGTTTGGCCGCGACGAACTGGCGCAGGCTTTTGCCGGCTGGGAATTTCTCCAGTCGAGCCACGAGAGTTTTGATGCTCCCGGCGGCACCAAGAAAAACTTCGCCACTGTCATCGCAAGGAAGCCGGCATGATCCCAACCCTGGTCCTGGTCGGGCGTCCCAACGTCGGCAAGAGCACCCTGTTCAATCGGCTCACCCGCAGCCGCGACGCGCTGGTCGCCGACCTGCCGGGCCTGACGCGCGACCGCCACTATGGCCACGGCCGCATGGGCGATCAGCCTTTCCTGGTGGTCGATACCGGCGGCTTCGAGCCGACGGCGAAGGACGGCATCGTGCACGAGATGGCACGCCAGGCCGAATCGGCCATCGCCGAGGCCGACGTGCTGATGTTCATCGTCGATGTCCGCGCCGGCCTGACGCCGCAGGATGCGGCCATCGCCGATCGCCTGCGTCGCAGCGGCCGGCCGCTGCACCTCGTGGTGAACAAGGCCGAGGGCATGAACCGGCCGCTGGTGGCCGCCGAGTTCCACGAACTGGGCTGCGGCGATCCCCTGGTCATTTCGGCCGCGCACGGCGACGGCGTGCGCGAACTGCTCGACCTGGCGCTGGCGCCGTTCGCGCCAAAGGCAGCGGAACCGGACGCAGACGAAAAAGTCGGCACCCCAGGGGTACTTCCTGAGGAGCGCGCCAGCGCCACGGCGGATGCGTGTGGCGGCAAGCCCGCCATCGTCCCCAAGGTTGCCATTGTCGGCCGCCCCAACGTCGGCAAGAGCACCCTGATCAACACACTGCTCGGCGAAGAGCGCGTGATCGCCTTCGACATGCCGGGCACCACGCGCGACGCCATCGAGGTGCCGTTCGACCGTGACGGCAAGCAATACACCCTGATCGACACCGCCGGCCTGCGCCGCAAGGGGCGCGTCTTTGAAACCATCGAGAAGTTCTCGGTCATCAAGACGCTGCAGGCGGTGGAGGAAGCCAATGTCGTGGTGTTGATGGTCGATGCCAGCCAGGACATCTCCGACCAGGACGCCCACATCGCCGGCTTCGTCATCGAGGCCGGTCGCGCACTGGTGCTGGCGGTGAACAAGTGGGACAGCATCGACGACTACCGCCGCGAACGGGTCAAGGTGGACATCGGTCGCAAGCTCAACTTCCTCGGCTTCGCCCGCGTCCATTACGTCTCCGCGCTCAAGGGCCAGGGCATCGCCGGCGTGCTCGGTTCGGTGGACAAGGCCTGGGCGGCAGCGATGAAGAAGATGCCGACGCCGCAGCTCACACGCGTGCTTGGTGCCGCCGTGCAGAAACAGGCACCGCCGCGCCACGGCCTGTCACGACCGAAGCTGCGCTACGCCCACCAGGGCGGCAGCAACCCGCCGATCATCGTCATCCATGGCAACGCGCTCGACCACGTGCCGGCGTCCTACACCCGCTATCTCGAAGGCTGCTTCATGGAAGCATTCAAGCTGCAGGGCACGCCGCTGCGCATCCAGTACAAGTCGAGCCGCAACCCATTCGCCGACAAGGACTGAACCTCCGGTGGCAGGCTTAGTCGAAATCAATTACAGTTACGCGCTCGTTCACTTGCGAGCGTCAATCAAGAGAGGCCAACCATGAGCAACAAAGGGCAGATGCTACAAGACCCGTTCCTGAACGCGCTGCGGCGCGAGCATGTTCCGGTCTCCATTTATCTCGTCAACGGCATCAAGCTGCAGGGCCAGGTCGAATCCTTCGACCAGTACGTGGTGCTGCTCAAGAACACCGTTACCCAGATGGTGTACAAGCACGCCATCTCGACCGTGGTGCCGGCACGCCCCGTCAATATCAATCACGAAACCGACGACGAGTGATTTGCCGCAAGCGCTGCGCGGGGAGGGCGCCTTGACGCCGCCCGGATCTGCTGCTCTGACTCATCCCAATGTTTGATCGGCCGTCCGCCGGCAATCGGGCGATACTGGTTCAGCTGGATTTCGGCGAGCGCGATTTCGGCGAACGCCTTGACGAGTTTCATATGCTGGCGGAAAGCGCCGGCGCGGTGCCGCTGGCCGTGGTCAAGGGCAAGCGGGCCAGCCCCGACGCCAAAACCTTTGCCGGGCGCGGCAAGGTGGTGGAGATCGGCCAGATGGTGCAGGCCGAGGAAGCCGACATCGTCATCTTCAACCACGAACTCGCGCCGGGCCAGCAGCGCAACCTCGAACGCGAACTCAGCTGCCGCGTCATCGACCGCAGCAGCCTGATCCTCGACATCTTCGCGCTGCGCGCCAAGAGCCATGAGGGCAAGCTGCAGGTGGAACTGGCGCAGTTGCAGCACCTGGCCACCCGGCTGGTGCGCGGCTGGACCCACCTCGAACGGCAGAAGGGCGGCATCGGCCTGCGCGGCCCCGGCGAAAAGCAGTTGGAGACCGACCGCCGCCTGCTGGGCAAGCGCGTTTCCCTGCTCAAGGACCGGCTGAAGCAGCTCCACCGCCAGCGCCAGGTGCGCCGCCGCGCCCGCAGCCGCAGCGAAGTGCTGGCGGTGTCGCTGGTGGGCTACACCAACGCTGGCAAGAGTACCCTGTTCAATGCCCTGACCAAGGCCGGCGCCTATGCCGCCAACCAGCTGTTTGCGACGCTCGACACCACCTCGCGCCGTTTGTACGTCGAGGGTGCCGGCCAGATCGTGCTGTCGGACACGGTTGGCTTCATCCGCGACCTGCCGCATTCGCTGGTCGCCGCCTTCCACGCCACTCTGGAGGAGACGGCGCAGGCCGACCTGCTGCTGCATGTGGTCGATTCGGCCAGCCTCGACCGCGACCAGCAGATGGCTGCGGTGCAGGACGTGCTGAAGGAGATCGGCGCGGCCGAGGTGCCACAGATTCTCGTCTGGAACAAGATCGACCTGACCGCCGCCGCGCCGGGCGTCGAGCGTGACGACTGTGGTAGACTCGGCCGCATTCGTGTCAGCGCCAGAAGCGGCGCCGGCCTAGACCTGCTGCGGGACGCGCTGGCGGAGATTGCCCGCGAGGGCAGCCGCCAGGATGACGCCCTCGGGCAACCCGACGCAGCTTGAAACCAATCCTCCCCGACCCCACATCAAGTCCATGATTACAGGCATCTTCATGTCTCTCAACGATCCCGGCTGGGGCAACGATCCCAACCGCGGCAACAAGGGCGGCAACCAAGGCCCTCCCGATCTCGAAGAGTTGTGGCGCGACTTCAATCGCCGTTTGTCCGGCATGCTCGGCAAGAAGGGCGGCGGCGGCAATGGCAGCGACGGTGGCAATGGCGGCGGCATGCCGACGCTGACCCCGCGCCAGTTCGGCGGCGGCCTTGGCCTCATCGGCATCCTGGTGGCCGTGGTGTGGCTGGCCAGCGGCTTCTACATCGTCGATGCCAGCCAGCGCGGCATCGTGTTGCAGTTCGGCAGCTACAGCGAAACCACCGACCCCGGCTTGCGCTGGCGCTTGCCGTGGCCGATCCAGAGCCACGAGGTGGTCAATCTGTCTGGCGTGCGCACCGTCGAGGTTGGCTATCGCGGCACGGAAAAGAACAAGGTGCTGAAGGAAGCGCTGATGCTCACCGACGACGAGAACATCGTCATGGTGCAGTTCGCCGTGCAGTACCTGCTGAAGGATCCCAAGGACTATATCTTCAAGAATCGCCACCCCGACGACGCCGTGATCGGTGCCGCCGAAACCGCGATCCGCGAGGTCGTGGGCAAGAACAAGATGGACTTCGTACTCTACGAGGGGCGCGATGTCATCGCCGCCAACACCCAGAAACTGATGCAGGACATCCTCGATCGCTACGCCACCGGCATCCAGATTCGCGCCGTCACGATGCAGAGCACGCAACCGCCGGAGCAGGTGCAGGCGGCCTTCGATGACGCCGTCAAGGCCGGCCAGGATCGCGAGCGCCACAAGAACGAGGGCCAGGCCTATGCCAACGACGTCATCCCGCGTGCCCGCGGTACCGCCTCGCGGCTGTTCGAGGAGGCCAGCGGCTACAAGAGTCGCATGATCGCGACCGCCGAGGGTGATGCCTCGCGCTTCAAGCAGATCCTCGTCGAATACAACAAGGCGCCAGAAGTGACGCGTACCCGCCTTTATATCGATACCGTGCAGCAGGTCTATTCGAACACCAGCAAGGTGATGATCGACGCCAAGGGCCAGGGCAACCTGCTCTATCTGCCGCTCGACAAGCTGATGGCGGCGGCCGGTGCCGGCGTCGCGGCATCGGCGATTGCCGAGCCCAGCACGGTGACCCGCAGCGAACCCGCGGCCGCCATGTCCGGCGCGACGCCGCCGCAACTCGAACGCAATGCCCCGGATGGTCAGGTTGGCATGTTCGGCGGCAGTTCCCGCACCCTCTCGCGTGAAAGGGGGGCTCGTTGATGAACCGCTATTTGCCCTTTATCGGTTCCGGCTTCATGGTGGCGATGATCGTCGCCGCCATGACCTTATTCACGGTTGATCAGCGTCAGTACGCTATCGTCTTCCAGCTTGGTGAGGTCAAGGAAGTCATCCGCGATCCCGGCCTCGCCTTCAAATGGCCGATGATCCAGAACGTGCGCTTCTTCGACCGGCGCATCCTGACCCTCGACACCGCCGAACCCGAGCGCTTCCTCACCGCCGAGAAAAAGCCGGTGTTGGTCGATTCCTACGTCAAATGGCGCATCCATGATGTCAAGCTGTACTACATCTCGGTCGCCGGCGACGAAACCGTGGCCAAGACGCGCCTGGCCCAGACCGTCAACTCCGGCCTGCGCGAAGAATTCGGCAAGCGCACCGTGCATGACGTCGTTTCCGGTGCTCGCGACAAGATCATGGCCGACGTGCAGAAAAAGGCCGATGCCGACATGCGCGCCATCGGCGTGGAGGTCGTCGACGTCCGCCTCAAGCGCGTCGATTACCCGACGGACGTAGCGGAATCGGTCTATCGCCGCATGGAAACGGAACGCAAGCGCGTCGCCAACGAGCTGCGCTCCGAGGGCGCGGCCCAGGCCGAGAAGATTCGCGCCGACGCCGACCGGCAGCGCGAGGTCATCGTCGCCGAGGCCTATCGCGATGCGCAGAAGATCAAGGGCGAGGGCGACGCCAAGGCGGCGTCGACCTATGGCCAGGCCTTCAGCCTGAATCCCGAGTTCTATTCGTTCTACCGCAGCCTCGAAGCCTATCGATCCAGCTTCAAGACCAAGAATGACGTGCTGGTGGTCGAGCCGAATTCCGATTTCTTCAAGTATCTGAAGAACCCCGGTAAGGGCGGCGCGAAATAAAGTCGGCAGATGGTCACGACGTTCCTGCTGGCGTTCGCGCTGATGCTGGTGATCGAGGGCCTCATGCCCTTCATCGCACCGCGGGTATGGCGTGAAACCTTTCGCCGCGTCACCGAACTTGCCGATGGCCAGTTGCGCTTTCTCGGGTTGACTTCGATCGTCGCAGGCCTGATTCTCATGATCGTCATCAAATGAGCGACCGTACCGCCCCCCGCTGGCTGTTGCCCGAGGCCATCGAAGACCTGCTGCCCGCCGAGGCAGCCCACGTCGAGCGCCTGCGCCGCCGCCTGCTCGACGAATATTCCCGCCATGGTTACGAGCTGGTGGCGCCGCCACTGCTTGAATATGTCGAATCGCTGCTCACCGGTAGCGGTCGCGACATGGACATGCGCACCTTCAAACTGGTCGACCAGCTTTCGGGGCGGACGGTCGGCGTGCGCGCCGACATCACGCCGCAGGTCGCGCGCATCGACGCCCACCTGCTCAACCGCAAGGGCGTCACCCGGCTCTGCTATTGCGGTAGCGCCCTGCATGCCGTGCCCTCGGGTCTGCTGGCCTCGCGCGAACCGGTGCAGATCGGCGCCGAGCTCTATGGCCATGCCGGACTCGAAGCCGACATCGAGATCGTCCGCCTGCTGGCGCGCTCGCTCGAACTGTGCGCAGTGCCGGCGATTCGCATCGACGTCGGCCATGTCGCGATATTCCGTGCCCTGGCTTCTGCCGCCGCACTGTCGTCCGACCGCGAACAGGCCGTTTTCGCCGCGCTACAGGCCAAGGACTCGCCGGCGCTGCGCGACTTGGTGATCGACGTCGCGGAACCGGCGCGCGCCGGTCTTCTGGCGCTGCCCGAACTCTATGGCCCGGCTGCGGTGCTCGACCGCGCCGTGGCGCTACTGCCGACTTTTTCCGAAATCACCCAGGCGCTGGGCGAGTTGCGGCGCCTCGCCGCTGCGGCCGTCACGCTGCCGCTGAGCTTTGACCTCGCCGACCTGCGCGGCTACCACTATCACAGTGGCGTGGTGTTCGCCGCCTACGCTGCCGGCAACCCCGGCGCAGTGGCGCTGGGCGGTCGCTACG
Source organism: Gammaproteobacteria bacterium (assembly GCA_018825305.1). GTDB lineage: Bacteria > Pseudomonadota > Gammaproteobacteria > Burkholderiales > Rhodocyclaceae > Sulfurisoma. The sequence continues at coordinate 22,612 of JAHJEO010000003.1, forward strand.
ACAAGGTCGGCCAGGCCTTCGGCCGCGGCCGCGCCGCCACCGGCTTCTCGATGGATCTGCGCGAGGTGGCGCAACTGGTGTCGCCGCAGGCATCGCGCGGTGCGATACTTGCGCCCTGGCCCGAAGACGATGCGCTGCACGCCGAAACGGAGCGGCTGCGCGGGCAGGGCGAAACGGTCGTGGCGGCACTGCCCGGCCACGAAGGAACATGGCATGAAGCAGGCTGCGACCGCATGCTGGTGCGTCGTGGCGAGCAATGGATCATTGAAGCATTCAAGGAAGATTGATCATGGCAAAGAACGTAGTCGTTATCGGCACCCAGTGGGGTGATGAAGGCAAGGGCAAGATCGTCGACTGGCTGACCGACCACTCCCAGGGCGTAGTGCGCTACCAGGGCGGCCACAACGCCGGCCACACGCTCGTCATCGGCGGCAAGAAGACCGTGCTGCACCTGGTGCCGTCAGGCATCCTGCGCGAAGGTGTGACCTGCTACATTGGCAACGGCGTGGTGCTGTCGCCCGAGGCGCTGATGAAGGAGCTCGACCAGCTCCAGGCGGCCGGCGTCGATGCCGAATCGCGACTGAAGATTTCCGAGGCCTGCCCGCTCATCCTGCCCTACCACCAGGCGGTCGACATCGCGCGCGAGGCGGCCAAGGGCGCCAAGAAGATCGGCACCACCGGCCGCGGCATCGGCCCGGCCTACGAAGACAAGGTGGCCCGGCGCGGCCTGCGCGTACAGGACCTGCTGCGGCCCAAGCGCTTTGCCGAGAAGCTGGCCGAGGTGCTGGATTATCACAACTTCATGCTGAAGAACTACCTGGGCGCCGAGACCGTCGACTTCCAGTTCGTTCTCGACGGCGCGATGGCGCTGGCGCCGCGCATCACCAAGATGATCGCCGACGTGCCGCGCTCGCTCTACGAGGCCCACAAGGCCGGCGCCAACATCCTGTTCGAGGGCGCGCAAGGTACGCTGCTCGACATCGACCACGGCACCTATCCCTACGTCACCTCGTCTAACTGTGTCGCCGGCGGCGCGTCCACCGGCGCTGGCGTCGGCCCGAGCATGCTGCACTACGTGCTGGGCATCACCAAGGCCTACACCACGCGTGTCGGCAGCGGCCCCTTCCCGACCGAACTCTACGACGCCATCGACAAGCAGGACCCGGTCGGCAAGCACATGGCCGACAAGGGCCACGAATTCGGTTCCACGACCGGCCGTGCCCGCCGCTGCGGCTGGTTCGATGCCGCTGCGCTGAAGCGCTCGATCCAGATCAACGGCATCTCCGGCCTGTGCGTGATGAAGCTTGACGTGCTCGACGGCATCGAGGAAATGAAGATCTGCACCGGCTACAAGCTGGATGGTGGCGTTACCGACATCCTGCCCGTCGGCGCCGACGACCTGGAGCGCTGCGAGCCGGTCTACGAGTCGATGTCCGGCTGGTCCGACAGCACCGTGGGCATCAAGAGTTTCGATGCCCTGCCCAAGGCTGCGCAGGCCTACATCAAGCGCATGGAAGAACTCTGCGGCGTGCCGGTGGACATGGTTTCGACCGGTCCCGACCGCGAGGAAACGATTGTGCTGCGGCACCCGTTCAAGTAAGCGACACAAATGAAAAAGCCGGCAGCAGCCGGCTTTTTGTCTTTGCAACCTGATTCAAACCTTGGTGCCCAGGAGAGGACTCGAACCTCCACGGAGTTACCCGCTAGTACCTGAAACTAGTGCGTCTACCAATTCCGCCACCTGGGCAGGTGTGAAACGAGGCGCGAATCATAAAGGAAATTAACGAATTGTCAAACAAGCCAGCCAAGTCAAAGCTCTCCAAAATTCGCCGCGCCGACCCGATGTTCGAGCGCGAGATCGCCACCTATGAGCATCCGCTGCCGAGCCGCGAGTATGTGCTGCAGGTCTTGGCGGAGCAGGGCGTGCCGGTGTCGTTCGAGCGCATCTGCGAACTGCTCGACGTCGCCGAGTTCGAGGAAACCCACTTCACGCGCCGCCTCGGTGCCATGGCGCGCGACGGCCAGTTGCTGCAGAACCGTCGCGACGACTGGCTGATTCCCGACAAGGCCGACCTGATCCGCGGCCGCGTCGAGGGCCATGCCGACGGCTTCGGCTTCCTGGTGCCGGACGACGGCGGCGCCGACCTGTTCCTGTCGATGAAGGAAATGGACAAGGTGCTGCACCGCGACCATGCCATCGCTCGCGTCATCGGTACCGATCGCAAGGGGCGGCCCGAGGGCAAGATCGTCGAGGTCATCGAGCGCGCCAACACCAAGCTGGTCGGCCGCGTCTTCGAAGAACACGGCGTCTGGTACGTCGTGGCCGAGAACAAGCGCATCAGCCAGGACATCCTGATCGCGCCGCCGGCCAAGGGCGACAAGAAAGCGCCCAGGCCCAAGGCCGGCCAGGTGGTGATGGTCGAGATTCTCGAACAGCCAAGCAAGCAGAAACAGCCGATCGGCCATGTGATCGAAATTCTCGGCAACTACGCCGATTCCGGCATGGAAATCGAGATCGCACTGCGCAAGCACGAGCTGCCTTTCGAGTTCTCCAAGGCCGTGCTGCAGGAAGCGAAGAAGCTGCCGGACGAGGTACGCAAGTCGGACTGGAAGGGCCGCGAGGACATTACGAAGCTACCGCTGGTGACCATCGACAGCGAGACTGCGCGCGACTTCGACGACGCCGTCTATTGCGAGCGGCAGGGCAAGGGCTATCGCCTGGTTGTCGCCATCGCCGACGTCTCGCATTACGTTCAGGCTGGTGGCGCGCTCGACGCAGACGCCAAGGATCGCGGCAACTCGGTGTATTTCCCGCGGCGGGTGATCCCGATGCTGCCGGAGAAGCTTTCCAACGGCCTGTGCTCGCTCAACCCCCAGGTCGATCGCCTGTGCATGGTCTGCGACATGGACGTCTCGGCCAGCGGCGAAATCAAGAAATACCGCTTCTACTCGGCGGTGATGTGGTCGCATGCCCGGCTGACCTACAACGAAGTCGCCGCTGCCCTCTACGACAAGGATGCCGCCGCCCGGACGAAGCTCGGGGTACTGCTGCCGCACCTCGAAAACCTCGACGCCCTGTTCCGCGTACTGGTCAAGGCGCGCACCAAGCGTGGCGCCATCGATTTCGAGACCGTCGAGACGCGCATGATCTTCGACGACAACGGCAAGATCTCCCGCATCGAGCCCTACGAGCGCAACGACGCCCATCGCGTGATCGAGGAATGCATGCTCGCCGCCAACGTCTGCGCCTCCGACTTCCTCAAGGAAAGCGAGCACCCGGCGCTGTATCGGGTGCATGAAGGGCCCAAGCCGGAGCGGCTGGAAAAGCTGCGCGACTTCATCGGCACCTTCGGCCTCCAGCTGGGCGGCGGCGACGAGCCGCACGCCAAGGACTACGCCGCGCTGCTCGAAAAGCTGCAGGGTCGCCCCGACAAGCAACTGCTGCAGACGGTGATGCTGCGCTCGCTGCGCCAGGCCATCTACAGCCCGGACAACGTCGGCCACTTCGGCCTCGCCTACGAGAGCTACACCCACTTCACCTCGCCGATCCGGCGCTACCCCGACCTGCTGATCCACCGCTCGATAAAGTCGGCGCTGGCGGGACGGCGCTACGAGGCCGGCGACTGGGAACAGATCGGCCTGCACTGCTCCCAGACCGAGCGCCGCGCCGACGAAGCGACGCGCGACGTCGACGCATTTCTCAAGTGCTACTACATGCAGGACCGCATCGGCGAGGAATTCACCGGCAGCATCTCCTCGGTGGTGTCCTTCGGTATTTTCGTCGCCCTCGACGAAGTGTTCGTCGAAGGCCTGGTGCATGTGTCTGAACTTGGTTCCGACTACTTCCATTTCGACGACAAGGCTCATGCCATGGTCGGCGAGCGCAGCGGCCGTCGCTTCCGCCTGTCCGATCGGGTGAGCATCAAGCTGATGCGGGTAGACATGGAGCAGAACAAGATCGACTTCCGCCTGGTGGACGCCGACAACGCGGTGCCGACGGGGAAGAAGCGCGGCAAGCGCGACTAGGCGGTTCGAGTGGGGGTGATGGCCATGCAGGAACGACGTTCGCAACCGCGCTACCGAATGACGCCGCCGCTGCCGGGCCGCGCCTTCATCGACGCCGTCGGCCAGTTCGATGCGCTGCTGCTCGATGTCTCGGAAGATGGTGCGCGCATGGTGCTGGCACCGGAAAGCGCCGAAGACCTCGCACGCTTCCTCGGCGCCGGCGAGAAGGGCGTTACCGGCGCCTTCGGGCGACCCGAGGGAGCGCCCTGGAAATTCGTGCTGCTGCACACGCGTACGACGGCGCTCGAAGCCGATGGTGGCGTCAGTGCCGCCTGCGTCATCGCCGGCCGCTTCGTCGCGGTGCCGTCATTTACGGTCGCCGATCTGGAGCGATTGGTGGCGCAGGGCGAGGCGGTTCGCACATGAGCGAACTGCACCTGATCCACGGCTTTCATGCCGTCACTGCCAAGCTGCGTCACGCGGCAGGGGACATCAAGGAAATCTACGTCGCGGCGGGCCGCCAGGATGCGCGCGTACGCGATCTGGTGAGCCTCGCCGAATCGCGCGGCGTGCGTGTGCTGCCGACCGATGCGGCGCGCCTCGACGGCATGGCCGGCGGAGCGCGACACCAGGGCGTGCTGGCGCGTGTGGCGGCGACGCAGCGCCATGTCACGCTGGACGATGTGCTCGATGAATTGTCCGACCCGCCGCTGCTGCTGGTGCTCGATGGCGTGACCGATCCGCACAACCTCGGCGCCTGCCTGCGCGTGGCCGATGCCGCCGGCTGCCATGCCGTGCTTGCGCCCAAGGATCGCGCCTGCGGCCTCAATGCGACCGCCATCAAGGTGGCCTCGGGCGCGGCCGACACGGTGCCCTACCTCATGGTGACCAACCTCGCGCGCACGCTGCGCGAGATCAAGGAACGCAACATCTGGGTGATTGGCGCCGCCGGCGAGGCGAGCAAGGACATCTATGCCATCGAGCAGAAGGGCGCCGTGGCCTGGGTGCTCGGCGCCGAGGGCGAAGGCCTGCGGCGGCTGACGCGCGACACCTGCGACGAACTGGCGAAAATCCCGATGTACGGCTCGGTCGAGAGCCTCAACGTTTCGGTAGCGAGCGGGATCTGCCTGTTCGAAGCTCGCCGCCAGCGCGGCTGAATCTTAACCTGCAGATTTGCCGCCGGGCCGCCCCAAGGCAAAGCACCAACTGGAGCGCGTGGAACGCGCGACCCCACCCGTGGGAGACTACATGGTTCCCAGTGGCAATCGAGTGCAGCGAGCTTGCGGGCTCCCCCGCCGGCGGGCGGGGGCCGGGGGGAGGGAACCCTTGCTTACCAGAGCTTCCACCAGGCTTCCTTGCGGTTCAGCCCGCGCTTGTAATACACGCTGTTGGGGAAGTTCGCCTTCATCACGCGCTCGGCATCGTCACGCAGGTCGTTGAGATTCAGCGCGTCGTAGGCCTTGACCATGATGAACAGCGCCTCTTCATTGGCGGGCGCGTCGGCATAGGTCTTGACGGCGAACTGGGCGCGGTTGGCGGCGGCGACATAGGCGCCACGCTTCATGTAATAGCGGGCCACGTGCACCTCGTGCGCGGCCAGCGCATTGACCAGATACTTCATGCGGGCCGTGGCGTCGGCGGCGTACTTGCTGTTGGGGAAGCGGGTGGCCAGCTCCTTGAATGCCTCGAACGATTCTTTCGCCGCCTTCGGGTCGCGCTCGGTCAGGTCCTGGTTGCTGACGTAGCCGAGCATGCCGAGATCTTCGTTGAAATTGACCAGGCCCTTCAGGTAATAGGCGTAATCGACGCTGGGGTGGGTCGGATGGAGGCGGATGAAGCGGTCGCAGGCGGCGATGGCCGAGGCCGGCTCGCTCTGCTTGTAATAGGCGAAGGCGACCTCGAGCTGCGCCTGCTGGGCGTAGCGGCCGTAGGGGTAGCGCGATTCGAGTTTCTCGAAGTACTTGATGGCCTTGTCGTAGGAGCCCTCGGCGACGGCGGTCTTGGCCTCGGTGTAGAGCTTGTTCGGTGACCAGCCGGCGGTTTCGTCGATCTGCTCGGGAATCAGGCCGCAACCGGCGACGGACAAGGCAAGGGCGGCAAGGAGAGCGGCTAAACTACGCATGATGAACAGTTCCCTGGATGAGTCGGACGATTATAGCTGCACGCCGCCAGCCCCTGCGCTGCCGTCGGCCGTGGCAGCGGCCGAGATTCCTGTCGAAATGGTCGGCATGCGGGTGGACGCTGCGCTGGCGCGGATGTTCCCCGAGCATTCGCGCAGCCGCCTGCAGGCTTGGCTCAAGGACGGGCTGATCCAGGTCGATGGCCTCGCCGCCGACGCCAAGCGCAAGGTGCTCGGTGGTGAAAGCGTTACCGTCGCCGTGCCGCCAGCGCCGACTTTTGCGGCGGCCGAGGACATCGCGCTCGATATCGTCTTCGAGGACGACCACCTGATCGTGCTCGACAAGCCCGCCGGCCTGGTGGTGCACCCGGGCAACGGCAACGAGTCCGGCACGCTGATGAACGCGCTGCTGCACCATGCGCCGGCGCTTGCGGGCATTCCGCGTGCCGGTATCGTGCATCGGCTGGACAAGGAAACCAGCGGCCTGCTGGTGGTAGCGAAGACGCTGCCGGCGCAGACCGACCTGGTGCGGCAGCTGCAGGCGCGCAGCGTCAAGCGCCATTACCTCGCGCTGGCGCTGGGGCGGATCGAGCGCGACGGTGTCGTCGATGCACCGATCGGGCGCCACCCGGTGCAGCGCATCAAGATGGCGGTAGTCGCCGGCAGCGGCGGCAAGGAGGCGCGCACCCACTATCGCGTGATGGAACGATTCGAGAAGGCGACGCTGCTCGAATGCCGGCTGGAAACCGGCCGCACCCACCAGATCCGGGTGCATCTGGCATCCATCGGCCATCCGCTGGCCGGCGACCCGGTCTATGGCAAGACCTGCAGCGGCGATGTGCGGCTCGATGCCTTCCGCCGCCAGGCCCTGCATGCCTGGCGCCTGGCTGTGCTTCATCCCGCCAGCGGCACCGAGTGCGCCTGGGAAGCGCCGCTGCCGGCGGATTTCGCCGCGCTGCTCGACAGCCTGCGGGCATGAGCGGGTTCCTCATTCCCGACTGGCCGGCACCACCGCAAGTGCGGACGCTGGTGACGACGCGCCAGGGTGGCGTCAGCGGCGGGCCGTATGCGAGCCTCAATCTCGGCGACCACGTTGGCGACGACCCGGCGGCCGTGGCGGCGAACCGCGCCATCCTGCGCCGCGAATTGCCGGTGGAGCCGGCCTGGCTGCGCCAGGTCCATGGTGTGCAATGCGTCGAAGCGGCAGTCGCTGCGCCGGGCTGCGACGCCGACGCCAGCGTGGCGTTCGCGCCGGGCAGCGTTTGCGCGGTGCTGACTGCCGACTGCCTGCCGGTGCTGTTCTGCGACGTGGGCGGCACGGCGGTGGCGGCGGCGCACGCCGGCTGGCGCGGGCTGGCGGCGGGCGTGCTGGAAAAGTCGGCGCTGGCGCTACGGCGACCGCCCGGCGAAGTGATGGCCTGGCTCGGCCCGGCCATCGGCCCGACGGCCTTCGAGGTCGGCGACGAAGTGCGTGCGGCCTTCGTCGCCCACGACGCTGCTGCCGCGAAGGCGTTCGCCCCGCATGGCGCGGGCAAGTGGCTGTGCGACCTGTACGAACTGGCGCGGCAGCGGCTGGCGGACGTCGGTGTCCGGCGTGTCAGCGGCGGCGGTTTTTGTACCGTCACCGAACGCGAGCGCTTCTATTCCTATCGCCGCGACGGCGCGACCGGGCGCATGGCCAGCCTGATCTGGCTCGATCGAACCGTATAATCCGTGCCCTCATGTCCGTACTCAACTGGATTCTCCTCGCCTCGCTGACCGGCGGTGCCCTGTCGGTGCTGGCGGCCGCCGCCTTCGCGCTGACGGCGCGCGTGCACTGGGTGCAGTGGCTGATCAGCTATGCCATCGGCGCGCTGCTGGGCGCGGCCTTTCTCGAAGTCCTGCCGGCTGCCGTCACCGCCAGCGGCGACGCGACGACCAGCACCTCCATCGTGCTCGGCGGCATCCTCATCTTCTTCATCCTCGAAAAGCTGGTGATCTGGCGCCACTGCCACATCGAGGCCTGCGAGGGCCACGAGCCGCACGTACATGCCCATGGGCATGACCACGGCCGTTCCGGCCTCCTGATCCTGGTCGGCGACACCTTCCACAATTTCGTCGATGGCGTGCTGATCGCGGCTGCCTTCATGGAGGACGTGCGCCTTGGCGCCGTCACCGCGCTGGCCATCATCGCCCACGAGATTCCGCAGGAGGTCGGCGACTTCGTCATCCTGCTGCACTCCGGCTACAGCAAGACGCGGGCGCTGGCCTACAACCTGCTGTCCAGCCTGGCGACGCTGGTGGGCGGCCTGCTGGCCTACTACGGCCTGTCGGCCGCCGAGGGCGCGGTGCCGGTGATGCTGGCGCTGGCAGCGGCGAGCATGATCTATGTTGCCGTGGCCGACCTGATTCCGGGCCTGCACAAGCGCTCGGAACTACGCGCGACGGTCGCCCAGGTCGCCCTGATCGTGCTGGGCATCGGCTCGGTCGTCGCCGGGCACCACCTGGTCGACCACTTCGTCGGCGTCGGTCACTGAGCCGGGCTCCCCGCCCGGCGTTTGCTCCTGCGCCTCCGCCAGTTCCCTCGCGGCGATGCGCCGCCGCCGTTGCGGCGTGCCGAACAGCCACAGCAACAGCGACAGCGGCGCCAGTCCGTATAAGACAAATGTAAGTATTCCGGCAGTAATATTGGTCTCGGTCACCGCCATCAGCAGCGTGACGTAGATCCAGCCGATGGCGACGACGTACATGGCGGCATTGTGCCACGGCACCTCGGGTTTCCTTGAGGGCAGTCCTTGACATGCAGGATTGCTGCATTGCACAATACCCGACGTTTGTCCGGTGCCGCTGGTGCCTGTCCAAGGAGCAGAAAATGCCTGCAACACCCGAATCACCCGACTCCGCAACGCCGCCCGACATGCAGGCCTTCTTCCGGCAGGGGCAGGCCATGGCGCAGGGTTTCATGCAGTTCATGGCGCAGCAGCAGGCAGCGATGCAGGGCAATGCGCAGGCTGCATCGTCCCCCCTCGCACAGATCGCCGCCATGCCGGCCTGGCTGCCGAAGCCCGAGCACAACGAACAGGCTACCGCCCTGCAAAAGGAATGGCTGCAGCGCCACGCTGCCTTGTGGCAGGGCATGATGCAGCGCAAGTCGGGTGAAACCGCCGCGCCGCTGGTCGAGCCCGAGGCTGGCGACCGCCGCTTCACCCATCCCGCCTGGGCCGAGAGCCCGGTGTTCGATTACGTGCGCCAGGCCTATCTGTTGAACGCCGGCTATCTCAAACAACTGGCCGAGACCGCGCCGGTGGCAGAAGGACTGGACAAGAATCGCCTGCGCTTCGTCACCCGCCAGTATGTTGATGCGATGGCGCCGTCCAATTTCGCCGCGACCAACCCCGAATTCGTCAAGGCCGCGATCGAAACCAAGGGCGAGAGCATTTCGCGCGGCATCCAGAACATGCTGGGTGACCTGCGGAAGGGCCGCATCACCATGACCGACGAGGCCCAGTTCGAAGTGGGCCGCAATCTCGCCATCACGCCGGGTGCGGTGGTGTTCGAGAACGAGGTGATGCAACTGATCCAGTATTCGCCGCTTACCGAAAAAGTGGCGCAGCGTCCCTTCGTCATGGTGCCGCCCTGCATCAACAAGTTCTACATTCTCGATCTGCAGCCCGAGAACTCCTTTGTCCGCTACGCGGTGGAGCAGGGCCACACGGTGTTCCTGGTGTCGTGGCGCAACGTCAAGGCGGAGCAGGGCAAGCTGACCTGGGACGACTACATCGACAAGGGGCCGCTCGTCGCTTTCGACGTGGCGCGCGAGATCTGCAGTACCGAGCAGGTCAATGCGCTGGGCTTCTGTGTCGGCGGCACCATCATCAGCTCGGCGCTGGCCGTGGCCAAGGCGCGCGGCGAGGATCCGGTCGCTTCGCTGACGCTGCTGACCACGCTGCTCGATTTTTCGGACACCGGCGAGATCGGCTACTTCGTCGACGAGGCGGCCGTGGTGGCGCGCGAGCAGAGCATCGGCCGTGGCGGCATCCTCCCCGGGCGCGAGCTGTCTTCCGTGTTCTCGTCGCTGCGAGCCAACGACCTGATCTGGCAGTATGTGGTCGGCAACTATCTCAAGGGCAACAAGCCAACCCCGTTCGACCTGCTTTACTGGAATTCGGACTCGACCAATCTGCCCGGCCCCTTCCTGGCCTGGTACCTGCGCAACCTCTATCTCGAAAACAACCTGCGCATTCCCGGCAAGCTGGAGATGGGTACCGCCGAGAAAGGCCGTGTCAAGGTCGATCTTGGCCGCGTCGACATGCCGGTGTTCATTCTCGCCACGCGCGAAGACCACATCGTGCCATGGCAGTCGTCTTACCTCGGCCGCGGCCTGCTCGGCGGCAAGACAACATTCGTGCTGGGCGCCTCGGGACACATCGCCGGCGTCATCAACCCGGCGGCCAAGAACAAGCGCAGCCACTGGATCAACGATGCCGCGACCGCCAGCCCCGACGAGTGGCTGGACACCGCCACCGAGGTCAAGGGCAGTTGGTGGCCGCGCTGGGCCGAATGGCTCAAGGCCTTCGACGACGGCGAGGTCGTCGCGCGCGGCCGCCTTGGCAGCAAGACCCACGCGCCGGGCGAGCCGGCTCCGGGCCGCTATGTCAAGGAACGCGCCGAATAACAGCAGCGCTTACCCCCCCCCCAGCAACGAGGAGAGAAACGATGAGCGGATCGCAACGAGTGGCACTGGTGACCGGCGGCATGGGCGGCCTGGGCGAGGCAATCTGCATCAAGCTTGCCGCGCTCGGCGACCGGGTGGTGACGACTTATAGCCCCAACAACAACAAGGCAGAGGAGTGGCTGCGCAAGATGAACGACATGGGCTACGGCTTCAAGGCCTATCCCTGCGACGTCACCGATTTCGATTCCGCCAAGGGCTGCGTCGAAGCCATCAGCGGCGATCTCGGCCCGGTGGATGTGCTGGTGAACAACGCCGGCATCACCCGCGACATGACCTTCCGGAAAATGACCAAGGCCGACTGGGATGCGGTGATGCATACCAACCTCGACTCGGTGTTCAACATGACCAAGCAGGTGATGGACGGCATGGTCGAGCGCAGTTGGGGCCGCGTCATCAACATCTCCTCGGTCAACGGCCAGAAGGGCGCCTTCGGTCAGACCAACTACTCGGCAGCCAAGGCCGGCATGCACGGCTTTACCAAGGCGCTGGCGCTGGAAGTGGCGAAGAAGGGCGTGACCGTGAACACCATCTCGCCGGGTTATATCGGTACCCGCATGGTGATGGCGATCCCGCAGGACGTGCTCGACAGCAAGATCCTGCCACTGATCGCCATGTCGCGGCTGGGCAAGCCGGAGGAAGTGGCCGGACTGGTGGCCTACCTCGCTTCCGAGGAGGCCGCTTTCGTCACCGGCGCCAATATTTCGATCAACGGTGGCCAGCACATGTATTGAGGCGCTGGCCGCCATTTTTTCAACGTTCAGAGGGAATAAATCATGACACAACGTGTAGCTTTTGTTACCGGCGCAATGGGTGGACTCGGCACCGCAATTTGCCAGGGCTTTGCCAAGGACGGCTACAAGGTCGTCGCCGCCTACCACCCGGAGTTCGACAACAAGGACGAGTGGCTGAAGGAAATGGCGGCAGAAGGCTTCAAGGACTTCGTCTGCGTCGCCGGCGACGTTTCCTCCATCGAGGATTGCCAGAAGATGGTGGCCGAAGCCGAGGCCAATGCCGGCCCGGTCGACATCCTGGTCAACAACGCCGGCATCACCCGTGACAAGATGTTCGCCAAGATGGAAAAAGACCAGTGGGATGCGGTGATCTCCACCAACCTCACCAGCCTGTTCAACATGACCAAGCAGGTCTCCGCCAAGATGGCCGAGCGCGGCTGGGGTCGCATCATCAACATCTCTTCCGTGAATGGCGTCAAGGGACAGGCTGGCCAGAGCAACTACTCGGCCGCCAAGGCCGGCGTGATCGGCTTCACCAAGGCGCTGGCGCAGGAACTGGCGACCAAGGGTGTCACCGTCAATGCCATCGCCCCCGGCTACGTCGCCACCAAGATGGTGATGGCCATCCGCGAGGACATCCTCAAGAGCATCGTCGACACCATCCCGATGAAGCGCCTGGCCAAGCCCGAGGAAATGGGTGGGCTCTGCTCCTACCTGGCCTCCGATCTGGCCGGTTACATGACCGGTGCGACGCTCAACATCAACGGCGGACTCTACCTGCAGTAAGCCCCGCCGGCCGCCAAAGCAAGCCCCCGCTACGGCGGGGGTTTTGTTTTATAATTGATGCACCGCCGCAATATCGGTGGGAGGGAGGCATCATGGCCGAGCAGAATCGTCTCATCAAGAAGTACCCGAACCGCCGTCTCTACGACACGCGGACCAGCACCTACATCACGCTCACCGACGTCAAGGAACTCGTGGTGCACCACGAGGAATTTCAGGTCATCGACGCCAAGACCGGCGAAGACCTGACGCGAGGCATCCTGTTGCAGATCATCCTCGAGGAAGAGAGCGCCGGCGCGCCGATGTTCACCTCCGATATTTTGGCCCAGATGATCCGCTTCTACGGCAACGCGATGCAGGGCATGATGGGCAAGTACCTCGAAAACAACCTTCGGGCCTTCACCGACATCCAGCACAAGCTGCAGGACCAGGCCCAGACCCTCTACGGCGACAAGACCGGCAAAAATCAGGAGTTGTGGACGCAGTTCCTCAATTTCCAGGGGCCGGCGATGCAGGGGGTCATGGGTACCTATGTCGAGCAAAGCGCCAAGGTTTTCCAGCAGATGCAGGAAAACATGCAGGAGCAGACCCGCAAGCTGATGGGCGGCTTTCCCTTCCCCGGCTTCCCGGCGGATGTGGCTGCCGACAAGACCGCCGAAAAGGCGAGCGACAAAAAGTAAGCGGTGGGCCGCAAGAAGAAGGCTCCATCGGTCGGCTTCGTCTCGCTCGGCTGTCCCAAGGCGAGCGCGGATTCCGAACAGATACTGACCCGGCTGCGTGCCGAGGGCTACGATATCTCGGCCAGCTATGCCGGTGCCGATCTGGTCGTCATCAACACCTGCGGCTTCATCGATGCGGCGGTCGAGGAATCCCTTGATGCCATCGGCGAGGCGCTCGCCGAAAACGGCAAGGTCATCGTCACCGGCTGCCTTGGCGCCAAGGGCGACATCGTCCGCGCGACGCATCCGAAAGTCCTCGCCGTTACCGGCCCGCACGCGACGCAGGAAGTGATGGAGGCGGTGCATGCGCACCTGCCGCCGCTGCACGACCCCTTCGTCGACCTGGTGCCGCCCGAGGGTATCCGCCTGACGCCGGCGCATTACGCCTACCTGAAAATTTCCGAAGGCTGCAACCATCGCTGCAGCTTCTGCATCATTCCCTCGCTGCGCGGTGATCTCGTCTCGCGTCCCATCGGCGAGGTGCTGCGCGAGGCGGAGATCCTGGCCAAGGCCGGCGTCAAGGAAGTCCTTGTCATCTCGCAGGACACCAGCGCCTACGGCGTCGACGTCAAGTACCGCACCGGCTTCCACGGCGGCAAGCCGCTCAGGACCAAGCTCTACGACCTGTGCAAGGGGCTGGGCGAACTCGGCCTGTGGGTACGGCTGCACTACGTCTATCCCTATCCGAGCGTCGACGACCTGATGCCGCTGATGGCCGAGGGCAAGGTCCTGCCCTACCTCGACGTGCCCTTCCAGCACGCCAGCCCGCGCATCCTCAAGCTGATGAAGCGGCCGGGCGACGTCGAGCGCGTGCTCGATCGCATCAAGGCCTGGCGTCGCGCCGTGCCGCAGCTGACGATCCGCTCCACCTTCATCGCCGGCTTCCCCGGCGAAACCGCGGCCGAATTCGACCAGCTGCTCGATTTCCTCGACGAAGCCGAGCTCGATCGCGTCGGCTGCTTTGCCTATTCGCCGGTCGAGGGCGCGACTGCCAACGAGCTGCCAGGCGCCCTGCCCGAGGCGGTGCGCGAGGAACGGCGCATGCGCCTGATGCAGCACCAGGAAGACATCAGCACGCGCCGCCTGGAAGGAAAAATCGGCTCCCGCATGACGGTGATCGTCGATGACATCGAGGAAGACGGCGCCATCGCGCGCTCGATGGGCGACGCCCCGGAAATCGACGGGCTCGTCTATGTCACCGACGGCGAGAACCTGGAAATCGGCCAATTCGCCGAAGTCACCGTCACCGATTGCGACGTGCATGATCTCTATGCCACGCTCGCCCCCGCCGCAGGCTGATCATGCTGCGTGCATGATGCCTGCACCCACGCATGCCCGCGCTGCCTGAAAGCCTCGCCGCCATCGTCGGCTCCGCCCACGTCCTGACCGACGCGGCGGACATGGCGCCCTATTGCAGCGACTGGCGCGGCCGCTATGCCGGTGTTGCGCTTTGCGTCGTGCAGCCGGCCGATGCGGCGGAAGTCGCGGCAGTGGTCAAGGCCTGTGCCGCAGCCGGTGCGGCCATCGTGCCGCAGGGTGGCAACACCGGTCTGTGCGGCGGCGCGACACCGCGTGGTAGCGCCGGTCAGTCCGGCGAGGTCGTCGTCAGCCTGACTCGGCTCAACCGCATCCGCGCCATCGACACCGCCAACAACACCATGACCGTCGAGGCTGGCTGCACGCTGGCGGCGGTGCAGGAAGCGGCGGCGGCGGCCGGGCGGCTGTTTCCGCTATCGCTGGCAGCCGAGGGCACGGCCACCATCGGCGGCAATCTCTCGACCAATGCCGGTGGCGTGCAGGTGCTGCGCTACGGCAACGCGCGCGAACTTTGCCTCGGTCTCGAGGTGGTGCTGCCCGACGGAGAGATCTGGAACGGCCTGCGCGGACTGCGCAAGGACAACACCGGCTACGACATGAAGCACCTGTTCATCGGTGCCGAGGGCACGCTGGGCCTGATCACCGCCGCCGTGCTGAAGCTGTTCTCGCGGCCGCGCCAGACGGCGACGGCGTGGGCGGCCGTGGCCGATCCCGCCGCCGCGGTCGCGCTGCTCACGCGCCTGCGTGAAAAAATCGGCGGCCGCATCACGGCGTTCGAACTGGTCGGGCGTCCGGCGCTCGACCTGGTGCTGAAGCACATCCCGGACAGTCGCGACCCCTTGGCCGGTCGGCCGCAATGGCAGGTGTTGATCGAACTTTCCGACACCATGGAGTCCGACCTCGTCGCTCCGCTGGAAAATCTGCTGGGCGAAGCCATGGCGGCCGGCGAGGCCCGCGACGCCGTGATCGCGCAGAGCGAAACCCAGGCACGGGCGCTGTGGGCGCTGCGCGAGAATATCTCGGAGGCGCAGAAGATCGAGGGGGTGTCGATCAAGCACGACATCTCGCTGCCGGTCTCGCGTATCGCCGAGTTCATCGCGCGGGCCGACGCAGCTCTCGAAGCGACCTTTTCCGGCGTGCGTATCGTCTGTTTCGGCCATGTCGGCGACGGCAATCTGCACTACAACCAGTCCAGGCCGGCGGCGCAGGACAATGCCGCCTTCATCGCCCAGACCGATGCCGTCAATCGCGTGGTGCATGACCTGGTGCATGATCTCGGCGGCTCCATCTCGGCCGAGCATGGGCTGGGGCAACTCAAGCGCGATGAAATCCTGCGCTACAAGAGCGCGACGGAGATGGAGATGATGCGTGCGGTCAAGCGCGCCCTCGATCCGCGCGGGCTGATGAATCCGGGCAAGGTGCTCTGAAAAATTCCGTCAAATTGCTTTACAGCCGAAAACTGGCTCCGTATAATGCGCCCTCTCTTGTGGGGGTATAGCTCAGCTGGGAGAGCGCTTGCATGGCATGCAAGAGGTCCGCGGTTCGATCCCGCGTACCTCCACCAAAACGATTTTGTCCCTATCGTCTAGAGGCCTAGGACAATACCCTTTCACGGTATGAACCGGGGTTCGAATCCCCGTGGGGACGCCAAGTTTCAAAGCGCCGGCAGCATCGGCGTCGAATGCGGAGTGGTAGTTCAGTTGGTTAGAATACCGGCCTGTCACGCCGGGGGTCGCGGGTTCGAGTCCCGTCCACTCCGCCAACAATATAAAAAAGGCGTTCCTGCGGGAACGCCTTTTTTGCTTGCGGAGGCCCGCATGTCTTTCCGAAATTTTTTCAGTCTGTTGTCCGGCCTGTTCCTGGCGGGGGTGGCCGGCGCGCAAACGCTGCCGCTGCTCGAACTGACCGCCGGCATCCATCGCGTCGAGGCCGAGGTGGTAAATACCCAGCAGATGCGCATGACCGGATTGATGAATCGGCGGGCCATGGCGCCGCAACGCGGCATGCTGTTCGTCTTCGACGAGGCGCGCCTGCACTGCATGTGGATGAAGAATACCTACATCCCGCTCTCGGTGGCTTTCCTTGATGATGCCGGGCGCATCATCAACGTCGAGGACATGCAGCCACATAGC
Organism: Gammaproteobacteria bacterium; assembly: GCA_018825305.1. GTDB lineage: Bacteria > Pseudomonadota > Gammaproteobacteria > Burkholderiales > Rhodocyclaceae > Sulfurisoma. Next base: position 39,132 of record JAHJEO010000003.1, read on the forward strand.
GAAGAAAATCATTGCGCGGCGAAGCCGGCGCGCTATGCACTCGAAATGAACGTCGGCTGGTTCCGCCAACGTCATCTGGGAGCCGGCACCCCGATCGCCAATATCGAGCGGGCGCCGCGGGCACGCTAGGGTTTTGCGGCGTAGCGGGCGAACTCGGCCGCAGGCAGCGGCCGCGAGTGCAGGTAGCCCTGGACCTTGGTGCAGCCGATTCGTGCCAGGTACTCCTGTTGTTCGCGGGTTTCGATGCCTTCCGCGATGGCATCCAGGCCCAGCGTCCGGGCCAGGCTGATGACTGCCGCCGCGATGGCGCAGTCGTTGGGGTCGCCGGGAATGTCGCGGACGAAGGAGCGGTCGATCTTTAGGTTGTCGATCGGCAGCTGCTTGAGGTAGGACAAAGACGAGTAGCCGGTTCCGAAGTCATCGATGGCGACACGGATGCCATGCTTGCGCAGCTTGGCGAGGACGGACGCGCAGAGTTCGATGTCGCCCATCAGCACGTTTTCGGTGAGTTCGATCTGCAGGTTCCGGCCGGGCAGGCCGCAGCTGTACAACTGCGTGATGATGCTGTCGGTGAAGTCGGGCTGGGACATTTGCACTGCCGAGATATTGACCGAGACGTAGTCGAGTGCAAGACCTTCGGCCTGCCAGGCGCAGAACTGAGTCAGCGCGGCGCGCAGGATCCACTGCCCCAGAGGGACGATCAAGCGGGTTTCCTCGGCGACGGGGATGAATATATCCGGGGTTCGCGCCCCTGCGGGAGCCAGCGGCCAGCGCAGCAGGGCTTCGCAGGCGATCAGCCTGTCCCGCGCGATGTCGACGATGGGTTGGTAGTGCAGTTCGAAGTGGTTTTCGCGCACGGCGGTGCGCAGCGCATTGTCGAGTTCGAGCTTGGCGCGGGTCGCATCCGACAGCGCCGCCGTGTAGCGGAAGTGGCCGTCGCGGCCGGCGTCCTTGGCGCGATACATCGCGGCATCGGCGTTCTTCAGCAGGGTGACGGCGTCGCCGCCATCGTCCGGAAACAGCGTGATGCCGATGCTGCAGCCGATGTGCAGCACGGCATTGCCGACTACGAATGGCTGCTTGAACGCGCCGACGATTTTCTCGGCGAGATACGCCGCGGCGATCTGCGATTCCACGTTTTCCATCAGCACCACGAATTCGTCGCCACCGAGCCGGGCGACCGTGTCGGCGCGGCGCACCAGGTCCTTGAGGCGATGCGACGCCTCGACCAGCAGCAGGTCGCCGACATGGTGGCCGAGGCTGTCGTTGACGTTCTTGAAGCGATCGAGATCAATGAACAGCAGCGCCACGGCATGTTTTTCCCGCTGGGCGCGGTCGATGGCGTGACCGAGGCGATCATTGAACAGCAGGCGGTTCGGCAACGAGGTCAGAACGTCATGGTGGGCGAGGAAGTCGAGCCGCGTCTGCGTTTCCTTCATCGTACTGATGTCGGTCATCACCGAGATGTAGTGGGTCAGTTCGCCGTCGCCGCCGCGCACCGCGCTGATCGTCTGCAGCAGCGGCACGATGTTGCCATCACGGGTGCGGTCGTATATTTCCCCCTGCCAATGCCCGTGCTCCACCAGGGTGTGCCACAGGTTGGCGAAGAAGGACGGTTCGTGCAGGCCCGACTTGAGCATGTTGGGCGTGTTGCCGATCAGTTCGTCGCGCGCATAGCCGGTGATGCGCGTGACCGCCCGATTGGTTTCGACGATGCGGTTGTCGGCATCGGTGATCAGGATGCCCTCGCCGATATGGCTGAATACCTGGGCATAAAGCTGGAGGTGGCGTTCGATCTGCTTCTGGTCGCTGATGTCGGTGAACAGGATCACCGTCTTGGCGTGATGGCCGACCTCGTCCAGGATCCGGGATGTCGTGACCTGCAGGTCGCGGCCGTTGATGGCAACGCTGTGGCTGGCGCCGTCGGCGGCGTGGTGGGCTGCGCCGAGGATGTCGGCGCAGCTGCAAACATCCGCCGCGAGGTGTCCGATCACATCGTGGCGGTCGGCGCCGGCGAAGAACCAGTCGATGGCGCGGCGGTTGCTGTCCTCGATGCGGGTGTCGAGGTCGAGTACGACGACGGCCGCGCCGAGGGTGTCGAGAATGGCGCGGATTTCGCTCCGCGCCAGGTCCAGCTGGTCGTTGGTCTCGTTGAGGTGGGCGATGACATGGCGGAAGGACTCGGCGATGATGCCGATCGGATCGAGCGCGATCAGCGTCGCGTCGTCCAGTTCCTCGGGGCGTAGCGGCAACGTGCCCATGACGCCGAGCAACTGGTCGATCTTGGCGCGGACGTAACGAATCAGCTCGTTGTTGTCGATGGATGGCGACATGGCGCGGGGAAGGCTCAGCTGCCGCCGAAGATGCGGATGCGGTAGGCCGCGTCTTCGCGCGAGACCTCGGTGTGGAAGCCCATGCGGTCGGCCGTCGCGGGGATCGTTGCCGTGGCCTGCCGGTCATCCGTGACCACCACGATCTCGGTGGTGCCGGCGCGGATCGAGCCGCCGTTGTTGTTCATCTCCCGCAGCGTCAGCAACAGGCAGGAGGGACAGATTTGCCCGCGAATGTCGATATCGATTGTATGCGTCATGGCGGCGCTAACGTATCACGAAGCGGGCCAGAATGCGTGTCCCGACCCAGGTTCCCGGCAGCAGGCCTGCGACGAACAGCAGGCTCTGCATGGCGAGGATGGGCACGCCGCCCCACAGGTGCCAGACATTGCACGAGGGCGCCATGCGTGCAGCCAGGCCCAGCAGCAGGCCGCCACCGAGCGCGGACAGCAACTGCCGCGGCGGCAGGCGCCAGCGCGGCCGCCACTCGCCCAGCTGCAGGGCCGAAACCAGCGCTCCGGCGACGATGCCGAAAATCAGCGGGTACTGGATGGCGGCAATGGCATCGAGTTGCGGCCCCGGCCCGCCGCGAATCGCGCGGTCGGCGAAGGGCGGTGTGTAGTTCAGTGGCTCCAGTGCGAAGTAGGCGAGTCCGCGAACGTGGTCGGGGGCAAACAGCGACTCGATGCCGGCGCCGAGCTTGGAGTAGCTGGTGGTGATGCCCATCGGCATGCCGATCAGGACATAGGAGGCGAAGCCGAGCAGGGCCAGGACCAGTGCCGCACGCCACGGCGCCATGTGGCCGGCGGCGAAGCCGGGGCGCTCCATGCGCCCGGAGCGGAACTCGCGGAAAAGCCAATAACCGCCGAGTGCGGCCAACGGCAGCAGCAGCAATCCCGGTGTGAGACCAAACCATTGCGGCAGGGTGATGGCGTTGTCGACCAGCACCGCGGATTTGGCGAAGCTGCTCCATTGCGGATGAATTTCGGCATAGGCGGCCGAGCCGGCGAGCATGCCGATGACGGCCAGCAGGCTGGCGGCGCTGCCGGCGCCGAGCTTGAAGAGGCTGCCGCAGACGCAACCGCCGGCCAGCACCATGCCGATGCCAAAGACAAAGCCGCCGATGGCGTTTCCCAGCGACGGCGGGCCGAGCAGCGGGAACGGCTGGGCCGTGATGACGCCACCGAGCCGCCCCAACTCGAACAGCGCCATGCTGACGACGACCAGCAGGATCATCTGCCGCATCAGGAAGAAATCGCGGAACAGGAACATGTCGCGGAACGACGCCGTGACGCAGAAGTCGGAGCGATGCATGACGAAGCCCGCCACCAGCCCGATGGCGAGTGAACTGGCGACGATCAGCAGGTAGGGTTGTTCCATCGCGGCCCCGTTGCGGCAAGGCCTCTGCGTGGCCTTGCCCTGACGCGCCAGAATACACGAGGTGCCGTGCCGCCAGCGCCGACTTTTCCGGTCAGGCGCGCGGGCCGAACAGCTGCGCGTGGCGGAAGGTCGCCGGGGCGTGGGAGAACAGCGCCGACCAGACGACGACCAGCCAGAACAGCAGCAGCCGCGGCGCGCCGTCGATGGTCATGGTGGCGACCAGCAACAGTTTGGCGAGGACGCCGACGCCGGCGACCTCGAACAGGTGGCGCGGCTTGCGCCAGAGGTCGAGCGCGAACATGCAGGCGCCGCTGGTCGCGACGGCGGCGGCGAGGCGCGTTACGCCACCGACGTGTTCTGCCGGTGCCCCAAGCAGCGACGCGCCGAGTCCGATCACGGCGACCAGATGCAGGCCGCGCAGCAGCACGGAAAGCCAGCGGCGCAGCACGTCGCTGCGGGAAGGCGGGGCGAGTGACATGACGGGATTATGCGCCTGCAAAAAAAAGCCCGGCACAAGGCCGGGCTTTTTCAGGGCTGGGGGAAATCAGCCGAAGTTCTTCGCCACGAAATCCCAGTTGACCAGGTTGCCGAGGAAGGTCTCGACAAACTTGGGACGCAGGTTGCGGTAGTCGATGTAGTAGGCGTGCTCCCAGACGTCGACGCAGAGCAGGGCCTTGTCGCCGGTGGTCAGCGGGGTGCCGGCGGCGCCCATGTTGACGATGTCGAGCGAACCGTCGGCCTTTTTCACCAGCCAGGTCCAGCCCGAGCCGAAGTTGCCGACGGCGGAAGCCTGGAAGGCCTTCTTGAACTCGTCGACCGAGCCCCACTTCTTGTTGATGGCGTCGGCCAGCGCGCCGGCGGGGGCGCCGCCGCCATTGGGTTTCATGCAGTTCCAGAAGAAGGTGTGGTTCCACACCTGGGCGGCGTTGTTGTACACGCCGCCGGCCGGTGCCTTCTTGACGATGGCTTCGAGGTCGAGGGCTTCGTATTCGGTGCCCTTGATCAGGTTGTTGAGGTTGGTCACGTAGGCCTGGTGGTGCTTGGCGTAGTGGTATTCGAAGGTTTCCTTCGACATGTGCGGCGCCAGGGCGTCGGTGGCGTAGGGCAGTGCGGGCAGTGTGTGTTCCATGTGGGCTCTCCTGAAGATGTTGTTGGGAGTTGGGAGTTTGTAATTCTTAAAGTCCGACCATTTTACTCGGGAAAGGTCTTCGTGACAAGGGCGGTGGCACTGCCGCGCTCGAACTGCAGCCGGATGGCGGCGTCGGGCGCCAGTCGGCTGGCATCTCGGACTATGGCGTTGGTATTGTCTCGGACGATGGCGAAGCCTCGCGCCAGCGTGGCTTGCGGATTGAGCGCGGCCAGTGCGGATTGCAGTCGGGCGAGTTGCATCGAGCGGTGTCCGTGCATGGCGGTGGTGGCGGTGGCAAGTCGACCGCCGAGGTGTTCGGCCGTGCGTCGGCGCGAGGCCAGTTCCGGTGCTCGCAGGCGCAGTTGCAGCGCCTGGAGCCGGCTGCGCCGAGCCTGTGCGGTGGCGTGACCCGCCGAGGCGAGGCGCGCGGAGAGATGATCGAGGCGCTGGCCGAGCGCCAGCAGACGTTGCGCCGGATGCACCAGGCGATGGCCGAGCAGGTCGATGCGCTGCATCAGCGTCTCGACCCGATCCTGCATGGTGTCGCGCAGCATGGCGCCGAGTCCGGCGACTTCGTTGGCGGCGGCGAACCAGCCGGCGCTGGCCAGTTCGGCGGCGGCGGTGGGCGTCGCGGCGCGGCGGTCGGCGACGTAGTCGGCGATGGTGGTGTCGGTCTCGTGGCCGACGCCGCAAAAAGTCGGCACTGGCGATGCGGCGATGGCGCGCGCGACGGCCTCATCGTTGAACGCCATGAGGTCCTCGATGCTGCCGCCGCCGCGCACGATCAGCAGAACATCGCATTCGCCGCGCCGTGCCGCGGTGTCGAGCGCTGCGACGATGGCGGCGGGCGCGTCGGTGCCCTGCACCGGGGTCGGGTAGATGATCAGCTCGACATGGGGTGCGCGCCGGGCCAGTGCGGCAATGACGTCGCGCAGGGCGGCAGCCTGCTTTGATGTGACGATACCGATGCGTTTGGGATAAGGCGGCGGCTCGCGCTTCCGGGTGACATTGAACAGGCCTTCGGCCGCCAACTTCTCGCGCAGTCGCAGGAAGGCTTCATAGAGTTGGCCCAATGTGGCGGTGGCGCGGCGCAGCGCTTCGACGTTGAGCTGGAAATCGCCACGCGCTTCGTAAAGGCTGGCCAGCGCGCTGGCCTCCACCTGCTGGCCGTTTTCCAGCCGCCACGGCACAATCTGGGCGCGCGAGCGGAACATGACGCAGCGCACCTGGGCGGCAGTGTCCTTGAGGGTGAAATAGACGTGGCCCGATGCCGCGCGTGTCAGATTCGATACCTCGCCGGCGATCCATGTCAGTGGCAGGGCGCGCTCGATGCTGGCGCGCACGCGGCGGTTGAGTTCGGCGACGGAGATGACTTCGGCTGGCATGGTGGGCGATTATAAATTGACGATCGAATGCCATCAGCAAATCGAAATTCATGGTTTGCTGATATGTCTGCGCTTTGATCGATCTGTCTCAAGTGCATGCTGGCTCGGCATCGCCACGACTTTTACACGAAAGACTCACAGACTTTTCCACAGTTTTTGTGAATAACTCGGTGGCGATGGTCGGGTAGTCTGAACGACTGCCCCCAAACGCCGAATTCCATTGCCACAATCTTCCGGAAATATCGTTCCCCTGCGCCAGCCGGCCCTGCTCGGCCTGTTCCGCGAGGTGCTCGACAGCAGCCTGATCAGTCGCGGTGCGGCTCAAGGACTGGCGCTGCTCGGCCATGCCGACGAATTCTGGGGGGAGTTGCCGCTAGACGAGTTGCGCCGCATGGCCGAGGGCGGCAACGCCGCCGCCCAGGCCGAACTGGCATGGCGCTACGCCGTTGGCGAAGGCGTTCCAAAATCGGTGGCCCAGGCTTTGGCCTGGGCGACGCCCAGCGCCGAGCGGCAATGCGGTGCCGGCGAGGCCGTGCTCGGCTGGCTGCTCTATCACGGCCAGGGCGTACCGCGCGATTTCGTCGAGGCGGCGCGACTGTTCGAACTGGCGGCCGGCCGTGGCGACGCCCGGGCCATGGACATGCTGGGGCGCTGCCGCTTCTTCGGTCGTGGCGTTCGCCAGAATCGCGGCATGGCGGTGCGGCTGTGGCGTGGCGCCGCCGACAAGGGGGTGGCGGCGGCGATGTTCTGCCTCGGCATGTGTTTGCAGGCGGGCGATGGTACGGCAGCAGATCCTGCCGAGGCCGTTACCTGGTTCCGTGCGGCGGCGAGGAAGCGCATCGCCGGTGCGATGTATCTGCTCGGCCAGTGCTACGCACTGGGCAGCGGCGTCACCCGCGATCCCGAAGCCAGCCTGGGCTGGTATCGCCGCGCCGCCGAACTCGGTAGTCGCGATGCGCTCTACGAAGTCGGCTGTGCCCACCATGACGGACAAGGCCACCTGGATCATGACATCGATGAGGCGCTGCGTTTCTGGCGCGCCGCCGCGCGCCAGGGCCACGCCCGTGCCCAGTTGAAGCTGGGCCACTGCTATCGCTGGGGCGAGGGCGTCGGCGAGAATCGGGCGCTGGCGGTCGGCTGGTACCGGCGTGCCGCCGAGGGCGGCGAGCAGGCGGCGCGGATCTGTCTCGGCGAGTGCCATGAGCACGGCGAGGGTGTGATTGCCGACCCGGCGGAGGCCTATGCCTGGTACGAGAAGGCGGCGCAGGATGGCGATGCGCACGGTCGCGCCGAACAGGGACGCTGCCTGCTGCATGGCATCGGCATTGCCGCCGACGTGCGGCGCGGCGAGCGCCTGTTGCGGGCGGCGACCGAGGCGGGCTGGCAGCCGGCGCTGGGCGAGCTGGAACGCTACTGGTTCGACCAGGGCGAGCGCTGCTTCCATGGGCGCGGCACCAACGCCAACCTGTCGCGGGCACTGGTCTGCTATCGCAAGGCGGCGGAACTGGGCCACAAGCGTGCCGCATTCATGCTCGGCGAGTGCAACCGCCACGGCTACGGCACCGCAATCGAGCCGCGCGAGGCGCAGCTGTGGCTGCTCAAAGCCGCCGCACTGTTCGATGCCAAGGTCGCGCTGGCCGATCTGTATTTCTTTGGCCAGCCCGGTCTCGCAGCGAAGCCGGCCGAAGCATTTCGCTGGTACGAGCAGGCGGCCCAGCAGCAGGATGATGCCTATGTCATGTACAGCCTGGGCTGGTGCCTGCTGCATGGCCACGGCGTGCGCCGCGATGCGGCCGCTGCCGTGCGCTGGCTGCGGCGTGCAGCCCAGTTGGGCGATGCGCCGGCCGGCTACGAACTCGGTTGCGCCTATTACCACGGCCGTGGCGTTGAGCAGAACCGGCGGCTGGCGATGAAGTGGCTGCGCGCGGCGGCGCAGTTGGGACAGGATGAGGCGCGGGCGTTTCTGGAGCGAATCGAACGCGGTGGTGAGTTGAACTGATCCGGCCGCGCGGTCGGTGGCCTCAGTCCGCTCCCTCAGGTCGTTCCAAGCGCGTGCTTGATCGCGGCGATCTGGCCTTCCAGCCGGCCGGCCATCTCCTGCAGCAGATCGCGGCCCTGTCGGCTCGCTACCTTGGCAGCAGCGAAAAGTTCGTAGAGACGCGAGCCGTAGAGCCGGTTGAGCTCGGACTCGATTTCCGTGACGCGGCGGCGCAAGCGTGCCACCTGCATGGCGAGGGCCGAGCTGCTGCTGTGGTCCTTGCCTGATCTGGCGGTAGTGGCGTGAAGGCTCTCCTGCCATGAGGCCAGGATTTCCTGCAGGGCTTCGCGGTCGGCGTTGCGGTAGGCCCGGTTGGCTTCCGTCATCAGCTCGGTGCGCCAGGCGCGGTCGGCTTCGTCGCGGGCGCGGTCCGGATGAATCTTCTGCGCAATCTGCCGATAGAGCTTCTTGACGTCCGTGCCGGCCCGGAACCCGCGGCCGGAATCGACGGCGGCCGCTGCCTGTTTCCGGTCGGCGAAGCGGCTGCTTTCTTCATGCGAGCGTTCGGCGCGGGACCAGGCTTGCTGCGCCGTGCGTTGGCTGTGACTGTCGTTCGGTGCGGCTTCGGCACGGCGCAGGGCGACTTCGGCCTGCAGCAGGTCGAGTTCGGCCATGCGGCCGCCGATTGTTGCGTGGTAGCGCTGGGTGAAGTCGCCGATCTCCGCCTGGGCGGTAGCCAGTTCGAGTTCGAGTTCAGCCAGTTCCTGGCCGAGCAACTCCAGTTCGATCCGCAGGCGCGCCTGCTCGTCGACCTTGACCAGCGCGGCGGCGCCTGTCAGCCTGCCGGTCAGTAGCAGGGTGGGTGCCGTTTCGGCCCAAGGCCCGAGCGACGGCGCGGCATGAATCCGGGGTTCGAGCATCACCACCCAGTCGGCCGGGCTGGCGAGCAGGCTGCCGGCGGCCGAACGCGGTGCGAAGCGTACCGGGAACAGCGCGCCAAAGTCGTCGGGCCAGGAATCGCGGTCGCCATTCCTGGCGCACCAGTCGAGGCACGCATGCCAGTGTCCGGCGTGTTCGAGCAGCCGCGCACGCTGGGCCCGCCAGGCCGGCCCCTGGGTGTCGTCGCCGTCACGCTGGAGCCGACTTTTCAGCAGCGACAGCGTTGCGCGCAGCGTGATGCGGCTGGCGTAGTCGGCGCCCGGCAGCACCAGGCACAGCGGCCGCAGGTTCATGTCGAGCGCGTTGGAGACATCCGGCAGCAGTTCATCGTCGGGCGTGACCACCAGCAGGCTGCGCTCACGCGCCAGTGCCTCCGCCGCCAGGGCGGCCAGGGCCGGGGCGGTGGTGGCGGCATCGGTCGGCAGCGCCTCCTGCAGCAGCGACCGCGGCCCCGCCGACTGCAGCCGGTCAAGCCAGCGCAGCGCGGCGTTGGTCGCCTGGGCGGTGTCGTTCATCATGATGCGTGATTGTAGGAAGCCGCCGGGGGGAGCCCTTCCTTGGGGAAGAGGTGGTTTTGTCCGGCTTCTCGTGCTTGCTGAACCCGCTGCCTGGGGATAAAGTGCCGGCCTGGTTCTGTCCGAGGGAGTTGCCGTGTTTTCCATCATCCAGGCCGCCGGCTGGCCCATCTGGTTTCTGCTCCTGGCTTCGGTCATCGCCGTCGCCTTGATCATCGAGCGCGCCGTCGCCTTGCGCCGCGCCAAGATCGTCCCCGCGGGACTGCTGCAGACGGTTGCCGCTGAATTGAAGCGCGGCACCATGAACGACGAGGCGCTGCGCCGCCTCGAAGCGCATTCGCCGCTGGGCCGCGTTTTCGCCGCCGGCCTGCGCAACTCGCGCCACTCGCGCGAGATCATGAAGGAAGCCATCGAGGAGGCGGGGCGGGGCGTGGCGCACGAACTCGAGCGCTTCCTCACCAGCCTCGGCACCATCGCTTCGATCAGCCCGCTGATGGGGCTGTTCGGCACCATCGTCGGCATGATCGAAATCTTCGGTTCCGCCACGGGTGGCGGCAACAACCCGCAGGCCCTGGCCCACGGCATTTCGGTGGCGCTCTACAACACCGGCTTCGGCCTGATTATCGCCATCCCGGCCATGATCTTCTACCGCCACTTCCGCGCGCTGGTAGACAGCTTCATCGTCGAGATGGAGTTGCAGGCGGTCAAGCTGGTCGAGCTCGCCCACGGCGAACGCAGCTGATCGGGGCGTCGCGATGAACTTCCAGCGTGGCCGCACCCGCGAAGAGCTCGAGATCAATCTGATCCCGATGATCGACGTTCTGCTGGTGATCCTCATCTTCCTGATGGTCACTACCACCTACTCGAAGTTTTCCGGCCTCGAAATCAACCTGCCGACAGCCGATGCGCAGCAGGCGCAGGAGCAGCCCAACGAGATCAATGTCGTGGTGACCGCGACGGGCGACGTCCTGGTCAACAAGGCGCCGGTGGGCGGGCGCGATGCCGACAGCATCAGCGTCGCCCTCAAGCGCGCGGCGGGCGATGCCAAGGAACCGGTGGTCATCATCAACGCCGACGCCAAGGCCACCCACCAGAGCGTCGTCGATGTGATGCAGGCCGCCCAGCAGGCCGGTCTTTCGCATATCTCCTTTGCCACCCAGCAGGCGCAAAAGAATTGACGCGCTAATCGGCCGGGCCTGGCGGACGCGCGGCCCGCTTGCCTGCCTGCTGCTTCCCATCGGGCTCGCCTTCTTTTTCGCGGTTGCGCTGCGGCGCTGGCTCTATCGCGCCGGCATTCTGGAACGTGTGAAATTGCCGGTGCCGGTCGTCGTCGTCGGCAACATCACCGCCGGCGGTGCCGGCAAGACGCCGCTCACGATCTTTCTCGCCGCGGGCTTGCAACGTCTCGGCCGGTGTCCGGGCATCGTCAGCCGCGGCTACGGCCGCGCCGAAGTCGGTGTGCGAAAAGTCGGCGCTGGCGCCACGGCGGCGGAAGTCGGTGATGAACCCCTGCTTATGTTCCGCCGTACCGGCTGCCCGGTTTTTGTCGGCCGCGATCGCGTCGCGGCGGCGCAGGCGCTGCTGGCTGCGCATCCCGAGTGCGACGTGATCCTTGCCGACGACGGGCTGCAGCACTATCGCCTGGCGCGCGATGTTGAAATCGTGGTTTGCGACGGTCGCGGCGCGATGAACGGCTGGCCGCTGCCGGCCGGGCCGCTACGCGAACCGCTTGCCCGCCTGCGCACCGTCGATGCCCTGGTGCACAACGGCCCGTGCGCGCTGGCGGCGGCCAGTGTTGCCGTGTTTCGCATGGATCTGGATGGTTCGCGCTTCCATCGCCTCGGCGATCCGACGGAAACGGCCAGCGCCGCCGACCTGGTCGGCCAGCGGCTGCATGCATTTGCCGGAATCGGCGATCCGGCGCGTTTCTTTTCGGCGCTGCAGGCGCTCGGCCTTGCGTGCACTTCGCATGCATTCCCCGACCATCACCGTTACGCCAGCGCCGACTTTTTCCTTGATGGTGACGCGATCGTGACCACCGAGAAGGATGCAGTAAAATTCCCCGCCGGCCTGCCATTGCCCGTCTGGGTGCTGCCGGTCGAAGCCCGCATCGCGCCGGACCTTGCGCAATTTGTCGTGGAGAGAATCGATGGACGCCCGCCTGCTTGAAATCCTCGTCTGCCCCGTCTGCAAGGGCCCGCTCGATCACCGCAAGGAACAATCCGAACTGGTGTGCCGGGGCTGTCGGCTGGCCTACGCGATCAAGGACGACATCCCCATCATGCTCGAAGAGGAAGCGCGGCAGCTCGCGGCCACCGAGGAGTGAGCAGTTTTCGCGCCGTCGTGCCGGCGCGCTACGCCTCGACCCGTCTGCCTGGCAAGCCGCTCGCCGACATCGGCGGCAAGCCGATGGTGGTGCGGGTGGTCGAAGCCGCGCTGAAGAGTGGCGCATTCGAAGTGTGGGTGGCTACCGATGACATCCGCGTGAGCGATGCCGTGACTGCCCATGGTCATCGCGTCGCCATGACGCGCAGCGACCATGCGACCGGCACCGACCGCATCGCCGAGGTTGCGGAGCGCTTTGGCTGGCTCGATGACGACATTGTGGTGAACCTGCAGGGCGACGAGCCGCTGCTCGATCCGGCGCTGGTCGGCGAAGTGGCCCAGGCGCTGGCAGCCGACCCGGATGCCGCCATTGCCACCGCCGCGCATGCGATCACCGATGCCGGCGAGTTCATGAATCCGAACGTGGTGAAGGTCGTGACCAGTTCGGCCGGTCGTGCGCTGTATTTTTCACGTGCACCGATTCCGTGGCATCGCGACGGCTTTGCTGCGAACCCGGAGGTGCTGCCGAGTGGCTTCGTTGCGCGCCGCCACATCGGCCTCTATGCCTACCGCGTCGGTTTCTTGCGGCGCTACGGCCAGCTGGCGCCCGCGCCGCTCGAGCAGTGGGAATCACTGGAACAGTTGCGTGCGCTCTGGCATGGTTTTCACATTCGCGTCATCGATTGCGCGCATGCTCCCGCCGCCGGCGTGGATACGCAGCAAGACCTTGAGCGTGTTCGCCTCGCGTTTGCTGCGGCGCACTAATCAGGCCGGCTATCCGGCGATAGATAAAATCGAACAACCCGTACAATCAATAGTGTCAATATCAGCAAAGAACGATAATCCGCAATTAAAACCAAGGCACATCAAAGGAGATATGAGATGCGTTTGATTCTGTTGGGCCCCCCCGGCGCCGGCAAAGGCACCCAGGCCAATTTCATCAAGGAAAAATTCGGCGTTCCGCAAATCTCGACCGGCGACATGTTGCGCGCCGCCGTCAAGGCCGGCACCCCGCTCGGTGTCGAAGCCAAGAAGATCATGGATGCGGGCGGCCTGGTCCGCGACGACATCATCATCGGCCTGGTCAAGGACCGCCTCAAGGAAGCCGACTGCAAGAACGGCTACATGTTCGACGGTTTCCCCCGCACCATTCCGCAGGCCGAAGCGATGAAGGAAGCCGGCGTCGCGATCGACTTCGTGCTCGAAATCGACGTGCCGGATGCCGAGATCGTCGGTCGCATGAGCGGGCGCCGCGTGCATGTCGCCTCGGGTCGTACCTATCACATCAAGTTCAACCCGCCCAAGGTCGAAGGCAAGGACGACGAGACCGGCGAAGCGCTGATCCAGCGCGCCGACGATGCGGAAGAAACCGTGCTCAAGCGCCTCGAGGTCTATCACCAGCAGACCGAGGCACTGGTCGGCTACTACACCAAGTGGGCCGAGAGCGGCGCCGCCGGCGCGCCCAAGTACCGCAAGATCAACGGCATGGGCAAGGTCGAGGCCATCCGCGACGCCGCCTTCGACGCGCTGAAGTAATCAGGGAGGGACTGCACTTATGGCAGCCAAGAAAATGAACGCGTTCTACGCGCAGTCCGGCGGCGTCACCGCCGTCATCAACGCCTCGGCCTGCGGCGTGATCGAGACCGCGCGCAAGCACAAGGACAAGATCGGCAAGGTCTACGCCGGCCGCAACGGCATCATCGGCGCGCTGACCGAGGACCTGATCGATACCAGCAAGGAATCGGCCAAGGCCATCGCCGGCCTGCGCACTACGCCGTCGGGCGCCTTTGGCTCCTGCCGCTTCAAGCTGAAGAGCCTCGAAGCCAACAAGCGCGAGTACGATCGCCTGATCGAGGTGTTCAAGGCCCACAACATCGGCTACTTCTTCTACAACGGCGGCGGCGACTCCGCCGACACCTGCTACAAGGTGTCGCAGCTGTCGGAGACGCTGGGCTACCCGGTGCAGGCCATCCATGTGCCGAAGACGGTCGACAACGACCTGCCGATCACCGACAACTGCCCGGGCTTCGGTTCCGTCGCCAAGTACATCGCGGTGTCGACGCTGGAAGCGACCTTCGACGTGCGTTCGATGTGCGCAACCTCGACCAAGGTGTTCGTGCTCGAGGTGATGGGCCGCCACGCCGGCTGGATCGCCGCGGCCGGCGCCATGGCCTCGACCAAGGACTGCGAACTGCCGATCGTCGTGCTGTTCCCCGAGGTGCTGTTCGACCAGAAGAAGTTCATCGCCAAGGTCAACGGCCTGGTGAAGAAGTTCGGCTATTGCACCGTGGTCGTCTCCGAAGGTTGCCACTGGCCCGACGGCAAGTTCCTCGCCGAGCAGGGCACCCGTGACGCCTTCGGCCACGCCCAGCTGGGCGGTGCCGCACCGGTGGTCGCCAACATGATCAAGGATTCCCTCGGCCACAAGTTCCACTGGGGCGTCGCCGACTACCTGCAGCGCGCCGCGCGCCACGTCGCTTCCAAGAGCGACGTCGATCAGGCCTACGCGGTGGGCAAGGCCGCGGTCGAGTTTGCGCTCAAGGGCCACAACTCGGTGATGCCGACCGTCGAGCGCGTCTCCAACGCGCCCTACAAGTGGAAGGTCGGCATGGCGCCGCTGTCCAAGGTCGCCAACGTCGAGAAGATGATGCCCAAGAACTTCATCACTGCCGACGGCTTCGGCATCACCGAAAAGTGCCGCCAGTATCTGGCGCCGCTGATGAAGGGCGAGGACTATCCGGCCTACAAGGATGGCTTGCCGCAATACGTGACGCTCAAGAACGTTGCGGTGGCGAAAAAGCTGGCCAAGTTCGATCTGTAAGACCAAGAGCGTGCGCCCGGTGCCGGGGGGGAAACTCGGCGCCGGCGACACGCCGACAGAACAAAATATGTACAGCCCGAACAACGAGAGACGGTGCCGGTTCGCCGGCGTGGATCAGAAGAGGAGACAGTTATGTCAGCAGGACTGATGTTCGCCCTGGCGTGCGCGCTGGTGGCGATTGGGTATGGCTTTATTTCGAGTCAGTGGATTCTTGGCTTGCCCACCGGCAACGACCGGATGCGGGAAATTTCAGGTGCGGTGCAGGAGGGGGCGCAGGCATATCTGAAGCGGCAGTACACCACCATCGGCATGGTCGGCGCAGTTCTGGCAGTGCTGATCGGCGTTTTCCTGAGCCTTTCGACAGCCGTCGGCTTTGTCATCGGAGCGGTACTGTCGGGGCTGGCCGGCTTCATCGGCATGAACGTCTCGGTGCGCGCCAACGTGCGCACGGCTGAGGCGGCGCGCGACGGCATCAATGCCGCGCTCAACGTCGCCTTCAAGGGCGGTGCCATCACCGGCATGCTGGTGGTTGGCCTCGGCCTGCTCGGCGTTGCCGGTTACTACGCCTACCTCAAGGCGACCATGGGCGATGTTCCCATGGTTGACATCCTGCATCCGCTGGTCGGCCTCGGCTTCGGCTCCTCGCTGATCTCCATCTTCGCCCGTCTTGGCGGCGGCATCTTCACCAAGGGCGCCGACGTCGGCGCCGACCTGGTGGGCAAGGTCGAAGCCGGCATTCCGGAAGACGACCCGCGCAACCCTGCGGTGATCGCCGACAACGTCGGCGACAACGTCGGCGACTGCGCCGGCATGGCTGCCGACCTCTTCGAGACCTACGCCGTGACCATCATCGCCACCATGCTGCTCGGCGCACTGATGCTCAAGGGCTACGAGGAACAGGCGGTGACTTATCCGCTGGTACTCGGCGGCTTCTCGATCATCGCCTCGATCATTGGCGCCATGTTCGTCAAGCACACGCCCGGCCAGAAGATCATGACCGCGCTGTACAAGGGCCTGATCGTCGCCGGCGTGCTGGCGCTGATCGCCTTCTATCCGATCACTTCGTACTTCATCAATGACCACGCCCTTGACGCCGTCATGGGCATCAGCGGCGGTGCCCACATGCGCCTCTACGGTGCCGCCGTCGTCGGCCTCGTCCTGACCGGCCTGATGGTGGTGATCACCGAGTACTACACCGCGACCGAGTACGCCCCGGTGCGTCACATCGCACAAGCCTCGACCACCGGCCATGGCACCAACGTCATCGCCGGCATCGGCGTGTCGATGCGTTCCACGGCGCTGCCGGTGCTGTCCGTCTGCGGCGGCATCTGGGCTTCGTACGTGATGGGCGGCCTCTACGGTATCGCCATCGCCGCGACCTCCATGCTGTCGATGGCCGGCATCATCGTCGCACTCGACGCCTACGGCCCGATCACCGACAACGCCGGCGGCATCGCCGAAATGGCTGAGCTGCCGAAGGAAATCCGCGACGTCACCGACCCGCTGGATGCCGTCGGCAACACCACCAAGGCGGTGACCAAGGGTTACGCCATCGGCTCCGCCGGCCTGGCCGCGCTGGTGCTGTTCGCCGACTTCACCCACGGACTCGAAGCCATCAAGCCGGGCGTCAAGTTCCTCTTCGACCTGGCCGACCCGGCGGTCATCATTGGCCTGTTCATCGGCGGCATGGTGCCTTACCTGTTTGCCGCCATGGGCATGGAAGCCGTCGGCCGCGCCGCCGGTTCCATCGTGGTCGAGGTGCGTCGCCAGTTCCGCGACATCAAGGGCATCATGGAAGGCACGGCCAAGCCGGAATACGGCACCTGCGTCGACATGCTGACCAAGGCCGCCATCAAGGAAATGATGATCCCGTCGCTGCTGCCGGTGCTCGTGCCGGTGGTCGTTGCCGTGGCCATGAACTTCCTGATGCCGCCGATCGACGGCGTCGGTGCTGGCGTGCGTGCCCTCGGCGGCGTGCTGATGGGCACCATCGTTACCGGTCTCTTCGTCGCGATTTCCATGACCACCGGCGGTGGTGCCTGGGACAACGCCAAGAAGTACATCGAGGAAGGCAACTTCGGCGGCAAGGGTTCCGACGCGCACAAGGCGGCGGTTACCGGCGACACCGTGGGCGACCCGTACAAGGATACGGCCGGCCCGGCGGTCAACCCGCTGATCAAGATCATCAACATCGTTGCCCTGCTGATCGTGCCGCTGGTGGCGTGATCGCACCTGGCTTGACCCTGACGGGCGGCTCCCTGCTACGGGGAGCCGCCCGTTTTCTTTTCTGTGCCCTGCCCGCGATCGCCGCGGCGCAGGATGCGTTGACGCCACTGCAAGGGCCGGCCGGCTGGATGCCGCGTCCTGCCGTGACGGCGTCCGAGTGGCTGGCCGTGACCGCCAACGGCCATGCCACCGACGCTGCCGCCGAGATTCTCGCGCTCGGCGGCAGCGCCGTCGACGCCGCGATCGCCTCGCAGATGGTGCTCGGGCTGGTGGAGCCACAGTCATCGGGAATCGGCGGTGGCGCCTTCATGCTGCACTGGGATGCCGGGCGCGGCGTGCTGGCTGCCTTTGACGGCCGTGAAACCGCACCTGCCGCTGCGCAGCCCGACCGTTTCATGGCTGCCGCCGGCAGGCCGCTGGCGTTCACCGAGGTGGTCGCGACCGGTCGCGCCGTCGGTACGCCCGGGGTGGTGGCCATGCTGGCGCAGGCGCATGAGCGGCATGGTCGCCTGCGCTGGGAGCGCTTGTTCCGGCCCGCCATCCGACTGGCCGAGAATGGCTTCGCCATCTCGCCCCGGTTGCACGGCCTGCTGCGAGTGGATCGCCATTTACGCGATAGTCCCGTTACCCGGGGTTTGTATTTCACCGCGGCGGGTGAACCGAAACCTGTCGGCGACGTGTTGCGCAATCCCGCCTACGCCGCGACATTGCGGCAGTTGGCGGAAGGCGGCGCGCCGGAATTTTATCGGGGCAGCCTTGCCAGGGATATCGTCGCCGGTGTCGCCGTTGCCGGCGGCGACCTGACGCCAGCCGACCTTGCCAACTATCTACCGCGCACGCGCGCGCCGGTGTGCAATCCTTATCGGCAATGGCGTGTCTGCAGCATGCCGCCACCGTCGTCCGGTGGCATCACGCTGCTGCAGATACTGGGCGTGGTCGAACGCTTGCTGCCGCGTAGCCGACCGCTCGATCCCGACACCATCCATGCATTCAGCGAGGCGGGGCGTCTGGCCTTTGCCGATCGAGCTCGTTACCTCGGTGACCCGGATTTCGTCGCCGTGCCGCAGACGGAGTTGCTTGATCGCGGCTATCTCGATCGACGTGCCGCGCTGGTGGGTTCCGATCGATCGATGGGCAAGGCGCCGCCGGGCGAACTGTCATCAAGCCTGTCGCACTCCGACGATGCCTCGCCGGAACGGCCGTCTACGACGCACCTGTCGATCATCGACCGCGAAGGCAATGCGGTGGCGATGACCAGTTCGGTCGAGGATGCCTTCGGCAGCCGCATCATGGTCGGCGGCTTCCTGCTGAACAATCAGTTGACGGATTTTTCGTTCACGCCAGCGGACGATGGCAACCCGGCCGCCAACCGCGTCGAACCGGGGAAACGTCCGCTGTCGTCGATGGCGCCGACCATGGTTTTCGACGCGGCGGACCGGCTTGTCGCGGTGCTTGGCTCGCCAGGCGGCCAGCGCATCATCAACTATGTCGCGGCGACTGTGCTTGGCCTGCTGGAGTGGCAGCTACCGGCCGAACAGGTGCTGGTCCTGCCTCACGCCGGGAGCCGCAACGGTCCCACCGAGATCGAGCGCGGTCCCCACGCTGCGACGCTGGCCAAGGCACTCGAACGGCGCGGTCATGTCGTGCGGGTGCTCGATCTCAACTCCGGCCTGCACGTGATCGTGCGCGATGGGGAACACTGGCGGGGCGCTGTCGATCCGCGCCGCGAGGGTACGGCGCGCGGCCGTTGACTATTCCGCTTGGCCGCGAAAGTCGCGCGGGCGAAAGCCGAGTAGCGCGAGCGTGGCAAAGTAGACGGCGATACCCGCGGCCACGGTCAGCGACAGACGCAGAATGCGTTCGCCGAAAGCCATGGTGAGCCAGGCGGATTCGCTGCCCATGGCGAACCAGAGGGTGGCGCCCAGGGCGAGCAGTGCGACCGCGATGCGTGACGAGAAGCCGATCCATCCAGCCGCCGGAACGAATACGCCGTTGCGGCGCAGGCCGCGGTAGAGCAGGGCGGCATTGAGGCAGGAAGCCAGTCCGATCGACAAGGCTAGTCCGGCGTGCTTGATCCAGCCGATGAAGGCGAGGTTCATCGCCTGCGTCGCGGCAAGGGTGATCAGCGCGATTTTCACCGGCGTGCGGATGTCCTGCCGGGCGTAGAAGCCGGGCGCCAGTATCTTGACCAGGATCAGCCCGGTCAGCCCGACGCTGTAGGCAACCAAGGCTGCACGCGTCTGCAGCACGTCGTTCGCGGTGAAAGCGCCGTGCTGGAACAGCGTCGCCAGCAGTGGCACGGCGAGCATCGCCAGCGCCAGTGCCGCCGGTAGCGCCAGCAGCAGCGTCAGGCGCAGGCCCCAGTCGAGCAGGGTGGAGAAGTCGACCATGCGGTTCTCTGCGTGGGCCTTGGCCAGGCTGGGCAGCAGGATGGTGCCCAGTGCCGCCCCGAGCAGGCCTGCCGGAAACTCCATCAGCCGGTCGGCGTAATAGAGCCACGAGACCGAACCGGATTGCAGAAAGGAGGCGAAGATGGTGTTGATCAGCAGGGACACCTGGGCGACAGAAACGCCGAGCACGGCCGGCCCCATCAGCAGCAGGATGCGGTGCACGCCAGGATCGTGCGGCGACCAGTCCCAGCGCGGCAGCATGCCGATCTTCTTCAGTGCCGGCACTTGCAGTGCCAGTTGCAGCATGCCGCCGAGAAATACCGCCCAGGCCAGCGCCAGCACCGGTGGCTCGAACCAGGGCGCAGCGAACAGCGCCATGGCGATGAAGCTGAGGTTGAGCAGAGCGGGTGTGAACGCCGGCAGGGCGAAGCGGCGCCAGGTGTTGAGAATCCCAGCAGCCAGTGCGACCAGCGACATGAACAGGATGTAGGGGAAGGTGATGCGGGTGAGTTCGACGGTCAGTGCGAACTTGTCGGCGTCGGCCGCAAAGCCGGGGGCCGAAACGTAGATCAGCAGCGGGGCGCCGGCGACGCCGAGCGCTGCCACGCCCATCAGGATGACAAACAACAGCGTGGCGACGCGGTCGACAAGCTGCTTTGTCTCGGCTTCGCCGCAGCGGGTGCGGGATTCGGCGAGAATCGGGACGAAGGCCTGCGAGAATGCGCCCTCGGCGAACAGCCGACGCAACAGGTTGGGCAGGCGGAAGGCGACGAAAAAGGCATCGGTGAGCATGCCGGCGCCGAAGGTACGGGCGATGACGAAGTCGCGCACGAAGCCGAGCACGCGCGATAGCAGGGTCATGCCACTGACCGTGGCGAGCGTGCGCAGAAGATTCATGGGCCGAATGGTAGCGGAATGGCCGTGGCGGCGCGCATCAATGTGGCTTGCAAAGTGCTGGGGATGCTCTTATAATCGCGCGCTTTCGGTTTCGGCGCTGTCGTCGTTGCCGAATTCCACTTTCCAGAACACCAACCGGACGAACACCATGGCCAATAGCGCACAAGCCCGCAAGCGCGCCCGTCAGGCGAACAAGCAGCGCGCCCACAACATGAGCCTGCGCTCGACCCTGCGTACCGCGATCAAGAAGGTCCGCAAGGCGATCGAAGCGGGCGACAAGACTGCCGCAAAGGCTGTCTTCACCGAATCGCAGAGCGTCATCGATTCCATCGCTGACAAGAACATCGTGCACAAGAACAAGGCCGCTCGCGACAAGAGCCGCCTGTCGGCCGCGATCAAGGCGATGGCGTAAGCACTGCTGCTTGTTGTGCCCCTGCGGCCCCGGAGCGAAAGTTCCGGGGCCGCTGTGCTTTCCGGACTTCGATTGGCTGCGACGATGGTGATCCAGAGAATATTCTGTTGCCACAATAGGCTAGCTTGATTTCGTCGAATTTACTGCATATACTCCATCCATCCAATTGATGGATAAGGGGTTTTGCCATGCAACCACCCGTAGTCACCAAGTTTGGCTTTCGCATTCGCACCCGGGTCGGCATGGTTGTCGACAACCTGATGATTCCCGGGCGTGACGAGATCGAGGCGCGCAACAAGCTGCGCCAGATTTATCGTGACTGCGAGATTCTTGCCTGTGTCTGCGTGCGCGGCTCGGTGCGCACGCCGGTCACCAGTTTCGAGGACGTGGTAAGCCTCATTACCCGCTGAGGGGCGGCCCCCGCGCGGGTCTCAAACGAACCAGCCGGTCACCGTGAGTTCTTCCATCAGTGCTCGGTAGTCCTGTGCCCCGCGGCTGCTGGCGGCGTGGGAAAAAATGTCGCGATTGACCGAGGGTGCCTCGGCTACGGCGACGTTCTCTGAAATTACCGTGGCGCAGAGTTCT
Source organism: Gammaproteobacteria bacterium (assembly GCA_018825305.1). Classification (GTDB taxonomy): domain Bacteria; phylum Pseudomonadota; class Gammaproteobacteria; order Burkholderiales; family Rhodocyclaceae; genus Sulfurisoma. Next base: position 60,444 of record JAHJEO010000003.1, read on the forward strand.
TCCCCGAAATGCTCGCTCATGCGCTTCTGCACCTCGAAGCTCATGTTGCGGCGACGGTCGAAACGGGTCAGCAGATAGCGGCGCTCGACGCGGCGCTTCAGCACCGGTTCCAGCGCCGCCAGCGTGCGTTCGATCTGCAAGGCGCCGCGCAGGCTGAGAAAGTCGGACGATACTGGCACCAGCACGCGATCCGCCGCGAACACCGCATTGAGCGAGAGCACGCCAAGGAAGGGGCAGCAGTCGATAATGGCATTGCCTTGATCGGTGCTGGCGTTGAGTCCGGCGTTCAACTTGTTGAGGATGTTCGGTCCCTTGCCGAATACCGAGTCCACCTTGATCAATTCGGCGTGGGCCGGAACGAAGCGGCCGATGCCGGGCCACTCGATCATGATCTCGGCCAGCGGCCGGTGGTCCTGGTAGAAGGCGAAGACGCTGTGCTCGACATCGCCCGGTGCATCGCCGTGGATGGCCGATAGATGTGCCTGCGGATCGAGGTCAATCATCAGCACCTGACGCTCAGCCCGCGCCAGCGCGGCGCCGAGATTGAGTGCGGTCGTCGTCTTTCCGACCCCGCCCTTCTGGTTGAAAACCGCGATACGCACGACGCCATGGCCTCCCTGTACTGCTTGGTATAATATCTTTCTTCTCGCAACCGCGGCGGCCGTAGTTCGAACCGGCCGCCGTCTGTTTTTTGCATCGGGGTTTTTCGATGTCGCATCTGATGAATACCTACGCGCGGCAACCCGTCGCTTTCGTCCGCGGCGAAGGCTGCCACGTGATTGACGAATCCGGCCGCCGCTATCTCGACGCCCTTGCCGGCATCGCGGTCAATACGCTTGGCCATGGCCATCCGGTTCTGACACAGGCCCTCTCCGAGCAAATCGGGCGGCTTATGCACGTCTCCAACATCTACCGCGTGCCGGAGCAGGAGCGGCTGTCCGACCGGCTGGCGGCGCTTTCCAGCATGGACGAGGTGTTCTTCTGCAACTCCGGCTGCGAAGCCAACGAGGCGGCGATCAAACTGGCGCGCCTCTACGGGCATCAGCAGGGCGTCGACAACCCCGCCATCGTCGTGATGGAAAAGGCCTTCCACGGCCGCACCCTGGCCACTTTGTCGGCTACCGGCAACCGCAAGGTCCAGGCCGGTTTCGAGCCACTGGTCGCCGGTTTCGTGCGCGTGCCCTTCGACGACCTGCCGGCGATCGAGGCGGTCGCTACCCATAATGCCAATGTCGTTGCCGTTCTGTTCGAGCCGATTCAGGGCGAGGGCGGCATCAACATCGCCCACAACGACTACATGCGCAGCTTGCGCCGCATCTGCGACGAGAAGGGCTGGCTGTTCATGGTCGACGAAGTGCAGTGCGGCGTCGGTCGCAGCGGCGTCTGGTTCGCCCATCAGCATGCCGGCATCAAGCCCGACGTCATGACCCTCGCCAAGGGCCTTGGTTCCGGCGTGCCGGTCGGCGCCTGTCTGGCGGCAGGCAAGGCTGCAGGCGTGTTCAAGCCGGGCAACCACGGTTCCACCTTCGGCGGCAACCCGCTGGCCAGCACCGCTGCACTGACCACGCTCGACGTGATCGAGCAGGACGGCCTGATGGCCCGCGCGGTGGTGGTCGGGGATGCCATCCGCTCCGGCTTGCGTTCGGAGCTTGCCGGCGTCGGCGGTGTCGTCGACATCCGCGGCGATGGCCTGATGATCGGCATCGAGCTCGATCGCCCCTGCGGCGAACTGGTGGCGAAGGCGCTCGCCGCCGGCCTGCTGATCAATGTAACCAATGACAGCGTGGTACGGCTGCTGCCGCCGCTGGTGTTCGGCGACGACGACGCCAAGGAACTGGTTGCTCTGCTGGCGCCGTTGATCCGGCAGTTCCTCGGGGTTTGATCATGTCCGGTCGCCACTATCTGCAATTCAAGGATCTCGCGCGCGAGGAGCTCGACTATCTGTTCGAGCGGACGCGCTGGATCAAGGACAAGTTTAAGCGCTACGAGACCTATCATCCGCTGCACGATCGCACGCTGGTGATGATTTTCGAGAAGGCCAGCACCCGCACGCGGCTGTCGTTCGAGGCCGGCATGCAGCAGCTCGGCGGCACGGCGATCTACCTCAACACCCGCGATTCGCAGCTCGGCCGCGGCGAACCGGTCGAGGATGCGGCCGAGGTGATCTCGCGCATGTCGGATGTGGTGATGATCCGCACCTTCGAGCAGGAGATCATCGAGCGCTTCGCCTCGCATTCGCGTGTGCCCGTGATCAACGGCCTGACCAACGAATATCACCCCTGCCAGATCCTCGCCGACATCTACACTTTCATCGAGCACCGTGGCCCGATCCAGGGCAAGACCGTGGCGTGGATCGGCGACTCCAATAACGTCTGCAACACCTGGCTGCAGGCGGCCGAGGTGCTGGACTTCAATGTCCATGTCTCGACGCCGCCGGGTTACGAGGTCGAGCCCGAGCGTGCCGGCCTCTACGGTACCGAACACTACGAGGAATTCAAGGATCCGATGGACGCAGCGCGCGGCGCCGATCTGGTGACCACCGACGTGTGGACCTCGATGGGTTTCGAGGCCGAGAACGAGGCGCGCCTGCGCGACTTCCACGACTGGCAGGTCGACGCCGACATGATGAAGGTGGCGGCGCCCGATGCGGTGTTCATGCACTGCCTGCCAGCGCATCGCGGCGAGGAAGTCTCCGCCGAAGTGATTGACGGGCCGCACAGCGTGGTGTGGGACGAGGCCGAGAATCGCCTGCATGCGCAGAAGGCCCTGCTCGAATTTCTGCTGCTCGGAAGAATCAAGCCATGAAGAAACTGCTTGCGCTGGTTTGCGCCATTGCCGTCCCGCTGGCGCCGAGTTTTGCGGCGGATGCCGACGGCCGCATGCTGGTCGAGATGCCGCTCGAAGCCCGCGCCGAGATGCGCGCCGAGATGCTCGACTTCCAGACGGCGCTGCATTCCATCATCACCGCGCTGGTCGAACGCAACTACACCGACGCGGCCGATATCGCAGAGAAGCAGATGGGGGTATCGGCGATGGGGCGCCATCGCAACGCGCCGCCCAATGCCCGTCCCGGCATGTTCATGCCCAACGACATGCACGCGATCGCCCGCGGCATGCACGTGTCGGCTACCGACTTCGCCAGGGCCGCCCGCGCTACTCCCAAGGCCGGCAATCCGACGAAGGCGCTGGCCGCGCTGCAGGCCGTCACCGGCGCCTGCGTCGCCTGCCATCGCAGCTACCGTACCCAGTAATCCTTCAGGAAACAGCAATGAGCGTAGCCAAGAAAGTTGTGCTGGCCTATTCCGGCGGCCTCGATACCTCCGTCATCCTCAAGTGGCTGCAGGACACCTACCAGAGCGAGGTGGTGACCTTCACCGCCGACCTCGGCCAGGGCGAGGAACTCGATCCGGCGCGCGCCAAGGCCATCAAACTGGGCATCAAGCCCAAGAACATCTTCATCGACGACCTGCGCGAGGAGTTTGTTCGCGATTTCGTCTTTCCGATGTTCCGCGCCAACACCGTCTACGAGGGCGAATACCTGCTCGGCACTTCCATCGCACGGCCGCTGATCGCCAAGCGCATGATCGAGATCGCCAGGAAGGTCGGAGCTGACTCGATTTCACATGGCGCCACTGGCAAGGGCAACGACCAGGTGCGCTTCGAGCTTGGTGCCTACGCCCTGATGCCGAACGTCAAGGTCATCGCGCCCTGGCGTGAATGGGACCTGCTGTCGCGCGAGAAGCTGATGGCCTACGCCGAGAAGCACGGCATCCCCATCGACATGAAGCACAAGAAGGGTGGCTCGCCCTACTCGATGGACGCCAACCTGCTGCACATTTCCTATGAGGGCCGCCATCTCGAGAATCCGTCGGCCGAGGCCGAGGAGTCGATGTGGCGATGGACAGTGGCGCCGGAAAAGGCACCCAACAAGCCCGAATATCTCGACCTCGAATTCAAGCATGGCGACCTTGTCGCCATCAACGGCAAGAAACTGAAGGCCCACGAATTGCTCGCCGCGTTGAACCAGATCGGCGGCAAGCACGGCGTCGGCCGCCTCGACCTGGTCGAGAACCGCTACGTCGGCATGAAATCGCGTGGCTGCTACGAGACTCCGGGCGGTACTATCCTGCTCAAGGCCCATCGAGGTATCGAATCGGTGTGCCTCGATCGCGAGGTGGCGCATCTCAAGGACGACCTGATGCCCCGCTACGCCAGCCTCATCTACAACGGCTACTGGTGGAGTCCGGAACGCCGCGCGCTGCAGGTGCTGATCGACCACACCCAGCAGAGCGTCAATGGCTGGGTGCGCGTCAAGCTCTACAAGGGCAGCGTCAGCGTGGTCAGCCGCGACTCGAAGACCGACTCGCTGTTCGACCCGACCATCGCCACCTTCGAAGACGATGCCGGCGCCTACGACCAGAAGGACGCGGGCGGCTTCATCAAGCTCAACGCCCTGCGCATGCGCATCGCCGAGAACGCCCGGCTCAAACGCGCCAAGAGTGGCAAGCCCAAGAAAAAGTAATGTTCGGCTTCACCGAGGAGCAGGTGGCGAGCTGGGGCATGAGCGTCGGCCTCGGCGCCTTCATGCTCTACATGCTGTTTATCATCGGCGAACTGGCCTACCAGTCGAAAGCGGGCAAGACCGGCACCTTCGTGCTGTTCTTCGTGCTGGCGTTCGGCATGCTCGGCTTCGTCGCCAAGACCATCATCGAGAAAGTCTGGGGAATCTGAATATGTCTCAGTTCGACAATGTCACCGTCGTCAAGAAGGCCAACGTCTATTTCGACGGCAAGTGCGTCAGCCACACGGTGCAGTTCGCCGATGGCACAAAAAAGAGTGTCGGCGTGATCATGCCCACTGTACCCGGTGCGCTGACCTTCAACACCGGTGCGCCGGAGATCATGGAAACCGTGGCCGGTGCCTGCCGCTACAGGCTCAAGGGCGAGGACTGGAAGTCCGCCGTCGCCGGTGAGAGCTTCAACGTGCCGGGTAATTCCTCGTTCGACATCGAGGTGAGCGGCGAGCCGTATCACTACGTTTGTCACTTCGCCTAAACGGAGCCCATCATGCCCTCGTTCGACATCACCTCCGAAGCCGACATGGTCGCGTTGAAGAACGCGGTCGACGTCGCCGGCCGCCAGGTTGGCAACCGCTATGACTTCAAGGGCACCAGCGCAAAGATTGATCTCAACGAGAAGGACAAGACCATCACCGTCTTCGGCGATTCTGACTTCCAGCTCGATCAGGTCAAGGACATATTGTTCCCCGAGATGGAGAAGAAGACGCGCGAGAGCACCAAGCGCCTCGATGCCGGCGACGTCCAGTCGGTCTCCGGCAACAAGGCCAAGCAGCTGCTCAAGATCAAGAGCGGCATCGAGGCGGAACTGGCCAAGAAGATCGTCCGGATCATCAAGGACAGCAAGCTCAAGGTTCAGGCCAGCATCCAGGGCGACGCCGTGCGCGTTACCGGCGCCAAGCGCGATTTGTTGCAGGAGGCGATTGCGCTGGTGAAGAAGTCCGTCACCGACTACCCGCTCGAATACGGCAACTTCCGCGACTGAGCAACCATCCCCGCTCCGCAGGGATGGTGGATGGACCAAGGGCCGCGATTGCGGCCCTTGTCGCATCTGCAGCAGCGGGCATTCGCCAGCGTACCGGCCCGGCTTCTGCCGGGGCCATCGCCGTCCCGCCAGCGCCTAGTTTTTGGTGGAAGCCGCGCCCGGATGTTGTTGCAGCGGACTCATTCCGTCTCGCCCTGTAGCGCGGCCTGCATCTGCTGGGCGGTTACCGGGTATTTCAGCACGGCGTGAATGGGAAAGCGCTCGGCCAGTTTGCCGATGTGCGGTTCGTCACGCGGATGGACGAATACGATGACTTTCGCCTGCGGCGCAAAATGTTGCAGCGAGGCGAGGGTGACATCCAGGTTGCATAGGTTGGCCCCGGCGTAATTGTTGGCCCAGCCGTAAATGAATTCCCCCACCAGGAAATCCGGCGGCTGGCTCTGCAATGCCTTGTGCAGCTTGCGGGCAGTCCCGAAAGACGCCTCGGCAATGCCGAGCTGGCGGTACAGGGCCGTGAAATTCGGGTGGAACGGCGATTCGATCAGCGAAAATAGCGTTGTCATGCTGCTGCCGTTGCTAAAACGGGAAATGGTGCCGGCCGAATCGGTTCATGGTCGCAGGCCGGCGATCCATCTGGTGTAGATCCGATCCGCCGCCGCGCGCATGGCGGCGATGCGCGTGTCGATGCGCTCGAACATCTGCTCCGGTGTCTGCACCGAGGGGCTGGGCGCGGCATTTTCCTTGTCCCATACGCGGCACCAGAGGCGGATCATCGCCGCGGTCATCTCGACGTGGCACTGCATGCCGAGATGGGGGCCGATGGCGAAGGCCTGATTGTCGCAGTGCGCGCTTTTCAGGATGCGCGTTGCACCGGGCGGAACGCTGAAAGTCTCGCCGTGCCAGTGGAAGGCTTCGAAGCGTTCGATGTCGCCGAGCCAGTCCTGCGCCATGGGGTCGGTGCTCGTCACTTCACCCCAGCCGAGTTCTTTCACCGGATTCCTGCCGACCGTGCCGCCGAGCGCCTTGGCGATCAACTGGCCGCCGAGACAGTGGCCGATAACGGGAACATCAACCGCCACGGCCGCGCGAATCAGTGCGAAGGTCGGCGCCAACCAGGGCAGGTCGTCGTTCACGCTCATCGGTCCGCCCATGAAGCACAGGCCGGAGAATCCATCAAAAGTCGGCGGCGGCGGGACGCCGGCATCGACCGCGAAAAGCGTCCACGGAATCGAGTGCGCATCGAGGAAAGTGGCAAAATAGCCCGGACCCTCGCCGGAGTTGTGACGAAAGATCGCGACGGGTTTCATTGGTAGCGTGGAGTGCGAGAGTGGCAACGCCGGAATTCTATTCCTTGTCGGTGATCGAGTTGCGGCAGCGGCTGGCTTCGCCGGATCCGTTGCCGCACATCCGGGAATCGGGCGCCGCGGCCAACGGGGTGCTGACGGCAGCGGCGGTATTGGTGCCCATCATCAACCGTCCGAGCGGCCTCACCATCCTGTTGACGCAGCGTACCGCGCACTTGCGCGACCATGCCGGCCAGGTCAGCTTTCCCGGCGGGCGTTGCGAGGCGGGCGACGCTGATCCGGTGGCCACGGCGCTGCGCGAGGCGGAGGAAGAAGTCGGCGTGCTGCCGGCGCAGGTCGAGGTGCTCGGCCGGCTGCCGGAATACTTCACCAGCACGGGCTTCCGCGTCACGCCGGTGGTCGGACTGGTGACCCCGCCGCTTAACCTCAAACTCGACGATTTCGAGGTGGCCGAGGTGTTCGAGCCGCCGTTGTCCTTCCTGCTCGACCCGGCCAACCATCAGCGCCAGCAGGTCGAGTGGCAGGGGGCGCTGCGCGAGTTCTGGGCAATGCCTTGGCAGGGCTATTACATTTGGGGCGCGACCGCCGGCATGCTGGTGAGCCTGCATGCCGCGCTGACCACAGAGCAATGAATGCTGCGCTGCACAATAATCGCTCGAATGTGATATCTTTCGACAGTCGCAGCTGGACGCCAATCCCATGAGCCTTTTCAGCATCATCTTCGCGTTGGCCATCGAACAGGTGAAACCCCTGTCGGGCGCGCGCGTCGATGCGCTGCTCGCTGCCTACGGCCGCCAGCTGGAGGCATGGTTCAACGCCGGCGAGCGCCACCACGGCGTCGCCGCATGGTGTGTGGGCGTGGGCGTGCCGACCGCCATCGTGCTGGGGCTGCATGTTGCGCTGGCGCACTTCGCCCCGCCGCTGGTGCTGGCGCTCAGTGTCGGTGTGCTCTATCTCACCGTCGGCTTTCGCCAGTACAGCCATTTTTTCACCGACATCCACCTGGCCCTGCGCCTGGGTGAAATCGATCAAGCGCGCGCTCTGTTGGGCGAGTGGCGCGGCGTCAATTCCGACCGCCTGAGTCCGGGCGAGGTCGCGCGTCTGGCGATCGAACAGGCCTTGCTGCACTCGCACCGCCATGTTTTTGCACCGCTGTTCCTGTTCATGTTGTTCGGGCCGGCCGGCGCGGTGCTCTATCGCCTGTCGCTGGCGTTGTCCCGCCTCTGGGGTGAGGTCGCTGATGCCGGTGTGGCAGGCACGGCGGCGCCGAAGGAATTCGGACAGTTCGCGCGACAGGCCCAGGCCGTCGTCGACTGGCTGCCGCAGCGCGCCACCGCCACCGCCTTCGCCGTGGTCGGCGATTTCGAGGATGCCGTCTATTGCTGGCGCACCCAGTCCGAAGTGTGGCCCGACGCAGCGACCGGCATTCTGCTGGCCAGCGGTGCCGGCGCCCTCGGCGTGAGGCTGGGCATGCCGGTTCAGGCCGGAATGGATGGCGACGACCGTCCGATACTCGGCACCGGCGACGACGCCGATGTCGATTTCATGCAGAGCACCATCGGCCTGGTTTGGCGAACCCTTGTCCTGGGCATATTGCTGCTTGCCCTGTTCTGGGTGGCCAGCTGGGTCGGTTGACGTGGCTGCCGGCGGCCGCGTGATCCGAGGCCGCCCGCAGCGGAGCACCATTTTTTGGATTTTCAAATAACAGGAGAAGAAAATGGCTGACAAGAGGGAAGTGGTTGCATTGAGTGCCGTGCGCAGCGCGGTGGGTGCCTTTGGCGGTTCACTGAAGGATATTGAGCCGGCCGAGCTTGGCGGCCTGGTCATCAAGGAGGCGATCGCCCGCGCCGGCGTCGATCCAGCCGCGGTGACATTCGCCACCGTCGGCAATTGCATTCCGACCGAAGTGCGTTACCCCTACGTTTCGCGCGTCGCCGCCATCCAGGGCGGCATGTCGATGGACTCGACGGTGTTCGCCGTCAACCGCCTGTGCGGCTCGGCCCAGCAGGCCATAGTCAGCTCGGCGCAGGCCATCATGCTTGGCGATGCCGACTTCGCCATCGGCGGCGGCGTTGAAGTCATGTCGCGCGGCGCCTACCTGCTGCCGGCGCTGCGTTCCGGCGCGCGCATGGGCGACACTCAGGCGATCGATGCCATGGTCGCCGCGCTGACCGACCCCTTCGGCGTCGGCCACATGGGCATCACCGCCGAAAACCTGGCGACCAAGTGGAACATCTCGCGCGAAGAACAGGACGCCTTCGCCCTCGAATCGCAACAGCGCGCGGCCAAGGCCCAGGCCGCAGGCTACTTCAAGTCGCAGATCGCGCCGATCACCATGAAGACCCGCAAGGGCGACGTCGTGTTCGACACCGACGAGCACCTCAAGCCCGCGACCACCATGGAAACTCTGGCCAAGATGCGTCCGGCCTTCAAGAAGGACGGCACGGTCACCGCCGGCAACGCCTCCGGCATCAATGACGCCGCCGCCTTCCTGGTGCTGGCCGACGCCGCCAAGGCTGCCGCCGCCGGCCACAAGCCGATCGCCCGCCTGGTCGCCTACGGCATCGCCGGCGTGCCCAACGACGTGATGGGCGAGGGCCCGATTCCGTCGTCCAAGGTCGCCTTGCAAAAGGCCGGCCTGTCGCTGGACAAGATGGATGTCGTCGAATCCAACGAAGCCTTTGCCGCCCAATCGATCGCGGTGACCAAAGGCCTCGGCCTCGACCCGGTCAAGACCAACCCGAACGGCGGCGCCATCGCCATCGGCCACCCGGTCGGCGCGACCGGTTCGGTGATCGTGACCAAGCTGCTGCACGAGCTGATTCGCGTCAATGGCCGCTACGGCATGGCCACCATGTGCATCGGCGGTGGCCAGGGCATTACCACCATCTGGGAAAGAACCTGAGCGTTGGGTAACCACAAAGAATGCGGCCCCTTGCGGGCCGTTTCTTTTTTTGAAGCGTCAACCTGGCAGCGACAGGGGCGTTTTATGCCATAACCCAGCAACGGGTTGATTCACGGCGTAGCAAAACCAACCTCTTTCGCAAGGATAGACAAATGAACAAGCTCATGACCGCGCTCCTGACTTCCGTTTTTGCAATGGCCGTCAGTTTCAATGCTGCCGCAGCATCTCCGGCTGCCGCCGCTGCTCCCGCGGCTGCACCGGCCGCCGCCGCGGCTCCTGCTCCTGCTGCTGCGCCTGCCGAAGCGGCCAAGCCCGCTGAAGCCGCCAAGCCGATGAAGAAAGCCAAGAAAGCCAAGAAGGCCAAGAAGGCGGCTGCGGCTGGCTAATCCAGGCAGTTCCGGGGACAACGTCCCCACCAAAAAATGCAGGGATGTCCCCTGCATTTTTTTCGTCTGCCGAGCGGGTTCGGTGGCGGCTCGGCCGTTCCTTCTGCGGCACAGCCGGGCTAGGTTCCGAGCTTTTGCGCGAGAATGGCGGCTGCGGCGGCAACGCCATCGACAGCCGGACGCGGCGGGACTGGTGCGGCGATGACCGTCGCCAGCGCATCGGCGAACTGGCCGCCTGCGACCTGCTCTTGACCGATCTCGGCACAGCGCGCATTGGCGTGCAGCCATTGGATCAGGCAGTCCTGTTCGGGCCAGTCGTCGCGACGTTGGTAGAGCACCGCCGTGCCGTTGGCAGCCGCTTCTGCGAACGTGCCGTAGCCTGGCTTGGTGAGGACTGCGTCGGCCGAGCGCAGCAGGTCGGCAAAGGGCCAGCCAAACGTTTCGAGACTGCTTATGTCGGGACGTCGGACGTTCCATGCAGCGGGCACCAGCCAGTGGGTATTCGCCAGCACCGGCCAGGATTCGACCGGCAGTCGCGTCGGGATGCCGCCAAGCGCCGCCAGCACGATGCGAGCCGTGGCGCCGGCGCCAAGTCTTTCCCTGAGGTCGACACGGCGCTCGCAACCAATGCCGGCAATTGGGCCGATGGTCAGGACATTGTCCAGCGAAGTCATGGGCATGCCGGGCGTGGTGCGCAGGAAGGTCGCCGAACGATAGGCGGCGAGCATTTCGGCATGGATGGCAGCGGCCCACTGTTCGCTGCCGAAATAGTGCAGGAACAGGTCGGCCCAGTTGAGCGAGCACATCGCCACTGCGGGAATTCCGATGCGGCTGGCGCCCGCTAGCGGCACATAGGAAACGTTGGTGAAGACCGCATCGACCCCCAATTCTCGGAGCAGGCGTGCGTCGCGCTCGACCTGCACGGAAAAGTCGGCGCTGGCGGCACGGTAAGCTGCAGCGGTGGCGGCATGGTCAATGCGCATGGCATCGTGCATGACGTAGCCGAAGTCACTGGCGGCAGCGATCAGGCCGAAGGCGGGAACGATGCGTTGCCTCAGCCGCTCCGCCGGCAGGCCGCTGCGCAAGGTGAGCCGCAGTCCCGGCAGCAGTTCGGCCAGGCAATTGAGCACCGGCGCCGTCTGCGCCAGGTGGCCGAAGCCGTGCGAGGAGATGTCGACGAAAAGATGCGGCGGCGAGTGCGCCATCAATGCGCCGTGATGGCGAGGAAATGGGCGTAGCGGCGCGGGTCGACCTGCCCTCCGGCGACGCCCTGCTTGACGGCGCAATCCGGCTCGTTGCGGTGGCGGCAGTCGCGGAAGCGGCAGCCGGCGACCAGCGGGCGGAACTCCGGAAAGCCATCCTCGATTTCGCCGAAACTCAGGTGGGCGAGGCCGAATTCCTGCAGGCCGGGCGAGTCGATCAGACCGCTTTGCTTGTCGAGCCGGTAGAGGCGGGCATGGGTGGTGGTGTGCTTGCCCGAGTCGAGCGCCGTCGATATCTCGCGCGTGGCGGCTGCTGCCCCCGGAATCAGCGCGTTGGTGATGGTCGACTTGCCCATGCCGCTTTGACCGACCAGCACTGACAGCTGGCCGGCGAGCCATGGCAGCAGCGGTGTCACATCCCGGTGGGCGCTGAGTTCCACCACCGGCAGTTTGAAGCTGTCGAAGGGGGCCAGCTGGGCGCGCGCCGCCGGCAGCCGCTCGGCCAGATCGGCCTTGTTGAGCGCGATCACGACGCGCATGTGCTCATGCAACGCGGCGACCAGGGCACGAGAGATCAACTCGTCGGAAAATCCCGGCTCGGTGGCCACGACCAGGACCAGCTGAGTCGCGTTGGCCGCAATCAATTTCTGCTTCCAGGCGTCGCTGCGGTAGAGCAGTGAACTGCGCGGCAGGTGCGTGAGTATCTGCGCCTCGCTGTCGTGCAGCGGGCCGAGGCTGACGTGGTCGCCGCAGGCGAATGGGCTCTTCTTGCCGCGCGGTATGCCGTTGACGACGCGACCGTCGTCGAGGGTGACCTCGTAATGCCGCCCGAAGGCGGCGGTGATTGTGCCGCCCAGGCTCAAAGGTCGAACAGCGCGTCGACGCGGGCGGCGCAGTCGAAGTCCCGAGTCGAGAGGCCACCGGCGTCGTGCGTGGTGTAGGCGACGCTGCAGCTGTTGTAGCCGACTTCGAGGTCGGGGTGATGGTCGCTGCGGTGGCTGATCCAGGCCAGCGCGTTCACGAAGGCCATGGTTTCGTGGAAGTTGGCGAAGCGGTAGATCTTGACGATGCGCGAGGCATCGCGCGCCCAGCCGTCGAGCGCGGCCAGACGGCTGGCGATTTCGTTATCGTGCATTGCGTTCAGCGCCGGCATGTCGATTGTTCACTTGAACTTGTAATACTGCTGGGCGAGGTAGGCCGCGACATTGGCTTCGTCTTCGGGGAAGAACTTCGAGCCGGTCTGCGCACTGCAGGCCGCGACACGCTGGCGCAGCGCGGTGGCGTCCTTGATCTTGCGATCGGCACGGGTATAGACGGCGCTGCCATCGCCGCCCCATCGCTGCACATGGCAGGCGAGGCATTGCTTGTCATGGAGGGCCTTGCCCGCCTTGGCGTCGATTTTCTCGGAGGCGAAAACCGTCCCGGAACTTGCGGCGGCGATGGTGGAGAGGGCGGCAATGGCAGTGAGGATCAGGCGCATGGGGTTCTCCTTTCAGGCGGACTTCAGGTGGGCGATGCGCTGGCTGGCGGGCGGGTGCGAGTCGTAGAAAAGCGAATGCAGCGGGTCCGGCGTCAGCGTGGCGGCGTTGTCGCGATAGAGCTTGACCAGCGCGCTGATGAGATCGCCGCTACCGGCCTGCTGCGAGGCGTAGGCATCGGCCTCGAATTCGTGGCGCCGCGACAGCCACGACATCAGTGGTGCGACGGGAAAAGTGAATACCGGCAGCAACAGCGAGAACAGGATCAGTGCCATCGCCGTCCCGCCAGCGCCGACATTTACTCCGGCGTAGAACCAGGGTTGGTCGATGAGCTGGCCGAGCAGCCAGAGGAAAGCCAGCGACAGCGCGGCCATCATGGCGATGCGCTTCCAGACGTGGCGATGCTTGAAGTGGCCGAGTTCGTGGGCCAGCACCGCTTCGACCTCTGCCGGGGCGAGTTTTTCAAGCAGGGTGTCGAAGAAGACGATGCGCTTGGCCCGGCCGAAGCCGGTGAAGTAGGCATTGCCGTGGGCCGAACGCTTCGAGCCGTCCATCACGAACAGCCCTGAGCTGGCGAAGCCGCAGCGCGCCAGCAGCGCTTCGATGCGGCTCTTCATTTCGCCGTCGGCGAGCGGCGAGAACTTGTTGAACAGCGGTGCGATTAAGGTCGGGTAGAGCAGCAGCACCAGCAGATTGAAGCCCAGCCATGTCGTCCAGACGTAGAGCCACCACCGCGAACCCATCGCGCCCATCAGCCACAGCACGGCCAGCAGCAGGGGGGCGCCGATCAGCACGGTGAGCAGCACTTGCTTCAGCAGGTCGCCGAGATAGAGCGCCGGCGTCATCTTGTTGAAGCCGAAGCGCGCTTCAAGCGAGAACGTCCGATAGAGCGAAAACGGCAGGCCGACCAGGAAGCCGGCAATGCCGACGCTGGCGAACAGGGCCAGGCCGTGGGCGTAGCCGGCAGCGTCGAACATGCCGCGCCAGAGCTGGTCGAAGGCCGTAAGCAGGCCGCCGAAGGTGAAGGCGAGCAGCAAGGCCGCATCGACGACGAGTTCGACCAGGGCCAGCCGCGTCTTGGCGCTTGTGTAGTCGGCGGCCTTGCGGTGCTCATCAGGTGTGATGCGATCGGCGAACTCGGCCGGCACGGCATCGCGGCGAACCTGGACATGGCGCAACTGCCGCAGCGCCAGCCAGGCGCGCAGCGCGGTGGTGAGGGCCAGCATCGACAGGAATATGAGGGAAAACGTGTGGGCCACGGTTCGGGAGATGGGGTGAAGTGTGCCAGAATGCAAGCTCCCGAATACGGCGCAGAGCCTGAAAGCACGAACGATTATGGCACAAGACCAGAACGCCCTCGCCTGGCTGGACATGGAAATGACCGGGCTCGATCCCGATGGCGATCGCATCATCGAACTGGCGATGGTGATCACCAATTCGCAACTGGAACTGATCGCCGAAAGCGCCGTATGGGTGGTGCATCAGCCCGATGCCAGACTCGACGCCATGGACGAGTGGAACCAGAAAACCCACGGCAAGTCGGGGCTGATCGCCAAGGTCAAGGCATCGGTGCTGACCGAAGATGAGGTCGAAGTGCAGGCACTCGATTTTCTCAAGCGCCATGTGCCGCAAGGCAAGTCGCCGATGTGCGGCAACTCGATCTGCCAGGACCGCCGCTTCATGGCGCGCTACATGCCGAAGCTGGAGGCCTACTTCCACTATCGCAACCTCGATGTCTCGACGCTCAAGGAGCTGTGCAAGCGCTGGGTGCCGGAAGTCGCCAAGGGCGTCAAGAAGGGCGGCAAGCACGAGGCGCTGGCTGACATCTACGAGTCGATCGAAGAGCTCAAGTACTACCGCGAGCACTTCCTGAAAGTCTAGATTTTTCGGTACAGCCGCAGCCGTTCGTTCTTGTCGCCGGGGCGGCTGCCTTCCCAGATTTTTTTCCAGCCGGGCTGCGCTTCTTCGTGCGGCGGCCCCTGCATTAGCAGCAGCGGGCAGTTGCGGCCGCCCTTGCGCGGGCCGACGGTGCGAATGCCGCCGAAGTAATCGAGCGAGGCGCGCTGCGGCAGGCCGACGCCACTGCGACCGATGCAGCGCGAGCCATCCGGTATGGCGGCCTGCAAGGAAGCCGCTACCGGGCGGTAGCTCTTGCCGTAGTCGATCCACGGCATCCATAGCGCGATCAGCAGAATCCAGCTGACGGCAAGCCCGATGGCCCAGTGCGTCACGGCGCGCCAGGGCGAGCGCGGCAGCCGCGTCAGCGCGACGATCCAACCCGCGGTGGCAGCCAATGCCACCGCCAACGCGGTGACCGAAAGGTCCGCGGTGAAGCCCGGTGCGAGCTTGGCGAAGTTGTGGGCGACCTGCGGCGGAACGCCGGTGAGCATGGCACTGCCGCCGAGCCAGATCAGGCCGGCAAGGAGGGTGAAGGTCATCATGCCGAACCAGTCCAGGGCGTTGGCCGCGCCGCGCCGCAGCTTGCCGGCGCCGGCGGCGGCAAGCAGGATCAGCGGCAACAGCGCGGGCAATGCATGCAATGCCCGCGCCTCGCGGCTGAAGAGCCAGAGCATGCCGAGCATGAGACCGGCCAGCGGCAGCAGCATCGAAGGTTCGGCTAGACGCCGGCGGTTTGCCCACAGAGCCCAGACGGCGATGGGCCACACGGGAAATGCCGCCCAGCCGATGAGTTCGAGCAGGTCGCCGGCAGCGCCGGTGGCCGACCCGGGCATGAACTGGCGCAACTCGCCGGACCACCAGGCGGCGAGATGGGCGCCGTTCTCGAAATACAGGGCCAGCGGCCAGGAAAGCGCCAAAGGCAACGCGATTGCCAGCGCCAGCACCACGCCGCGCCACGTCGCGGCGTCCCGCCAGCGCGCCCCGGAGGAAGTACCCTTGGGGTACCGACTTCCGATCAGCAATAGCAGCGGCACGGTGATGGCGAGGGCGGTTACGCCGTCGGCAAGGAAGCCGCCGCCCAGGCCAAGGCCGAGCAGTGCGCCACCCGCCAGCGGGCGCGTGGCCAGCAGCGCCAGGCCCCAGTAGCTCAGGGCCTGGCAGGCCAGCAGGGCGGCAACAGGATGGGCGTCGTGCAGCGGGATCAGCAGGCCCACCGTGCCTATGGCCAGCAGCGGTGCGGCCAGGCCGGCCTCGCGGTCGTAAAGCGCGCGCGCGGTGCCGGCCAGTGCGACCAGGGTCACGGCGCCAAACAGCGTGGTTGCCAGGCGCGCGGCATCGTGCAGCGGCAGCAGGGTTTGTAGCGGCCAGACCAGCGCAGCGGCGGTCCAGTGATAAAGCGGCGCGGTGCCGGCCCAGGCCTCGCCGGCGATTTTTGGAATCAGCCAGCCGCCGTCGCGCAGGAAGCCGACGACGACACCGAGATGGATGGCGTCATCGGTTTTCCACGGGTCGTGGCCGATGGCGCCGGCCACCAGCCAGGCTGCGCAGAGAAGCCATAGCCACGGGCCGGAGAGCGGCAGCGCCGCCTGCGGCTGGTCTATTCGTGGCCGGACTGGGGGGGGCATGGTTACGGCGGCGGAAAATAAAAAGGCAGCCGAAGCTGCCCTTCACCAGACCTGGCTGCGTTTGCCGATGTCAGGCGGCGGCGCGCTTGCCGTATTTCTGACGGAAGCGCTCGACGCGGCCGGCGGTATCGACGATCTTCTGCTTGCCGGTGTAGAACGGATGGCAAGAGGAGCAGACCTCGATATGCAGCGGCTTGCTGTTGGTCGATTGGGTCTTGAAGATGGCGCCGCAGCTGCACGTCACTTCGATCTCGCTGTACTTCGGGTGAATGCCTTCTTTCATGTTCCTGTCCTTACAGTGCGTCGCTCCGGGGCTGGGAGTGGAGCGGAAAACGCGCGATTATCCCGAAAAATCGTCCGGAAATCAACCTCTGCGCATGGCGTCGAAAAATTCGCCGTTGTTCTTGGTAGCCTTGATCTTGTCGAGGAGGAACTCCATCGCCTCGAGATCGTCCATGTTGTAGAGCAGTTTGCGCAGGATCCACATCTTCTGCAGCACGGTGGGTTCGAGCAGCAGTTCCTCGCGGCGGGTGCCGGAGCGATTGACGTTGATGGCCGGATAGACCCGCTTCTCGGCCATCTTGCGGTCGAGGTGGACTTCCATGTTGCCGGTGCCCTTGAACTCCTCGTAGATCACCTCGTCCATGCGGCTGCCGGTCTCGACCAGCGCCGTGGCGATGATGGTCAGCGAGCCACCTTCCTCGATGTTGCGGGCGGCGCCGAAGAAGCGCTTGGGTTTTTGCAGGGCGTTGGCATCGACGCCGCCGGTCAGCACCTTGCCGGACGCCGGTTGCACGGTGTTGTAGGCGCGGGCGAGGCGGGTGATGGAGTCGAGCAGGATCACCACATCCTTTTTGTGCTCGGTCAGGCGCTTGGCCTTCTCGATCACCATCTCGGCGACCTGCACGTGGCGCGTCGCCGGTTCGTCGAAAGTCGAGGCGACGACTTCGCCGCGCACTGTGCGCGTCATCTCGGTCACTTCTTCCGGGCGCTCGTCGATCAGCAGCACGATCAGCACGACGTCCGGATGGTTGGCGGTGATGGCGTGGGCGATGTGCTGCATCAGCACGGTCTTGCCGGCCTTGGGCGGCGACACGATCAGGCCGCGTTGGCCCTTGCCGATGGGTGCGATCATGTCGATGACGCGGCTGGTGATGTTTTCCTCGGCGCGAATCTCGCGCTCCAGGCGCAGATGCTCGGTCGGATGCAGCGCCGTCAGGTTTTCGAACAGGATCTTGTTCTTGCAGGCCTCGGGCGAGCCGCCATTGACCTTGTCGAGCTTGACCAGGGCGAAGTAGCGCTCGCCGTCCTTGGGTGTGCGGATCTCGCCTTCGATGGTGTCGCCGGAGCGCAGGTTGAAACGTCGTACCTGCGATGGCGAGACGTAGATGTCGTCGGTGCCGGCGAGGTAGGAAATGTCGGGCGAGCGGAGGAAGCCGTAGCCGTCGGGCAGGACTTCAAGGCAGCCGTCGCCGTAGATGGTCTCGCCTTTTTTGGCGTGCTGCTTGAGCAGGGCGAAGATCAGTTCCTGCTTGCGCAGACGGTTGGCGCCGTCGATTTCGGCGGCATTGGCCATTTCCAGCAGTTGGCTGACGTGGTGGTTCTTGAGCTCCGATAGTTGCATAGTGCGGTGGGGGCTGGACGTGGGGTAACGTTGAGGGAACGCAAGGCAGCGAGTAGCTGCGGCGACGACCGGTAAACCGGGAGGGATAGCGGGGGAATTCGGTAAGCGGGGGGATCGGTGCGGCGGATGCTGTGGCTGGCACGACCTAGAGTTACGACACTAGGGGCCGGCGCTGGCCCGAATCCGTGCGGTCTCTAGTTCTTGGCGACGGATTCAGGCGCGGACTGTAGCGGTATCAGAGATTGCTGTCAATGAACGAGGTCAACTGCGATTTCGAGAGGGCGCCGATCTTGGTCGCCTCGACGTTGCCGCCCTTGAACAGGATCAGCGTCGGGATGCCGCGGATGCCGTATTCGCCGGGAGTCTTCGGGTTCTCGTCGATGTTGAGCTTGGCGACCTTGAGCTTGCCGGCGTAATCACGGGCGATCTCGTCGAGAATCGGTGCGATCATCTTGCATGGGCCGCACCACTCGGCCCAGTAATCGACGATGACGGGGGTGGCGGATTCCAGCACTTCGTTCTTGAAGGTGGCGTCGGTGACATAAACGATATGTTCGCTCATGGATTCCTCTAGCGTGAATGGTGGGATGTGAAGCGTGGCAAGCGTCGCGCGGGGAGGCGAGGTGCCGTGACCGGGGCGGCGACACGATGCCAAGGGCAACATGAAACGCATCCTAGCAAAATTCGCCGCCTTCTGGAATTGAAATACCATGTCTATACTTTTCCGAAGCACGAAGAGGAGCGCCTGTCATGACCTATGTCGTTACCGAGTCCTGCATCAAGTGCAAGTACACCGACTGTGTGGACGTGTGTCCCGTCGACTGCTTTCGCGAGGGGCCGAACTTCCTGGTGATCGATCCGGACGAGTGCATCGACTGCACGCTGTGCGTTGCAGAATGCCCGGCCGAGGCCATTTTCGCCGAGGACGACGTGCCGGTGGCGCAACAGCATTTCACCGCCCTCAATGCCGAACTGGCCAAGCAGTGGCCGGCGATAATCGAACGCAAGGAGCCGCCGCCAGACGCCGACGACTGGTTGAAGGTGAAGGACAAACTGAAGCTGCTCGATAGATGAATTGCGGCATCGCACAAGGGATATTGCCGGCGGCATTACCAGCGAAAGCTCTTCTATTGCGGCCGTAGCTGGACTAACATCGGTTTGCGGTCCGTCACAACACCTCATCAAGGAGAGTGGCCATGCAAGCGCGCGACATTCTGACCATCAAGGGTACCGTGCTCTACACGGTATCTCCCGAGAACAAGCTTTCCGAAGCGGTCGCCACCATGAGCGGGGAGGACATCGGCTCCCTGGTGTGTTTCGACGGCGGGCGCATGGCCGGCATGCTTACCTTTCGTGAGGTGCTGCAAGCACTCAATGCCAATGGTGCCGCCTGGGGCGGCGTCCGCGTTGCCGACGTGATGGTGCGCGAGCCCTTTGTCGCCGAACCCGGCATGGGTGTCGACGACCTGCGCCGGATCATGCTCGACCGGCATATGCGCTACCTGCCGGTGATGGAGGGCGACACCCTGCTCGGCGTGATTTCGTTCCATGACGTGGCCAAGGCCATACTTGAAGATCAGGCGTTTGAAAACAAGATGCTGAAGGCATACATCAACGAGTGAGACGTTTCGGTTTCAACTGGGGGAGGCAGAATGGATAAGGTCTGGTTGCAGAGTTATCCGGCGGGAATTCCCGCCGAAGTGGATCTCGACGAGTTCAAGTCTCTCGTCGACCTGTTCGACAAGAGCGTGGCGACTTTCGGGGCGCACACCGCATTCATCAGCATGGGCAAGAGCATCACCTATGCCGAGCTCGACCGCTTGTCACGAGACTTCGCCGCCTACCTGCAATCCGAGCTGAAGCTGGCTGCGGGGGCGCGCGTGGCGCTGATGATGCCCAACGTCATGCAGTACCCGGTGTGCCTCTTCGGCGCGCTGCGCGGCGGCTACACCGTGGTGAACTGCAACCCGCTGTACACGGCACGCGAACTTGAATACCAGCTGGCCGATTCCGGCGCCGAGGCCGTGGTGATCCTCGAGAATTTCGCCCATGCCCTGCAGGCGGCGTTG
Source organism: Gammaproteobacteria bacterium (assembly GCA_018825305.1). GTDB lineage: Bacteria > Pseudomonadota > Gammaproteobacteria > Burkholderiales > Rhodocyclaceae > Sulfurisoma. Next base: position 80,497 of record JAHJEO010000003.1, read on the forward strand.
CCGGGGACCGCGGTGCGCCATGTGGTCACCACCCGGCTGGGCGACATGCTGGGTGCAGCCAAGGGCACGCTGGTGAATTTCGTCGTCAAGCACGTCAAGAAGATGGTGCCGGCCTGGAGCATTCCCGACGCCGTGCCGTGGGCAAAGGCGATGGCGCGAGGGGCCGGGGTAGAGTTCAAGCCGCAGCCGCTGGGCCACGACAACATTGCTTTCCTGCAATACACGGGTGGCACCACGGGTGTTTCCAAGGGCGCGATCCTCTCCCACCGCAACATGATCGCCAACATGCAGCAAGCGCATGCCTGGCTGCGCAGCACGGTGAATGAGGGCGAGGAAACCATCATCACGGCGCTGCCGCTGTATCACATCTTTGCCCTGACGGTGAGCCTCGTCTTCACCAAACTCGGCGCCAGCAACGTGCTGATCACCAACCCCCGCGACATCCCGGGTTTCGTCAAGGAACTGGGCAAGCATCGCTACACGGTGATCACCGGCGTCAATACCCTGTTCAACGCCCTGCTCAACAATCCACAGTTCGGCAAGCTCGATTTTTCGCCGCTCAAGGTCAGTCTGGGCGGCGGCATGGCGGTGCAGCGGGCCGTTGCCGATCGCTGGAAGCAGGTCACCGGAGTCACCCTGATCGAGGCCTACGGCCTGACCGAAACGGCGCCGGCAGTGACCATCAATCCGCTCGACCTGCCGGAATACAACGGTGCCATCGGCCTGCCCCTGCCCTCGACGGAAGTGGCGATCCGCAACGACGATGGCCGCGACGTGCCGCTCGGCGAGGCCGGCGAACTCTGTGTGCGCGGGCCGCAGGTCACCAGCGGCTACTGGCAGCGGCCGGACGAAACCACCCAGGTGCTGATGGCCGACGGTTTCCTGCGCACCGGCGATGTCGCGGTGATGGATGAAAAGGGCTATGTGCGCATCGTCGATCGCAAGAAGGACATGATCCTGGTGTCGGGTTTCAACGTCTATCCCAACGAGGTCGAGGCCGTTGTTGCCATGCATCCAGGCGTACTCGAAGCGGCGGCGGTTGGCGTACCCGACGAGCACTCCGGCGAGGCAGTCAAGCTGTTCGTGGTGAAACGCTCCCCCGACCTGACCGCCGAGGCACTGATCGCCCACTGCCGCGAGAGCCTGACCGGCTACAAGATTCCGCATCAGGTCGAGTTCCGCGACGAACTGCCGAAGACCAACGTCGGCAAGATCCTGCGCCGGGCACTGCGCGAGTAGCCGTTCGGGCCGGCCGCCGCAAAAAGTCGGCGCTGGCGGGACGGCAGGGGAGGGCGGGCGGCGCCCTTAGCGGCTATTGCCCAGCAGCCACGCCTCGAACTCGGCGCGCGGCATCGGCCTGGCGAAGTGATAGCCCTGCAGGTAATCGACGCCCATCGCCCTCAGTTTGCTGGCAGTGGCCTCGTCCTCGACCCCCTCGGCGATGGTTTCCAGCCCGAGGGCCTTGGCCAGATGGATGATGGCCTGGGTCATCGACTGGCCCGCGGGTTCGTGCAGGCGGCGAACGAAGGAAATGTCGATCTTGAGTTCGCTCACCGGCATTTCGTGCAATTGCGATAGCGCCGAATAGCCGGTGCCGAAGTCGTCGATGGCGATGTGAAAGCCGATGTGTTGCAGGTCCTCAAGGCGCTCGGAGGCGTTGGCGACATCGAGCAGAGCGATGCTCTCGGTCACCTCGAGCACGATGTCCGATGGTTCGAGGCCGGCCTGGGCCAACACGCTGACCAGTTGATCGATGGCGTACGCCGAGAACAGCTGGCGCTTCGAGATATTAATCGCCAGCCGCAATGTTTGGCCGCGCGCGCGCCACTCGACCAGCGCCTGCAATGCCTGCTCCCATATCTGGTGGCCGAGCTCACTGATGATGCCGGTGCTCTCGGCGATGGGAATGAATGTGGCGGGGCCGACCCAGCCGAACTCGGCGTCGTGCCAGCGCGCCAGCACCTCGGCGACCTGGCATTCGCCGTTTCCGGCGCTGACGATAGGCTGGAACCAGGCCTGGATGCGCCGGGAATGGACCGCCTCGACCAGCTTGTTCTGGATGTAGAGCTCGCGCCTGCCGCCGCCCTTGTCGGATACCTCGCCGAAGAAGCAGGTCTGGTTGCGCCCCTGGGTTTTGGCGTAGAACATGGCGCGGTCGGCATGGGTCAGCAGGCTTTCCACCTCCTGTGCGTCAGCCGGATACATTGCCACGCCCATGCTGAATGTCACCGTGTATTCGCCATCCTCGATCTTGAACGGAGATTGCAGTGCCTCGGCAATCTTGCGCGTGACCTCGCGGGCATCCTCTTCGTTGTTCAGTCCCGGCAGCAGCAGCACGAATTCGTCGCCGCCCCAGCGCGCCAGGGTGTCGCCGGCCCGCAACTGCCGGCGCAACATGCTGGCGAAAGAAACCAGCAGCCGGTCGCCGGCCTTGTGGCCGAGGCTGTCGTTGATCTTCTTGAAGTGATCGAGATCGATGAAGCAGACGGCGACCTGATGCTCGTCCCTGCTGGCCATTCGAATGGCGATCTTGATGCGATCTTCAAGCAGCACGCGGTTGGGCAAGTCGGTCAGGGCATCGTGCAACGCCATGTGCGTGATTTGTTGCTCATGCAGGCAGGTCTGGGTGACGTCGCGCATCACCCCGCGGATTCCCGTGAGCTTGGCCCCGGAGTCGAATTGGGCGATCAGCCGGCATTCCACCCACTGTTCGCCACCCGAGTGGCCGAGCAGGCGCAGGCGAACATTCGCCTGCAGCTTGTCGCCGGTCCGGAAGGCCGCGCATATGCGCTCCATGGCATCGGCGTCATCACCGTGGATGAAACGGGCGATGGGCTGGCCCGCCGCCGATTCGTCGCTACGCGTCAGGCGATTCCAGCCGGGGCTGGCGCGCACTATCCTGGCCGTAGCGTCGAGCTCGAGCACGGCTTCGTCGAGCATGGCCAGGGTATCGAGATAGGCGCGCTGCTCGCGATCGCGTTCCTCGATGCGTTGCATCAGCGTTTCCAGCGTAGTGGCGACGTCGCCGATCTCGTCGTTGCCGCTGCTGGCCGGTGCGAGCAGCGGCACGGCTGTGGCCGAGGAACTGCCGCCGGCGAACGACAGCGCGGCTGCGTCCAGCGACTCGATGCGGCGCACCGAGCGAGACAGCCAGCGGCCAAGACCGGCCCAGAGCATCAGCAGGATCATGGCGATGGCCGCAATCGGCCGCAGCATGAATTCGAGCGCCGGAACGCTGTCGATGAAGTCGCGCTGCACCACCAGGGTCGGCGCCAGCGGACCGGGATGAGGCCACGGCAGATGCGTCTGGATCACGCGGCGTTCCCCCACCAGGATCAGGCCTTCGCGCGCCGGCTCGATCACTTGTGGCGACCCGGACTGGGAACGCGCAAGGATGCCCGATGTTCCCTGCAGCAGGAGATGGACCTCGGGGATCAACGCGGCCCTGAGCATCGAGGTGTTCATCGGCCGGAACAGCAACAGCGACCCCTGGCCGGCCTGTCCCAGCCACAAGGGCGTCGATAGCAGCCGGAAGAGTTCGCGGTGATCCGCGCTGTAGTACCAGCCGCCGCTGACGGTGTCGGCGACCAAATTGAGGTTGATGGCCTCCGAACCGAAGCGGAACAGGACATCGCCTGCCGGCGACAGGATCACGAGACTGGAAAAGTCGCCGGATGCCCACTGGGCGGTGAGAAACGTGGTCAACGCGGCCCAGCGAACGGATTCCGGCCCTTCCAGTATTCGCGTGAATTCGATACGGCGACGGGTTTGCTCTGCCTGGGTCTGCCAGGCGGCCTCCAACTGAGGCAGGGTCTCGATATAGTGGTGGCGCGCGAGCTGCTGCTTTTGTTCGATTTCGTGCCGTTGCCGCGTTACGTAAGCGTTGAAGCCGACAACTGGAATGCCGACGGTGATGACCGCCATGAAAACAAGCAGGCGGCGTACGGCTTGCCAGCGCATGGTGATTCGACGTCCCGGCGGAGGGGGGCGGGACGCCGCGGATGCTTTCGGGGCGGCACTCATCGGCGGCTTCCCGCCCATCGGTCATCGATCAGGGACACGGCCGCCGCGAGCTTCATGTCGGGAGCTGCTGCACGCAGAAAGATGTCGGTCGCGGCGATCTGGGGTTCGCTGAAACGGCCGTCTGCGTTGTAGATCCCCGGCATTTTGCGCAGCAGGTCCGCGCGCTCCTGGCGTTCTTCGGCAGTTCCTGCGCCTGCTTTTTCCGCCACCAGCTCCGGCGGACTCGACTGTACCCAAACCAGCGAGCGACGCAGCATGCGCACGAAGAGTTCGACCTTTTCAGGATGCCGATGGGCCATCGCCCGCGTCGTCGCCACCGCGGTTCTGACATGTCCAAGCCCCGGGATTCTCGCGGCGACCCGCGGATCGGTCAGGTCGGTCAGCAGGACCCCCAGTCCGTTTCGAACGAGCCGGCTGGTAAATGGCTCCTCGCAAAAAACCGCGTCGGCCGCCTTGCTGATCAGCGCGCCACTCAGGCTGTCCCAGTTCTGTCCGGCCGCCAGCCACCTTACCTGGTGCCCGGCGACACCATGGGCGCGCAGCACGACCAGGGCGGCCATCTGCAGGTAGGTCCTGCTGTTGATGCTGCCTGTCGAGGTCGCGATGGTGCGACCCTTCATGTCGCGCAAGCCGCGGATGGCATTGGCGAGGTCCTTGCGCACGATGACGCCTAGCGGCGGTGTGCGTCCCGACAGGGGAGAGATGGCGACGACGTCCTTGCCCCTGGCCGCCAGCACCGGCAAGGTCGAGAAACCCAGTGCGGCAAAATCGGCGTTGCCTGCCAGTACGTCCTCGATGGCGTGTACGCCACTGGTCTTGTAGCGCACCACCAGCCTGCCACCCATTTCGCGATCGAAGTTCAGCAACGGAATCAGGTCGATCGGCAGGAATGGCAATGCCTGCGGTCCGGGAATATTGATGCGGATCAGGGTTTCGCCATCATCGGTTTGCGGGCGGGCGACGGCCGGCAACAGCAGGGCACCAAGCCCTGCTTGAAGAATACGACGCCTGAATGGGTGCATGCCGAACGCCCTCGCCTGAACGCCTATGCCTTTTGGTGGCCCCTCCGGTCAGCCATGGCGGCCCGTCTGGCTTTGCGGCCATGTTAAACTGAAAGTATTCATACTACAAAGGCATCTGGCATGTCCGGCAACAGCTTCGGCACGCTGTTTCGCGTTAGTTCCTTCGGCGAGTCGCATGGGCCTGCAATCGGTTGTGTGGTCGATGGCTGCCCGCCGGGATTGGAATTGTGTGAGGCCGACATCCAGGCCGAACTCGATCGGCGCAAGCCGGGCACCTCGCGTCATGTGACGCAGCGGCGCGAATCAGACACGGTCGAGATTCTTTCCGGCGTGTTCGAGGGCAAGACCACGGGGACACCGATCGGCCTGCTGATTCGCAACGAGGACCAGCGCAGCAAGGATTACGGCGACATCGCCCAGAGCTTCCGCCCGGGCCATGCCGATTACACCTACTGGCAGAAATACGGCATCCGCGACTATCGGGGCGGCGGCCGCTCGTCGGCGCGCGAGACGGCGGTGCGCGTCGCTGCCGGTGCCATCGCCCGCAAGTGGCTGCAAAGCCGCTACGGCATCACCATCCGGGGCTGGATGAGCCAGCTCGGCCCCATCGAGATTCCCTTCGTCGACGGCCATGCCATCGACCAGAATCCGTTCTTCGTTGCCAATGCGGGCATCGTGCCACAGCTCGAACAGTACATGGACGAGCTGCGCAAGGCCGGCGATTCGGTCGGCGCCAAAATCACCGTGATGGCAGAGAACGCCCCGGTGGGCTGGGGCGAACCGGTCTATGATCGGCTCGACGCCGAGATCGCCTACGCCATGATGGGCATCAACGCCGTCAAGGGCGTCGAGGTCGGCGCGGGCTTCGGCTGCGTGGCCCAGCGCGGCAGCGAGCACGGTGACGAACTGTTGCCCGAGGGTTTCGCCAGCAACCATGCCGGCGGCATTCTCGGCGGGATTTCCACCGGCCAGGACATCGTCGTCAATGTTGCCATCAAGCCGACGTCGAGCATCCGCTTGCCGCGCCGCTCGATCGATCTGCAGGGGCGGCCGACGGTCGTCGAGACCCATGGCCGTCACGATCCCTGTGTCGGCATCCGCGCCACCCCGATTGCCGAATCCATGCTGGCGCTGGTGCTGATCGATGCCGCGCTGCGCCATCGCGCGCAGTGCGCCGACGTCCATTGCCCGACGCCGAAGATACCGGGCCGACTGATAAAATAGCCGCAAACGACCACACCCATTGCCGAAGGACCACTCCAATGCAAGTCGATCACCACGATCTTCAAAATGAATTCCCCGAAATGCGCGATGCGATCGAGGTCCTGAAGGGATGTAATGCCCATTTCGCCCGCCTCTTCGCCACCTATCATCGCCTCACTGGCAAGGTCGAGGATCTCGAAGAGCACGACATGCCGGTTGCCGACTTCACCCTTGAAGACATGAAGAAGCAGCGCGTCAGGCTCAAGGACGAGATTTACCAGATACTGCTGGCTTTCCGCGCGGGGCAGCAGCACAAGTAATGCCCGCTCTTGGGGGGCACGTCTGACTGCCCCCTGGCCCCCGCCGCCGATGCGCATCCCCCCGTACTGGCGGCTTTCCGCCTGGTATTTTTTCTACTTCGCTTTCATCGGCGCCTTCGCGCCGTATTTCACGCTCTACCTGCAGTCGCTGGGCCAGACAGCCTTCGCCATCGGCGTCCTGATGTCGCTGATGCAGGTGATGCGCCTGCTTGCCCCCAACCTTTGGGGTTGGCTGGCCGACCGCCTCGGACACAAGGTGGCCATCATCCGCTTGTCGGCGGCGCTGGCACTGGCGGGTTTCGCCACCTTCTTCTTCGCGCGAGAATTCACCGGCCTGTTCATCGGTATGGCGCTCATGGCCTTCTTCTGGAGTGCCTCCCTGCCGCTGGTCGAGGCACTGACGCTGGACCAGTTGAAGAGTGCACCGGATCGCTACGGCCGCATCCGGCTGTGGGGCTCGGTCGGCTTCATTGCAGCGGTCACCGGTTCCGGCGTGCTGCTGGATGCCGCCGGATTGCCTGCCTTGCTGTGGATTTGCAGCGCTCTGCTCGCCGGCATCCTCGGTATCGCGCTGCTACTCGATGAGCCCCGTTCCGAAGCGCCGCCGGTTGTCCAGGTACCGCTGGGACCCGAACTGCGCCGCCCGGCCATGGTGGCATTTCTTCTGGCCTGTTTTTTCATGTCGGCGGCGCACGGGCCGTTCTACTTCTTCTATTCGATCCACCTCGTCGATGCCGGCTACGGCAAGACGCTGGTGGGCGCGCTCTGGTCGCTCGGCGTGGTGGCCGAGATCTTCGTCTTCATCTACATGCCGCGGTTGTTGCAGCATTTTTCGCTGCGCGCGATATTGCTCGCCAGTTTCGCCCTGGCGGTGCTGCGCTTCCTGCTGATCGGCTGGGCGGTCGAGTCGCTGCTGTTGCTGCTGCTGGCGCAACTCATGCACGGCGCCACCTTCGGCGCGTTTCACGCCGGAAGCGTGGCGGTGCTCAATCGCTGGTTTCCGCCCCAGCAGCAGGCACGGGTGCAGGCGATCTATGGCAGTATTTCCTTCGGCGCCGGCGGCATGCTCGGTGGCCTGCTCGCCGGGCAGACGTGGGACAGTCTCGGCGCCGAACTGACCTTCACCATCGGTGCCGGTTTTGCGGCAATCGGCTGGATATTGTTGTGGCGCGGCATGCACGGACCGGCGGTGTCGGCCGTCACCGCGCCTTAGGAGAAGTGTGATGATTCAAGTCTTGATCGCGAGCGTGGCTGCCCTGCTGCTTGCCGCCTGCCAGAACGTGCCGATCACCGGGCGCAGTCAGTTGCAGATGATTTCCGAGGGCGCCGAGGCCAGCCTCGGCCTCTCCGCCTACCAGGACGTATTGCAGAAGGAAAAGCTATCGCTTGACCCGAAGCTGAACGAAATGGTGACCCGAGTCGGCAGCCGTATCGCCGCGGCGACGGGGCGCAGCGACTACCAGTGGGAATTCAAGGTCATCGACAACGACAAGCTGGCCAATGCCTTCTGTCTGCCCGGTGGCAAGGTCGCGGTCTACACCGGCATCATGCCGGTGGCAAAGGATGAAGCGGGGCTGGCGGCGGTGATCGGCCACGAGGTGGCCCACGCCATCGCCCGCCACGGCGGCGAGCGCATGAGCCAGCAATTGCTGCTCGAGGGTGCGACGCTGGCGGCAACGGTCAGCGCCAGGGACGAAAGCACCGGGCAGCTCTACGCCACGCTGCTCGGCGTTGGCGCGACCTTCGGCATCCTGCTGCCTTATTCGCGGCTGCACGAGTCCGAGGCTGATCGCATGGGCCTGATCTACATGGCCAAGGCCGGATACGATCCGCGTGCCGCACGCGACTTCTGGGCGCGCATGGCGGCGAACGACAAGAAGCAGGGCAAGCCGCCAGAGTGGTTGTCCACCCATCCGGCCGACGACAAGCGCATCCGCCAGATCGAGCAGTGGCTGCCAGAGGCCCTCTCGCACTATCGCCCTGTGCGATAATCCGCCTCCCGCCACGGGCGGGGATTTGGCTGTTTTCCGCAGGATTCCATTGATGCCTAAGACGCTTTACGACAAGCTTTGGGAGAACCATGTCGTCCGCAGCGAAGCGGACGGCACGGCGCTGCTCTACATCGATCGCCACCTGGTGCACGAAGTCACCAGCCCCCAGGCCTTCGAGGGTCTCAAGCTCGCCGGGCGCAAGCCGTGGCGGGTATCAAGCATCGTCGCCACCGCCGACCACAACACGCCCACCGACCACTGGGAGCGCGGCATCGAGGATCCCGTGTCGCGGCAGCAGGTCGAGACACTCGACGCCAACATCCGCGAGGTCGGTGCGCTGGCCTTCTTTCCGTTCAAGGACGCGCGCCAGGGCATCGTCCATGTCATCGGCCCGGAGAACGGCGCGACGCTGCCCGGCATGACCGTGGTTTGCGGCGACTCGCACACCTCGACCCACGGCGCCTTCGCCTGCCTTGCACATGGCATCGGCACCTCGGAGGTCGAGCACGTGCTGGCGACGCAGTGCCTGTTGCAGAAGAAGATGAAGGCGATGCTGGTCCGCATCGACGGAAAAGTCGGCGCTGGCGTGACGGCGAAGGACATCGTGCTGGCGCTGATAGGCAAGATCGGCACCGCCGGCGGCACCGGCTACGCCATCGAGTTCGGCGGCGCAGCGATTCGCGCCCTGTCGATGGAAGGGCGCATGACGGTCTGCAACATGGCGATCGAGGCCGGCGCGCGCGTTGGCTTCGTCGCGGTCGACGACACCACGATCAGCTACCTCAGGGGCCGCCCCTTTGCGCCCGCCGGCGAGGTCTGGGACCGTGCCGTCACCCACTGGCGCACGCTGGTGTCCGACCCCGGCGCACATTTTGACGCGGTGGTGGAACTCGATGCCGCGCAGATCCAGCCACAAGTCACCTGGGGTACTTCGCCCGAAATGGTCGCCGGCATCGGCGACGCCGTGCCGGCGCCCGAGGATTTCGCCGATCCGGTCAAGCGCGAGGGCGTCGCCCGCGCGTTGCAGTACATGGGCCTGACCCCGCGCACGCCCCTCGCTGAAATCAAGGTCGACAAAGTCTTCATCGGTTCCTGCACCAACTCGCGCATCGAGGATCTGCGCGAGGCCGCTGCGGTGGCGAAGGGCCGGCGCAAGGCCGACAACGTGATGCAGGTGCTGGTGGTGCCGGGGTCAGGCCTGGTCAAGCGCCAGGCCGAAGCCGAAGGGCTGGACAAGGTGTTTGTCGCCGCCGGTTTCGAATGGCGGGAGCCCGGTTGCTCCATGTGCCTGGCGATGAACGCCGACCGCCTGGAACCGGGCGAGCGCTGCGCCTCGACTTCCAATCGAAATTTCGAAGGTCGCCAGGGCAACGGCGGCCGCACCCACCTGGTCAGTCCGGCAATGGCGGCAGCGGCTGCCATCGCCGGCCACTTCGCCGATGTTCGCGAAATCATTTAAGAGGAGTAAGGTCATGTTCCGATTCGCATCTGCTGTCGTCGCCATCGCCGCCCTGTTGCTGGCCGGCTGCAATACCGTGCAGGGCGTGGGCAAGGACATCGAGAAGGGTGGCGAGGCCATCCAAAAAGCGGTCAAGTAAATGCGCGCGTTTACGCAGCTTGACGGACTGGTGGCGCCGCTGGATCGCGCCAACGTCGATACCGACGCCATCATTCCCAAGCAGTTCCTCAAGTCGATCAAGCGTTCGGGCTTCGGCCCCAACGCCTTCGACGAGTGGCGCTATCTCGACCGCGGCGAGCCGGGCATCGACAATTCGAAGCGCCCGCTCAACCCCGAGTTCGTGCTCAACCAGCCGCGTTACCAGGGTGCCGCGGTGCTGCTGACGCGCGACAACTTCGGCTGCGGCTCATCGCGCGAACACGCGCCGTGGGCACTCGAAGACTACGGCTTCCGCGCCATCGTCGGCACCAGCTTCGCCGACATCTTCTTCAATAACAGCTTCAAGAACGGCCTGCTGCCGATCCGGTTGCCTGCGGCCGAGGTTGATGAACTCTTCGCCCAGGTCGCGGCGACGCCCGGCTACCGCCTGCGCATCGACCTAGCGGCGCAGACCGTGACCCGGCCGGACGGCAAGGTGCTGTCCTTCGACGTCGATGCCTTCCGCAAGGAATGCCTGCTCCATGGCTGGGACGACATCGGCCTGACGCTGCGACACGCCGACACCATCCGCGAGTTCGAAGCCAGGCGCCGTATCGAGCAGCCCTGGCTGTTCTCCTGATTGCGAGACACGATATGAAAATCTGCGTATTGCCGGGTGACGGCATCGGCCCCGAAATCACCGCCGAGGCGGTGCGGGTTCTCAAGGCACTTGATCTGAAATTCGAGATGGAAGAGGCGCTTCTCGGTGGCTGTGCCGTCGATGCCGCCGGCGATCCCTATCCCGAGGCGACGCAGAAGCTGGCGCTGGCGGCCGATGCGGTGTTGCTCGGCGCCGTTGGCGGCCCGCAGTGGGACAGCAATCCGCGCGAACTGAGGCCGGAGCGCGGCCTGCTCGGCATCCGCAAGCAGCTCGGCCTCTTCGCCAACCTGCGCCCGGCGATCCTCTACCCCGAGCTCGCCAACGCCTCGACGCTAAAGCCCGAGGTGGTGGCGGGGCTGGACATCCTGATCGTGCGCGAGCTGACCGGCGACATCTACTTCGGCCAGCCGCGCGGCATCGAGATGCGCGACGTCGACGGCAAGCACCAGCGCTTCGGCTTCAACACCATGCACTACACCGAGAGCGAGATCCGCCGCATCGTCCGCGTCGCCTTCGACGCGGCGACGAAGCGCAACAAGCGCGTCTGTTCGGTCGACAAGATGAACGTGCTCGAGTGCACCCAGCTCTGGCGCGACGTGGCGACCGAAGTCGCCGAGGAGTATCCGGATGTCGAACTCAGCCACATGCTGGTCGACAATGCCGCGATGCAGCTGGTGAAGAACCCCAAGCAGTTCGATGTCATGGTCACCGGCAACATGTTCGGCGACATCCTCTCCGACGAGGCGTCAATGCTGACCGGCTCCATCGGCATGCTGCCCTCGGCCTCGCTCGACGAAAACAACAAGGGCCTCTACGAGCCTTCGCACGGCTCGGCGCCTGACATCGCCGGCAAGGGTGTGGCCAATCCGCTGGCGACGATTCTTTCGGCGGCGATGATGCTACGCTATACCTTCAATCAGGAGGCGGCGGCGCAGCGCATCGAGGGTGCGGTTAAGAAGGTTTTGGCACAGGGTCTGCGTACCGGCGACATCTACGAGCCGGGCACGCAGAAGGTGGGCACGAAGCAGATGGGCGACGCCGTGCTGGCGGCGCTGTGAGATTCAATATCAAGGGCAGGGCATCATGAAGAAAGTAGGTTTGGTCGGATGGCGCGGCATGGTCGGCTCGGTACTTATGCAGCGCATGCGCGAGGAAGGCGATTTCAAACTGATCGAGCCGGTGTTCTTCACCACCTCGAACGTCGGCGGCAAGGGGCCGGCCGAAGCTGGCGACACGCCGCTGCAGGATGCGATGAGCATCGATGCATTGCGGCAGCTCGACATCATCATCACCTGCCAGGGCGGGGACTACACCAAGGAGGTGTTTCCCAAGTTGCGCGCCATTAACTGGCAGGGCTACTGGATCGACGCGGCGTCGTCATTGCGTATGGCCGACGATGCCATCATCATTCTCGACCCGGTTAACCTCGACGTCATCAAGACCGGCCTGAGCAAAGGCGTGAAAAACTATATCGGCGGCAATTGCACGGTGTCGCTGATGCTGATGGGACTCGGCGGCCTGTTTCGCAGCGACCTGGTCGAGTGGGTCTCGGCCATGACCTATCAGGCGGCCTCGGGCGCCGGCGCGCAGAACATGCGCGAGCTGATCGGCCAGATGGGGGTGCTGCACGATGCCGTCAAGGACCAGCTCGCCGATCCGGCGTCGGCAATCCTCGACATCGACCGCAAGGTAGCCGAGACCATGCGCGCGGCCTCGTTCCCGACCAAGAACTTCCGTGGTACGCCGCTGGCAGGCAGCCTGATCCCGTGGATCGACGTGCCGGTCGAGGGTGGCCAGTCGAAGGAAGAGTGGAAGGGCGGTGCCGAGTGCAACAAGATCCTCGGCAAGCCGGCATTCCGTTCGCCTGGCAGCATTCCCATTGATGGTCTCTGCGTGCGTGTCGGCGCCATGCGCTGCCATTCGCAGGGTCTGACCATCAAGCTGAAGAAGGATGTGCCGCTCGACGAGGTCAGCGACATCCTGGCCAAAGCCAACGACTGGGTGAAGGTGGTACCCAACGAGCGCGAGATTTCCGAGCGCGAACTGACCCCCGCAGCCGTCACCGGCACGCTGACCGTGCCGGTCGGCCGATTGCACAAGCTGGCGATGGGTTCGGAGTATCTCGGCGCCTTCACCTGCGGCGATCAGTTGTTGTGGGGTGCCGCCGAACCGTTGCGCCGCATGTTGCGCATCCTGTTGGATTGATGTTGTGCAAAATGGACGGCCTGTAGCTGAGGCAACGGTTGAGCTTGCATCGCTATGTCTATGATGTTATTTTGATTGCTGGAAAAAGTGCCCCACGGGGAGGCGCCGTGCAAAAACGACAAATGCGAATCACTCTGAAAACCACCGCACTTGCTGTGGCCTTGGCCGCCTTACCTATTGCCGCAAGCGCGGCGGGGCTGGGCAAGCTGACCGTGCTGTCGGCGCTGGGCCAGCCACTCAAGGTGGAGGTCGATATATCGGCCAGCCGCGACGAGATCGGAACGCTCTCTGCCAGGGTGGCGCCAGCCGCGGCCTTCAAGCAACAGGGGATCGACTATGTCGCGGCGCTGTCCGGCGTGCGCATGGCCGTCGCCAAGCGGCCGAACGGTCAGCCCTACATCCGTATCACCAGCGAGCGCTCTCTCAACGAACCCTTCCTTGATTTGTTGGTCGAGCTGTCGTGGGGTTCCGGGCGCCTGATGCGCGAATACACCTTCCTGCTTGATCCGCCAGTCGAGGTTTCGCAAAAGGCGATGGCCACGCCGGTGGCTCCACCGGAAACCCGCGCCGAGGGCCGGCCGGTCGCCAGCGAAGCGGCAAAGCCGATGCCGGCGATGGTCGACGTCAGGCCGGATGCAACTGCCGAAGCCAAACCCAAGACCGCCGCCAAGCCGGCGGAGAAGGCAGCCGACAGCCGCGAGGTCAAGCGGGGCGACACGCTCGGCCGCATCGCCGCAGAACTCAAACCCGCGGGCGTCAATCTCGATCAGATGCTGGTGGCATTGCTTCGCGGCAACAAGGATGCCTTCGACGGCGACAACATGAACCGCTTGCGCGCCGGCAAGATTCTCAAGGTGCCGGAGCCGGAACAGATCGCCGCGGTCGATGTCGCCGAGGCGCGCAAGACCGTTGTTGCCCAGGCATCCGATTTCAATGCCTATCGCCGCAAGCTCGCCGAGGCGGTTGCCGTCGCGCCGGCGGTTGAAGAGGCGCCGAAGCAGGCTGCCGTTGGCAAGATAACGCCGAAGGTGGAAGACAAGGTTCCGGCTGCGCCTGCGGGCAAGGACAAACTCGAAGTTTCCCGCACCGAGTCGGCGAAGGATGCCAAGAGCGGCAAGATGCAGGGCCGCGTCACCGCGCTGGAAGAGGATCTGGTCGCGCGCGATCGTGCCCTCAAGGAAGCCAACAGCCGGGTCGCCGATCTCGAGAAAAACGTCGCCGAGCTGAAGAAGCTTGCCGAACTCAAGAGCCAGGGCGCTGCACAACTGCAGCAGCAGGCGCAGAAGCCTGCCGAGGCCAAGAAACCCGAACCGGTCGCGCCCCCGAAAGTGGTGGAAGCGCCCAAACTGGTTGAGCCTCCCAAGACCGTCGAACCGCCGAAGATGGTGGAGGCTGCCAAGCCGGCAGATGTCGCCAAGCCGGTCGAAGCCAAGCCGGCGGAAGCCGCCAAGCCCGTTGCGCCACCGAAGAAGAAATTCGTGCCGCCGCCGCCTCCACCCGAGCCGAGTTTCATGGAAGAGAACGGCCCGCTGGTTTTGGGTGGGGGTGGGGTAGTCGCCCTGCTGCTGGGCTATCTCGGTTTTGCTGCCATTCGCAAGAAGCGCCAGGCAAAGTCGTCCGAGGAGCCGATGAGTGCGCTCAGCGGCACCGATCTTTCGGCCAACTCGGTATTCGGCACCACCGGGGGCCAAAGCGTCGATACCGGTGCAGCCTTGCATACCGATTTCGGCCAGGGGCCGAGCGGTGCGGAAGAGGGCGTCGATCCGGTCGCCGAGGCCGATGTTTATATGGCCTATGGCCGCGATGCCCAAGCCGAGGAAATCCTCATCGAGGCGCTAAAGACCGAGCCGACCCGCCTTGCTATTCACCTGAAGCTGCTCGAAATCTACTCGGCGCGCCATGCCGAGAGGCCGTTTGAAACCCTGGCGACAGACCTCAAGGGTCTTACGGGCGGCAGCGGGCCGGATTGGGAAAAGGCAGCCGCCATGGGGCGTGCGCTGGAGCCGAACAATCCGCTCTATAGCGCCGAATCTGTTGCGCCTGAATCTGGCCCGGTTGCTGCGGCCCCGGCGTCCACGCCCGTGAGCCATGCCGCCTCGACGGTGATCCTGACACCCGACCAGCCCGAGAAGATGCAGGCGACGGTGACGATGCCCGGCCAGCTGGCGAACATGGCGGCGGCGGCTGAGGCCAATCCGCCGGTCGAAGAATCGACGTCGCTCGACTTTGACCTCGACCTTGGCGGCCCTGCCGAAACCCCGCCACCGGCGGCAAGCGAGACCGCCAAGCCCCCACCGGCCGAATCAGCGGGGATGGATTTCGATCTTGATCTTGGTGCCCCCGCGGCTTCGGATTCGCCAGCGGAACCGGCCGCGGCTCTTGATCTCGATCTGGACGCTGCTGCCGTTGCGCCGGTTGCGGACCTTGGCATAGACTTTTCGCTCGATGACAGCCCGACAGATGCGCCGGCAACACCGGCAACCACCACGGCACCTGTCGCGGCGGCGCCGGCAGATTCCAGTGGGCTAGATTTCGACTTCGATATCGGTGCGCCGGCCGGCGATGAGCCCGCTGCGCCGGTTGCCGAGGAAGCGGTGGCCACACCGGCTGCGGATGATTTCGCCGCTTCAGCCGTGTCCGCGGCAGCGGCACCGCAAGCACCGCCGCTGGATCTTGGAGACATCAGCCTCGATCTTGGTGAACCGGAGACAGCTGCGGCTGAAGTTTCCGCGGAAGACAATCCCGAGGTGGCAACGAAGCTGGAACTGGCTCTGGCCTATGAGGAAATGGGCGACAAGGACGGCGCGCGCGAACTGCTGCAGGAAGTCCTCACCGAAGGCAGCGCGGGGCAGCAGGAAGCCGCCCGTGCCAGGCTGGAACAGCTAGCCTAGGCATGACCGGGCGCAGGGCCGCCTCAGCCCTGCGCCCGGTGGTGTTGTTCCGGTGACGGGTTCCATCATCCATTCCCGTTCAGTGACATTCCATCCGGCTGTCTGGATCGCGGGTTGGGCGGTGATCGCCCTGTTCCTGCAAGGTATCGAATTGCGCTGGCTCGCCGTGCTGGCAGCGCCGACTTTTTTCCTGGTGTCCGTTTTCGCTGCCGGCGACGCACTGCGCCTGGCCAGGCGTGCCCGCTGGTTATTGCTTGCCATTGCCGTCCTGTTCATCGTTTCCACTCCTGGCGAGCGCCTGCCGGGGATCGCTGGCTCATTTGGTCTGACAAGCGACGGGTTTTCCCTCGCCGCCGAGCATGTTTTGCGCCTGCTGTTGCTGCTGACCACCCTGGCCTGGCTGCTCAAAGGATTGCGCAACGAGGGATTGCTTGCCGGATTGCATTGCCTTACGCGACCGTTCGGCGCGGCCCGCGACCGTCTCGTTGTGCGCTTGTTGCTGGCGCTAGAGTACGCGGAACATGAAAACGATTCCGGAAACTGGCGCGCCTGGCTCGGCAGCGACGGTAGCAACGATGGTGAACGCAGCCACGTTCGACTGGAACTTGGACGCTTGCACCTTGCCGATCGCATCGCCCTGGCGACCTGCGGCGCGGTAGCCTTGCTGGCGGTGCTGAAATGAGGATCGCGCTCGGCCTCGAGTACGACGGCACGGCGTTTTCCGGCTGGCAGTCCCAGTCGCACGGCAATACCGTGCAGGATGTGCTTGAAAAGGCGCTGGGCCGGATCGCCGAGGCCCCGATACGCGTTGCCTGTGCCGGCCGTACCGATGCCGGCGTGCACGCGCTAGCCCAGGTCGTTCATTTCGACGTGGCAGTCGACCGCCGGGACAGCGCATGGGTGCGGGGCGTCAATAGCCATTTGCCCCCCCAGGTTGCGGTGCGCTGGGCGCAGCCCGTCGCCGCCGATTTTCACGCGCGCTTCTCGGCGCTGTCGCGCAGCTACCGCTATGTTCTGCTCAACCGCCCGGTGCGGCCGGCAGTACAGAATGGCCGCGTCGGCTGGTGCCATCAGCCCCTCGACTTCTCCGCAATGGCCGCCGCCGCCCGCCTGCTGCTCGGCGAGCACGACTTCACGGCCTTTCGTGCCGCCGAATGCCAGGCCAAGTCGCCGGTGAGGCACTGCTACCGGGCCGATGTCACGCCTGAGGGCGATGTGGTGACTTTCGATTTTCGTGCCAACGCCTTCCTCCACCACATGGTGAGAAACATCGTCGGCGCCCTGGTCTATGTCGGCAAGGGCAAGCATCCGCCGCAATGGATCGGCGAACTGCTCGCCGGTTTGGATCGCTCACTCGCGGCGCCGACATTCGATCCCGCCGGCCTCTACTTCGCCGGCGTTGAATATGCCCCTGAGTGGGGCCTGCCGGCCCCGCCCGGGATTATCATCCGGCCATGAATGCACGCACCCGAATCAAGATCTGCGGCATAACGCGCAGCGAGGATTTGCAGGCGGCGATCGGCGCCGGTGCCGATGCGCTGGGCTTCGTCTTCTATCCGCCGAGCCAGCGTTTCGTCAATCCCGATGCCGCCGCGCGCCTGTGCTGCGAGGTACCGCCCTTCGTCACCCGCGTCGGCCTGTTCGTCAACGCCGATCCGGCCGCCGTGCGCGAGACCCTGGCCACGGCATCGCTCGATCTGTTGCAGTTCCATGGCGACGAAGACGCCGCCTACTGCCGTCAGTTCGGCAAGCCCTACATCAAAGCAGCAAGAGTTCGGCCGGGGCTCGATTTGGTAGAATTCGGGCGCTCGTTTGCCACCGCTGGCGGAATCCTGCTTGACGCCTACGTCGAGGGCTACGGTGGCGCGGGACAGACTTTTGACTGGAGCTTGATTCCCCGGCAATTGCCAAGGCCGATGGTGCTCTCGGGTGGGCTGACGCCGGCCAATGTGGGCGAGGCAATTGTCAGGCTGCGGCCTTGGGCCGTCGATGTCAGTAGCGGGGTCGAACTGGCCAAAGGCATCAAGGATGCCGACAAGATCGCGGCATTTGTCGCGGCGGTAAAAGAAGCGGATGCTCAAACGGATGCCTGAACTTAGCTACAATTTGCCAGACGAACGCGGTCACTTCGGTAAATTTGGTGGAATATTTGTCGCCGAAACATTGATGCCGGCGCTTGAAGAATTGCGCCAGGCTTATGCTGTGGCTCAGACCGATCCCGACTTTCGCGCCGAATTCGACTACGAACTCAAGCATTACGTCGGCCGCCCCAGCCCGATCTACAACGCCAAACGCTGGTCCGAACTGCTGGGCGGGGCACAGATATTCCTCAAGCGCGAGGACCTCAACCACACCGGCGCCCACAAGGTAAATAACTGCATCGGCCAGGCCCTGCTGGCGCGGCGCATGGGCAAGCCGCGAGTGATCGCCGAAACCGGCGCCGGCCAGCACGGTGTCGCCACCGCCACCGTGGCCGCCCGCTATGGTATGGAATGCGTGGTTTACATGGGCAGCGAGGACATCCGCCGCCAAGCCGCCAACGTCTATCGCATGAAACTGCTAGGGTCCAAGGTCGTACCGGTCGAGAGTGGTTCCAAGACCCTGAAGGACGCGCTCAACGAAGCCATGCGCGACTGGGTGACCAACGTCGCCAATACCTTCTACATCATAGGCACCGTCGCCGGTCCGCACCCTTATCCGATGATGGTGCGCGACTTCCAGTCGGTGATCGGCGCCGAATGCCTGACCCAAATGCCCGAGCTGGCCGGCCGCCAGCCAGACCAGGTGATCGCCTGCGTCGGCGGGGGTTCCAACGCCATGGGTATTTTCTACGACTACATCCCGCATGCCGACGTCAAGCTCGTTGGCGTCGAGGCGGCGGGGCATGGCCTGCAAAGCGGCAAGCACGCCGCCTCGCTCACGGCCGGCCGCCCTGGCGTACTTCATGGCAATCGTACCTATCTGCTGCAGGACGACAACGGCCAGATCATCGAGACCCATTCGGTTTCCGCCGGCCTCGACTATCCGGGCGTCGGCCCGGAGCATGCGTGGCTAAAGGATTCGGGCCGCGCCGAATACGTCACCATCACCGACGACGAGGCGCTCCAGGCCTTCCACGACCTCTGCCGCTACGAGGGCATCATTCCGGCGCTCGAATCGAGCCACGCCCTGGCCTATGCCGCCAAGCTGGCGCCGACGCTGCCGCGCGACAAGGTGCTGCTGGTCAATCTGTCCGGGCGCGGCGACAAGGACATGCATACCGTCGCCGAAAAGTCCGGCATCCAGTTCTGATCCATCGATCCCAATGTCGCGCATCCAAGCCAAGTTCGCCGCACTCAAGACCCAAGGCCGCAAGGCGCTGATCCCCTTCATTACCGCCGGAGACCCCGAACCGGGCCAGACCCTGCCGCTGATGCTCGCGCTGGTCGCCGGTGGCGCCGACATCATCGAACTTGGCGTACCCTTTTCCGATCCGATGGCCGATGGTCCGACCATCCAGCGTGCCTCTGAGCGGGCGCTGGCTTACGGCGTTTCGCTGCGCATTGTGCTCGGCATGGTGCGCGAGTTCCGCAAGCGTGACGCCGATACGCCGGTGGTGCTGATGGGCTACGCCAACCCGGTCGAAGCCTACGGCAGCGAGGCCTTCGCCCGCGATGCCAAGGCGGCCGGCGTCGATGGCGCGCTGATCGTCGATTACCCGCCCGAAGAATGTGCCGAGTTTGCCGCCACGCTCAAGTCGGCCGGACTCGATCCGATCTTCCTGCTGGCGCCGACGTCCGTGGAGACGCGCTTTGCCGAAGTTGGCGCCATGGGCAGCGGCTACATCTACTACGTCTCGCTCAAGGGTGTCACTGGCTCGGCCGCCATCGACCTCGACGACGTGGCGCGGCGCATTCCCGCCATTCGCGACAAGGTTGGTTTGCCGGTCGGCGTCGGCTTCGGCATCCGTGATGCTGAAAGCGCGGCGCGGATCGCAGGCGTTGCCGATGCCGTGGTCATCGGTAGCCGCCTCATCGAAATCATCGAACAGAGTCCGCCTGGCGAGGCCCCCGGGCGGGTCACGGAATTCCTCGGCGGCGTTCGCGCCGCCATGGATCAGAAAAGTGGGGTATCCGCATGAGCTGGATCCAGAAACTGTTGCCGCCCAAGATCAAGCGCAGCGAGGGGGCGAAGAAGACCATCCCCGAAGGCCTTTGGTCGAAGTGCCCGGCTTGCGAGGCCGTCCTCTACAGCACCGACCTGGCAAGCAATCTCGGTGTCTGCCCCAAGTGCGGCCACCACCACCGCATGCGCGCCCGCACCCGGCTCGACCTGCTGCTCGACAGCGAGGGGCGCTTCGAGATCGGCGCCGAGGTCATCCCGCTCGACCCGCTCAAGTTCAAGGACAGCAAGCGTTACTGCGACCGGTTGGCCGCGGCCAATGCCGATACCGATGAAGCCGACGCGCTGATCGTGCTGCAGGGGGCGATCAAGACGGTACAGGTCGTCGTCGCCTGTTTCGAGTTCGAATTCATGGGCGGTTCGATGGGCTCCGTGGTGGGCGAACGCTTCGTTCGCGGCGTCAAGGCCGCCATCGAAAATCAGCTGCCCTTCATCTGTATTACCGCCTCGGGCGGTGCACGGATGCAGGAGGGCCTGTTCTCGCTGATGCAGATGGCCAAGACCACGGCGGCGGCAACGCAGCTGGCGCGACATCAGCTGCCCTTCATCACCGTACTGACCGACCCGACCATGGGCGGCGTGTCGGCGTCGTTCGCCTTCGTCGGCGACGTCGTGATCGCCGAACCCGGCGCACTGATCGGCTTCGCCGGTCCGCGCGTGATCGAGCAGACCGTGCGCGAGAAACTGCCGGACGGCTTCCAGCGTTCCGAGTTTCTGCTCGAGAAGGGTGCAATCGACATGATCGTCGACCGCCGCGAGATGCGCGATCGGATCGCCTCGGTGCTTACGCTTTTGCAGCGCGTTCCCGCCGTGCAGTGATGGATTGGACGCTTGCCGGGTCTCGCCCCGGCGGGCGAGGTACTTTCTTGCTGCGCGGCAAGAAAGTACCCAAAGAAACGCGCCCCGCTACCCCGGCCCTACGGGCTTCCCTCGCTCCGTGCCATCAGTCCGGCCGGCCGCTAAACTCGCCTACGGCTCAGACAACGCGGCCGGACATCCCCGGACTGACGCCCCTCCACTCGGCGGGGCAGAGGGGACGGAAAACCGTCACCAGCCCAATGTCCGTCGCCGTGTCGCCAGCGCCGACTTTTTCAAGCGGCGGCTTGCGGCCAGAAACGGACCTTCGGACCTTCGCCCGAAAGCGGCCACTTGCCTTGGAAATAATCCACATCTGTCCGGCATATTGGAGTTGTTATACTGACCGCCAGAACTACAAGTGACTGAAAGTCATGAACAAAGAACAGCGAAACCCGCGTCATCAATATCAATTGTTATACGGACCCCAGGGTCCGTGTAAACACTGTTGAGGCCATCCATATCACCGTATGGCTTTTTGTATGGGCTAGTGCTACTCTGTGTCCATGGCTAAAACTCGCTTTGATTGGGACCCAGACAAGGACGCCGAGAATCAGAGAAAGCACGGGGCCTCCTTCTCCCGTGCCCAGTACGCCTTTGCGGACCCGCAACGCGTGATAGCCAAGGACGAGGCACACAGCCAAACCGAAGAACGGTTCTATTGCTTCGGCGAAGTTGACGGCGGTGTGCTCACGGTGCGGTTCACTTACCGCGCTTCGGTTATTCGAATCATCGGGGCCGGTTATTGGCGAAAAGGAAAGGCGATCTATGAGCGCGAAAACGCAGCGTAGCGAAGTTTCAGAGAAGGCTAATGCCGGCTCAAGCCGGCGTTACGCCGAAACTAAAATTAAATACACCGATGAACCCCTTGGCAAAGTTCAGGTGGTTCCCGACTTTCTCCCCTCGCCGGCTGAGTTGGCATTTCGTGAAGAGGGTGTGAAAGTAACTCTGGCTTTGAGCAAAAAGAGCATCGAGTTCTTCAAGTCGGAGGCTTCAAAACATCACACTCAGTACCAGCGCATGATTCGCCGCCTTCTCGACGCTTACGTTGATGGCCAAGCCCCAACCCGGCAGTCCACACGGACGCTGCGCGACAAAGCCGCGCAGCGCCGGTGACTTTTACGTTGGGCCTAACAAATGAGTCTTCAAAAATCACTCGGCAGAGCATTGCTCAGTTTCTACAAAAGAAGAAAGCAAGCCAGCTCCGATCTGAGCCTCGAAAACTGTCTCGACGCAGCCCGCGCTACTGCATCACGCACCAAGTATTGCTTTCTCGTCACGTCGGGAGAGCACGGGTGGCCGAGCGCCAGACTCGTTGAGCCTATATGCGATCTCGACGAATTTGACGTCTATATCGGCACCAACCCGGCGCTTCGAAAGATCAGGGAAATCTCTGCCTGTGCCAATGTCACTTTGGCCTTCGGCAACCCTTCGGAGAAGGCAAACCTCATCATTTATGGCACCGCAACTTTCAGCGTCGAACCGGAGATCAAGCGCCGTTATTGGAAAAGTACGTGGCGGCTGTTTTTTTCCAGCGGTCCAAACGGCAACGACTATGCGGTCGTAAAGGTTCGAGCTGAGCGCATGGAACTCTTGAGTTTTCGGCGCAATGTAATCCCAGAGCCGTTCGGCCTATGCCCTGTTCTGCTCCAGAGGACACCACAAGGTTGGACTATGCAGGCCCAACAACCGCTTCCAGCCGACGCGGATTTGCCGCGCGGCTGAAGCGGAGCGGTCTGAGCGTCGGCTTCCCCGTATCGCCAACTTCGGCTAAGGGTCGAGAGCCGACGGTTATCCCCTCTGCCCCGCCGAGTGGAGGGGCGTCAGTCCGGGGATGTCCGGTCGCGTTGTCTGAGCCGCAGGCGAGTTTAGCGGCCGGCCGGACTGGCGGCCCGGAGCGAGGGAAGTCGAAGGCCGGGGCAGCGGGGCGCGTTTCTTTGGTTTCTTTCTTGCCGCGCAGCAAGAAAGTACCTCGCCCGCCGGGGCGAGACCCGGCATGTGACCAGATACCGACGATGATGCAATCGAAGATCAAGTGACCGCACAACCCGACAACCTTCCCGGTTGGCTTGCCTATATCGAGCGCCAGCACGCCCAGCCGATCGCGCTGGGCCTCGACCGGGTGCGCGAAGTCAGCCGCCGCCTGGGTCAACGCCAGACTTGCCCGCTCATCCTCGTTGGCGGCACCAACGGCAAGGGCTCGACCTGCGCCATGCTTGAGCGCATCCTGCTTTGCGCCGGCTACCGGGTCGGCCTCTACACCTCGCCGCATTTGCTCGCATACAACGAGCGCGTCCGCATCGATGGCGTGGCTGTCGAAGATGCGCCGCTGCGTGCCGGTTTCGCCCGTGTCGAGGCTGCCAGAATCGACGGCAACGATGTACCGCTGACCTATTTCGAATTCGGCACGCTGGCAGCGTGGGAGGTGTTCGCGGCGCAGGCTTTGGATGTCGTCATCCTCGAAGTCGGTCTCGGCGGCCGCCTCGACGCCACCAACATCTATGAGCCGGATGTCGCCATCGTCACCAGCGTCGACATGGATCACATGGACTACCTCGGCGCCACGCGCGAGGCCATCGGTTTCGAAAAAGCCGGGATATTCCGCGCCGGCCGGCCGGCCATCTGCGGCGATGCCGATCCGCCGGCCAGCCTGGTGGAACATTGCCGTACCGCCGGCGCCGACTTTTTGCAGATCGGCCGCGACTTCGGCTACGTGCGGCAGGAGGGCCAGTGG
The DNA here is from genome assembly GCA_018825305.1 of Gammaproteobacteria bacterium. Taxonomy (GTDB): domain Bacteria; phylum Pseudomonadota; class Gammaproteobacteria; order Burkholderiales; family Rhodocyclaceae; genus Sulfurisoma. The sequence continues at coordinate 104,160 of JAHJEO010000003.1, forward strand.
CAGTACTGGGGCTCGGGCGGAAAGCGTTCCGGCCTGGCGTTTCCGGCCTTGCGCGGCGCGGTGCAGTTGGGCAACGCGGCCTGCGTGCTGGCTGCGCTCGATACGCTACGCGAGAAACTGCCGGTGGCGATGCAGGAGGTCCGCCGCGGCTTGCTCGAAGTCGAACTGCCCGGGCGCTTCCAGGTGCTGCCGGGGCAACCGACGCTGGTGCTCGACGTCGCCCACAACCCGCAGGCGGCGCGCGTGCTGGCGGACAGCCTCGGCGGCATGGCCTTCCACCCCGTCACCTGGGCCGTGTTCGGCATGCTGGCGGACAAGGACATTCCCGCCGTGATCGAGGCGATCAAGCACCGCGTCGATGTCTGGCTGCCCTGCACGCTCGAAGGCACCCGTGCCGCCAGCGCCGACTTTCTGGCGCAGGCGCTGGAGGCTTCCGGCTGCAAGGTCGGCGGCCGTTTCGCAACGCCGGCGGAAGCCCTCCGGGAAGCGCAGGCCCGGGCGAATGAAGATGATAGAATCCTCGCCTTCGGATCTTTCCTGACGGTTGCCGAGGTTCTGCGCGCACGAGCCCCAAAGCGAATGGCGAATGGCGAAAATTTCGACTGAAAGCGCAATGCAAGACGACGCGCAAAATGAACTCAAGCGCCGGGCCCGTCGCCGCATCGTCGGTGCGACGGCACTGGCGCTGGCCGCGGTGATCGTGCTGCCGATGGTCATGGACCACGAGCCGCGGATGCCGGCACAGGATATCCAGGTCCGCATCCCCAGCCAGGAAGGCTCCGGCGGCATCGCCTCGCGCATCCTGCCCGGCAAGGGGGCGACACCCCTTCCGCCCGCCGCGCCTGTGGTCGAAGCCAAGGCCGCGATGCCGACGCCGGTGGTCGAGCCCGTAGCGCCGGCCAAGCCTGAGGCCCCACCCGAAGCCAAACCCGAGACCAAGCCGGCGGCGAAGCCCGAGCCGAAAGCGGCAGCAGCGCCGGCCAAACCCGCCGATGCCAAAGGTGCAGACAAGCGGGCGCACGATGCCGACGCCGCACGCGCTGCCGCCGCGCTGAGTGGCCGCAACGGCGCCAGCGGCGAGCAGTGGGTGGTCCAACTCGGGGCCTACCGCGAGGAAGGCAACGTCAGGCTGCTGGTCAAAAAATTGAGGGAAATGGGCGTGCCGAGCTACACCGAGGCGTTCGATTCGCCGCAAGGTCCGCGCACCCGTGTGCGCGCCGGCCCGTTTGCGACGAAGGACGCGGCGGAGAAGGCGCAGGCGAAGGCGAAGATCATCGGCGTGAATGGGCCGGTCGCCGCAAAATAGCGGCCGGGCGAGGGTGTCGTGACCGCGTTCGATTATGCCGTGCTTGCGGTGATGGCAGCCTCGCTGCTGCTGGGATTGTGGCGAGGTGTGGTTAGTGAAATCCTGGCCCTGCTGGCCTGGGTCGTCGCGTTCGTGGCGGCTCGCATGCTGGCCGCCGATGTGGCGCCGGTGTTCGGCGGGCTGGTGCCGGACGGCGCCTTGCGTTATGTGGCTGGTTTTGCGACGGTGTTCGTTGCAGTGCTGGTGGTGTTTTCGATTGGCCGGCTGGTGGTGCGGCTGTTGTTGAAGGCGGTTGGCCTCGGTTGGGTGGATCGCGCGCTCGGCGCGGTGTTCGGCATCGCGCGTGGCGTGTTGATCGCGCTGATTGCGGTGCTGCTCGGCGGACTCACGCCGCTGCCGAAGGAAAGCTGGTGGCGCGAGGCGATGCTGGCCCCGCCGCTGGAAACGGCGATCATTGCCGCGAAGCCCTGGCTTCCGGCGGAAGTTTCAAAACGGATTCGATTCAGATAGCGGGACGGGTGAAGCGCGATGTGTGGAATTCTCGGGGTCGTAGCGACGACGCAAGTCAATCAGCTGTTGTATGACGGCCTGCAGGTGCTGCAGCATCGCGGCCAGGACGCGGCGGGCATCGCCACGGCCGAAAGTGGGCGCTTTCACATGCACAAGGGCTCGGGTTTCGTGCGCGACGTGTTCCGCACGCGCAACATGCGCAACCTGATCGGTCGCTGGGGCATCGGTCACTGCCGTTATCCGACCGCCGGCTCGGCCTACAACGCCGCCGAGGCGCAGCCCTTCTACGTGAATTCACCCTTTGGCCTGATGCTGGCGCACAACGGCAACCTCACCAATGCCGAGCAGTTGAAGCGCGACATGTTCCTGCAGGACCTGCGCCACATGAACACCAACTCCGACTCGGAGGTGCTGCTCAACGTGCTGGCGCACGAGCTACAGGAAGCGTCCACAAAATACCAGGTCGATGCCGAGACAATCTTCAAGGCGGTAGCCGGCGTGCATCGCCGCGTGCGCGGCGCCTATGCGGTGGTGGCGATGATCGCCGGCTACGGCCTGCTGGCGTTCCGCGATCCCTACGGCATCCGTCCGCTGGTCATAGGCCGCAACGAGACGCCCGAAGGCATGGAATACATGGTCGCCTCCGAGAGCGTGGCCGTCGATACGCTGGGCTACCAGTTCCTCCGCGACGTCGAGCCGGGCGAGGCGGTGCTGATCGACACCCAGGGAAATTTCGTCAGCCGCCAGTGCGCCGAGAAGACACAGCACGCACCGTGCATGTTCGAGTACGTCTATCTCGCGCGGCCCGACTCGTTGATCGATGGGGTTTCGGTCTATGACACCCGCGTCAAGATGGGCGAGTACCTCGCCGACAAGCTCAAGCACACCATGCCGCACCTCGAAATCGACGCGGTGATCCCGATTCCCGATTCGTCGCGGCCGGCGGCGATGGAAATGGCGGTGCGCCTCGGCCTCCCCTACCGCGAGGGTTTCGTCAAGAACCGCTACATCGGCCGCACCTTCATCATGCCCGGCCAGTCTTCGCGCCGAAAGTCGGTGAGACAGAAGCTCAATGCCATCGCCCAGGAGTTCCGCGGCAAGAACGTGCTGTTGGTGGATGATTCCATCGTGCGCGGAACGACCAGCAAGGAGATCATCACCATGGCGCGCGAGGCCGGTGCCCGCAAGGTCTATTTCGCCTCGGCGTCGCCACCGGTGCGCTTCCCCAACGTCTATGGCATCGACATGCCGACGCGGCGCGAGCTGATCGCCGCCTTCCGCTCCGACGACGAGATATGCCGCGAGATCGGCGCCGATGCCTTGATCTATCAGGACATCGAGGCCTTGCGCCAGTCGGTGCGCACACTAAATCCGACGCTGACCCAGTTCGATACTTCCTGCTTCGACGGTCACTACGTCACCGGCGATATCAGCGCCGAGTACCTCGATGGTGTCGAGCAGGCACGTGGCAAGCCAGCCAAGCCGGGACATGACGATGGCGACGGCAGCGATGGCGATGGTGACGGCCAGCTCGATCTCAACCTGGCCGGATCGGAGTGATTGACGCCGCTGGCGGCTCTGTGTAATGTTCGCACCGTACCATGGCGCCGATTTGAGTTCAGCTTGCGGGCGCCTAATAAATACAGCTAAAGCGAGAACGGCAAATAGCCCGGTCCGCGCAAGCTGATCGGGCTTTTGTATTTTGGAGACAGCGATGGACGACAATAACTATCATCTGGACACCTTGGCGGTGCGTGCCGGCCAAGAGCGCAGCCAGTTCGGCGAGCACTCCGAGGCGCTTTACCTTACCTCGAGCTTCGTTTTCAAGAATGCGGCCCACGCGGCGGCCCGTTTTTCCGGCGCCGAGGAGGGCATGGTCTATGCCCGTTTCACCAACCCCACGGTCAACATGCTGCAGCAGCGGCTGGCCGCGCTTGAAGGCGCCGAGCGCTGTGTTGCCACTGCCAGCGGCATGTCGGCGATACTGGCGACGGCGATGGCCTTCCTCAAAGCCGGCGACCATGTCGTCGCGTCGAACGGCATCTTCGGTGCGAGCCAGCAACTCTTCGGCGGCAACATCCTCGGCAAGTTCGGCATTGAGACCAGCCTGGTCGCCGCCACCGACCTCGACGCCTATCGTGCGGCGATCAAGCCCAACACCCGGTTGTTCTTCATCGAGACGCCATCCAACCCGCTGACCGAAGTCATCGACATTGCGGCGGTGGCCGAGATCGCCCATGCGGCGGGTGCGCTGCTGGTGGTCGACAACTGCTTCTGCACGCCGGTGCTGCAACGTCCGCTCGAATTCGGTGCTGACCTGGTGATCCACTCGGCGACCAAGTATCTCGACGGGCAGGGGCGGGTGCTGGGTGGCGCCGTCTGCGGCAGCGGCGCTTTGGTCGAGGAAGTATTCAAGTTCCTGCGTACGGCCGGGCCTACACTTTCCCCGTTCAACGCCTGGGTAATTCTGAAGGGCCTGGAAACCTTGCGACTGCGTATGGAGGCGCAGTCGGCAGCCGCACTCAGGCTGGCGCAGTGGCTGGAAGCACAGCCGCAGGTGGCGCGGGTGTTCTATCCGGGGCTGCCGTCCCATCCGCAGCACGCACTGACCATGCGTCAGCAGAAGAGCGGCGGTGCCATCGTTTCGTTCGAGGTGAAGGGCGAACGCGAGGCGGCCTGGCGCGTGATCGACTCGACCCGCTTGCTCTCGATCACCGCCAACCTTGGCGATACCAAGACCACCATCACCCACCCCGCCTCGACCACCCACGGCCGCATCACACCGGAGGCGCGCGCGGCGTCGGGCATCACCGAGGGGCTGCTGCGGGTTGCCGTCGGTCTCGAAAACATCGGTGACATCGAGGCCGATCTGGCACGGGGCCTGGGTACGATCTGAGTCGGGAAGTCGCGTCTGTAGTCTGGACGAACTGCTACTGCGACGATGGCGAGTGCGTTGGCGATTTGCGCGAAAGGGTGACGCTCGTCGTCAGCGGCGGCGTGGTGACGATCGGCTGATTCAGAGCAGCGGCTTGAGCGCGGCTTCGAGCTGTTCGTAGCCGATGGCGCCGGCGTGGCGAAACACCAGCGTGCCCTTGCGATCGATCAGGAAGAAGCGCGGTGGCGCGCGGGTGGGGCCGAATATCTCCGAGTGACGCGGTGTGCGCATCGCTACCGGGAAGGTATAGTGATGGTCCTGCCAGAATTCATCCACTTCCAGCCGCTCGGCATCGATGGAGACGGCGAGCAGTTCGAAGCCGCCCGCCCGATGCTTTTCGTAGAGTTTCTGCAACTCGGGCAGTTCCTTGCGGCAGGTGGGGCACCAGGTTGCCCACAGCACGACCAGCAGCGGCCGGCCAGCCAGCGCCTTGCCGGACAGCGTGCTGCCGTTTAGCAATGTCGTGTCGAAGGCGGGAATGCGGTCGCCGACTGATGGTTGCGGCAGCGGCGCATTTTGCGCGCCGGCGCTGCCGGCAGCGGCGAAGGCCAGCAATAGCAGCAACCACTGCAGCAGGTGCGGGCGGACGATCGTATGGCCGAGCATGGGGTTCTCCTTCGTGACAGGACGAAACGGCGACAGTGTTTATTCCTCTTGCGCGCCCGACATGGCGAAATATTCCGATGCCAGGTCGTTCACATCGCTGCGGTTGTCGCTAGCCGCCGCATCTTCATCATTGCTGCTGGCCTGTCCCAGCGCCGCCAGGAGTGCCTGACCGTAGCGTTCGACCTTGGCGGCACCGATGCCGGCGACCGTCAGCAGTTGCTCCTGCGTGTTCGGCTTCAGGCTTGCCAGTTCGTGCAAGGTGCGGTCGTGCAGGATGACATAGGCGGGCACGCCCTGTTCGCGGGCGGTGGCGGCCCGCCATTGGCGCAGGGTTTCATAGAGTCCGCTGGCCTGCGGCAACAGGGGCGACGGCGCGGCACCGCGCTTGCGGGGCGATCTGGTCCGAACCGGCTGGCGGCGCAGCATCAACGTCGTCTCGCCCTTGAGCACCGGCCGTGCCGCGTCGGTGAGCTTGAGCGCGCCGTAGTGATTGGCATCGGCATGGAGCAGGCCGGCGGCCAGCAACTGGCGTGCGACGTTGCGCCATCCTGCCTCATCGACCTCATGGCCGACGCCGAAGGTGGGCAGGTTGTCGTGGCCGAACTGGGCGACTTTGTCCGTGTGCTTGCCGCGCAGGATGTCGATGAGATGGCCGGCGCCGAAACGCTGGCCGGTGCGCAAGCAAGCGGACATGAACTTGCGCGCGGCTTCCGTGCCATCCCAGCGTTCCGGCGGCGTGATGCAGGTGTCGCAGTTGCCGCAGGACATGTGTTCTTCGCCAAAGTAGCGCAACAGCAGCGCGCGGCGGCAGCCGGCGGCCTCGCAGTAGCCGAGCATGGCGTCGAGCTTACGCCGCTCGATACGCTTCTGTTCGTCCGGCGCGGCCGATTCGTCGATGCGCTGGCTGTGGATGACGACGTCGTTCATGCCGTAGGTCATCCAGGCGTCGGCGGGGTCGCCGTCGCGCCCGGCGCGGCCGGTCTCCTGGTAGTAGGCTTCGAGGCTCTTGGGCAGGTCGAGGTGGACGACGAAGCGCACGTCGGGTTTGTCGATGCCCATGCCGAAGGCGATGGTGGCGACCATCACGACGCCATCCTCGCGCACGAAGCGCTGCTGGTGGGTGCGCCGTGTGTCGGCGTCAAGGCCGGCATGGTAGGGCAGGGCCGTCACGCCCTGGGTTTGCAGCCATGCAGCGGTCTCATCGACCTTTTTGCGCGACAGGCAATAAACGATGCCGGCATCATTGCGGTGGCCGGCGAGGAAGTCCAGCAGTTGCTGGCGCGGGTTGTGTCGGTCGACCACGGTGTAGCGAATGTTGGGACGATCGAAGCTGGCGACGAAGACCTGCGCCTCTTCCAGGCCGAGACGGCGCCGGATCTCGTCGCGCGTCAATTCATCGGCGGTGGCGGTCAGCGCAATGCGTGGCACCTGAGGGTAACGCTGGTGCAGCAGGGAAAGCTGGATGTATTCGGGGCGGAAATCGTGACCCCATTGCGAGACGCAGTGTGCTTCGTCGATGGCGAAGAGGGCGATACCCTGTCGTTCCGCCAGATGGTCGAGCAGCCCGAGGAAACGCTCGGTCAGCAGCCGCTCGGGCGCGACGTAAAGCAGGTCGAGATCGCCCGCCAGCAGGCGCCGTTCGGTCGCCGTGGCCGTTGCGGCATCGAGGCTGGAATTGAGGAAGGCGGCCTGGACGCCAAGTTGCAGCAGGGCGTCCACCTGATCCTGCATCAGCGCGATCAGCGGCGATACGACGATGCCGCAGCCGGGACGCAGCAAGGCCGGCAACTGGAAGCACAGCGACTTGCCGCCGCCGGTGGGCATCAGTACCAGGGCGTCGCCGCCGCCCTTCAGGTGCCCGACGATGGCGGCCTGTTGGCCGCGGAAGGCGGGAAAGCCGAAGACGCGCTGGAGAACGTCAAGCGCCTCGGGCGGTGACGAACTCATTGACGGCTATTCTTCAGTGTCGGGTTTGCTCAGGGTGACGATGCCCCTGAGTCGCGTCGTGGCGATGGCGTGCAGCACGATGCCGCAGCCGACGAAAAACACGATCGAAGCCATCAGGCTGGCCTGGATGGCGTCGTACTCGCCCTTCACGGGATACATGTATGCGCCGATGGCGCAGCCGAGGCCGGCGATGTAGCAAAGCACGGCGAATGTCATCGAGATTTTCTGGCCGAAGGTCTTGTCCATGGCGAGGTAGGTCCGGGGTAGGTGTGGCGACGGCGAACTGGCCGTTCAGGAAAAGGCAATGGCGCGACAGCCGCCGACATCGCAGGCGAGGTAGCCGCCCTGGTCTTGGGTCCATTCCGGCAGTACCCAGCGTTCGCCGGGGCGGCCGTCAATGTCCAGTGCGTGCCGGGCCGGGCGGTGGGTATGGCCGTGGATCATGCGGCTGACTTCGTGGCAGCGGAACGCGGCGGTGACGGACGATGCGGCCACGTCCATTATTTCGTAGGCCTTGCCCTGCTTCTCGCGCTCGCTGTTGGCGCGCAGCTGTTCGATGTGGGCGCGGCGCTCGGTCAGCGGCAGCGCAAGGAAGTCCCGCTGCCAGCGCTCTGAGCGCACCATGGCCCGAAAGCGTTGGTAATCCGCGTCGTCGGTGCAAAGCGTATCGCCGTGGAGCAACAGAGTCCGGCTGCCGGCGACATCGACGACGACTTCGTCAGCCAGCCGCCGTGCTCCGGTCGCGGCGCAGAAAGCGGGACCGGCGAGGAAGTCGCGGTTGCCCGGCAGGAAGAATATCGCCGTGCCGCCAGCGCCGACTTTTTCTATTGCGCTACAAATCCGGGCATTGAAGGGGGCGGCGAGGTCATCGTCGCCGGCCCAGTAATCGAAGACGTCGCCGAGCAGGTAGAGCGCCGCCGCCTGCCGTGCCGGGCCTTCGAGAAAGCGCTCGAACAAATGCAATGTGCCCGGACGGGCCGGGCACAGGTGCAGGTCGGATGCGAACAGAATCAAGGTGACGGGTCTTAGACGACTTCGGCTTTCTCGATCATCACGTCGTCGACAGGCACGTCCTGATGGAAACCCTTGTTGCCGGTCTTGACCGCGCGGATCTTGTCGACCACGTCCATGCCCTCGACCACTTCGCCGAAGACGCAGTAGCCCCAGCCGTTGCCGCTGGGCGCCTTGAAGTCGAGGAAATCGTTGTCGACGACGTTGATGAAGAATTGCGCCGTGGCCGAGTGCGGGTCGTTGGTGCGTGCCATGGCGACGCTGCCGCGCTTGTTGCGCAGGCCCGCCTTTGAGCTTGATTCGGCTTCATTCTCGATCGGCTCGCCGACCGGCTTCTGCTTCATGCCGGGCTCGAAGCCGCCGCCCTGGACCATGAATCCGGAAATGACGCGATGGAAGACGGTGTTGTCGTAGTGCCCGGCATTCACGTAGTCGATGAAGTTCTGCGCCGACTTGGGGGTGGCCTCAGCGTTGAGTTCGATGCCTATGGTGCCGAGGCTGGTAGTGAGTTTGATCATGTTATTTCTTCTCGGAAAGGAGTTTGACGGATTCGATGACGACCGGCGTGGTCGGAACGTTCTGGTGGAAGCCGGCGTTGCCGGTGGGCACCTTGGCGATCAGGTTCACCACGTCCATGCCCTGGGTGACCTTGCCGAACACGGCGTAGCCCCAGCCATCCCGGCTCGGGTAGTCGAGAAAGGTGTTGTCCTTGAGGTTGACGAAGAACTGTGCCGAGGCCGAGTGCGGATCCGAAGTGCGGGCCATCGCCAGCGTGCCGGTCTGGTTCTTGAGGCCATTCTTGGCCTCGTTCTGGATCGTCGCCCGCGTGTCTTTCTGCTTCATGTCCGGCGTGAAGCCGCCGCCCTGGATCATGAAGTTGTCGATGACGCGGTGAAAGATGGTGCCGACGAAAAAGCCGTCCTTGACGTACTGCAGGAAGTTCTCGACCGTCTTCGGCGCCTTGTCTGCATACAGTTCGATGGTGATCGCGCCCCGATTGGTCTTCAGTTCCACCTGGGGGTTGGCGGCGAAAAGCGGCAGGGAGAAAAATACGGCGCACAGCGCGACGGCAAACTTCTTCATGGGAACTCCTCGGTTTGAAACGGAAATGGCCGCTGGCGGTCGGCAGGGAAGGCAGAGGCTCTCAGGCCGCACCCTCGAACGCGATCTTCCAGCGCCCGTCTTCCTTGATCCAGTACTGGCGCTTCTTCATAAGGTTCGAAAGATTGCTGCTGCGGTAATCCTGGTCGAAGGTGACGACCACATACTCTTCCTTGCCCGGATTGCGGAACATGCTGATGTCGCCGGTGGCGACCTTGATCCAGCTCTTGGCGGCGTTGATCCTGCGCTTCTGCTCGATCCAGGCCTGCTGCCCCTGACCGTCGCTCTGGAACTTCTTCGAATAGTGGCGGGCGTAGCGGTCGGTGTCGCGGCTTTCCCAATCCTCGCGCCATTCGTTGATCATGGTCAGCAGTGACTGGCGCTCGGCCTGCCAGTCGTCGAGCGACAGCCATTCGATGCTGTTGCTGATGATGACCGGCGTCAGGCCCACTTGCAGGTTCTTGGAAAGTGCGTCGAGATCCTGGTTGGCCAGCACGACGCAGCCGTCGGATGCCTTGGGCGGACGCGAGAAAGTGTCGGACGGCGTACCGTGCAGCCAGATGCCGTGGCCGTTGCGGCCCTGGCGCTTGTCCCATTCGTTGGGGTAGTTGATGGGAAAGGCGCCGCTGCCGTAAAAATCGGTGAGCTTCTGGCGCGGTAGGCTGGAGGTGACGTGATAGACGCCGATGGGGGTTTTCTTGTCGCCTTCCTTGAGTTTCGCGTCGCCTAGCTTGCCGTGGGAAATGTAGTAGTCGGCGACGAAGCGCGGCGTGCCCTTGTCGTTCTGATAAACATAGAGCCGCGCCTTCTGGGTGTCGACGACCACGGCGTACTTCTGATCGGCCTGCATCTGCAGCAGGTAGCGCGGCACGTAATCGCCGTTGGGCTTGCTCTTGTAGGCTTTGAGGCGGGCCAGCGCCTCGTCGCGCAGGTCGGCGACCTTGTCGCCTGCGGCCAGGGTGCCGCCTTCGCCGAAGGCCTTGAGCTGCTTGGTGCGCGCCAGCAGCAGGTCGCCCTTGATCAGGTGGGCGAGGCGGAAATTGGGATAGGCCTTGAGCAGGTCTTCGGTTTGCCGCAGTGCAGCTTCCCACTTGTTGGCCTCGATCTGGGCCAGGACGTTGGCCAGCAGTGGCTCGGGGCCGGAGTCGGTGTAGCGTGGGCCACCTGCCGCGACTGCAGCCGTGACGCAGAAGGCCAGGATGAACGGGATGAACCGCGCGCGCAGCGCCTTGAACATCAGTTCCCGATCTTCTCTTGCTGGATCAGCCACTTGCCGTCATTTCTGACCATCTCCAGTATCTTGCTGGTAGATGCCTTGAATGAGCCGGCCTTGTAATGCTGACGAAACTTGGCGGTGGCACGGTCGGCGCCATTGAGTGTGACACGCATATTCTCGATGCTGACCTGAATCGAACTGGGCCTGGCGATGCGCTTGTTGCGCTCGCTTTCCCAAGCAGAGCGGGACTCTCCGTCGGGTGTCTTGAAGTCCTTCGCATAGTGCGCGAGGTAGTCCTTGACATCCTTTTTCGACCAGGCGGAAGCCCATGACGCCACTGCCTTGGCGACTTCGACATTGGCATCTCCGGCCGGCTTCTGCTCGGCAGCGGGCTTGGCTTCCACCGCCGGCTTGGCTGGGGTGGCGGCTGCCGGGGTCGGCGCCACAGCCAGCGGGGCGGGGGCAGTGGCGACCGGGGCGGGTGCGACAGGCTTGGGTTCGGGGGTGGCGACGGGTTTGGTTTCGACCGGCCTGGTTTCGGCTACCTTGACCTCGGCGGCAACCGGCTTCACGGCGGCGGGTTTTGCAGCAGGGCGGGAACCCATCAGGTCGCGGATCATCGCCAGCTTGGACTGGGCGCTGGCGTTGCCCTTGTCGAGCTGCAGGGCCTTGTCGTAGGCCTGGCTGGCCAGGCGTGCGTAGATGTCGCCGAGGTTCTCGTGGGCGGTGGCGTAGGACGGATGAGTACGGATCGCCATTTCGAGCGCCTGCTTGGCCTTGTCGTACTGCTTCTGCTGGGCGTAGATCACTGCCAGGTTGTTGTAGGGCTCGGGCAGTTCGGGATAGTCTTCGGTGAGCTTGGTGAAAATGCCGACCGCGTCGTTGGTCTTGCCCATCTCGGTGAGGATCAGGCCCTTGAGGAAGCGGCCCTGCGCGTCCTTGGGCTTGCCGGACAGGAATTTATCGACCTGCTCCAGAGCTTGGCTGTGCTGCCCCTGCTTGAGAAAGCGCTGGGCATCCTGAATGTTGTCGGCATGGGCCGGCAGCGAGATCAGGGCGAGGCTCGTCCCACCGGCGAAAGCGACGGCGAGAAGGGTCTTGCGGCACGGGAAATTGCGGAAATTGAGCATGGTATACTTGCGTCGAAGCTGCGCCGGACGGTCGGATTTGACTGGCGATTCTATCAAGAAGGTACCCATCGTCACAACTTTCGGGCCCTTCGGAAGGCCGGAGAACGGCCGATTTCCCTTACCTGTTCCCTTTGGCATGATCAAGCTCTACAACTCCCTGCACCGCGAGATACAGGAATTCTCGCCAATCGAGCCGGGGCGCGTCCGCATGTATGTCTGCGGCATGACGGTTTACGACTACTGCCATCTCGGCCACGCCCGCGTCATGGTGGTGTTCGACATGGTGGCGCGCTGGTTGCGTGCATCCGGTTTCGACGTCACCTATGTTCGCAATATCACCGACATTGACGACAAAATCATCCGTCGTGCCGGTGAGAACGGCGAATCGATCCGCACCCTGACCGACCGCTTCATCGCTTGCATGAACGAGGACGCTGAGGCGCTGGGGGTGCTCAAGCCGGACTTTGAGCCGCGTGCCACCGACTATGTGCCGCAGATGCTGGCGATGATCGGCCAACTCGAAAAAAACGGGCTGGCCTACCAGGCCGGCGAGGGTGGGGACGGCGACGTCTGCTATGCGGTGCGAAAATTCGATGGCTACGGCAAGCTATCCGGCAAGTCGCTCGAAGACCTGCGCGCCGGCGAGCGTGTCGATGTGCGCGAGGGCAAGCATGATCCACTCGATTTCGTGCTGTGGAAGGGTGCCAAGGAAGGTGAGCCCGCCGAGGCCCAATGGGATTCGCCGTGGGGCAAGGGCCGGCCGGGCTGGCATATCGAATGCTCGGCCATGGGTTCCGATATTCTCGGCAGGCATTTCGACATCCATGGCGGCGGACAGGACCTGCAATTCCCCCATCATGAGAACGAAATCGCTCAGTCCGAAGGCGCTCACCAGTGCGCTTTCGTCAATTACTGGATGCACAATGGCTTCGTTCGCGTCGATGACGAGAAAATGTCCAAGTCGCTGGGCAACTTCTTCACCATTCGTGAAGTTCTGAAAACGTACGACGCCGAAGTGGTACGGTTCTTCATCCTGCGTGCCCACTATCGGAGCCCGCTCAACTATTCGGATGCCCATCTCGACGATGCGCGCGGTGCATTGACCCGGCTATACACGGCATTGAAGGGCCATGCTGGCGATGGCCGACTTGATTGGGATGAGTCGCATGCGCAGCGCTTCAAGGCGGCGATGGACAATGATTTCGGGACGTCCGAGGCGATGACCGTGCTGTTCGACCTTGCCAACGAACTGAATCGTGGCCAGGATCCGCGTCTGGCAGTTCAGCTCAAGGGCCTGGGTGGCGTCCTTGGCCTGCTGCAGCGTGACCCCGTCGAATTTCTGCAGGCGGCACCCGGCGTTGCGGGAGACCTTGTGGCCGAGTCGATCGAAGAACGCATCGCTGCCCGAATCGCGGCGAAGAAGGCGAAGGACTTTGCCGAGTCGGACCGCATTCGCGACGAACTCAAGGCTGCCGGCATCGTCCTCGAGGACGGACCGCAGGGGACGACCTGGCGCCGGGCCTGAATCTGGTGGTGTGCCGGTCGGCACGTCACGGAACTACTGGGCTTGCCGCACCTTCTCAAGAATCTCCAGAAGGTCCTTCTCCCAGCGCTCGAAAACGGGCTTGAGCTCCGAGTTGGGGAAAAACTCGCCGAGCACGCTTGGCCGATTGGTGGAAAGCAGGGTCTGGTCGCCCTCGGCGAAGATGGCGATGTTGAGTGGCAGGAAGGGCATCAACTGCGGGTGCTTGTCGGCGAGTGCGGCCATCTCCGCGGCCTTGCCGTAGAAGACGACGCGATACTTGTCGGTCTTGTAGCCGCGCCCCTCAAGGCCGATGTCGACGCGCTGGACGCGGGCCAGCGTGTAGCCCTGCGCGGTGATGGCATTCTGCAGTGTCAGCATCGCCCCCTCGAAATCCTGGCCGGAGCGGATCAGCAGCATCTGGTCGGCCTGGGCGGCCGGAGCCAGCGCCAGCAGGGACGCCGCAAGCCAGGCGGCAAGGTATCGCAATGGTTTCACAGCGTCGCGTCGTCCATGATCGTCTGATACATCTTCGTCAGCTTGTCGCACATCTCGTCGAGTTCCGAGTTGTTGAAAATCTGGCTGAGTCGCTTGGGGTTGCTCGCCATCATCTTCACCTTGCCGCCCTGCTCGATGATCGTGAAGCGGCAGGGCAGGAACAGGCCGACGCGTGGATCGGTGTTGAGGGCCTGGGCCAGCAGGCCGAAGTTGCAGACGTAGACGATGTGCTGGCGCGGATTTTCCTGTCCCGGCTTGACTATGCCTTCATCGAGCGCCTGTTCGCGGATGAAGACGAAGTTGTTGGTTTCGGCGGCGCGCTTGAGGTTGTCGATGGTGGTCTTGAAGTCGTAGGGAGACTCGACCACGATCACCGGGTCTGCAGCCGGCTGCCCGGCGCCATTTCCTGCCAGCGGCGATTTTTCGAAGCCGCGGACGAAGGCGACGAGATCATCGATGTCCTTTTCCTCGAGGCCCTTTTTCAGGAAGGACTGCATCGGTGTGCCGGCGACACCTTTCATCAGGATTGCCTTGATGCGGTGGTCGCTGGCTGATGCCAGGAAGCCAGCGTTGTGCAATGCCGGCGCCACGATCGCCTGCTCCCGCGGGCGCGACAGCGTCACCCCGGTACCCTTGCCACCCTCGCCGTTGGCGCCGTGGCAAGAGGCACAGTGCTTCTGGAACAGCTTGCTGCCATTGTCGGCGTTGCCGTCGATGCGGGTAGTCGGATAGCTGGCGAAGGGGCCTGGGTTCCAGCTGCCGATGTGGGCGACGATGGCGTCCACATCGGCATTGGACAGGGCCACGAAGGCCGGCATGACGCGCCCCGGCCGGCCGTGGCGGATGGTTTTTCGCAGGTAGTCCTCGGAGGACAGCGCGTGGAATGCCGGCAGCGCCAGCGGTACGCCGATGCCGCCGCTGCCGTGTTCGCCGTGGCAGGCCGCGCAGTTCTGCGCGTAGAGCTTGGCGCCGTCGGCAGTTAGGGCCTGTGTCGGGGTCAGCAGGCCGAACAGGAATAGCAGAGAAGCAAGAAGTTTCATGAGGCGACAGCCGGCATGGCCGGGTGGTTTCAGCCGAGTACGATAACGATGCTGATTTTACACGCCACCCTGGATCGCCAGACCCCGCATTGGACAGCGACCTATGACTTAGGCCAGAATCCTTTCTGCAAGAGTGGTGAAAATTGATTGCTGTCAAAGAAACGACTCTGCTAGAAGCGGATGCTTCGGTCCCATAGGTGTCGCACACCTATCTACCATCAATCACGGGGAGCCAAAATCCATGAAGACGCGCAAGCTCGTTAGTTCTCTTAAGTATGCTTTGTTGCCGGCGGCGCTGTTTGGCGCCTTCGGTAGTGCCTTGGCGCAGGAAGCCACCGCGCCCACGTTGTCCGCCACCGAGAAGGAACAGGCGAAGAAAATCTACTTTGAGCGTTGTGCCGGTTGCCACGGCGTACTGCGCAAGGGTGCCACCGGCAAGAACCTTGAGCCGCACTGGACAAAAACCCTGAAGGACGGCACCAAGCAGGAAGGCGGCACGCTCAAGCTCGGCCAGAACCGTCTCGAGAAGATCATCGCCTACGGCACCGAAGGCGGCATGGTTAACTTCGACGACATCCTGACCAAGGACGAACTGTCCCTGATGGCGAAGTACATCCAGAACACCCCGGATGTGCCGCCCGAGTACAGCTTCAAGGAAACCATGGATTCCTGGAAAGTCATTGTGCCGGTCAAGGATCGCCCGACCAAGCAGATGAACAAGTACAACCTCAAGAATATGTTCTCGGTCACGCTGCGCGACACTGGCGAAGTGGCCCTGATCGACGGCGACACCAAGGAAATCCGCAGCATCGTCAAGACCGGCTACGCGGTGCACATTTCCCGTCTGTCGAAGTCCGGCCGCTATGTCTATGTGATCGGCCGTGATGGTCGTTTGAGCCTGATCGACCTGTGGATGGAGAAGCCCGCGGTGGTTGCCGAGCTGAAGATCGGCTTCGATGCCCGTTCGGTGGATACCTCCAAGTTCAAGGGCTACGACGACAAGTACGCCATCGCCGGTTCCTACTGGCCGCCCCAGTACGTGATCATGGATGGCGACACACTGAAGCCGCTCAAGGTCGTCTCGACCCGCGGCATGACGGTGGACGGCGAGTATCACCCCGAGCCGCGTGTTGCCTCGATCGTTTCCTCCGAGATCAAGCCCGAGTGGGTCGTGAACATCAAGGAGACCGGCCAGATCCTGCTGGTTGACTACTCGGACATCAAGAACCTGAAGACCACCACCATCGAGTCCGCCAAGTTCCTGCATGACGGCGGCTGGGATGCCACCAAGCGCTACTTCCTGGTCGCGGCCAACGCTTCGAACAAGATTGCCGCCGTGGATACCAAACTCGGCAAGCTGGCTGCGCTGATCGATGTCGCCAAGCTGCCGCACCCTGGGCGCGGCGCCAACTTCGTCCATCCGAAGTTCGGTCCGGTCTGGGCCACCGGCCACCTTGGTGCGGATGTCGTGACCCTGATCAGCACGCCGTCGGACGACAAGAAGTACGCCAAGTTCAAGGAGTTCAACTGGAAGGTCGTCCAGGAAATGAAGCACGTGCCGGGCAATCTGTTCGTCAAGACCCATCCGAAGTCCAAGCACTTCTGGGCCGATGCGCCGCAGAACCCCGAGAAGTCACTGGCGGAATCCGTGGCGGTGTGGAGCATGTCTGACCTGTCGAAGCCGAAGGCGATCATCAACGTCGCCAAGGACTCCGGCCTGCCGGAGACCAAGGCCACCCGTCGTGCCGTGCATCCCGAGTACAGCGCGGACGGCAAGGAAGTCTGGATCTCCCTGTGGGGCGGCAAGACCGACCAGTCGGCCATCGTGGTGTATGACGACGCGACGCTGAAGGTCAAGAAGGTGATTACCGATCCGAAGATGATTACCCCGACCGGCAAGTTCAACGTCTACAACACCCAGCACGACATCTATTGATCGTCGCGGGCTAGCAGGACCAGCCGGGGGGCGGAGCAATCCGGTCCCCGGTTTTTCATTCTGATTTCCGGATTCTTGAGTGTCGTCAACCCCCGCGGGCGTTGCGACGTTCTAGAATCAATGCCATCTGGCCACTTCAACAAAGGAGTCTGACATGCACAAGAAGCTCATCGTTTCCTCGATTGCCGCGATGCTGGCCTGCAGTGCCGGCAGCGTTCTGGCTGCCGCCCCCGACTGGGGCAAGGTGCCGAGCAAGAAGATCACCGTGTTCTACCCCGGCGTGTCGCCGATCGAGTGGATCACCAAGGGCACCGAACATGGTGGTGCCAAGGGCCTCAAGAAGGGCGAAAGCTGCGCCGCCTGCCACGATGAGGAAGCTGCCGACATGGGCAAGAAAATGGCCACCGGCCAGAAGCTGGAGCCCAAGGTCACCAAGGGCAAGGCCGGCAGCATTCCCGTGACGGTGCAGGCTGCCAACGACGGCACTAACCTTTACATGCGTTTCTCCTGGAAGCAGCCCGCTGCCAGCGGCGGCGGTGCCGACAAGGAAAATGCGGTCAAGCTTGCCTTCATGCTCGAAGACCACAAGGTCGAGCGTGCCGATCTTTCCGGCTGCTGGGAAACCTGCCACGGCGACGCGCGCACCATGCCCGACGCCAAGGACGACAAGAAGACCAAGTACGTCAAGGACGGCAGCGTTGCCAGCGGCAAGTTCTATGACCTGCTGCAGTGGAAGAGCAAGGGCAAGCCCGCCGACGGCTACGTTGCCGACAAGCGCGTGATGGAAGGCGGCAAGGGCCTGGTCGAAGCCAAGGGCGAGAACAAGGGCGGCGATTGGGTCGTTACCTTTACCCGCAAGCTGGCGGGCGGTGGCGAGGGCGACATCGCCATGGCATCGGGCAAGGTCTACAACTTTGGCTTTGCCATTCATGACGACCATGCCGACGGTCGCTTCCACCATGTCTCGCTGGGTTACACGCTGGGCATCGACGCGAAGGCCGACATCACTGCTGCCAAGTGATGCATTGAGTCCTCGTTTTGCCCCACATCGAGTGGGTGAGGAAAGGGCAGCCCGGGCGGCTGCCCTTTTTCTTGCTGTGCGGCGCGCCACGGAAGGTTTCGAATAGATCCGTTTGGATATGTCTTTAGCTATACTCGCCATGTGCTGCTGGCGGATGTGACTCTCTGTGGCTAACATCCATCCGCGAGGCAAGCAGTGTGAAGTTGATGATAGTCAATGTCGTGTTCCAGTAGAGTCGCCATCCTGACACCGTGATCAACAAATACTTGGCAATTGCGCTGCTGCTCGCTGGGCCGGTTCATGCCTCAGACCCGGGCGCCGCCCGCCAGAGCGAGCTGGTGAGACTGGTGCGGCAGGATTGCGGCTCCTGTCACGGCATGCAACTGACCGGTGGACTGGGGCTACCGCTTACAGCAGAAGCCCTGCGCGACAAGCCTTTCGATGGGCTGGTGGCGACGGTGGTTTATGGTCGTCCGGGGACGGCGATGCCGCCGTGGAAGACCATCCTGTCCGAACCGGAGGCCGAATGGATAGTGCGCCAATTGATGCAAGGTTTTCCGACGGAGGTTCGATGAAACGCTGGCTTTCACTGCTGCCTGTTCTGTTGCTGACGGCATGTACCCAGATGCCGTTGCGTGGCACGGGCGATCTTGGCGTCGTCATCGAGCGCGCCACCGGGCGTGTCGCCATCGTCGATACCACGGCCAAGTCCATCCTTGCCCGCGTCGAGGGTCTGGGCGATCTTTCGCATGCCTCGGTGGTGTTCTCGCGCGATGGTCGCTATGCCTTCGTCTTCGGCCGTGATGGCGGACTGACCAAGGTTGATCTGTTGCTGGCCAGGATCGACAAGCGCGTGATGCAGGCCGGCAACAGCATCGGCGGTGCGATCTCGCAGGATGGTCGCCTTGTGGTGGCACAGAACTACGAGCCGGGCGGTATCAAAGTATTCGACGCGGTGACGCTGGAACTGCTCTCGGAAGTGCCGACGCAATCAAAGGTGGTGGGGCTGGCCGATCTGCCGGGCCAGCGCTTTGCCTATGCATTGTTCGACAAGGGCGAGATATGGATCAGTGACCTGTCCGACCCGCGCGTGCCGAAGACGCAGAAGTTTCCCGCCGGCATGCAACCCTACGACGGACTGGTGACGCCCAACGGCCGCCACTACATGGCCGGCCTGTTCGGCGAGGACGGCATCGCGCTGCTCGACACCTGGCGGCCCGAACTCGGCACCAGCAAGATCCTCGAGCACTACGGCAAGGGCCAGGAGAAGCTGCCGGTGTTCAAGATGCCGCACCTGCGCGGCTGGGCAGTCGCCGGCGGAAAGGCCTATCTGCCGGCGATCGGCCGCCACGAGGTGCTGCTGGTCGATACTGCGACGTGGAAGGAAGCCGGCCGCGTCCAGGTCAAGGGCCAGCCGGTGTTCGTCATGGCCCGACCCGATGGTCGTCAGGTCTGGGTCAATTTCGCCTTCCCGGACAATGGCTGGGTGCAGGTGATCGATACGCTGAGCGGCCAGATCGTCCAGACGCTGCAGCCGGGCAAGGCCATCCTGCACATGGAGTTTTCGCCGCGCGGCGAGCATGTCTGGCTGTCGGCACGCGACGATCACATGGTTTCGATCTACGATACGCAGACATTCAAGCGGCTGGCCACCTTGCCGGCCGACAGTCCCTCCGGAATCTTCTTCACATCACGTGCCGCGAGGACCGGATTCTGACCATGGATTCTCCCTACAGTCCGCTGGAATTTTCGCTTCTCAACGCATGGCAGCGCGACTTCCCGCTGGTGTCGCGGCCATTTGCGGCGATTGGAGAAAAAGTCGGCGCTGGCGAGACGGCGGTGATTGAAACCTTGGCGCGTCTGCATCAACGCGGGGCCGTCAGTCGCGTCGGTGCGGTGTTCGCGCCGCGGCGCATCGGTGCCTCGACGCTGGCCGCGCTGGCCGCGCCGCCTGATCGGCTGGAGGAGGTGGCCGAGCTGGTCAGCCAGCGGCCCGAGGTTAACCACAACTACCAGCGCGAGCACCACTACAACCTGTGGTTCGTCGCCACGGCACCGGATTCGCTTCACCTCGAGGCGACGCTGGAGGACATCGCGCGGGAGACCGGCTGTCCGGTGATGTCGCTGCCGCTGCAGGAAGAGTTCCACATCGATCTCGGCTTCGATCTCGCCGGCAAGGACGGCAAGTCCGCCCGGATGGCACACCCCTGCCTCGGCAACGAGCCGAGCCAGGCGACGCCGAGCGCCGCTGACCAGAAATTGATGGCGGCGCTGCAACCGGGGCTGGATCTGGTTGCGCAGCCGTTCGCCGCGCTGGCCGCGCGAGTCGGCCTGCCCGAGGCCGGCGTGATCGAGCGCATCGCCGGCTGGCTGGATAACGGCATCGTCAAGCGCTTCGGTGTCGTCGTGCGCCATCACGAACTTGGCTATCGGGCGAATGCGATGACAGTGTTCGACGTGCCCGATGCCCTGGTGTCAGAGGTCGGCCAGCGACTGGCGCGGGAAGATGGCGTGACGCTCTGCTATCGCCGAGCCCGCCACCTGCCCGAGTGGCCCTACAACCTTTACTGCATGGTGCACGGTCGTTCCCGCGAAGAAGTGCTGCCGGTGATCGAGCGTCTTTGCCGCATTGCCGGCTATCCCTGCGAGGCCCTGTTCAGCCTGCGCCGCTTCAAGCAGTGCGGCGCGCGCTACTTCGTCGCGCCGGCCACGGCCGCCTAGGCCGGACCGCCGCCCGCCGAGCCGGCGATGCCGACGTTTTCGCTTTCCCGCAAGTTCCTCGCCGTCGCGCTGGGGGTACTAACGCTCTGGTTGGTGGACTTTGGCGTTTTCTATCGCATGGTCGGCGATCGCCAGCACATCGACGACCAGGTCAATGCGGTTGGCCGCATGCGCATGCTGACACAGCGGATCGGCTATCGCTGCGCCCTCGAAAGCGCCGCGCCCGGGGAATATCAGGCGGAAGTGGCGGGCATGCTCGATACCTGGGAGCGTGGCCTGCTGGCGCTCGAGCGCGGCGGTGAAGTGTTCGGTACCACCCTGCCGCTGCCGCGTGATGCGCAACGGCCCCGCCTGCAAGAACTGCGAGCCCAATGGGAACACTGGCGCGAGGAGGTGCGCGGCGCCATGACGCTGACCGCGGCGGGACGCAGCGGTGCCTGCCTGGCGCCCCGCGTCGCCATGGCCGCCGACGACATCGTCCATACCATCGACGGCTTCCTGGCCGACGCCACCCGCCATGTGCGGGCGGAGCAGCGCGAGGCCTGGCTGCTGGTGATGTCGCTGATCGCAGCCAACCTGGTGTTCATCATCATCGGGCTGCTGCTGGTGCGGCGGCGGCTGGTGCAGCCATTGCGGGGGCTGGTCGACCTGAGCAGGGAATACGCGCGCGGCCGCTTCGAGCAGCGCATGGACTTTGCCTCGGCCGACGAGATTGGCGACCTCAGCCAGGCCTTCAATCGCATGGCCGATCAGACCGTGGCCGACATGGCGCAGTTGCGCAAGCTGTCGCAGGCCGTGTCGCACAGTTCGGCCGGCGTGGTGATTGCCGATGCCGAAGGCAACATCGAATACGTCAACCCGCGCTGGTGCGAGATGACCGGCTACGACGCGAGTGAAGCGCTTGGCGCCAACCCGCGCCTGATCCAGTCGGGGCAGACGCCGCTTGCCGTCTATCAGCAGATGTGGGCTGCGCTGAACGAACAGGGCGCCTGGCGCGGCGAACTGCTCAACAAGCGCAAGACCGGCGAACTGGTGTGGATGCTGCAGAGCATGTCCGCCGTGCGTGACGCCTCCGGCAAGATCGTCAACTATGTCGCCGTCAGCATCGACATGACGGACTATCGGCGTGCGCTGCAGGACCTGTCGGACAGCAACCGCATGCTGCGCCTGCTGTCGCGCTGCAACGAGGCGCTGATCCATGCGGTGGATGAGTCCAGTTTCATCGACAGCATCTGCCGCCTCGGTGTCGATCTCGGGGGATACGTTGCGGTTGGTGTGCTGTGCCGGAGGGGGGGCGGTGGTGGCCTGCTGGGGCTTGTCGGCCATGCCGGCGAGTGGCGTGTCGACGATGCCCTGGACGATGTCTCTGGGCGTCCGGAGATGATCGTGCTGCCGCTGGTTGAGGGAGATGCCGTGATGGGCGAGTTGCGCTTTCGCCAGGCCAGCGCGACGGCACCGGAGGAAGCCGAGATGCGGCTGCTGCGGGAACTGGCGGCCGATCTGGCTTTCGGCCTCGCCAGTCTGCGCGTGGCGGCGGCCCGCCATGCGGCAGAGGCCTCGCTGCGCCTGCGCGAACGCGCCATCGAGTCCTCGGTCAATGCGATCATGATCGCCAACGTCGAGTCCGGCGCGCTGGCGCTGGGCTATGTCAATGCCGCTTTCGAGCGCATGACCGGCTATCCGGCGGCCGAAGTGCTCGGCCGCAATCCAGAATTCCTGCTTGGCGCGGCCACGCTCCAGCTCGGCAGTGGCGAAATTCGCGCCGCCCTGGCCGAACAGCGCGAGGCGCGTGCCCAGTTGCGCCTGATACGCCGCGACGGCGCGACATTCTGGAGCGAGTTGTTTGTTTCGCCGGTCAGCGACGAATCGGGAAAGATCGCGCATTTTCTTCTGGTGGCGAACGACATCAGCGAGCGTGTCGCCTACGAGGAACAACTGGCGCGGCAAACCAACTTCGACGCGCTGACCGGCCTGGCGAATCGCCACCTGCTGACGGATCGTCTCGGCCTCGCGGTGGTGCAGGCGCAGCGGCGCTCGCGGCTGGCAGCAGTGATCGTCATGGACATCGACCACTTCAAATACGTGAACGATGGCATGGGCCATGCCCTCGGCGATCGCCTGCTGCAGGAAGTGGCGAAGCGGCTGGCCGGCTATGTGCGGCAGGGCGATACCGTGGCCCGCCTCAGTTCGGACGAGTTCGTCATCGTGTTGTCGGAAGTGACGGACGAGGCCTATGTCTCCGAAGTGCTCGAGCGCGTCCAGAAGCTGATTGCCGCTCCGGTCGTGCTCGATGAACACGAGTTGCTCGTCACCTGCAGCCTCGGCGTCGGGCTGTTCCCGCGGGATGGCGACGATGCCGCGATGCTGCTGCAGAATGCCGATGCCGCGATGCACCGCGCCAAGGCGGCGGGGCGCAACCAGTTTCAGTTCTTCACCGCGGACATGAACCGTTCTGTCGGCGCCCGACTGGCGCTGGAGCGGGAATTGCGCCGGGCCGTACAGGGCGAGCAGCTGCGGCTGCATCTGCAGCCACAGGTCGACCTGCACAGCGGTGCGATCGTCGGCGCCGAGGCGCTGGTGCGCTGGCAGCATCCGGAGCGCGGCCTGATTCCTCCGGGCGAGTTCATTCCGCTAGCCGAGGAAACCGGCCTGATCGTGCCGATCGGCGAATGGGTGCTCGACGCGGCCTGCACCCTGGCCAGTGCCTGGAACCGCGAAGGGTTGCCGCGCGTGAATATCGCCGTCAACCTCTCGGCTCGGCAGTTTCGCCAGCAGAACCTGATTCCGCTGGTGCGGGAGACCCTGGCGGCGAACGATCTCCCTGCCGACCAGCTCGAACTGGAAGTCACCGAGAGCATGGTGATGGACGATGTCACCAAGGCCGCGGAGATCCTTGGCGGACTCAAGGCGGTTGGCGTCAAGCTGGCGCTCGATGACTTCGGCACCGGCTATTCCAGCCTGGCCTACCTCAAGCGTTTCCCGATCGATGCCCTAAAGCTCGACTACTCGTTCGTGCGAGGCCTGCCGGGCGACGCCGAAGATGCGGCCATCGTGCGCGCGGTCATCTCGATGTCGCGCAGCCTCAACCTGAAAGTGGTCGCAGAGGGCGTCGAGGATGCCGACCAGCTGGCCTTCCTGGTGACGCAGCGCTGCGACCTGATCCAGGGCTACTATTTCAGCCGGCCGGTGCCGCCCGAGGACTTCGCGGAACTGTTGCGCTCGGGTCGCCGCCTGGAATCCACCTATCAGTTCGGCCGGGCCTCGATCCTGGTGGTCGATGACGACGATGTGCTGCGCGGCGCCTTGAGCGAACTGCTGATCGAGGCCGGCTACGGCGTGAGCCAGGCAGCCAGCGGCGAGGAAGCGCTCGCCGTGATTGAGCGGCAGCCGGTAAATATGATCATTTCCGACTACGCGATGCCGGGCATGATGGGCACCGACCTGCTGGCCAGGATTCGCTCCCTGCGCCCGGAAATCGTGCGCGTGCTGATGTCGGGCAGCGCGGACATTCCGATATTGGTCGATGCGGTCAATCACGGCGCCATTTCGAAGTTTCTGGCCAAGCCGTGGCAGGCGGATGCAGTGCGTTTGATGGTACTGGAGGGGCTGGGCATGGCGAACGGCTGGAGAAGATGAGCGAACGATCGACAGCGGCGGCGCTCGATGCGACCGATCGCGCCATCATCAATGCCTTGCAGGGCGGCTTCCCGCTCGGCGAACGGCCGTATCTTGAGGTGGCGCAGCGACTTGGTCTGGGCGAGGACGAACTGCTGGCGCGGCTGCAGCGCCTGCTCGATGAGCGCGTGTTGACGCGTTTTGGGCCGATGTATCAGGTCGAGCGCATGGGGGGCGCCTTCGTGCTGGCGGCGCTGCGGGTAGCCGAGGCCGACTTTGATCGCATCGCCGAAATCGTCAACGGTTTTCCCGAGGTCGCCCACAACTACCGCCGCGAACACGTGCTCAACATGTGGTTCGTGCTCGCCACCGAGGTTCCGGGCGGCATCGCCGCCGTCACTGCCGCCATCGAGGCGGCGACAGGGTTGCCGGTGTTCGCCTTTCCCAAGGAACGGGAATATTTCGTCGAGATGAAACTGCATGCCGACTAGAGCGAAAGACGACATCGAGCGGCGCCTGATCGTCGCCACCCAGGCCGGCCTGCCGCTGGTGCCGCGACCTTATGACGCCCTGGGCGAGCAGCTTGGCATACCGGCCGGCGAAGTGCGGCAGCGCCTGGCGGCCATGCTGGAGAACGGACTGATCCGCCGCATCGGCGCCGTGCCCAATCACTACGCACTGGGCTATCGCCACAACGGCATGACGGTATGGGATGTGGACGACGCGCGCATCGATGAACTCGGCGAGAAAATCGGTGCGCTGGACTTCGTCACCCACTGCTACCGGCGCCCGCGCCACCTGCCGGACTGGCCGTATAATCTGTTCGCGATGGTGCACTGCAAAAGCCGGGAGGAAGCCGATCAGCGCGTCGTGGAGATCGCCGCACTGCTTGCTTCCGCCTGCCGTGCCCACGATGTGCTGTACAGCAGCCGCATCCTGAAGAAGACCGGTTTGCGCATCGCGGGCTGATTTGCCCGGTCGCGGCCGTCCGGAGGTTGATTTGAGCGCAAGCGAAGAGAGTCGCAAGACCGGGCTGGCCGCCATGTCGGTGGCCGCGATGGGCGTCGTCTTCGGCGACATCGGTACCAGCCCGCTCTACACCATGCGCGAGGTCTTCAGTGGCCACCATCCGGTGCCAGTGACGCCGGACAACGTGCTGGGCATTCTCTCGCTGGTGTTCTGGGCGATGACCATCACGATTTCGCTCAAATATGTGGTTTTCATCACCCGTGCGGACAATAAGGGCGAGGGCGGCATCATGGCGCTGACGTCGTTGGCGATGCGCACCGAGCGGCTTTCGCCCGGCATGCTGTGGTTGCTGACTGCGCTGGGCATCTTTGGCGCGGCGCTGTTCTACGGCGATGCCGTGATCACGCCGGCAATGTCGGTTCTGTCCGCCGTCGAAGGCCTGGAAATCGCCACGCCGGCACTCAAGCCCTACGTCGTGCCGATTTCACTGGGCATCCTGGTCGGGCTGTTCCTGTTCCAGCGCAAGGGTACGGCCAGCGTGGCGGCGCTGTTCGGGCCGGTGATGCTGTTCTGGTTCGCCAGCCTCGGCGCGCTCGGCATCTGGAACGTCATCAAGCACCCAAGCGTGATCGCGGCGATCAATCCCTGGTACGCGCTGCACTTCTTCACCACCAATACGACGCTGGCCTTTCTCTCGCTCGGCGCGGTGGTGCTGGCGATAACCGGCGGCGAGGCGCTGTATGCCGACATGGGCCATTTTGGCCGGCGGCCGATCAAGTGGGCCTGGCTGGTCTTCGTTTTTCCGCTGCTCTACCTCAACTACCTCGGCCAGGGCGCGCTGATCCTCGACGACCCGCTGGCGATCCGCAACCCCTTCTTCCTGTCGGTGCCCGGCGTGCTGCTGTATCCACTGGTGGGGCTGGCCACCGTCGCCGCCATCATCGCCTCGCAGGCGGTCATCACTGGCGCCTACTCGCTGACCAGCCAGGCAATCCAGCTCGGCTACTGCCCGCGCATCCGGATCAATTTCACCTCGGAGCGGCAGATGGGGCAGATCTACATTCCCAACATCAACTGGCTGCTGCTGATCGCCGTGGTGCTGCTGGTGCTGGCGTTCCGCTCTTCGTCGGCGCTGGCCTCGGCCTATGGCATCGCCGTCACGCTGACCATGATGATCGATACGGTGCTGGCCTTCGTCGTGGTGCGCGTGCTGTGGAAATGGAACTGGCTGCAAGCCGGCCTGTTCCTTGCCGCTTTCGTCGTGGTCGATTTCGCCTTCTTCTCGGCCAACTTCATCAAGGTGCTCGATGGCGGCTGGTTCCCGCTGGTGCTGGGCGGCGTGATCTTCGTCTTCCTCGCCACCTGGAAGCGCGGCCGCAAGCTGCTCTACGAGAAGCTCAAGCAGGACTCGATGCCGCTCGACGCCTTCATCCAGAGCCTGGCATACGGCGGCCCCCATCGTGTCGAGGGCATGGGTGTGTTCATGACCACCAATCCGGACGGCGTGCCGCGTGCCATGCTGCACAACCTGCTGCACAACAAGGTGCTGCACGAGACGGTGGTGCTGCTCAACGTCAGTGTCGAAGACGTCCCGCATGTGCCGGAGATCGACCGCGTCGAGGTGCGGCCGCTGCCGCAGGGCTTCTATCAGGTGCTGGTGCGCTACGGCTTCAAGGATGAGCCGGACATCCCGCTGGCGCTGGCGCTGGCGGCGCCTCTCGGCCTTGCGTACGAGGTGATGGGAACCTCCTTCTTCCTCGGCCGCGAGACCATCGTGCCGCGCGCGCGCGTCGCGCGCATGCCGCGCTGGCGGCAGGTGCTGTTTACCTTCATGTTCCGCAACGCGGAGCCGGCAACCACCTACTTCAAGATTCCGACAAATCGCGTGGTCGAGCTCGGGACGCAGGTCGAGCTTTGACGCCCTGCGGGCGCCGTGCCGCCAGAGCCGACTTTTTCAGTGGCTGCGGCGGCGCATCGCGGTCGCCGCGGCTCCGTTACTCCTGCGGGTCCTGCAGCGTGGTCACGTAGGCGAGGATGTCCTGCAGGTCGCTCGGCTTGAGCGTGGCCAGGATGCCGCGGCTGTTGTCCTCATCGTGTGCTCGCTCGCCCCTGATGTAGGCCTCCATCTGCCGCATCAGGTAGTTGGTGTACTGCCCGACCAGCATCGGGAACTTGCCGCGGCCCTTGGCTGTCTTGCCGTGGCAGGATGCGCACTGTTTCTGGAAGATGTCCTTGCCGTTGTCGAGGTTGCCGTCGACGCGGGGAATGATCATTACCTTTTCGGTGGCCGTCAGCCGGGCCAGCGCATCGTCGGTGTCCTTGAACTCCGGCCACTTGGTCGGCAGTTCGATGCTGGTGAGATAGGCGGCAACGTCGCGGATATCCTCGTCGTGCAACTCACGTTCCTGGGTATAGGGGAACATCGGGATGTTGATCCGGGTGCGGGCGCGGAAGGAGCGCAGCGAATGCTCGATGTATGCCGCACGCTGGCCGGCGATGCGCGGATACTCGCCCTTCTTGCCGCCGGCACCGTACTCGCCGTGGCAGCCGGCGCAGGTGCCGTTGATTTCCTTGCCTTTGTCGAGGTCCTGGGCCGTTGCGGGCACAGCCAGCAGGGCCAGTATGAGAAGCAGGGCGTAATGCATGGGCGCAAATTCCTTGATTTCAAAAAGTCGGGTGCGGCGAATTGTCTCACCGATTTGGCCTGCCTCCTTGATCGCGATCAGGTCGCGCTCCCGCATAATGGCAGCAATGGATGCCGATTCTCCGATGACCGAACTTCCGGCCGATGGCGCCGAGACCCTGACCAGCCTGAAGCGCCTGGCGGCGGTGCGCTGGTGGGTGCTGGCAGCGGCCATCCTGGTTGTTCTGGGCGTGCCGATGGCGCTCGACATCGCGTTGCCGACGCTGCCGATGCTGGCGGTGATCCTGGTGGCTCTGGTCTGGAACGCGACCAGCCTGCGGCGACTGAAAACGGCCACGTCCGCCGCGCCGGGCGAGCTGTTTACCCAGCTCTGCCTCGACCTCGCCGTATTCGGCGCGCTGCTGTTTTTCGGCGGCGGTGCCACCAATCCGCTGGTCTCGCTGTTGCTGCCGTCGGTGGCGGTGGCGGCCCTGACCCTGCCGGCCCGCCTCGTGGCCGGCATCGCCTTGCTGGCCACGGCCACCTATTCGCTGCTGATGGTGAGTTTCGTGCCGCTGCCGTTCGACGATCCGGCGCGCGCCGCGCGCCTGCACCTGATCGGCATGTGGCTGACCTTCGTCGTCTCGGTGGCGCTGATCGGCTGGTTCATATTGCGCATGACCGCGACCATTCGCAGCCGCGATGCCGAACTCGCCCATGCCCGCGAACAGTCGCTGCGCGACGAGCGGGTGCTGGCGCTGGGCACGCTGGCGGCGGGTGCCGCGCACGAACTGGGCACGCCGCTGGCCACCATGGCCGTTTTGGCGGGCGAGCTGGAGCACGACGCCGAGGTCGGCAGCGACGCCCGTGCCGACCTGTCGCTGCTACGCGAGCAGATTGCCCACTGCAAGCGCATCATCACCGGCTTGTCAGAGCGGGCCGGCGCGCAGCGCGCCGAATGCGCCGAACGCATGCGTTGCGACGACTGGATGGAGGCGGTTCATGCTGGCTGGCTGGCGCTGCGCAGCGACGTACAGAGCACGCTGGAAATAGTCGGCGCTGGCGCCACGCCGATCGTGGCGGTCGAGCCAACGCTGGAGCAGGGCATCATCAATCTGCTCGACAATGCGGCGCGCGCCGGTGGACCGGTCGATGTCCGCGTAGATTGGGACAGTTACTACCTGAAGATGGAAATCGGTGACCACGGTCCGGGTTTTTCGGCCGCGACACTGGAACGGGCCGGGCACGAGCCATTTCCATCCCACGCCGCGGGCAGCGGCATCGGCCTGTTGCTTACCCGTGCCGCCATCGAGCGGCAGGGCGGCCGCCTGGTATTGGGCAATCGTGCGGCGGGCGGCGGGCTGGCGCGCGTCGAGTTGCCACTGACCGGAATTGCATTGGGAAAAATGAATGAATGATACGAGCGACAGCTTTCTCGTCATCGACGACGACGTCACCTTCAATGCCGTGCTGGTGAGGGCGCTGGAACGGCGCGGCCATGTTGCGCAGGGCGTGACCGATCCGATGGAGGTTCCCGTCCTGGCGCGTCAGCTGAGACCGCGACGGGTGATTCTCGATCTCAACATCGCCGGCGTTTCCGGCTTGACGCTGATTCCGCCGCTGCTGGAAATCGACCCCGCCTGTCGCATCGTGGTGCTGACCGGCTATGCCAGCATCGCCACCGCGGTCGATGCGATCAAGCTCGGTGCGGTGCAATACCTGGCCAAGCCGGTCGAGGTCGATGCCATTCTCGGCGCTTTCGACGAGGCGGAAGAGGGCGACGTGGGTGGTGGGGTGGTCAGCAGCGAACCGCTGTCGGTCGATCGTCTCGAATGGGAGCACATCCAGCGAGTGCTGCGCGAGCATGACGGAAACATCTCGTCGACGGCGCGTGCGCTCAAGATGCACCGCCGCACGCTGCAGCGCAAGCTGAGCAAGCGGCCGGTAAAAAGCTGAATTCTGCGGGCCTAGGGTCTGTTCTCATTCAGTCGGCGAGATGCGTTGCCGCCCAATGCGGATGGCCGCACGAAGCGAGGCGAAGGCAATGGCCGTCCCCTTGGCGAGACGAGCGACAAAGCGGACGCCGCATTGGGCGACAACCCGAAGGGACGGGGCGAGTCTGGCCGCAGGGCGGCGTTACTCCCTCCTGATGTGGAGCAAGCACATGGCGTCGGTCGTGCCTTGCCCTGCGGCCAGACTCGCCCCGGCGCACTCGTCGCCTGAATGAGAACAGGCCCTAGGCGGGCGGAACCGGCTCTTCCTTGGCGTCGCTGCC
Organism: Gammaproteobacteria bacterium; assembly: GCA_018825305.1. GTDB lineage: Bacteria > Pseudomonadota > Gammaproteobacteria > Burkholderiales > Rhodocyclaceae > Sulfurisoma. The sequence continues at coordinate 134,142 of JAHJEO010000003.1, forward strand.
GACCATTATCTGCTTGAGGCCGACATAGGGGCGCTCTGCCGCTACCGGGGGTGCATCAGCCGGTATGCGGCGTTCCAGGTCGGCGATGGCCTGCTGCTGGCGGCTGCTGGTGTTTTCCAGTTCGGCGATGCGCTTGCTCTGGCGGCTCATGGCCCACTGCCGGCGCAGGGTGGATGGCGTCGACACCAGTGCGACGATCAGCCCGCCGGCGGCAAGTGCCAGCAGCAGAATCATGGCGAGGGTGCTGTCGAAGCGCCAGATGGCGAAGGTCACGGTTACCGGCACGTTGTTCTGCAGCGCGAACATGACGCCGCCGGCGGCGAAAATCATCGCGATGATGGTCAGTAGTTGCATGGCGTGTTCCTATTCTTTGGTGTCGTGATCCCTGGTCGCGCCGAAGCGCTTCGCTCGCATGTCGTTCTTGCCGCCCTGCTTGACTTCATACATCAGTTCGTCGGCTGCCTTGAGCATCATGGCGAACGAACGCTTGCCGCTGTCGAACCAGGCAACGCCGACGCTTGCCGTCACCGGCGTGAATTTCTTGAGCGTCCTGTTGATCGCGACGCCAATTTTGCGGCCGGCTTCCACCGCGGCATCGTACCCAATTTCCGGCAGCAGAACTGCAAATTCGTCGCCGCCCAGGCGCGCGACCTGGTCACTGGAGCGCAGGGCACCGATCAGCGCCTTGGCGGTGGCACGCAGCGCTGCATCGCCGGTGGCGTGACCGCGGGCGTCGTTGAGCTGCTTGAAGTCGTCAAGGTCGATAAAAATCACCGCCATCGAGTGCCCGTAACGCGTGGAACGCTCGACCTCGCTGGCGCCGGCTTCGAGAAAGGCGCGGCGGTTTGGAATCTTGGTCAGGGCGTCCTGGCTGGCCTGCTCGTGCTCTTTCTGCAGCTGGTGGCGAACCTGTGCGGCGAGCAGGGCGACCAGGCCGTAGGTCATCAGGTGGGTGGCGGCATTAGCCCAGGGAATCCACGGTGCGCTGAACTGGCGTACGGCGGAGAGATCGCCTACCGCCCACATCGCCGATGCCAGTATCGCCGCAAGCACTCCCTGCTTCCTGCCGGCTATCCATGCGATGACGAGCACCGGCAGCAGCGCCAGCGAGGCCAGAACCAATTCGGCATCCGTCGCCAACCGCAGCGCACCCAGCAGCAATACTGTGCCGATGCAGAAAATCCATGCCACCCAGAGGCGCCAGCCGCCCCGGACAGCGGATAGGAGGACATTGGAACTTGTGGGCCTGACCATATCGTTATCGGTGCGTGTTGCGTGTGCGACCACTCGACGAGGTTCTTCAATTTACTCCATTGCCTGTCGTCGCGTCTGCACCGGGCGACACGCATGGTCGCTCGGACGTGCGGCTCAGCAACGCTTGCGCAGCAGGCGGTAGAGGGTTCGCTCGGAGATGCCGAGTTCGGACGCGACCTGGCCCCGGCTGCCGGCGAATGTGGCCAGCGCCCATGTCAGGTAGCGCGACTCCAGTTCGTCCAGCTTCACCGGGGTCGCAATGCGGAACATGCCGTCTTTCGGCTGCGCCTTCGCTGCCGAAAATTCCGACGTGCCGTCATCGAGGTGCTGCGGCAGGACCTCCTGGCCGTCGGCAAGCAGTGTGGCCCGTTCGATCAGGTTGCGCAGTTCGCGGATGTTGCCTTCGTAGTCGCGTGCCTGGAGTTCGCGCAAGGTGCTTGCGGCAAGGTGGTGGTGGCGCCGGTTGTCGGCATCGATCCGCGCCAGCAGCGATTTCGCCAGCAGCGGGATGTCTTCGCGGCGTTCGGCAAGTGCCGGCATGTGGATGGGAAAGGTGTTGATGCGGTAATAGAGGTCGCGGCGAAATTCATCGGCACGCACCATGGCGGCCAGGTCGCGGTGAGTGGCGGAAACCAGGCGAAAATCCGACGGCAGCCACTCCACGCCGCCGACGCGGCGATAGGTTCCGGTTTCCAGCAATCGCAGCAGTTTCGCCTGTTGCGACGGTGGCAGTTCGCCGATTTCGTCAAGGAACAGCGTGCCGCCGCCGGCCGCTTCGACCAGGCCAGTCTTGAGATGGGTCGCGCCGGTGAAGGCGCCCTTTTCGTAACCGAACAGTTCGCTCTCGAACAGGGTCTCGGTGAGGCCGGAACAATCGACGGTGACGAACGGGCCGTCGGCGCGCGGGCTGCCTTCATGCACTGCGCGCGCGGCCAGTTCCTTGCCGGTGCCTGTCTGGCCCAGCAGCAGCACCGTGGCTTCCGCCGGCGCCGCACGGGTGATGCGCGCCAGCATCGCCTGGAACGCGGGGGAGCGACCAACCAGGCCTTGCACCGCCGGCTGGCTGCTGGCGTGCCGCACCACGCGCATGCTTTCGACATACAGGCGGGCTTGCCCTGCGCGCGGCTTTCCCGGCCCGATCGCCAGTGGCCGTGTTTCGACATCGACATGCTCTTCGCCGCGGGGCGTGTGATGCAAATGCAATACGCGCTGGGGCCGGCCGGACTGCGCGGTCAAGCGCAGCGGGCAGGATTCGCCGGCCTGGTCGCAGGGGGTGTCGATGTGGTGCGACACTTCGTAGCAGCGGCGCCCGGTGACATCCTGGCTGCCGCCGAAGTCGCGGCGGTAGGCGGCGTTGGCGGCGAGGATGCGGTAGTCATCGTCGAGGACGATGCTGGGCTCCGCTTCTCCCTCCAGATAGGCGGCAAGTTGCTCGATACCTTGGGCGGTCATGTCAGTGCCAGAAAGTGAATGATGTGACAGTTGTTGCTGTCAATTCTGACATGAATTGTTGCGCTGCGACAATGTTCCGAATGAAGTTCCTGCAAAAACATATGGATAGGTCGCCTACGCGAGCTGGCACGGCTCTTGATAGTAGTATCTCGAAGCCGCCGCCTTCTCTGGTTATCGACGATCGTCAGCGAAGCCGGCCGCCAGGTTGCCCACCTCCTCTAGGGTCACTTGGCGACGCGCCCCGGTGAGAACTCCCCTTCTCGATCCGGGGTCGTGGTGGCGGAGGGTCCCTCCTTCCCTCCGGCGCGGCTTCTTTTTTTTCCCGACCGCTGCGGCAATATGTCGCAACACAATCGGTGTCGCAAGCCCTACCATTCTTGGCAACGGAAAACGCAACGATGGGAGTGGCACCATGAACCAGAATATCCAGGATGCAGCCGGCGACAATGGCGAAATGACCTCCCTGCTGCTGGGCGCCGGTTTTGCCCTGGCCTCGTTGATCCTGCTGCCGGCGGTAGCGCAGCGCATCGGTCTGGGTTCGAGCCTGACCATTGCCCTGCGCGGCGCCCTGATGCGGGCGGCCACTCGGTTGTAGCCTGCGGCGTTACCGAATGCCCGCAGTGCCCGAGCGGCGCGCTTGCGCCGCTTTTTTTATTTATACGCACGTCACGTCATGCCTTCCTTTGCCCTTGTCATTGCTCTTGCATTCACCGTTCTGCTGGCTGCCTGCTCCGGTGGCGACGGCGGCAACCCGCCACCGCATGCCGTGGCGGGACTCGCCGGCAAACCGGTCGGTGGCGATTTCGTACTGCAATCGGCGGCCGGTCCGGTCGATACCAAGTCCCTGCGCGGCAAAGTGCTGCTGGTCTATTTCGGTTATACCAACTGCCCCGACATCTGCCCCGCCTCGCTGGCGGCCGGCGCACAGGCGCTCAACGCGTTGAAACCCGAGGAACGGGAACGTACCCGCCTGATCATGGTTTCGGTCGATCCCGAGCGCGATACGCCGGCGACGCTGCAGAGCTATGTCGCGTACTTTCATCCCGCAATGGTCGGCGTGACCGGCACGGTGGCGGAGATCGCCGCCGTCGCCAAGGCCTACGGTGCAGGTTATGTCCGTCAGCCGCCGCGTGCCGATGGCGCCTATGCGGTCGATCACAGTGCCGATACCTATGTGCTCGGACCCGACGGCAAACTGGTACAGAACATCCATTTCGCGGCACCGGCCGAACAGGTGGCGGAGGCGGTGCGCAAGCTGCTTTGAGCGGCTTGCCGGGGCTGCTGCGTCATCCGCCGCGTTATCATTCCGACCATGCTGTCCCGCCCCTCGACTCTCGCCCTGCTGCTGCTGGCCCTGGCCATGGCGGGATTTGCGTTGACGCTGGTCGATGCGGCCCTGCCGCGCGAGCAGCGCAAGGCCGAAGTGGAGGCGACCCGTGCGCTGGTTGGGCAGTTGGGACTCACCGACCTCGCGCTATTCACCGAGGCGCGCTACACGCGCCATCCCTCGCAGGCTGACCTGCATTCGGCCTTCCAGGATCACCCGCTCGCGCTAGAGCATTTCCCCACCGGCAGCCTGCTGCCGCCCCCGCGACATGAAGCAGTGGATCGAGAAGCAACGCTACCTGATTGACTTCACGCTGGCCTCGCTGGCGCGGCGCAAGACCCGCAACCTGGGCCTGCTCGGCGTCTATACGCTGCTGGTGTTCGTGCTGGCGTCGGTGGCGCTATACACCCATGCCCTGCGCGTCGAGGCGGCGAAGGTGCTCGCCGCTTCGCCCGAAGTGATTCTGCAGCGGCTGGTCGCCGGGCGTCACGACCTGATCCCGCCGGGCTACCTGGAGAAGGTCGGCCGCATCCGCGGTGTGCAGAAGCGTGAGGGACGGCTGTGGGGCTATTACTACGATGCCGTGGTCAAGGCCAACTACACCTTCATGGTGCCGAACGACGGCACCATGGCGGTCAAGCGCGGCGAGATCATCGTCGGCCCGGCGCTGGAGCGCTCGCGCGGCCTGGCCGCCGGCAACGGAATTTCGTTTCGCTCGTATTCGGGCAAGCTGCATACCTTCATCGTCGAGGCCGTGCTGCCGCAGGCCTCCGAACTCGTCAGCGCCGACCTGGTGCTGATGCACGAGGAGGATTTTCGTGCCTTCTTCGACTATCCGGCCGGGCACTACACCGACATTGCGCTCTCCGTCGCCAATCCGCAGGAGGTCCGCAACGTCGCGCTGAAGCTTGCGGCCGCACTGCCCGATTCGCGGCCCATCCTGCGCGACGAGGTGCTGCGCACCTATGCCTCGATCTTCGACTGGCGTGAAGGCATCGTGCTGGCGTTGCTCTCGGCTGCCATCCTCGCCTTCGGCATCCTCGCCTGGGAGAAAGCCTCGGGCCTATCGGCCGACGAGAAGCGCGAGATCGGCATCCTCAAGGCGATCGGCTGGGAAACCGGTGACGTCATCAAGATGAAATTCTGGGAAGGCCTGCTGATTTCGCTGACGGCCTTTCTCGTCGGCTTCGTCGCCGCCTATGTCCATGTCTTCTACTTCGCGGCGGAACTGTTCGAGCCGGTGCTGAAAGGCTGGGCGGTGCTCTATCCGCGCTTCCAGCTGACGCCACATGTCGATGGCCTGCAGGTGGCGACGCTGTTCTTCTTCACCGTCTTTCCCTACGCCGCCGCGGTGCTGGTGCCGATCTGGAAGGCAGCCATCACCGATCCCGATGCGGTGATGCGAGGCTGAGATGAAACCTGCACGGGTGTTGATTCTGGTGCGGGATCGGGACGGCGGGGTGCTCTGCGCTGCTCATGTCCCCCGGCACCGGCTTTCAGCCGGCACCTCCTCCTTTACTTCGCTGCGCAGAGCACCCCGCCGTCCCGATCAGGCAGCGCCGTGGGTGTTTAGCGGTCCGGCACCCCAAGTGGGTCCAGCCAAGGGCGGGGGGTGGCCGACGCCGCGAAGTAAAGGAGGAGGGCCGGGCGCAGCCCGGCCCGGGGGACATGAGCAGCGTCGGCCATCCCCCACCCTTGGCACGCTCCACTCCGACAACGCACAAGCACCACTGACATGATTGAACTCGCAGGCATCCGCAAGGCCTTCAACCAGGGCCAGCACAACGAGTACTGGGCGCTGAACGGCATCGACCTTGCGGTCGAGGCCAACAAGGTCACCGCGCTGCGCGGTCCCAGCGGCTCGGGCAAGACGACGCTGCTGACGCTGGTGGGTTGCCTGGCGCGGCCGACCGAGGGGCGGGTGCGGCTGAAGGGCGAGGACATCTCGGGACTGCCCGAGCGCTTCCTGACCGAAATCCGCCGTCGCACCTTCGGCTTCGTCTTCCAGCAGTTCAACCTGATCAAGGGGCTGACGGCGCTGGAGAACATCATCCTGCCGGCCTATCCGACCGGCCGGCCGCGCAAGGAACTGCTCGAGCGCGCCGAGGCCCTGCTCGCCAAGCTCAACCTCGGCCATCGCCGCGAGGCGAAGGTGGAATGGCTCTCCGGCGGCGAGCAGCAGCGCGTCGCCATCTGCCGCGCACTGATCAACGAGCCCGAAGCGTTGATCGCCGACGAACCGACGGCCAACCTCGATACCCATCTGTCGAAGGAATTCATGGGCATTCTCGAAGGCCTGGCGAGTGAGGGACGCACCATCCTGCTGACCAGCCACGACCCGCTGGTGACCGAATCCGCCGTGGTCGATCGGGTAGTGGAAATGCGCGACGGCCAGATCGTCGACGACAGATAACGCCGTCCCGCCAGCGCCGACTTTTGCGATGATTTTCCAGCCTGCAATAATTGCCCTGCTGCTTGCGTCTGCGATCTGCGTGCTGGCGCTGGCGGCAAGTGCGCCCTTCGCCGTCGAACTGGTCCGCCGCTGGGACATCAACAGCGGCAGCGAGCGGCAGTTGCGGCTCGAGCGTCGCACCTACCTGTTTTCGACGCTGCTGGTTTTCATCATGACCGCGCAACTGGCCTCGGTGCTGTTGTTCGTCTTCAACGCCGAGAAAATGTCGGGCATGTTCGTCGGCGCCATGTGCGCGGTGGGCACGCTCAACGTCAATCCCTGGGGCTTCCCGGCGCTGAACGCCAAGATCGCGGTGTTCTTCCTGGCCGCCATGTGGCTGGCCATCAACCACGTCGACAGCCGCGCCCGCGACTACCCGCTGGTGCGCATCAAATACGCGTTGCTGTTGCTGCTGGCGCCGCTGCTGGCTGCCAGCGCCTGGACCGAGGCGCAGTTTTTCCTTAACCTCAAGGCCGACGTCATCACCTCCTGCTGCGGCAGCCTGTTTTCGGAAGGCTCCACGACACTTGCCGCCGAAGCCTCGGCAATGGAGCCGCTGCCGGCAATGTTGCTCTTCTACGGCGCCATGGGCCTGGCCATCGGCAGCGCCAGCTATCAGTGGGCGTTCGGCAAGGGTGGCTATGCCACCGCGACCGCGGCCGCGCTTGGCTTCGCCGCCGGCATCAGTGGCATCCTCGCCTTCATCTCGCTCTACATCTACGAGCACCCGCACCACCACTGCCCGTTCTGTGTGCTCAAGCCAGAATATGGCTACCAGGGCTACGCGCTCTATATTCCTCTTTTCCTTGCCACCGCTGCCGGTCTGGCAACCGGCGCCATCCGGCCCTTCGCAGGCATTGCCAGCCTGAAGACGGTCGTGGCGGAAACCTCGCGCCGTCTCGCCGCCGTCGCCAGCATCGGCTTCCTGTTGACGACGGCGGTGGCCACTGCGATGATCCTGCGGTCCAACCTGATACTGCTCGAACACTGATGCGACGCGGTTTTCTCATCCTGCTGGTGTCGCTGCTGGCCGCCTGCGGCGGCGATCCCCCGGTCAATCTCAACACCGGCGACATCGCGCCGACTTTCCAGACGACACGCCTGGACGGCATGGCCGCGCATTTTCCTGCCGCCTGGGCCGGCAAGCCGGTGGTGGTGCGCTTCTGGGCTGACTGGTGCAAGTTCTGCGAGGGCGAGATGCAGGCCATCGAGGCCGTGTACCAGCGCCACAAGGGCAAGGGGCTGGAGGTGATCGCCGTCAATGCCGGCCAGGATCGCCAGACCGTCGAGGCGTTCATCAAGAAGATCGGCGTGACCTATCCGGCGCTGCTCGACGAGAACGCGAAAATCGCCAAGCGCTACGGCGTGGTCGGCCTGCCCACGACCTATTTCGTGGACGCGAAGGGGGTGGTGCGAGGCAAGGTGATCGGCGAGGCCGACGAGGCCACTTTCGAGCACCATGCACTGCTGTTGCTGAAATGAGTGATCCGCAAAAGCCCTGCGACTTGTGCAGCCTGCCGGTGGGCATCAAGCCCTTCACCCTGGCGGTGTCGGGAAAACACCTCGAATTCTGCTGCGAGGGCTGCCTCGGGATTTACCAGATGTTGAACGACATCAATGAAATGCCGGCCGCCGTGGCCGATAATCGCGGCAAATGACCCCAAGGAGCGAACCATGATGACCGAAGAAATGATGAAGCAGATGCCGCACATGATGGGCAACGGCATGAGCATGGGTGCGGCCAGCCACCCGCTGGCCCAGGGCGCGATGATGGCCGCCACCGGCTTCGCCGCCGGTCGTGGCCTGCTCGGCGCCGCCCTGTTTCGCAATCCGCTGCTCTTGCTGGCGGGTGGTCTGGCGGCAGGCTACCTGCTGCACAAGTACGAAAAGGAAATCATCCTGACGCTGTCGAAGGCGAGCGGCATGGGCAAGGACTTCGTGCTGCACCAGAAGGAAAACCTCGACGACCTGATGGCCGAGGCGCAGGAGCAGGAAGCGGGGCAGGGTGCCGCCGCTGCCGAGGCTGCCGAGGCGCCGCGGTCCTGATATCGAATTGCCGGAGACTGCCGCCATGCATGCCGCCATCGACGTCGACGCGCTGGCCCGGCGCATAGTCGTCCGCCACCGCGAAGCCGGTTACCTGCGCCTGGAACTGCCGGCGGAAATCTGCCATGCGGCAGCCACCGCGGCGATCGAGCAGGGGCTGAGGCAAGTGACGGGCGTCTATCGCGTTAGCACCTACCCGGCCGACTGCCGGCTCTCGATACGCTACGATGCACATGTCTGCGGCGTGGCCGACGTGGCTCGCGGCCTGCGGGCCTTGCTGGGCCAATTGCCGGTTCCCGAGGCTCCGACGTCCCCGGTCGCGGCGCCAACGGCTCCACCCGCACTGGTGCCGCCGGGTTTGTCACCGCTGCTGCGCGACGTGGGCGCCAAGGTGCGCGGTGTCCTGGGGGGATTGCGCGCCCAGGTCGAGCACATGCGGAATCCTGCGACGACGGGGTCGTCGGGCAGCCTGCAGTCGAAGCTGCGGCCGATCGTGGCCAACGCCCTGACCGAAAAGGCCGTCATCAATTTCCTTAACGACCTCGTTGCCTTCTACCTGATCAAGACGCACTGGGAACTCATCAGCCAGCGCTGGCTCAAGGACCCGGTGAAGTACGCCAATGCCTGGCTCACCGTCTTCTACCTGGTGTTCCTGCTGGTACGCTACCGCAAGTCCATCGCCAAGGCGCAACCGCGGATCGCCGCGCCGGCCGACGTCCAGCCGTGAAAAACTTTCGCGTCATCCATCGCCTGTCGCGTCGCGTCCGGCTGGTGGCACCGGCGCTGGTGAAACAGCCGGAGCGTTGCTACATCCTCGAAATCCTGCTGCGCAAGCATCCGGCGGTGGCGGATGTGCGGAGCGTGCCGGAGATCGGCTCGGTGACGCTGCATTACCGTTCCGCACAACTTGGCGAAGAGCGCCTGCTGGCCGTGGTCGATGCCGTGATCGGCAACATCGCCGCCGCGCCGCCGCCGCGCGCCAATGCCGCCGTCCCGCCAGCACCGAGTTTTTCCGGCGTTCCTGATGGCCCGGCGCAAGAGTGCAACGCCGCCGTCGAGGGCATGAGCTGCGCCTCCTGCGCGCTGCTGATCGAGATGAAGCTGCAGCGCGATCCGCGCGTCGAGTCGGCGGCGGTGAACTACGCGGCGCAGACGGTGACGGTGAAGGGCCATCTTTCGCGCGAAGAACTTTTCGCCTCGGTGCAGCAGCTCGGCTACGAGGCGCGGCCGATGGATACGCTGGCGCAGCGCCGCCTGCTGGTCGAGCGCGAGAAGGCGCGACTGGAAACGGCGAAGAAACGCCTGCTGCAGGCTGCGTGGCTGACTGCGCCGGTGATGGTTTCCGGCATGCTGATGCACCGCTCGCCGGCGCTGCGCCTGATGGAACTGGCGCTGTCGACCGTCGTCGTCTTCGGCAGCGGCGGCGATATTTTCAGGAAGGCCTGGGCGCTGGCAAAACAGCGCGAGGCCAACATGGACACGCTGATCAGCATGGGTGCTGGCGCCGCCTACCTCTACAGCCTGCCGGGCGTGGCGCGCATGCACCACCACGTCTATTTCGAGTCGGCGGCGGCCATCGTGGCCTTCGTGCTCGGCGGCCGCTACATGGAAGAGCGCGCCAAGGGCAAGGCTTCCGAGGCGATCCGCAAACTGATCGAGTTGCAGCCCGAGACGGCGATCCGCGTCACCGCCGCCGGCGACGAGACCGTGGCCATCGACACGGTTGTGGTCGGTGACCGACTGCGCGTGCGCCCCGGCGACAAGGTGCCGAGCGACGGCGTGGTGGAAGAAGGCGCGTCCAGCCTCGACGAATCCATGCTCACCGGCGAATCGCTGCCCGTGGCCAAGGGCGTGGGCGACGCGGTAATCGGCGGCTGCATCAACGGCAACGGCGCCTTCGTCATGCGGGTCACGGCCGTCGGTGGCGACACGGTGCTCTCGGGCATCGTCAAACTGGTCGATCATGCCCAGGGCGCCAAGCTGCCGGTGCAAAAGCTGGCCGACCGCATCTCGGCGCGCTTCGTCCCCGCCGTGGCCGGCATCGGCGCGCTGACGCTGGCCGGCTGGCTGATGGCCGGCCACCCGGCTTCGCGTGCCCTGGCGCATGCCGTTGCCGTGCTGCTGATCGCCTGTCCCTGTGCGCTGGGGCTGGCGACGCCGACGGCCATCATGGTCGGCACCGGCCAGGCGGCGCGCCGCGGCATCTACATCAGGAACGGCGAGGCGCTGGAAACCGCGGCGAAGCTCGATACGTTGGTATTCGACAAGACCGGCACCATCACCGAGGGCAAGCCGGTGGTCACCGACTTCCTCGCGGTCGGCATGCGCGACGAGCAGGCCATGCTGGCTCTGGTCGCCGGCGTCGAGGCGCATTCCGAGCACTTCCTGGCCCGCGCCATCAACACCTGGTGCCGGGCGCGCGGCGTCCCGCCAGCGCCGACTTTTGACTTCGAGGCCTGGCCGGGGCGCGGTGTGCGCGCACGCCATGACGACGGCGAGATCCTCGTCGGCAATGCCGCGCTGCTCGCCGCCGCCGGTATCGACTGCAGCGCCCAGCAGGATCAGGCGCTGGCATGGGCCGAGCAGGGCAAGACGCCGGTGTTCGTCGCCATCGACGGTGCCATCGCGGCGCTGTTCGCCGTTGCCGACCGGCCGCGCGAAGGCGCGCGTGAGGCCATCGCGCTGCTGCACCGCCTGGGCCTCAAGACCGTGATGGCGACCGGCGACGTCGAGGCGGCGGCCAGACACATCGCGCGCGAGGTCGGCATCGACGAGGTGATCGCCCGCGCCACGCCGGCCGACAAGCTGGAGCTGATCCGCAAGCTTCAAACGCAAGGACACAAGGTCGGCATGATCGGCGACGGCATCAACGACGCGCCGGCGCTGGCGGCGGCCGACGTCGGCTTCGCCATCGGCGGCGGCGCCGACATCGCGGTCGAATCGGCCGACATCACGCTGGTTGGCGGCGACATCGCCCGTGTTGCCGGCGGCATCGACCTGTCGCGCCGTACCATGCAGATCATCCGCCAGAACCTTTTCTGGGCGCTCGGCTACAACGTCATCTCGATCCCCGTCGCCGCCGCCGGCCGCCTCAACCCGATGATCGCGGCGGCCGCGATGGCGATGAGTTCGGTGTCGGTGGTGACGAACTCCTTGCGGCTGCAGCGCAAGTAATTGGATCACGCCCACCACCTCGCGGAGTTTTCCTACTGGGCCGCCTTCATGGTCGGCCTGCTCGGCAGCGGCCATTGCCTCGGCATGTGCGGCGGGCTGGTGTCGGCCTTCTTCATGAAGCTGAAGGCGCGCGGGCCGTGGCCCTACCTGGCCTATCACCTGGCCCGTGTGTCGGTCTACGCGGCGATCGGGCTCGTCGCGGCGCTGCTCGGCACGGTGATCGTCGCCAGCGGCGGTGTTGGCCTGGCGCAGGGCGTGCTGCAGATCGTCGCCGGCGTGGTCATCATCCTGCTCGGGCTGGACCTGCTCGGAGTTTCGCCGATCCGCAATACCCACGGTTTCGCGCCGGTGGCCTGGCTGCGACGGCAGTTTGCCGGCGCAACGCAGAAAGGCCCGGTGCTGGGCGCCATGATCGGCGGCGCCATCAACGGCCTGATGCCCTGCTCGATGACCATGGCGATGGCGGTGCAGGCCACCACCGCGCCGAGCCCGCCGCAGGGCATGCTGTTGATGCTGGCCTTCGGTGCCGGCACGCTGCCCTCGATGCTTTCGGCCTCCGTCCTCTTCGGCAAGCTGGGGCCGGCATTGCGCGGCTGGCTGCTCAAGGGTGCCGCCCTGTTCGTGATAGCCCTGGGTGCGTCGACGCTGTGGCAAGGGGTTCGGTTCTACCTGGTGATGCACAAGCTGGTGGCGTGATGCGCACACTCTCCGTGATCCTCTTTGGCCTGACATGCCCGCCATTGCTCGCGGCCGACCTGCCGCCGGGCGACTGCGCCGCGCCGAAGGCGGCCACCGACCTGTCGCGCTGCGACTTCACGCGGCGATCGCTGGCAGGCGTCGACCTCTCCGGCGCGAAGCTGGCCGGCGCCAAGCTCGAGAGCACCAACCTGAAGAAGGCCAAGCTCGCCGGCGCCGACTTGCGCGAGGCCAACGCCAAGTGGGCCAACTTCACTGGCGCCACTCTGGACCGCGCCGACCTGCGCAACGCCGACCTGTTCCACGCCATCTTCGACGAAGCCCGGCTCGAGGACGCGCAACTGCAGGGTGCCAACCTGTTCGGCGCCAACCTCATCAACAGCCGTGCCGCCAGGGCCGACTTTTCCGGCGCCTACCTCAAGGACATCCTGATGGAAGGCATCGACCTCACCGGCGCGTCGATCCGCAACTGCTATTCGTTCCGCGGCGTGTTCTCGGGCGCCAAGCTGGTCGGTGCCGACCTCTCCGGCGCCGACCTCACCGGCGCGGCCATGGATGACGTCGATTTCAGTGGCGCCAGGCTCAAGGGCACGCGCCTCGCCGGCGCCACGCTGCGCCATGCCCGATTCTTCAAGGCCGACCTCGATGGCGCCGAATTTGCCAATGCCGACGTCTGGGATGCCAACTTCGACCAGTCGCTCAATCGCGCCGCCTCGGTGCAGGAGGCGCTGAGCGAGCCCTTCGTGGTGCGCGAGCGGCGCTAGGCCGGGCCGGGCGGCGCTTGATTTCGCTCATGCCGCTGGCGGGTGCAGGCGCCTAGAATTGCCCGATGTCCGCGACCGCCGCCATCGATGTTTCGACCGCTACAGGCCGCATTCCCGGCAACAATGGCATCTGGGTCGGCATCTTCTGCGTGCTGGTCGAGTTCTTGCTGCTGTTCGGCGTCTATTTCATCGCCAAGGCCCATTATCCCGAGGCCTTCCGCACCGGGCCGGACAAGCTCGCCACCGTCGCCGGCACGACCATCACCTTCCTGCTGCTGACCAGCGGCTACTGCATGGTCAAGGCCGTGGCTGCGATACGCAGGGACAGAAGGCGGGCGACGCTGGCCTGGGTGGTCGGTGCGATGCTGCTCGGCCTCGGCTACCCGCTGGTGAAATTCTTCGAGATCCGCTGGAACATGGCTCACGGCATCGACGGCGAAACCGGCATCTTCTACACGACCTACTACTACCTGACGCTCAACCACCTGGTGCATGTGAGCTGGGGCATCCTCGGCCTGGGCTGGGTCGCGGTGCGCACCGGGCTGGGCGTCTATTCGGCCGATGACTACAGCGGGCTCGAGGCCGCAGCCGTCTACTGGCACACCACCGACGTGATCTGGCTGGTGATCTTTCCCTTCTTCTACGTGCTGCGGTGAAGGCCTTCGTCATCACCAACGCGGAACGCATCTGGCTGCTGCTGCTCGCGCTGACCGCGGCCGGCGCCTGGCTTGGCGAAACTGGCGAGCGCGGCTGGGCGCTGACGCTGACCGTGGCGTGCCTCATAGCATTCAAGGGACGGCTGGTGATCGACCACTACATGGAGATGCGCGACGCCAGCCCCACCATCCGCCGCCTGCTCTACGCCTTCGTCGTGGTCGTGGCGGTGCTGGTACTGCTGAGCCATCGCTTCGGCGACGTGCTGGCACGCGCCACGGCGCAACTCATCGCCTGAGCGGCCGGCGCAGACTACTTGTGCGGCGCGAGTCGCGCCAGGACGGTCGCCGTCGCGGCGTCGTAGAACAGCACCTCGTCCAGCACGCCGACCAGGTAGCGCTTCTTCAGCGTGAAATCGACGGGCTTCGCCGAGGTGGCTTTCCAGAAAGTGGTGCTGTCGGAGAGGCAGTTCGCCGTCAGGTGGCCGCGCAGGGCCATGCGCAGGTCGCCGCGCAGCAGGCGCTCGGCCTCGGCCGCCGGCAGGTCGATGTCGGCGACGAAGCCGGCGTCGTCGTCCGCGGCGCGCGGGTAGAAATCGTAGGGATTGTCGAAGGCGAAGAAATAGTCGGTGCGCCACTGCACCTTGAAGTCCTGCGGCGTGCCGATCTTGTCCTCGGCGCGGTAGCCGCCGCGCTCTTCCGCAACCGAGCCGAGCGGCAGGTACTTGAATACGTAGTAGTCGCCACCCGAGATTGCATCCTGCGGATGCCAGTTCCAGCCCTCGGTCAGCTGGTTGAAGCTCATGCGGTAGAGCACGTGCAGGCGGCCCGCCGCGGGGTCGAAACTGGCGTCGAGCGTGGCGCCTTCGCTTAGCGCGACCGGCAGCGCCACGGCGTCCGCGCCGCCGCAACGCGCGGCCTCGGGCAGCGCGGCCCGCCGGGCATACTCAAGCGCCACATCCTGCAGTGGCGGCAGGGCTTCGCCGGCGGCGAGGCCGGCGAGCGGCGCCGTTCCAAGCAGCAGCACGAGCAGTGCGCGCTTCATGGCGAAACAGGTTTCAGCGCTTGACGAAATCGATGATGACGCCGGCGGCTTCGCGCTGGCGATAGGCGATTTCGACGCCTTCGCCGTAGCGGGCCTGCATCTGCTGCAGCAGCGGAATCGGATCGTGGTCGTTCACGAAGCGCATGGTCTCGCCCGGGTTGAGGGCGTCGAGCGCGCCGAAAATGGCGGCGTGGCGGAAGCGCTTGGCGATGCAGCGGGCGTCGAAGGGATAGACGGCTTCGGCCGTGGTGTGGTTACAGACGTGGATGGTGGTCATGGCGTGTCTCGGTTGGGGATGATCAGGCCCCGGATCATAGTTGACGCCGCTTGTCGGGTAATTGACCTGGATCAGGTCGGCGTGCCGCCAGCGCCGGGTTTTTGGGCGAGCGCCGCGGACAGGGCGGCACGCAACTGCGCCGGCTTGATGGGCTTGTGCAGCAGGATGAGGTTCGCCGCCGTGGCGGCCTGCAAGGCGGCCCGGCTGGTGTCGCCGGTGACGAGGATCGCCGGCAGGCGGCTGCCGAAGCGCTGGCGCAGCGCGACGATGGCGTCGATGCCGTTGCCCGGCCCCGGCAGGCCCATGTCCGAGACAACAGCATCGATGGCGGCCGGGCCGGCGTCGACCTGTTCCAGGGCATCGACGACCGAACCGGCCGCAGTCACGGTGCACCCCCAGCCCTGCAGCAGGCTGGTCAGGCCGGAGCGGATGGCCTCGTCGTCGTCGATGGCGAGCACCCGGCGGCCGGCGAGGCTGGCCGCCATGGCGATGTCTTCCGCTTCGGGTGCTGCTGCGGCTGCCGCGTCGGTGGCGGCGGCGAGCGGTACCGCGACCGCAAAGCAGGAGCCGCGACCCAACTCTGAACGCAGCGACAGCGGATGGTCGAGCAGGTGCGCGAGGCGCTGGACGATGGCCAGGCCGAGGCCGAGGCCCTGCTTGCGGTCGCGGGCCTGGTTGCCGGCCTGGAAGAACTCGGCGAAGACCGCTGCATGCTGGTTGGCCGCGATGCCGATGCCGGTGTCGGCCACCGCGATGACGAGCCGCCCCTGACGCCGGCGGCAGCCGATCAGGACGCCGCCTTCTTGCGTATAGCGAATGGCGTTGCCGAGCAGGTTGCGCAGCACCTGGCCCAGCAGCACCGGATCGCTGACGATGGTCGCCGCACACGGCCGCACCCGCAGGCGCAAGCCCTTCTGCTCGGCGAGCGGCATGAATTCGCGCGCCATGTCATCGAGTAGGGCCTGCACCGGGATCGGCCGCCGATCGGCCCTGACCACGTTGGCGTCGAGCTTGGAAATGTCGAGCAGGGCGTCGAGCAGCGCGTTCATCGCCTCGGCCGATTGCCGGGCGTTGTCGAGCAGCGCGCTGTCGCCGCGGCCGGCCGCCTGCAGTTCGTTCTGCAGCAGCTCGTGAAAGATCGACAATGCCTGCATCGGCTGGCGCAGGTCGTGGCTGGCCGCCGCCAGGAAGCGCGCCTTGGCCTGGACGGCCTGCTCCGCCGCGTCGCGCTGCACCTTGAGCTCCCGGGCCAGCGCCTCGTTGCGGAAACGCAGCTGCTGGGCCTCGATGAATGTCTGGTTGCGCTTGTGGCTCTGCCATAGCGTCATCGGCACGAATATCGTCAGCATCAGAGCCAGCACCCGATGCAGGCGGTCGCCGATGCTGAGCAGCCAGATGATCGCCGGGGTCAGCGAAATCAGGATGAAGGCGCAAGACGGCGGCGTGTAGGAAAACCCCTCCGAGGCGTTGGCCGCCGCCGCGACGGTGATGACCGTCAGGATGAAGAACTGGAGCTCGACGGGCAGGTGCCAGAGCATGGCCGCATTGGCGCTGCCCCAGCACAGGCCGGACAGTGCGCCGGCGATGGTCTGGCCGCGACCCCACGCCTCGGTGCTGCGGCTGGCCGGCGCACGGTGGTATTGGCGGATCAGCCACATCCGTACCAGGGTCACGCCATAGAGGGAAAGCAGGGCCGGCTGCCAGGTCCATGCCGGAATGCCTTTATGGACGACGAAGACGATCAGGCTGAGGACGATGGCCCCCGCCAGGTTCTGGTCGCCGGTCTCCTTGAAAAAGGCCCGGATCTGCTCGGCCCGGACAGCGGTCCGCTCGTCTGCGGATGTGAATTCGGTGGACATGGTGCGCTATGGTGCGTCCGGATGAAGGAATCCTGGCGTGAATTCTCGCCGATATCGCGCTCGCCCGCTTCAGTGTTCCTTGCCGTCTACGCGCGGCTGCAGCAGCCAGGGAATGGTGCGGCCCGCAATCAGCCCGAAGCCGGCCAGCCAGCAGGTCGCCGTCAGGTGCATCCACATCGGATAGGCGCCAGGCAGCAGTTGCGGCGCGACGACGCGCGCGACGAAGCCGCCCAGCATCAACCACAGCACGGTCTTGTCGAGCGCGTCGAAAGCCACCTTGCGCCCGGTGTGGCCCTTGGTGATGCGGATCAGCATGGCCGGCACGATCAGCCCCATGGCGCCGACGGTGAAGACGTGCGCCGTCAGGCTGCCGACCCAGTGCGCTTCGCGCACCTGGCCGTAGGCCTCCAGCAACAGTTGCGCGATGATGGCGAGATAGCCCAGGTACATGATGCCGATGCCGAGGCGCGGCAGCGCCCGCTGCGGCTGCCACAGCAGCCAGCGCGCCAGCAGCAGCAGGGCCAGCAGCAGGGCTGCCGCCGCCGCCAGCGGCCGCGGCAGCAGATGGCCGAAAGCCAGCAGCAGGGCCAGCCCCTTGATGCCATGGTCGAGCGGCGCGATGCGCGGCAGCACCACCTGGAACATGCCCTTCATGAATTGCGTCAGGGTGCGTTCGAGCATCAGCAGGAAGGCGAGGCGGAACAGTGCCAGCACCATGCCCCAGCCGGCCGCGAAATGGTCGGGCGAAAGCAGCAGCCACTTGGCCGGCAGGAACAGCGGCAGCGCCAGCAGGAAGTAGAAATTGTCGCGGTAGTTGTCCTTTTCGCGGTGCTGGATCAGCGTGCGCAGCAGCAGGACGACGATGGCGGCGAGGAACAGGAATTGCGAAGCCGCCAGCAGCGCCGCCGGCCAGGCGCCGCCGAAAGCCATGCCGATGCGCTCGAACAGCCAGGCGGCGGCGAGGAAGACCAGCGTGCCACCGTGGTAGCCGCGAATCCCGACCCAGTTCTTGGTCGAGGTCAGCAGGAAGCCGCCGAGCACCGCCCAGCCGAAGCCGAAGAACATTTCGTGGGCGTGCCACTGCAGCGGTGGCACGGGAAAACTCGGCGCTGGCGCCACGGCGCCGGTGAACATCAGCGCCCAGAGCAGGGGCAGCGTCGCGCCGGCAATGGCCGCAAGCGCAAAGAAGGGACGGAAACCGACGAGCCAGAACGGGTGGGTGGAGAAACGCATGGCGATGACCTTCAGGCGCGCGTTGCGGCAGTGTTGCCGGCGCCGGCCGCCGGGCGGACGGGCGAAGTGTTTCGACAGGTGTTCATTGCGGTGGTTGCTCCGTTCGGTTCGGGTTTTCGGCTCGCGCCAATTGTGCCTTGCCCGGCACCGCGAACAGGCCTTCGATGCGCATCAGTTCGTCGCGGTGCTGGCTGGCCAGGCGCTCGACGGTCCGCTCGCCCTTGCGGGTGAGGTGCACCTCCACCTCGCGCCCGTCGGAACGGCCGGGACGGCGCTCGACCAGGCCGAGCTTCTCGCAGCGCGACACCAGCGCCACCACGCCGTGGTGCTGCGCCAGCAGGCGCTCGGCCAGCTCGGTGATCGTCGCCCATTCACGCCCGGCGAAGCCGGCGATGTGCAGCATCAGCAGATACTGCAGATTGGTGACGCCGTGGCGACGCGTCAAGTCCTCGCTCCAGCGCTGAAAGCGGCGTAGCTGATGGCGAAAGGCGGAAAGCGTCTCGAATTCCTGCTTGGCGAGTGGCGCAGCTCTCATGGAGTAGCCCGAATGGGGGAGTTGACAGGAATATAGCACCTGGAAAACAATATCACGGCGTGATGTAATAGGCCATGTGACTTAAAGGAGAAGATTATGGATGCGACGATGGAAATGCCGCAGCGCGACGCCGACGGCTATCTGGTCGAACCGGCGGAATGGAACGAGGACGTGGCGGCGCAGTTGGCGCGCGAATTGAACATCGAGCTCGGCGACGACCACTGGGACGTGATTCGACATATGCGGCAGCTATACGAAGACCACCAGGTGGCGCCGGATGCCCGCCACATCATCAAGCGACTCGACGAGCGGTATCCCGGCGCTGGCCGCAAGCGCCTGTTCGAGCTGTTTCCCTATGGCTATCCCGGACAGGCCTGCAAGGTTGCCGGAATGAAGCGGCCGCGGGCGTGGAGCACCGGCTGATCCGGCCGGGCGAACCTCATGCGATGAACATCGGCCACAGCCGCCGCAGCCCGAGCAGGATCAGCACGGCGGCCGCGGCCCAGGTCAGCCAGCGGGCGATCCACTCCCGCCCCGAGCGCAATTCGCGCCCCAGGCGTCCGGCCAGAGGCACCAGCACGAGGATGGGCGTCATCGCCGCACCGAGGCCGAAGGCCAGCCCGTAACTGGCGCCCTGCGCCGCGCTGCCCGCGTTGGCAGCCAGCGCCAGCAGCGAAGCCAGCGGCGTGCACGGTGTCAGCGAAAGTGCGGCGCCGAGGAACAAGGGTGGCAGGCTGTCGCGTTTCGTGCGGCGGAAATGCACAGGCGAAAAAGTCGGCGCCGGCGGGACGGCGCCCGATGCGGATGTGGCGCAGGAGCGCCCGACCGGTCGCGCCAGCAGCCACAGGCCGGCGCCGATGCTGGCCGCGCCGATGATGACATTGCCCCAGGTCCCCCCCAGCGCCTTTGCCAGGCCGAGGCCGGCGGCGCCGGCCAGCGCGGCAAGCAGGGTGTAGGTGGTGATGCGCCCGGCGAGGAAGACGCCGGTGTGGAGGAAGGCTTCCTTCTGGCCGCTGGCGCGGCCCAGCGCCCAGGTGCCCATGAAGGGCAGGCAGGTCACGGTACAGGCGGTCAGGCCCATCGAGACGCCCAGCAGCCACAGCGTCGTCAGCGTCACCTGGCCGGCGGCGAGCTCGTCAAGCATTGGCTTCGCCGCCCTTGGCCGCACCGCGCACGAACTTGATCGGCTTGACGGTGCCGTCCGGCAGTTCGCCCTTCACCTTGTTCTTGTAGTACTCGCGGCTCGACGAGAACAGCGCCCACGGCCCCCACTTGAGCTTGATGACGTCGTCCTGCGGGCAATATTCGACACAGCGCCCGCACAGGGTGCAGTCTTCGTTGTAGGCCTTGCGTCCGTGCTGCTTGGATATCTCCGGAATGTCCATCGGGCAGGATTCGGTGCAGATCGAGCACTTGTCGCAGGCCGAGTGCTGCGCCTTGACCAGGCGCATCGGCGACAGCCGCTGGAACATGGCGTTGAACGACAGCAGCGGGCAGATGCGGCAGAAGGGCTGGCGCATCGCCAGCGCCCCGACCAGCATGAAGCCGATCAGCATGTCGGCAATGGCGCCGAGGGTGAAGCCGATGCCGTCGTTGGTGGCCAGCGCCAGCTGCTCGGTGTTGCCGGTGAGCAGGGTGGTGGCGACGCGCGAGGGACAGATGTCGCAATACGGGTTGCCAAGTGAATGCGGCGTGACGCCGAGGCCGGTCAAGAGCGGCAGCAGGAACACCAGGCCGACCAGCAGCAGCCATTTCACCGGCCGTACCCGCTTGACCTCGCCGAGGTCGCCGGCTTCCATGCGGCGCAGGCCGATGCCGAAGCGGCGGCCGACCTTGGCGATCAGTTCCTGCAGTGTGCCGAGCGGACAGACCCAGCCGCAGAAGGCCTTGCCGATGACGAAGAAGAAGGCGAAGAAGGTGGCGATGGTGATCAGCAGCGGCACCACCAGCTGGAAGGTGATCTGCTGGGCGCGGACGATGCCCTCGCCGATGCGGTGGTGGATCTGGTGCTGCGTCGGGATCAGGATGCAGTAGGCGGCATTCTCCTGATCGTAGGCGCAGGAAAGCGCGGGCAGCGATCCCGTGATCTTCTCGGCGGCGTAATGGCCGACGATGACGCTGCCGTAGACGGTGAAGAAAAGCATGGCGATCTGGACCGCCAGACGGAAGCGAGCAAGGGTCGGAAAAAGTGTCTTAAGCATTGGAGTCTCCTTGGCCCGCGGCTGTCGGGCGGGTCGAGCGCCGGCGCAGCAGCGGCGTTGCCGCGATCATGCCGAGCAAGCCGAAGGCCGCGCCCCAGCCGAGGCTGCGGTCGCGGTCGGCATCGAGCGTGTAGGTGTAGTTGAAAGCGGTCAGGTAGCGCTTGCCGGCGTCTTCCTTCTCCGTCGTCAGCACGAACTTGGCCTTGCGCCGGCCGTGCGCATCGTGGCCTTCCTCCGCCGGCTTGAAGTCACGCGGGAACAGCACCGTGGCGACGCCCGCCGCGTCGGTGACGAAGCGGCTGCGGCTGCCGTATTCGGTTTCCATGGTCAGCGTCTGATTGGCCAGGGGCTGGCCGGCGTAACGCACGATGAAACGCCACTTGTCGCTCTCGCGGTAGTTGCCGTGCTCGCGCGGCAGCGGGTCGGGGACGATTTCCAGCTCGTGGCGGCTCTGTTTCAGCAGATCGGTCGGCGCATCGCCAGGATTGCTGAAATACCAGGCGGTGGAGGCGACCTTTACCTCGCCATCGCTTTCCTGGCGAGCGACGACCCAGTGGTAGTTGCCGACCTTGGGTGCCGCGCTCTTCAGCTTGGCGCCCTCGGGACCCACCGGATAGTCGACGCGCCGCCGCTCGGCCGGGCCGTCACCGGCATACACGGTAACGTTCGCCGCCTCGATGCCCATCGGGCGCAGTGTCGCACCGCCGCGCTCGCCGCCGCGCGCCATCGCCGGCAGCAGAAGGGGGGCGCGCGTCCATTCTCGGCTGCCGCCGGGGCGCTGCCCCTGCGGTGCTGCCGCAGGGGCAGCGGGCTGGGTTGCGGCCGGGGCATGGTGTTCGTGCTGCTGGGCCATTGCCGGGGCGCCCGCGGTGGCCAGTCCGGCTGCCGCAAGAATTGCCAAGTGGTTCATTCTTGTCTCCATGATCAGAACGTCGCTGTCAGGCCGACTTTCCAGGAGCGCGGCTTGCCGACAACGATGGAAAGGTCATCGGCGTTGTAGATCTTGTCGTAAAGGCCGGTGAGGTAATTGGATGCATCGTTGGTTCCGCGTGCCGCCGACCAGTAGCTGCGGTCGAACAGGTTGTCGACGCGGGCGAAGAACGACCATTTGCTGCCCGACAGCCAGGCGGC
The DNA here is from genome assembly GCA_018825305.1 of Gammaproteobacteria bacterium. Classification (GTDB taxonomy): domain Bacteria; phylum Pseudomonadota; class Gammaproteobacteria; order Burkholderiales; family Rhodocyclaceae; genus Sulfurisoma. Next base: position 156,241 of record JAHJEO010000003.1, read on the forward strand.
CCCCTTGACGTCGTAGTTGGCCTGCAGGTGCCAGAGTGTGCGTCCTGGCCACTTGACGAGGTTGACCTCGTCTGCCCACGACCACGACTTGGCTTCCATTTCCAGCGCCAGGCGCAGGCTGTCGCCAGGCTGCCAACCATAGGTAGCGGTCATCTGGTGGCGCGGCACGCGCGGCACGTCATTGCCGGTGTTGTCGAAGCGCACCAGCGTCGGTGCGGGGACATAGGGGCTGCCCAGCGTCTGGTAGAAGGTGTCGTATTTGGTGAAGATGGCGCGGATGTAGCTGTAGGCAAGGTCGAGCGTATGGGCACGTTTACGGTCGCTCTTGAGCGCGAGTTCCAGTCCGCGGTTGCGGACACCGCCGATGTTGTCGTATGCCTCCTGCACGGTTGCGGTGGAGGCCGAATACTGGCCCACCGTGCTCATGATGAAGTCCTTGCGTTCGAGCTGATACACGGCGCCTTCCACCTCGAACGGCACGCCAGCCAGCGCGGTGCGGGAGCGGAAGCCGAGCTCCAGGTTCAGGGCCTGTTCGGGTTTGAGGCCCTCGTTGTTTGCCGTCTTGCCCCCCGTCGGCGAAATGCTGCCGTTGTAGAGCTGCTCGGCAGTGGGCGTCCGGAATCCGGTGGAAACGTTGGTGAATAGATCGAAATTCGGATTGGCGGCGTAGTTTGCGCCGGCTCGCCACGAGGACACGCCAAAGGCCTTGGAACGCGTGAACGGCGTCGGGATTTCCCTGGTGGCGCGGGTCGCGTAGTCAAGGTCGATACGATCGCGACGGGCGTTTCCGGTTAGCGTCCATTGAGCGTCAGGAGCATATTTGAGCTCGCCGTAAAGTGCCTTCATGTCCTCGGTGATGTCGTTGTCGGTGAACACGCTGCCGGCAGCGACGAAGTTCGTCGCCAGTGGCGCCGGACAGGCGTAGGGCGGAGCAAAGTCCTGGCGAGCGCAGTAGTCCACCTTGGCCGTGTTGTAGTTCTTGTAATCGTTGCGGCGAACGTCCAGACCGCCAAGCCAGCCAAATTGTCCGGCCGACGAACGCCATTCGCCCTTGAGTCCCCGCTGCACCTGCTTGTAGTTGTTGAGGATGGTGTAGAGCTCCTGTGCGCCGGGGGCGGAATCCGAAATTCCCTGGCCGTTGGCGGCTACCCGCTGCGGCGACGACCAGTAAATGGTGTGGTCGCGGTATTCGTAGGCCGTCGCCAGGATGTTGCTGCGGGCGGAAAGGTCGTTGGCGTAGGTGACGTTGAATTTCTGCAGGTCGACGTCGTAGTTGCGCGTGTAATCGCGCCCGAGCGTGCCTTTCGGGTCGTTGACTGCCTGAGTGGCGCCCTTGACCGAACCGTGCTTGTCCTTCTTGCGATCGGATGTCTCGAATCCCAACGTCAGATCCGAACTGTCGGTGAGGAAAACCCGCAAGTTGCCGTCAATGTAGTCGGTGCGGTAGCCGGACTGCCAGTGGTAGTCATCGCCCTGGCGGTGCGTCGCCTGCAGGTGGCCGGTACCCCAGTCACTGGCGAAGCCGGCGCGGGCGAGCTGGCGGTTGTAGTTCCAGCTGCCCTGGTCGGCGCCAATCGTGATGCCCTTGTAGCCGGCGCCGCGCTTGGTGGTGATGATGACGGCACCGGCCAGTGCGTCTTCGCCGAAGAGGTATGAGGCGCCGCCCTTGATGACCTTCACCGATTCGATGTTGTCGAGGTCGACGTTCACCTTGCCGGTGCGCTCGAACACCGGCACGCCGTCGATGACGATGGCAACGCCCGGCTTTTCGCCCATGTAGCGCTGGTTCTCGATGCCGCGCAGCTTGATCTTGATCTCGTCGCCGGACGACAGGTCGGCGGTGACGCCGGGGATCGAATTGAGAATCTGGATCATGTTCTCCGGCCGCTTCTCGTCGACCGTCTTGCCACTGATGTCGTGGGTGCTCGATGGCTCGGCGCGGCGCGAGGTAAAGCGGTCGTCGATGGTGGTCGAGATCACCTTGACCTCGCCCAGTTGCGTGTCCTGTGCCGTCGCCAGCGCCGGCCACGCGGCCAGTATCAGGACCAGTGGCCTGACCGTTGCATGCATTGCTTTCACTACGATTCCCCCCGGAATGTTTAAATTTATTGCCTATGTCGTTACGCATAGGCGGCTGCGGGGGATTCTAGGAAGCGAAGCAACGTGCGACCTGCGACGCGTTGTCGCGTGCGACGATATGTCGCAAGCTTCAGCGCGTTGCCGGTTCGGTGACGAAGGCGATGCGGGTTATGCCGGCGTGCTGGGCGACGGCCATGATGTCGGCGACCTTCTCGTAGCGCGTGGCGCGGTCGGCGCGCAGGTGCAGCTCGGGGTTGGCGGGAGCGGCGGCGCGCAGTGCCGCATCGACCGCCGTGCGGTCGGCAGGTGCACCGTCGAGGAAGAGGCTGCCGGCAGCGTCGAGCGCGAGCTGGATGGTGTGTGGCTTGTCGTCGATGCGCTTGGCATCGGCGCGCGGCAGGTCGATGGGAACGGCCTGGTGGAACAGCGGCGCGGTGATGATGAATATCACCAGCAGTACCAGCATCACGTCCACCAGCGGCGTGGTGTTGATCTCGGCCATGGGCTGGACGCCGCCGCCCTCGTTGAATCCCCCGAACGACATCAGGCGGCCACCGGCACCAGCCGGGGAGATGTGCCGTTGCCATCGCCGGCGAGGCGGATGCCGGTGGTGAGGAAGGCGTGCAGGTCGTGGGCGAAGCCGTCGAGGTGGGCGAGGATAAGGCGGTTGGCGCGGGTCAGCGCGTTGTAGGCCAGCACGGCCGGGATGGCGACGAAAAGGCCGGCGGCGGTCATGATCAGCGCCTCGCCCACCGGGCCGGCCACCTTGTCGAGTACCACCGCGGTGGCGCCGGACAGCGCGACCAGCGCATGGTAGATGCCCCACACCGTGCCGAAGAGGCCGATGAAGGGTGCGGTCGAGCCGGTCGAGGCAAGGAAGGTCAGCCCCGCCTCGATGCCGGCCTGGGCGGTGACGATCTGGCTGCGCAGGGCGCGGGTGACGAATTCGGAGACGCTGACGCCGGCGCCGATGCCGCGTGCGGCATGACGCTGGTGCGCCTCGGCCGCCTGGATGCCGCCGCGGGCCAGTCCGGCGAAGACGCCGGTGCGGTCTTCGCGCTGGATCGCGTCGAGCGCGGCTGCTGGCGTCTCGGCGCTCCAGAAGGCGGCCACCGCCCGCTCTGCCGCGCGGTTGAAGCGCAGCTGGGCGAGGAACTTGCCGACGATCACCGCCCAGCTGGCGACGGAGAGGAGCAGCAGGAGGATGGCGACGCCATGGGTGACGAAGTCGCCCTGCTGCCAGAAATGGCCAAGACCGAAACCGGTTTGCATGATTCAGCTTTCGAGGTTGAAGACGATGGGAACCAGCACCCAGGCGGCGATGGCCTGCTCGCCGCGCCGCGCCGGGGCGAAGCGCCAGCGCGAAACGGCCTCGCGGGCGGCGTTGTCGAGGCGGGCGAAGCCGCTGGGCTGCTTGATCTCTATGGTTTCCGCCGCCCCGCCGGGGCTGACGTGAACGCGCAGCACGACGCGGCCTTCCTCGCCGAGGCGGCGCGAGGCGGGCGGGTAGGCCGGCTTGGGATTGGCGAGGTAGGCGGCGTCGAAGCGGGCCGGCGTCAGCACCGGCTCGATCGGCGCGGCAACGGGTGCGGGCGCCGGCGCGGCAATTGCGGCCGGCGCCGGCGGCGAAAAAGTCGGCGCTGGCGGGACGGCGAATTCGATAGCCGGGGCGGGTGCAGCCGCCGTCAGCACCGGCAGCGGCTCAATGGCGCGGGGTGGTGCCACCTTGCGCGGCGGCGGTGGTTGCCGCGGCGGCACGGGGGCTGGCGGCGGCGCCTCGGGGGCAAGCTCGATCAGGCGCACGGCGATGGGTTTGACCATTTCCGCGATCCGGTCGGTTGCGCCGGTTGCGAACAGCAGGCCCAGCAGCGCCGCGTGGGCGACCACGGCGCCGACGACGGATACCGCAGGCTGCTGCGGACCGGCATTGGGCAGCGATGGATAGAAGATCCCCATGGGGCGGGGATTATCCCGGCAAGGCCATGCCGAGGTAAGGCGGTGCGACGTCTTGTCGCAGGCCTCATGCTTGCCCGGCTCAGTGCTTGATCGGCTTCCAGGAGGGGTCGTCGAAATAACTGCCGTACTTCTCGAGCGCGCCGAGCACCGCGATCGCACCATCCATGCGCTTGGCCGCCTTCGTCTTGCCTTCCATCGCCTCGGCGCCCTCGAGCAACTGGGCGATGACCAGGTGCAGTTGGGCGTCGGCTTTCGGTTCGAGCTTGCAGTTGTTCACCATGTTGGCGACTTCGCCATTGATCTTCCGGGCCAGCGAGCCGTACTTGGCCGGGCTGAACTTGTCTTCGTGGATCGGTTGCAGCGAGGCTTGCATCGAGGTGCGGATGTTTGCCATCGCCTTGCGCAGCGGTGCATCGGTTGCCCATTTTTTGCCGGCGTCAAGGGTGAACGTGGCGGGTGCGGCGCTTTGGTCGTGGCCATGGTCATGCGTTGCCGGGCCGGCGGCGAATGCCGGGGCTGCGGCGAAACCGAGGGCCAGAATCATGGCCGAGAGGTGCTTCGGGAATTTCAGTTTGGCAGGCATACGAACTTCCTTTGGTAATGGGTGAGGCAGATGGGGTTGTGAAGTTTGGGATGCGAAACTTAAGTCCGCGTTAACTACGTGAGCGGCCGGCTCCGCCTTACCTGCCACCGAGCCGCATCCGCGAAATCAGTCCGTCTTTGACGATCAGCTGGTGATAGAGGGCGGCCGCCACGTGCAGGACGATCAGGCCCATGGCGATTTTGGCAACCAGGCCATGCACCTTGCGCGGCGTGAAGTCCTTGAAATTCTCTGGCAGCACGCCGTTGCCGATCACGGCATCGAGGGCGCCGCTTTGCAAGGCGAGCAACATGCCGCTCGCGGCCATCAGCAGGATCGCCAGGTTCAGCGACATGTGGCCGGCGTGGGCGAGCTTGTCGCCGGGCAGCGACGGCGGTGCCGGCAGGCGACGGCGCATGGCGATGCGGGTGATGACCAGCAAGCCGGCCAGCGCGCCAAATATCATGTGGATGCGCAGGTTGCCGATTTTTTCAACCGTGTTCGGCATGTCCTCGAGCACAAACATGCCGCTGAGCAAAAGGAAGACGATGACCAGCGCGGCCACCCAGTGGACCGCGACCTGCGGCCGGGCATAACGGAAATTCTGCATGTATACTCTCCTTGATGGCTACCGCGATCTGCGTCGCGGCATGTGATGAAAAATCGTTGCGACGTTCAGATCTCACGGCCTTCGCCGGCCTCTTCGTGCGTCTTGCCATCGCGGATCTGGTAGATGCGCTTGAAGGTGGGAATGATCTTTTCGTCGTGGGTGACGACGATGATGGCAGTCTGGTATTGCACCGCCATCTCGTTGAGGATGCGGACCACGGTCAGCGCGCGTTCGGAGTCGAGCGGTGCGGTCGGTTCGTCGGCGAGGATGATCGGTGCGTGGTTGGCCAGCGAGCGGGCGATGGCGACGCGCTGCTGCTCGCCGCCCGACAGCTGCGACACCTGGGCGCCGGCGCGGTGCTGCACGTCGAGCGCGGTCAGCAGTTCCAGTGCGCGCTTTCTCGCTGCCGCGTTGTCGCTGCCGGCCAGCATCGGCAGCAGCGCCACGTTGTCGGTGACGTCGAGGAAGGGAATCAGGTAGGGCGCCTGGAAGACGAAACCGATGCGGTCACGGCGCAGCGCGCGCAGGTCGGGGATCTTCCAGCCGTCGCTGTCGCCGTCGTATATGGTTTCACCGGCGAGTTCCATGTGCCCGCCGCTCGGTTCTATCACCGCGCCGAGGCACTTGAGCAGGGTGCTCTTGCCCGAGCCGCTGGGGCCGATCAGGCCCACCACCTCGCCGGGCCAGACGGTCATGTCCACGCCCTTGAGCGCATCGACGGCGGCATCGCCGCTGCCGTAGCGCTTCTTCAGCCCGCTGAGCCTGATGGCCGGCTTGTTGTCCTTATCCACCGATGGCCTCCGCCGGGTCGATGGCGAGTGCGGCGCGGATGGCGAAGAGGCTGGCCAGCCCGCTGATGGCCATGACTACGCCAAAGCCGGCAATGGCGTCGCCCGGCAGCAGCAGCACGTATTTCGGGAAGGCAGGCCCCCACAGTCCGGCGGCGACGCGGCCGACGAGGAAGCCGATGAGACCCAGCGCGATCGCCTGCTGCATGATCATGGCGGCGATGGTGCGGTTCCTGGCGCCGATGAGCTTGAGCACGGCGATCTCGCGCACCTTGGCCATGGTCATGGTGTAGATGATGAAGGCGATGATGGCGGCGGTGACGATGGCAAGGATGACCAGGAACATGCCGATCTGTTTCGACGAAGTGGCGATCAGCTTGGCGATGAGGATGTCTTCCATCTGCGCCTTGGTATAGGCGGTGAGCCGCTTCCAGCGGCGGATCTCGCCGGCGACGCTGTCGGGGTTGGCGCCGGGTTCGAGTCGCACCAGCACGGCATTGACGCTGCGCGCCTGCGTCGCACTGGCTTGCGCGGCTTCGAGCAGGCCCGGTACGCCGGGCCGGTTGAAGGCCGGATTGGCGGCGGTGCGCGCGCGTTCATTGATGAGCGCGTCGTTGTCCTTGAGGAACTGGATTTCCTGCGCGTCCTTCAGTGGCACGAAGATCATCGGGTCGCCGCTGGAGGACACCATGCGCCGCGTCAGGCCGACGACGGTGTAGTCGTGGCGGCGGATTTTCACGCGCTCGCCCACCCGCAGCCCCGCGCGTTCGTCGGCGATGGCCTCGTAGTGGTGTTGCTGGATGGGGCGGCCGGCGATGAGATAGGGCGGCGCGCCGGGGCGCCCCGGGCGGTCGGCGTCCATGCCGACGATCATGACGCGGCTTTCCTTGCCGGCATGCGCCAGCTGGATCGTCAGGTAGGCGGCGTTGCCGGTATCCGCCACGCCGGGCATGCCGGCGATGCTGCGCCAGGTATCGTCGCGCAGGGAGGAGGGCTCGGCATACGGCCCCAGGGTACCCTGCTGCACCACCCACAGGTCGGCGCCGCTGTTGTCGATCAATACCTGGCCGTCATCCACCATGCCGCGAAAAACTCCGGCCATGGTCAGCGTGGTGCCGATCAGGAGGCCGAGGCCGATGCCGGTGAACAGGAATTTGCCCCAGCCGTGAAGGACGTCGCGGGCGGCGAGGTTGATCATTTTTGCGGCTGTTTGACCAGGCTGTCGACCACCTTGACGCGCGCATCCGGCGCCAAGGCCTTGCTGCTGTACACCAGCACCGTTTCGCCGGCAGCCAGTCCGCTGAGTATTTGCACCTGGCCCTGCGCCGAACTGACGCCGGGCGTGACAGCGGCGAATTGCGCGCGGTCGTCAACCAGCTTCCACACGCCCATGGTATTGCCCTGGCGCGTCAGCGCGGCGGCCGGAATGGCGAGCGCCTTGTCGATCGGCGGCAGTTGCAGCGTGACCTCGGCCAGTTCGCCGATGGCCAGGTTTTCGGGTGGGGCGTCGAGCGCCACGTAGGCGATGCGTTCCTCGGTTACGGCGTCGCCGACCAGATCGACGCGCGCCACGCGGCCGGGCGGCGTCTTCCCGGGGGCGGAGCGCAGGGCGATGGTGGCGGGCAGACCGACCGCGAGGCCGCTGGATCGGCCCTGGTCGATGCGCACCTTGAACCACAGCGCGTCCGGCTCGATCACCTGCACCACGGCCTGGCCGGCGACGACGGTCGATCCCGGCTCGGCCAGCCGCGCGCTGACGATGCCGTCGACCGGGCTGGTCAGCCGCAGGTGTGCGCGGCTTTTGCCGGTGCCGGCGAGCTCGGACTGGGCGCGGCGGGCGTCTTCCTTGGCCGCGGCGAGCGCGGCGGTGGCGGCCTGTTTCGCAGCCAGCGCGGCGGCGGCTTCGTGGGCCTTGGCGTCGGCCGCTTCCTGGCTGAAGAAGTTTCTGCGCCGCAGATCGGCGTAGCGCTCGGCGCTGTTCTTCGCCAGGCGGGCGCGGCTTTCGGCCTCGGCCAGCGCGGCCGCGGCGGAGTGCACCCGCTGGCTCGCGGCCGCCGCCGCGGCGGCACCGGCAGCGAGGCGCGCATCGAGGTCCACCGGTTCCATTTCGGCGAGCAGTTGCCCGGCCTGCACCTTGTCACCATGATCGACAAGCACTTTATCCAGGCGGCCGGCGACGGTCGGGCCGACGGCGTGGCCGCGCCGCGCCTCCAGCGTGCCGATGCCGAACAGCGTGCGCTCGAGACGCATTTCCGCGGCCTTGGCCATGGTCACACTGATCGGTGCCAGTGGACCCTGCGTGGCGATGATCCAGCCGAAAGCGACGAGAAAGGCCGCGGCAAACGCGGCAAGGATGAGGTTGCGGCGAGTAAATGATTTCACGAGTGCACTCCACGAAAGCCGTCGAGCAACAGCGGGAAGACGCGGCGCGCCGCCTCACGCATGTCGAGCTGGCCGGAAAACAGCGTGCTTTGTACCACCAGGCCTTGCACCATGCCGACGAAGATCACCGCAGCGGCTTCCTCGTCGAGGTCGGCCGGCAGTTCGCCGACGGCCTTGGCGCGGCGGACCAGCGCGATCACCCGTTCCCGGTAGCTGCCGACAATGCCGCGTGCCAGGCCGTGCAGCGAGGAGGCGACCGGCCGCTGCAGTTCATGAAACAGGATGCGCGGCACGCCGGGATGGCCGGCGACGAAATCGACCTGGGCATGAAACAGGCGTTCCAGCAGTTCCAGTGGTTTGCCACCCCGTTCCAGCGCGTCATCGGCGACGCGTCCGAGTTGCGTGCCGAGCCAGTTGAACACTGCGTTCCAGATCGCCGCCTTGTCGGGGAAGTGGCGGAACAGGGCGCCGTGGGTGACGCCGATGCGCGCGGCGATGGCCTGGGTGGTGATGCCCTCGGGGCCATGCTCGCGGGCGAGGTCGATAACCGCGCCCACGGCCTCCTGCCGGCGCTCCTCGGCCGAATGGCGGACGCGGGACTCGGTCGTGACGGGGTCGGCAGTTAGGGTTTCTGACATTTCGAGGCTTAATTAAGTAAGTAACCTGTTACTATCATAAACCGGTTTTGCCGATTTTCAATCTGCGAAAGGTAACGAAATGCAACTTCCTGATTTTTTTGCCGCCGCGCCCATCATCCGCATGCGCGATCCGCTGGCGGAATTCCTCGGTGCCGCTGAGGGCGGCAGGCTCGAATATGGCTATGCCGACGTCGTTCGCCTTGCCGGCCACTCGTGCCCCACGGTGGCCTCGGCTTTCCTGCTGACGCGGGCGGCGCTGGCGGCGCTGTACGGCGGGGAACTGCCGGTGCGGGGCGAGATTCGCGTCGATTTCCGCGAGGCGCGCGCTGCCGGCGTTACCGGTGTCATGGCTGCAGTGGTGACGCTGATCACCGGGGCGACCGAAGATAGCGGCTTTCGCGGCATTGGCGGCCATTTCAATCGCCGCGATCGCTTGTTCTTCGGCCAGGATCTGGTTGCCGGGGAACTCCGTTTCAGCCGCCGCGACAGCGGTGCGGCGGTCGAGGTGGCGGCGCGTCTTGACAGCGTTGCCGGCGATCCGCGTGTCGGCCAGTTGCTGCCGCGCTGCCTGAGCGGGGCAGCGTCGCCAGAAGAGGCGGCACTGTTCCGCGAGCTCTGGCAGGCGCGTGTGCGGCGACTGCTGCTCGATCATGCCGATGATCCTGCGGTCATCGTTGTTCATTCCAACGCCTGACAATCGCCGTGTCGCCAGCGCCGACTTTTCATTTCTTCGGCACCGTCAGCCATGCCTCCAGACCACCGCCCTCGCGGTTGCGCAGCGTGATTTGCCAGCCATTGCCCGCCGCCAGTTGCCGCACGATGGCCAGGCCAAGCCCGGAGCCGCCGGTGACCGCGCTGCGCGAAGCCTCGACGCGGTGGAAGGGCTGGAACACCGCATCCATCTGCTCGGCCGGTATGCCTGGCCCGCGGTCGAGCACGCCGATGCGAATGGCGTTGGCATCGGCCACGGCAAGGAGTTCGATCGGCTGGCCGTTGCCGTAGCGCAAGGCATTCTCGATCAGGTTGCCGAGCACGCGGCGCAAGGCCGTTGGTGGTGCGGCGACATCGAGCGATCCGGCCGGGAGCTTGATCCGGACTGAGTCTGGCGCCGCACCGCTGGCAAGGTCCGCCAGCAGCGCGGCGAGGTCATTGTCGCGCGGCGCTTCGCGCTCCAGCCCGCGCGCCAGGTCGAGCACCTTGCCTATCAGCCGGTCCATCTCCTCGATGTCACTTTCCATGCGCGCGATCAGGGCGGGCGTCGGCTGTTCCGCCAGCAGCGCCAGCGCCAGCCGCATGCGCGCCAGAGGTGTGCGCAGATCGTGCGAAACGCCGGCCAGCAGGGTGGTGCGGGCGGCCAGCAATTCATCGACCTGCCGTGCCATCTGGTTGAAACGGGCGGCCAGCGCCGCCAGTTCGCGCGGCCCGGTCTCGGGCAGCAGCTCCGGCGCCTCGCCGCGACCGACGTCGGCAACGGCTTTTTCGAGGCGGGCAAGCGGTCCGACGGTGCGCCGTGCCAGCCAGACGGCGGCGAGCAGGGCCAGCAGCAGGGCACCGCCGGCGGTTACCAGCAGGGTGCGCAGCGGCTGGGTGCCGACACGGCGCGCCGGAAAGCCGACGGCGATGCTGTTCGTGCCCAAGGGCAGGGCGCTCCAGAACCAGTCCTCGCCGTTTCGCGTTTCGCGTATCAGCGGCTGCGGGCGCCGGGTCTTGCCGGCCAGCGCTGTCTCGATGAAGTGCAGATAGGGGCCGCGCCACTCGTCGGTGTCGCCAGCGGGCGGCTGGGCGCGCAGCGACAGCAGATGGCTGCGCGCAAGTTCCACCTCGAAATCAGGCCGGGTTCCAGGCGGCAGTTCATTCCAGGTCTGGGCTGCCAGCACCATCAGGCCTGCCAGGTCGTCGGCCGAGCGGCGGGCCATCGGCGCCATCACGAAGGCGACCACGGCCGCCGCGACCAGCAGTTCGAAGACGATGAAGACGGCCGCCAGCAGCACGGCATTGTGGCGGGCCAGGCTGGCGTGTGTTGCCATCATGCGCTTTCGCCCAGCGGGTTGAACAGGTAGCCTTCGCCGCGCACGGTGCGGACGTAGGCGGGCTTGGCCGGGTCGGTCTCGATCTTGCGCCGCAGGCGCGTGACGCGGATGTCGATGCTGCGGTCGAAGGGGTCGCGCTCGAAGCCCTTGAGCAGGTCAACCAGGGTGTCGCGCGTGAGGACGCGGTTTGGGCGTTCGGTAAATGCGCGCAGCAGGTCGAACTCGGCGCTGGTGAGGCGGATCTCGGCACCGTCGCGCAGCAGCCGATGGGCAGCCAGGTCGAGAACAAAGGGGCCGAAGTGACGTTGTGCCATTGATCCAGCGGTCATGGCCGGTACGGTGCCCGCGGTGACTGGCGCGACGCGCACGACGTTGTGGGCGCGGCGCAGCAGGGCACGCAGCCGTGCCAGCAGCTCGCGCGGACTGAAGGGCTTGGCCAGGTAGTCGTCGGCGCCGACCTCGAGGCCGACCACGCGGTCGATTTCCTCGCCGCGCGCCGAGAGCATCAGGATCGGCAGCGCCGCGCTGGCGGGATCGCCGCGCAACTGGCGCGCCAGGTTCAGTCCGTCTTCGCCGGGCAGCATCAGATCGAGCACGATGGCGTCGGGCAGGCCGGATGCCAGCGATTCCCGCATCGCGGCGCCGTCGCCGACCGCCTCAACTGTCAGTCCGTTGACGCCCAGGTATTCGGCGAGCAGGTCGCGCAGGCCGGGATCGTCGTCGACGACCAGGATGCGTGCGGGGGGCGGGGTACTCATTGAATCAGTGTAGCGCGTCAGTCCGGCGCATCGACTGCGCGGAAACGCTCGGAAACAAACTGAAACGAAGCGATGCGGTCGGGACATGGCGGCGTTACCGCAACCCGCGATGCTGCACCCACCGAAAAATAACTACCAAGGATGCAACCGATGAAACTTGCCAAGATGACACGACCCGCTGTGGCGGCCGTGGCTATGTGGATGCTCGCCGCCAGCGCGGCGGCAGAGGGCGACATGCCCGTCAGGCGCGATGGCCTGCACGGCAGCCTCGGCCTCGGCGTTGGCGTGCGACCCGCCTACGAGGGCGCGAGCGACAAGAAGACCCGGATCATGCCGAACATAAACCTCTTCTACGGCGATACGCTGTTTCTGACCGGCATGATGGCCGGCGCCAATCTCTGGAAGCACACGACGGCGCAGGGGCTGAGCATCAATGCCGGCCCGCTGCTGGCCCTGCGCCGTGGCCGCGACGAGGGCGACAACGCCGGACTCGCCGGCCTGGGCGACATCGACCGCAGCCTTGATGTCGGCGGCTTCGTCCGGTTTCGCAAAGGCGGCTGGCAGGCGCGGGCCGACATCCGCAAGGATGTCAGCAACGGCGACGGCGGCACCACGGTCAATCTTTCGGCCGGCTACGGCATGCCGGTCGCCCAGAAGCTGCGCCTGCGTGCCAACCTTGATACCACTTGGGCGTCGGCGGCCTACGCCAACACCTTCTATGGAATTGACGCGACGCAGGCGGCGAACTCGGGCCTCGCCCAGTACGAAGCCGGTTCCGGCATCAAGAGCGTCGGCGCCAGCCTGATGGCGGATTACGTGATCGACCGCGAGTGGGGCGCTTACGCCTCGCTGCGCTACAAGCGGCTGGTGGGCGACGCGGCCGACAGTCCCATCGTCGCCGGGTTCGGCAGTGAGAGCCAGGTCACGACCAGCGTCGGCATCAAATACCGTTTCTGACCCGGCGGAATACGCCAACTTCACAAAGGAGCATGACCATGAACATCGCGGTTGGTGGTATCGGAGGAAATTCCTCCATGATGATGCAGGGCATGGGTCGGATGCAGCGTCCCGACCCATCGAAGATGGCGGAGGATCTGTTCTCGAAACTCGACACCGGCGGCAAGGGCTATATCGAGAAGTCGGATATTCAGGCAGCCTTCCAGAGCATCCCCACGTCGAGCAGCACCAGTGCCGACGATGTTTTTGCGTCCCTAGACGGCGACAGCGACGGCAAGGTCACCCAGCAGGAGATGTCCGACAGCATCAAGAAACTGTCGGATGCCCTGGACAGCCAGTTTCAAAGCATGCGCATGGGCCGTGGCATGGGGGGCGGCATGGGTGGCATGGGCGGCATGCGGAAGGGCGGCGACGATGCCGGCTTTACCCAGGAACAACTAAGCGTCAAGCTCGAGTCGATTGCTGGCACTACCAGCAATGGCGGCACCATGCTCTCCGGCATCATCGACAATTTCGATAAGGTCGACACCAATGGCGACGGCAAGGTCAGCGCCGAGGAGGCCGGTGCCTACAGGCAGGCGACACAGAGCGCCACCGCGACCGCGAATGGCGGCGGCGATGCCCAGGTGATGATGCAAATCATGGATCTGGCTCGGGCCTACGGTCTCGGCGGTAGCAATGCCACCGGCGCCGGTCTGTCGCTGACGGCCTGATCGACGGACGTTAAATACCGTCTCTGAACGCAAGGCCCTCGAATAAAGGACATCGCATGAACGACAGACTCTCCCGCTTTGCCCTGTATGCCGTCGCCGCCGTCGCCCTGATCTTCGGTCTGATGACCATCGCCTCCGGCGGCAAGGTGTTGTTCGGAGGCGACGCGGCGCGCGCAGCGGCCGGCGACTATCTGCCCTTCGTCGTCTGGTTCAACTTCCTCGCCGGCTTCGCCTACGTCGCCGCCGGGGCGGGCCTGGCGACCGGGCAGGCCTGGGCGGCGCGCCTGGCGCTGTATATCGCGGCGGCCACCGCAATGGCATTCCTCGTCTTCGGTCTGCTCGCCCTGACCGGCACGCCATTCGAATGGCGCACGGTGGGGGCGATGACACTGCGCACGACGCTGTGGACCGCCATCGCCTGGTTCGCCTGCAGCCGGCGCGGCACACATTGTTTTCGTTGAGCGATCGCGTCGCCATGAGTATCTGTAATAGCCGTAACGATCGAGAGCCAACGGCGTCCGTTCTGGCCGAAGATGAACGACAAGTCGCCCGGCAAATGCAGCGCCGCGACCGCAATGTCCTCCTGCTCTATGGCCTGTTCGGCTTTGTGGTGGTCGTGGTCGAGGAGGTGGCCGTCTTCCACTTCAATCTGGTGGAACACTTCGGCATGGCGCCGCTGCTCGGCCGGGGAATCATCTACCTGTTGTTGACTACGGCGCTTTGGGCCGTCCTGCTGCGGGCCAATCGACGCCTGGTATGCAGACTGATGCACGACAAGCAGGCCGGCTACGAATCGTTGCTGCTCGCTTACGACAAGGCCCTGGGCCTCAAGGATGCCTATACCGGCGGACATGGGCGCAGGGTGGCGTCCTATGCCCACAGGATCGCGAGTGCCATGGGGCTGTCGCAGGCGGAAGCTCATGCCGTCAGGGAAGCTGCCATGCTCCACGATATCGGCAAGATCGGCATTGCCGATGCCATCCTTACCAAACCGGGCAAGCTTAGCGCCGAGGAATTCGCTGCCATCCAGCAGCATCCAGTCAGGGGCGCCGAAATTGTCGAAGCCATTCCGCTGCTGAGCCGCCATGCCCCGGCCGTGCGCCATCACCACGAGCGTTTCGACGGCAGCGGCTATCCCGCCGGACTGCGAGGCCACGACATCCCGCGGGCGGCTCGCATCATCGCGGTGGCGGATGTGCTCGACGCGCTGAGCAGCGACCGCAGCTATCGCGAGGCGACGCCCATTGAGACCGCCGTGGCCGAAATCGGCAAGGCCGCGGGCAGGCATTTCGACCCCGAAATTGTCGGCGTGATAAGCAGCGCGGCTTTCCTGCACGAACTGCAAAACATGCCGACAGAAAAACCAGCAACGCGCAACGCCAGGAGATGAAGATGAATGGATCCGGATATTTCAGATTGATTGCAATGGGCGTCGCCATGCTCGGGGCCGGCCTCGCCGTGGCGGAAGAGTCGCCGCCGGTCGCCGACCCGGCGCAAGGCAGCGTCCATCGCGAACAGATGCAGGAGCGCATTCGCTCCATGACGGCGGAGGAACAGCGGCTCATGCGCGAGACCAGCGTCGATGGTCGCGCCCGCTTCGAAAGCCGGCAGGCTGCTCAGGGCGAGAGTATGCGCGGGGGCGGCCGCGGAGGCGGCTACGGCCAGGGTTACGAGTCGCGCCGGGGAAATGGTGGTGGCGGTGGTCGCAACGGTGGTGGTGGCGGCCGCGGGCAGCATTGATCGATGGAGGACATGATGATGAGCCTGAAGGAAGCTGATCACTTCGATCCCGAACGCCTGGCGAAGTGGCTGAAGGTCAGCCGCGAATACCTGTTTTCGCCACTGGCGGAGTCGCAACGCGAGGATGTCGTGGGCGAAGACTCGCACCACCCTGCAGCGGCAGGCGGCAGCCGGGGCGTGCTCCTGTCTTGGGCCGGTCGGGCGCTGTCGAATCTGTTGAAGCGCGCCGCGCAAGGCGAGGACGACGCGCTGAAGGCGCTCGAAAGCGCGTTCTATTCTCAGGTAACGCTGATCGCCAAGCATCCATCGGTTCCCAGGACGATCCTGGCCTGGTACGCACAGACCACGGATCCCCGCGTTCGCTCGCGCATCCACGGCGTCATCGGGCACCAGCAAAGACGCCTTTCCCGGCTGATCGGCCGGGCAATCCGGCAGGGGCTGGTGAAATCGAGTGTCGACGCGCAAGCGACTGCCGGTGTTCTTGTCGGAATGATCCAGGGCCTGGCGCTGAGAATGACGGCAGGCATCAGCCGGCCCGAGATGTTGTTGCGGGAGGCGGCGATAGTGTTTCCCGTCTATCTCGAGGGCATTCGCGCCGCGCAGGCGTCGGCCTGTTCCGCGGAGGTGACGACATGAGACTTTCATCGATGGCGACGCCGCCGAGCCGCCGGCGCCCCGTGCCGTGGCCGTGGGCGATCGCGCTGGCTTGCGCGGTCCTGCCCGTCACCAGCCCGGCGGCGGAGCCGCTGGCCCTGCAGGGCATCATGAAGGACATGGGCCGAAACATGCAGGCCATCGTCGATGGCCTGTCGCGGGAGGACTACGCGGCGGTGGAAAAGGCGTCGCTGGCGATAGCTGATCATCCGCAGCCGCCGCTCGGCGAAAAGCTGCGCATCATGAGCTTCGTCGGCGGCAACGCGCCACGTTTCAAGGCCTTCGACGGTGAAACCCACGACAACGCAATGGCGCTGGCCAGGGCGGCGAAAAGCGGCAACGGGGGAGACTCCATCGCGGCCTTCCACAAGATTCAGTCATCCTGCCTCGCCTGTCACCAGACTTTCCGCAAGCCGTTTCAGGAGCATTTCTACGGCAAGGCGGAGGTCCGCTGACGACGCGCGGCAATATCTGCTGCGGACGCGCCATGTTCAAGTGGTTCGGCATATTGGCTATTGGCGCTGTTCTGGCCGGTTGCGCGACGACGCGACCGCCGGCGCACCAGCAGTTGCAGCCGTTGCCGGCCGTCGGGCAGGGAGCAACCGAGTACCGACTGCCCCGTCTGGCCCCGAAGAACGGCAACAGCGACAGCCTCGCCGTCATCCTGAGCTTTTCAGGCGGCGGCACCCGCGCCGCCGCCCTTGCCCATGGCGTACTGAAGGAATTGAAGAAAACCGAGGTCCTCTGGAACGGCGCGTCGACCACGTTGCTCGATGAAGTAGACGTCGTCGCCGGTGTGTCCGGCGGCAGTATTGCGGCAGCCTATTTCGCAGCCTTCGGCGACGAGATATTCCGGAGTTTCGAGGCGGGGTTCCTCAAGTCCGATTTTCAGGGGCAACTGCTGGCCAGCGCGCGCAGCCCCGCCAATGCTTACCGCTTGAGTTCGCCTTGGTTCGGTCGCGGTCATCTGCTCGCCGAACGCCTCGACGCCACCCTGTTCCAGGGCATCACCTATGGCGATCTCGGCGCGCGCGGCAGCCGGCCGTTTCTGCTGGTCACCGCAACGGACCTCACTCGCGGGACCGGTTTCGAGTTCTCGCAGGAGCAGTTCGACCTGCTCTGTTCCCGTCTCGATGGGGTGCCGCTGGCGCTTGCGGTGGCCGCATCCAGCGCCGTCCCGATCGTGATGAGCCCGATCACGATCCGCAACGCCGCCGGCGAATGTGCCGCGCCACGCCCGAGGGACGTGAGTCCCCGGCTCGCGGCGGCGGCGTCGTACCTGGACGCGGAACAGCGCCCGTTCATCCACCTGGTCGACGGCGGGCTGGCGGATAACCTGGCGGTGCGCGGCATTGTCGACGCCATCGCGCACGCCGCGGGTATGGCCGGGCAGCTGGAGACGAGTGGCCTGCGCGGGATACGCAAGCTGGTCATCGTCAGCGTAAATGCGGAGCAGGGGCTCAATGACGTCCTCGACCGCAGCGACAAGGTGCCGACGATCGCCGAGGTCGTCGATGCCATCTCGTCGGCGACGCTCGCGCGGCGTTCGGGCGAGGCGCGGGCGATTCTCGCGGACGGCGCGGTGCGCTGGCCCGAGGAATTGCGCGCCGCGGGGCGCGCCGGCAGTCCATTGCTGGATCCGTCCGTCGAACTGTATGTCATCGAGGTCGGTCTGCGCGACCACCCCGAGCCGAAGCTGCGGCAGAAGCTTCTGGCCATTCCGACGTCCTTCTCGTTGCCTGACGACGATGTGGACAAGCTGATCGCTGCCGGCGGGAGGCTGCTGCGCGAGTCGGCCGAGTTCGAGCGGTTGCGGCGTGACCTTGCCGCGCCGTGACAGGCCGAAGCAGCGGCAACGAGGTCGAGAAATCGAAATGGAGGCGCAAATGAACATGCGGCGGATCCGACAGATGGCGCTGGCCTGCGCGGTGCTGCCGGTCACCAGCCTGGCGGCGGAGCCGCTGACCCTGCAGGGCATCATGCAGGACATTGGCCGGAGCATGCAGGCGATCTTCGATGGCCCGTCGCGCGAGGACGACGCGCAGATAGAAAGGGCGGTACCGGCGAATCAGAAAATCCAGAAACCTGCGCTGCAGACTGGGGACAACTGGACCTACCGGCGCGTCGACCTCTGGCGAAACACCGAGATCGAACGCTTTCGCCAGGACATGCTCGGCGGCGTCGGCGACCACCTGACGGTGCTGTGGACGATAACGGCCGGGGCCGATGAGCGGCGTCGTGGCAGTGTCACGCGCGAATATCTGGACGGGGCGACGCTGTCCTTCTTCGATCCGAAGGCGAACGGCCGCCACATCCCGCTGCTGTTTCCGCTATACCCCGGCAAGCGCTGGAGCTTCCGCTACAACTACCCCATGGCCGGCGGCATCGGCAGCCTCAAAATCGAGCAGACGGCTGTGGTGGACGGCTGGGAGAACGTCCGCGTTGCCGCCGGCACGTTTCGCGCCCTCAAGGTGGTGCACACCGGCCGTTACTTGGCCAGTGAGCAGATGTACAGCTGGAGCGGCGCCATCCACGAGACCTACTGGTATGCGCCCGACGCCAAGCGGGTGGTCCGCATGGAGTACCGCGACACCACCGGGAGCGGCTCCAAATGGGATCACTGGCGCGACGAACTCGTCGATCTAACCGTAACGCAACCCTTGCAAAGGAAATGACCATGCGCACGATGCTGCTGCTGTTCCTCGCTTCTTTGTCATTCACTACCGCGGCCCAGACCGACCCCTGGAGCGAATCCTACCGGCTGGAGTCCATCGGCAAGCCGCTCGACGCGGCGCTGAAAATCGAGAGCCAGCTTCGCGACAACGAGTTCGCCCAGTTGCGCCATGCCTGGTTGCTCTATGTGGGCGGACGCTTCGCGGAATCGGCCGCTGGCTATCGTCGCGCCCAGCAGATGAACCCGGGCTCGCTCGATGCGCTGCTGGGCCTGACCCTGCCGCTGATGGCCCAATGGAAATGGCAGGAGGCCGCCGAGGTGGCGCGCGCGGTGCAGCGGCAAGCGCCCGGCAATTACACCGCCGGCCTGCGGCTCGTCGTCATCTTCGAGGCCCTGAAGCAGTGGAGCGCCATGGCCGAGGAAGCGGCCCAGCTGGTCGAGCGCTATCCGTCGGACGCCACGGCCTGGGTCTACCTCGGGCGCGGCCAGGCCGCGGCGGGCAATGCCGGAAAGGCGGCGGAAGCCTATCGCCGCGTGCTGCAGATCGTCCCGGGTCACCGGGAGGCGACGGCCTACCTCGGCCGCAAATAGCATGAATACAGCCAACTCTGCCGTTGCGCGAGACGATACGCCACGCGCGGCGCAATTCCCCGCGCCCGAGATCATCGGCCGCCTGGCCGTGTCCACCAGCGGCTTCGTCTTCGACCCGGTGTCCGGCGCCAGCTTCAGCGTCAATGCCTCCGGGCTGGCGGTGCTGCGCGCCATCCAGGCCGGCGCCACCGACATGGCGACCATCGTGCACGCGCTCGGCGTCGAGTTCGACGCCGCGCCCGCCGTGCTCGAACGCGATGTGATGGAGTTCGCCGGCCGCCTGCGCAAGGCGTTTCGATGAAGCGACGACCCGTCACGGTGGCCGTCACCGGCATGAACGCCCGTCCCGACAATCCCGGGCCGGGGCTGGCGGTGGCGCGCTGCCTCAAGGAATCCCGGCAGTTCGACGCTCGCGTGCTGGGGCTGTCCTACGACGCCCTCGATCCCGGCCTCTACCTGCCGCAGTGGAGCGACGCGAGCCATCTTCTGCCTTACCCCTCGTCCGGGGAAGAGAGCTTCATGGAACGCCTGGCCGGACTGCACGAGGCCAGCGGCTTCGACGTGCTGCTGCCCTGCCTCGATGCGGAACTGCCGACGCTATCGCGGCTGGTCCCCTGGCTCGATAAATTGGGCGTGGCGACGATGCTGCCGACGGCGGAACAGATTCGACTGCGTTCCAAGGACAGGCTGAACGAGCTGGCGGACGAGGCGAAGATCGATTGTCCGGAAACGAAGAGCGTGTTCCGCGAGGACTTTTTTCGCACGGCGACCGATGAAGGTTTCGACTACCCGCTGGTGATCAAGGGCTTGTTCTACGACGCCAAGATCACCCACACGCAGGACGAGGCCGTCGCCGCCTTCCGCCGCATCGCCGGCGAATGGGGCCTGCCGGTGCTGGTGCAGAAATTCGCCGCCGGCGAGGAGATCAACCTCACCGGCATCGGTGACGGCGCGGGCCGCCTGATCGGCGCCGTGATGATGAAAAAACGCGCGCTGACCGACAAGGGCAAGGCCTGGGCCGGCATCTCGATCCACGACGAGGCCCTGCTCGCCGCCGCCCGCCGCCTGGTCGCGGCCACGCGCTGGCGCGGTCCACTGGAAGTTGAAGTAATGCGCGGCGCGGACGGGCGCTTCTCGCTGATCGAAATCAACCCGCGCTTTCCCGCCTGGATCTATCTCTCGGTCGGCATCGGCCAGAACCTGCCGGAAACGCTGGTGCGGCTCGCCATGGGCGAGAAGGTCGCCGAACTGCCACCGGCGCCCGCCGGCATCCTATTTATCCGTTATGCCCAGGAAGTCATCGTGCCGCTATCCGATTTCGAGGCTGTGGTGACCACCGGAGGACTCCATGTCTAAGACAAAGAAAAAACCCTGGGTCGCCCCGACGCTGAGCGCGCACGGCGGCGGCCTCAACAAGTTCGGCGCCACGCGCCGCAACCTGGTCACCGAGCGCATCGGTGGCATTCCGGTGGACGAACTGACCAAGCGTTTCGGCTCGCCGCTGTTCGTTGTCGAGGAACGCCGGCTGCGGGACAACGCGCGGCGGCTGAAAAGCGCCTTCGCCTACCGCTGGCCCAGGGTCATCCACGCCTGGTCTTACAAGACAAATTATCTCGGTGCGGTGTGCAACGCCCTGCACCAGGAGGGCTACATCGCCGAGGTAGTCTCCGCCTTCGAGTACGACAAGGCACGCGCGCTGGGCGTACCGGGCAAGGACATCATCTTCAATGGCCCGCACAAGCCGCGCGCCGCGCTGGAGCGGGCGGCGCGCGAGGGTGCGCGCATCCACCTCGACAACTTCGACGAGCTTTACCTGCTCGAAGACGTCGCGCGCGGCTTGAAGAAGACCGTGCCGGTGGCCATCCGCCTCAATTTCGACACCGGCTTCACCGATCCGTGGAGCCGTTTCGGCTTCAACCTCGAATCCGGCCAGGCCATGGACTGTGCGCGACATGTGGCGGAGAGCGCGCATCTGAAGCTTGTCGGCCTGCATACCCACATCGGCACCTTCGTCACCGACGTCCGCGCCCACGCCGCCGCCGCGACCATCCTCTGCGGCTTCATGGACGCCGTCGAGGCGCAGACCGGCGCCGTCATCGACTATCTCGATCTCGGCGGTGGCTTCGCCTCGAAGAACGCGCTGCAAGGCGTCTACCTGCCGCCCGAGCAGGTCGTGCCCGCGCCCGAGCAATACGCCGAGGCGCTGTGCGACGCGCTGATGGCCGCCACGCGCGAACGCGAGGCGCGTGGCCGGCCGCAACCGACGCTGATCCTCGAGACCGGCCGCGCCGTGGTGGACGACGCCGAATCGCTGGTCGCCAGCGTCGTCGCCAACAAGCGCCTGCCCGATGGCCGCCGCGGCGTGGTGCTGGACGCCGGCATCAACGCGCTGTTCACCGCCTTCTGGTATCACCACGACGCACGGCCGACGCGCTGGCCCGACGGCATCGCCGAGGAAACCGTGCTCTACGGCCCGCTGTGCATGAACATCGACGTCATGCGCCAGAGCATCCAGCTGCCGCCGCTCGGCGTGGGCGACAAGCTGGTGTTCAGCCCGGTCGGCGCCTACAACAACACGCAGTGGATGCAGTTCATCGAATACCGTCCGGCGGTGACGATGGTCATGCGGGATGGGTCGGTGGAAGTGGTGCGCGAGCGGGAAGACCTCGCCTACGTCACCGCGCAGGAACGCCTGCCGGCAAGCCTGGCGCAGCCGTTCGAGAGTGCAGGGGGCACCGCATGACCCTGGCGGCCCCCGCCGTCCTTGCTTCCCTTTCACGCCAGGGTCAGGCGTGGCTGTTCGCCCATGCCAGCGTGGTGTGCGGCGAAAGCCGCGTGGCCGGCTTGCTTTGCCTGGCCGCGACCGCGCTCTATCCGCGCGTTCTGCTGGGCGGGCTCGGCGCCGTTCTGCTGGTGGAGGCGGTGTTCGCCCTGCTGGCGCTGCCCGAGGTATCGCGTCCTGCGGCGCGCCTCAATGCGCTGCTCGCCGGTCTGGCGGTCGCCGCCCTGTGGTCGCCGGAAGTGGCCGGCGGCGCCTGGTGGATCGCCTATCCTCTGGCCGTGCTGCTGGCGCTCGGGCTGTCCCTCTGGCTCGGCGAGGCGCTGTGGCGGGCGGGGCAACTGCCGGCGCTGAGCCTGCCCTTCAGCCTGTCGATCTGGGCCGTGATGCCCGTGCTCGGTGGCCTCGCTCCGGCGATTCCCGAACTGCCGGCCGTGCTCGCGACCGAGTCGCCGGCAGGTGCGCTGCTCACCGCCTTCGGCTGGATCTTCCTCTCGCCCCATCCGCTGTCCGGCCTGCTGGTGCTGGCGGCGCTGCTGCTCGCCTCGCGCTGGCTGTTCCTGCTGGCCATCGCCGGCTATGCCGTGGGGCAGCTCGCGATGCTCGTGCTCGCTCCCTACGGGACGGGGCCGGGATACGCCTTCAATTACCCGCTCGCTGCGATGGCGGTGGGTGGCTTCTACTGTCGGCCGGGCCTGGGCAGCTTCGTCCTCGCGCTGTTCGCCGCCGTCCTCGCTGCCCTCGGCAGCGCGGCCTTCGCCCAGGCCTTCGGCGCGAGCGGCATGCTGGCGCTGTCGGTGCCCTTCGTCGCCGCCACGCTGCTGGTGTTGGCGACGGTGCGCCATGCGCGGCGCGGCGTGATCGCCATGCTGGGCTATCCCGCGCCGCCGGAACGCCAGGCCGAGGCGGCACGGCTGGCGCGCGCCCGCCTCGGCGATCCCGGCAGCCTGCCGCTGGCGCCGCCCTTCCACGGCGAATGGCAGGTGTATCAGGGCTTCGACGGCGTCCACACCCATCGCGGGCCGTGGCGCCATGCGCTCGACTTCTTTCTCGTCGAGGACGGCCAGAGCTTCCGCAACGATGGGGCGCAGCTATCCGATTACCTGTGCTTCGGCCTGCCGGTGCTGGCGCCGGCTGCTGGCGAGATCCTCGTGGCGCGCGACAGCCTGCCGGACAACCTGCCGGGCCATGCGGACACCAGGGAAAACTGGGGCAACCACGTGGTCATTCGCGCCGCCGACGGCAGTCATGTCTGGCTCGCGCACCTGCGCCAGGGCAGCGTGAGCGTCACGGCGGGCAGCTGGGTGCGTGCCGGCGATGCCGTCGGCGCCTGCGGCAGCTCGGGCCGCTCGCCGCAGCCGCACCTGCATCTGCACGTGCAGGCCGGCATCGCGGCGGGCGCGGCGACCCGTCCTTTCCACCTCGACAATGTGCTGCTGCGCGCCGTATCGCCAGCGCCGACTTTTCCGCACCAGGGCTGGGATGAAGCGGAATGGCGGCTGGCTTGCGTGCCGGCACAGGGCGAGCGGGTGCAGGTGGCGCGGAGCGACGCCGTGCTGGTCGGCGCGCTGGCCTGGCCGGTGGGGCGGCAACTGGGTTTCGAAGTGCGCGAAGGCAGCCGGGAACCGCGCATATGGACGGTGGAAACGACGCTGACGCTTGCCGGCCAGTTGCGCTTGACTGCGGAACGCGCCAGCCTGGCGACCGTGGCCGGCCCCCATGTCTTCGCGCTCTACGACCGGCAGGGAGGCGCCGATCCCTGGCTCGATCTCTTCGCCCTCGCGCTGGGCCTGACGCCGCTGGCGGAGGCGCGGCACTGGAGCGACGCGCCGCCGGCGCGCCTCTTCCCGGCCACCTTGGCCGCGCGCATCGCCCTCTGGATCGGTCGCCCCCTCGGTTGCGCCCTGAGCAGCCGCTACCACCGCGAGCGGCTGGCCGGCAGCGACCTCTGGCGCCAGCGCGGGTGGCATGAACTCCAGGTCGCACCCGGCTGGCGCGAGGTGTTCGAAACCGAGGTCGACATCGCGCCGGCCAGCGGCATCGTGCGCATCGCGGGCAGGATGGCCGGCCGCGTCATGGAAATGCGCCTGGCCACCCTGGCCCAGACCCCCGATCAGGGCATCCCGGCCTGGCAGGTCGAGGTCGCAGCCCCTTCATCTCGATCGCCAACCTGACAAGGGATAGGCATGACAAGACAATTTCGCATCGCCCTGGCATTTGCATTTCTCGCCACGACGGCGCTGGCCGCCGACGAGAGCCCCTGGCAGAAATCCTATCGCCTGGAAGCCGCCGGCAGGCATGCCGAGGCCGCCGCGGCCCTGACCGGCCTGGAGAGCGGTGCCGACGCCAGCTTCGTCCTGTCGCGCCGCGGCTGGCTCGCCTATCTGCAGGGACAGCACGGTGAGGCGATCGGCTTCTACGGCGGCGCCCTCGACATGAACCCGCGGTCGCTCGAGGCCCGCCAGGGCATCACGCTGCCACTGCTGGCCCTGCAGCGCTGGCGCGAGGCTGCCGTTTACGCGCGCCAGATCATCGCCGAGTCGGCATGGGATTACACGGCGCATGTGCGCCTGCTGGCTGCCGAGGAAGGCCAGCGCGACTGGCGCACCCTGCGGGAGCACGCCGCGCGCCTGACCGCGCGCTATCCATCGGATGCGACGGTCTGGGTCTATCTGGCGCGGGCGCATGCCTGGCTGAACAATGCACGGGAAGCCGCAGATGGCTATGGCCGCGTGCTCGATCGCTATCCGGGTCATCTCGAAGCGACCCGCTACCTTGCCAATCCGCGTTGAGCGGGCGCCGTTATCAACTATGTGCACAGTGCCACCCGCAAAGGAATCCATGCCAGGTCCCACCGGCTACGAAATGCGGCAGCGCCGCGGCGGTGGTCATGGTAGGGGTCGTGGCCGGTAGCCGGAAGAGCATCGCGCTGCGACCATATGTCGCATGCCGGTTCCATGGGGAAAAGCTAATATTGCAGTGCAAAATTTCAATCGCCAAGGAGTCTCATCATGGATAGACGCGAAGCCCTTAAGTTGTCTCTTCTCGCCGGCGCCGGCCTGGTTGCCGGAACCGCCCAGGCCCAGCAGGCCTGCGCCACCGACGGCACGCCCGCCCAGTTCATTCCGAAGAAGCCCGCCGATGCCAGGGCCAACGAGAACGACATCGAGAAATATCCGAAGTGCCCCTACTGCGGCATGGACCGCAAGCAGTACCACCATTCGCGCATGCTGGTGCAGTACAGCGACGACGTCGCCGACGGTACCTGTTCGCTGCACTGTGCGGCGATCAGCCTCTCGCTTAACGTTGACCGCGAGCCGAAGATGATGTGGGTCGGCGACAATGCGGCAGCCGGCGAAACCAAGCCGCTGGTCGAGGTCGACAAGGCCACGTTCCTCGTCGGCAGCAAGATTCCGGGCGTGATGACGCACAACAGCAAGGTGGCCTACGCCAGCGAAGACGCCGCCAAGGCGGCGCAGGGCGCCAATGGCGGCGAACTGGCGAAGTTCGACCAGGCGCTGCTCGCGGCCTATACCGACATGTCGAAGGACGTCAGCCGCATCCGCAAGAACCGCGCGGCGCGCCGCCAGAAAATGATGGAGCAGCAGAAGGGCGCGGCGATGGAGCACAAGCACTGATGAGCGGGCGTACGGCGCGCTGGTTCGGCGCCATCCTGCTTGCTGCCTGGGTGGCGCTTGCCGCCGCCCAGGGCCTGCCGCCAAAACCGGGGCCGAAGGACTTGTGTCCGGTATGCGGCATGCTTGTCTCGAAGTATCCCAACTGGGTGGCGACCATCGTCTACAAGGATGGCCACGCGCATCATTTCGACGGCGCCAAGGACATGTTCAAGTTCTGGTTCGATCCTGCCAAGTTCGCAGCCGGCCACAAGCGCGAGGACATGGCGGCGCTGTGGGTGACCGACTTCTACAACCTGCAGGCGGTCGACGCCCGCAAGGCCTGGTATGTCATCGGCTCGGACGTGCTCGGGCCCATGGGCCACGAGTTCGTGCCGCTGGCGACGAAGGAGGATGCGGCGGATTTCCTCAAGGATCACAAGGGACGCCGTATCCTCAGCTTCGATCAGGTAACGAAAGACCTGCCGGCCAAACTGGACGACGGCCGCTTCTGAAATCGTCCGTCGCCGTGCCGCTGCCGCCGACTTTTCGTCGGCACAGGTATGATTGCAGGTTGTTCCTTAGCCGTCCTTAATCGCAACATGTCCAAACACCCACCCCAAGTCCGCTGCCAGGGACGCAGCAACTGTTTTGCCTGCGCACTGCGGCAGGACATGGTCTGTTCCGATGTCACGCTCGATGACCTGGTCGATTTCCACGCCGGAATCGACGATTTCGACTATAGCCATGGTGCGACCCTCTTCGGCATGGGCGCGCCCACCGAGGCGGTCTACTGCATTCGCGGCGGCGCCGTGAAAATGGTGCGCTTCGACGCGGCTGGCGGCGAGCGCATCGTGCGCGTGCTGAAGGTCGGCGATGTCGCGGGGTTCGAATCGGCGTTCGCCGACAATTACGAGCATGCCGCCATCGCGGTCGGCGAGGTGCGTGCCTGCCGCATTCCAATCGTCTATTTCCGCCGTTTCGTCGCCGAGCATGCCGGGCTGCAGGCGCGGCTGCTGGAGAAATCGCAGGCGGCCCTGCGCGAGGCCGAGAGCTGGCTGACCGAACTGGTCGGCGGTACCACGCCGGCACGCACGCGCGTGGCGCGCCTGCTGCTGCGCCTGCGCGTTGGCAGCGGCGACCGCATCCACCGCTTCAGCGTCGATGACATGGCGGCCATCATCGGCAGCACGCCGGAGACGGTGAGCCGCGCCGTTTCAGAGTTCGTGCGTCAGGGCCTGCTGGTCAAGGGCGGCAGCGGTGCCGCCAAGCGCCACTTCCGTGGCGACATCGCCGCGCTGGAGAAGGTTTCCCAGGACGGCTGAGTGAGAGGGGGCGAGCGCACCCTCTCCCGAATCCTCAGTGCTTGTGCTGACTCATGTCGTGGCCACCCATGCCACCCATGGGCATGTCGCCGGCCATCGGCTTCTTGACCGGCACGTCGATCTTCTTGCTGCTGCCGTCGTCGAAAGTCAGCGTCAGCGGAATGGTGTCGCCGTCCTTGAGTTGCGACTTCATCTCGATCAGCATCACGTGCAGGCCGCCCGGCTTGAGCACCGCCTCGCCCTTGGCCTTGATCGGAATATCCTTGACCGGACGCATCTTCATCACGCCGCCGTCGTTGATGTGGGTGTGCAGTTCGGTGAGCTTTGATGCCGGGTTGTCGGCCTTGACCAACTTGACGTCCTTGGCGCCGCCGTTCTTGATCACCATGAAGGCGCCGGTGGCCATGGCGCCGGGAGGCGCCTGGCGGACGTAGGGATCGACGACGCTGATGCTGTCGGCGGCACCGGCGGCAAAACTCGGCGCTGCCAGCACGGCGAGCAGGGTGGCGAGGGGGACGGTCAGTCGGTTCATTGCGATGCTCCTTGGTTGGATTGGGAAAGCCATTTGCGAACCTCGGCCGCGACCTTTTCCGGCGGCGCGGCGTGCGGCAAGCTGCCGACCAGCCGCCCGTCGGGGGCGACGACATAGGTCAACGAGGTATGATCGACGACGTAATTGGCGGCGCCGGCAAGTTGCTGCTTGGCGTAGCTGGCGCCGTAGCGGCGGGCGACGTCGTCGATCTGTGATGCCGTGCCGGTGATGCCGATGATCGACGGATGAAAGAAGGGTGCGTATTCCTTCAGGCGGTCCGGCGTGTCGCGCTCGGGGTCGACCGAGATGAAGAGTGTCTGAACGCGCGCCAGTTCGGCCGGGGTGAGGCTGTTCAGCGCCTGGGCCGTGGCGGTCAGCGCCGTGGGGCAGATGTCGGGGCAGTAGGTATAGCCGAAGTAGAGCAGGACCAGCTTGCCGCGGTAGTCGGTCAGCGAAACCGGGCCGCTGGCCGATTGCAGGGTGAAGTTGCCTCCCGTCGGGGCAGTGGCGGAGGGCAGCGCGGTATGCGGCACCGTGGTGCTGGCCGGCGGATTCCAGAGCAGGGCGAGCGCGACGATGGTCGCAACCAGCACGGCGATCACCACCAGAAGCAGTCGGTTCGACATCAGTCCGGCTCCGAATTGAAACGGAAGGGCGCCGCGATGCGGCTGCGTCCGGTTTCGACGACTACCGTCGCGGCCCAGGCCATCTTGCCGGTGACGCAGACCGGCAGGGCGGCTTCGCCGCGAAACAGGCCCGGGCCCGCCCCGTTTGCCGGTGCGAGTTCCGGCCGGTTGTAGCCCATATTCATGTCGACGCCGGCGAAATCGACCTCGACCTTGCTTGGCTCCAGCCCGATTGTCCTGACCTCGACTTGCAGGGCTTCGAGCATGGGTATCGGTTGCGGCGAAATCGACAGCTCAATGCGGCTGCCGTCGGGCAGCCGGGCGACACAGGCGCGCCGGTGCAGGTCGCAGCCCGGGGCAATCGTGGCGACGATGTCGGCCTTGGGCAGCAGCAGGGGCGAGAGCTTGTAACCGACCACGGCGATGAGGACGATGGCCAGGATGGCAATCGCATCCATAAGTATTTTCTTATTCAGTTTCATTGTCGGAGGGATTGTTGTGTAGATTGAGTGCGCTGAATTTGATGCGGATCAATCCATTTTGGCTGAGAACTTAATAGAGTCTGCGTCAAATTGCCGCAGCGACGTTGTGTCGCATGGCAATGGTTGGGTGACATCGTTTCATGAAACGACGCAAGTCATTGTTTTATCAACGGGAGATAATTATGAAGAAATTCGCAGTGCGGTCCACCACGCTGCTGCTGGCAGCGGGCCTCGGCCTGGGGGCAGCAGCATCCTGGTCGGCGGAATCCCTGCAGGACGTGATGAAGCGTCGCAACCTGAGTCAGCAGGATCTGCTGGCCGCTTCCAAGACCTACGTCCCCACCGGCAAGCGCGACGACTTCCTCGCCTTCAGCTCCGGCGGCCAGTCCGGTCAGATCATCGTCTACGGCATCCCCTCGATGCGCATCCTCAAGTACATCGGCGTGTTCACGCCCGAGCCGTGGCAGGGTTATGGCTTCGATGAAAGCTCGAAGGCGGTGCTGGCCCAAGGCAAGATCGACGGCAAGGACATCACCTGGGGCGATACGCACCACCCGGCGATCTCCGAGACCCAGGGCAAGTACGACGGCCAGTATCTGTTCATCAACGACAAGGCCAACCCGCGTATCGCGGTGATCGACCTGCGTGACTTCGAGACCAAGCAGATCGTGGTCAACCCGATCTTCAAGTCCGAGCACGGCGGCGCCTTCGTTACTCCCAACACCGAGTACATCATCGAGGCCGCGCAGTACGCTTCGCCGCTCGAGAACAAGAAGTTCTACCCGCTCGAAGAGTTCAACGAGAAGTATCGCGGCGGCGTCACCTACTGGAAGTTCGACCGCAAGGAAGGTCGCATCGAGCCGAAGGAGTCCTTCTCGCTCGAACTGCCGCCGTACTCGCAGGATCTTTCCGACGCCGGCAAAGGCCCGTCCGACGGCTGGTCCTTCACCAACTCCTTCTGCTCCGAGCGTTACGTCGGCGGCATCGAGAAGGGTCGTCCCCCGTATGAAGCCGGTTGCTCCGCCAAGGACACCGACTACATGCACATGATCAACTGGAAGAAGGCCGCCGAACTGGTCAAGGAAGGCAAGGCCAAGAAGATCAACGGCCACAACGTGATCATGATGGAAACGGCCATCAAGGAAGGCATCCTCTTCCTCGTGCCCGAGCCCAAGTCGCCGCACGGCGTCGATGTCACCCCGGACGGCAAGTTCATGGTCGTCTCCGGCAAGCTCGACACCCACGTGTCCGTCTATTCCTTCGAGAAGATGATGGCCGCCATCAAGGCCGGCAAGTTCGAATCCAAGGACCCGTACGGCATTCCGGTGATCGGCATGAAGGACGCGCTGCACACGCAAGTGCAACTCGGCCTTGGCCCGCTGCACACCCAGTACGACTCCAAGCAGTGCGTGGCCTATACCTCGCTCTACGTGGATAGCCAGGTTGCCAAGTGGAACTACTGCGAAGGCAAGGTGCTGGACAAGATCTCCGTCCATTACAACATCGGCCACCTGATGACCATGGAAGGCGATTCCATGGATCCGAAGGGTCGTTATCTGGTCGCGCTGAACAAGCTGTCGATCGATCGTTTCAACCCGGTTGGCCCGCTGCATCCGCAGAACCACCAGTTGATCGACATCGCCAACGACAAGATGCAGCTCCTCTACGACATGCCGCTGCCGCTGGGCGAGCCGCACTACGTGGTCGCCATCTCGGCCGACAAGCTGAAGCCGGGCGTGCGCTACAAGGTTGGCACCGACAGCCGTACCGACAAGCCGCACCCGGGCGGAGTTCGTGCCGGCGAGGAGAAGGTCGTCAAGAAGGGCAACAAGGTCGAAGTGTTCGGTACCCTGATCCGCTCGCACATCACGCCTGAGACCATCGAGGTCGATGTCGGCGACGAGGTCACCATCCACCTGACCAACCTTGAGCGCGCCCAGGACGAGACCCACGGCTTCACGGTGTCGACCTACAACGTGCATGCTTCGGTCGAGCCTGGCAAAACCGTCTCGGTCAAGTTCAAGGCTGACAAGGAAGGCGTCTATCCCTACTACTGCACCGAGTTCTGCTCCGCTCTCCA
The DNA here is from genome assembly GCA_018825305.1 of Gammaproteobacteria bacterium. Classification (GTDB taxonomy): domain Bacteria; phylum Pseudomonadota; class Gammaproteobacteria; order Burkholderiales; family Rhodocyclaceae; genus Sulfurisoma. The sequence continues at coordinate 186,829 of JAHJEO010000003.1, forward strand.
CCTCGAGATGCAGGGCTACCTCCTGGTGAAGCCGAAGGGCTGGAAGCCGACCAAGATGACGCTGGCCAAGGGTAACTACACCGAAGCCGACTACAAGGCGACCGTGAAGAAAGTGGTCGACACCCAGGTGATCATCGACTCCGTCGTTGCCTACATCACCAGTGTCAACTACAAGGACTTCCCGGATGTCGTGGCCATGGTTGAAGACGCCTTCGACCAACTCGGCAAGACCAAGGGTCTGAAAGAGAAGCACGAAGGGTTTGCCGCCAAGAAGGATTGGGAAAACGCCAACCTCTGGGCCGAGCAGATCTGGCAATACCAGGTCAAGACAGCCGACCTCGGCTTGCGCGCCAAGACCTACCTCGAGCAGAACGGCGCCAAGAAAGTCAAGTAAGTTGATTTAGAGCAATGTGCTAACGACGGGGGGCAGAGTACTCTGCCCCCCGTTTTCTTTTTTTGAAGGGAATACCCATGAAACTTGTACTGACTATTGCCGCTGCCGGTCTCATGCTGTCCGGTCAGGCTTTCGCCGCCGCCGATGGCGCCAAGCTGTATATGGAAAAAACCTGCGTCGCCTGCCACGGCAAGGATGCCAAGAAGCCGCTGATGGCGACTTATCCCAAGCTGGCCGGGCAGAACGCCGGCTACGCCGAGCAGCAGATGAAGGACATCAAGAGCGGCGCCCGCAACAACGGCCAGACCGCAGCCATGAAAGGCGTGATGCATCTCGTCAGCGACGAGGAAATCAAGGCCCTGGCCGACTATCTGTCCAAGCTCAAGCCCTGATCTTGGGCTGCTGCCCTTGGTATTGATGAATATCAATGAGTGCTGATATGCCAAGGGAGATAATGAACCATCCCCGACTATTGAAAAGGATCACGACATGAAATCGACTACGCTGATCGCGCTGGCGCTGCTGTCTGCCGGCGTTGCCTTTGCCGGCCCGCCCGCCCCGAAGAAAGAGGGCATCGAGGGCAAGGACTACAAGTGGAATGCCCAGGGAGGCGAGAAAAGCGAAGCCCTGACGCTCAAGGGTAACGCCAAGGAAGGCCGCGACGGCTACGAGATCTGTGGCGCCTGCCACCTGCCTTCCGGTGCTGGTCGTCCCGACGGCACCTTCCCGCAGCTCGCCGGCCAGCACACCACCGTGCTGATCAAGCAGATGGCCGACATTCGTGCCGGCCTGCGCGACAACCCGACCATGTACCCCTTCGCCAAGGAACTCACCGACGCGCAGGAACTGGCCAACGTCTCTGCCTACATCGAGAGCCTGTGCATCCCGACTGACCATGGCCAGTACGAAGGTGCCGATGCCGCCGCCCAGATCGCCAAGGGCAAGGACCTTTACGAGAAGCAGTGCAAGGAATGTCACGGCGCCAACGGCCAGGGTGACAAGGCCAAGTTCTATCCGGTCATCGCCGGCCAGCACTACAAGTACCTGCTGCGCCAGATGACCGAGATTCGCGACGGCCATCGCCGCAACGCCAACCCGGACATGGTCAAGGTCATCAAGCCCTACACCAACGAAATGCTGGTGGCGATTTCCGCCTACCAGTCGAGCCTGAAGATGCCGGGTTCGATGTGCAAGCCGAAGGCCGGCAAGAAGTAAGCAGGTAAATGCTGTAGCTGACACCGCGCGCCGCTCTCCATCGGCGCGCGGTCGCTCAGTCCGAAAAGTCGGCGCTGGCGAGACGCCGCGCGGCGGTTCGATGTAGCATTGGCAAGGCTTCCCGTTGCCGACAAGTACTGCTCACAAGTACTCCGCAAAGAGAGAAAAAATGAACACCCCCAAAAATACCAACGTCGCCGTTGGCGGCCTGACGCTGATCGCACTGGTGGCCATGATCGCCGCCTATTTCGCCCCCATCTGGTGGGTGTCGCTGACTGCCCCGAACTATCCCCCCGATGCCTTCCCTGATGGCATCCGCATCCATTTCCATTTCGACGGCGTGTACAACGGCTGCAAGGCGGCCGGCAAGAATACCCGCATGGCCGGCGAGATCATCCAGAAGGACTTGGGCCACGAGGACGAGCGCTACAACCCCATCCTCGACGCGCAAAAGAACGTGGACAAGGGAGCCGAAGGCCTCGACTGCGTCCATGAAATGAACACCATCAACCACTACGTCGGCATGTTCCCGATCGCCACCGGCGCGCCGGTGGAGAAACCGCTGGCCAAGTTCTTCTTCGGTTTCTTCACGGTGATGCTGCTGGCCTTCGCCGCAACCAAGCAGAAGCTGCGTCTGGCCATCCTTGGTGTGGGCTTCGCCGCCGTCGCCGTGTGGGCCGTGGTCGATCAGTACGTGCTCGGTCACCTGGCGAGCCATGTCGCGGACTACGTGCGCGAGGCCGGCACCTTCTTCAAGGAACCGGAAAAGATCAAGGTCTGGGGCGACAACGTCACTCTTGTTTCCCACATCGTCATCGTCGGCCTGATCGCCGCCATGGTCATCGTCATCCTGGGGGTGTGGAAGATCAAGTCCTTCCAGTTGCTGCTGGCCGCCGTGCCCGGGCTGCTGCCACTGTTCTTCGTCATCGAATACGCCGGCTGGTTGTGGTTCTTCGGCCACAACATGCACCCCTGGGGCGCATTCACCGTCAAGCCTTTCATGCCGACGGTGTTCGGCGAGGGCAAGGTGGCACAGTTCTCGACGTTCTCCTATCCCTACTGGGGTTACGCCCTGTTGCTGGTGACGTTTGCCGCGCTGGCACTTGCCATTCTGCTGCGGCGCAAGCAGATCCGCGAAGGCACCGTCGAATGAGGTTTTCCCGTGCCGTGCTGCCCTTGCTGGCGCTAGGCATATCGACGCTGCTGGTCGCGGCGGAAACCAGCGGCGAGATCGGCTGGCGGGGAGTGGATGAGGGCGCGGAGGCCGCGGCGCAAGCCCCGGTCATCACCGCCGACATGAACAGCGCCCCGCGTGTCGGCGTCGATCGGCCCAAGCCGCAATTCATGCTGTACCAGCGCGACAAGCGCGTGCACGGCCTCAGGCCGTTCCAGGAACTGGTGGATGCGGCGCCTGCCGGTTCGGTACTGAAGCCACCACCCGGCGACTACGCCGGCCCGGTGCTGGTCGACAAGGTGCTGACCATCGATGGCGGTGGCAAGGTCACTATCGACGGCGGCGACAAGGGTACTGTGTTCGAAATCATGGCGGATGGCGTGACCCTGACGGGCCTTCACCTCACCGGATCCGGCGATTCGCACGATACCGACGACAGCTGCCTCGACGTGCGCGGCCATCGGGCCCGCATCGAGAACCTCGTCGTCGACAACTGCCTGTTCGGCATCGACCTCAAGCAGTCCAGCGAAAGCATCGTGCGCGGCAACCGCATCAGTTCCAAGCCCTTCGACCTCGGCGTGCGCGGCGACGGCCTGCGCCTCTGGTACAGCAATCGCAACCTGATCGAGAACAACGAGGTGGTCGATACGCGTGACATGGTGGCGTGGTATTCCAACGACAACATCTTCCGCGGCAACGTTGGCAAGCGCAGCCGCTACTCGATTCACTTCATGTTCGCCAACAACAACATCGTCGAGAACAATCGTTTTCACGACAACGCCGTCGGGGTCTACTTCATGTACACGGAAGGCGGCGCGGCACGCAATAATGTCGTCTCCCATGCCACCGGTGCGGCCGGCATGGCCTTTGGCTTCAAGGAATCGAGCAATGTCGACATCGAGGACAACGAGATCATCTACTGCGCCGTCGGCGTCGGCTCGGATCTCTCGCCCTTCCAGCCCGATACCACGGTCCGCTTCAACCGCAACCGTTTCGCCTACAACGGCATCGCCATCCAGCTCACCAGCGAACTCGGTGGCAACATCCTCAAGGACAACGTCTTCGAGGGCAACCTGACCGATGTATTCCAGGGTGGTCGTGGCAACGGTGACAAGAACACCTGGCTGGGCAATTATTTCGATACCTACCAGGGTTTCGATCGCAACAATGACGGCATCGGCGATACGGCGCACGAAAATTATGCCTACGCCGACCAGTTGTGGATGGAACTTCCGGCGGCGCGCTTTTTCAAAAACTCACCGGTGCTGGAGTTGCTTGATTTCCTCGAGCGCCTGGCGCCGTTCTCCACGCCCGAGATGCAGTTGCGGGACCCGAAGCCCCGTTTCATCAAGCCAAAGGCAGGACGCGCATGAGCGACGAACAGAATCTCCCGGAGGACACGGTAACGTCCGAGCCTCCAGCAAAAGTCGGCGCTGGTGGGACGGCGCCGCTGTCCAAGGAACGCCGGCAGCAGGCGCGCCGCCGTGTCCTGCGCACCATCCTGCTCACTGGTGGCGTGATGGGCGCCGCACTCTCGGGCTTTCTGCCGCTGGCCTATGCGCAACGACAGCGCCTGCGCCCGCCCGGTGCGCTCGACGAGAAGGACTTCCTCTCCAGCTGCATCAAGTGTGGTCAGTGCGTGCAGGTGTGCCCGGTTTCGGCGATCAAGCTCGCCGACCTGGTCGATGGATTCGGTGTCGGCGTGCCCTACATCGACGCCCGCGCCCAGGCCTGTGACTTTTCCTGTGACGCCGTGCAGTGCATCCTGGCGTGCCCGACCGGATCGCTCACTTACCACAAGCCCGAATTCCTGCCGGTTCGCGCCGGTGCCGCCCTGGCCGCCAAGCCCATCCTGCTGGCCAAGGAGAAGGATGCCGAGCCGACGCTGAACCTGACGGAGCGTATCGGCGTGGCCCGCCTTACCCGGCCCGAGACTTGCCTCGCCATTCAGGGCAAGGGCTTCAAGGGTCAGGCGCGCGGCCCCAAGTTCCAGGGCCGCATGCGCTACATGGATGTCGATCGCTGGAAACCGATCAAGATCAGCGAGCATCCCTACGACGTCGCCGAATGCGACCTCTGCGTGCGGGAATGTCCGGTCAAGGGCGCCATCTCCATCGAAACCGTGTTCGCACCCGACGGCAGCCAGCGCAAGTCGCCGGTGGTGCACGAACCCTGTGTCGGTTGCGGGGTCTGCGAGATGATCTGCCCGGTCGAACCGGCCGCCATTGAAATCGTGCCGCGGGAGGTATGGAGAACATGAGCCGACTTCTCAGCCGCCGCTTCCGCGAACAGATCAAGGTGATGTTCGGCGCCGAGCCGAAAAAACCCGCCGAGATCAGCCCGGCTGCGCAAAAAATCCATCTTTACAAGCGTGGCAACCGCGACCTGATCGCAGAAAAGCTCCACGCCCGCGCCCATGCCATCCATGACAACAAGTGGCGCAACCGCCGTTGGGCGACGCTGCTCTTCGCCAACCTGCTGTTCACCATCTCTTTCTATTTCGACATCCAGTTGCTTGAAGGCGCGCTGACCGCCTCGCGCTTCATCGGTTTTCACCTGATCGACCTCAACTCCGCCCTGCAGGTGATGCTGGCGCACAAGCACATCATCACCAATCTGTTGATTGGAACCGGCACGGTGCTGGTGTTGTGGATACTGCTCGGCGGCCGTACCTTCTGTTCCTGGATATGCCCTTATCATTTACTGGCTGAGTGGGCAGAGAGGCTGCATGTTTATCTGGTGAAGAAGAAGCTGGTGACCGACCAGACCATCGATCGCCGCTTGCGCAGTGTGTTCTGGATCATCTTCGCCGTGCTCGCCATTGCCACCGGCTACACGGTGTACGAGGCGATTTCCCCGACCGGCATACTCTCGCGCGCCCTGATCTACGGCCCGGGTCTGGCGCTGCTGTGGGTGCTGGCGCTGCTGGTGTTCGAGGTCTTCTTTTCCAAGCGTGCCTGGTGCCGCTACGCCTGCCCGATCGGCCTGACCTACGGCGTCGTCGGCATCATTTCGCCGCTGCGCATCAAGTACAAGCTTGACGGCTGCTTCCACGAGGGCGACTGCCGCAAGGTCTGCCTGGTGCCGCATGTGCTTGATACGGTCATCAAGGGTCGTGCCGTGGAGGCCGAGGTGCCCATCGGCCCCGACTGCACGCGCTGCGGCCTGTGTGTCGACACCTGCCCGACGGGTTCATTGACCTTCGAGGTCAAGGGGTTATCGAAACTGCTTTGAATCAAACGCGGATGGGGCGGATGCCCGTAAAATCCGCCCTCATGATGACACCCATCCCCCCATCCCCCTTCACCCCGAAGGGGGTGACGACTGTTCAGCCGCTGCCGCGGCTTCCGGGTCATTGCTTGCGGCGTCCTTGGGGCGGCCCGGCGGAGGCCGCATGATCAAGTTCCAGAACGTCGCCAAGACCTTCCGCCGTGCCCGCGTGCTCGATGGCATCGACCTCGAAATTGCGCTCGGCGAGCGCGTCGCGCTGATCGGTTCCAACGGCGCCGGCAAGACTACCCTTATCCGCTGCCTGCTCGGTGAATACAACCACGAGGGCGTGGTCACCATCGACGGCCGCTCCCCGCGCACGGATCGTACCGCGGTGCTCGGCAGCATCGGCTTCGTGCCGCAGCTGCCGCCGCCGCTGAAGATGCCGGTCGGACAACTGATCGAGTTCGCCGCCTCGCTCTGCGGCAGCGACCCGAAGCGGATATTCGACATCGCCCGGCGCCTTGGACTCGACCTGGATAGTGCCAATGGCGTCGCCGGCCGCCAGTTCGTGCGCCTCTCCGGCGGCATGAAGCAGAAGCTGCTGATCGCCATCGCCCTCGGGCGCGACGCCAAGGTTCTGGTGCTCGACGAGCCGGCCGCCAACCTCGATCCCGAGGCGCGCAAGATATTCTTCGAGCTGCTGGCCGAGCGCGCCGAGTCGGCCACCATGCTGATCTCCAGCCACCGCCTCGACGAAGTGTCGACCCTGGTCAATCGCGTCATCGAACTCGACCTCGGCAAGGTGGTGCTCGATGATCGCGTCGCCGACGACGTCGCGCTGACCGGTCGCCTCGATTGCCGCATCGTGGTCAAGCGCCCGGAAGCCGCCTTTGCCAAGGCCATGGCCGTGTGGAAGTTCACCGATCGCGGCGACGGCCTGGAGTGGACCGGTGACGTTGCCGGCCCGGATCGCCTGCGCTTCATGGGCATGGCCTCGCGCTACGTGGCGCTGATCAGCGACATTTCCCTCAGGGAGGTCGATGAAAAACTCGGCGCTAGCGGGACGCCGAATTGATGGATCGCCGCAGCTTCCTCGTGGCCGGATTCGTCGCCACGCCGCTGGCCGCGCTGCTTGCAGCCTGTGGCAGCAAGGGCGACTGGCCCGAGGGCATGCAGGAGATCAAGTGGGACCGCGATACCTGCGTCCGCTGCAGCATGGTGATTTCCGACCGCCGCTTCGCTGCCGAAATGCGCGGCGGGCCGAAGAACATCGTGTTCAAGTTCGACGACATCGGCTGCGCCGTGTTCTGGTTGCGCGACAAGGCGGCCAGCTACCCGTGGATGGCGGAGCCGGCGACGCGACTGTGGGTGGCGGATGTGAACAACCGCGGCAACGTCTTGCGCTGGCACGATGCGCACAAGGCGCAGTACTTCGGCAAGACTTCGCCCATGGGCTACAACTATGGCGCCGTCGCCTTGCCGCAAGCCGGATCGACCGATTTTCAGGACATGCGTCAGCATGTGCTCGCCAAAGGAAAATGAGGGCAAGCAAGCAATGAAACAACTCTGGCTCACCGCCAAACTGGACATCGTCGAGAGCCTGCGCGCGCGCTGGTTCCAGATATACACGCTGGTGTTCGGCGGCATCGTCGCGCTGCTGTTCCTCTTCGGCCTCACCGAGTCGCGCGTGCTCGGCTTCATCGGGCTGTCGCGCCTGCTGGTCACCTACATCCAGCTGACCATGGCGATCCTGCCGATCTTCGTGCTCATCACCACGGTGCGCTCGGTGGCCGGTGACCGCGAGGCCGGCGTCTTCGAATACCTGCTGTCGCTGCCGGTATCGCTCGGCGCGTGGTTCTGGGGCAAGATCCTTGGTCGCTACGTCGTCATCTTCCTGCCGGTGTTCGCAGCGATGGTCGGCGCGGTGATCTGGGCGCTGATCGCCGGCATCGAGGTGCCGTGGGGCATGTTCGGCTACTACACCGCCCTGATCGCGGTGATGGCGGCCTGCTTCCTCGGCATCGGCATGTTGATCTCGGCGGTGGCGCGCAGCACCGACATGGCGCAGGGCGCGGCTTTCCTGGTGTGGCTGACACTGCTGCTGTTCCTCGACCTCATCCTGCTCGGCGTGATGATCCAGGGCAAGGTGGCGCCGGAAGTCGCGGTGACGCTGGCGCTGGCCAACCCGCTGCAGGTGTTCCGCACTGCCGCGCTGGCGCTGTTCGACCCGCAACTGATTGTGCTGGGGCCGTCGGCCTACGTCATCCTCGATCTCTTCGGCGCCACCGGCTACCAGATATTTGCCCTGGTTTATCCGACCGTCGTCGGGCTTGCGGCGGCGACCCTCGGCTACCAACTATTCCGTCGTGGAGACCTGCCTTGATCAAATCGATACTAGCCGTTGCTGCAACGACGCTGGCGCTGTTGCCGCAGCCGGCCCTGGCCGAGGGTTTTCCGCCGGCCGAACCCTTCTTCGCGGCGACGCTGACCGACATGAAGGACAAGCCGGTGGCTCTGTCAAGTTACAAGGGCAAGCCGCTGATAGTCAATTTCTGGGCGCGCTGGTGCGGGCCGTGCCGCGAGGAAATTCCCGAACTGTCCAAGGCGCGCGCCAAGTACAAGGCGCGCGGCCTCGAAATCATCGGCGTCGCCATCGAGGAGAACGCCGAGCCGGTGCGCGAATTCGCCAAGGCCTACGAGATCGACTACCCCGTGGTGCTGGGCAAGAGCAAGGGCCTGTGGCTGATGCAGACGCTCGGCAACGGCCGCGCCGGTTTGCCCTACACCATCGCCATCGATCGCCAGGGCAACATCGTGGCGAAGAAGCTCGGCGGCATGAAAAAGGCCGACATCGAAGCCGCTGCCGAGGCGGCACTGAAATAGCCATGCCGCAGCCGCCGGCTGGCGATCTCGACCAGAGCTTCGGCCGCCAGCGGGTCACGGCGGATGTGCGCCGCCGCCGCATCCGCGACGTGTTCGACGCGGTTGCGCCGCGCTACGACCTCATGAACGACCTCATGAGCTTCGGCATCCACAGATTGTGGAAGCGCACCCTGGCGCGCCGCTGTCGGGATGCGGTTGGGCCAGTCGTCGATCTCGCGGGCGGCACCGGTGATGTGGCCCGGCTGCTGGCGGATGGGGCGCGCCGTGTCATCGTTTGCGACCCCAGTCTGCCGATGATGCAGGAGGGGCGACGGCGTGATGCGGCGGACGTCACCTGGCTGGCCGGCGAGGCCGAGCGGCTGCCCTTCGCCGACGGCAGCGTCGGCCTGCTGACGGTATCGTTCGGCCTGCGCAACGCCACTCGCCTGGATGCCGCACTGGCGGAGATCCATCGCGTCCTCAAACCGGGCGGCCGCTTCGTCTGCCTCGAGTTCTCGCGTCCCCACTGGTGGCTGGCGCCGTTTTACGACCTGTATTCCTATCTCGTCATTCCGCGCCTCGGGGCGGCGGTGGCGCGCGCGCCGGTCGCCTACCAATACCTGATCGAGTCGATCCGGCGCTTTCCCAACCAGAAGGATTTCGCCGGGCTGATCGCCGCCACGGGCTTCACGGCGGTGCGCTGGGAGAATGTTTCCTTCGGCATCGCCGCCCTGCATTTCGGGGAGCGGCCGGATGGGGGTTGAGGGCGTGGCGCTGGCGTCGCCACCGTCTCCACCCCCGCGCGGCCTGCGCCTGTGGCTGCAGGCCGCGCGGCCGCGCACGCTGCCGCTGGCCGCCACGCCGGTGCTGGCGGGCACCGCGTTGGCCTGGGCGGAGGGTGCCACGCCCGCCGTCGGGGTGGCATTGGCGGCACTGCTGGCCGCCATGCTGATCCAGGTCGGCACCAACCTGCACAACGATGCCGCCGATCATGCGCGCGGCAATGACCGTGCCGACCGGCTCGGGCCGCTGCGCGTCACCGCGGCCGGCTGGGCGACGGCGGCACAGGTTCATCGTGCGGCCTTCACCGCATTCGGGCTGGCCTTCCTGCTGGGCGTGTACTTGGCGGTCGGCGGCGGCTGGCCCATCGTCGCCATCGGCCTGGCCGCGCTGGCGGCCGGCGCGGCCTACTCGGGCGGGCCGCGGCCGATCTCCCACTCCTGCTTCGGCGAAGTCTTCGTCCTCTTGTTCTTCGGCTTCGTTGCAGTCGGCGGCAGTTACTACCTTCAAAGCGGCACGCTCAGCGTCGCCGCTTTGCTCGCCGGTGCCGCCATCGGCGGGCCGGCGGCCGCGGTGCTGATGGTGAACAACCTGCGCGATCTGGCGGCCGATGCCGCGGCGGGGCGGCGCACGCTGGCCGCCGTGCTGGGCGAGGCGGGCAGTCGCCGCGCCCATGCACTGTTCATGCTGCTGCCGTTCCTGCTGTTGCCGCCACTGGCGCTGGTGCTGCCGCAGCGGTCGGGAACCTGGCTGGCGCTGCTGGCGCTGGTGCCGACGATCGCCGTGCTGCGGCGCATGCGCGTTGCCAGCGGGGCCGCGCTGAACGGCGTGCTGGCCGACACGGCGCGGGCCCAGTTCGTATTCGGCGCGCTGCTGGCCGCCGGCTGCCTGCTCTGAGCCGCCTTTTCCCTTATTCGACTCCCGCCATGACCCTCGCCTGGAAATCCGCCGCCCCCAAAGACGCGCCCTACGCCGACATCCTGTACGAACTGTCGGGCGACGGTATTGCCCGGATCTCCATCAACCGCCCGGCGCGACGCAATGCCTTCCGCCCGGAGACGGTGACGGAACTGCTCGATGCCTTCAGCCGCGCCCATCGTGATCCCGGCGTCGGCGTCATCATCTTCACCGGCGTCGGTCCCGATGCCTTCTGCGCGGGTGGCGACCAGACGGTGCGCGGCGACGACGGCGGCTACCACGATGCGGCCAGTGCCACGCCCCACCTCAACGTGCTCGACCTGCAGATGCAGATCCGCCGCCTGCCCAAGCCGGTCGTTGCCATGGTGGCCGGCTACGCCATCGGCGGCGGCCATGTGCTGCATCTCGTCTGCGACCTCACCATCGCCGCCGACAACGCCCGCTTCGGCCAGACCGGCCCGCGCGTCGGCAGCTTCGACGCCGGCCTCGGCGCCGGCCTGATGGCGCGCAGCATCGGCATGAAGCGCGCCAAGGAAATCTGGCTGCTCTGCCGCCAGTACGACGCGCCGACCGCGCTCGACTGGGGCCTGGTCAACGCCGTGGTGCCGCTGGAAAAACTCGAAGAGGAAACGGTCGCCTGGTGCCGCGAGATGTTGAGGCTTTCGCCGACGGCACTGCGCATGATCAAGGCCGGCTTCAACGCCGACACCGACGGCCTTGCCGGCATCCAGGAGCTCGCCGGCCAGGCTACCGGCCTGTTCTACATGACCGCCGAGGGTCAGGAAGGCCGCGACGCCTGGCTGGAGAAACGTCCGCCGGATTTCTCGAAATACCGCCGTCGTCCCTGATGCGCATTGCGCAGGCACGCGTCGTACCCTATTGCCTGCCGCTGAAGCGGCCGTGGATCGCGGCGGCGGCGACGCTGACCGAGCGGCGCGGTGCGCTGCTCCATTTAACGGCCGAGGACGGCTGTGCCGGATGGGGCGATTGCGCCCCGCTGCCAAGCGGCGGCAATGCCGAGGCCGTGCTCTCATCCCTCGCGGATTGTTGTTGCCGTCCCGCCAGCGCCGACTTTCAAAAACTTCCATCCGAAGTCCGCTGGGCCATCGAAACTGCCGAAGCCGACATCGCCGCGCAGAATCAGGGCGTGCCACTCGCCCGCATGCTCGATGCGGACGCCCCGCTCGACATCGCCATCAACGCCGCTCTCGGCCCGCTCGACGCCGGCGCCGCGGTGCGTGCCAAGGAGGCGCTTGGCCAGGGCTACGCCATCGGCAAGCTCAAGGTCGGCATCGGTTTGCCGGACACCGAGTTGGCCCGGTTGCATGAGGTTATCGACGCCACGCAGGGCCGGCTCAGGCTGCGGCTCGACGCCAATCGCGCCTGGACGCAGAGTGCAGCCGAACGTTTCCTCGCCGCCATCGCCGACCTGCCGATCGATGCCGTCGAGGAACCGCTCGCGATGCCGACTCCCGACAAGCTGGCTGCGTTGCAAGTCGCGCTACCCTATGCCATCGCCATCGACGAGTCGCTGCTGCAATTCGGCACGGAGGCCTTGAGTGCGCTGCTCGCCGTTCGCGCCGTGCGGCGCTTCGTCCTAAAGCCGGCGCGCCTCGGTGGCATCGCTGCCACGCGTGCCATCGCCGCAAAGGCACAGGCCGCAGGCATCGAGGTCGTACTCACCTCGGTAGTCGATTCCGCCATCGGCGTCACCGCCGCCGCCCACCTCGCCGCCGCCATATCCCCCGCGCTCGCCCACGGCCTCGGCACCAGTGCCTGGCTGGCTGCCGATGTCGCCACGCCGCCGCGCATCGTCGCCGGCCGGCTGCTGCTGCCCGCTGCGCCCGGGCTGGGGGTCGCTCCCGTGTCCGGCGATCTCGACTGATCACGTCCGGCTCGCGACTGCATCGATGTGTCGCAAGCGGTTGCGTTAAATTCGGGGTTATGAAAAATCAGCGAACCCGCAATCGCAGCGCATTTCCGACGACAGACGCTGAGCTGAAGCTCATCGCCAGTGCCGCAAGCATCGGCGACAGCAGGATGCCAAAGGCGGGATAAAGCACACCGGCTGCGACCGGTACCCCCAGCGTGTTGTAGAGAAAAGCGAACAGCAGGTTCTGCCGCATGTTTCGTACCGTTGCAACGGAGATGGCACGCGCGGTGGCGATGCCGCGCAGGTCGCCCTTGACCAGGGTCAGGTGGGCGCTGCTCATCGCCACGTCGGTGCCGGTGCCCATGGCAATGCCGACGTCGGCACGCGCCAGTGCCGGCGCGTCGTTGATGCCGTCGCCGGCCATGGCGACGACGCGTCCCTCCGCCTGCAAGCGCGCCACTAGATCGTCCTTGTCCTTCGGCTTGACCTCGCCATGCACTTCGTCGATGCCGAGCCGGCGGCCCACCGCCTGCGCGGTCGTCAGGCCGTCGCCGGTCGCCATGATGATGCGCAGTCCGTCGGCGTGCAGGCGGGCAATGGCTTCGGCAGTAGACGCCTTGATCGGGTCGGCGACGGCCAGCAGGCCGGCCAGCTTTCCGGCCACCGCCAGATAAATCACGCTGGCGCCCTCCAGCCGCAGTGCCTCGGCCTGCGCGGCGAGCGGCTTCGAGTCGATTTTCTCGTCATCCATCAGCGCGGAGTTGCCGAGCACGACCGCGTGGCCGTCGATCTGCCCGCGCACGCCGATGCCAGAGGCCGACTCGAAATGCTCCGTCTTGCTCAAGACGAGTTCGCGTGCTCGCGCCGCGGCGACGATGGCATGGGCTAGGGGATGCTCGCTGCCCTGGTCGAGGCTGGCCGCGATGCGCAGCACATCGCTCTCCATTTGGTCCGGTGCGGCGACAACGGCATGGAAGGCCGGCTTGCCTTCGGTGAGCGTGCCGGTCTTGTCGACGATCAGGGTGTCGACCTTGCGCAGCGATTCGATCGCGGCGGCATCGCGAAACAGCACGCCCTGCGTTGCCGCCCTGCCGGAGGCGACCATCACGGACATCGGGGTGGCGAGCCCCAGCGCGCAGGGACAGGCGATGATCAGCACCGCGACGGCGTTGATCAGGCCGTAGGCCCAACTCGGCTGCGGGCCGAACAGCCCCCAGCCGAGCAGCGTGACCAATGCCGTCAGCACCACGACGACGACGAAATAGCCGGCGACCACGTCGGCCATGCGCTGCATGGGCGCGCGCGAGCGCTGCGCCTGCGCCACCATCTGCACGATTTGCGCGAGTACCGTCTGCGCGCCGATCTTTTCGGCGGTCATGATGAGCGCGCCGTGGGTGTTCAGCGTGGCGCCGATCAGCTTGTCGCCGGGACGCTTGCCGACCGGCAGCGGCTCGCCGGTGAGCATGGATTCGTCGACGGCGCTTTCGCCTTCGGCGACGGTACCGTCGACCGGCACCTTCTCGCCGGGGCGCACGCGCAGGCGGTCGCCGGGATGCACCTCGGCGAGCGGTATGTCCTCCTCGTCACCATCGGCGCGGATGCGTCGCGCGGTCTTGGGCGCCAGCCCCAGCAGCGCCCGGATGGCCGCGCCGGTTTCGGAACGCGCCCGCAATTCCAGCACCTGGCCGAGCAGCGTCAGCGAGATGATGACGGCGGCGGCCTCGAAATACACGGCGACCTGTCCGTTCATGCGAAACGAGAGCGGAAACGCTTCCGGCAGCAGCGTCGCGATGACGCTATAGACGTAGGCCGTGCCGGTGCCCAGGCCAATCAGCGTCCACATGTTGGGGCTGCGGTTCTTCACGGATTGCCAGCCGCGCTCGAAGAACGGCCGGCCGGCCCACAACACGACCGGCGTGGCGAGCGCGAGTTCCACCCAGGTGCGCGTGCGGCCGAGCAGCTCGTCGAACAGCCCCCCCGACATGGCGATGAATGCGACGAGCAGGGTCAGCGGCAGCGTCCACCCAAAACGACGGCGAAAGTCGGCGAGTTCGGGATTTTCCTCATCCTCGGCGGTAGCGACGCTCGGTTCGAGTGCCATGCCGCATTTCGGGCAGGTGCCGGGGCCGATCTGCCGCACCTCGAGATGCATCGGGCAGGTGTACTCGGCGCTGCCCGTGGCTGCCGCGGGGGCGGGCGCTGGCGCCAGATAGCGCATCGGATCGTGCGAAAACTTTTCCTGGCATTTCGCACTGCAAAAGCGATAGTCGCGGCCCGCATGGCTCGCGCGGTAGGACGAGTCCGGCTTCACCGTCATGCCGCAAACGGGATCCCTTGAATCAGCGGCCGGGGTCATGGCTATGTTCGTGGTTGTCATGGTGATCAGCGGTCCTCACTTCTGAGCCGGCATGCGAATGGCCCATGCTCTCGGCCTGAAGCGACCGATACGCCTCGGGCGAAAGACCGGGAAGGCGGTCGAGGAATCCAACGAGGCTCCAGATGTCTGCGTCCCTCATGCCGCCCTTGCCCCAGGCCGGCATGCCGCTGGCCTTGAGTCCGTGCTTGATGATCCAGAAAGCGCGCGCCGGGTTTGCCTTGCCGTTTTTGGGCTTCATCGCCAGCGCGGGCGGCTTGGGGTAGAGCCCGGCCCGCAGCTCCGAGTCCCGCTCGCCTGGGCGCAGATGGCAGCCGGCGCACATGGCCTCGTAGTTTCCGGCGCCCAGTCGGACCCGTGCGGCGGCATCCCGATCCGCTGGCGGAACGATTCCGTCGAGCCGCCGGGCGATGGAGCGCTCGCGTACCATCTCGATGACATCGAATACAACGGGTGCGTGGGGCGCATCGGCGCCGACATCGACAAGGCCGCTGTAGGCAATGGCACCCGCGATGCCCAGGCCTGCAATCACGGTGACGAGGATTCCCAGCAAGGCTTTCGTCATGGCGTCACTCCTCCTTGCCTGCAGTATGACCGGCGCCCGGCGGGGGCGACGAGCAGCAAGGCAGGGTCGGTGCCCTGGCATGTGCATCCTGGTTGGCACGCATCCAGGAACGCAAGACGGACCACTGCTCTTTCAGCCATGCCAGCATGCTGCCTCCTTGCTTGCGGCCCGATGACGAATCAGGCGGTTGCCATTGCGTTCGTGCGACCCATGGCAGCCTAACGCTTCGATGTTTGCCGTGTCGCCAGCGCCGACTTTTTCACAGTGCCTGCATCACCCTTGCGAGTTTGGCGCGCACCGTGGTGGCCAGGGTGGCGATGTTCGGGTTATCGACAAGCTGGAGCACGGCAGCCGAGTCCATGAACTCGACGAAGACACTTCCCGCATTATCCTGACGAACGACGACGTTGCAGGGGAGTAGCAGACCGATGGAAGGCTCGGCTGCCAGCGCCTGTTGTGCCAGCGCCGGATTGCAGGCGCCGAGGATGCGATAGAGCGGCAGGTCGGCATCCAGCTTATTTTTCAAGGTCGCGGCGACGTCTATCTCCGTCAATACGCCGAAGCCTTCCTTCTGCAATTCCGCGGTGACCCGCTCTATCGCCGTGTCGAAGGTGACCGCCACCTGCTTGCCGAAACCATAACCCGTGCTCATGTTGCGCTCCTGTCTCGTTTGGGGAAAATAATTGGACCACCTCCTGCGCCTTCAGTTCGCAGCGCCAGCCGTCATGTCGGCGCGACGCGACAGGTATTCCTCGCGCCCGATCTCGCCACGCGCATAGCGCGCGTCGAGAATCTCCAGCGGCATCGCTGCGGCTTTGCTGTTGCGACCCCGGCGTTGCACAAGCAGCCCGGCCACCAGCGCGATGAGCACCAGCCAGATCAGGATCATGCCGAAGCCACCCATCAGGCCGCTCCCCGTGTGATCAATGCCATACATGCGGCCTCCTGCAGTGGTTCAGTTGGCGGGTTTGGCGGGCGCGCCATCGGGCATTCCCATTCGCCCCTGCATCATCATCTGCATCATGTCCATGCGCTTTTCCATCATATCCACGCGCCGTGCCATCATGTCATCGGTGCCGGCCATGCCTTGTCCCATCATCCCCTGGCCGCCGCGCATCATTCCCTTGCTCATCATGCCGCCCTGCATCATCGGACAGCCCATCATGCTGGACTGCATGCCGCGCGCCATGCCCATGTTTTCCTGCATGGTCTGCATGTGCGCGTTCATGACCTTCTGGCGTTCCTCGGGGGTCTTGGCCTTGCCGAGTTGTTCCAGCTGCGCCCGCATCTTCGTCAGGTTGCCCTGCATCTGCTGCATGGCCTTGCCGTCCGGCGGTGCCATGGCGCCCTGCATCGCGTCTGGCTGGGCGGGCTGGCGGGACTCCTCGGCGAAGGCCGGCGTGGCGAGGGCGAGTGAGGCGGCAAGAACCGAAATCGTGATCGCTTTCATGGTGTTTCTCCTTGGGTGATTAACAACACCTTGCTTCAACAAAAACCGTCATTGGGCGGCTTAAAACCAGAACCGCAGCCCGGCCACCCAGCGCGTCTCGCCGGTCGGCTCGCCGACAGCACGCGCAATATCGGCCGTCTGGCCAAATTTCGCCGTGCGCTCGACGCCGAGGTAGGGCGCGAACTGGCGCGAGATTTCGTATCGCAGGCGCAGACCGAGCACGCCATCCGCCAGCCCGCTGCCGATGTCGTGCGCGACGTCGCGTTTGCCGTAGAAGTTGAATTCCCCGCGCGGCTGCAGGATCAGGCGCTGCGTGAACGACATTTCGTATTCCGCGCCGAGGCGCAGCGCGGTGCGCCCATCGCTGCCGACATACGCGGTGGCGTCGACCTCGAACCAGTAGGGCGCCATGCCCTGCACGCCGAACGCCAGCCAGGTGCGGCCCGGCCCGAGGCCGCTGTCCTGCCGGACGCCAAGCTGGGTATCCCAATAGCTGGCGACGGCGTGCCCCCACAGCAGTTCGGTCCGCGCCTCCTGCAGCCTGCCGTTCGCATGCTCGCCCTCGGCCTTGATGACGAGCCGGTCGTAGTCACGACCGAACCATGCCTGCATGTCGTAGGCGGTGCCACTGGGGCCGCCGCGAGTGACCTGGGCGTGTTCGAGCCGGTCGACAAGAAGGCTGCCGAAACTGTGCTCGTCGGCCAGCGAGAGCTGGCGTGGCCCCGGCAGCGCATACTTGCCGCTGTCGAGCGTAAAGCCGTCGGCATAGGCATGCGGGTCGCGGCGGTCCTGCGTGTCCTGGGCGTCCGTTGCGTCCGCAGCCGCCTGCATGTTCATGCCGCCATGATCCATCGCTGGTCCCGACTGCGCCCAGGCGGACGAAAAGCCGCTGATTGCGACGATGGCCGCCACGACCCGGATGCCGTTCTTCTGCATGGTCTTATCCTCAATGCCGTTCATGCCACCACCACCTCGCGGAACATGCCCGCGTGCATGTGGAACATCAGATGGCAGTGCCAGGCCCAGCGGCCGACGGCATCAGCGTTGACGAGAAAGCTCAGCCGCTGGGCCGGCTGCACCGGGATGGTGTGGCGACGGGCCTGAAAACCTCCGTCGGCGGTTTCGAGTTCGCTCCACATGCCGTGCATGTGCATGGGGTGGGTCATCATGGTGTCGTTCTGCAGGATGACGCGCACCCGTTCGCCATGCCTGAAGTGCACCGGCGTGCTCTGGCCGAACTCAAGGCCGTCGAACGACCAGGTGTAGCGTTCCATGTTGCCGGTCAGGTGCAGTTCGATTTCCCGCTCGGCCCCGCGTTTGTCGAGCGGGCCGCCGACGGTGGCGAGGTCGGCCATGGTCAGGACCCTGCGGCCGTTGTCGCGCAGGCCGATGCCCGGGTCGTCGAGCGTGGTGCGCGGCATGTCGACACGCATGTCGGTGCTCGGGCCGAACTCGGTGCGGGCATGGCGGACTTTCTGCGATGGCTTGGCAAGGGGGTTGGCCTGCATCATGCCGTGCTGGCTGTGATCCATCGCCATGGCCTCATGCTTCATGCCCTTCATGTCGTGTTGCATCGGCATCGCCATGGCGCCATGATCCATGCCGGGCATGTCGTGCTGCATGTTCATGGTGGAGTGATCCATTCCGGCCATCGCTCCATGCTCCATGCGCCCCATCATGTCGCCCATGGTTAGCCACTCCACCTTGTCGAGTGCTGGCACGGGGGCTTCCAAACCGGCGCGCACAGCCAGCGTGCCGCGCGCATAACCGCTGCGATCCATGGATTGCGCGAAGATCGTGTGGGCATCGCCCTGCGGTTCGACCAGGACGTCGTAGGTCTCCCCCGGACCGAAGCGGAATTCATCCACGCTCACTGGCTCGACATTCACGCCGTCGGACTGCACCACGGTCATCTTCAGGTCGGGAATGCGCACGTCGTAGAAACTGTTGGCCGCGCCGTTGATGAAGCGCAGGCGGATGCGCTCGCCGGGCCGGAACAGCCCCGTCCAGTTGCCGGCCGGCGTGGTGCCGTTCATCAGGTAGGTGTAGGTGGCGGCCGACAGGTCGGCAAGATCGGTCGGGTTCATGCGCATTTCGTTCCACATCCTGCGCTTGTCCAGTGCGGCGGCCATGCCATCCGCCGAGACATCCCGGAAGAAGTCGTCCACCGTGGGCTTGCTGAAGTTGTAATAGTCGCTTTGCACCTTGAGCTTGGCGAACACCCGTTGCGGATCCTCGTCCGTCCAGTCCGACAACTGGACGACGTAGTCGCGGTCGGCGCGGATGCTTTCTCCGTCGCGGGGCGTGACGATGATAGCGCCGTACATTCCCGTCTGTTCCTGATGCCCGGAATGCGAGTGATACCAGTAGGTGCCGCTCTGTTCGAGGCGGAAGCGGTAGGTGAAGGTCGCACCTGGGGCAATGCCCGGGAAGCTGATGCCGGGCACGCCATCCATCTGGTAGGGCAGAATGATGCCGTGCCAGTGGATCGAGGTGGCGACCGGCAGCCGATTGGTGACGCGCAGGGTGACGGTGTCGCCCTCGCGCAGGCGCAAGGTCGGCGCCGGGATCGAGCCGTTGATCGTGGTCGCCACGCGAGCCGTGCCGGTAAAGTTCGCGACCGTCTCGGCGATGGTCAACCGGATGTCGGTGCCCGAGAGGACGGGCGCACTCCCGCCGGTAGCCACGGTGGGGGCCGATCCGACATCGAATGCGGCCCGAACGACGGGCGATATGCCCGCCAGCAGGCCACCCGCCGCCATCCCCTGGACGAAACGGCGGCGTGACGGGTGGCGAGGTTGTCCGGCAAGAACGTCCATCAAGCGCATCCGGCTCTCCTTATCAATGCCGCGCATACGTCGTGGTGATCCCGTCGGCGCGTACCAGATGAACCTCGTAAGGCAGCCGGCGCGGATCGTCCATGCCGGGGGCACTTTGCGGCATGCCGGGAGAGACCAGACCCCTGGCGCGGGGCTTCTCGGCCAGCAGACGCTTCACGTCGGCGGCCGGAACATGGCCCTCGACCAGATAGCCGCCGACCTCGGCGGTATGGCACGAACCCATGGCCAGCGGCACGCCAAGCCGCGCCTTGTGCGCGGCGACGTCGTTCGTGTCGTGCGTGACGACATCGAAACCGCTGGCCTTCATGTGCTCGACCCATTTGCCGCAGCAGCCGCAGGTCGGGCTCTTGTACACTTGGATGGTGGGTTGCGCGGCAGCCCAGGCGGCCGGGGCCAGCAGGGAAAGGAACGCGGCGATTCGGATGGCGGGTTTCATGCGGGGCTCCTGTGCTCGATTGACCGGTGTAGTCTGATCGTCCGGTACCGACACCAAGCTGACCGGCGGATTACATTCCTGTCATCTTCTCGCGACGAAGCCGTGGTCCGGTTACAGTGGCCCCGATGCCTGTGGGTGGTTCGGTTCGACGGGTGCGCCGCTGGCACTGGAGGAATACGTGAAGATTCTTGTTGTCGAAGACGAGGCAAAGACTGGGAACTATCTGAAGCAGGGGCTGAGCGAGGCCGGCTTCGTCGTCGACCTGGCGCGGGAAGGCTTCGACGGGATGCATCTCGCGCTGACCGACAGCTACGATCTGGCGATCCTCGACGTCATGCTGCCCGGCATCGATGGCTGGCAGGTGCTGCAGGGCATCCGCGGCGCTGGCAAGGAGATGCCTGTCCTTTTCCTGACGGCGCGTGATCATGTCGATGATCGGGTCAAGGGCCTGGAGATGGGGGCCGACGACTATCTGGTCAAGCCTTTCGCCTTTTCCGAGCTGCTCGCCAGGGTGCGCACGCTGCTGCGCCGCGGCGGCAAAGCCAAGGAATCCGATGTGCTGCGCGCGGCGGACCTCGAACTCGACCTGATGCGGCGCAGGGTGACGCGCGGCGAGCGGAAGATCGACTTGACCGCGAAGGAGTTCCTGTTGCTCGAACTGCTCTTGCGGCGCCAGGGCGAAGTTCTGCCGCGCTCGCTGATCGCCTCCCAGGTCTGGGACATGAATTTCGACAGCGACACCAATGTCATCGAGGTCGCAGTGCGCCGGCTGCGCGCCAAGATCGATGACGGCTTCGAGCAGAAGTTGATCCGCACCGTCCGCGGCATGGGCTATGTACTCGACACGGACGCGCAATGAACATCCGTTCCCTGTCGATCACCCTGCGACTGACCCTGTTCTTTTCCATTCTTTCGACCGGCGTCCTGCTAGTCCTCGGGCTGTTGGTCGGACATGCCGTGGAACGGCATTTTGTCGAGCAGGACATGGAGCTGCTTCAGGGCAAGACGCTATTGGTCGGCAATCTGCTGCGACATGTGACGCAGCTCGCTGACCTGGACGAACTTCCGCGCCAGCTGGAAGATTCTCTGGTCGGCCACCACGAACTGGCCGTCCGGGTCGCTGGCCGGAACGGACAGCGCGTTTTCGCAACGCATGCCATGGATTTCCCCGCCACCTTGCTCGACGCTGCCACGGCAGATGGCCAGCCGCGCGTCTGGTTGCAGGCCGGGCATCCCTGGCGCGGCATTGCCAGCCTGCAAGCGACGGGCATTGCCGGCCAGCCGCCCCTGCTCGTGGCCGTCGGCGTCGGCATTGCACACCACGCGAGCTTCATGGCTTCCTTCCGCCGCACGCTCTGGCTGCTGATCGTCGCCGCGGCGACGCTATCGGGTTTTCTCGGCTGGGTCGCCGTGCGCCGCGGGCTGGCTCCATTGCGCGAGATTCGGGCCGGCGCGGCTCGGGTGACTGCCAGCCACCTCGACTACCGCATCGATGTGCACGCCGTACCTGTCGAGCTGGCCACCTTGGCCGAGAGCCTGAACGCCATGCTGGCCCGGCTTGAGGCATCGTTCAATCAGCTGAAGGAGTTTTCGTCGGACATCGCGCACGAACTGCGGACACCGATCAGCAACCTGATGACTGAAACGCAAGTCGCCCTGACGCGGGTGCGCAGCACGGACGAATACCGCGAGACCCTGGCGTCGAACCTGGAGGAGTTTGAGCGCCTGGCCCGCATGATCTCCGACATGCTGTTCCTGGCACAGGCCGACCATGGATTGATTGTTCCCAAGGGGGAATCCGTGGATCTTGCCGAGCAGGTCGCTGAGCTGTGCGACTTCTTCGATGCGCTCGCAGAAGAAAAGCAACTGCATCTTTCGTCGTCCGGCACGGCACAGGTCACGGGCGACCGGCTGATGCTCAGGCGAGCGCTCGCCAATGTGCTGGCGAACGCCATTCGCCATACGCCTGCCGGCGGCAATATCCGGGTGCGCATCAAGACATCCGCGGGCGTCAGCGTGGAAATCGAGAATGACGGCGAGCCGATTCCGGATGGACATCTGCCCCGCCTCTTTGATCGCTTCTATCGCGCCGATCCGTCACGTCACAACATGGGAGAGGGTGCGGGGCTAGGATTGGCGATAACCCGATCCATCCTCCGCGCGCATGGCGGCGATATCAATGTACGTTCAGGTGCGGGGAGTGTCTGCTTTGAGCTCAGATTCTCGTGATGGTGGGATAGGCGCAGTCCAGAACCTTGCATTGCCGCATCGGGGCGATGATCGCATTGCGCCGAGGTCAGGTGTGCGGCAGAAATCCGTCAGGTGCTTTTCAGATGTCATCAAGCCACTCAGGGGCGGGATCCGACTGTTATGGGATGTGCCAATGCGGGTGGCGGGTTTGCGGACATTTTCATTGGCGGTTTTCAACAGAATATGCAATCGTGCCAGAATTTGGCTGATCATGCGCCTCTGGTCGTTGCATCCTCGCTATCTCGATCCCCAGGGCCTCGTCGCTTTGTGGCGCGAGGCGTTGCTGGCTCAGGCGGTGCTGCGCGGCGAGACGCGCGGCTATCGCTCGCATCCGCAGCTGCAGCGGTTCCGTGAACAGCCTTCGCCAATCGAGGCGATCAGCGCCTACCTTGCTGCCGTGCATGCCGAGGCAACGCTTCGCGGTTACTCGTTCGACCGGAGCAAGTTCGAGGCGCCATCGGCCGGGCCGGTTGCCGCGATACCGGTCACGATCGGACAGATCGAATACGAGTGGCAGCACCTGATGTCAAAGCTGGCGCTCCGCAATCCCGAACTGCGGTTGGCCTGGAATGGCGTTGCCTCGCCCGACGGCCATCCGCTGTTTCGCCTGGTGCCGGGTGATGTCGCCCCGTGGGAGCGCAAGCCGCAGTAGAAATGCCCGACACCCCAGGCTGACTCCTGCTGGCCGCTTGCGGAGCGGCGGGATTGATCTGCCTCATGCGCCGGCTGCCGCCGGCCACGTAAAATTGGCGCATGTTGCCAATTCGTTACTGGCTTAATCGGGCCGCGCCCACGGCGCCCGCCCTTGTCATGCCCGATGGCGCCGCGATGTCCTTCGGCGCGGTTGCCGACATGGCGGGACGCGACGGCCTGCAGGTGCTCGAAGGCGATGCCGCAACGCTGGCGCGCGGCATCGTGGCGTGTGCGCTGGGCGGCGGCACGGCGTTTCCGCTGCCGCCGGGGATGGATCCGCTGCATCGCGCGGAACTCGTCAGGCTGGCCGCTGAAGCGGCGGCGCCGGCCCTTGCGCTGATCATCGCCACCAGTGGTTCGCAGGGGGCGCCGAAGGGCGTGCGCCTGGCGTGGCGCGCGGTGGCCGCAGCCAGCCGCATGAGCGCCCGCGCGCTCGACCTGCGGGCCGGCGATGCCTGGCTGGCCGGCCTGCCGCTCTACCATGTCGGCGGCGCGATGATCCTCTATCGCTGCCTGCGTGCCGGCGCGACGGCCGTCGTGCATGATGGCTTCGATGCCGCGGCGGTGGGGCGCGATCTGGCGCGCCGCCGCATCACCCACCTGTCGCTGGTGCCGCCGATGCTGTCGCGCCTGCTCGATGCCGGCGTGCCGCCAGCGCCGAGTTTGCGCTGCGTGCTGGTCGGTGGCGCGGCACTGCCGCTGCCGCTGTTTCGCCGTGCCGCCGCCGCGGGCTGGCCGGTGTGCCCGACCTACGGCATGACCGAGAGCTGCGCCCAGGCAACGGTGCTGTGGCGGCCGCACGCCGATGCCTGGCAGGAAGGCGACGTCGGCCCGCCGCTGCCCGGGGTGTGCGTGGCAGCGGCCGACGGCGTGCTGCGCATCGCCACGCCGGCGCGGATGTCCGGTTACCTCGGGCAGGCCGGCGCCGTGCCGGAATGGCTGGCGACCAGCGACATGGGTCATGTCGATGCGGCGGGGCATGTCCATGTCAGCGGGCGGGCCGACGACATGCTGGTTTCGGCCGGCGTCAACGTGCATCCACTCGAGGTGGAATCGCGCCTGGCGGTTTGTCCCGGCGTGCGCGAAGCGGGCGTGAGCGGCCTGGTCGACCCGCTCTGGGGCGACGTGATCGCCGCCGCTTATGAAGGAGAGATCGGCGAGGCGGAGCTCGAAGACTGGTGCCGTGCTCACCTGCCGGCGGCGCGGCGTCCGCGCCGCTTCCGGCGCGTCGATGCGCTGCCGCGCACAGCCAGCGGCAAGCTTGACCGCCGGGCGCTGCCCGTGGTCTGGGGTGCCGCCACTTCATCGCCGGCGGCGCAGGGGGCGGGCGCATGAACGGGCAGCCGATAGACTGGGGTGGAGTTGGCCGACAACTGGCCCGGCTTGCGGACGTCGCGCGGCCGGCACGGCTGCTGAGCGTTACGCTCCCCCTGCCGTTTCTGCCGGACGTCGATGTGCCCGGTATGGGCGACTGGTTCGTGTGGCGGCGGCCGGACCGCCAGCAACGCCTGTGCGGCATCGGCAAGGCGTTTACCGTGACGACCGCCGGTGCCGGGCGCTTCGCCGTGCTGCATGCGGCCCATGGCGGTTTGCTCGCCGACTGGCGCCACGCGCAGGCCGGGGCGGTACCGCCGCCGCTGGCCTGCCTCGGTTTTGCCTTCGCGCCGCGCGGCGGCGGGCCGCTGCCCAATGCCGCCCTGTGGGTGCCCGAACTGCTGCTGCGCGAGGAGCACGGCTCTGCCTGGGCGACATTCTCGTGCGCGGCGAGCGACGTCGATGCCGCTCCGGCGCGCTGGCAGGCCTTGTGGCAATCCCTCGCTGCGGCCCCGGCGGTTGATGCCATGCCGCGTCTCGAACCCTGCCGCCATCCGCTGGCCGAGCGCGCCTTCCTGGCGCGCGGCCGCGCCGCCGTGCGCGCGATCGACTCCGGTGCGCTCGATAAACTGGTATTGACGCGATCGATCCGGCTGCGCGGCGAGAAGCCCCTTGCCGTGGCACCGATACTCGATGCGCTGGCCGCGCAGCATGCCAACTGCGCCACCTTCGGCGTCGGGCGCGCCGGGCGGGCCTTCATCGGTGCCTCGCCGGAAACCCTGCTGCGACTCGACGGCGCGCGCGTCGAGGTGGATGCGCTGGCCGGCACCGCCTGGCGGGCCGACGCGATCGCGGCCCCCGGCACGGCATCGCCGCTCTCGCTGGGTGCCGACAAGAACCGCCGCGAGCACGACTTCGTGGCGCGGGCCGTGGCCCAGGCGCTGGCGGCACAGTGTCACGATGTGGCGGTGCCCGCCGCTCCCGAGGTGCTGCAGCTCGATGCGCTCGAACACCTGCGCCGCCGCGTGGTCGCGACGCGGCGCGCCGACGTCTCGGCGCTTGACCTCATCGCCCGCCTGCACCCGACGCCGGCGGTGGGCGGCACGCCATCCGCCGCGACACTCGACTGGCTCGCGCATCACGGCGACCGGCGCGGCGCCTGGTATACCGGCGGCATCGGCTGGCTCGATGCCGCCGGCAACGCCGAGGTGGCGGTGGCCCTGCGCTGCGGCCTGCTTTATGGGCGCGAGGCGACGCTGTTCGCCGGCGCCGGCTTCGTCGCCGGTTCCGATCCGGCGCAGGAACTGGCGGAAACCGAAGCGAAGTTTTCCGTCATGCGCGCGGCGCTGGCGGCTGGCGCCGTGTCAACGCGGCAACAGGCGGCATGAACACGGGCGAACTCAATCTGTCCTGGGCCGATGCCTTTATCGCCGCGCTGGCGGCGGCCGGGCTGCACCGTGTCGTGCTGGCACCGGGCGCGCGTTCCGCACCGCTGGCGCTGGCCTGTCTGCGCCGGCCCGAGCTGAGCTGCGAGGTGATGACCGACGAGCGCGCCGCCGGCTATTTCGCACTCGGGCTGGCCAAGGCCGAGTGCGTGCCGGCGGCGGTGCTGTGCACCTCGGGCACGGCCGCCGCGAACCTGTTGCCGGCGGTGATGGAGGCCAATCTCGCCGGCGTGCCCTTGCTGGTGCTCACCGCGGACCGGCCACCCGAAGCGCACGGCTGGGGCGCCAACCAGACCGCCGACCAGTTGCGCCTCTACGGCAGCCAGGTGCGGGCCTTCCATGCCGTGAGCGTGCCCGATGCCGCGGTCGATCAGGCCTATTTGCGGACGCTGGCGGCTCGTCTGGTCGAGGAATGCCAAGGGCCGCTGCCGGGGCCGGTGCATGCCAACCTGCCATTTCGCGAGCCGCTGCTGCCGGACCACATTCCGCCGCCGCCACCCCTGCCGCGGCCACCGATTCGTACAGAAACGCGAGCCGGCTGCGACGATGTCACGGAACTGGCGGCCATGCTGACGGGGCGGCCAGGCGTGATCGTCTGCGGCGAAATGCCGGGTACCGGCGCGCAGGCGTTCGCAGCCGCAGTGACAGCGCTGGCGGCGGTACTCGATGCGCCCATCCTCGCCGAGCCGCTTTCCGGGCTGCGTCATGGCGCGCACGACCGCTCGCGCGTGCTGGCCCATCAGGCGCTGTTCCTGCGCCAGGAATCACTGCCGCAGCCGGAGTGGGTGCTGCGCTTCGGCGCCTTTCCGGTTTCGCGCGTCGTCCAGCGCTGGCTTGGCAAACTGGGTGCGGCCCGCCATGTGCTGGTCGCGCCACCTGGCCGCTGGCCCGATCCACTCTGGCACACCGATCAATGGGTGCGCGCCGAACCGGCGGCTTTCATCGCCGCCTTGTCGCCGCACGTTTCTGCCGCTCCCGCCGCATGGCGCGCCGCCTGGTCGCGCGCCGAAACCGACGCGGCCGGCCATGCCGCGCGGACGTGCGCGCAGGACCCGTGGTTCGAGGGCACGGTGGCGCGCTGCCTGCTGGCGGCGCTGCCAGTGGGCGGCAATTGCTTCGTCGGTAATTCACTGGCGATTCGCGCGGTCGATGCCTTCGGTGGAACGTCGGCGCGCAGCCTCACGCTACACGGCAATCGCGGCGCTTCCGGCATCGATGGCAATGTGGCCACGGCCGCCGGCATCGCGGTGGCGAGCGACGCTGCGCTGGCGGTCCTGATCGGCGACCAGGCTGCGCTGCACGACTGCGGCGGCTTCACGGCGTTGGCCGGACGGGACGTGGTGGTGGTGGTGATGGACAATGGCGGCGGCGGCATTTTCGACCACCTGCCGTTCGCCAAGTCGGTACCCGACACCCTGTTGCGACGCGGCTGGACCGCGCCGCCGCAGGTTGATTTCGCGGCGCTGGCCGCCACCTTCAACCTGCGCCATGCCGAGGCGGACGATGCCGCGGGACTGGATCGGGCGCTGGTGCAGGCGTTCGCGGCAGGCGGCCCCTGGCTGTTGCGGGCACGGATCGACCGCAGGGCAAGCCAGGCCCGTTTTGACATGCGTCAAATACGTGGCGGGTAGCGACAGGTCTAATCGAGCCATGTTCCGTATCTCCCAATTCATGCAGGAAATCGCCGCGCCGACGCCGCTGGGCCCGGTGCGCAAGCCCCCCGGCCCGGTGGTGATCTGGAACCTGATCCGCCGCTGCAACCTCACCTGCAAGCACTGCTATTCGATCTCGGCCGACAAGGACTTCGCCGGCGAACTGAATACCGAAGAGGTCTTCGCGGTGATGGACGACCTCAAGGGCTTCCGCGTGCCGGCGCTGATCCTCTCGGGCGGCGAGCCGCTGCTGCGGCCGGACATTTTCGCCATCGCCGAGCGCTCCAAGTCCCTCGGGTTCTACACCGCGCTGTCTTCCAACGGCACGTTGATTGACGAGGCGATGATGGAGAAGATCATCCCGGTCGACTTCGGCTACGTCGGCATCAGCCTCGACGGCATGGGCGCCACGCACGACAAGTTCCGCCGCATGGACGGTGCCTTCGACAAGTCGCTGCATGCGATCCGCCTGTGCCGTGATGCCGGCCTCAAGGTCGGTGTGCGCTTCACGCTGACCCAGGACAACTTTCACGACCTGGCGGCGCTGCTGCAACTGGTCGAGGACGAAGGCGTCGACCGTTTCTATTTTTCGCACCTCAACTACGCCGGCCGCGGCAACAAGAACCGCAAGGACGACGCCCAGCACCAGATGACGCGGCAGGCCATGGACCTGCTGTTCGATACCTGCTGGCGCTACCAGCAACAAGGGTTGCAGAAGGAATTCACCACCGGCAACAACGATGCCGACGGCGTCTACATGCTGCACTGGGTCGAGCGAAATTTCCCGGACCGGGCACCGTACATCAGACAGAAACTGGCCCAATGGGGCGGCAACTCCAGCGGCGTGAACGTCGCCAACATCGACAACCTCGGCAACGTGCATCCCGACACCATGTGGTGGCACTACACGCTGGGCAACGTGCGCGATCGGCCGTTCTCGGCAATCTGGACCGATACCTCCGACCCGTTGATGGCCGGGCTCAAGGCCCATCCGCGTCGCGTCGGCGGGCGCTGCGGCCAGTGCGCGCACTTCGACATCTGTGGCGGCAACACCCGTGTGCGCGCCCAGCAACTCACCAGGGACCCGTGGGCCGAAGACCCGGGCTGCTACCTCACTGACGAAGAGATCGGACTCGTGCCATGCGCGGCGTAATCGCATTCTTCCTGGCTGTTGCTGCGGTGCCCTTGTTTGCCGCCGAGCCGCAGAAGGTCTATCAGCAGCATTGCCTTGCCTGCCACGGCCCCGACCGCTTCGGCATCACCGGCCCGGCGCTGCTGCCCGAAAGCCTGGCGCGGCTGCGCAAGCCCGAGGCGATCAGGACCGTGGCAGAGGGCAGGGCGGCAACACAGATGGAGGGTTTCAAGGATCGTCTCTCGCCCGCCGAGATCGCGGCCGTCGTCGACTGGATCTACACCCCGGTCACGCCGAAGCCGCATTGGACAGAGGCACAGATCCGCGAGTCGCGCATCGTCAACTTCAAGCCCGGCAGCCTGCCGGACAAGCCTGCAGCTGTCTTCAAGGGCGTGGACATGATGAACCTGTTCCTCGTCGTCGAAACCGGAGACCATCACGTTACGGTGCTCGACGGCGACAAACTGGAGCCGATCCATCGCTTCCCCAGCCGCTACGCCCTGCACGGCGGGCCGAAGTTTACGCCCGACGGGCGCCATGTCTTCTTTGCCTCGCGCGACGGCTGGGTCAGCAAGTTCGACTTGTGGAACCTCAAGGTCGTCGCCGAAGTCCGCGCCGGCATCAACACCCGCAACGTCGCCGTGTCGGGCGACGGCAAGTATGTGGCAGTGGCCAACTACCTGCCGCACACGCTGGTGCTGCTCGACGCCGAGCTGAACCTGCTCAAGGTGCTCGACGTGAAAGACAAGGACGGCAAGGAAAGCTCGCGTGTCTCGGCGGTGTATGACGCCGCGCCGCGCCAGAGTTTCGTCGCCGCCCTCAAGGATGTGCCCGAGGTGTGGGAGATCAGCTACGACCCGAAGGTCGAGGATATTCCCACGGGCATGATCCACGACTTCAAGTACAAGGAGGGCGCCTTCATTCCCGGCTTCCTCAATCCGCGCCGCACCTTCTTGTCGACGCCGCTCGACGACTTCTTCTTCACCCAGGACTATTCCGAACTCATGGGCGCGGCGCGCGAGGGCGGCGGCGGCCAGGTGGTCAACCTGGATGTCCGCAAGAAGATCGCCGACCTTGCCCTGCCCGGCATGCCGCACCTTGGCTCCGGCATCACCTGGGACTGGAACGGCCGCCGCGTCATGGCCTCGCCCAACCTCAAGGAGGGCATGGTCAGCGTCATCGACCTGAAGAACTGGGAAACGGTGAAACAGATTCCCACCCTCGGCCCGGGCTTCTTCATGCGCAGCCACGAGGACACCCCTTACGCCTGGACCGATTCGATGATGTCGAAGGCCAAGGACACGCTGCAGGTGATCGACAAGCGCACGCTGGAGCGCGTGGCCGAAGTGAAGGTGGCGCCGGGAAAGACGCTGGCGCATATCGAGTTCACCCGTGACGGCAAGTACGCACTGGCCAGCCTCTGGGAACGCAAGAAGGACGGCGGCGCACTGGTGGTGTTCGACGCCGCGACCTTCAAGGAAGTGAAACGCATCCCGATGGACAAGCCGGTCGGGAAATACAACCTCTACAACAAGATCACCCGCTCGGAAGGCACCAGCCACTGACAGTGGCGGTAAGGCCCCCACCGCTCCGGCCCCGCCCCGGGCGGGGGTGACCGTGGTTCGCCGCTGTGCGGCTCCGGTCTCTGGATCGTCCCGCCTTGGGGCGACCCGGCGGCGGGACGGTTCCTCTCAGCAGGCGCAGGGCTCCACCGGCAGGCCGCGTTTCATCCAGCCGGGGCCGGCGCCGCTGCCGGCCATGCCTTCCTTGATGTTGAAAACCTGCGTGAAACCCTGGGCCTCAAGGTAACGCGCGACCTGCGTGGTGCGGTTGCCGGTGCGGCAGATCAGTCCGATGGGAGCGTTGCGGTCGCCGCCGACCTTCTGCAGCAGTTCCGCGACGAAGCCCTGCGCGCCGCCGGGATGCTGCATGTCGAGGCGCTGCGCGCCCTTGGCCAAACCTGTCTGCCGCCACTCAGGCGGGGTGCGGATGTCGATCAGGGTGAGCTTGCCGGCTTCGAGGGCGGCCTGGGCGTCAGGGGCGGAGATATCTGTGGCGTGGGCCGCGGCGCCGGCCAGCCAGACGAGCGCGATGAACAGGAGTTTCTTCATGTGGAGATTCGGTGTGCGGGATTCGGGGCGCAGATGATACAAGAACCGGCGACGGGGCATGCCTGCTCCACGAATTCGCCGCGCTGCCAGCGCCGACTTTTCGCTTTTGGAACTCCAGAAATGTCAGGCGTGGCCGAAGGCGGCTGGTCGGCACATCGCGCAAGCAGTCACTGCTACGCAGACCGGCTTTCCCCGGTACGGGTGAAACGGTTGTATTTCAGCTTGTTCGCTGGTGGTAACGGAAGCTGGCCTAATTTACTTGCGGGAGCTGTGGCTTCGGGTGTCGGCGAGGGACGCCAGCATCTTGCGGCCGTTGCGCAGATCGGGCGAGGTGGATCCTTCGGTGAATCGGTTGAGCATCTGCTCGAGCATGCGTTGGGCCACGGCGGGTTTTCGCTGCTTTGCCAGCAGTCGGGCCATGCTGGCGGTCGCCCGCAATTCCAGGGATTTTGCCTGTTGTCGCCGGCTGATGTCGAGCGCACGGTTGAAGCATTCGGCCGCCTCGACTGCATTGGTGTCGGCGAGCCCGAGCAACGCTTCGCCCCGGAGGCGATGCAGTTCGGCCTCGACGTGGTGGTCATCCAGAGCATCGCCGACGGCAATCGCTTCGTCGCAGACTTGCAGCGCCGTTGCGAAATCGCCCAGTGCCACGTGGGAGTCGAGCAGCGGCTCCAGCACTACCAGAGTCACGCCGCCCATCGCCGCCCGTGTCCCGTCGACACAGTTGCTTAGAGACTTGACGCCCTGGCGTCGCTTCTGCATCGCCAGCGCCCAGCCACGCGATAGCGTGGCCCCGATTTGCCACAAGGGGAAGCCGTGGCTGTCGGATAAGCTCAGCGTTTCCTGAGCGAGTGCCGAGGCTTCCTCCGGTCGTCGCAGGCGGCAATTGAGTATCGAGGCAAAAGTCAGTGCGTAGGCCAGGCTGAAAGGGTGGTCGAGTTGCCTCGCGAGCGCCAGTGTTTGTTCGCTGATTCGGCGTGCCTGATCCGGAAAGCCGAGGAACCACAGCACCCACGAGAGATACGCACCGGCGGTAACCCCGGCGTCTTCGCCAAACTGGGCAACATGGCGGTCGTGGTGGTCGGGTTGGTAAGTCATGCGGACCCGCTCCAGATGTTCGCGTGCCCCATGAAAGTTCCCCTGCCAGAACAGGGTGTTGCCGATGGCGAAGTGGCCTTGTTGCTCTAGCGTCAGGTCACCGCTGCGGAGCGCCATGCCCAGGAGTCGTTGCGCCAGTTCGAGGGCGCCGGCGTATCCGACACGGGAACTTGCGCTTGCCCATAAGCCCCAAATCGCCGGAAATGTCTCCGGTGCGCCGTTGTGTCGGCCGCACAGTTCCAATGCACGTGCATAGGCTGCGGAACCTTCCGCCGATGCATAGCCGTGCACCGCGCAGGCCGCGGCGCCAAGACCTATTTGCGATTCGATTTCCAGGCGTTCTCTTTCGGCCCCCTCGGGCAGTGCCTCGATCAGTGACAACCCGGACCGGAAGTGCATCAATGCCTCCTGGCAGGCCGAGTGGCGGCTGGCGAGCTTTCCCGCTTCCATCCAGCATGCGATCGCCTTGCGCGGTTCGCCGCCCTCGGACCAGTGCCGCGCGAGAAGCTCCGGGCGGATGTTGGTGCCGGATGCCACCAGTGCCGCGGCAATGCGTCGATGCGCCGCCTCGCGCTCAGGCCGAGTCTGTGATCGGTATGCCGCATCGCGCAGCAGCGAATGCTTGAAATAAAAGTGCGTTGTGCCCTCGGCGTGCAGCAATCCCGAATCCAGCAAGCGGCGCAGTGCCGGCATCAGGCTGGCGTTGTCGCCGCGAGCAATCTTGCGCAGCAGGTCCAAACTGAATTCGCGCCCGATGGTGGCCGCCGTTTGAGCGAGGAACTTCGCCGAGCCCATGGAGTCGATGCGCGCGGCAAGCAGGTCCTGGAGTGTCGCTGGAATCGCCGACGCATCACCCGTTGCCAGCGCTCCGGCCAGTTCCTCGGCAAAGAGCGGGATGCCATCGGCGCGTTCGACGATGCTGCGGACGTTCTCCGACTCGATTCCGTGTGCGATTGCGCGAATCAGCGTGGCGGTATCGTCGTCGTCGAGCGGCGCCAGGGCCAGGGTCTGCGCTGGCTGCTGATGCCAGGATGGCTGGAATGTCGGTCGCGCGGTAAACACCGCCAGCAACGTCCCCGGACGTTCCTGCATCGAAAATCGCTGAAGAAGTTCCAGCGTGGACGGGTCGATCCAATGCAAATCTTCCACCAACAGCAGGACCGGCTTTTGCGCGGCCAGCGCGTAAAGGCGGTCAAGGATGATGGTCAGCGTCTTTTCACGCTGCAACTGTGGCGAGGAGGCGGGTTCCCGGTAAGGTGCCCGTAGCGGCAGCGAAAGCAATTTGGCGAGTAGCGGTACGGTTTCCGCATCGACACCCGCATAGTTCTCCTCGACGAATGCGGAAAGAATCTTCAGTCTCGCTTCCGGCGTATCGATGGGCGTGAAGCCGAGAATCTGTTCGAACAGGCCGATCAGCGGGTGGAACGGGGACTGGCTGTGCTCGGCATAACAGCGCAGTTCCCGTATCGTGCATCTTTGATGGCTCAGCGCATCCTTGAGGGCGAGAAGCAGGCGCGATTTGCCGATGCCGGCCTCGCCGCGCACGAGCACGATGCGCTGCGAACCGGCGCAGGCGGCCTGCCATTGCTCCAGCAGCGCCGCAAGTTCTCCGTCACGCCCAATCAGCGGCGCCAGGCGGGTGGTCGCTTCGAGACGGTCCCTCGCCCCGCTGCTGCCGTCAACCCGGAATGCCGCGACCGGCTGCCCGACGTCCGGCAATCGGCTGGATCCGATACTGGTGACTTCGAAATATCCTGATACCAGATGGTGGGTCGCGTTGCTGATCACCACCTGCCCGGGCTGCGCCAATTGCTGCAGACGGATTGCGACCCTTGATGTCGTGCCAACGGCATCCGGCAACGGCGGCTCATCGCTGCTGATCACTACGCCGCTGTGAATTCCGACGCGCAGCCCGAATTTGTGTTCGTCGAGTTCGACGTGCGTTAGCGTCAGGGCTGCCTGCACTGCGTGGCGGGCTGCGTTCTCGTCGGCCTTGGGATAGCCGAAATAGGCCAGCAGGCTGCCACCGTATGCCTGGACAAGATATCCCGAACGGCCGCCAATGATTTCGCTGGCGCGTGCCAGCGGCTCGCGCAGGCGTACCAATCCGGTGTCGGGGTCTTCGAACTCGACTGGAACCAGTTCGCAATAGAGCACGGTGACTTGTCGTCGTTCCGCAACCGCAAGCAGCGATTCCGGCGCATCCCCTTTTCGGCGCGTTGTCGGCGACAGTTCGGCGTCGCGTATCCGGTCGGCCAGGTGTCGGGTCTCTGCGGAAGGCAGAACACCTAGTTCCCGTTGCAGCGTCAGGCAACACTTCTCGTAGCTTGCGAGCGCCAGGGCGGATTGCCCATTCAGCGCGAACAGCCGCATCGTCCGGCGCAGACCTTCTTCATTCCACGGCTCCAGTTCGAGGAAGCGTTGCGCGAACGGCAGGGCCTTGGCGTAGGCGCCGGCCTGTCCGTGACAATCGGCAAGGCGGGTGAGCAGGAGAAGAACGCGCAGGTGCAGGGATTCGCGCCGAACCTGCAGCCATTCCTCGAAGTCCGGACAACCCGCCAGGGAAAATCCGGCCATGAATGCACCACCGTAGCTTCCAACGAGGGTTTCCATGTGGGCAAGGCAGGGCGTGCAGTATGCCGCGCAGGGAGTTGCTGGGCACGCGGTGGCCGGGGCGGAAAACTCTTCTGTATCGAGACCAAGCTGGGCTGCCGGATCGAGTCGGATCGAATCGCGTCCCACGGCCAGCAGCGGGACCTCGCCGGCTGCCGGTTTGAGCGCGTGTCGCAGGTCGTGCAGAACCTGTCGCAGATTGGCCAGTGCTGTTTCCCGGGCCATGTCTGGCCAGAACATGGCCGCGAGAGCCGCTCGCGAATGTCCCCGGGCGGGTTCTGTCACTACATAGGCAAGAAGTGCCCGACCCTTTTCATAAGTCAGTTCGCAAGGTTTGCCGTCGCGCTCCAGTGCGAAGCCGCCCAGAAGTCGAAGTGAAACCCGGGGGGCGGGGGGATTCAATGCCGGCAATTGATGCAACTCGCTCACGGCATGGTGGGCGTGCGCAAGCTCGCTCTATCAATGAAGGCTGGCGCGAAGGGCGCCTTGACTTGCAGTGCCATGAAGTGTTGCCCGGAAACCTGGATACCGCCAGTCCTGACGCGAATGCGATCTAACGATCGACTAACGATTGTGGGCAATTATATGAACGATTGATTGGAGAGTCGATATTCCTTCCAATTGCGGCACCCTCCTTCCGGCGCAGACAGTGATGACTCGTTCCCGCATTTCTCCCCGCAAGATTTCGGCTTGGCGTCGCGCCGTTGCCGGACTGCTGGTGGTATTGCAGGTCGCATATCCTGCTGTCGCTGCTGCGCAGACGGTTATTTTGCCGGATGGCCGGACGCAGACGGGTGTTGCCAATGCCGGCACGGTGTGGGATGTCAGCACCGGAACGGTCAGGGGCAGCAATGCCTTCAACTCCTTCAGCGGCTTTTCCGTTGGTGCCGGCAACACAGTCAACCTTCATGTTCCGTCGGTGGCGGCGAATCTGATCAATATCGTCCGCGACCAGCGGACCGATGTGCATGGCATCCTGAATGCAATCAAGGATGGCAGAGTCGGTGGCAATGTCTGGTTTGCCAACCCCAACGGCTTCCTTGTCGGTGCGGGCGGCGTGGTCAATGTGGGCAGCCTGACCGTGGTCACGCCAACGCAGCGGTTCGTCGATGATTTTTTCCTGGCGCCAGGTTCGCCGGACGAGGGAAGTGTCGCCCAGTTGTTGTCGGGAACCGCGCCAAGGAATGGCAGTGGCCTTGTCCTGATCCAGGGGGCTGTCAATGTGGCTGACGGCGTCACGCTCAGCGCGGGCGCGATCAATGTCGCCGGATCTATTTTCAGCGGTGCGCGTTTCGTTGGTGCCGCGCCGGAATTCACTGATGTCGTCAATGCCAATGGGCTGGCATCGGCGAACAACGTGGTCGTCAGGGAAGGCAAGGTACAGATCGTCGCCGACAACGACGTCACCGTTAGTGGCACGATTGCCGCACCCGGCGGCAACGGCGTGCGTGGTGGCGACATTGGCATTCGGGCCGGCGGCAACGTCGCACTCGACGCGGGGACGAATATCTCGGCGCGCGGCAACGGCGTGAATTCATCGGGCGGCACGGTGAATATCTGGGCCGACAACAATGCCATTGCGCGCAAGGGTTCGCTGGTCGATGCCTCTGCCGGCGCGATCGGCGACGGCGGGTTCGTCGAGTTCAGCGCGAAGAATACTGTCGAACTCGCCGGCGGCGAGTTCCGTGCCGACGGCATGGGAGGCGGCAAGGCCGGTTCCGTGCTCATCGATCCGACCAACATCGTCGTCAGCGCCGATATCCTTCGGGGCGCGGGCGGCTATGGCGCTTTGCCGGGCGGAGCCGCGGCTGCGGGCGCAAACCTCACGCTGCTGGCCGACGAGGCGATTACCGTCAATGACGGTGTGACGATTTCGACGCGCTCTGTCGCTGGCACGGCGGCTGCCGACCATGCCAGCGCTGCGTCTACCGGGAACTCCGGAAGCCTCTCGCTGGAGGCCGCAACGATCTCGCTCAAGTCCGGCAGCAAGTTGCTTGCCGGTGCCAACGCTGGCTTCACCGGCGGCGATGTAACGCTGAAAGCAACGCGCAACTGGACCGGAGAAGCCAAGGTCAGCGTGGACAATGCGACGATCACCGGCCGCAATGTTTCGCTGACGGCGAACGCGACCTATGACGACTCGATCCTCACGTCCTGGCTGCCGGTGGTCGTGCCGGTGACCGTATCCACCATCGACGTAACTTCAGGAACCATCAATGCCTCGGGAACGCTGAACCTAGCCGCCACTTCGCTCATCGATGTGAACAGCACCGGACTTTCGCCGCTGGGCATGATCACCGCCGTGTCGGCGGCCAGCGTCGACGTTCGCGGCGCTTCGGTACTCACGGCGGCGGGAGACACCACCCTCGCTTCGAGTTCCACCGTTAAGGCGAAGGCCGCGCCAGGCGGTCCGAATCCTGTCACGCTGCCGGGCGATGCCGGCGTCGCCATCGACGTCGTCGTCAGCACGGCGAAGACCCGCGTCGGCGACACCAGTGCCGTCACCGTCAGCGGCGGTGCGCTCGACCTCACGGCGAAGAATGCCGTTAACGCCACGACCACAGCCGATTCGACGGCCGGCGGCGCCGTCGCCGTCGGCGGCACGCTGGCACTGTCCGAAGTGACCAGCGTCACGCAGGCCATCATCGATGGCAGCGCAACGACCAGTTCCAGCGCGCTCAAGGTGGGTGCCGAATCGACCAGCATCGTCACCACCAGCGCCAAGGCGGCGAGCAAGGGCGCCAAGAAGCAGAGCGCCGCCGAGAAGGCCGTCGCGCCCAGCGAGACCGAGAAAACGCTCACCAAGTACAAGGATCAGACTACCACTCCCGACGGTAGCGTCGACGTGGCGGCCGCTGTCGCCATCGCCAACGTGAACAACATCACCCTGGCCGACATCGCCTCCACCGGCATGCAGACGTCGATTGGCGCCGCAACGGTGTCGAGCAAGGCAAGCAGTACGTCCACCGTTACTGCCGACGGCAGCAGCGCCAGCGGCACCGTCGGTGTCGGCGCGGCGGTCGGCGTCAACCTCGGCGTGCTGGTGAATCAGGCGCGCGTGGCCGACAACGCCAGCGTCAGCAGCAACGGCCTGACCGTCAGCGCGGTCATGCCGACGGCGGACGGCAAGAACAGCTTCGTCACGACGGCCACCAGTGGCGCCGGTGCAAGCAACGTCGGCGTCGCCGGCGCGCTTGGCACCAATGTGCTCGTCAATACCACCGTCGCCGCAGTTGAAGGCGACAAGGACAGCAGTGGCAGCGGTGCGGCCGTCAACGCCAATGGTGGCGATGTCCTCGTCGAGTCGGCGAATGCCTCGGAAAGCAAGTTGACCGTCGGCGCCAGCGTCAAGCCAGCCAGCGCCACCGAGCCGGCTGCCGTTGGCGTCGGTGCCTCGGTCGGCATCAACGTCGGCGTTAATACCACGGTCGCCGAGGTCGGCAATGGCGCGACTATCACCGGCGCGAACGATCTCGGCCTGACGGCGAAGGGCTCGCATGCGCTTGCCAATGACGTGACCGGGGGTGCCGCCGGCGCGGATGTATCGGTGACGCCGGTGGTTGCCGCCACCGTCGCCGTGAATACCACCACGGCGCGCTTGGGCACGGGCAGCCAGTTGAACCTCCTCGGCGCTTACACCAGCAGTGCCGAGCAGACGAGCAGCAGCGCGACCACCGCGACCGGTCAAACGCAGGGCAACAACGTCGCCGTCGGCGCCTCGATCGCGCTGAACAACGCGACCGACACGGTCACGGCCGAGATCGACCGTGACATTGCGGCAGGTGGCGATGTCGAAGTCGCTGCCAAATCCATCGCCATGAGCAGCGCGACGGCGACTGCCAGCGTTGCGGGCGGCGAAAAGGCGACGGCTGCCGATGCCCCGCCGGCCAAACCCGATGGTTCGGCCGGCAAGACCGTCGACGAGAAGGTGACGGCACAGGGCGACGCCGCCAAGGTTGCCGGCAAGAAGACAGCGGAAACGGCGGCCGCCAGTTCGCCAACCGCGGCCGGACTTGCCGCGGCAGCGGCATCGAGCGACCCCGATACCAAGAAAGCGGCCGAAGCCGCGACTGCCAACTCGCCGGCTTCGGCAGGGCTTGCCGTGGCAGCCGCCACGAGCGATTCCAAGACCAAGGTCGATCAGACCAAAGCTCCGCCGACCACGGAAGAGAAGAACGACGACGGCACCGGCAAGGGTGGTGGCGTCGCTGTTGCGGCGGCGGTTGGTGTGAATGTGGGCGTGGCGACCACCACGGCCAGTATCGCCAAGAACAAGAAAATTGCCAGCAGCAGTGGAGCGCTGGCGGTCAAGAGCACGGCCGAGACCGATGCGGCG
>JAHJEO010000026.1 GCA_018825305.1 Gammaproteobacteria bacterium
GCCCCGTCCCTTCGGGTTGTCGCCCAATGCGGCGTCCGCTTTGTCGCTCGGCTCGCCAAGGGAACGGCCATTGCCTTCGCCTCGCTTCGTGCGGCCATCCGCATTGGGCGGCAACGCATCTCGCCGACTGAATGAGAACAGGCCCTAGCACGATCAGATCGGCACCCAGTTCTTCCTCCTGCTCGAGGATGAGTGGCGCGGCATCGCCGTGAAGAGCGAGGGGACGCCAGTGCGCCCCAAGGCCCGCGGTATCGGCGGCTATCTGGCGGAGGCTGGCCAGAGCCTCCTGCTGGGCCGTGACGCGCTGGCGCCTGATGGCATCTTCCGCGACGCCGGCAAAGCGCAGCTTGTTCTCGAACGGGGCCTCGAAGGCATGCAGCAGGATGATCTCCGCCTGCGGCGCTAGCTAGCCGGCGTGCCGGGATTGCCGCCGCTTCCGCTTCAATAGCACCAGCAGCAGTTTGCGCCCTTCTTCGAGCAGCAGCACGGTCGAGGCGATTGCGGCCGAGAGCAGCCAGTCGCCGAGACTGAGGTCTACGGTATCGAATATCTTCTGCGCCGGTCCCCAATGCACGGCAGCTACCTGCATCATCACCACGCCAGCCAGCGCCAGCCAGAGCTTGTCGTTGGCGAAGAACTGGCGGTTGAATGCCGTACCCGTCTCGTAGCGGGCATTGAAGATGTTGAAGAACTGAAACAGCACGAAGGTGGTGAAGGACAGCGTTACCGCGTAGACGTGCCCACCCTGACGTGCACCCCAGGCGTAGGCGGCCAGGGTGCCCGCTGCCATGGTCAGGCCATAGAGCGCCAGTCGCCACAGGCGGCTGCCGGTCAGGATGTGGGCATCGGGCGCACGCGGCTTGCCATGCATGATGCCGGGGCGCGCCGGTTCGACGCCCAGCGTCATGGCCGGCGGGCCGTCCATGATGATGTTGACCCAGAGGATCTGGATCGCGGTGAAGGGCGTCGGCATGCCGAACAGCGGCGCGCCCAGCACCGTCAGGATGGCGCCGATGTTGGTCGACAGCTGGAAGCGCA
Organism: Gammaproteobacteria bacterium; assembly: GCA_018825305.1. Lineage (GTDB taxonomy): Bacteria > Pseudomonadota > Gammaproteobacteria > Burkholderiales > Rhodocyclaceae > Sulfurisoma. The sequence goes on from JAHJEO010000026.1 coordinate 1,039, forward strand.
CGAACTTGACGATGTTGTCGTAGATGGTGCGGCCTTCCTCGACCGCATGCACGATCGAGGCGAAGTTGTCATCGGTGAGCACCAGGGTGGCGGCTTCCTTGGTCACCTCGGTGCCGGTGATGCCCATTGCCACGCCTATGTCTGCGGTCTTGAGCGCGGGCGCATCGTTGACGCCGTCGCCGGTCATGGCGACGACATGGCCGCGGGCCTTGAGCGCCTCGACGATGCGCATCTTGTGTTCCGGGGCGACGCGGGCGAACACGGCGGTGCTCTCCACCATTTCGGCCAGTGCCGCGCCTTCGATGGCCTCGATCTCGCTGCCTTCGCGTACTTCGCCGACGAGGCCGAGGTCGCGGGCGATGGCCGCCGCCGTCGCCCGATGGTCGCCGGTGATCATCTTGACGGCGATGCCGGCGGCCTGGCAGACGCGGATGGCGTCGCGTGCCTCGGGGCGTGCCGGGTCGATGATGCCGACCAGCGCGATCAGGGTCAGGTCCACGGCCCAGTGCATCAGGTCGGCGGCCGGATCGAAGTCGGCCGCCGGAATCTCGCGCCCGGCCAGGGCCAGAACACGCATGGCCTGCTCGGCATAGGCGGCGTTCTCGGCGGCGAAACCGTCACGCGCAGTATCGTCGAGGGCGGCGTCGCCCGTGGCCGTCCGCTGGCGGCTGGCGCGGGCGAGCAGCACGTCGGGCGCGCCTTTCAGCCACATGCGCACGACGGCGCCGTCGTGATGGAATGTGGCCATGAACTTGTGCGCAGAATCGAACGGGATCTCGGCGATGCGCGGGTTGTGCTCGGCCAGGGTTTCGGTTGCCAAGCCAGCCTTGGCAGCGAGGGCGAGCAGGGCGCCCTCGGTCGGATCGCCGATCAATTCGCCATCGCGGATGCGGCTATCGGCGCACAGCGCCGCCGCGGTCAGCAACGGCTGCCATTCCGGTAAGGGCTGGCCGTCTTCGGCGGCGATGGCGCCGCTGCCGGCGTAGCCTTCGCCGCTGGCCGTGAAGCGCCGGCCCATGGTGAACAGGCGGCGCGCGGTCATCTGGTTGAGGGTGAGGGTGCCGGTCTTGTCGGAGCAGATCACGGTGGTGCAGCCAAGCGTTTCTACCGCAGCCAGCTTCTTGACGATGGCATGACGTTTGGCCATGCGGTGCATGCCCAGCGCGAGCGTGACGGTCACCACCGCCGGCAATCCTTCTGGAATGGCCGCCACCGCCAGCGCGATCGCGGTCATCGCCGTTTGCACCAGGTCGTCGCCACGGGCCACGCCGAGGGCGAAGATCAGCGTCACGACTACGCCGGCTATGGCGGCAAGGCGCTTGCCCAGGCGGTCGAGTTGAAGCTGCAGCGGCGTGGCCGACTCGGCGGTTTCAGCCAGCAGGCCGGCCAGGCGCCCCATCTCCGTGTGCATGCCGGTGGCCGTGACGACGGCCTCGATGCGGCCGCGGGTGACCACGGTATTCATGTAGGTCATCGAGCGCCGTTCCGCCAGCGCCGACTTTTCGGCGACGGCTTCGGGCGTCTTGGTCACGGGGTGGGATTCGCCGGTGAGCGCGGCTTCGGCGACCTCGGCCGCGTGGGCGTGGAGCACACGGGCATCGGCCGGGATGCGGTCGCCGGCTTCGAGCAGCAGGATGTCGCCCGGGACGAGGTCGGCTGCGGGAATCAATTCGCTGCGGCCGTCGCGTCGAACCCGTGCCTCTGGGGCCAACATGTCCTTCAAGGCGGCAAGTGCGGCTTCGGCGCGGTGTTCCTGATAGAAACCCAGGGTCGCGTTCAGCACCACCACCACCGCGATCACGATGGCGTCCTTTAGGTCGCCCACCGCGCCGGCAAGTACCGCGGCGCCGAGCAGCACGATCACCAGGAAGTTCTTGAACTGGTCGAGGAACTTGCGCCAGGCCGGGCGCGGCGGCGTGCCGGCGATCTGGTTGGCGCCGTGTTCTATAAGCCGCTCCTGCGCCTCTGACGCAGTCAGGCCGGCGGAAGGGACGACACCGCTTTCGGCGGCGGCGACAGCGGCCGATTCTGCGTGCCATGCGCGGGAAGGATGATCGGGTCGATATGGAGGCGGTGGTGATGTCATTGATGATGTCAAAATTTTATGTGCGTCCGGTGGTGACGGTGATGGCGACGAACAGAAGGTAAGCAAGCAGCAGCGGTATGGCACGGGTGCGACCGATGATGCCGGTGCGGCTTGGGATCAGCAGGAACAGGGACAGCACGCCCATGCCGACGGTGACCGCTATCTCGGCTGGCGGCGCCTGAATCGGATGGATGCTCGCCGCCACGCCGACGATTGCCAGACCATTGAAAAGGTTGCTGCCCAGCAGGGTACCGACGCCGATGTCGTCGTGGCCGCGGATTCGCGCGAGAAGAACGGTCACCAGTTCCGGCAACGAGGTGCCGATGGCGACCACAAGAACGCCGACGATGTAGGCATCCACACCGAAGGCGCTGGCGATGCCGGTGGCGCCACTGACGAAGAGGCGCCCCGCCAGGACGAGAGAGGTGAGTCCCGCCGCACCAAGGGCGAGGGCAAGCCACGGGCGGACGCTAGCCACGGCTGGCTCGGTGCCACGCCAAGCCAGGCCGGCCCGAACTGCCGTGCCTGCCCAGATGGCAAAAATCAGGAGCAACAGCGCGCCTTCGCTCCGCGAGAAGATGCCGTCGGAGGCGAACCACAGCGTCAGCAGTGGCGCTGCCAGGGCGAGGGCGAAATCGCGTCCCAGTTCGCTGCGCTCCGCCCGGATCGGTCCGAACAGCAATGCGAGGCCGAAGACCAGTGCGATGTTGACGACATTGCTGCCCAGCGCATCGCCGAGTCCGATCTCGGGTTTGCCGGAGAGCGCGGCGACCGACGATACCGTCAACTCCGGGCTGGAGGTGGCGAAGGCGGCCAGGGTGGTGGCGACCAGCAGTTTGGGAATCCGTAACCAGGCTGCCGTACCGAGGACGCCTTTGAGAAACAATTCGCCTCCAATTGCCGCCAAGGCCACTGCGCCTAGTAACGCAGCCAGATCGCCAGTTGAAATCGCCGGCATCGACTATTGCCAGGCCGTACCTGCGGCCAAGGCAGGGGCCGCAGTGCTGGAGAAGCGCTTGAGTACGTACATGTATCCCCTTTGTTCGACTAAGTCTGCTGCGACCAAATCGCTCGATGTCAGACCCTTGGTGCAGAAATTATTTGGCGTTCAACCAATATCGACCGATGGTCGGGGTCAAAATTCCGCAATAATGCCGATAATGCTACGCCAAGGTGTCCTGCCGGTGGCGTGGCTGAAGTGCCTGATGTCATGGGGACGTAGTACTTTCAGACTATATGGTGGACTCGGTTACACCCCCTGCCGGAAGTGATGGTCGCGAATCGGCTTCAGCACGATTCGCCGGCCTGCGTGAGGACGCGCTGCATCACGACCCACTGCTCGATTGCCTGGTCGAGTTGTCGCGCATCCATGGCCGGCCGAGCACGCGTGCTGCGCTATCGGCCGGGTTGCCCTTGCCGCCGCAAGGCCTGACTCCGTCCTTGTTCGCGCGCGCGGCCGCTCGTGCCGGCCTCTACAGCAAGATATTGCGTCGCCCGCTCGACAGGATCGACACCGCCCTGTTGCCGGCGGTGCTGCTTCTCGACAATGACGAAGCCTGTCTGTTGATGGGCTGGGAGGAGGGCGGCCAAGTTGCCAGACTGCTTTTTCCTGAAACCGGACAGGGTGCGGTCGTACTGAGCCGCGAAGACTTGCTTGGGCGTTATCGTGGCATTGCGATCTTCGCCCGGCCGCATTTCCGTTTCGACCAGCGCACGCCGCAACTGGGTGACGTCAAGCAGCGCCACTGGTTCTGGGGAGCGTTTTTCGAGCAGTTTCCGGTGTATCGCGACGTCCTGTCGGCGGCGCTGCTGATCAATCTGTTCGCGCTGGCGATGCCGCTGTTCACCATGAACGTGTACGACCGGGTCGTGCCGAACTTCGCCCAAGAAACGCTGTGGATGCTCGCCGCCGGCCTGCTTCTGGTGCTGGGCATCGACTATGTGCTGCGCCTGCTGCGGGGTCATTTCATCGATCTGGCCGGGTCGCGCATCGACGTCAAGTTGTCGGGGCTGATCATGGAGCGCGTGCTTGGCATGCGGCTTTCCGACCGGCCCGCCTCGGTCGGATCCTTCGCTTCGACGCTGCGCTCGTTCGAGTCGGTAAGGGATTTCATCGCCTCGGCAACCGTTACGGCGCTGATCGACCTGCCGTTCGCGCTGTTGTTTTTCCTGCTGATTGCCTGGATATCCTGGCCGCTGGTGTTCATTCCCCTCGTCGGCGTGGTGGGAGTCGTCATTTACAGCTATGTCATCCAGCACAAGATGCACGAGCTGTCCGAGTCGACATTCCGCGCCACGGCACTGCGTAATGCGACACTGATCGAGAGCCTGACCGCGCTGGAAACCATCAAGGCCCACGGTGCAGAGGGCCCGATGCAGGAAAAATGGGAGAAGACCGCCGCTTTTCTGGCACGAGTCAGCGCCCAGTTGCGTCTGCTCTCGTCCTCGGCCATAAATGGCGTCGCGACATTGCAGCAGTTCGTGTCGCTGAGTATCGTCGTCGCCGGCGTCTATCTCATCCACGAGCGCCTTCTCACTATGGGTGGCCTGATCGCCTGCACCATGCTTTCCGGGCGAGCCATGGCGCCGCTCGGGCAGATCGTCGGCTTGCTAATGCAGTACCAAAATGCCCGCATGGCCCTCGAGTCGCTTGAAGGTACGATGTCCAAGCCGGTCGAGCGCGGTGATGATTCGGCGTTCGTGCATCGGCCCGAGATTCGCGGCGAGATCGAATTTCGCGATGTCCACTTCGCCTATCCCAACCAGTCGCAGGAGGCCCTCAAGGGCGTCAGTTTCCGGATTCGTCAGGGCGAGCAGGTGGTGGTGCTGGGGCGCGTTGGTTCCGGCAAGACCACGTTGCAGAAGCTCATGCTCGGCTTGTTCGTTCCCACCGCCGGCTCGGTCAATATCGATGGCGTCGATTTGCGTCAGCTCGATCCGGCCGACATTCGTCGCAGCATCGGCTACGTTGCGCAGGACACGCTGCTGTTTTATGGATCGCTGCGGGAGAACATCACGATTGGCGCGCCCTATGCCGACGACAGTGCCGTCGTCGCCGCCGCCGAAGTCGCTGGTCTGACCGAGTTCGTGAATCGGCATCCCGAAGGTTTCGACATGGCTATCGGGGAACGCGGCGAAACGCTGTCCGGTGGCCAGCGCCAGGGGGTGGCGATAGCCCGCGCGGTTCTCCTCGATCCGCCGATATTGCTTTTCGACGAGCCGACAAGTTCCATGGATTTCTCGTCCGAGGCCCAGCTCAAGGAACGCCTGCGCCGCTTTTCCGAGCACAAGACACTGGTGATCGTGACTCACCGTCTCAGTCTCATGGAGCTGGCGCAGCGCATCATTGTGATCGATGACGGCCGCATCGTCGCCGATGGGCCCAAGGATCAGGTGACCGAGGCCCTGCAGTCCGGGCGGGTGGGGCGCGCGCAATGAAAAACTTTCTGATGGCTGTCCCCCGCCGTCTTTTCGCTGTACTGGAGGCAATTCGCAAGCCTTTGCAGCCGCCGGTCGATAGGTGGCTGGAGCAATGGCAGGGGCCACCGGATGCGGTGGCCGCGGAGTTTGTCGCGGATGCCGATAACTTCATATTGCAGCAGGATCCGCTGCGTGCTCGGGTATTGGTCAAGACCCTGCTGATTGTTCTGGCGCTGGCGCTGATGTGGGCGGCCGTGGCGACATTCGACGAGATCACCAAGGGTGAAGGCAAAGTCATCCCGTCGCGCCAGTTGCAAGTACTGCAGAGCTTCGATGGCGGCATCGTTTCGGAAATTGCGGTACATGAAGGACAAGTCGTCGAAGCCGGCCAAACTTTGCTCAAGATCGATCCGACGCGCTTCGTTTCGTCGGTGCGGGAGGGTAAGGCGCAGTACTATTCATTCCAGGCCAAGGCCGCACGGCTGACAGCGCTGGCCGAGGGCAAGTCCTTCGAGCCGCCGGCCGAGGCGCTTAAGCATGATCCGGACACGGTCGAGGCGGAGCGCCGCTTGTACGAGACACGAACCTCTGAACTCAATGCCCAGCTATCGATTGCCCGTCAGCAATTGAGTCAGCGCCACCAAGAACTGGCGGAGATGCAAGCCAAGCGTGTCCAGGCGTCGCAGGCCTATGAATTGACTTCGCGGGAACTGGCGGTGACGAAGCCGCTGATTAGCTCCGGCGCCATTTCCGAGGTCGAACTGTTGCGTCTGGAACGTGATGTGACGCGATTTCGCGGTGAGCGGGATATTGCCGGAGCGCAGATCGCGCGTTCGCAGTCGGCCATCGCCGAGGCCAGTCGCAAGATCGAAGAGGTGGAACTCAATTTCCGCAATGAGGCACGCAAGGAGCTGGCCGAGACCCAGGGCAGGATCAACGTGCTGGGCGAAGGCAATGTCGGGCTAGCCGACAAGGTCAAACATGCTGCCATTCGTTCGCCGGTGCGCGGCACCATCAAGCGCCTGTTGGTCAATACCGTTGGCGGCGTGGTGCAACCCGGCAAGGATGTGGTGGAGGTGGTGCCGCTCGATGACACCCTGTTGCTCGAAGCGAAGGTATCGCCCAAGGACATCGCCTTCCTCCGGCCAGGGCAGCGAGCCGTGGTGCGCTTTTCCGCTTATGACTTTTCGATCTACGGTGGGATGGATGGCGTGCTCGAGCATATCGGTGCCGATTCCGTTACCGATGAGCGCGGCAATTCCTACTATATCGTTCGTGTGCGGACAAACAAGGCGCAGCTCGCAGACAAGCTCCCGATCATTCCAGGCATGGTTGCGGAAGTGGATATCGTGACCGGGAAAAAGAGCATTCTCGGCTATCTGTTGAAGCCGGTGCTGCGTGCCAAGCAGGCGGCATTTACCGAGCGCTGATCGTTAGTCGTGGCTGTCGTCCGTCATATTTTCGTTTCGGCAAGTGGGGAAGTCCTGCCGCGCTGGCGCGAGGCATTTCCCAAGGCTGTCGGGCGTCGCTTCGGCGAGGCAGTCTCGCCCGATTCGGGTTTTGTCGTCGTTTGGTGGCGCCTTCCGGCCGGCAAGGGCGTCGAGTCCATAGCCGATGTTCGAACGACGCTTGCGGCCGATGTCCCGATCATCGTGCTTAGCGATATGCCGGGTGATGACGAGGCGGAGGCCTGCTTTGCCGCTGCGGTGCGAGGCTATGGCAATACGCATTCGGTGCCCGCCTTGCTGAAGCAGATTGCCGATGTGGTCGCGCAAGGAGGTCTGTGGATAGGCGAGTCACTGATGCAGCGTCTATTGCGTGGGGTAGCGCAGATTCCGCCGCCGGCGCCCATTGCCCAACCGGCCGTTTGGGACGAATTGCTCACCGAGAGAGAACGCGAAGTGGCCCAGGTCGTGGCAGCGGGGGCCAGTAACAAGGAAATTGCCCGGGAACTGGGGATCACCGAGCGTACCGTAAAGGCCCATGTCGGGGCCGTCTTGGACAAGCTGGGTGTGCGAGACCGCCTGCAACTGGCGCTGGTGGTCAATGGCCACCGGCGGAACTGAGGATTCTGTCGCCAGCAAGTTGTTTCCTTCCTGTACTTCGGTACAGTAGCCAGAGGCCATGATGCGAAATAGAGTTCGAGCATTACTCATTTCGCCCGGAGTTGGATCATGGCCCAGGAAGGTAAAGTCGTCGGAATCGTTGCTCTCGTAGAGGGCCAGGTCTTTGCCCGCGCCGCGGATGGCACGCAGCGTCAGTTGAAAGTCGGCGATCCGGTATTCGAGGGCGATGTATTGCTTACCGGAGCCGATAGCCGGGTTGAACTGACGTTCGACAACGGGAACAAATTCCTCCTCCGGGAAAAAGAATCCGTCACCCTCGATTCTGCCGTGATTGGCGGCGAACTGCCGGATGCCCGGGATGTGGCTTTGCTCGGCCGAGTGAGCGAGTCAACCGACATCGCGCGGGCGATTGCCGAAGGCAGCAGCCTCGACCAACTTCTGGAAGAAACCGCAGCAAACCTGGGGGGAGGTGCCGGTACGGATGGACACGGCTTTGTTCAGTTGCTGCGCATTGTCGAGGCATTGGCTCCTCCCGATTATCAGTTCGGTTCGTCGGGCCTGGGCCGCCTCGATCAGTTGCAGCCCGGCGATCGGGGGGATTTTGTTGGTGGCCCAGCGGCGGGTGCCACCGTGACCCTCAACGTCGGCGCGGTCGACGACCTGCCGGTCGCGGTCAACGACACCGTGGCGGCGACCGAAGACACCCCGGTCACTGCCAGC
>JAHJEO010000027.1 GCA_018825305.1 Gammaproteobacteria bacterium
CGAGATCGCGGCCGAGGCCGGCCGCATCGGCATGGCCGGGGTGATCGTGAAGAATTCGGGCACGCTCAATGCCTCGTCGGCGGTCGCCGAAGGCGGCAAGGTGTTCCTGCGGGCGAGCCAGGATGCGTATGTGGATGGCAATGGCCGCATCGTGGCCACGGGCACCACCGGCGGTCAGGTCGAGGTGCTGGGCAATCGCGTGGCGGTGATGGACAGCGCGAGCATCGATGCCTCGGGCGAGAATGGCGGCGGTCGGGTGATGGTGGGCGGCGACTTCCAGGGCAGGAATCCGGAGGTGCAGAATGCCCAGGTCACTTATTTCGGCGCCAATGCCAGCATCAGGGCGAATGCGGAAAAAGTCGGCGATGGCGGGACGGTGATCGTCTGGGCCGACGATACCACCCGGGCTTACGGAACCATCGAGGCGAGGGGCGGGGCCAGTGCCGGCAACGGCGGATTTGTCGAGGTCTCGGGACACAGATATCTGGACTTCCGCGGACACGTCGACACCTCCGCGCCGAAGGGTATGGCAGGTACGTTGCTGCTCGACCCAATGGATGTGACGATTACCGAATATGGCGGCCCTCCCTCGAGCGACCCTTATCTAGCTGTTAATAGCGGCAGTTCCAGCTACGGTGACACTCCCGGTGTCTTTGGCAGTTATGGCACCAGCGATACCTCCACACTCTATTGGGAAACGATCGACAGCCAGTTGGCGTCCAGCAATGTGGTCGTGACCACGATCGGCGGTGGCACGACGGCCTTTGGCGACATCACGATTGGATCCGATCACGACTACGGCAGTGCCAACGACCTGAGCCTACTGGCGCATCGCCATATCGATACCGGCGGCCACGCCATCAACAACACGCTTGATTCGGGTTTGCACGGCAGCATCGTGCTTGTTGCAGGTTGGGACGGAAATACGTCATCACCTGGAACAACCGGCTCGACCGGGTCGATCACAGGCTACGGCAACTTTGAGACCGCCGGCAGCGATGGCACCGCCGGCGGCAATGTCACCCTGAAGGCGGCGGGCAACATCGAGGTCGGCAGCATCGACACCATCGGCTATCCGGGCAAGCGCGGCGGACATATCACCCTGGTGGCGGGCGACTCGATTTGGGTTAGCGGCTCCCTCGAGTCCGGGCGCAGCACCCCGGCCACCAATGCCGGCCCCGGCGGGAATATCAGCGTAACCGCTGGCGCCGCGCCTGCAACGGCAGGCACGATCAGCATCCTTGGCCAAATCATTGCCAGCGGCGCCGACGGCGCCGAAGGCTGGCCGGGAGGCAACGCCGGCAACGTCACCCTCGCGGCCCGGGGCGACATCATCATCAGCGCACCAATCGAAGCCATTGGTGGATACGGTAGTTATTCATGGGACGGCAACGGCTACGCCGGTGGTCGGGGTGGCGACGTAACGATTACTTCCAGCAACGGAATCATCGCCGTCCTTGTCATCGACACGCACGGCGGCAATGGCGGCTACGGCACTGCCGGTAGCTATGCCTCCAGCGGCAACTCCACCGGCAGTGCCGGCGGTGCCGGCGGAGATGGCGGCAACATCACACTTTCGACCGGTTATAACGGCGGCACCGCGATCGCCCTCGGTGCGGCCATCCTCAGCGGCGGCAACGGTGGCAGCGGTGGCGATGGCGGCCTTGCCCCCTACGGTGGTTCCATTGGTGGCGCCGGCGGCAGCGGCGGACATGGCGGCACGCTCAACATCCTCGCGAACAATGGCGGCGTCGACGTCTATGGCGGAATCATGGGCCTGGGCGGCAATGGCGGCGATCCGGGTGGAGTCAACTTCTCCAGCGGCTATGGGCTTTACGGCACTGCCGGCGACGGCGGCCGCGGCTCCAACATCACCATCGAAGCGGCGCTGGGCGTCGCAGTCGGCAGCGGCTATTACGGCGGCCCCGTCATCCTGGCGAGCGGTGGCAATGGAGCAGAAGGTGGCGGCGACGGTAGCGGCAACAACGGCGGCAACATCACGCTGACGAACACGGCGTCGGGAGACATCGTGTTCGGCGGCGACATCGTCAGCACCGGCGGCTATGGCTATGGCAGCGGTAGCGGCGGCACCGGCGGCAGAATCGAGATTCACAACCGGGGCAGCGACACTATCGATCTCTCCAGCTATTCCGTCGAAGCCAAGGGCGGCTATGCCAACGGTGATGGCCGCGGCGGCGGCGGCGGCTATGTGGCCATTCGCGCCGACGCCGGCTACGTCAGCCTCAACGCGGTCAATGCCTCGGGCGGTGGTAGCAACGGGGGTGATGGCGGCGATGCCGGCAACATTTCCATCGTCGCCAGCGGCTCCAGCCTGTCTGCCGGTGACGATATCGTCGCCAGCGGCGGCGATGCCCGAGGCGACTATGGCGTGGGCGGTCGGGGCGGCACGATCGGGATATTTTCGTACAGCGCTGACATCAACATCAGCGGTGTCAATGCCAATGGCGGCTATGCCGACGGCTACCTTGCCCGCGGCGGAAACGGTGGCAGTATCACCTTGCAGGCTGGGCTCGATGTCATAACCAGCGGCCTCAGCGCCTACGGCAATTATGCCGAATCTTCCGATACGGCCGGCGGTCATGGTGGCTCGATCTCGGTAAGTGCCGGACGCCATATCAACATCAGCGGGGCCGATGCTTTTGGCGGCTACAGCTATGACATAGTTAATGGCGCAGGCAACGGCGGTTCGATTTTCCTGCGTTCCGATACCGGATACATCACGACCGGCGGGCTGGATGTATCCGGCGGTGACTCCAGTTACGGTTTCGGCGGCAGCGGCGGCTCCGTCACCATTTCCATGGGCAGCAGCGCCAGCGGCGCTTCGATTGGATCCATCGACATCCGTGGCGGTTCGGGCGACTACGCTGGCTGGGGGGGCTCGCTCCTTATTGCCAAGGACGGCACGCTGAACACCTCGATCCTCGGCAGCACCCTCAGCAACGTGGATGGTGACTCAACCTCGACCGTGACGCTGGCCGGCGGCAGCCTGCTCAACATCAATGCGACCCTGTCGATGCCAAACGATCTCCTGCTTATCGGCGGCAACGTCAGCGTAAATAGCACCGTGACAACGACATCTGGCGGCAGCATCGCCGCGCTGGCCGGCGACACCCTCGCGGTCAACTCGGCGATGTCCTCGGATAGCGACATGCTGCTGGTAGGGGGCAGCGCCGTGAACATCAACGCACCGGTATCGTCGATGTACTCGCTGGGCGTCATCGGCGGATCGGTCTCGTTCGATATATTTTCGATGACCAGATTCCCATCCAGACTGAACCTGACCGGCACCGTCACCGTTGGCGCCTCAGGGTCACTGACGGCCGCCTACGACGACGTAGGCGTTCTCGCCGGCGACATCATCAACGACGGGACGATCAACGGCGGATGGAACACCTGGCTTGGTGTAAGCCGGAACATCACCAATGGCGCCGGTTCCCAGATCATCGCCGAAAACGACGTCTATCTGGGACTGTTCGGCCCAACGTCGACGATATCCTTCACCACGCCATCGACCGTCTGGGCCAAGTCGCCGAATACGATCTACCTATCGTTCTTGGCTCGCGGCCCCGGAGGCATCATTGTCAACGGCAGCGTGGCCAGCAATCTTCTCGCGAGCGGCATCTTCTTCGCCGGAAATCCGGCGGTTCCCGCAGCCCCGCTGGTCTTCCTCGGCACGGCCAGCCTCGACCCGGCCGTGGACAATATTCTGAACGGCGACAACACGACGCTTGTCGACCCCTGCGCCATCAACCCGCTTGCCTGCGTGACCACGCGACTGTCAAGAGAGTGGCTGACCAAGGACGACATTGGCGGCGGCAAGGGCGAGTTTGGCGGTGGCGACGACGAGGACGACAACGGCGACAAGTCCGGCAAGAAGCCGGTGAACCTCTGCCGCAGTTAGCCGACGATGACCCCCGGCCCGGCAAACAGCCGTCAGCCTGGGGGCATCACTCCAGTCCATTAAGGATCTGCCGAAGGCTTTCCTGCAGCGACTGGTCGCTGGTGTCTATCCGGATCTCCGGGTTTTCCGGGGCTTCGTAACGCCCATCGACACCGGTGAAATCGGGCAGGTCGCCGCGCCGCGCCTTGGCGTACATGCCCTTCGGATCGCGCTGCTCGCATACGCTGAGCGGTGTGGCGACATGGATCTCGACTAAGTCACCGGGCGCGAAGAGACTGCGGGCGAACTCGCGTTCCCGCCGATAGGGCGAGATGAAGGCGACGATCACCACCAGCCCGGCATCAACCATCAGCCGCGCCACTTCGGCGACGCGGCGGATGTTCTCGTCGCGGTCGGCCTCGGAAAAGCCGAGATCGGCGCTCAGGCCGTGGCGAATATTGTCGCCGTCCAGCAGATAGGTGTGCAGCCCCCGCTCGTGCAGGGCGTGCTCGATCAGGTTGGCCAGGGTGCTCTTGCCGGCGCCCGGCAAACCCGTCAGCCACAGGCAGCGCGGCCGCTGGCGCTTGAGGGCGGCGCGCGCCGTGCCGCCAACGCCGAGTTTTTGCCAGACTACCGCCGCGCTCAATCGCCGTCCCGGATCATGATGACGTTGGCGCGGCTGGACGCGGTGTCCTTCCAGAAGGAAAGCTGCGAGTATTGGTGGAACAGGTCGGGCGGCAGGATGCTCTGTCGCTTCTGGAAGCCGACCTGCGGGCGCACCTTGTGCAAGCCGACCAGGCCGAGGCCTTCGTCGTATTCGGGCGTGTCGAATTCGAGCCGCTCGAAATCGTGCTCGAAGGCCGGTTCGCCGAGGAACTGGTAGACCAGCGGCAGCACCTCGCGCGGGCGCTGGGCGAGGATGTCGTAGTCGAGCACCAGCAGCGCCTTGCCGTGCTCGCCGTAGAAGGCCTCCTTCAAGCCTGACCAGGCGAGGCCGACGAGGCGGTTGCGCGAGGCCAGCGTTTCCAGGCGCGAATAGACGTTGCTGCGCTCGGCATCGTTGGAAAACAGCCGGGTGTTCTCGTAGGGATTGGCTCGGTAGAGCCGCTCGATGCTGTCCATGATCCAGGCCACGTTGCGCACGCAGGCGATGACCTTGGTTTCCGGAAAGAGGTCAAGCAGCGCCGGCAGCTTGGTGGTCCAGACGCGGTTGGTATCAAAGACGGCGGGTTGCGCCACATCGGCGTAGTAGTTGTCGAAGAGGCCGCGCAACAGCGTACGCCGTTTCACCACATCGACCTGCGCCGCCCATTCGCTGCCGACACTGACCTGGCCGAGGATGCCGGCGAACAGGCTGGCCACCGGGCTGGTGACGTTGGCATGAAAGCGGGGGTTCTGCCGCAGGATGGCCGAGAGCATCGTCGAGCCGGCACGCGGCAGGCCGCTGATGAAATAGTAGGTTCGCGGGTTCGGGGTCATGGCCCGAAAGCATAGCACCCCGTGGCCGATTGTCATTTCCGTCGCAGCGGCGTATTTTGGCCTGCCCAACCCAAAAACAACGGAGAAAACCATGAACCAGCCCAACCCCGAATTTGACAGTCTCAACCCTGCCCTCAAGCTCAACCGTCGCGGCTTCATCGTCACCGCGCTCGGCGCCGGTTTTGCCATGGCCACCCAGCCGGTCATGGCGCAGACGGCGGTCAAGACCGACACCGAAGGCCTCACGGCCGGCGAGATCAAGGTGCCGACCACCGATGGCGACATGGCGGCCTATCGCGCCCAGCCGGCCACCGGATCGAACTTCCCGGTGGTACTGGTCGTCTCGGAGATCTTCGGCGTGCATGAATACATCGCCGATGTCTGCCGGCGACTGGCCAAGCTCGGCTATCTGGCGATCGCGCCGGAACTGTTCGCCCGCTACGGCGACCCGCGCAAGATGAGCAACGTCCAGGAGATCCTTTCCTCGGTCATCGCCAAGGTGCCGGATGCCGGGGTGATCGCCGACCTCGACGCCTGCGTGGCCTGGGCCGGAAAAGTCGGCGGTGGCGACACGGCGCGGCTGGGCATCACCGGCTTCTGCTGGGGCGGGCGCATCACCTGGCTCTATGCCGCGCACAATCCCAAGGTCAAGGCCGGAGTGGCGTGGTACGGCAAGATCGACAGCCCGGCCACGGAACTGAGTCCCAAGCATCCTATCGACCTGGCGGCGCAGATCAAGCCGGCCGTGCTCGGCCTCTACGGCGGCAAGGACCAGGGCATCCCGGTCGACGATGTCGAAGCGATGGCCGATGCGCTCAAGAAGGCCGGCGCGAAGTCGCAGGTCCACCTCTACCCGGATGCCGGCCACGCCTTCCACGCCGACTACCGCCCGACCTACCGCAAGGCGGAAGCCGACGACGGCTGGAAGCGGCTGCAGGCGTGGTTCAAGGCCAACGGCCTGTAAGAATCGGGCGCAATTCCACGTTTCAATTAACGGCGGGGTCGTCTATAGTTTGAGTGACTTAATGTGAGTTGGTCATGGCTACGCTCGGCATTTCACTCAATACCATCGGAATTTCCCAAGCCAAGGGCGTCGAGTTGATCGCGCAACGCGAGCAGCTCGACGCGACCCTGCCGCGCGGCAACGCATCGGCACAGTCCACCGAACAGCAATCGACGCGGCCGAAACCCGGGCCGCGGGAACTGACCCCGGAGCAGCAACGACAGATCGCCGAACTGCAGCAGATCGACCGCACGGTACGGGCACACGAGCAGGCGCATCTGGCGGCCGGGCGCGGCGTCATCACCAGCGCCGCCAATTTCAGCTACACCTACGGCCCGGACGGACGGCAGTATGCCGTCGGCGGCGAGGTCGGCATCGACACCTCGGCCGAGAAGAAGCCCGAAGCCAACATCGACAAGGGCGTGCGCATCCAGGCCGCGGCACTGGCGCCGAAAGATCCTAGCCCGCAGGATTACCGCGTCGCCTCCATCGGCGGCCAGCTCGAGGCGCAGGGGCGAAGCGATCTGGCCCAGCAGCAGGCCGAGCAGCGGATGCTGGAAGTGGAGCGCGGCGCGCAGCAGCGCGAGCAGGCGCGTGAGCAGACAAGCAGCCCCGAGCGCCAGCGCATCGAGCAGGCCTATGCCCAGTCAGCGACGGACAGCGGCAGCACGCTGAACGTTTTTGCCTGACCCGAACCGCCGTAGAGCGTCGATCCTGAGCCACTCCCGCTTCCCCCACCTCCTCGCACCGCTGCAGGTCGGCGCCGCCATCACGCTGAAGAATCGCGTGATGATGGGTTCGATGCATACCGGTCTTGAGGAAGCGCCGGGCGGTCAGCAGCGCCTCGCCGCCTTCTACGGCGCCCGCGCCCGCGGCGGCGTCGGCCTGATCGTCAGCGGCGGTATCGCCCCCAACGCCGAAGGCGCGATGATGCCGGGCGCGGCCGTCCTCGAAACCGAAGCGCAGGCAGAGTGGCACCGCCCCGTCACCGCAGCCGTCCATGCCGAGGGCGGGCGCATCTGCCTGCAGATCCTGCATACCGGCCGCTACGCCGTGCATCCCGGCGCGGTCGCACCTTCGCCCCTGCAGGCGCCGATCTCGCCGGTCGCACCGCGCGAGATGTCGGCGGCGGACATCGAGCGCACGGTCGCCGATTTCGCCCGCTGCGCCGGCTTGGCGATCCGTGCCGGTTACGACGGCGTCGAGGTCATGGGTTCCGAGGGCTACCTGATCAACCAGTTCCTCGCGCCCTGCACCAACCGGCGCAGCGACGACTGGGGCGGCAGCTTCGAAAACCGCAGCCGCTTCGCGCTCGACATCGTGCGCGCAGTGCGGCGCGCCATCGGGCGCGACGCCATCCTGATCTATCGCCTGTCGCTGCTCGACCTGGTCAAGGACGGCTCCACCTGGGAAGAGGTGGTGGCGCTGGGGCAGGCCGTCGCCGCGGCCGGCGCCGACCTCATCAACAGCGGCATCGGCTGGCACGAGGCGCGCGTCCCCACCATCGCCAGCATGGTGCCGCACGGCGCATTCAGCTGGGCGACGCAGCGGCTGCGCGCCAGCGTCAAGATTCCGGTCGTCGCCACCAACCGCATCAACAGCCCGGCGCAGGCCGAAGCCATCCTCGCCGACGGTAGCGCCGACATGGTGTCGCTGGCGCGGCCCTTCCTCGCCGACCCGGATTTCGTCGCCAAGGCGGCAGCCGACCGCGCCGACCAGATCAATACCTGCATCGCCTGCAACCAGGCCTGCCTCGACCACATCTTCGCCGGCAAAGCATGCAGTTGCCTGGTCAATCCCGCCGCCTGCCGCGAGGCCAAGTTCGCCGTGGCGCCCGCGCCGACTTTTCTGCGCGTCGCCGTGGTCGGCGCCGGACCGGCCGGGCTAGCCTGCGCCGCGACGCTGGCCGAGCGCGGCCACGCGGTGACGCTGTTCGAGGCGAGCGACCGCCTCGGCGGCCAGTTCAACCTCGCCGCGAAGATTCCGGGCAAGGAGGACTACGCCGAGACCATCCGCTATTTCAAGCGGCGGCTGGCGACGCTCGGCGTCGAGCTGCGGCTCGGCGCCAGCGCCGACGTAGACATGCTGAAGGGCTACGACCATGTGATGCTGGCCACCGGCATCACGCCACGCCTGCCGGAGATTCCGGGCATCGCCCACCCCAAGGTCGCTGGCTACGTCGACATCATCATGGGGAAGCGACCTGCCGGCCGCCGCGTCGCCATCATCGGCGCCGGCGGTATCGGCTTCGATGTCGCCGAACTGCTGACCCACGCCAACGCCGACTTCCTCGACGAATGGGGCATCGATGCTGATTACGCCGGGCGCGGCGGCCTCAAGCCACCCGCCGGCCCGCCGTCACCCCGCGAAGTGTGGCTGCTGCAGCGCAAGCCCGGTCGCGTCGGCGCCGGGCTGGCCAGGACCACCGGCTGGATCCGGCGGCTGGCGCTGGAACGGCGCGGCGTGCAAATGCTGGCCGAGGTGGAGTACCTCAAGATCGACGATGCCGGGCTGCATGTCCGCGTCAAGGGCGTCGAACAGGTCATTCCTGCCGATACCGTGGTGCTCTGCGCCGGGCAGGAACCCCTGCGCGCCCTGCAACAGCCGCTCGCGGCAGCCGGCGTGCCGGTCACCCTGATCGGCGGTGCCGACGTCGCGGCCGAACTCGACGCCAAGCGCGCCATCGAGCAGGGAACGCGGGTCGGGCTCGGGCTCTGACTTGGCCCGCCTGTCCGCCTATTCCTCGATCATCGACAGGAATTCCTCGAACTTGCCATTGGCGCCGGGGGGCAGTTCGTCGCAATGAACCAGGCGGATTTCGAATTCCTCGCCAAGCCTTGACCGCATTAGGTTCGTCAGTGCGGCCTCGTCGTCGGGCGTGAATGGGCGCTCCGCAACTACGCGCAATTCGATCACGTCGCGCGTCGTCTGTGCCAGTTGAAATTGGCGCAGCGGTGCGATCCGGCGATAGTCCAGTTCGCCCGAACCGATAACGGGCCAGCGCTTTTCGCCGTTGGGCATGGTCAGCATGTTGCGGACACGGCCGGCAATCCGTCTCAGCGTCGGCAGGCCGCGCCCGCAGCTGCAGGGTATGCCCACCTCGGCATAGTCGCGCAGATCGTATCGCAGCAGCGGCTGCGCAAAGCTGTGCAGGGTCGTAACAACCACACGCCCGACCTCGCCTGGCGCACACGGTTGGCCGGCTTCATCGAGCACTTCGACCAGCAGGCTTTCGGACTGGACATGATATTGGTCGGTATCCGGACATTGCAGCGCCACGTTGCCGACTTCGCTGCAGCTATAGAGATCGACCAGCGGTACGCCGAGTTGGTCGCGCACCGACTCACGCAAGCCGCGGGGCAGCGTTTCGCCGATCGTGCGCACTTCCCTCAACCGCGACAAGGAGTCTGGCTCGATCTGGCGGAGCAGGGCGCGAAGATTGGACGGATAGGTCAGCAGATAGTGCGGATCGTGGCGCTGGAGCCATTCCACCTGTGCCGACACGTCCGCATTGATCGGAAAAACGAAACAGGGTCCGGTGTCGAACAGGCCCATGGTTGCGGAACCCCAGTTCCGGGACGGCGTGTCTGGCGACGCATCCGCCCGGACGGCGCGAATCGCGCAGAAGGTCCCGGCGAGATCGCGGCGATGCCAGGCGTGGTCGCGCAGCGTGATCGCCTCCCACATGAGCCGGTCGAGGCCGCTGCGCAGGACTTCCACAGGCTCGCCGCTTGATCCCGAGGTTCTGGCCGGGCTGGTCGTGCCATGCTCCGGCGGCATGGCCTGGCTGACGAAATCCGGGCCATGAAGCTGCAGGTCGCGACGCGTCAGAAGCGCCAGGCGCGACCATGTTTGCGGCGACAGCGGGCTGCCCGGCGCCAACCCGGCCGCTTTGAGGCGCGGCCGGTAGCCCGGGACCGCGGCCCATACGTGTCGAATCAGGGTATCCAATTGAAGCAACTGCCACTCCCGGAGCTTGTCCGGCGCCAGCCACTGGCTCGCCTCGAGCTGCTGAAAAAGGGCAAAACGGGGCAGCACATCGCTGGCTGGCAGGGCCGGAAAGCGCAAGCCGGGCAATCCAGGGCGTGCCGAGAGGGCGAGGTTCATGAGCAATGTCCTGTTGCGCAGGTCAGCCGGGGCACCGCAATGACGACGCCGATCGACACATCGTGGCTCAGTCGAAATAGGTCCGTGCTTCTTCGAAGCGCGCGGCGAACCAGCCGCTCTGCAGGCTCTCGGTGCGCACCTTGCCGTTGCTGTTGGGGGCATGGACAAAGCGGCCGTCGCCGATATAGATGCCGACATGCGAATAGGGCCGGTTGCGGGTGTTGAAGAACACCAGGTCGCCGGGGCGCAGCGCGGTGGCATCGACGGTGCGGCCGCGCTGGGCGATGTCGGCGGCGGAGCCGGCGATGCGCAGGCCGGCCGCCTTGTCGAAGACGTAGCTGACCATGCCGCTGCAGTCCAGGCCCGCCTCGGGGTTCTTGCCGCCGAAGAGATAGCCGGTTTCGACCAGGCCGAGCGCGTAGAGCACTACGTCCTGCGCCTTTTCCGGTGCGGCGGGGCGCGCGCCGCTCAGGGCCGGGCGGGCGGGCGCCGTGGCGACGCGCTCGCCGGCGACGGGAGCGGGTGCCTGCGAAAAGGACAGCAGGCCGCAACCGCCCAGCACCAAAGTGGAACTGGCAGCGGCAATGGTCAAGGCGGGCATGGAGCGACGGATCATCCAGTCATGCTATTCCGGTAGACTCATCGGCACCCCAAGAAACAGCGGAGAAAACATCATGCAATTGCGCGATCCCCACCTGCTGCGCACCCAGGCCTTCATCGGCGGCGAATGGGCCGCCGGATCGGCCAGCTATGCCGTACGCAACCCCGCCAGCGGCGACACTCTGGCCAAGGTCCCGGATATGGACGCAGCCGAAACCCGCCGCGCCATCGACGCCGCCAACGCCGCCCTGCCGGCCTGGCGCGCGCTGACCGGCAAGGAACGGGCAGCCGTGCTGCGCAAGTGGTTCGATCTGATCATGGCCAACGTCGACGACCTCGCCACGATAATGACCTCGGAGCAGGGCAAGCCGCTGCCCGAAGCACGCGGCGAGATCGCCTACGGTGCGAGCTTCGTCGAGTGGTTCGCCGAGGAGGGCAAGCGCGTCTATGGCGACACCATGCCATCGCCCACGGGCGACCGCCGCATCGTGGTGCTGAAGCAGCCGATCGGGGTCTGCGCCGCCATCACGCCGTGGAATTTCCCTTCGGCGATGATCACGCGCAAGGTGGCGCCGGCGCTCGCCGCCGGCTGCACCGTGGTGGTGAAGCCGGCCGAGCAAACGCCGCTCTCCGCGCTGGCGCTGGCGGAACTGGCGCAACGCGCCGGGTTTCCGGCCGGGGTTTTCAACATCGTCACCGCCTCGGCCGATTCGGCACCGAAGGTCGGTGCCGAACTCACCTCCAACCCCATCGTGCGCAAGTTGTCCTTCACCGGTTCGACCGAAGTCGGGCGGCTGCTGATGGCGCAATGCGCCGCAACGGTGAAGAAGGTGTCGCTGGAACTCGGCGGTAACGCACCCTTCATCGTCTTCGACGATGCCGACATCGATGCCGCTGTTGCCGGGGCGATGGCGTCGAAATACCGCAACGCCGGCCAGACCTGCGTCTGCGCCAACCGCCTGCTGATACAGGATGGAATCTACGAGGCCTTCGCGACGAAACTGGCGGAGAAGGTCGGTGGCCTGAAGGTCGGCGGCGGCTTCGAGGAGGGCACGACACAGGGGCCGCTGATCGACGCCGCGGCGCTGGCAAAGGTCGAGGCGCACGTCGCCGACGCCGTGGGCAAAGGCGCGCGCATCCTCACCGGCGGCAAACGCCACGCGCGCGGCGGCACCTTCTTCGAGCCGACCGTGCTGGCCGACGTGACGCCCGAAATGCGCTGCGCCCGCGAGGAGACGTTCGGGCCGGTGGCGCCGCTGTTCAGGTTCAGGGACGAAGCCGAGGCCATCGCGCTGGCCAATGCCACCGAATACGGCCTGGCGGCCTACTTCTACGCCCGCGATGTCGGGCGCGTCTGGCGCGTGGCCGAGGCGCTGGAATACGGCATGGTCGGCATCAACATCGGCATCATCGCCAACGAGGTCGCGCCCTTCGGCGGCGTCAAGCAATCCGGCATCGGCCGCGAGGGATCGAAGTACGGAATCGAGGAATACCTCGAACTCAAGTACCTGTGTCTTGCGGTGTAGCGATGGGCTGGATGGGAAAAAGTCGGCGCTGGCGGGACGGCGGATGCAACTCGTTGAGCTTGCGCTCGAGGATTTCCATCGTCGCCCGGCCGACGTAGTCGCCCTCGGGATTGGCACCCTCTTCCAGCTTGGATGAACACTCGAGCGCTTCGAGATAGGCCTTGCCAATCGTCGCGCCGAGCGGCTTCGGGTTGTAGAGCAGCTTCTTGATGGTGAATGGCCAGAGGGTCAGCGGGTCGTAGTCACGCGGCAGATAGCCGACGTCGAGAAGTTTCTTCTCGATCGGCGTGTTGGGCTGGACGCCAATGAAGAAGATGAAGGGCAACACATTGTCGCGGCCGAACATTTCGTAGAGCTCGCGGATGCGGGCCATGGTGGCGCGCAGCGTGTCCGGCGTCTCGCCCGGCGCGTTGAGCGGCATGTAGAGCTTGACCTTCTGGTCGCTCCAGCCCTCCACCGCGGCGTCCTTGAACAGGCGGAAGGCCGCCATCTGCTGCTCGAGGTCGTAGCCCAGTGTCAGGCTGTCGATGATGTCCTGCGTGCCGGTAAATGAGAGGTCGATGCTGGTCAGGCCCGAGGCAAGCATCTTCTTCGCCACCTCCGGCGTCAGGTAGTTGAGGCGCAGGTAGCCGGTCCAGCGCACCTTGACCTGCCGCGCCAGCATCTCGTCGAGGATGTGCTCGACGTGCTTCATGCTGCGCCGGGTGGAGCAGAACTGGGCGTCGGTGAACCAGATGCTCTGAACGCCGTAACCCTTCTGCAAGGTTTCTATCTCCTTCGCCACCTCGGCCGGATCGCGGTAGCGCTGCTGGCCGCCCTCGATCTTGTTGTAGAGGCAGAAATGGCACTGGAAGGGACAGCCGCGCTTGGTGTGCACCCCGATGGTGCCGTCGAGGTATTCGCGGAAGCCGGCGAATATCGACTCGACGTAACCGAAGTCGACGGCAGTGAGGCGGGAAAGATCGAAGCTGTCCTCGGCCGGATGATGGCTGACGCGACCGGCCCGGTCCTTGTAGTAGTGGTTGCCGGCCGGCTCGACATAGCCGTCGACGATGGCCAGCATCGCCTCCTCGCCCTCGCCCACGACGACCACGGTGTCGTTGGGGCATTTCTCGACCACGTACTTGCCGAAGATGGACACCGCAGTGCCACCGACCACGATGCGCGAGTCGGGCAACAGTTTGCGCGCCATGCGGAACCAGGCAAAATTGCGCAGCCGCGCCGCGGCATAGTCGCCGATGATGCCGATCGCCTGCCAGGCCGCCTTGAGGCGACGCCACGGGCTGGGCGAATGGTCGAAATTCATCACCACGTCGAGCGCGTCGTTCTCGGGGTGCGGCCCGAAAGTCTGCATGTTGCGCCAGGAGAAGGCGACGACATCGGGACGGAAGTCGACCAGGCGGCGCCTGAGTTCGGCCGCGCGGCGGGACGCCGGGATCAGGGCGAGGTCGAGGATTTCCTGGCGGATGCCCGGACGCTGCTTGTGGATGAAGTCGGCCACATAGACCACGCCGCCGGGCCATATCTTCCACACCGGCAGCCGGACATAAAGGATTGATCGTGCAGCAGTAGACATGATTGCACTATCGTCGGAAGTCATCGAAGCAGCATTGTAAGCACATTAGCAGGCACTAATGTTGCGAAAGATCAAACCTCAATCAAAACCCGGGGTGGCCAATACTAACCCGGTGCGCCGAGACGAGGCCCGTCTCGCTGGATGCGGCGGCGATCCAGCCACCACGCCAGCACCGGCAGGATCATGAAGGAACCGGGCAGGACCAGCACGACGAGGTAGGGGGACAGGTGGGCCAGTGACTGCAAGCGTTCGCGCAGTTCACGGTGCTCTTCCCGCGTCCATTGTCCGCCGTTGCGATGCTTCATCAACAGCGGCATCAGGCCCTTGACCTGGGCGAACTCTCGCACCAGGAGGTCGCGCTCGCGTTTCTGCGCGTCGAGCATGCGGCCGACGATTGCCGGCCGCGGCGGCCGGCCGGCCGCCGCAATGATGCGGTCGGTCGCTTCGCGTACCTGCTGACGCTCCCGAAACCGCATTCCGTCGCAACCGTTTCAGCCGCTGACGCGGCCGAACAGGCCAGGCTGCCAGGCTGCCACCTTGCGCCACAACTGCCAGGCGAAGAAACTGCGCCGGACCCAGCGGAACACCACACACGGCCGCGCCACCAGCACCGCCACCAAGCCACCGGCGACCCACTCGGGATGGTCAAGCAACCAGCGGGTGCCATCGCGCACGCCATCGGCAACCGCGAATATCGGTGCCAGCCCGGCAGCAGCAGCCACCAGCGCGTCGCGCTGCGTGGCGCTTTGCAGTTGCAGGCGCTGCTTGCGCAGCGCCAGTTCGAGGATGCGGGGATTCACAGGTGCGTCTTGGGCTGCAAGGCGGCGCGATCCTGCACCAGTTCGGCGATGCTGGCCGCAAAGAGCTTCGGTGGCCGGCGCGACAAGCGCAGCGCAATCACCAGCGCAACCAAACCGCCGGTCAGGAATACGGCGGTGAAGGCCGCCAGCGCCAGCAGGCGGTGGCTCTCCCACAGCAGCACGGTCACCAGCACCGCCAGGAACATCAGCCCGAAGCTCAGCAGCACGAAGGCTGCCGCGCCAAAGCCGAGCAGGGCAAAAAGATGCGCCTTCTCCTCTTGCGCCTCGACCGACAGCAGTTCGAGTCGCGTCTGCAACAGCCCCAGGCCGTTGCCGAGCAGGCTGCGCAGCGAGGCGGCCAGCCCGCCGCGCGGCGCCGTTTCAGCCATCCGGATCAGCGACGGCCGATCAGCAGGCCGACGATGAAGCCGATGCCGGCGGCGACGCCGACGGAACGCCAGGGGTTGTCATGCACATAGTCGTCGGTCGCGTGGCCAACGGCCTTTGCGCGCTCGACCACGGCAGCCTGGGCATCGGCCAGCGAAGCCTTGGCGTGGTTGAGATGGTCCTGGATCTTGACGCGGGCGTCGGCGATCTTGTCTCCGGCCTGGCCGGCGGTGGCACGCAGCAGTTCCTCGGCATCGGCGATCACCACCTTGACGTCGGCGATCAGCTTGTCCTTGGAAACATCGGTCATGTTGCTCATTACGCTCTCCTTGAAAAAGGTTCGTTCAACTGGCGAAGGCTACCGGACTTGGCGCGGCGGCGCAATCACGGGCATCAAATGTCATAGCGGTAATCGATGGTCAGCGGCGCGTGATCCGAGAAACGCTGGTCCTTGTAAACCGCGGAGGCCGTCGCCGTCGTCGCGATGCCGGGGGTGGCGATCTGGTAATCGATGCGCCAGCCGACGTTCTTCGCCCAGGCCTGGCCACGGTTCGACCACCAGGTGTAGGCATCAAAGGTGGCGTCGGGGCAGAGCCGGCGATGGACGTCGACCCAGCCGATGTCGTCGAACACCTTCGTCAGCCAGGCACGCTCCTCCGGCAGGAAACCCGAGTTCTTGAGGTTGCCCTTCCAGTTTTTGAGATCGATCTCGCGGTGCGCGATGTTCCAGTCGCCGCAGATGACGACCTCGCGCCCCGCCGCACGCAATTGTTCGAGGCGGGGGCGGAAACGCTCCAGAAAGCTGAATTTCACCGCCTGCCGCTCCTCGGAACTCGAACCCGAGGGCAGGTAGACCGAAACCACCGACAGCCTGCCGAAGTCGATCTGGATATAGCGGCCCTCGGCGTCGATGTCGGAAATGCCGAGACCCTCGATGATCGCGTCGGGCTGGCGCCGGGAATAAATGCCGACGCCGCCGTAGCCCTTCTTCTCGGCATAGTGAAAGTAGCCGAAGTAGCCGGGCGGGTTGAGCATGGCCGCGCTCATGTCGCTGGCCTGGGCCTTGAGCTCCTGCAGGCAGACGATGTCGGCGTCCTGTCGTGCCAGCCAGTCGAGGAAACCCTTGCTCGTCGCCGAGCGGATGCCGTTGAGATTCAGCGATATGATGCGTAGCATTAGTGGCACCCCTCCCCCCGCCCACGGCCCACAGGGCAGGGGTGACGGTTGTTCGCCGCTGCGCGGCTCCGGATATTGCCGGCCCCGCCTTGGGGCGGCCCGGCGGCGGGGCATGTAGAATCGACCATCGTTTCGAGGAATCGTCCTTTGAAGTTCAGCCACGATTTTATTGCCTTCGCCTGCGACAAGGGCGTGCTGCGCTTCGGCGAGTTCAAGACCAAGGCGGGCCGCCTCTCGCCCTATTTCTTCAACGCCGGCCTGTTCGACGATGGCGCCTCACTGGCGCGGCTTTGCGAGTTCTATGCCGAGGCCATCACGGCCGCCGACATCCCCCACGACATGCTGTTCGGCCCGGCCTACAAGGGCATCCCGCTCGCCGCCGGCACCGCCATGACGCTGGCAGGGCGCGGCCACAATTTGCCCTTCTGCTTCAACCGCAAGGAAGCCAAGGATCACGGCGAGGGCGGCACACTGATCGGCGCGGAGCTCAAGGGCCGCGTGCTGATCCTCGACGACGTCATTTCCGCCGGCACCTCGATCCGCGAATCGGTCGATATCATCCGCGCCGCGGGGGCAACACCGGCCGGCGTGGTGATCGCCCTCGACCGCCAGGAGCGCGGCCAGAGCGAACTGTCGGCGGTACAGGAGGTCGAGAAGAGCTACGGCATTCCCGTCATCGCCGTCGCCACCCTGGCCGACCTGATCGGCTACCTGGGCGACCACGCCGAACTGGAACGCAATCTTGCAGCCGTCACTCGCTACCGGGAGAGCTATGGTGTCGCCTAAACACTTCATGATCGCCGCGATCACGCTGCTCGGCGTCGCTACCGGCGAAACGGCGCTGGCCCGTTCCTCCTACTGCTGCAACGACGCCAACGGCAAGCTCGTCTGCGGCGACATCCTGCCCAACGCCTGTTACAAGCGCGCCTATCGCGTACTCGATGAAAGGGGGCGGGTGGTGCGCGAAGTGGAGGCTCCCCTGACACCCGAGCAGCGGCAGTTGCGCGAGGCGGAGGAAGCGGCGAAGCGGGAAGCGGAGAAACGGGCTGCCGAGGAAAAGCGCCGCAACCAAGCGCTGCTGGCTACCTATCCCAACGAAAAGGATATCGACCTTGCCCGCGACCGGGCGCTGGCGGAATTCGAAAAGGCCTCCGCCGACACCCAGAAACGCTACGACGCCGCGCTGAAGCAGAAGAAGAAGCTCGATGCCGAGAAAGAGTTCTACGTCAAGAAGCCGATGCCGGCCAACCTCAAGAAACAGGTTGCGGAAAACGAGAACGACATCAAGGCGACACGGGAAGCGCTGGACAGTCGCAAGCACGAGGCTGACAGCCTGCGCGCCAAGTACGACGAGGAAAAGGCGCGCTACATGGCGCTGCGCTACGGCAAGGCCCCCCTGGCCGCTACGCCAGCCACCGCGGCGGACAAGCGGCCGCGCTGATCAGCCCAGCTTCTGCCGCAGCAGGTCATTGACCTGTTGCGGGTTGGCCTTGCCCTTGGTCGCCTTCATCACCTGGCCGACCAGCGCGTTGAAGGCCTTGTCCTTGCCGGAACGAAACTCCTCCACCGACTTCGGGTTGGCCGCCAGTACCTCGTCGATCAGCGCCTCGATGGCAGCGCTGTCCGAGATCTGCTTCAGTCCGCGTGCTTCGATCACCGCATCGGCATCCTTGCCCTCGCCCGCCCACAGGGCCTCGAACACTTCCTTCGCCAGCTTGTTGGACAAGGTGTTGTCGGCGATGCGGCGCACGATGCCGGCCAACAAAGTCGGCGTCAGCGGTACGGCGGCGATGTCCAGGCCGTCGCGGTTGAGCCGGGCGGAAAGCTCGCCCATGATCCAGTTGGCGCAGGTCTTGGCGTTTTCGCGGCTGGCGGCAGCGACGCAATCCTCGAAATATTTCGCCGTCTCGCGCGTCGCCGTCAGCGTCGCCGCATCGTAGGCGGAAAGGCCGTAGTCGGTGACGAAGCGGGCCTGCATCGCCTGAGGCAGTTCGGGCAGTTCGGCCTTCACCGCCTCGATCCACGCCGGCGTGATCTCCAGCGGCAACAGGTCGGGGTCGGGGAAGTAGCGGTAGTCGTGGGCATCCTCCTTCGAACGCATGGCGCGCGTCTCGCCCGTGTCCGGATCGAACAGCACCGTCGCCTGCTGGATCTTGCGGCCTTCCTCGATCTCGTTGATCTGCCAGTGGATCTCGTAGTCGATGGCCTGCTGCAGGAAGCGGAAGGAGTTGAGGTTCTTGATCTCGCGGCGGGTGCCCAAGGGGTCGCCCGGTTTGCGCACTGAGACGTTGGCGTCGCAGCGGAAGCTGCCTTCCTGCATGTTGCCGTCGCAGATGCCGATCCACGTCACCAGCGCGTGCAAGGTCTTGGCGTAGGCGACGGCTTCGGCGCTGGAGCGCATATCGGGCTCGGTGACGATCTCGAGCAGCGGCGTGCCGGCGCGATTGAGATCGATGCCGGTCTTGCCATGGAAGTCCTCGTGCAGGCTCTTGCCGGCATCCTCTTCGAGGTGGGCGCGGGTGAGGTTGACGTGCTTTTCGGCTTCGCCAACCCGGATAGTCAGGCCGCCGCCGGATACAACCGGGATTTCGAACTGGCTGATCTGATAACCCTTGGGCAGGTCGGGATAGAAGTAGTTCTTGCGGGCGAAGATCGAACGCGGGGCAATCGCGGCGCCCACGGCCAGGCCGAACTTGATGGCGCAGACCGCCGCTTCGCGGTTGAACACAGGCAGCACGCCGGGCAGCGCGATGTCCACCGCGCAGGCCTGGCGGTTGGGCTCGGCGCCGAAGGCGGTCGAGGCGCCGGAAAAGATCTTCGACTGCGTCCGCAACTGGGCGTGTGTTTCCAGCCCGATGACGACTTCCCATTGGTTCATGCGAATTCCATTCACTTTCAGGAGCAGCGGCCGCCCTGCTTCTCGACGAGGATCGGCCACAAATAATCGAAACTGTTGCCGTCGCACTGCGCCCTGCAGGCCGAGAAGGCGACGGCAACCTGGTCACCCTGCTCCCACATGCGCACCGTGCAAGCACCCGGTGCGCCGGCCAGCGTGACGTTGGGCAGGCTGGCGGTCTGGCGGAAGTTGCGCAGGTCGAAGCGGCAACTGCCGCGCCGACCGATGTTGATCGTTGCCGCGAAGCGTTGCACCTCGGCATCCTGCACCTCGAGATCGAGATGGCCGCCATAACCGGTCTCGTCGCGGAATTTGCAGTCGACGCGCAGATTGAGCGGCCGCGTCTCGATCACGGGCAGGCCGCGGCCGGCAAGATAGCGCTGCGTCTTGGCGGACAGGGCCGGCGCTTCGGGTTTCTGCTGCTGCACGGCCGTTTCCTGGCGCGGCGTGGCGGGGGGTGCCGGCACATCGGCCTTGCCGAAGGGCCAGATGCCGCAACCGCCGAGCAGCAGGGTGGAAGTCAGGGCAGCCATGCAGGACAGTACCCGGCGCACGATTTTTCTGCGACTAGAGGCCGGCCGGCATGCGCGTATGCCAGTCGGTCGCCAGTTGAAACCGATGGGCGACGTTGAGCATCTTCGCCTCGCCGAACCACGGGCCGACGATCTGCAGGCCGACCGGCATCGGGTTCGACGAATGAGCGGCGCCGAAACCGCAGGGGATCGACATGCCCGGCAGGCCGGCAAGATTCACGGCGATGGTGTAGATGTCGGAGAGATACATCTGCACCGGGTCGGCGCTCTTCTCGCCGAAGCGGAAGGCCACCGATGGCGCGGTCGGCCCCATGATGACGTCGCACTGCTTGAATGCCTCGGCGAAGTCGTTGGCGATGAGGCGACGGATCTTCTGCGCCTGCAGGTAGTAGGCGTCGTAGTAGCCGTGCGACAGCACATAGGTGCCGATGAGGATGCGGCGCTTCACTTCCTCGCCGAAACCCTGCGCCCGGCTCTTGCTGTACATGTCGTTGAGGTCGCCGTATTCCGGGGCGCGGTAGCCGTAACGCACGCCGTCGAAGCGGGAGAGGTTGGAACTGGCCTCGGCCGGCGCGATGACGTAGTAGGCCGGCACCGACAGGCCCGAATTGGGCAGCGCGACCTCGACCGTGGTGGCGCCGAGCTTGCGGTACTCGGCCAGCGCGGCATCAACCGCGGCGCGCACGTCGGTATCCATGCCCTCGCCGAAGAATTCCTTCGGCAGGCCGATCCTGAGGCCGGCGAGCGGCTGCTCCAGATTGCGGGCGTAGTCCTCGGCGGGACGCTCCAGCGAGGTCGAATCGCGCTCGTCAAAACCGGCCATGGCGTTGAGCAGCAGTGCGCAATCCTCGGCCGACTTGGCCATCGGCCCCCCCTGGTCGAGGCTGGAGGCGAAGGCGATCATGCCGTAGCGGCTGACGACACCGTAGGTCGGCTTCAGCCCCGTCAGGCCGCACAGCGCGGCCGGCTGGCGGATCGAGCCGCCGGTGTCGGTGCCGGTCGCGGCCGGCGCCAGGCGCGCCGCCACTGCGGCGGCCGAGCCGCCCGAGGAGCCGCCGGGCACGCAGCCGGTGTCCCACGGGTTCTTCACCGGGCCGAAGAACGAGGTCTCGTTCGACGAACCCATGGCGAACTCGTCCATGTTGAGCTTGCCCAGCGTCACCATGCCGGCGGCCTTGAATTTCTCGACCACGGTGGCGTCGTAAGGTGAGACGAAGTTGGCCAGCATCTTCGAGCCGCAGCTGGTGCGCCAGCCTTCGGTGCAAAAAATATCCTTGTGCGCCAATGGGATGCCGGCCAGCGGCGTGGTGCTGGCGCCGACTTTTCCGGAAGCATCGGTGGCGCGCGCCATGGCCAGTGTCTTGTCGCGGTCGGTACTGACGAAGGCGTTGAGCACCGGGTTGAGTCGGTCGATGCGGTCGAGGAACAGCGTGGTCAGTTCGACCGCCGAGACCTTCTTCGCCGCCAGCGCGGCCGACAACTCTTTGAGGGTAGCGTTGATCATGTCACCTCGCCTCCGCAGCGCGGAGGCGCAAATCAGTCGCCCCCGCCCTCGGGGCGGGGGCCGGGGGGTGGGGGGCCAAAGATGCAGTCGAATGAATCGTCAGATTCATTCGACCACCCGCGGAACAAGATAGAGCCCGGCCTCGGTCTCCGGAGCCACGGCCTGGAAGGTTTCGCGGCGGTCCGGCTCGGTCGCCACGTCCGGGCGCAGGCGCTGGACGACGTCGACGGCGTGGGCCATCGGCTCAATGCCGGTCGTGTCGACGGATTGCAGCTGCTCTATGAAAGAGAGAATGCCGTTGAGCTGATCGCGGGTCTTGTCGGCTTCCGCGGCGGATATTTCCAGACGTGCCAGCCGCGCGATGCGGCGCACGTCGTCCAAGGTCAGGGACATGCTTGATACTTAATGGGCAAAGCCGAATAGGTTATCATAAGCCATTTAGTCGCCGTGGCCCTTCCCGTCGCGGCAAACCATTACCGGAAAACTCGATGTTCGGCCTTCTGCGCTCCTATTTTTCCAACGATCTCGCCATCGACCTCGGCACCGCCAACACGCTGATCTACGTGCGCACCAGGGGCATCGTGCTCGACGAACCCTCGGTCGTCGCCATTCGCACCGAAGGCGGTCCCAACGCCAAGAAGACCATCCAGGCAGTAGGCACGGCCGCCAAGTCGATGTTGGGCCGCAACCCCGGCAGCATCCAGGTCATCCGCCCGATGAAGGACGGCGTGATCGCCGACTTCACCGTCACCGAGCAGATGCTCAAGCAGTTCATCAAGAAGGTGCATGACAACCGCCTGTTCTCGCCCAGCCCGCGCATCATCATCTGCGTGCCCTGCGGTTCGACCCAGGTCGAGCGTCGCGCCATTCGCGAATCGGCGCTCGGCGCCGGCGCCTCGCAGGTCTACCTGATCGAGGAACCGATGGCGGCGGCGATCGGCGCCGGCCTGCCCGTATCCGACCCGACCGGCTCGATGGTGGTCGACATCGGCGGCGGCACCACCGAGGTCGGCGTCATCTCGCTTGGCGGCATGGTCTATTCCGGCTCGGTGCGCGTGGGTGGCGACAAGTTCGACGAAGCCATCATCAATTACATCCGCCGCAACTACGGCATGCTGATCGGCGAGACCACCGCCGAATCGATCAAGAAACAGATCGGCTCGGCCTTCCCCGGCTCCGAGGTCAAGGAGATGGAAGTCAAGGGCCGCAATCTGGCCGAGGGCATCCCGCGCAGCTTCACCATCTCATCCAACGAGATCCTGGAAGCACTCAACGATCCGCTCAACCAGATCGTCGGCGCGGTCAAGATCGCGCTGGAGCACACCCCGCCCGAACTCGGCGCCGACATTGCCGAGAAGGGCATGGTGCTTACCGGCGGTGGCGCGCTGCTGCGCGAACTCGACCGCCTGCTGATGGAGGAGACCGGCCTGCCGGTCATCGTCGCCGACGATCCGCTGACCTGCGTGGTTCGCGGATCCGGCCTCGCCCTCGAAAAGATGGACAAACTCGGCAGTATTTTCGCCAACGAGTAAGCCCCGACGCTTGTAGTGTGCAAGGCGGCGCAAAGTGTGTGCCGCTTGAGTTATTAGTTTCGGCCGCTGCGCTTAACGCCTATAAATCCGGCGTTAGCCTGCACTGAAACGGTGTTTTCCGGGGAGCCTTACTGAAGTGATGTCCGTCGTCGGCCACACGCCGCCACCGTTTTTCAAACGGGGCCCGGCGCCGCTCGCCCGGCTGACCTTCTTCACCGCGCTGGCCATCACCCTGCTGGTCGCCGACCTGCGCTTCCATACCCTCGAATGGGCGCGCCTGGTGCTCGCCACCGTCGCCTGGCCGATGCAGCGCGCCGCCCAGATGCCGGTCGAGGGCGCACAGGGTGCCGGGCAATACTTCGCCAGCCTGCTGCAACTGCAGCAGGAGAACAGCGTGTTGCGCACCCGCAGCCTCGCCACCGCCAACCAGTTGCTGAGGCAGGAACACCTTGAGCAGGAAAATCGCCGCCTGCGCGCCCTGCTCGACATGAAGGAGCGCCAGCCGGTCGAGGGCCGCGTTGGCGAGATTATTTACGCCGCGCGCGATCCGTTTTCTCGCCGCGTGATCATGGACAAGGGGCTGCAGGCAGGCGTCGCCGCCGGCCAGGCCGTGATCGACGACCTCGGCGTTATCGGCCAGGTCACCCGCGTCTTTCCGCTGACGGCAGAGGTGACGCTGCTGACCGACAAGGACCAGGCCATACCGGTGCAGGTACAGCGCAACGGCCTGCGCGCCGTCGCGGCGGGCGCTGGCGCCGGCAGCATCGAACTGCGCTTCCTCGCCGCCAACGCCGAGGTGCAGGTAGGCGACATACTCGTCACCTCCGGCCTCGACGGCATCTACCTGCCCGGATTGCCGGTGGCGAAGATCATCCACATCGATCGCGACAATTCCTACGCCTTCGCCCGCATCCATTGCGAACCGATCGCTGGCGTCGAGCGCCACGGCCACGTCCTGGTGCTCGGCTCTCGCATCGTTCCACCGCAACCGGAAGAACCGGTCGAGCGGAAAGATGTGCCGGCCAAAGGCAAGAAAGTCCGGAAGGCCGCCCAGTGAACCAGCCCACCCACAGCTCGAACCGCATCCTGCTGCCGGCCCGCGGCTGGTACATCACCGCCACGCTGCTGCTCGCCCTGTTCCTCAATCTCATCCCGCTCGGCCGCCTGCCCTTCGTGCCTGACTGGGTAGCACTGGCGCTGATCTTCTGGTGCATCCACCAGCCGCTCAAGGTGGGCATGGGCACGGCCTTCGTCTTCGGGCTGGCGATGGACATCGCCGACGCCAGCATCATGGGCCAGCATGCGCTCGCCTATGTCCTGCTTGCCTTCGTCGGTTGCGGGCTGTCGCGGCGCATCCTCTGGTTTTCGTTGCTGCTGCAGGCGGCCCACGTCCTGCCGATGCTGCTTGGCGTCCAGCTGGTCATGCTGGCCGCGCGCATGATCGGCGGCGCGGAGTTTCCCGGCATGCTCTGGTTCGCTTCCAGCATCGTCGCCACCGCGCTGTGGCACCCCGTGACCTATCTGCTGTTGCTGCCGCAATACCGGCCGGTGGATCGCGACGACAACCGCCCGATCTGACGCGGCATGGAATTCAAGAATCCCCAGGAAGAGCTCGGCCGCTTCCGCCATCGCCTGGCTTTCGCCGGTGGCTTCGTCCTGGTCTGCTTCGCGCTGCTGCTGGCACGCTTCGTCTGGCTGCAGGTAATCCAGCACGATTACTATCAGACCCGCGCCGAGGACAACCGCATCTCGCTGGTGCCAGTGGTGCCGAACCGTGGCCTGATCGTCGACCGCAACGGCGTGGTGCTGGCGCGCAACTATTCCGCCTATACGCTGGAGATCACGCCGTCCAAGGTAAAAAACCTCGAGGAGGTCATCGACGAACTGGCCAAGATCCTCGACATCCAGCCGAAGGATCGCAAGCGCTTCCACAAGTTGCTGACGGAGAGCAAGAACTTCGAGTCGATGCCGATCCGCACTCGCCTGTCGGACGTCGAGGTAGCGACCTTCATCGCCAATCGCTATCGCTTCCCCGGCGTGGATATCAAGGCGCGGCTGTTCCGGCAGTACCCCTTCGCTGCCTTCGCCTCGCACATGCTGGGCTACATCGGTCGAATCAATGATCGCGATCTCGAGAAGATCGAGGAGCGCGAGGTCGAAGACAACTACCGCGGCACCGAGCACTTCGGCAAGACCGGCCTCGAACAGCATTACGAATTCGAGTTGCACGGCACCACGGGCTTCGAACAGGTCGAGGTCGATGCCGGCGGCCGCGCGGTACGCACGCTGGCCCGTACGGCACCCGTGGCGGGAAACAACCTCGCACTCACGATCGATGCCAAGCTTCAGGAAATCGCGGAAAAGGCCTTCGGCGACCGCAAGGGCGCGCTGGTGGCCATCGAACCGACGACCGGCGGCATTCTGGCGCTGGTATCGGTACCAAATTACGATCCCAACCTGTTCGTAGATGGTATCGACAGCCAAAGCTGGCGCGACCTCAACGACTCGCCGGACAAGCCGATGGTCAACCGCGCACTAAACGGCACCTACCCGCCCGGTTCGACCTTCAAGCCCTTCATGGCGCTTGGCGCACTGACCCTGGGCAAGCGCCGGCCGGAGCAGGTTATTGCCGATCCAGGCTTCTTCAATTTCGGCGGCCACATCTTCATGGACGACAAGAAGGGCGGCCATGGTCCGGTCGACATGTACAAGTCCATCGTCCAGTCATGCAATACCTACTATTACATGCTGGCCAGCGACATGGGTATCGACAACATGGCCAGCTTCATGGGCAGCATCGGCCTGGGCAGCCGCACCGGGGTCGACATCGACGGCGAATCGGAAGGGGTACTGCCTTCGCCGGCCTGGAAGAAAAAACGTTTCAAGAAACCCGAGCAGCAGAAATGGTACGCCGGCGAAACCATCTCCATCGGCATCGGCCAGGGCTACAACGCCTACACGCCTATCCAGCTTGCCCAGGCCATCGCAACGCTGGCCAACAATGGCGTGATGTTCCGGCCGCATCTGGTGAAGCACATCACCGACACCCGCAGCGGCAAGCAGACGCCGGTCGAGCCGCATCCGGTCAAGACACTGCCCTGGAAACAGGAACACATTGACGTCATCAAGAATGCCATGGTCGGCGTCAACAAGGAGGGTACCGGCGCACGCGCCTTCGCCGGCGCCGAATACGCCTCCGGCGGCAAGACCGGCACCGCGCAGGTGTATTCGCTCAAGGGCGGGCAATACAAGAAGGATTCGGTCAAGAAAGAATTGCGTGACCATTCGCTGTTCATCGCCTTCGCCCCCGCCGAGCAGCCGACCATCGCGCTGGCGGTGCTGGTGGAGAACGGTGGTTTCGGCGCCCAGGCCGCGGCACCGATCGCACGCCAGGTATTCGACTACTACCTGCTGGGCAAGGTGCCCAAGAGCGCGGCGCCGGCCGATGAGGCCGCCGTGGGAGAGGAGCAATGATCGCCAATCTCTGGCGCAAGCTGGTCGCTCCCATCGACGGTCCGCTGATGGCAATCGCCGGGCTGCTGCTGCTGATCGCACTGGTCACCCTCGCCAGCGCGTCGCCGGAACGCGTGATGACACTGCTCGCCCACGTCGCCGTGGCGCTGACGGTGATGCGCATCGTCGCCCAGATACCGCCGCAACGACTGATGCATCTGGCGCTACCGATGTTTCTCCTCGGCATCGTTCTGCTGGTCGCCGTGGCTTTCTTCGGTGACATTTCCAAGGGCGCACGGCGCTGGCTCAATCTCGGCTTCATGCGCATCCAGCCCTCGGAACTGCTGAAGATCGCCATGCCGCTGATGCTGGCCTGGTACTTCCAGAAACACGAGGCGACGCTGCGCCTGCGCGACTACGCCGTCGCTGCCCTGCTGCTGCTGATTCCGGTGGCGCTGATCGCTCGCCAGCCCGACCTCGGCACGGCCATCCTGGTTTTCTCCGCCGGGTTCTTCGTCATCTTCTTCGCCGGCCTGCCCTGGAAGGTCATCATCGGGCTGGGTGCCGCCGGGTTGGCGGCCGCGCCGTTCGCCTGGGGCCACCTGCACGACTACCAGCGCGGCCGCATCCTCACCCTGTTCGATCCCGAGCGCGATCCGCTCGGCAAGGGTTTCCACATCATCCAGTCCACCATCGCCATCGGCTCCGGCGGCATCCTTGGCAAGGGCTGGGGCCAGGGCACACAGGCCCAACTCGAGTTCATCCCCGAGCGCCACACCGACTTCATTTTCGCCGTCTACTCCGAGGAATTCGGCCTGCTCGGCAACATCATCCTGCTGGTTCTCTATGCTCTGCTGGTCGGTCGCGGCCTGATGATCGCCGCCAATGCGGCGACGCTGTTCGCGCGCCTCGTCGCGGGTGCGGTGACGCTGATCTTCTTCACCTATGCCTTCGTCAACATGGGCATGGTAAGCGGCATCCTGCCCGTGGTCGGCGTGCCGCTGCCGCTGGTCAGCTACGGCGGCACGGCGCTGGTGACGCTGTTCAGCGGCATCGGAATCCTGATGAGCATCCACAAAAACAGGATGTTGGTGCAGAAATGACCCGCCCACCCCCAACCACCCCCTCGCGCGAGGGGAGCCTGCTTGCTTGCTACGCTCGATCGTTACAGGGGGCTTCGAGCAAGACTCGTCGCGGATTGCACCTTGGGCGCGTGCCGTCTTGGCTCGGGGCAGCCCTTCGCCAAGACTTCGTTATCGTCGCGCTGGCATCAGCCGCTTCGCTCTTGCTGGCTGCCTGCGGCTCTGCGCCCAAGCAGCCGGCGGTCGAGCGCACACCCGCCACGACCGCCGTGCCGCCAGCGCCGACTTTTTCGAAGCCGCCCTACGTGCTGAAAAAGGGCGGCGGATACTACAAGGACGACGGCCCCGGCGACAACGCGCCAGACAATCTCGACGCGATACCCGACGCCGTGCCGCGCGACGAGCCACTGCACCGCTTCGCCAACAACCCCTACTCGGTGCTCGGCCGCGACTACGTGCCGCTGCGAGCCCGCACGCCGCACCGGGAGCACGGCATCGCCAGCTGGTACGGCCGCAAGTTCCACGGCCAGAAGACCTCCTCCGGCGAACCCTACGACATGTACGGCATGACGGCCGCACATCCGACGCTGCCGATTCCGTCCTATGTGCGCGTCACCAACCCCGCCAACGGCCGATCGGTAGTGGTGCGCGTGAACGATCGCGGCCCATTCCACTCCGACCGCATCATCGATCTCTCATTCACGGCAGCCTGGAAGCTCGACTACATAGGCAACGGCAGCACCCTGGTCGAGGTCGAGAGCGTTCGCCCCGGCGACACCATGATCGCCGCTGCGCCCGTGGCGGCAGACCCGATCGCCCGCTTCGCCCAACTGCCCGAGCCGGCGACGCCCCCGCCGCCGGCAGCTGCGGAACTGCGCGGCACCTTTGTCCAGCTCGGCGCATTCGGCAACCCGGACAATGCCGAATCCTTCCGCGCCCACATCGCGCGCGAACTCGACTGGGCGGGCGACACGCTGCGCATCGAGGTCGCCGGCAACCTGCACCGCGTGCAACTGGGCCCGTTCGCGTCGCGCAGCGAGGCCGACAGCGTGGTCGAAAAGATCCGCAGCACCCTCGGCGTCAAGCCAGCCATCGTGGTGCGATAAAATCGGGGGCATGATCCCTCGTTTACTATTGTTCGTGCTGCTGGCGCTGGCGCCAGCATGGTCCACAGCCTTCGCCCAGTCCGTCCCGTCCCCTACCATCGCCGCCCGCGCCTGGCTGCTGCTCGACCATTCGTCCAACCAGCCGCTGGCGGAACAGGCGGCGGACGAACGCATCGAACCGGCATCGCTGACCAAGCTGATGACGGCCTACCTGAGTTTCTCGGCCTTGCGCCAGAAGAAAATCACGCCGGATCAGGTGGTGCCGGTTTCCGAGAAGGCCTGGAAAGCGCCCGGGTCGCGCATGTTCATCGAACCGAACCGGCCGGTCACTGTCCAGGAGTTGCTCCACGGCATGATCGTGCAGTCGGGCAACGATGCCTGCATCGCGCTGGCCGAGGTTATCGCCGGTTCGGAAGACAGCTTCGTCGCGGCGATGAACCGCGAGGCCCGGCGGCTCGGCCTCAAAAACACCAAATTCATGAACACCACCGGCCTGCCGGACCCGCAGCACTACACTTCGGCACGTGACCTCGGCCTGCTGACCCAGGCCATCATTCGCGACTTTCCCGAGTACTACCCGATCTACGCAACCCGCGAATACACCTACAACAAGATCACCCAGCCCAACCGCAACCGCCTGCTCTGGCTCGACCCGACGGTCGACGGCGTCAAGACCGGGCACACCGAATCGGCCGGGTATTGCCTGATCGCCTCCAGCAAGCGCGGCCCGCGCCGCTTGATTTCGGTGGTGTTGGGCACAACGTCCGACAACGCCCGCGCCCAGGAATCGCTGAAGCTGCTCAACCACGGCTACCTGGCTTTCGACGCCGTCAAGCTGTACGACGGCAACGCCGCCATCTCGCAGCTCAAGGTGTTCAAGGGGGCACAGAACACGGTCAAGGCCGGCTTTCTCGAAGACTTCGTGCTGTCGCTGCCCAAGGACGCGACGCTCGCCACGGACGCCATCAAGGTCCAGCTCGAAGGCCGCCAGCCGCTGCTGGCGCCGGTGCAGCAGGGGACGCAGATCGCCACCCTCAAGCTCTCTGTGCATGGCAAGCCGTGGGGGGAATACCCGGTGGTCGCCCTCGAATCGGTGCCGGTCGCCGGCATCTTCGGCCGCACCTGGGATGCACTGAAGCTTTACTTCCAATGAGCAGCGTCTACCTCAACGGCGAATTCATGCCTCTCGCCGAGGCACGGGTGCCAGTGATGGACCGGGGCTTCCTGTTTGGTGACGGCGTCTATGAAGTAATTCCGGTCTATTCGCGCCGGCCCTTCCGCCTGACCGAGCACCTGCGGCGGCTGCACGCCAGCCTCGCCGCCATCCGCCTCGAACCGCCACACGGTGAAGCCGAGTGGGGCGCCATCGTCGAACGCATCGTCGCTGCCGCGGATTTCGCCGACCAATCCGTCTACTTGCAGGTCACGCGCGGCCCGATGGCGGTGCGCAACCATGCCATCCCCAATGTGGTCACGCCGACCGTCTTCGTCATGACAGAACCGCTGGTGACGCCGCCAGCCGAACTGCGCGAGCAGGGCATCGCCGCTGTTTCCGCCGCCGACAACCGCTGGCTGCGCTGCGACATCAAGGCCACCTCGCTGCTGGCCAACTGCCTGCTGCGCAGTCGCGCGGTCGACCACGGCTGTGCCGAAACCGTGCTGTTCCGCGACGGCTTCCTCATCGAGGGTGCGGCGTCGAACATCTTCGCGGTCAAGGATGGCGTGCTGCTGGCGCCGATCAAGAACCACCTGATGCTGCCCGGCATTACCTACGACGTGGTGCTTGAACTCGCCGCGCGGCACGGCCTGCCGGTGCAGGTGCGCGACGTGCTGGAAGACGAGGCCCGCAACGCCGACGAGCTGTGGATGACCTCGTCGACCAAGGAAGTGCTGCCCATCGTCATGCTCGATGACAAAAAAGTCGGCGCTGGCGGCACGGCAGGACAGCCGGGGCCGGTGTTCGCGCAGATGTACGGCTGGTATCAGGACTTCAAGCAGTCGGTCATGCGAGGCAGCTGAGGCGATGGCCGAGTCTGAAACCCTGCTGGAATTTCCCTGCGACTTCCCGCTCAAGGTCATGGGGGCAACACGTGACGA
Source organism: Gammaproteobacteria bacterium (assembly GCA_018825305.1). Lineage (GTDB taxonomy): Bacteria > Pseudomonadota > Gammaproteobacteria > Burkholderiales > Rhodocyclaceae > Sulfurisoma. The sequence continues at coordinate 30,759 of JAHJEO010000027.1, forward strand.
CTTTGCCCAAACCATCGTCGCCGTCGTCATCCGCCATGCCCCCGGCTTCGACCCGGCCGACGTCACCATGCGGCCGTCAAAGGCCGGCAACTACCTGTCGCTGACCTGCACCATTCGCGCCACGTCGAAGGCACAACTTGATGCGCTCTACCGCGAGCTGTCCGCGCACCCGCTGGTGAAAGTGGTGCTGTGATCGTTCGCCGGCTCGGGCCCGTCGAGTACGAGCCGACCTGGCGTGCGATGCAGGACTTCACCGCGCAACGCACCCAGGACACGCCCGACCAAATCTGGCTGTGCCAGCATCCGCCGGTATTCACCCTTGGGCTGGCCGGCAAGCCCGAACACCTGCTGCGCGACATCGGCATCCCCGTCGTGAAAATCGACCGTGGCGGCCAGATCACCTACCACGGCCCGGGCCAGCTCGTCGCCTACCTGCTGCTCGACCTCAAGCGCCGCGGCATCACCATCAAGGGACTGGTGAATCGCATGGAGCAGGCGCTGATCGACCTGCTGGCCGAATTCGGCGTCTCCGCCGCGCGCCTTACGGGCGCACCGGGCGTCTATGTGGATGGCGCCAAGATCGGCGCCCTCGGCCTGAAGGTGAAGAACGGCTGCTGTTACCATGGCCTCGCGCTCAACGTCGCCATGGACCTCTCCCCCTTCGCTGCCATCAATCCCTGCGGCTACGAAGGCATGGCGGTGACGCAACTGACGGAACTCGTACCCGGCATCACGCTCGAACAGGCCTCGGCGGCTCTGCTCTCCCAGCTCGGAAGACACTTATGACCACCAAGCAGAAAGGCGAGGCCAAGACCGCGCGCATCCCCATCAAGGTGGTGCCGGCGGCAACGCCGCTGAAAAAACCCGAATGGATCCGCGTCAAGGCCGGCAACAGCGCGGCGCGTTTCGGCGAGGTCAAGCAGATCCTGCGCGACCATGCCCTGCACACGGTGTGCGAGGAAGCCACCTGCCCCAACATCGGCGAGTGCTTCGGCAAGGGCACGGCCACCTTCATGATCCTCGGTGACCTGTGCACGCGGCGCTGCCCCTTCTGCGACGTCGGCCACGGCAAACCGCTGCCGCCCGACGCGGCGGAACCGGCCAAGCTCGCCCACACCATCGCCGCGCTCAAACTCAAGTACGTCGTCATCACCAGCGTCGACCGCGACGACCTCAAGGACGGTGGTGCTGCGCATTTCGCCGATTGCATCCGCGAGATCCGCACACTGTCGCCCGCCACCACCATCGAGGTGCTGGTGCCCGACTTCCGCGGCCGCCTCGACATCGCCGTGGCCATCCTCACCGCGCAGCCGCCCGACGTGATGAACCACAATCTCGAAACCGTGCCCCGCCTCTACAAGCAGGCGCGCCCCGGTGCCGACTATGCCCATTCGCTGCAGTTGCTGTCCGACTTCAAGGCGAAAAACCCCGGTGTGCCGACCAAGTCCGGATTGATGGTCGGCCTGGGCGAAACCGATGAAGAGATTCTCGAAGTGATGCGCGACCTGCGCGCCCATGGTGCCGAGATGCTGACCATCGGCCAGTATCTCGCTCCCTCCGGCCACCACCTGCCTGTGCTGCGCTACGTGCATCCCGATGTCTTCGCCATGTTCGAGCGCGAGGCCCGGGCCATGGGTTTTTCGCATGCAGCCTGCGCGCCGCTGGTGCGCAGTTCCTACCACGCCGACCTGCAGGCGCATCAGGCAGGAGTTGGCGCCGGCGTTGTGCGAGAATCGGACCGATGAAAATACCCCGCCTTCTCCCTGCCCTCGCCGCCCTGCTCGTCGCCACGGCAGCCCATGCCCTGTCGCTCGATGCCCTGACCAACCGGGATGCCAGCGGCGGCCTCAAGGAAGCGCTAACCCAGGGTGCCGGCAAAGCCGTCGCCGCGCTCGGGCGCAGCGACGGCTTCCTCGGCAACCCCAGGGTCAGGATTCCGCTGCCGGAAAGCCTGCAGCAGGTGGAAGGCATGATGCGCACCTTCGGCCTGGGCAAGCACGCCGACGAACTCGTCACCACCATGAACCGCGCCGCCGAGGCGGCCGTGCCTGAAGCCAGGGCGCTGCTGGTCAATTCGGTCAGGCAGATGTCGGTAGAGGACGCCAAGGGCATCCTGACGGGCGGCGACGATTCCGCAACCCAATATTTTCGGCGTACCACCGCCGGACCGCTGACGGAGAAATTCCGGCCCGTCGTCAAGAAGGCGATGCAGAAGGTGAAGCTGGCCGAGAAGTACGACCGCTTCGCCGGCAAGGCCGCGCAATTTGGTCTTATCAGCGAAGCCGATGCCCAGCTCGACCACTACGTCACACAGAAAGCCCTCGACGGCCTCTATCTGATGATCGCCGAGGAAGAAAAGGCCATTCGCAAGGATCCCGTGAGCGCCGCCGGCAGTCTCGCCCGCAAGGTCTTCGGCGCCATCCAGTAAGTGGCGCACGGACTAAACGCACCGCAGAGCGAGGCGGTGCGCTATCTCGACGGTCCGCTACTGGTGCTGGCCGGCGCCGGCAGCGGCAAGACGCGCGTAATCACCCAGAAGATCGCCTACCTGATCGAGGAGTGCAAGATCGCACCCTCGCACATCGCCGCCATCACCTTCACCAACAAGGCGGCGAAGGAAATGGCCGAGCGCGTCGGCAAGCTGATCAAGGGGCCGACCGAGGGACTGACGGTCAGCACCTTCCACGCGCTGGGCGCCAGGATTTTGCGGCAGGAGGCACGCCACCTGCACCTCAAGCCCTCGTTCTCCATCCTCGATGCCTCCGACACCGCGCAGTTGTTTCAGGAGATGTTGAAGGACGCCGACAAGGCACGGGTGCGGATGATCCAGAACCGCATCTCGCTGTGGAAGAACGCGCTGGTCGGCCCCGAGGACGCGGCGCGGAACGCGGCCGACGATCTCGAAGCCGGCGCCGCCAAGGTCTATGTCGAATACGAACGCACCCTGCGCGCCTACCAGGCCGTCGATTTCGACGACCTGATCCGCCTGCCGGTGAACCTGTTCGAAGAGCATGACGACATCGGCGGTCGCTGGCGCAGCCGCCTCTGGCACCTGCTGGTCGACGAATGCCAGGACACCAACCGCTGCCAGTACCGCATGCTGCAACTGCTCACCGGCCCGCGCGCCGCCTTCACGGCGGTCGGCGACGACGACCAGTCGATCTACGCCTGGCGCGGCGCCGACATCGAGAACCTGCGACTGCTGAGTTCCGACTACCCCAATCTCAAGGTAATCAAGCTGGAGCAGAACTACCGCTCGGTGCAGCGCATCCTCAAGGCCGCCAACGCGGTGATCGCCCACAACCCCAAGCTGTTCGAGAAGAAGCTGTGGTCTGAACACGGCCACGGCGAGATGATCCGTGTCACCGCCTGTCGCGACGGCGAGCACGAGGCAGAGTGGGTGGTGGCGCGGCTGCTGGCGCACAAGTTCGAGAATCGCACCAGGTTTTCCGATTACGCCATCCTCTATCGCGGCAACTTCCAGGCCAAGGCCTTCGAGCAGCAGCTGCGCACCCACAAGATTCCATACGCGCTCTCGGGCGGACAGTCCTTCTTCGACCGCAGCGAGATCAAGGACCTCACCTCCTATCTGCGCCTGCTGGCCAACCAGGACGACGATCCGGCCTTCATCCGCGCCGTGACCACGCCCAAGCGCGGCATCGGCGGCGCCACGTTGGAAGCGCTGGGCCAGGCCGCCGGCCGCCGCCACCAAAGCCTGTTCGCCGCGGCTTTCGCCCCGGGGGTGGAAAACGAAATCAAGGGTGCGGCGCTGGCCGCCGTGCGCGAGTTCTGCCAGTTCATAAACCGCATCGAAGCCAGGGCGCAATCGGCCCCGGCCGGACAGGTGCTCGAAGACCTGCTGCGCGCCATAGACTACGAGGCCTGGCTGTTTGAAAGCCTGGAGCCGCGCGAAGCCGAGAGCAAATGGGCCAACGTGCGCGACTTCGTGCAGTGGCTCTCAGTCAAGGGAGCCGAGGAGAACAAGAACCTGATCGAACTGTCGCAGACCGTGGCGCTGATCTCCATGCTCGACAAGAACGAAGGCGAGCAGGACGTGGTGCAACTGGCGACGCTGCATGCGGCCAAGGGACTGGAGTTTCCCCATGTCTTCCTCGTCGGCATCGAGGAAGGCGTGCTGCCGCACCGCGAATCGGTCGAACTGGGCAAGGTCGAGGAAGAACGGCGACTGATGTACGTCGGCATCACCCGCGCCCAGCGCAGCCTGACGGTGACCTACTGCGAGCGGCGCAAGCAGGGCCGCGAGATCGTTGCCCGCGAACCCTCGCGCTTCATCGTCGAGATGGGTGACGACATCAAGCACAGCGGCCGCGACCAAGCCCCCGTGGTCAGCAAGGATGAAGGTCGCGCCAAGCTCGCCGCCTTCCGCTCGCTGCTGGCACCGAAGGCGTAAACGCAGAAGGGCAGGCCGCAGCCTGCCCTTCCCGTTCACAATGCTTGGTCTTACTTCGCGCTGAAGTTCGCGCCGGACTTGTTGGCCATGAAGGCGATGACGCGCGCCATTTCTTCGTCGTTGGCATCCGAACCACCCTTGGGTGGCATCGCGTTCTTGCCCGTGATGGCCGACTTGACCAGGCCGTCGAGGCCAAGTGCAATGCGCGGCGCCCAGGCAGCCTTGTCGCCCGTCTTCGGCGCACCGGCAATGCCGGCATCATGGCAGGCGCCGCAGACACCCTTGTAAAGTTCCTCGCCGCTGCGGCTGCCGGCGGCAGCTTTTGCCCCACCAGCGGCCAGTTCAATCTTCGCTACCGGCTGGATACGGACATTGGCAGCCTCTTCATCCATCTTCGGACGGCCACCCATCGCCAGCGCGAGCGGAGCAGCCAAGACAAGCACGCTCACCAGAGCGAGCGAACGAGAATTCATCGGCATCAGGATCACCTCAAACGGAACGCATTGAATCGAAACGGCGAATTATATCCGATCTCCCGACAGGCACGGCGGCCGTGTACAATGGCGGCACTGCTGTGTTCCTTCATCAGCGCGCCCGTAGCTCAGATGGATAGAGTGCCACCCTCCGAAGGTGGAAGTCGCACGTTCGAATCGTGTCGGGCGTACCAATTCCCCACCAGGCTCGGCTTTTCGGGGCCAGCCCGAACGGCGATGGCCCCATGAGCCACTTCAAATACCACGTTTTCTTCTGCACCAACCAACGCCCGGGCGGCGAGATGTGCTGCAACAGCCATGGCGCGGGCGACATGCGCGACTACATGAAACAGCGCGTCAAACAGCTCGGCGGCGCCATCCCAGACAAGGTACGGATCAACACTGCCGGCTGCCTCGACCGTTGCGACAAGGGCCCGGTCATCGTGGTCTATCCCGAGGCGACCTGGTACACCTACGTCGACCAGGAAGACATCGACGAAATCATCGAGTCGCACCTCGTCGGCGGCAAGGCCGTCGAGCGGCTGAAGGTCGACTGAAGGCGTTATGTCCCGACACGAGCGGGTCCTGCTCGACGGCCCCGACGGTCTGATCGAGGTATTCGTCGAACACCACGATGCCGCCACGGGCGTCGCCCTGATCGCCCACCCCCATCCGCTGTTCGGCGGCACCGCCGACAACAAGGTAGTCACCACACTGGCCAAGGCCTTCCGCGAACTTGGCTGCGCCACCTTGCGGCCGAGCTTTCGCGGTGTTGGCGGCTCGGAGGGCGAACATGACCACGGTTTCGCCGAGACCGAGGACCTGCTGGCCGTACATGCCTATGCCGTTGAGCACTTCGGCCGCGACCTGCCCATTTACCTCGCCGGCTTTTCCTTTGGCGCCCATGTCGTGACGCGACTGGCGCAGCGGCTCGCCACGGCCGGCGACCCGGCGCAACGACTGGTGCTGGTCGGCACCGCCGCCGGCTTTGTCGAGGGCGCGCGAACCTACGAAACCAAGGCGGTCGCCCCCGACACCATCGTCATCCACGGCGCGCAGGACGAAACGGTGCCGCTCGCCAACGTGCTGCGCTGGGCCGAGCCGCTCGACCTGCCAATCGCCGTCATCCCGGGCGCCGACCACTTCTTCCACCGCAAGCTGCATCTGATCCGTTCCATCATCCACAACTCGTGGTCCCGCTGAAGGTCGACGCCCTCCGCAAGTCCTATGGCGGCCATCAGGTCGTCGCCGGCATTTCCTTCGCCTTGCAGCGCGGCGAATGCTACGGCCTGCTCGGCCCCAACGGGGCCGGCAAGACCACGACATTGCGCTGCTGCCTCGGCCTTACCGCACCCGATTCGGGTTCGATCACACTGGTGGACGAACCCGTGCCCGCGCGAGCACGCGAAGCCCGCATGCGGGTCGGCGTGGTGCCGCAATTCGACAACCTCGACCCCGATTTTTCCTGCGCCGAGAACCTGCTGGTCTATGGCCGCTATTTCGGCATGGCAGACACGGCGATCCGCACCCGCATCCCGCAGCTGCTCGAGTTCGCGGGACTGGCCGGCAAGGAGGACACCAGCATCCGCATCCTCTCCGGCGGCATGAAGCGGCGCCTGACCCTGGCGCGCGCGCTGGTCAATGACCCCGACCTGCTGATCCTCGACGAGCCGACCACCGGCCTCGATCCTCAGGCGCGACACCTGATCTGGGAGCGCCTCAAGCGACTGATCGCGGACGGCAAGACCATCCTCCTCACCACACACTTCATGGACGAGGCCGAGCGCCTCTGCGGGCGCCTCGCCATCATGGACGCCGGCCGCATCATGGTCGAGGGCGCGCCGCGCGAACTGATCAAGAGCCAGATCGAGCCGCAGGTGGTCGAGGTCTATGGCGAGGATGCGCCGGGCTGGGCACAGGCCGAAGCCGGCGCCTTCGCCCGCCGCTGTGAAGTCAGCGGCGAAACCGCCTTCTGCTACGTCGACGACGCCGCGCCGCTGCTCGACCACCTCGCCGCGCGGCCGCAACTCGCCACGCTGCACCGCCCGGCGAACCTCGAAGATGTGTTCCTCAAGCTCACCGGCCGGGACCTGCGCGACTGATGGACCTCTCGATTCGCGCCCTCGCCGTGTGGCGCCGCAACTTCCTGGTGTGGCGGAAGCTGGCGCTGCCCTCCATCCTCGGCAACCTCGCCGACCCGATGATTTACCTGTTCGGCCTCGGCTACGGCCTCGGCGGCCTGCTGCCGCAGGTAGGCGGCACCAGCTACATCGCCTTCCTCGCCGCCGGCACGGTCTGCGCCTCGACCATGAACGCCGCTTCCTTCGAGGCGCTCTACTCGGCCTTCTCGCGCCTGCACGTGCAAAAGACCTGGGAAGCGATCATGAACGCGCCGGTCTCGCTCGATGACGTGGTGGCAGGCGAACTGCTGTGGGCGGCAAGCAAGGCCACGCTCTCCGGCGCAGCCATCCTCCTTGTGATCGCGCTGCTCGGTCTCACGCACGGCATGCAGGCGCTGTGGGTGCTGCCGCTGATCTTCCTCACCGGGCTCGCCTTCGCCGCGCTCGGCCTTTGCGTCACCGCCGTGGCACCGTCCTACGACTTCTTCATGTACTACTTCACGCTGTTCGTGACACCGATGACCCTGCTCTCGGGGGTGTTCTTCCCGCTTGACCAGTTGCCGGCCGCGATGCAAGTGGCGGCGCAGGCGCTGCCGCTGACCCATGCCGTTGGGCTGGCGCGACCATTACTGCTGGGGCAGGTGCCGACCGATGTTTTCGGCCATATTGCGGTGCTGACCATCATCACGGTCGCGGCCTTCGCCACCGCAGTCAGCCTCGCCCGTCGCCGCCTGCTCAAGTAGCCATCAAGCCGAATTGATGCACCGCAGCAGGGCAGCAGGAACGGGTCGCGCCCCATCCCGGGGCATGCGCTATGAAAATATCCATAATAATCAATTGGCTGACTCTGGCACGGGCGTTGCTCAGATATACCAAACCTTCCTCCATTGCACGCCAAATCCCAGGACACCCCAACCATGAACCACAAATTGAGACTGCTCGCCGCCGCCCTGCCGCTGGCCTTTGCCGCCACCGCCCACGCCGTCGAAGAGGCAAAGAAGGATGCCGCACCGACGCCGGACTGGTCGTGGACCGCCCACGTCGATGTCAATAGCGCCTACTACCTGCGCGGCATCACCAATACCTACGGCAACAACAAATGGATCGACGGCGCCCCCGCCGCCTATGGCAACCGCGGCGGCGCCAAGGCGGCGAACGGCGCGGGCGATGCCCCGGAATCGCGCGATCCGGCCCTGCAATGGGGCTTCGACGTCAATCACAGCAGCGGCTTCTATCTCGGCTACTGGGGATCCCAGCTGACCTATTCCTACGATCGCGTCGGCAAGTCCTTCGATACCTATCGCTCGACGGCACTGGCGACGGCGGGTACCGTTGCCGCCAAGCGCGCCGCCGCGGGCGCGGCGGTAACCGCGCTGAATCCGGCGCCATTCACCTATTACAGCAACAGCACCTCCATCGAAAACGATCTTTACGGCGGTTATGCGGGCAAGGTCGGCGAGCTCGGCTACAACATCGGCCTGACGTATTACGTCTATTCCGACGGCACGCATTCGAACGCGCCCGAAAGCAAGTTGGCGCTCAGCTACGGCGAGTTCGGTGCCGCTGCCCAGACCCTGCTCGAGGACACCATCTGGGGCAACAAGGGCGACACCTACTGGACCGCGACCTGGACCAAGCCCCTGCCCTACGACCTGACCTTCACGGCCAACCTTGGCTACTACACCTATACCAAGGACGGCACCTACCTCGGCTCCAACGATCCGCTGGGCAGTTGCGGCGCCAACACCTACTTCTTCGTCAATGGCTGCTACCTCAGCGTGAAGTCCGACGGCGTCACCGCCAATCCCGACGCCCACGCCATCAGCGGCGGCTTCCGCCACCTGATCCTGGGCGTTTCCCAGCCGATCGGCGCGACCGGGCTGACCTGGAATGCCCAGGCGATAATCGGCGGAGTCAACCGCTTCAACGTCAGGCAGGACGACAAGGTCACCGCCGGTATCAGCTACGCCTTCTGATCCGCCGCTTTCTCCCCCCGCGACGATCCCCCGATCGCGCGTTCGACGCCGGGCCAGGCCCGGCGTTTTTTTGTCTACCGCTGGCGCGGCGAATGGGGGATTTCGTGGGGCGATTGATGCCTGGCGGCACCGGCGCCGACCGCCGCAACATCGGCATCGAGGCGCAGGCGCAGTTCCTGCGGTTCGCCCAGGGCCGCGGGCCACGACGGCAGCCGCCCCGACAGGCCCAAACCGCTGCCCAGCCCGAGCACGCCCATCAGGGCCCCGGCCAGCGCCACCGGCTTGAAACGCGCACCGGCCCAGAACGCCGCCCACTCGGCGCGGCGCCGTGCCGCCACCGCCGACTTTTCCTCGATCGCGGCCTGGCGCCGCGCTTCGGCTGCGGCGGTGGCACGGGCCGCCGCCTCGGCTTTCTCGTTCGCGGCCTGCTCGGCCGCGTGCTCGGCCGCGAGCCGCTTTTCCGCTGCCTCGCGCGCCGCAATGTCGGCCGCTTCGCGCGCCGCGGCTTCGCGCGCCGCTTCGAGATCGACGCTGCGGCGGTCGATGGCCGTCAGTTCCAGCTTGCGCTCGGCGTCGCACAGGGCTTCGGCCTGGGCCGCCAGCGTGCGCTCGGAACGGGCGCGGATCTCCGCCAGCGCGCGCGCCTCGGCCTCGGCCAGTTCCTGCGCCTTCATCTCGACCAGTCGCGCCGTGTTGCTGCCGATGCGCCCACGCGCCTCGGTCTCGGCTTCGGCATTCGCCGCCGCCTGATCCTGCGCATACTGGGTGGCCAGCCGCGTCTCTTCAGCCTGCCTCAGGTCTCGCATCAGCTTGCTCATCCGGAAATCCCGCTGTTGATGGCCACTGCCGGCGATTCTATGGAATAGCCGGCAGGGCCAAAGCGTCGAAAAGGTAGAATTCCTCCATGGTTACCGCCGCCGATGCCCCTCCGGATTCACCCCTGCTCGTGCTGACCAATCTTCCCGACGGCGATACCGCCCGTGCCCTTGCCCAGCACTTGGTCGAGGCGCAACTGGCGGCCTGCGCGAACATCCTCGCCCCCTGCCGCTCGGTCTATCGCTGGGACGGCGGCATCGAGGACGCTACGGAGGTACCGCTGCTGCTCAAGACCACGGCGGCGCGCTACGCCGAACTCGAGGCCGCCATCAGCGCACGACATCCCTACGAACTTCCCGAGATCATCGCTGTCCCAATCAGCCACGGACTGCCGGGCTATCTCGCCTGGATCGCCACCGAAACCGCCACCGGAGACATTTCTTCATGCTGATGCGCCTGTTGCTTCCCCTGCTGCTGTGGTTGGCGGCAGGATTCTCACTTGCCGCCGGGGAGCCGCTCGAACCCGAGCAGGCCTTCAGGTTCTCGGCCCGCGCCATCGATTCGCGCACCATCGAGGCCCGCTGGCAGATCGATCCCGCCTATTACATGTATCGCGAGAAGTTCAAGTTCGCGCTGGAGCCGGCAACAGCCACGCTCGGCGCGCCGGCCTTCCCCAAGGGCGAGATCCACGACGACGAGAGCTTCGGCAAGGTCGAGACCTATCGCAATGAGGTGAAAATCCTGTTGCCGGTCGAGGGTGCCGCCCCCGGCGACACGCTGACACTCAAGGTCAGTTCGCAGGGCTGCTGGGACAAGGGCGTCTGCTACCCGCCGATGCCGCAGCAGGCGAAAGTCACGCTGGCCGCCGCCAGTGCCACGCCGGCTTCGGACACGGCGAGCAGCGCCGCCGTGCCGCCGGCACCGACTGCCGCCACCCCCGCCGCCGCCGACGAAACCAGCCAGATCGCCGGCATCCTCAAGGGCGCCAGCTTCTGGGTCGCCATCGCCACTTTCTTCGGCTTCGGCCTGCTGCTGTCCTTCACGCCCTGCGTCTTCCCCATGGTGCCCATCCTCTCCGGCATCATCGTGAACCACGGCCACGCAGTCACCCACGCCCGCGCCTTCACGCTTTCCACCGCCTACGTGCTGGGCATGGCACTGACCTACGCCGCCGTCGGCGTGGCCGCCGGCTTCTCCGGCACCCTGCTGTCCGCCGCGCTGCAGAACGCCTGGGTGCTCGGCGGCTTCGCCCTGGTGTTCGTGGCGCTGGCGCTGTCGATGTTCGGCTTCTACGAACTGCAGCTGCCCTCGGGGCTGCAGTCGCGCCTGTCGGCAACCGCCAACAAGCAGGGCGGCAGCCTCGGCGCCATCGCCCTGATGGGCGCGCTCTCGGCGCTCATCGTCGGCCCCTGCGTCGCCGCGCCGCTGGCCGGCGCCCTGCTCTACATCGCCCAGACCCGCGACGCCTGGCTCGGCGGCTGGGCGCTGTTCTCGCTGGCGCTGGGCATGGGCGCGCCGCTGATCCTGGTCGGCGTCTTCTCGCGCTCGCTGCTGCCCAAGACCGGGCCGTGGATGAACGCGGTGAGCCGCTTCTTCGGCGTGCTGCTGCTGGCCACCGCGCTGTGGCTGGTCTCTCCCGTGATCCCGGCGTGGCTCAACATGCTGGGCTGGGCCGCGCTGATGATCGTGCCGGCCATCTACATGCATGCGCTCGATCCGCTGGCGGCGAACGCCTCGGGCTGGCAGCGCCTGTGGAAGGGCGTCGGCGTGGCGCTCTTGATCGGCGGCGGCGCGGTGCTGGTCGGCCTGCTCGGCGGCGCCCGCGACCCGTTGCAGCCGCTGTCCTTCCTGCGTGGCGGCGCCGCTGCCGCCGTGGCGCCAGCGCCGACTTTTCAGCGCGTCGCCTCGGTTGCCGAACTCGACGAACGGCTCAAATCCGCCGGCCGGCCGGTGATGCTCGACTTCTACGCCGACTGGTGCGTCAGCTGCAAGGAGATGGAGAAATTCACCTTCGCTGATCCCAAGGTCGCGGCGCAGATGGGTCGCATGCTGCTGCTCAAGGCAGACGTCACCGCCAACAACGAGGACGACAAGGCCCTGCTCAAGCGCTTCGGCCTGTTCGGCCCGCCCGGCATCATCTTCTTCGACGCCAAGGGGGTCGAGCGCCCCGAATTGCGCGTGGTCGGCTACCAGCCGCCCGGGCAGTTCCTGCCGACCGTCGAGCGCAGCCTGGCGAACTGACCACGCCAGGGCCATGATATTCTTACCCTGCAGGCATCGATAGATACGGGGTAAGGCAATGGACGCAACAGCGACGCTATCAAGCAAATATCAGATTTCCATCCCCAAGGCCGTCCGCGATGAACAGCATTGGGAAGCAGGGCAGGAGTTCGTGTTCATTCCCAAGGGCGCGGGAGTGCTGCTGATGCCCGTGCCCGGACTCAAGCAGCTCGCCGGGCTCGCCAGTGGCGCCAATTCCAAGGGGTATCGTGACCGCCGGGATCGTTACTGATGCGGGTCGTCGACACTTCCGTCTGGATCGAATGGCTGATCGGCAGCCCGTTGCGGAAGCGGCTTGAAAAGGAAATCCCCGACAAGTCCCAGTGCGTTGTCCCGACGATCGTCCAGCTGGAACTGGCTAAATGGCTTGCCCGCGAGCTCGGCGAGGATCAGGCGGACCAGATGATCGCCTATACGCAGAAGTGCGTGGTGGCCCCGCTGGACACTCGCGTCGCGCTACGCGCCGCCGAGGTGCATCGCCAGCACAAACTGGCTACCGCCGACGCCGTGGTCTATGCAACAGCGCTGGAGTACGGCTCAGAATTGCTCAGTTGCGACGCGCACTTCGAGAAGCTGCCGGGAGTGGTGTTCGTGCCCAAGAAAGCCGGGAACCCGCGGTCGCCAGGCTGAACCGGTCACCAGCGGTTCCATTTGCCACACGCTTGTTTGACTTTTCACTCACTGAGGAATACCCCATGTTCACCGGCATCGTCGCCGCCACCGGCAAGATCACCCACCTGCAGCCGCTCGAAAAGGGCCTGCGCCTGACCGTCACGGCGCCCGGCCTCAAACTGGCCGACGTCGCCATCGGCGATTCCATCGCCCACAACGGCGTCTGCCTCACCGTCATCGCCAAGAAGAAAGGCAGCTACCAGGTCGATGTCTCGCGCGAGACGCTGGACTGCACCGTCGGCCTCGACCTGCCGAACGGCGAACTCAATCTGGAAAAGGCGATGCGCCTGTCCGACTTCATCGGCGGCCATCTCGTCTCGGGCCACGTCGATGGCGTCGGCGAGGTGCTGAAGTTCGAGCCGGTCGGCGAATCGCACGAACTGGTGATCAAGGCGCCGAAAGGCCTGGCGAAATACATCGCGCGCAAGGGCTCGATCACCGTCGATGGCGTTTCGCTCACCACCAACAAGGTCAAGGGGCGCAGCTTTTCGATCAACCTGATCCCGCACACCGTCGAGGTCACCACGCTCAAGCGCCTCGGCGCCGGCGCACGTGTGAACCTGGAAGTTGACCTGATCGCCCGCTACGTCGAGCGCATGTTGGCGCGCTAGCGGCCGCACCCGTTTCGATTCCGTAACAATCATGGCAACCGCTACACGGCCGGCCCGGGCGGCGGCCCTGCGTTTCGCCGCCGCGCTACTGCTCGCCGTCGCGGCCCTGCCGGCCGCCGCAGCACCGTTCAAGCTGAAGAAGCCGCCGGAGGGCAGCGAAGTGCAGGTCTTCATCGAGAACGACATGCTCGCCCGCACCGACCGTTACTACACCAACGGCATCAAGATCGGCCTCGGCCTGCCTTTCGAGATTCTGCAGACACCGGCGGCCGAAGTCCTGCGCGGCCTCGATCCTGACGGCGGCGAGGACATCCACGTCGGCCTCTTCCTCGGCCAGAACATGTACACGCCGCGCGACATCACCATCGCGGCGGCGCAGCCGAACGACCGGCCGTGGGCGGCCTGGCTCTACCTCGGCGGCGTCGCCCAGCGCGCCCGCGGCAACCGCCTCGACACGGTGGAGCTCGACCTCGGCGTGGTCGGCCGCGCCGCGCTGGGGGAGCCGGTGCAGAAGGCCTGGCACCGCCTGATCGACGTCAAGCAGCCGCGCGGCTGGGACAACCAGGGGCCGACCGAAGCGGCCGCCATGCTCTCCTACCTGCAAAAGCGCCGCTACGGCAACGACAGCATTGATATCGTCGCCCACGGCGGCGCGACCGTTGGCACGGTACTGACGCAGGCGCGCGCCGGGCTTCTGTTGCGGCTGGGCGAGCGCCTGAGCGGCTTCGGCCCCGACACCATCGAGCCGGGCGGCGCCATGCTGCACGGCACCCGCGCCCAGGGCGCCCCGGAGCCCGGCGGCGTCGCCTGGTATGTCTTCGCCGGCTTCGACCATCGCCTGGTGGCGCACAACATCTTCCTCGATGGCCCGGTATTCCACGACGGGCCAAAGGTGAAACGGCACAACCATGTCCGTGACCTGATGCTCGGCGCCAGCGTGCGCGTCAACCGGGCGCGCTTTTCCTGGACGCGCGTCGAGCGCAGCGAGGAATTCCACACCGCCGCCGGCGGTGGCGGCACCCAGCGCTTCGATTCGCTCAACCTCGGCTTCGAGTTCTAGCCGCCGATGCGTCGGCCATGAAAGAGTAGAATGCTCGACCCCATCAGCAAAGCCGCCAACAGCGCCCCGCCATGAGCATCAGTTCCGTACAAGACATCGTCGCCGACCTCCGCGCCGGAAAAATGGTCATCCTCGTCGACGAGGAAGACCGCGAAAACGAGGGCGATCTCGTCATCGCCGCCGAGCACTGCACGGCGGAAGCCATCAACTTCATGGCCAAGCATGGCCGCGGCCTGATCTGCCTGACGCTGACCGAAGCGCGCTGCCGCCAGCTCGACCTGCCGCTGATGGTGCGCGACAACAAGACGCCGCACGGTACCGCCTTCACCATGTCGATCGAGGCGGCCGAGGGCGTCACCACAGGCATCTCGGCCCACGACCGCGCCCGCACGGTGCAGGCCGCCGTGGCCAGGGCCGCCAAGCCGGCCGACATCATCCAGCCCGGCCACATCTTCCCGCTGATGGCGCAGAACGGCGGCGTGCTGGTGCGCGCCGGCCATACCGAGGCGGGCTGCGACTTCGCCCAGATGGCAGGCCTGGAACCGGCATCGGTGATCTGCGAGATCCTCAAGGACGACGGCACCATGGCGCGCCTGCCCGACCTGGTCGAGTTCGCCGCCGCGCACAAGCTCAAGATCGGCACCATCCGCGACCTGATCCATTATCGTTCCGAGAACGAAAAGCTGGTCGAGTGCGTCGCCGACAAGGAGATCGCCTGCAGCCACGGCAGCTTCCGCCTGCGCGCCTATGAGGACAAGACCAGCGGCGAAGTGCATCTGGCGCTGACCCAGGGCGAGATTCGCGCCGACGCCGAAACGCTGGTTCGGGTGCATGAGCCGATCTCGGTGCTCGATTTCCTCGACTGCGCCAGCCACCGCCACAGCTTCAGCGTCGATCAGGCGATGGCCGCGATCGCCAAGGCCAAGAGCGGCGTGATCGTGCTGCTGCATCGCAAGGAAACCGGCGACGACCTGCTCGCCAACCTGAAAAGCGAAGAGGAACGCCCCGCCGCCAAGTGGGACCCGCGCCTCTACGGGATCGGCGCGCAGATCCTGCGCGAACTCGGCGTCGGCAAGATGCGCCTGATGGCCAGCCCGCGCAAGATGCCCAGCATGGCCGGCTTCGGCCTCGAAGTCTGCAGCTATCTTTCTCCCGACGAAGCCAAGGCATAAGGAAGGAAAGCACACCATGTCAAAGTGCCAGAACGTCCGTGAAATAGAACCCAGCCTCGATGGCGCTGGCCTGCGCGTCGGCGTCGTCATGAGCCGCTTCAACCGCGACATCGTCGATGGCCTGCTCTCGGCCTGCTGCCAGGAACTCGGCAAGCTCGGCGTTGCCCCCGAGAACGTCACCATGACCAGCGTGCCCGGCGCGCTGGAACTGCCGCTGGTGCTGCAGTCCATGGGGCAGAGCGGCAGGTTCGACGCTTTGGTCGCACTCGGCAGCGTCGTGCGCGGCGAGACCTACCATTTCGAGGTGGTGTCCAATGAATCGGCGCGCGGCATCACCGACGCCCAGCTCGCCATGGGCGTCCCCATCGCCAACGGCGTGCTGACCACCGAGAATGACGACCAGGCACTGGCGCGCGTCTCGGTCAAGGGCGCGGAAGCCGCCCAAGCCGCCGTCGAAATGGCCAACCTGCTGAAGAACCTCAGGTGAGCGCTGGCAAGTCACCTAGGCACAAAGCCCGCGAATTCGCGGTCCAGGGCCTCTACCAGTGGCAGGTCGGCGGTCAGGACGCCACCGCCATCCAGGTCCAGGCCGAGGGCGTTGCCGGATTCGACAAGGCCGACCGCGCGCTCTACGACGCACTGCTCGACGGCGTGCTCAGTGACAGCGACGCCCTGCGCGAACTGCTGACGCCCTTCATCGACCGCGCCTGGGAAGAAGTCTCGCCGATCGAGCGCGGCATCCTGCTGCTCGGCGCCTGCGAGCTCAAGCATCATCCCGAAACGCCCTACCGCGTCATCATCAACGAGGCCATCGAGCTGGCCAAGACCTACGGCGGCAGCGACGGCCACAAGTTCGTCAACGGCGTGCTCGACAAGCTGGCGCCGCAACTGCGCGCGGCGGAAGCCAAGCGACGCTGACCCGCGCAGCGGAGGCCGCGTGCCGTCTGAATTCGCGCTGATCGACCGCTACTTCAAGCGCCCGCCGCGCAATCCGGGGCAGACCGCACTCGGCGTCGGCGACGACGCGGCCCTGATCCGGCCCGGCCCCGGAATGGAACTGGCGATCTCGACCGACATGCTGGTCGCCGGCACCCACTTCCTGCCCAACACCGACGCCGAAGACCTCGGCTGGAAGACGCTGGCCGTCAATGTCTCCGACATGGCGGCCATGGGCGCGCAACCACGCTGGGCGCTGCTGGCCGTCGCCCTGCCGGCCGCCACGGAATCGTGGATCGAGAAATTCGCGCGTGGCTTCTTCGCCTGCGCCGACGAGTTCGGCATCGACGTCATCGGCGGCGACACCACCAAGGGGCCACGCAATTTCTGCGTCACCATCTTCGGCGAGGTGCCGACGGGCCAGGCCCTGCTGCGCTCCGGCGCCCGACCCGGCGACGACGTCTGGGTCTCCGGCGCCCCCGGTCGCGCCGCGTTGGGACTGGCCCACCTGCAGGGCCGTGCCGTACTTGAGCAGCCGCAACTCGCCGACTGCCTCGCCGCGCTGCACCGGCCGCAGCCGCGCGTGGCGCTGGGTCAGGCGCTACGCGGACTGGCCAGCGCCGCCATCGATGTCTCGGATGGCCTGCTGGCCGACCTCGGCCATATTCTTGACGCCTCGCGCGTCAGCGCCCGGCTGCAAATCGCCGTACCGCCAGCACCGACTTTTCCCCGCGAGGCCTACCTCTCTGGCGGCGATGACTACGAGCTGGTTTTCACCGCGCCGGCCGCGCAGCATGCCGCCATCGTCGCCCTCGGCGACACCCTACAGTTGGCGCTCACTCACATCGGCAGCATCACCGCCAGGGCGTCCGACGCCATCGACCTGTGCGACATGGAAGGCCGCCCCATCGAGGTCGCCGAGCGCGGCTTCGACCATTTTAGTTCCGGCATAACCTAAAGGTTATGCCTGCTCTGAAACTACGTTTTGGATAGCGCCCCATGGCCAAACTGCCCCCGCCCCCACTCAAGTTCCTGTTTTCCCACCCCGCCCACTTCGTCGCCTGCGGCATGGGCAGCGGCCTGTCGCCGTTCGCGCCGGGCACGGCCGGCACCGCCTTCGCCTGGGCGACCTTTCCGCTGCTGCAGCTGGCCTACCCGGGCGACGCCAACCTCGGCCTGTTCCTGCTGCTCATGTTCGGTTTCGGCGTCTGGTGCGCGCATGTCACCGGTCGGAACCTCGGCGTGGTCGATCACGGCGCCATCGTCTGGGACGAGATCGTGCCCTTCTGGGCGGTGCTGATGTTCGTGCCCTCGGCCATGGTCGCCACGCCGCATGGCACCTTCCTTTCGCTGTCCGGGCTGGCCTGGCAGACGGCGGCCTTCTTCCTCTTCCGCTTCTACGACATCGTCAAGCCGCCGCCGGCCAACTGGTTCGACAGCCAGGTGAAGAACGGCTTCGGCGTGATGATGGACGACGTCATCGCGGCCGCCTACACGGTGCTGACGCTGGCGGTGGTCAAGGCAATGTTCTTTTAATGCCTGCGCCGGGCCGCCCCAAGCAGGCATATGCCCCCCTGTGGGGGGCAGCGTCCGCAAGGGATACCGTCCCCAGCTGCACTGGGGACATAAGCGGCATTTGCGAGCGTGGGGAGCCATGATGGACGCGGAACTCGCCGAATTGTCGCAAGCCGTTGGACTGGCGTGCCGCCAGCGCCGACTTTTCGTGGCAACCGCCGAGTCCTGCACCGGTGGCTGGGTCGCGCAAGTGATCACTCACACGGCGGGCAGTTCGGCGTGGTTCGAGCGAGGTTTCGTCACCTACGCCAACGCTGCCAAGGTCGAGATGCTCGGCGTCTCGCCGCGGACGCTGGAAACACATGGCGCCGTGAGCCCGGAAACCGCGAAAGAAATGGCGACTGGCACGCTGAAAAATTCCAACGCATTGATTTCATTGGCGATCACCGGAATCGCCGGGCCAACGGGTGGCTCACCGGGTAAGCCAGTGGGTACCGTATGCTTCGCCTGGTGCTGGCGCGACGCCGAGCCGGAAGCCGAGAGTTGCCACTTCGACGGCGACCGCGAAGCCATCCGCCGGCAGGCGGTGATTCACGCCTTGAACGGCCTGTTGGCCCGCGCAAGAACTGTGCCATCTGTGCCATAATCCTTTCAAGTTTTCGGAGACTCAATCATGGATGACAATAAAGCCAAAGCCCTGCAAGCCGCACTGGCCCAGATCGAAAAGCAGTTCGGCAAGGGCTCCATCATGAAGATGGGCGAAGGCCTCGCCACCGACGACATCCAGACCGTTTCGACCGGCTCGCTCGGGCTGGACATCGCGCTGGGCATCGGCGGCCTGCCGCGCGGTCGCGTGGTCGAGATCTATGGCCCGGAATCCTCGGGCAAGACCACGCTGTGCCTGCACGTCGTGGCCGAAATCCAGAAGGCCGGCGGCGTCGCCGCCTACATCGACGCCGAGAACGCGCTCGACCCCGGCTATGCCGCCAAGCTTGGCGTCAATGTGCCGGACCTGCTGATTTCGCAGCCGGACACCGGCGAGCAGGGCCTCGAAATCTGCGACATGCTGGTGCGCTCGGGCGGCGTCGACTGCATCGTGATCGACTCGGTCGCCGCGCTGACGCCGCGCGCCGAAATCGAGGGCGAGATGGGCGACCAGTTGCCCGGCCTGCAGGCACGGCTGATGAGCCAGGCGCTGCGCAAGCTGACCTCCAACATCAAGCGCACCAACACCCTGGTGATCTTCATCAACCAGATCCGCATGAAGATCGGCGTGATGTTCGGCAACCCGGAGACCACCACCGGCGGCAACGCGCTCAAGTTCTACGCCTCGGTGCGCATGGACATCCGCCGCACCGGCGCCATCAAGAATGGTGACGAAGTGGTTGGCAACGAAACCAAGGTCAAGGTGGTCAAGAACAAGGTGGCGCCGCCCTTCCGCGAGGCGCGCTTCGACATCCTCTACGGCGAGGGCATCTCGCGTGAAGGCGAGGTGGTCGAACTCGGCGTCGAGCACAAGATCGTCGAGAAGTCCGGCGCCTGGTATTCCTACAAGGGCGAGAAGATCGGCCAGGGCAAGGACAAGACGCGCGAGTTCCTGCGCGAGCACGCCGACATGGCGATCGAGATCGAGAACCGCGTGCGCGAAGCGGTCGGAGTCGTTGGCATCGCTGCTGCGCCTGCCGCCAAGACCCCCGCGGCCAAGGCGGAGTGAATGCCGCGGCGTGAATGAACTGAGGAGCCGCGCCATCAGGCTGCTGGCGCGCCGCGAACACACGCGCGCCGAACTGGCCGGCAAGCTCGCCACCCACGGCACACAGGAAGCTATCGAAACAGTGCTCGCCGATCTTGAACGCAGCGGATTGCTTTCGGATGCCCGTGCCGCCTCGGCTTATGTGCGCGGCCATGCCGCGCGCTTCGGTGCCGCCCGGCTGCGCCAGACCCTGCGCACCAAGGGGGTGGAAAGCGCATTGATCGAGCAGCAGGTCGCCGAACTGCCCGCCGAGATCGAGCGCGCCCGCGAAGTCTGGACCAGGAAGTTCGGCAGCGCACCGGGCGATGCCCGCGAATGGGCAAGGCAGGCGCGCTTCCTGCAATCGCGCGGCTTCTCCTCGGACGTAATCCGCCGCCTGCTGAAAGATACGGCGGAGCCGGCGGCATGACGGTATTGAGCGTCAACAACCTGCGCAAGAAATACAAGGCGCGCACCGTCGTCAGGGACGTCTCCTTCGACGTCGCCGGCGGCGAGGTGGTGGGCCTGCTCGGCCCCAACGGCGCCGGCAAGACCACCTGCTTCTACATGATCGTCGGCCTCGTCGCCAGCGACGGCGGCGAGATCCGCATCGACGACGAAAAGCTGACCCACATGCCGATCCATCGCCGCGCCCGGCTCGGCCTGTCCTACCTGCCGCAGGAAAATTCAGTGTTCCGCAAGCTGTCCGTCGCCGACAACATCCGCGCCGTGCTGCAGCTGCAGAACCTGCCGGAAGACGAGGTCGAGGAGCGCCTCGACGAGTTGCTGCAGGAACTGCACATCACCCACATCAAGGAAAGCGCCGCGATCGCACTTTCCGGCGGCGAACGGCGCCGCGTCGAAATCGCCCGGGCGCTCGCCACAAAACCGCGCTTCATCCTGCTCGACGAACCCTTCGCCGGCGTCGATCCGATCGCCGTCATCGACATCCAGAAGATCATCAGCTTCCTCAAGGAACGCGGCATCGGCGTGCTCATCACCGACCATAACGTGCGCGAAACCCTGGGCATCTGCGACCGGGCCACCATCATCAACGCCGGCGAGGTGCTGGCGGCTGGACATCCGGCCGATATCGTCGATAATGAAAGTGTCCGGAAAGTCTATCTGGGCGAGCACTTCAAGATGTGATGGCCGCCGCAACCGGATCGTGAAGCAGACATTACAGCTCAGGCTTTCGCAGCACCTCGCACTGACGCCGCAGTTGCAGCAGTCGATACGGCTATTGCAGTTGTCGACGCTGGAACTCAACCAGGAAATCGACCAGGCGCTGCAGGACAATCCGCTGCTGGAACGCGATGGCGAGGAGTTCGGATCCTACGCGCCGGGCAGCGACGCAATGTCCGCGGCCCCGCAACAGGCAGAGACTCCCGCCGCCACCGAAGCACCCGCCGAGAACAGCCCCCCCGAACGGCAGGACATGGACGAGGACTGGGGACAGGATTGGGGTGCGTCCGCACGCACGGCGCGCGACGACGATGACGATACCGACGCCGGCGAAATCCAGGCCGCCGCGACCAGCCTGCGCGACCACCTGGTGGACCAGCTGGCGCTGACCCAGCTTCCGGGTCACGAGCGAGCACTGGTCGCCTTCCTCATCGAGGCACTCGATGACGACGGCTACCTGACGCAAAGCCTCGAGGAACTGGCCGCGGTGCTGCCCGAGGACGACGACATCGACATCGACGAGGTAATCGAGGAACTCGCCATCGGCCTGCGCCACCTGCAGAGCCTCGACCCGCCGGGCATCGGCGCCAGGAGTCCGGCCGAATGCCTGGAATTGCAGCTCACCGCGCTGCCGCCCTCGCCGCCGCTGAAACTTGCCCACGCCATCGTTCGCAGCCACCTCGACCAGTTGGCGGTACGCGATTTCACCCGGATCAAGAAGGGGCTGGGCTGCGACGACGACGAACTGCGCGCCGCCCACGCCCTGATCTGCTCGCTCAACCCACGCCCGGGTGCCCGCTATGCACCAATCGACACGCGCTACATCATTCCCGACGTGGTGGTGAAAAAACTGCGCGGCAACTGGGTGGCCAGCCTCAACGCCGACGCCATGCCGCGGTTGCGCATCAACCGGCTCTACGCCAGCATCCTGCGGGCCCAGCGCGGCGCCGATGGTGCGCGCAATCTGGCCGGCCAGCTGCAGGAAGCCAAGTGGCTGATCAAGAACGTGCAGCAGCGCTTCGACACCATCGGCCGCGTCTCCCAGGCCATCGTGGATCGCCAGCGCGCCTTTTTCGACCATGGCGAAGTAGCGATGCGGCCACTGACGCTGCGCGAAATCGCCGACACTGTCGGCCTCCATGAATCGACCATCTCGCGCGTGACAACACAGAAATACCTGGCCAGTCCGCGCGGCATCTACGAATTAAAATACTTTTTTGGCAGCCACGTCGCCACCGACACGGGCGGGGCTGCCTCATCTACCGCGATCCGGGCGCTGATCAAGCAGCTCGTCGCCTCGGAGGACGGCCACAAGCCGCTCTCGGATGCGAAGATCGCGGAAGTCCTCGGCGAACAGGGCATAGTCGTGGCGCGGCGCACGGTCGCCAAGTACCGCGAATCCCTGAGCATTCCGCCGGTCAACCTGAGAAAGGTGCTTTAAGGAGCCCATCATGAACATCAACATCACTGGACATCACATCGAAGTCACCCCCGCCATCCACGACTATGTCGTGAACAAGCTCGACCGCGTGATCCGGCACTTCGACCACGTCACCAGCGTCCACGTGATCCTCTCGGTCGAAAAGCTCAAGCAGAAGGCCGAGGTCATCCTGCACGTCCGCGGCAAGGACATCACAGCCTCGGCCGAGGGTGCCGACCTGTATGCCTCCATCGACGCGATGGAAGACAAACTCGACCGTCAGGTGTTGAAGCACAAGGAAAAGTCGAGCGACCACAGCTACGACAAGCGCGCCGCTGCCGAGTAAGCCGACTTCCCCCCGCCCGCGGGTCCGGGGCACATCCCGGACCCGCCAGATGGCATATTTTTACCGGCGCCGCGGGTGGGGGTATACTGCGCCCCCTTCCTGCCGCGACTTGCTTGCGGCGTACCCAAGCCATGAACCAGATCATCAAACTCCTGCCGCCCGCCAATGTCCTTGTCGGGCTCGACGCCAGCAGCAAGAAGCGCGTCTTCGAACAGGCGGGCATTCTCTTCGAGAACAACCACGGCATCGCCCGCGCCAGCGTCTATGACGCCCTGTTCGCGCGCGAAAAGCTCGGCTCCACCGCACTGGGCCAAGGCATCGCCATTCCCCACGGCCGCATCAAGGGCCTCAAGGAAGCGCACGGCGCCTTTTTGCGCCTGGCCGCGCCGGTGCAGTTCGATGCAGCCGACGGCAAGCCGGTCGACATGGTGTTCGTGCTGCTGGTGCCGGAAGCGGCCACCGAGCATCACCTGCAACTGCTCTCCGAACTCGCCCAGATGTTCTCGGAACGCGCCTTCCGCGAACAACTTGCCGCTGCGGCCGATGCCACTGCCACCCACGCGCTGTTCGCCAACTGGCAAGGCTAGTGCATAGTGCACCGTGTCCCGTGACTAGCCAAGCTCGCTACTAAGATGCCGCGCCTGGTCGTCTCCCAGCTGTTCGAGCGCAACCGCGAGCCGCTCAAGCTCACCTGGGTCTGCGGCAAGCTCGACCGGGTGCTTTCGATCACTCAGGAAGACGTCTCGCCAGCCGACCTGGTCGGCCACCTCAACCTGATCCATCCCGACCGCCTGCAGGTGCTCGGTGCACCCGAGATCGCCTGGGCCAACCAGCACACATCGGTCAAACTGCAAAAACACATCCACGAAATCATCGCGGCGCAACCGCCGGCGCTGATCGTCGCCGACGATTGCGCTGTCCCTGATGCCGTGCGCGCCGAGTGCGAGGCCAGCGGCACCGCGCTGTTCACCACGTCACAGCAGGCCGCGCTGGTGATCGATTCGCTGCGGCTCTACGTCTCGCGCCAGCTGGCGGAAACCATCACCCTGCATGGCGTGTTCGTCGATGTGCTCGGCGTCGGCGTGCTGATCACCGGCGAGTCCGGCGCCGGCAAGAGCGAACTCGGGCTCGAACTGATTTCGCGCGGCCACGGCCTGGTCGCCGACGACGTCGT
The DNA here is from genome assembly GCA_018825305.1 of Gammaproteobacteria bacterium. GTDB lineage: Bacteria > Pseudomonadota > Gammaproteobacteria > Burkholderiales > Rhodocyclaceae > Sulfurisoma. The sequence goes on from JAHJEO010000027.1 coordinate 54,658, forward strand.
CGAGGTTTCGCGCGTCGCCCCCAACACGCTCGAGGGCCGCTGTCCTGACCTGCTCAAGGATTTCCTCGAAGTGCGCGGGCTGGGCCTGCTCAACATCCGCACCGTCTTCGGCGAAACCGCCTGCCGCCGCAAGATGAAACTCAAGCTGCTGGTGCATCTGATGCGCCCGCAGGTTGGCGCGCCCGAGGCCATCCGCCTGGCGCTCGATGCCCAGAACGAAACCATCCTCGGCGTGGCCATCCGCAAGGTGGTGCTGCCGGTGGCCGCCGGCCGCAACCTCGCCGTGCTGCTCGAGGCCGCGGTGCGCTCGACCATTCTGTCCTTGCGCGGCATTGACAGCACCCAGGATTTCCTCGACCGCCAGCAGCGCGCGCTCGAGAGCGACCAGGACAGCGATTACTGATGAAGTCCGGCGGCAGCTGTTCCAGCCCCTCGCTGTCAACGCGGCTGCATGCCGACGCGTTACATGCTCACGGCAATCGCCGTCATCCCAATCAGGAGAATCCGAATGCATAAGCTCATCGTCACTGCCCTCGTCACCCTTTTCGCAGCCAGCGCCTTCGCCCAGGCGCCGGCTGCCGCACCGGCCAAGGCCGAAGCCAAACCTGCTGCCATGGCGCCCGCCAAGGCCGAGATGGCCAAGCCCGCCGAAGCGCCCAAGGCTGCCGAAGCCGCCAAGCCCGCCGCCAACAGCGACTGCGAAGCCCGTGCCGTGAGCAAGGCCGGCAAGCCGCTGGCCGGCGCCGCCAAGAGTGCTTTCATGAAGAAGTGCGAGCGCGATGCCAAGGGTGCCGAGGGCAAGCAGGCCAAGACCGCGCAGCAGGACAAGATGAAGGCCTGCAATGCCGAAGCCAAGGGCAAGAAGGGCGACGCCCGCAAGGCCTTCATGAAAGAGTGCCTCAGCAAGTAATTCCGTTGCCCCGGGCAGCTCCCGGAAGAATAATGCCGGCCGATTGTGGGCCGGCATTTTTTTTGCCAGAATGCCCCATTCCGTCTGGGGGATTTTCGATGCGCCCGCTCACCGCCCTATTGTCCAGCCTGTTGCTGCTTGCCGCCACCGGCACCCATGCCTTCCGCTTTTCCGAGGAGGATGCCAAGGCAAAAGCCGAGGCCGAGGCGGGCAAGGTCGCCGCCATCGACATTTCCGCCGCCTGCCGCAAGCGCCTCGGCGGCGAACGCGTGCTGCTGCTGATCGCCGAGCGCGGCAACAGCGGCATCAATGCCGAGCAGGGTCGCTACAGCCTGCACTTCAACGGCATCGAGAAGCGGCTGCGTTCCTACGGCACGCGCACCTACAGCCAGGCCGAGATCAAGCGCCAGATCGCCCAGGCCGAGATCGACGCCCATTTCCGCAACGACCCCGATGCCGCACTGGCGGCGTCGAAGAAACTTGGCGCAACACTGGTCCTGCGTGGCATGATCAGTTCGCAGCGCGGCATCAACCCGGTGCTGAAGATCAACGAAGTCGCGGTCAATATGGGCTTCAGTTTACAGGCCGGCGGCAAGTCGCTCGCCGAGATCGGTGCCAAGGCCGACTCGTACTCGGGCACCGATACCGTTGCCATGGCGCTGACGCTGATCGAGGAGCAGGCCGACGATGTCGTCAATCGCCTCGTCGCGGGCTACTGCACCACGCGCGGCGACAAGAAAAATAACCGACCATGAAAGAGGACACCATGACCAAACAGCAGCGCACTCTCTTCGCCACCCTGGCCCTCGCCTTTGCCTTGCCCGTCTTTGCCCAGCCGACTTTCGAAAGCGTGTCGCCGACCGCCGGCAGCAGCACCTCGGAAAAGGCCAATGCCATGGCCGACAAGGGCATGTACAAGGACGTGCAGTACGCCAACGCGGCGAAGAAGGGGGCGACGCTGGTCGTCATCCCGGGCGAGGTCAAGAGCAACAACGCCAACTTCATGCAGAAGTTCGGCCCCAACAACATCGCCGACTTCGCCGAACTGGAACTGGGCAAGGCCAATTTCGGCATCCTCGAGCGCGCTGACCTTGGCTCGCTGATGAAAGAATTCCAGCTCGCCTATTCGCTCGGCGATCCCGACGAGGCGCGCAAGTTCCTCAAGAAGGGCAAGCTCAAGACGACGCAGTGGGTGGTCAAGTTCGACGTGCTCAAGGCCGAGCAGGTGGCGCAAGCGCAGTCCGGCTTCGACGGCCGCCCGGTCGGCGCGCTGCTCGGCATTTTCGGCGGCGGCCGCGGCGGCGCGGCGGCGGAAACCATCGTCGGCTCCGTGCATACGGCCGAGGCCACCGGTGTCTGGATCATCGGCATGCGTTACAAGATCCTCGACGCCAACACCACCGAGCAGAAGGCGACCGGCTACACGGAAGAAAAGATGGAGCTCGGCGCCAAGTCGGGCGGTTTCATGGGCGCATCATCGGGCGAGCAGGGCGGCCTCACACTCGATGGCATGGTGCAGCGGCTGGTGCAGAAGCTGGTTTGGGAAATCGACTCGAAGCATAAGTGACCCGCCCTCCCCCGGCCCCTCCCTCGCGGGAGGGGAGACTTGCGGCTCGCTGCGCTCGTCTGTTACGGGGTGCGTTGTAGTTGGTGTCGGAACGGTTTGCGGCTTCGCCGCGTGGCGCCTTGCCTTGGGGCGGCCCGGCGGCAAGGCTCCGCCGGGCCGCTCGGTAACCTGACGGAGCATGTCTATGGCACTTCCTGAAAAGCTCGGCAAGTACGAAATCCGGCGCGAGCTCGGCGCGGGGGCGATGGGCATCGTGTACGAGGGTTGGGACCCGGGCATCGCGCGGCGGGTGGCGATCAAGACGGTCAAGGGCGAGCAGCTGTCGCCGGGCGAAGCGGAGCAGACGCTGGCGCGCTTCCGCCACGAGGCGCAGGCCTCCGGCCGGCTGTCGCATCCCAACATCGTGCAGATCTACGAGTTCGGCGAGGACGCGGGGACGCAGTTCATCGCCATGGAATTCATCGAGGGTCGCGAGCTCAAGGACTTCTTCGATCAGGACGAACGCTTCAAATTGCCCGAGATCGTGCGCATCATGCAGGAGCTGCTGGACGCGCTCGGCCATGCCCACAAGAACGGCATCGTCCATCGCGACATCAAGCCGGCCAACATCATCCTGCTTGGCGACGGCACGGTTAAAGTCGCCGACTTCGGCATCGCCCGCATCGAATCGTCTAACCTGACGCAGGCCGGCTCGGTGCTCGGCACGCCGGCCTACATGTCGCCCGAGCAGTTCATGGGGCAGACGGTGGATGCCCGTTCCGATCTCTTCTCTGTCGGCGTCGTGCTCTACCAGTTCCTCACCAGCGAAAAACCCTTCACCGGCTCTGTCACCACCATCATGCACAAGGTGCTGAAGGAGCAGCCGATCGCGCCTTCCGAACTCAACGTGCAGGTGCCGCAAGCCTTCGACGGCCTGATGCAGAAGGCGCTGGCCAAACGGCCCGACGAGCGGTTCCAGAGCGCCCAGGAATTCGCCGCCGCGCTCAACGCCGCCACCGCGGGCCACGCGGCAGCCGAATCCACCATGGTCGATGCCGCTGGCGAGGCGACCCTTGCCGGCGCAACGTTATCCGGTGCGACGCTGGCCCAAGCAGCGGCTGCCTCGCCGCCACCGGTCGCGACGGCCGCCACTGGCAGCAAGCGACCGCTTCCCGTGCTGGCCATCGCCGGCGGGCTTGCCGCGATCGCGGCGGGTGCAGCCGCATGGATGATGCTCGGGCGCGATCCGGCTTCGGCCCCCGCGCCCGCGCCGCAGGCCGCCGCCCAACCCACCCCAGCCGCCGTCCCGCCAGCGCCGACATTTTTTTTGGCCGGGCCGGGCACGGCGGTCGTCACCGCGCTCGGTCTGGCCGATCCGGCCGACCCGCGCTACGCGAGCGACAAGGGCCTGCTCGCCGCCGACCTGCGCGAGGACGCCAAGCGCCAGCTCATCGAAAAAGCGGCGGCGCTTTATGTCGACGGCCAGTCGCTGGCGAAACACTACGGTCTGCTGCAGACACGGCTGCTGGCAAGAAGCGGCGAATTCATCCAGGCCATCGAGGAATCCGAACCGCTGCGCACGGCCGACGGCCTGATGTCGCTCACCGCCAAGGCCACCGTCAAGGTTCGCGCGGTGCAGAAATCGCTCAACCAGATGTCGCGCGAAGAGCGCATCGATTTCATCCGCAACAACGGCGATCCGAAGATCGCCGTCGCCATCACCGCCGCCAGCGTACAGGCCGGCGACGGTACGCCGCAGCGTTCGCCGGTGGCCGAGAACCTCCTCAAGGAACGCATCCAGTCCTTCGGCTTCCGCCTGTGGAACGACGATGCCAAGGATGTCGCGGATTTTGCCGTGAGCGGCGAGGCCCGCTTCAAGAAGCTTTCGGCGCGACTGGAGGCTTCGGGCATCACCATCGAGAAATTCGTGCTGTCGTCGTGGTCGGTGAAATGCACCGACAAGAAGAGCGGCGAAGAGATCTACTACAACAACAAGATTCCCGAGAAGCAGAGTTGGGCCACCGAAGAGCTGGCGCTGCGCGACGTCGGCAAACTGATCGGCGAGGAATTCTCGAAGAGCTTCTTCCTGCAGCACTTCAACTTCACCGGCGAGAAGGTCGCACTCAACTTCAAGGGTTTGCCGAAACCGGAGCTGGCGAAATCCATCCAGCGCGAGCTGACCGGCATGCGCACGGTGCTGTTCGTCGCTCCGGCCGGCGAGGCGCGCTTCGATATCGAGCTTTCCGGCAGCGGCAGCATGGTGGAGCGGATCGGCGAAGGCGTCGTCAAGCCGCTCAATCGCAAGCTGGGCAAGACCTGCTTCGGCATTGCCGGCAGCAGCAGCAGCGAAGCCACCCTGTCCTTCGAGTCGTCCTGCGCCGATGCAGCGACCCTGGGCCGCCTTGACAGCCTGCCACCGGCCGGGCTGTACGATGCGCCGCCTCCGCGGCGCGAGGCTGTCACCCGCAACCCCGAAATGCTGCGCAAGCTGAGCATCTGACCACCGCCATGGAAAACACGCCCACCACCGACGCCTTCCAGGATCATTATCCGGACGATCTCGCCCACTGCTACGGCTGCGGCCGCCTCAACGGCCACGGTCACCAGATCAAGACGCATTGGGAAACGACCGCGGACGGCGACGAAACCGTCACCCGCTACATGCCGCGGCCCGAGCACACGGCGATTCCCGGCTTCGTCTACGGCGGGCTAATCGCCTCGCTGATTGATTGCCATGGCACCGGCACCGCGGCGGCGGCGGCCTGCCGCTTCCGCGGTCGCGAGATGGGTTCGGCGCCGCCGCTGCGCTTCGTCACCGCCTCGCTGCAGGTCGATTACCTCAAGCCGACGCCGATCGGCGTCGAGCTGGAAATTCGTGGCCGCGTGGAGGAAATCAAGGAAAAGAAAGTGGTGGTGATCGCCACCGTGTTCGCCAATGGCGTTGCCACGGCCAGGGGGCGCATCGTCGCGGTGCTGATGCCGGAGAGCATGGCGCCGCGCGCCGCATGACCTGCCGATTCCCATGAGGCTCGCCGGCAAGTTATTCGCGGCCATCCTGGCCTGCCTCGCCGTCACGGCGCAGGCTGCCGACAACACCTTGCTGATCCGGCTGCAACCCGACGGCAAGTACAAGGTCTGGCACACCGAGGGCGAGACCAATCTTGCCGAAGATGAGCTGGTTGCGCTCGAGGCCAGCGCCCGACCGGAGGGCGGGCGCCGGATCGAGACCTCGGCCGGTGTAGCCAGCGCGCGTGACACCGCCGAAGGCATCGTTATCACGATTCCCGACGCCCCGCGCGACAAGGCGCTGCTGCTGGACCGCGACGGCTGCGGCGCATTGAAGGCGTGGCACTCGGAGGGAGCCACGCAACTCAGCGACGATCAGTTGACTGAACTGGTCCTGTCGGCGCTGCCCGGCGGCGGCAAGCGGATCATGCTTGACGGCCTCTCGGCCAAGGCCACCCTGATGCGGCATGGCGTCATGGTGGTGCTGTGGAGAGCGCCGCTTCGTCGGCCCTAAAGCCTCAACCCGGCGACGGTATCAGTTCCCGAGGATTTCAAACTCCAGAACTTCGGCCTTGTCGGCCGACCAGGCATGGCCGAAGGAAACGCGGCCGCGGCCGCGCAGGAAAGTCTCTTCGCGTTTCAGCACGAACTCGGCCTCGCCCTGAAAGGTAACGTAGGTGCCGTTGGTACTCTGGTCGACAAGCATGAACTTGTCGCGGCGCAGGGCGATGTGGGCGTGGCTGCGCGACGCCCGCGGATCGGCGATGACGACATCGCTGGCCAGGTCCCGCCCGAGGGTGGCGGAAGGATGGGCGGCATCGAGCGTGACCTCCTTGTTGCCGTGGCGCAGCTTGAGGCGCAGTGGTGGTGGCGCCACCGGGGCGATGCTGGCCGACTTCATGGTGAGGTCGTCGCCTTCCTGCCACAGTACTTCGCAGACGCGCACGACTTCGGCCTTGCCCTTGATGGCGATGGCATCGATCTCGCGCGTCGACTGGCGCAGCAGGGGCGGCAGGGCGTCGATCGCCTCGCCGGTGGTGATGATCTGTCCGCCCTTGGCCAGCGAGGTCATGCGCGCGGCGAGATTGACGGTATCGCCGAAAACGTCGTTCCGTTCTTCGATCGCTGTCCCATAGTGATAGCCGATGCGGATGCTGAGCTTGACGCCGGAAACCGGCGGCAGGTCCTCTACCCGCTGCTGCATGTCGCAGGCCGCCTGCATGCCCTCTTCGGCCGAGTCGAACACGGCCATGATCTCGTCGCCAATGGTCTTGATCACGCGGCCCTTGTAGGTGGCGACGACGCGGTCGACACGATTGAGGCAGCGCTCGACCGCGTGCAGCGCCTCGGCATCGCCCAGACGCTCGTAAAGCCGGGTGCTGCCGGCAACGTCGGCAAAAAGCACGCAGAGAAAACGGGCGGGCTCGCTCATGCGCGCTTGAGTTCCGCCGGCTTGCGCAGGCTGGCTTCCTCGGCGTGGTGCGCCGCATAAACATCGTGCGCCGCCGCCTCGGCCAGGCCCAGGTCCACCGCATGGCCGACATCGGCCAGCACGGCGCCGAGTGCCGACAGGCACAGCATCACATTCTCGATCCTGCAGGAATGGCCCATCAGGCCGAAGCGCCAGATCTTGCCGGCCAGCGGCCCGAGGCCGGCGCCGATTTCGAGGTTGAAGTCGCCGAGCAGGCGACTGCGCACCGCCGCCTCGTCGATGCCCGCCGGCACATGAACGGCGTTGAGCTGCGGCAGGCGGGCCTCTTCACGCACCAGGAAACCGAGGCCCATCGCCTCGAGGCCGGCGCGCAGCGCAAGATGATGGCGGCGGTGGCGAATCCAAGCATTCTCGATGCCTTCTTCGCGCAGCAGCACCAGCGCCTCGTGCAAGGCGTAGAGGGCATTGATCGGCGCGGTGTGATGGTAGGTGCGCTTGCCACCCGGCGCGTTCCAGTATTCGAGCACCAGGCCGAGGTCCATGAACCAGCTCTGGCCCTTGGTCTTGCGGGCCTTTACGCGCTCGACCGCACGCTCGGAAAAAGTCACGGGCGACAGGCCGGGAGTGCAGGACAGACATTTCTGGCTGCCCGAATAGGCGGCGTCGACGCCCCAGGCATCGACCTGCAGCTTCGATCCGCCGAGCGAGGTCACGGCATCGACAATGGTCAGCGCACCGCGCTGCCGGGCCACGCCGGCAAGGGCACGAACATCGGAAAGCGCTCCGGTCGAGGTCTCGGCCTGGACGAAGGCGACGACCTTCGCATCCGGGTTGGCGCGCAGGGCATCTTCGAGCTTGTTCGGATCGACCGGCTCGCCCCAGGCATCCTCGACCACCACGGCGTTGCCGCCGCAGCGCTGGACGTTTTCGATCATGCGTCCGCCGAACACGCCGTTCCTGCAGACGATGACCTTGTCGCCTGGCTCGACCAGATTGACGAAGCAGGTCTCCATGCCCACCGAGCCGGGGCCGGAAACCGGGAAAGTCAGCGAGTTCTTGGTCTGGAAGGCATAGCGCAGCAGATCCTTCAATTCTTCCATCATGCCGACGAAGGCCGGATCGAGATGCCCGATCACGGGCTGGCCCAGTGCGCCCAGTACGCGAGGGTGCATGTCCGAGGGGCCCGGGCCCATGAGGACGCGCTGCGGCGGATGGAAGGAGCGGATCTTGGCGGCAGGGTTCATGTGGCGGGGATCAGCGTTGCAAGGCCTTGAATTCTAGCGGAATGATGGCGGGGTCGGAGAACTCATCAACGTCGAACGCCGTATCGCCGTCGGGGTCGGGACGGCCCGTCGTCTTGAGATTGGCGAAGTCGAACAGTTTCGCGTCCAGCAGGTGCGATGGCACCACGTTGGCGAGGCTGCGGAACATGGTTTCGATACGGCCGGGAAAGCGTTTTTCCCATTCGACCAGCATCTGCTTGACCTGTTGCCGCTGCAGGTTGGGCTGCGAGCCGCAGAGGTTGCAGGGGATGATCGGAAATTCGCGCACCTGCGCCCAGGCTTCGAGGTCCTTCTCGCGGCAATAGGCCAGCGGGCGGATCACGATGTTGCGGCCGTCGTCGGACACCAGCTTGGGCGGCATGGTCTTGAGCTTGCCGCCGAAGAACAGGTTGAGGAACAACGTGGCGAGGATGTCGTCGCGGTGGTGGCCAAGCGCGATCTTGGTGGCGCCGAGCTCGCCGGCGACGCGGTACAGCACGCCGCGGCGCAACCGCGAACACAGCGAGCAGGTGGTCTTGCCTTCGGGGATCACGCGCTTGACGATGGAATAGGTGTCCTCGTTCTCGATGTGGAAGGGAATGCCCAGGCCCGTCAGATAGTTGGGCAGCACCTCTTCCGGGAAGCCCGGCTGCTTCTGGTCGAGATTGACGGCGACGATGTCGAAATGGATCGGCGCCTTCTCCTTGAGGTAGAGCAGGACGTCGAGCAGGCCGAAGGAATCCTTGCCGCCGGAGAGGCAGACCATCACCTTGTCGCCATCCTCGATCATGTTGAAGTCGGCGATGGCCTGCCCGACCTCGCGGCGCAGCCGCTTGGCCAGCTTGTTCGATTCGAAGGCAGCCTTTTCGTGCTGTTTGGCGGTAAGGCTCATGGGTGCGCGGAGATGTTGAAGGACGTCACAGGTGTGCGGTCCTGCCGCCATCGACGTTGATGACCTGGCCGGTGATGTAGGGTGCGTCGAAGACGAGGAATTTCACGGTACGGGCGATATCGGCAGGAGAACCGACGCGCTTGAGCAGGGTGTGCGCGACGATGGCGGCACGCTCGGCCGGCGGGAAGCTGATGTCATCTTCCGGCCATTCGATGGGTCCCGGCGCCACGGCGTTGACGCGCACCGCCGGCGCCAGTTCGATGGCAAGCGAGCGCGTCAACGTGAGCAGCCCGCCCTTGGCCGCGCAATAGACCGGAAAACCCTTGAGCGGCCGCTCGGCATGGACGTCGGTGATGTTCACGATGCAGCCGCCGGCCGGCGCCAGGTGCGGTGCGGCCGCCTGCGCCAGGAACAGCGGTGCCCTGAGGTTGGAACCGAGCAGGTCATCCCATGCCGCCGTGTCGATGGCGCCGACTTTTGTCGGAAAGAAGGACGAGGCGTTGTTCACCAGCGCGTCGAGTCGGCCGAATTTCGCCACGACGGCCGCGACCAGCGCCGGCAGCGCGGCGACATCGAGCAGGTCGGCGGCGAAGGTGGCGGCCGAGTCGACGCGGGCGGCGTTGAATGCGTCCGCCAGCACTTCCGCATCCTGTGCCGAACTGCGATAGTGGATCGCCACCCGTGCGCCTGCCGCGTGCAATGTGCGCGCGATCTCGGCGCCAACGCGGCGCGCCGCGCCGGTGATCAGGATGACCGGTGAATTCATGCCGCGAGTATACCCAGCAGGCGCGACGCCGCCGCGAAACCGAAGGCGGCAGTGACGCAAACCGAGGAGCCGTAGCCGGCACAGTTGAGGCCGTGCAAGCCGGGAATATGGTCATCGGCGTCGCAAAAGTCGGCGCTGGCGGGACGGCGAATCGCCTCGTCGGAATACACGCAGGCCACGCCGAACTTCTTCTTCGGGTCACGCGGGAAACCGTAGTCCTTGCGCAGCCTGGCCCGCAGCTTGGAGGCAAGCGCATCCTGCGTGGTGCGCGACAGGTCGTTGATCTTCGTCCGTGTCGGGTCGGTACGGCCACCGGCGCCGCCGGTGGTGATTATCGGAATCTTCAGGCGCCGGCAGTGCGCTACCAGCGCCGCCTTGGCCCTGACCTGGTCGATGGCGTCGATCACGCCGTCGCAGGCCGGCACAAGCGCCACCACGTTCTCCGCCGTGACGAACTCCTCGATGGTACTGACCTCACAGGCCGGATTGATCGCCGCGATGCGTTCGGCCATCGCCAGCACCTTGGCCTGGCCAAGTGTGTTGCTCACTGCCTGGATCTGGCGATTGACATTGGACTCGGCGACATGGTCGAGGTCGATCAGCGTCAGCCGTCCAACGCCGGAGCGCGCCAGCGCCTCCGCCGCCCACGAGCCGACGCCACCGATGCCGACGACGCAGACGTGCGCCGCCGCCAGCCGGTTCAGCGTGCCCTGGCCGTAAAGTCGGTCGATGCCGCCAAAACGTCGGATCGGGTCGGCAGCTTCCAACTCAGTCTCGGTTCTTCGCCATCGCCACGGCCTCCGTCCAGGCCGCGACCGCGTCGACCGAGGCTGCCGGCGCGTTGAGGTGGTCGGAGTCCGGCTCGAAGTACTTGTTGAGGGGATGTGCCGGAAAAGACTTGAACAGGTCCGGATTGGACTTGCGCAGGCCCGGATAGTCCCGTGCCGCCACAGCCCAGAGAATCGGCACCTTCAGTTCGCGCACGGTCCGGGTGAGGCTCATCACACCAGCCGGATCGAACCAGCCGACGTAATTCTCGGGTGTGGTCATGACGAAACTGGTGCCGCGCGAGCCTTCGTAATCCATCAGCCGCGCCTTCTCCTTGCCTTTGCCCTCGGCGATCAGTTGCCTGGCCTCGGCCAGGCTCGGGCCAAGGTTATCAACGAAAACCTTGGCATCGACGCTGCCGCCGGGTGCGATCGCGACAATGCCGTCAACCGCGCCCACTCCGCCGAAGTGAACGGCAAACACGCCACCCTGGCTATGGCCGGCGACGAAAAATTTCTGCGCGCCCCGGGCCTTCAAGCCGTCGAGCGCCGCGCGCACCTCGTCGACGGCCTGCGCCGCGGGCACGTCATAGTCACGGCGCTTGGACCAGGGCATTTCGATGTTGGCGACCAGCAGGCCCTTCTGTTCCAGCCCGCTGGCCAGCACATCCACGAACTTGGCGGGCGAGCCACCCTTGCCGTGCATGACGACGATGCCGATTTTCGGCGCATCGGCCTGCGCCAGACCGCCAATGCCGAGCATGAACGCTGCGAACGCGATCGAGAAACAGGTTTTCAGGGTCTGGAACATGGCGGCTCCGTGGGTGACGGGTGGGGCGGCGGGTACTTTACACCCTACAATCGCGCCCATCATGCCCACCGAACTGCCTGCTCCCACAGCCGACGCCCAGGCGGCCAGCCACGAACTCTGTTCGCATATCGCGGCACGCATCGAAACCGGCGGTGGCTGGATACCCTTCATCGATTTCATGGAAATGGCGCTGCACCTGCCGGGGCTGGGCTATTACGCCGGCGGCTCGCACAAGTTCGGCACCGGCGAAGCGGGCGGCGACTTCGTCACCGCGCCGGAACTGACGCCGCTGTTCGGGCAGGCGCTGGCGACGCAGGTGGCGGAGGTGTTCGCCGTCACGGCAACACCGATTTTGCTCGAAGTCGGTGCCGGCAGCGGCCGGCTCGCCGCCGACCTGCTGCCGGCACTCGATGCGCTGGGCGCCCCGCCTGATCATTACCTGATCCTCGAACTCTCGGGCGAGTTGCGCGCGCGCCAGCGCGAGCTGATCCGCCAGCACGCACCCGCGCTGGCCGACCGCGTCGAGTGGATCGACGACCTGCCGCAGAAATTTTCCGGCTGCATCGTCGCCAACGAACTGCTCGACGCCATTCCCACCCATGCCGTGGCCTGGCGCCCTGCCTCCGCTGGCGGGCCAATGGAGCGCGGTGTGAGCTTCGACGGCGCGCGTTTCGCCTGGGCCGAGCGACCGGCGACCGGGGTATTGCGCGAAGCGATGGAACGGCTGGCAACGGAATCCGCCATCGAGGCGCCCTTCGTCGGCGAACTCGGTCTGCCGGCGGCGGCCTGGGTAGCAGAATGGGGCCAGCGGCTGGAACGCGGCGTACTGCTGCTGCTCGACTACGGCCTGCCGCACAAAGAGCTTTACCATGCCGGCCGCAACGGCGGCACCCTGCGCTGCCACTATCGCCACAATTCGCACGACGATCCGTTCTGGTGGCCGGGGCTGTCCGACATCACCAGCCATATCGATTTCACCGCCATCGCCGAAGCCGGCTTCGACGCCGGTCTGGATGTACTCGGCTACACCAGCCAGGCGACTTTCCTGATCAATTGCGGCATCGGCGAACTGCTGGCGGCGCGACAGCTATCGAACGACCCGTCGATGATTCGGGCCGCAGGCGCGGCAAGCGTCCTGCTCTCGCCCAACGAAATGGGTGAGTTGTTCAAGGTGATTGCGTTGGGTAAGGGGATCGAAACTGCGAAGCCGCTACGCGGCTTCGCGCGCGGGGACAGAACCCACGCGCTCTAGCAGCAGGCGCCGGCCGGGCCGGGCGCTACTGCTGATGGCGGTAAATCTGCTGGAGGAAGGCTTCGGCTTCGGCCTCTGGGACCGCCGGATCGGTGTGATGAACTTCCTGCAGACCGAGCTGGAGCGACGGCAGCGGTGGCTGCCACTCGGCGTTCATCACCTCGTCTTCGAAGGTGCCGAATTCATCCTCGATGATTTTTCCCGTGCTCATGTCCATCACCATCAACATATCCGGCTCCTCTTTGCTGTGTTGCGTTGGCAGGCCGTCGTAGTCAGTATAACGAGCATGCTTACAGAAAGTTGAATGGGGGCTGGCAACAATCTATTCAAGTGTGTGATTTATGCCACGGCGCGACCTTGAGGAGCAAAACCATCCCCGGCACGGCCAGCGCAACACACAGCCAGAAGAAACCCTCCCAGCCCATCTGCTCGACCAGCCAGCCGGCGGAGGCATTGATGACGGTGCGCGGCGCGGCGGCGAGGCTGGAGAACAACGCATATTGCGTCGCCGTGAATAACGGATTGGTCGCCCGGGCAATGAAGGCGACGAAGGCCGCGGTGCCCAGACCCACCCCCAGCGCCTCGAAGCCGATCACCAGCGCCAGCTGCGAGAGTTGCGCGGCGCCGATGGTTTCGTTCTTGCCGATGCCGGCCAGCCAGACGAAGCCGAAGATCGATACCAATTGCACCACGCCGAACAGCCATAGCGCGCGGTTGATGCCGAGTTTGACCATCCACAATCCGCCAAGCAGCCCACCGATCACCGCCGGCCAGAGTCCGGCATGCTTGGCCACCAGCCCGATGTCCGACTTGGCAAAGCCCATGTCCAGGTAGAACGGCGTCGCCAGCGCCGTGCACAACGAGTCGCCGAGCTTGTAAAGGAAGATGAACGAAAGGATCAGCAGCGCCTCGCGCATGCCGGCGCGATCGATGAACTCGCGGAAGGGTTCGACCACGGCCTCGCGCAGCGTCTTCGGCAGGCGACCGGCGAGCGTTGGCTCCGCCACCAGCAGGGTCATCGCCATGCCCGGCAGCATGAACAGCGCGGTTATGGCGAAAACCTGTCCCCACGGCAGGTGGTCGGCCAGGATCAGGGACAGCGAGCCCGGCACCAGCCCGGCGATGCGGTAGGCATTGACGTGCACCGAGTTGCCCAGTCCCAGCTCGCTGTCGGCCAGCAGCTCGCGGCGATAGGCATCGAGCACGATGTCCTGCGTGGCCGAGACGAAGGCAAGCAGCGCTGCCAGCACGACGATCATCTGCAGGTCCGTCTGCGGCGCGAACAGGCCGAGTGCGGCGATCAGCACGAGCAGCAACACCTGGGTGACGAACATCCAGCCGCGCCGACGCCCCAGCCACGGCAGGGCGTAGCGGTCGAGGAAGGGCGACCAGAGGAACTTCCAAGTATAGGGAAGCTGGATCAGCGCGAACAGGCCAATGGCCTTGAGGCTGATGCCCTCGGTGCGCAGCCACGCCGGCAGCAGGTTGAGCAGGAGATAGAGCGGCAGGCCCGAAGCGAATCCGGTAAACACGCAGATCGCCATGCGCCGCGTCAGCAGCGGCGACAGCCAGGAGGGAGCGGAAAACATGGCGCATTCTAGCCGGCACCCCATGCTACATTCGCCCGAAAAGGAGGGCTTATGACCACTGCGCTACTGCTCGTCGACATCCAGAACGACTACTTCCCCGGCGGTGCGATGGAGGTGCCTGGCAGCGTCGCAGCCGCGGAGCACGCTGCCGCACTGCTGGCGGCGTGCCGCCAGCGCCGACTTTTTGTGGTGCATGTGCGCCACGTCTCGACGCGTCCCGGTGCGAGCTTCTTCCTGCCGGATACGGCGGGCGCGGCAATCCACGCCAGCGTCGCGCCGCTGGCGGGCGAGACCGAAATCGTCAAACACTTTCCCAATAGCTTCCGCGACACGCCGCTGCTCGACCACCTCAAGAAAATTGGCGCCAAGCGCCTGCTGATCTGCGGCATGATGACCCAGATGTGCATCGACGCCACGACGCGGGCGGCCTTCGATCTGGGCTTCCAGTGCGTGGTGGCCGGCGATGCCTGCGCCGCGCGGCCGCAGAGTTTCGGCGGCCGGACTGTGGCGGCCGAGGACGTGCATGCCGCCTTCCTCGCCGCCCTCAACGGCCTCTACGCCAGGGTGCTGACGAGCGAAGCCGTGATTGCCGAATCACTCTGACCACAACAAGGAGAAACAAATGGGCGTACCGATCAAGGCAAGCATCAGACAGGTTTCCGCCACGGCCTCCGAGGCCAGCGCCCGAGGCCACAAAAGCCTGGTAGACCGGCCTGAGGCCAAGGGCGGAAGCAATCAGGGACCGATGGGCGGCGAACTGATGCTGATGGGCATCGGCGGTTGCTTCATGAGCAACCTGCTGGCTGCGGCACAGGCGCGCAGCCTCGCAGTCGCCGACCTGGTGGTGGAGGTGACGGCCATGCTCGAAATCGACCCGCCGCGTTTTTCCGAAATTGCCCTGGCCGTCAGTGGCAATTACGACGATGCCGACACCATGCGTGAAATCGTCACCGTCGCCGAAAACGGCTGCATCGCGGTGAACACCGTCAGGGGTGCGTTGAAGCTTACGGTGACGCTGGCCTGAATCAGGCCACGCCTGGCTTCAAACCTTGGCCAGGCGATAGACGGCGAGGCTGCCGAGGAAGTTGGCTTCCTCGACAACGGTATTGCCCTTTTCGTCGAGCACCATGCGCTCGCGCACGACGATACCCATTTCGACGCAGAGCGCGTCGAAGTCGGCGATGGTGAAGAAACGGATGTTGGGCGTATCGAACCACTGGTAGGGCAGGTCTTCCGACACCGGCATGCGCCCGGCCATCACCGCCATGCGGTTCTTCCAGTAGGCGAAGTTGGGAAAGGACACCACCGCCTCGCGGCCGACGCGCAGCATTTCCTCGATGATGCCCTGGGTATGGCGCACCGTCTGCAAGGTGCGCGAGAGCACGACGTGGTCGAAGGCGCCATTCTCGAAACCGGACAAACCCTCTTCAAGGTTGCTCTGGATCACATTGACACCGTTGCCGATGGCGGCCAGCACGGAGGCAGGGTCGATCTCGATGCCCCAGCCGCGCACGCCGCGCAGCTCGATCAGCCCCTTGAGCAGCGAACCGTCACCGCAGCCGAGGTCGAGCACGCGCTCGTTGGGCTGCACCCACGCAGCGATGACGTCGAAATCGGGTCTTCCGAGGGCAATGGCGTTTTCGGTCATGGCGCTAGACGGAAATCCGCCCCATGTAGGCCCGCACGATCGCGTGGTACTGCGGGTCCATCATCAGAAAGGAGTCGTGGCCGAAGTTCGAAGCCACCTCGGCATAGGCCACATGCTGGCCGTTATGCACCAGCGCATTGACGATCTCGCGGCTGCGCGTCGGCGAGAAGCGCCAGTCGGTGGAGAAGGACACGACCAGAAACTTCGCCGTGGCCCGAGCCAGCGCCGCGGCAAGATTGCCCTGCGTGGCATGCGAGGGGTCGAAGTAGTCGAGCGCCTTGGTCATCAGCAGGTAGGTGTTGGCATCGAACCAGCTGGCGAACTTGTCGCCCTGGTAGCGCAGGTAGGACTCGATCTCGAACTCGACGCCGAAGCCGTAGCCAATGGTGTCGTGCTTGAGCTTGCGGCCGAATTTCTCGGCCATCTGGTCGTCCGACAGGTAGGTGATGTGGCCGAGCATGCGCGCCAGCCGCAGGCCGCGCGCTGGCTTGGTGTTGTGCCGGTAGAAGTCGCCGCCGTGGAAATCCGGATCGGTCAGGATGGCCTGGCGGGCGACGTCGTTGAAGGCGATGTTCTCGGCCGTGAGACGGGGCGCCGCGGCGATCACGCCGGCGTGGCGCACGCGGCTCGGCAGGTCGATGGTCCATTGCAGCGCCTGCATGCCGCCGAGGCTGCCGCCGACCACCGCCGCCCAGGCGTCGATGCCGAGGCGGTCGGCCAGGCGCGCCTGCGCCTGCACCCAGTCCTCGACCGTGACCAGCGGAAACTCCGCGCCCCAGGGATGTCCGGTGGCGGGGTTGATCGTCGCCGGGCCGGTCGAGCCGTGGCAGCCGCCGAGGTTGTTCAGCCCGACGACGAAGAATTTTTCGGTGTCGATCGGCTTGCCGGGGCCGATCATGTTGTCCCACCAGCCCAGGGTTTCCTTGATCCGCTCCGGATCGGTGTAGCCGGCGACGTGCTGGTGGCCCGACAGCGCATGGCAGATCAGGATGGCGTTCGACTTCGCGGCATTGAGCGTGCCGTAGGTCTCATACACCAGCTCATAGGCCGGCACGACGGCACCGCTCTTCAGCTTGAGCGGTTCGTCGAAGCGGGCGCGCTGCGCCGAGACATTTCCTACGCTATGTGCACTCATGGTTCCCGAAACGAAAAAACCCGGTCGGCTGTTGGCTCGGACCGGGCTTCGTTTGACGCCTGCCTCGCTTTAGCCGCATTTGTTAAGCGCCCGCAATCAGAGATAAATCGGCGCTGGGGGTGAAGATTACGTCGGGACCGCGGCCCTTGTCAAATCACAGCCGCTCCATCAGTTCGCGGATGCGCTCCGGCTCGTCCTGGCGCAACAGCCGGGCGACCTTGCTGCCGAGCTGCTCGGCATCGGCCATCACCACCTGCTGCTTGACCTCGAGGATCTGGGTCGGATGCATGGAGAACTGGCGCAGGCCCATGCCGAGCAGCAGATGTGTCAGCTTCGGGTCGCCGGCCATTTCGCCGCAGATCGCCACCGGGACCTCGGCGCGCGCGCCAGCCTGGATGGTCCCGGCGATCAGCCGCAGCACCGCCGGATGCAGCGGATCGAAAAGGTGTGAAACGGCCTCGTCGGTACGGTCGATCGCCAGGGTGTACTGGATCAGGTCGTTGGTGCCGATGGAGAGGAAGCGCAGTCGCTTGAGGAAGGGGCCGACCACCAGCGCGGCGGCCGGAATCTCGATCATGCCGCCGACCTCGACGCCTTCGTCGAACTTGACGCGCTCTTCGCGCAGCTGCGCCTTGGCCATTTCGAGCAGACCCAGCGTCTGCTCGATCTCGGCGACATGGGTCAGCATCGGCACCAAGATGCGCACGTAGCCAAACTGGGAGGCGCGCAACAGGGCGCGCAACTGGGTCATGAACAATTGCGGCTCGGCCAGGCAATAGCGGATGGCACGCAGGCCCAGCGCCGGGTTGGGTTCCTGCCGCTCGGCGCCGCCGAGGTTCTTCAGCGCGCGGGCCTGCTTGTCGGCGCCGATGTCGAGCGTGCGAATGGTCACCGGCTTGCCGGCCATGCCCTTGGCGACGCTGCGATAGGCCTCGAACTGCTCGTCCTCGGTAGGCAGCTCGTCGCGGTTCATGAACAGGTATTCGGTGCGGAACAGGCCGATCCCGGCCGCGTCTACTTCCTTGGCCTGGCTGACATCCTGCGGCAATTCGATGTTGGCCTGCAGCGCGACGTCCTCGCCGTCGAGCGTCGCCGCCTTGGCCGTCTTGAGACGCTTGAGCTTGGAGCGTTCGAGTTCGAGCTCGCTCTTGCGCAGCCGGTATTCCTCGAGCACGCGTGGATCGGGCTCGACGATCAGCACGCCGCGGCTGCCGTCGATGATCAGCAGGTCGTTGTCGCGCACCAGCGGCCGGGCGTGGTGCAGGCCGACCACGGCGGGAATGGCCAGGCTGCGGGCAACGATGGCGGTGTGCGAAGTCGAGCCGCCGAGGTCGGTAACGAAGCCGCCGATCTTGAGGTTCTTGAACTGGATGGTATCGGCGGGCGAGAGGTCGTGGGCGACGATGATGAGGTCGCAGTCCTCCTTGTCGGCTGCCTTGCTGCGCCGGCCCAGCTTGCGCGGCTGGCCGGTGAGCACCTTGAGCACACGCTCGACCACCTGCACGATGTCCTGGCGACGCTCGCGCAGGTAGGCGTCGTCGATCTCGTCGAAGTGGCCGACCAGCTGCTCCATCTGCTGCACCAGCGCCCACTCGGCGTTGCAGCGGCGTTCCTCGATCAGCTGCCGTGGCGCCTCCGACAGCAACGGATCGGCGAGGATCATGGCATGGATATCGACGAATACCGCCAGCTCGGCCGGTGCTCCGGCGGCGCTGGCCTCTTCGTGCAGGGAGGCCAGTTCGGCCTGCACCGTACTCAGCGCCAGGTCGAAGCGCGCCACTTCCATCGGCACGTCGCGCTCGCGGATGGTCTGGTGCGCCACCTCCAGCGTGGTGTGCGAAACCAGGTGGGCACGGCCGATGGCGATGCCTTGCGAGACTGCCTGCCCGTGCAGCGAAAACGTCACTCGTCTTCCCCGAAGCGCTCGGCGACCAGCCGGGCCAGCGCTTCCGCCGCTTCGACATCCAGCTCGCCCTCGGTGTCGATGATGACCTTGGAGCCGCGGCCGGCGGCGAGCATCATCACCCCCATGATGCTCTTGGCGTTGATGCGGCGATTCCCCTTCTCCATCCAGACCTCGCAGGGAAAGGTGCCGGCGAGCTGGGTGAGGCGAGCCGAGGCTCGGGCATGCAGCCCAAGTTTGTTGACGATTTCGACTTCGATGCGCGGCATGACGGGTCAGTGGGTGAGCATGTTGATCACGCCGTCGCGCCCGCCGCTGACGGCCTTGGCGACCAGCGTCGCCATGTCCTTCTCGCGGTAGTTGAGCGCGCGCAGCAACATCGGCAGGTTGACCCCGGCCACGCCCTCGATGCGGCCCGGTTCGAGCAGTTTCGTCGCGAGGTTCGACGGCGAGGCGCCATAGATATCGGTCATCACCAGCACACCCTCACCACTGTCGATGCAGGCCAGCAGTTGCCTGGCCAGCGGCAGGGCGTCGAGCGGGTCGTCCTGGGCGGTGAGGCCGAGCTGGGCGATTTGCGGCGGCCGCTTGTTGAGCACATGGCAGGCGCACTGGATCAGCGACTCGCCGTAGGTGCTGTGGGTGAGGAGAAACAGGCCGATCATGATGGGCGGATTCTAGCGGAAAGCCAGCCAGGCCACCGCCGCCAGCGCCGCCAGCGCGAAGCCCCAGGCGAGGCGTGCCGCCAGC
Source organism: Gammaproteobacteria bacterium (assembly GCA_018825305.1). Lineage (GTDB taxonomy): Bacteria > Pseudomonadota > Gammaproteobacteria > Burkholderiales > Rhodocyclaceae > Sulfurisoma. Next base: position 74,327 of record JAHJEO010000027.1, read on the forward strand.
GCCGACTTTCTTGCCTCCGCCTCGACCTCGGCATCGACCATGCGCCGCAGCCGGCGCAGGACGGCGATGCCGACGGTGCGGCGGACGTTGCGCTCCATGTCGGCATCGCTCACGGCGCGGCTCCCGCCACGAAGGTCAGGCGCGGGCGCAATGCGTCCGTCACCTCGACGTGGCCGGCGGCGTCGACGCGCAGCACCTGCGTGATGTCGAGCTTCGTCGCCAGGCGCCGCCAGTCGGCGCCGGCGACGAACAGCGGCTTGCTCGCCACGTCCGACCACAGGCCGGCCTTGCCGTCGCCGCGCGGCGCGATCAGCACCGTCAGCGCCTGGGTGCCGACGGCGGGTTCGGCGCTGCGCGGGTCGAGCAGGTGGCTGTAGCGGCGGCCATCAAGCTCGAAGTAGCGCTGGTAGTCGCCGGAGGTGCCGATGGCCTCGCCGTCCTTGAGGTCGAGCGTGGCCAGCGGCTCGCTCTTGCGCGGGTGCTGGATGCCGACGCGCCATGGCTGGCCGCCCTTGGCTCCCAGCGCCAGCACGTTGCCGCCGATGTTGATCAGCGCGTTGTGGATGCCGGCCGCATTGAGGATCGCAGCTGCGCGGTCGAGGGCGACGCCCTTAAGATAGCCGCCGAAGTCGAGCGCCACGGAAAAGTTATGCGAAGCGGTATCCAGTCGGACGGTGCTGGCGATACGGCGGCCCTGGACCGCCAGCCTGGCAATCGACGGCTTCGCCTTGCGCAAGGCGTCGAGCGTCGCCGCATCCGGAAGCTGCGGCTTGAACTCTTCGTCGTGGAAACCCCAGAGTTTCACCAGCGCGCCGATGCCCGGGTCGAACAGGTATTCGCCCCGGGCCGCCAGCGCCTGGGCCTCGACGATCAGCGCTGCCAGCTCTTCCGAGACCTCATGCGGCCGGCCGGCGGCAATGGCATCGTTGAGCGCGGTGAGCTCCGATGGCTTCCATGCGTGGTAGCTGCGATGCAGGCGGTCAAATTCGCGCAGCACGGCGGCTGTCGCAGCACGGGCGGCGGTTTCGTCCCCGCCCCACACCAGCACTTCGACGCGGGTGCCGAAGACGAAGGATTCCTGGCCATGCACCCGCTCGCCGCCGCAGCCGGCGAGAGCCAGCAACAGCAGGAATGAGGCCGCCAGCCGCCGCAAGCTATTCCGCGTCCGGCTGGGCCGCTGGCTGCGCCGCGGCAAAGGCCGGCAGTGTCAGGCAATGGCGCTCGATGGACGCGATCAGCGGAAACGGCGCAAGATCGACGCCGAAACGATGGGCGTTGAATACCTGCGGCACCAGACAGACGTCGGCCAGCGTCACGGCATCTCCGATGCAATGACTGCCATTGCTCCCCAGGCGCTGCAGCAGCGCCTCGATGCCGGTGAAGGCCTCGTGGATGCCGATGCGGACCCACTCGTTGGTCGCGTCCGTGCTGGCACCGAATTGCGCGGCCAGGCGCTTGAAGATGCGCGGCGTGTTGAGCGGATGCAGGTCGGCCACCACATGCAGGGCGATTTCACGCGCATGCGCACGCGCCAAAGGTGCCTGCGGCAACAGCGGTGGCTCGGGATACAGCTCGTCGAGGTATTCGAGGATCGCCAGCGACTGGCTGATGACATCACCCTCGGTCTCCAGGCTGGGCACGCCCGCGGTTGGATTGACGGCCAGATAGTCCGGCTGCAGGTGCTGGCCGCCATCCCTGAGCAGATGCACGTAGGCGTACTCGACCGGGATGTTCTTCAGCGCGATGGCGATGCGCACGCGATAGGCGGCGGTCGAGCGCCAGTAGGTATGGAGTTTCATGGCGTTTCCTCCGGGGCGGCGGTGGCAGTTTCCTCGAGCTCGATGGCGGCCGCCAGCAAGGCGAGGCGCGCCACCACGCCGTAGGCATAGAAGCGATTGGGCGCGGCGTCGGGCGCCAACGTGGCATCGGGCAGGGTGCAGCCGGTCTCGAAATCGAGCGGCTTGAAGTGCATGCCGGGGGCGTTGAGGTTCTCGTCGATGCCGCGCTGGGTATTGACGCGGTAGAAACCGCCGACGACGTAGTGGTCGATCATGTACACCACCGGTTCGGCAGTGCCGGCGTCCACTGTCTCGACCGTCGGCACACCCTCCTGGATGATGACCTCGGTCACCGCCATGCCTTCCTTGACCACCGCCATCTTGTTGCGCTGCTTGCGATTGAGGTCCTTCACCTCGCTGGCGTCCTTCACCGTCATGATGCCCATGCCGTAAGTGCCGGCGTCGGCCTTGACGATGACGAAGGGCTGGCGGTCGATGCCGTATTCCTTGTACTTGGCGCGGATGCGGTAGAGCAGGGTATCGACGTTGGAAGCGAGGCATTCCTCGCCGGCGCGCTCCTGGAAATTGATCTTGCCGCAAACCTCGTATTCCGGATTGATCAGCCAGGGGTCGATCTGCAGTTCGCGGGCCAGGTCGTTGGCGACTTCCTGGTAGGCGCGGAAGTGGCGCGACTTGCGCCGCACGTGCCAGCCGGCATGCAGCGGCGGCAGCACGAACTGGTCGTCGAGGCCCCTGAGGATTTCCGGCACGCCGCCGGAGAGGTCGTTGTTGAGCAGGATCGAGCAGGGATCGAAGCCGTCCAGCCCGAGCCGGCGGCCACCGGCGCCGATGCGCTTGACCGGCTCCAGCGTCAGCTGCTCGCCGTTCGGCAGGTCGAGTACGGTCGGCCGCGTGATCTCCGGCAGCAGCGTGCCGACGCGCACCTCGATGCCGGCGTGGCGCAGCAGCAGCGCCAGGCGCGCGACGTTCATCAGGTAATACTGGTTGCGGGTGTGGTTTTCCGGGATCAGCAGGAAGCGCTTCGCCTCGGGGCAGACCTTCTCGATCGCCGCCGCTGCCGCCTGCACGCACAGCGGCAGGAACTTGGCGTTGAGGTTATTGAAACCGCCGGGAAACAGGTTGGTGTCGACCGGCGCCAGCTTGTAACCGGCGTTGCGCAGGTCGACCGAGGCATAGAAGGGCGGCGCATGGTCGAGCCAGTTGCTGCGCAGCCATTGCTCGATGGTGGTCTCGGCTTCGAGAAAGCGCTTTTCCAGCGCCAGCAGGGGGCCGGTCAGGGCCGTGGTGAGATGGGGAACCATGGTGTGATCATATCAGTTGCGCCACCGCGCTTTGCACCATCCATGGGGCTGGAAACCTCTTGTTCGGAGGGGTCTTGGTGTGCGCCAAGGGCGGCGGGTAAGCGGCACTGCTCATGTCCCCCGAAGCGTGCTGCGCCCGCTTCTCCGCCTTTACTTCGCTGTGCCGCTTACCCACCACCCTTGTGGGACACGCCGGTGCCTTGCCGGATTCGGCCGGCGACAATGCTTGCCGCTACGACAAACCTTATATCAGCCCGCGCACCTCGAACTGCGTGAAATCCTCGGGCAGCAGGGTCTGCTCCAGGCTGCGCTGGGTAAACAGGAAGCGGCCGTCGCAAACAAATCCGAGCTCGTGCCAGTCCACCTCGTTCAGCAATGCGGCCAGGTGGGCCACGTCGATGTCGCGGCGGTGCGGAAACAGGGCGAGGATGGCGCCGTCGTAGTTGTTGCAGGAGTGGACGAAGAAAGGCCGGGCATTGCGCGTCTTGTGATTGACATAGACACGCGGCGCCTCCGACACATGGTGGCGCCGCCCCCACTTCCACCAGTTGGATTCGTCGAACCGCGCCACCCGCCGCGCCAGCAGGCGCTCCTTGTGCTGCTCCAGCCAGGGCAGCGGGGCGTCGAAGATCATGCGCCGCGTCGTGCCGCTGGTGGCCGTCTTCGAGCAGACAAAATCGGCGTTGCCAAGCTCGGCATTGGTGAATATCTCGTCGGCGCCCGACACCGCGCCGACCCGCACGGCGAAGACGCTGGCCAGCGGCACGCTGTAGATGCCCCGCGTCAGCAACAACTGGCCGCCGGCCAGCACCATGCGGCGGCCATCCTTCAGGCGATGCGACATGTCGCCCTTCTCGAAGCGCCAGATCGCGCAGTTGGGCGCGGCGCCGTGAAATATCCTGGTGTCGCCGAGGTCCTCGAAGTCGGTGATGGTGCCCTGCTCGAACAGCCAGGTATTGAGCCGCGCCGCGCTCGTTGCCTTGAGAAAGTCGCGCGGCGTGATGAAGATCAGCTCGCCGCCCGGATCGAGGTGTCGCACGCATTTCTCGATGAAGTGCAGGTAGAGGTTGGCATGGCCGTCGAGCAGCCGCGAGTCGAGCCTGATGCGCGTCGCCGCCAGGATGTCGCGCGAGCGGACGTAGGGCGGGTTGCCGATGACGGTAGCGAAACGATCGTCCGCCGGCCAGGCGAAGAAATCGACGTTATGCGCCTCCGGCGGACAGTGCGCTGCGTCCAGCTCGACCGCCACGCAGCCGTCGATGCAGGACGAGAAGGCACCGTTGCCGCACGCCGGGTCGAGCACGCGACCGCCGTTGCGACGCAGCGCCAGCATGCGCTCGACGATGGCGGGCGGCGTGAACACCTGGCCGAGGGTGGTGATGTCGTGGGTCGTGGTCATGGGCAGATCCGCAGGGTGCGCAATTATCGTTGCAATCGCCTCGACCCACTAGCCCAAGGCAGGAATGGCGCCGCTCGCCGTGCCGCTACCGCCGACTTTTTGCGGCCGGCTAGAATGGATGGCCATCAAGCGACACGACACCACGACATGATCGCCAGCATCAAGGACTTCTTCAGCCAGTTCATCGAACCCGGCGCCCGCCAGGCCGAAAGTGGCAGCGAACACGCCCTGCAGGTCGCCACCGCCGCCCTGCTGCTGGAAATGATGCGCATGGACGACCGCATCACCGCCGAAGAGCGCGCCACCGTCCGCGGCGCGCTGCACCAGCAGTTCGGTCTCGACGAAGCCCAACTCGACACCTTGGTGGCACTGGCCGAACAGGAAGCCCACCACGCGGCCGACTATTACCAGTTCACCTCGCTGATCAACAAGGCCTGCGACGCCGCGCAGAAAGTCCGCATCGTCGAAAACCTGTGGCGCATCGCTTTCGCCGACGGCCACCTCGACGCCCACGAACTGCACCTGATGCGCAAGATCGCCGACCTGATCCACGTCGGCCACGGAGACTACGTCGCCGCCAAGCAGCGCGCCCGCGAAGCGGCCGGCGTGCCGCCAGAGCCGACTTTTTCTTGAAGTTGTGATACCGGGTCTCGCCCCACTACCACGGCACGGCGGGGGATCAGGCCTCGCCTATCAACCCTTTGCTGCCGTTGGGTTTTGCGGAGTTCCAACGGCTGGTAACCGAGTCGAGCAGTCGCACAGCGCAACTTTCCACGGACAGCACCTCGGCCTTTGCTGCCGGTGGTGTACGATGATGGCTACGGCTGCAGCCAGCCATCAAGAGACGTAGCGGCAGCGGAAAGTCGCCTGGTTCGAGCGGCGGGTTATGGATCAGTTAGCTGCCGCTCGGCACCGCAATCAGTCGGACCAGTCCTCGGCCTTTGCCGACCGTCAGGGCTTAGGAGAGCAGACGTTCAACGTGGAGCAAACCGGCCGCCGGAGCGCGCAGCGCGGAGGGAACCCAACAGCGCAGCTGTTGGGCGGTCCGTGTTGAGCGTAGGGTTAAGTCTGCGGAAGTTCAAGATGCTTGAGTTCTTTGAAAATGGCATGTTCCAAAACTGTACGCCCCCAATTGAGGAAGTGCCGTTGGTCAGGCGCGAGCGATGATGCATTTCCATGAACAATCTTGGAGCGAATCGAGTAAAGCTGTTTGAAGTTGTCTCTGATCGTTGAGCGTCCTTTGATGTTGGTGCTGACTAGGTACGCACATCGATCCGCTAGGGTTCTACTAACTCCGTCGGTTTCTGCATCATCGCCAAACAGCGCCTCAAGGCCAAAGCACGTCTGTAAAAATGACATGGTCGTGTTATCCGTTGCGTAGGTGTCGAAGCACCATTCGATAGCGGATTTCACGCGACCAGCTTCCGGGGCGTTTGACTCCATGAGCGCTGCAGGCAGACGCAGAAAGCCGTTCAAGAGATGGGCAGTACGCCCCGAGTCGATAGCAGCCGAAATGTCCTTGTTCGATTTATCGAGATCGAGACTTCCAAGAAGCTTGCTCACTTCCAGCGGTAATTCAATCGAAACAATCCGTTCGCCACCAGATGCTTTGTCCACGCAGACCAGCTTCGTCTTTGGCACTGAGTAGTGCGATAGTCCGCCGAGGAGTCCAAGCCCTGCCGGGTTGTCCTCTTTGATCTTTAGCAAGGCTTTGGCAATGCCTTGCTGCGTCGCGATCTTGAAGCAAGAAAGGGCCGTGCGTACTGTCGCGTTGTCGAGATTCCTGTTGCAGTAGCCGGATACTGCAACCCGAAAATAGACCTTCTTCGGCTCTAGCTTCGTGTCAAATAGTCCCAGCAAGCCGCCTCTGTAACCGCCAGGAACATCCCTCGGATCTTCGAAGGTAACAACAGAAAGAACCTTTGAAACGGCAATCGTTTCAAGGCTGACAGAGACGGCCGGAAGCTGGAGATATACCTCGTAATCACGCGGAATACTCTCGTAGAAATCAACAAGGCGTTGTCCAAGTAGTAATAACGCCTCGTCACCAAGGATGTCTATTAGGTGTCCCGCCAGTTCGGTAGTTTGTTTTTCGGTTTCGCGAAGTCGTTCATATACGAGGTCATAGAACACCGAGAACACATCGACGTCTGTAAGCCACTGGCTCTTATGCTTGAGTAGCTCGTTAGCCAACGATTGCACGTGGGGCGCAAATGAGTTGTAGACCGGCCAGCCTTCCGCAATATCGCAGTTCTTGAGACTACCGACTACGTGCCGTTCAATCTGTGCGAGTGCTTGAGGATGCATGAGTCAAAGACCTAGCGTCCGAGTTCAGGGGGCTGCGCGGCTTCTTGCGCAGCTCCCCTGGAACGAAGTGTTAGGGAATGAAGGTGTGCCATTTCAGAATGGGCATGCGTCGTCAAAGCCTTCAACCTGTCTTCCTTTGGTTCGCCCACACCCACATGCTCCGCAAGCACAAAGTATCCAACCACACGCGACACACTCCAAATTTATCGTGCTATCGAGAGGCTGATGACACGACCAACAATGAGCGGCACGAGGGGGCAAGTAAGTCGACCGCTCTCTTGTACCAAGAAATGGCTTTTCACGAAGTTCGAGAAATCGCTTGTGCCTTTCCTCCAGAGCGGACAGCGGGAATTGATTTGGTGAACCGGCGGTGATATTGGGAATGGTACTACTGTAAAAAGTGCGCCATTTCTCGTACTTCTGCCTGGCTTCTTCAATTGCTGAGGCTTCACGAAGTCTCCGTAGCTTTGGTTTTGCTTCCGCTCTTTCGTACAAAGCGAGTGCCTTTCGTTCTACGTCGAAAAGAATGATCCGATCAGGTGAGGCCGGTTGAATCGCTTCGTCATAGACGAACACACCGGCGTCTGCAACTCCAAACCACAGCGGTTGATTCGCCATGCCAATTCCCTAACAGGGTTTACACGGGCGCAGTGGTCCGTATAACAACTGATATTGATGGCAGGAAAAAGGGGCTGCTAAGTGCATTGGTTTCAGTCACTTGGTATTTTGGCTGTCAGTATAACAACAATATGCCGGACGCCTGCCGAGCGGTAGAGGGAATGACCGCTATCGGGAATATTCTCCGAGGTCCGCTTCGGCCGAGGTCCGGACCGCCACCCAGGAATCTCGAACGGCGGGTTTCCGATCAGTCAGCGGCCAGTGGAGATGGCTATGTCATCAGGCCGCTGTGGGGCGGGAGCGGAACTACATGACCTGACGGCCCACGGGCAGCTCAGGCCGATTTGCTGGAGTTGACCCAAGGGCAGGTTGCGAAGTGCTGCGGTCACTCAGTTGGCCGGTTCGCGAAAGGCTCGTGCGGCAGCAGTTGGCCGATAGAACGCACACGTAATCGCTCCCAAGAGCCGCCGTTGCTCTTCCTATCCTTTGGCGAATTACCGCTGCCGCACAGCTTGCAAGTCGCAAGTGGGCTGCTAGTGAACTCTTGGGTCAGGAGACCGCTGACAACTTGCTCGGGCGAATCAGGCTTTCAGCGGGGATGCCGAATTTCTCGTGCAACCGCCAGATCATGTTGAGGGTCAAGGGGCGCTTGTGGGCGAGGATTTCGTAAACTCGGTTCAGGCGACCAATCGCCGGCACCAAGTCCTTCGGGGTCAGCCCGCCTTGCTCCATGCGGAACTTGATGGCATCGACCGGATCGGGCAAGTCGATGGGGAAGTTCTTGGCCTCATATGCTTCAACCAGAGTCAGCAACACTTCGAAGCGATCCCCATCAGGCGTGCCGGGGTCTGGTTCGTTCTCGAAATACGCCGACACCTCACGCAAGGCGGCCTTGTAGTCGGCTTCGGTGTGAATTGGACGAATTTCCATGTCAGCGCTCCATTTCAACGATTTCAGCATCAATCGCATCGTACTCGGCATGAGTGCCGACGAACTTGACGTACACAGCCTGGTAGCGGTATGCCACCGAGACCACCAGACGATAGTCATTGCCCTTGATGTTGAAGACAACTCGGCGGTTCTTTAAAACGCTGGCGCTGCGGTATTGATCCTTGATATCCGCTGGCTGGCGCCATGTCGCCTTCTTCACCTCATCCACCCATGATTTCAAAGGCTGCTCGGCATCCAGATTGCTTTCCCAGAAGGCTCGCAGGTGGCAGACGGCAATGATTCGCATGGAACGAAGTATAGTCCCAATATGGGATCAGCGCCAATGCCCCATCGCGCTTAGCAGAACAATCAGTCTCCGATCAACAACCAAGGAGTCTGTGATGGAAACTATCCACAAACGCGAAGCCTGGAACAAGGGAAAGCTCGTCGGGCAGAAGCCACCGCTCAAACCGAAGGACATCTGGGCCATTCGAATCTATCTTCAGAATGCCCATGCCATCCGCGATCTTGCCATGTTCAACCTGGCCCTCGACAGCAAACTGCGGGGCTGTGATCTCGTCAGCTTGCGTGTGCGCGATGTCACCCATGGGAACCAGATGCTTTCCCGGGCCATGGTGATCCAGAAGAAAACACAACGGCCTGTGCAATTCGAATTGACGGCGCCAACGAGAACGGCGGTGGCGGCCTGGCTTGAGAAGTCCCATCTGCGAGGGGAACAGTATCTATTCCCGAGTCGGATCGGAAGATCACCTCATGTATCGACGCGCCAATATGCGCGAATCGTGCATCACTGGGTTGCAGCGGCAGGCTTGGATACATCCGCCTACGCTATCCTTCGCCGGTCGCACTGCCTTACCGCGCGAGCGGTTTAGTCCTTGGCCGAGTTGCTGTCGGAGGGCCACGAAACCCGAGCGTTCGTTGACGATCTGAAGCACTCATTCGGAATTTGTGAGCCACCGTATCTTGATGGCCGAGTGCCGCCTATTTCCATAAAAAGTCGGCGCTGATGAAGCTACTGCGCTACAAGGCGGTCGATCAAAAAACGCTCTCCTCGCCGTAGCGGATGGCGGCACGCCGCCGGGTCAGGCGTGAACGGCCTGCGCCACCAGCTTTACACCTGGCGCCGCGCATACGCGGCTGACGGTATCGAAGCACGGTTGCGCACCGGGACGCAGCGCCTTGTAGAGCGCCTCGCGAGTAATGCCCGATGCCTTGGCAATCTCCGCGGCCTGCGTCGATTGTCCACCGCCAGACGGACGGTGGACCACAGCGTCGACGAAGTCCGCCATGCAATGCCTGCCTGCCGGACGGCGCGACAACCCCGTCGAAACTTGACCTATATCACTGTTTAAGTTGGGGCCCACTTGTATGATCCCGCGACTTTATTCGGCGTCCAGCGGGTCAGTCCATGCCTGATCTCGCTCGCCATGCTCGGCAAAAAAATCAATCCCGCTAACGGAGGATCGCATTGTGACCCCTAACGAAACTCTCCCGACCGATCCGGCCAAGGAGCAATCATCCGAATGTCCGGTTCCGCCGATGTCGGCGGACCCTGCCGCAAACGTGCTGAAAACTTCGCGTCGCGACTTCCTGAAATCCGGTGGTGCATTGAGCCTGTCGTCGCTGATGGGCACGGCGGCGCTGATGAGCCAGTCCGGCGACGCCGAGGCGGCCGTCGAGTGGGCCGAGCATTTCCAGAAGAACTACCGGCTGATGACGCCGGCGGAAAAGGCCGAGGCGCGCCTGCGGCTCGAAAAACGCTATTCCGACGAATACGGCAAGAAGGTCAGCGTCGATACCACCGAGGCGCAGCCGGGCGTGCTTATGGGTTATGCCCTGAACATCCGCAAGTGCATCGGCTGCCGTCGCTGCGTCCATGCCTGCGTCGCCGAGAACAACCAGTCGCGCGGCACGAAACGCCCCGGCGAAAAGATTGAATGGATCCAGGTGCTGCGCATGGAGCGCGGCAAGTTCGAGCAAGAGAAGATGAACCATGGCTACCCCGAAGGGCTGGGCATCCAGGTCGGCGGCAACGCCTACACGCCCGCCGGCGCGGTGCTCGAGGGCCAGTACCACTACAACCCGGAGAAAGTGCCGGAGGCAGACGCCACCTACATGCCGATCGCCTGCATGCAGTGCGAGAAGCCGCCCTGCGTCAAGGTCTGCCCGGTGCGCACGACCTACCGCGAGGCCGACGGCCCGGTGGTGATCGACTACAACTGGTGTATCGGCTGCAAGATGTGCATGAACGCCTGCCCCTACTGGGCGCGCCGCTTCAACCTCACCACGCCGGTGCTGCCGAAGGAAGAGATGAACCCGGTGACGCACTACCTCGGCAACCGCCCGCGCATGCGCGGCGTCGTCGAGAAGTGCCACTGGTGCCTGCAACGCACCCGCCACGACCGCTACCCGGCCTGCGTCGAGGTCTGCCCGGTCGGTGCCCGCAAGTTCGGCAACCTGCTCGATCCGGAAAGCGAAGTGAGCAAGATCCTGGAGCGGAAGAACGTGTTCCGCCTCAAGGCGGAGCTCAATACCTTCCCGAAATTCTTCTACTTCTACGATTGAGGAGCCGACCGTGCAACAACTGATCAGCTTCACTACCGACTACACGCGCTACGTCCTCAAGGGCGGCACGAAGTTCTATGCCTGGATGGGCTCGCTGGCGGTGCTCATCGTCGGCATGATGTATGTGTTCTACCTTCAGAACACCGACGGCCTGATCGTCACCGGCATGACCAGCCAGATCAGCGACGGCCTGTACCTGGCCAACCTGGTGTTCCTGGTGGGCGTGGCGGCCGGGGCGGTGACCATCGTCTTCCCGGCCTACGTCTATCATCACGAAGGCATGCACAAGGTGGCCGTGCTGGGCGAAATGCTGGCCATCTCGGCGGTGATCATGGTGATGGTGTTCGTCTTTGCCCACATGGGCCGGCCGGACCGCCTGTGGCACATGATCCCGCCCTGGGGCATCTACAGCTTCTCCTCGATGCTGGGCTGGGACGTGATGGTGCTCAACGGCTACCTGATCCTCAACTTCATCTGCGGCTTCTACTACCTGTGGTGCAAGTACAGCGGCAACCCGATCAACAAGAAATGGTTCATCCCCCTGGTTTATGTTGCCATTGTCTGGGCGCTGTCGATTCACACCGTGACGGCCTTCCTGATGGCCAACAACCCGGCGCGCCCGATGTGGTTCCACAGCATGATGCCGATCCGCTTCATCGTCACCGCCTTCGCGGCCGGCCCGTCGCTGATCATCCTGATCTTCCTGGTCATTCGCAAGAACACCAAGTTCTGGGTGGATGACAGCGCGATCAAGCTGCTCACCACGATCGTCCAGTTCTGCCTGGGCATCGCCATCTTCCTGACCCTGTCCGAAGTCGTCGTCGAGCTCTACGCCCGCACCGAACATGCCAACGGCCTCTACTACCTGATGTTCGGCCTGCACGGCCTCACCGGGCTGGTGCCGTGGTTCTGGAGTTCGCTGGTGCTGATGGTCGGCGCCTTCATCCTGTTCCTGATCCCGCGCTTCCGCAACGACTTCAAGTTGCTGACCATCCCCTGCGCGATGGCCTTTGTCGGCATCTGGATCGAGAAGGGCATGGGCCTGATCGTCCCCGGCTACATCCCCTCGCCGATCGGTGAAGTCACCGAGTACCACCCGAGCTTCGTCGAGTGGCTGCTGGTGCTGGGCATCTGGGCCTTCGGTTTCTTCATCCTGACCATTCTGCTCAAGGGCGCCATCGGCATCATGCTGGGCGAGGTCAAGTTCGGCGGCCCGGCCGTCGCGGCGAAGTGAGATGACGATCATGAAAAAACTGGCTATTTACACGACGGTTCTCGCGCTTTGCGGCGGCGCGTTCTACGCCGTCTCCGCTGCGGAACAGGCGGCCCCGGCGCAACCTGCGCCGGAAGCGGCGAAGGAGGTAGTCTGCTTCGAAAGCCGGAAAGGCGCCTCGGAGGTCACGCAGCGTGACATCAAACCCGGCTGGCCCAACGTCAAGTGCTCGCCCAAGACCGGCGCCGCGCTGTGGTACGGCGACCCCTACGACGGCACGGTGCCGATGGGCAAGATGCCGGGGCTCGACAAGATCCCCGAGGGCCACGCGGTGATCAAGCCACGCTCCGAGAAGCTGGCCCTGATGCCGATGTGCGGCGTCTCCTGCCATAACGGCGTCGGCCCCCAGTTCTCGCCGCCGACACTGCCGAAGGGCAAGAAACCGGTACCGCTCCCGACCATGGAGGCGATGGTTCCCGATCTCAAGGACCTGCAGCATGGCCGCGGCCGCATCTGGTGCATGGACTGCCACCACACCACCCAGCGCAACAAGCTCGTCGACCACTTCGGCGACCCGATCAGCTTCGACCAGCCGCAGCTGCTGTGCGGCAAGTGCCACGGCGACAAGCTGCGCGACTGGCGTGACGGCATCCATGGCAAGCGCATCGGCGAATTCACCAGTACCGGCAAGAAGCGCTGGTTCACCTGTACCGAATGCCACAACCCGCACAACGTGCAGGATGGCGCCCGCAACCGCGGCTTCGTGCAGCTCCAGCCCGAACCATCGCCGCAGCTGCCCAGGGGGATGAAGGACGCTTCGCACGAGAAGCTGCATCCGATTCCGCACTGATGTCGGACGCCCCTGAAAGACCGGCCAGGGGCGACCCGACCTGGGTCGCCCCTGCCCTGACACGCGAGGAGAAGACCCGCAACGTCGGCAAGACCAGTGTCTTCTTCGGGCCGCCGCTGGCGATTCTCACCGATGGCCAGAAGAACACCATGGAGATCAGCGGCAAGCTCAACCGCACCGCGGAGCGCTATCTCGAGATCCAGCGGCATCACGGACTGGAACTCACCGAGCCGGAACGCCAGTGCATCGCGCACATCTGCAACATCGGCTTCATGTCGCCGCTGGAGATCCGCGAGCTGTCCTTCGAGGTGCGGATGACGGCGTTCGCGTGCGACGGCCTGGACAAGGAGTCGCTGGCGAAAAAGCTCGACTCGGTCAGCTTCGCCGATCTGGTTGTGGTCGTCGAGTCGCTGGGATTTTAATTTGGGCAGGGAACAGGCAATGTCGAACCGGATGCAATGGGATTCACGCCACAGCGTGGGAAACGAAACCCTCGACGATCAGCACAGGAATATCGTGGCGCTATGCAATGCCCTGGCCGACTGTCTCGCCGACGCCGGCGAGGAGGGGGACGGGGACGAAGCAGACCGCAAATTCCGCAAGGTCTTCGATGAGCTGATGGCCCTCTCCCGCGAACACTTCGCGGCCGAGGAGGCGCTGCTCGCCGCCAGCGGCTACCCCATGCTCGACGAGCACAGGAACGAGCGCGACGAGTTCGATTACCTGGCCGCCGAGATCATCACCACCGAGAATTTCGACAAGGACGAACTCCAGAGTTTCCTGGCTCTGTGGTGGACCGGGCATATCCTCGGCTCCGCCAAGAAGCAACGCGCCTTCCTGGCGCAGCAACCGGTCGCCTGAGGCAGTCAGGCCGCGCGCCGCAAGGTGTCGCCGGCGCGTGAAAGCCGCGCCCTGACAGCCCGCCGGGGCGAGTCCCGACAGCGCTCGACCGCAACGAAAAGTCGGCGATGGCGGCACGGCGGCTAAAATGCCGCTTTTGCCTCACGTTTCCGGTATTTCCCCATGCTCGTCGCTTCCAACATCACCATCCAGTTCGGGGCCAAGCCCCTGTTCGAGAACGTCTCCGTCAAGTTCGGCGACGGCAACCGCTATGGCCTGATCGGGGCCAACGGTGCCGGCAAGTCGACCTTCATGAAGATCCTTTGCGGCATCCTCGAACCCTCGGCCGGCAACGTCACCAAGGACAGCCACGAGCGCATGGCCTACCTGCGCCAGGACCAGTTCGGCTTCGAGGACGTGCGCGTTCTCGACGTGGTGATGATGGGCCACGAGGACATGTGGAAGTGCATGCAGGAGAAGGATGCGATCTACGCCAACCCCGAGGCGACGGAAGACGACTACATGCACGCCGCCGAACTGGAAGTGAAGTTCGGCGAATACGGCGGCTACGACGCCGAGGCCCGCGCCGGCGAACTGCTGCTCGGCGTGGACATCCCCATCGACAAGCACAACGGCCCCATGCGCGAGGTGGCGCCTGGCTGGAAGCTGCGCGTGCTGCTGGCGCAGGCGCTGTTCGCCAACCCCGACATCCTGCTGCTCGACGAGCCGACCAACAACCTCGACATCAACACCATCCGCTGGCTAGAAAGCGTGCTCAACGCGCGTGACTCGACCATGGTGATCATCTCCCACGACCGCCATTTCTTGAACCAGGTGTGCAGCCACATGGCCGACCTGGACTACGGCACCATCCAGGTCTATCCCGGCAGCTACGACGAGTACATGGAGGCGTCGACGGCGGCGCGGGCGCGCATCGCGGCGCAGAACGCCAAGTCGAAGGATCGCATCGCCGACCTGGAGGAATTCGTGCGGCGCTTCGCCGCCCACAAGGCCAAGGCGCGCCAGGCCACCAGCCGCAAGAAGCAGATCGAAAAGCTCAAGGTCGAGGACGTCAAACCGTCCTCGCGCCAGTACCCGTGGATCCGCTTCGACATCAACGACAAGGAGAAGCTGCACCGCCAGGCCGTCGAGATCGAGAAGCTGCAGTTCGGTTATGAGGCCGACCAGCCGGTTATCCGCAACCTCAACCTCGCCATCGACGCCGGCGATCGCCTCGCCGTGATCGGCGAGAACGGTGTCGGCAAGACCACGCTGATGCGCCTCTTGATGGGCGAACTGCAGGCGCAGCACGGTACCCTCAAGTGGGCCGAAAAAGCCCGCCCCGGCTACTACGCCCAGGACCACGCCGCCGATTTCGCCGGCAGCGAGACGCTGACCGAGTGGATCACCGGCTATGTCCGTGCCGGCGGCTACGACGGCGACGACGCCGTGACGCTGATGCGGCAGACCCTGGGCCGGCTGCTGTTCGGCGGCGACGACGTCAAGAAGCCGGTCAACGTGATCTCCGGCGGCGAGCAGGGCCGCATGATCTTCGGCAAGCTGATGCTGCTCAACTCCAACGTGCTGGTGCTGGACGAGCCGACCAACCACCTCGACATGGAATCCATCGAGTCGCTCAACACTGCGCTGGAGAAATACGAGGGCACGCTGGTCTTCGTCTCGCACGACCGCGAATTCGTGTCGTCGCTGGCGACGCGCATCCTCGAGATCAAGCAGGACGGCAGCATCGTCGACTACCGCGGCACCTACGACGAGTACCTGCATTCGCTCGGCGTCGAGTGAGGCGCCATGGCATGAACCCCCGCACCTTCGAACTTGAAGTTGGCGCCAACGGCTCCGCCCAACCGGGCCAGGGCGTGCTCGCCGCCTTCGTGCCGGCCGGCGAGACCTGGCCGGCCGTGGTGGCACTAGGCTGCGACCCGCGCCACGATCCGGGCCGGCCGATCGAGGAGCTGGCATCGGCTGCCATCGGCTGGCTCAGGGGCGAACTGGGCGGGGCGGTCGCCACCTGCTGCTGGACGGTGATCGACGGCTACGGCCGCTTCAGCGAAGCAGTCCCGGCCCTGCAGCTCCAGGGCGAGACCGCGGCACCGGCCATCACATTGCGCAAGTTCGTCGGCGGCACCAGCATCGACGCTTTCTACCAGGAGGTCGGCGGCGCCGGCGAAGCAGCCATCGAGCTGCTGTCGTCGATCATCGAGGGGCAGAGCCTGGTCGAGGAGACACCCTCGATGCACGAGTTCCTCGACGCCATCGAGTCGCACGGCAGCCTGCCCGCACCCGGCGCCATCTTCCAGAAGGTCGAGGCCGCCGCCGATGAAGGCGACGCCCGCAAGATCGCCAACGCGATCCAGCCCGATCCGGTGATCTCGGCATCGCTGATCCACTCGGCCAACGCCGCGCGCTTCGCCGCCGCCGGCAAGACCGCCTCGGTGCCGGCGGCCGTCACCCGGCTGGGCACCGGCTTTGTCCGCCGCGTGGTGTTCGTCGCGGAGATGATGTCGCGCTACAAGAAGGGCGTCTGTCCCGACTTCGACTACCGCGGCTTCTGGCTCAACGGCATCGCCACCGGCGCCGCGATGCGCGCGCTGCTGGAGGACCACGAGATTCCGACACGCTTCGCCGACGACGCGTTCACCACCGGGCTGGTTTCCGGCATCGGCTGGCTGGCGGTGGCCGAGACCTACCCAGCGCTGATGACGAAGTACATGGAGCGCTGCCGCGGCGCCGACCCGATCACCAAGGCCCGCGCGCAACAGGAAATCTTTCCCTGCCCGATCCGCCAGGTGTCGGAACGCTATCTGCAGCGCTTCGAGTTTCCGGAGGCGGTCCACGCCGCGGTGGCCGGCCACCCCGATGTCGACCGCGTCTGGTACGACTGCCTGGGTCACGCGATTCGCGTCGCCCAGGGGCTGGCGCCGTTCGAATGCCTTGCCGTGCCAACCAACATTCCCGTCCCCGATGTCTGTCGCGAGGAGTGGGAGCGCTGGCAGGGCTTCCTTTCGGCCATCAAGTGATCCTGCTTAGAAAACTCGCCTTTGCCCGCGGCGCCAAACCGCTGGTGACGGATGCCTCGCTGCAATTGCACCCGGGCTGGAAGATCGGCCTCACCGGCGCCAACGGCTGCGGCAAGTCCTCGTTCTTCGCCTTGCTGCGCGGCGAGCTGCACCAGGAGGCGGGCGACCTGGAAATGCCGGCGGTCTGGCGCGTCGGCCACGTCGCGCAGGACACGCCGGCGCTGCCCGATGCGGCACTGGAGTTCGTGCTCGATGGCGACACCGAGTTGCGCCAGGTCGAGGCCGACCTGGTCGCGGCCGAAGCCGCACATGATGGCCACCGCATCGCCGAGCTGCATGTGCGCCTGCAGGACATCGAAGGCTACGCCGCCAAGGCGCGCGCCGCCGAGATCCTGTCCGGCCTCGGCTTCACCGAGGACGATCACGCCCGCGCCGTCGCCGACTTTTCCGGCGGCTGGCGGGTGCGCCTCAACCTCGCCCGCGCGCTGGTGGCGCGTTCGGACCTGCTGCTGCTCGACGAGCCGACCAACCACCTCGACCTCGATGCCGTGTTGTGGCTCGAAGCCTGGCTCAAGTCCTTCCCCGGCACGCTGGTGATGATCTCGCACGACCGCGACTTCCTCGATGCCGTCGTCGGACAGATCTTGCACATCGAGTCCGGCGGCATGAAGCTCTACTCGGGCAACTACTCGACCTTCGAACGGGCGCGCGCCGAGAGTCTCGCCCTGCAGCAGGCCATGCACGTCAAGCAGCAGCGCGAGGTCGCCCACCTGCATGCCTACATCGACCGCTTCCGCGCCAAGGCCAGCAAGGCCCGGCAGGCGCAGAGCCGCATCAAGGCGCTGGAACGGATGGAGCTGATCAGCGCCGCCCACGTCGACACGCCCTTCGAGTTCCGCTTCGCCGAGCCCGACGGCTTTTCCGACCCGCTGCTGGCGCTGGAGGATGCGGCGGTCGGCTACGGCGATACGCCGCTGCTGCAACACATCAAGCTGACGCTGCGCCCCGGCAGCCGCATCGGCTTGCTCGGCAAGAACGGTGCCGGCAAGTCGACGCTGGTCAAATTGCTCTCCGGCGAAAAGTCGGCGCTGGCGGGACGGCGCACCGAGGGCCGCCACCTCAAGATCGGCTACTTCGCCCAGCACCAGATGGAACTGCTGCGTCCCGACGAAGGCCCGCTGCAGCATCTGGTGCGGCAGGAGCCGGGCACGCGCGAGCAGGAGCTGCGCAACTACATCGGCGGCTTCGACTTCCGCGGCGCCATGGCCGACGCGCCCTGCCGCCATTTCTCCGGCGGCGAGAAGGCACGCCTGGCGCTGGCGCTGATGATCCGCACCCGCCCCAACCTGCTGGTACTCGACGAGCCGACCAACCACCTCGACCTCGAAATGCGCGAGGCCCTGACGCTGGCGCTGCAGGAGACCGAGGCGGCGATGGTGCTGGTGTCGCACGACCGCCACCTGCTGCGCACCACGGTGGACGAGCTGTGGCTGGTGGCCGACGGCGCGGCCAAGCCCTTCGACGGCGACCTCGACGATTACGCTGCCTGGCTCGCGGCACGGCGCAGCCAGTCGCGCAGCGCCACGCCCGCCTGTCCGGACAAAGCGGCCCGGCAGGAGGAACGCGCCAACGATGCCGCCAACAAAAAGTCGGCGCTGGCCAGGTTGAAAAATGAGCGGCGGCCATTGGCAAAAGAGGCCGACAAGCTCGAAAAGCAGCTCGCCGGCTGGCAATCCGAGAAGGCGTCGCTCGACGAACAGCTGGCCGACCCGGCGCTCTACGCCGCGCCCGACCGCGCCCGCATCGAGGAACTGAATCGTCGCCAGGCCGATCTCGCTGCCGCCATCGAGGCGGCCGAGACCCGCTGGCTCGATGTCCACGAACAACTGGAAGCATTGGCCGTCGAGTAGAATTTCCCTCTTTCGTTGCTTTCGCTCAGGAGTCCGCCGTGCAGCTGGTTTGTCTCGACCTCGAAGGGGTGCTCGTCCCTGAAATCTGGATCGAATTCGCGCAGCGCACCGGCATCCCCGAGCTGCGTCGCACCACCCGCGACGAGCCGGACTACGATGTCCTGATGAAGTATCGGCTCGACCTCCTCAAGCAGCACAAGCTGGGTCTGCCCGACATCCAGAAGGTGATCTCCGACATGGGCCCGATGGCCGGCGCGAAGGACTTCCTCGACGCACTGCGCCGCGACTTCCAGGTCATCATCCTGTCCGACACCTTCTACGAGTTCGCCATGCCGCTGATGGCGCAGCTTGGCATGCCGACACTGTTCTGCCACAAGCTGGAGTCCGACGCCGCCGGCTTCCTCGTCAATTACCACCTGCGCATGGCAAACCAGAAGAAGGAAGCAGTGCGGCGCTTCAAGGAGATCAACTACAAGGTCATCGCCGCCGGCGACTCCTACAACGACACCGCGATGCTGGCCGAGGCCGATGCCGGCATCCTGTTCCACCCGCCGCAGAACGTGATCGACGAGTTCCCGCAGTTCCCGGTGACGATGAACTACGCCGAACTGCGCGCCGAGATCGACAAGGCTTCGGCACGGATCTAGGGATGACTGCGGGTATCCGGTGCGACGTGCGGTGCGCGATGGGGGTGCTGGGGTGCTCTACTCCGCTCATGTCCCCCGGCGCTGGCCATAGGCCATCGCCTCCTCCTTTACTTCGCTGCGCAGAGCACCCCAGCACCCCCATCAGGGTAATTGGTAGCGTGCTCACCCCGGCACATTCCCAGCCAAGGGCATCGGGTAGCCGGCACAGCGAAGTAAAGAAGGAGGAGCGGGCGCAGCCCGGTCCGGGTGACATGAGCAGTGCCGGCTACCCGGTGACCTTGGCGCGCACCGAACCACGGAGCCCCTGACATGCATCGCGACCGTTTCTACACCCTCGCCGCCTCCTGCCCCGACCGCACCGGCATCATCGCCCGTGTCACCGGCTTCATCGCCGAGCACAAAGGCTGGGTGCTGGAGTCGAGCTTCCACGCCGACGACGAAGCGGGCCGCTACTTCATGCGCATCGAGGTCAAGGCCGATTCGCTGCCCTTCGATCTCGCCGGGTTTTGCGGCCGCTTCGCGCCCATCGCCGCCGAACTGAAAATGGACTGGAAGATCAGCGACAGCGCGGTGAAGAAGCGCGTCGTGATCATGGTATCGAAGCAGGAGCACTGCCTCTACGACCTCTTGGCGCGCTGGCAGTCAAAGGAACTCGACATCGAGATTCCCTGCGTCATCTCGAACCACGACACCTTCAAGGGTTTCGTCGAGTGGCACGGCATTCCCTTCCACCATGTACCCGTCACGCCTGAGAACAAGCCGGCGTCCTATGCCGAGGTGCAGCGTTTGTTCGAGGAAGCACGCGGCGACACCATGGTTCTGGCGCGCTACATGCAGATCCTCTCGCCCGAGCTGTGCGCCGCGCATCCGGGCAAGATCCTCAACATCCACCACAGCTTCCTGCCCTCCTTCGTCGGCGCCAGGCCCTACCACCAGGCCTTCCAGCGCGGCGTCAAGCTGATCGGCGCCACCTGCCACTACGTCACCGCCGAGCTCGACCAGGGCCCCATCATCGAGCAGGACGTGATCCGCATCGACCATTCGGATTCGCCCGACGACATGGTGCGTTACGGCAAGGACATCGAGAAGACGGTACTGGCGCGCGGCCTGCGCTACCACCTCGAAGACCGTGTTCTGGTCCACGGCAACAAGACCGTGGTTTTCCGCTAGCAGCCCACTCCCGGATCCTGTCCATGGCTTTCGGAAATTTCGTCAAACGTCTTCTCGGCGGCGGCGATACGGTCACCATCTCCGACGATCCGTTCGGCTCCGGGAAGGCGCTGCCAATTACGGCGGTGCCGGAACCCGAGCCGCCCAAACGCGAAGCGGGCATTCTGGTCCAGCGCGAGGAAATCATCGACGGCCGCGCGCGCATCGCCGGCTACCGCTTCGTTGCCCGCCGCCTCGGCGGCGGCGTGCCGCCGCCCGCGCCGGCTGCGGTCGCCGCGCTACGCAACGACAAGCTCGCCGCATTTGGCGAACGCCGGCTGGCGCTGATTCCGCTGACCGCCGAGGACTGGCAGGCCGCGGACTTCAGGCAACTGGTCGCACCCCACGCCACCTTCCTCCTCGCCAGCCCGGCGCGCGGCGAGCGCGATGCCTGGCACCTGGTGCTCGACGAGGTCAAGGCCGCCGGCGGGCGCCTCGCCCTCGACAGCGGCAGCATCGACGACGACGCGGCATTGGCCCACGCCGACCTGCTGCTGCTGGATTTCCCGGCCTATTCGCTGGAGGCCTTCGAGCACCTCGTCAAGAGCCTGGCGGCCAGCCGGCCCCAGTTGCCGCTGCTCGCCGACGGCATCGGCTCCTGGACGGAGCATCGCCTGTGCCAGTCCATGGGCGTGCGCTATTCACTCGGCGGCTTTGCCGCCACGGCGGACGAAGAAGACAAGGGCGAGAAACTCAACCAGAGCCGCCTGGTGCTGATCGAGATGCTCAACCTGCTGCGGCGCGAGGCCGATTCGTCCGAAATCGCTGCCGTGGCCAAACGCGACCCGGGCGTGGCGGTGAAAGTGGTGGGCATGGCAAATTCGCCGTTGTCGGGGCTTTCCGCGCCGGTCGCCAGCCTCGAACAGGCGCTGCTGGTACTCGGCCGCGCGACGCTCTATCGCTGGCTGTCGCTGGCGATGTTCCGTTCCGGCAATGGCGGCGGCCGCGACGAAGCACTGCTGGAACTCGCCCTGTACCGCGCGCGCTTCCTCGAACTGCTGGCGACGGGCAGCCGGGCGAAGCCGGAATGCGACGAACTGTTCCTGGTCGGCCTGCTGTCGCTGCTGGACAGCCTGCTGGGAATGCCGATGGCCCAGGTGGTGAACCGGATGCACCTGCCGCCGGCTGTCGCCGACGTCCTGCTCAGGAACGAGGGTCCTTACGGCCGCTTCCTGATGCTGGCGCTGGTCATGGAAAAGGACTACGGTGACCGTGCGGCGCGCATCGCCGCCGAACTCGGCATCGAACCGGACCGGCTCGACGAATGCAGCACCCGCGCCCGCGCCTGGGCCGAGGAAGCGCTGCTGGCGAATTGAGGGGCTGACGGGATTGGCGGCGGCGGAATCCGGTGCCGCGTCAGACGCCGCGACAGACGATGTAGAGCCCGTCCGGATCGATGGCGGTGGCCGCCGCGGCGCCGGGAGCATAGGCACTGCCGGTATCGCGCGTGGCCAGCAGGCAACCCGTCCCCGGGTTGCCGTCGTCGAGCTTGATTTCCAGCGTCTGCGCCAGCTTGCCCGGGATGCCGCGTGAACAGAAAATCACGCTGCCGGCAATGGCATTGCCGGCAAGGTCGCGGATAGGGGAAAGTGCGGGATTGTCGGTACCGCCCTGCAAGCCGATCGGCTTGCCGAGCACGTTGCGGGGGGTATATTCGGCGGCCGCCGGATCGGTGGTGCCGCCGATCATGCCGGACAGGCGCAGGTGCAGCCAGGCGCGCGATGCCTCGCTGGCAGCGCCGACATCGGTCCAGTTGCCGTCGATGCGGCCGCTGCCGTTGCCATTCTCCAGATCGGGACTGCCCAAGTGGGCCGCGGCCTGCCGATCGTCCCCCGGCAAGGCCCGGAACCTGTCCTGATAGCCGTTAATCGCCGTCGGTAGATCATTGAAATCACGTGATAATTTCCCTTCCTGGGTCATGCCGATCAATTCCTGGCCGTGCAGGGTGCCGACGATCAGCAAGGACAGCACGAACAGCACGATGGCCATCTCGATCAGGCTAAAACCACTCCCACCATAGGGTCGCGAGGGCATGACCAAGATAGCGCGACGGTTGGCGGCAATGGAATTCATATGACTTAGGTCATATTCTATCCAGAGAGGGACTGGTCCGGATGTGACGGAGTTGGCAGGGCTACCGAGAAATCCCCGGGAAATCCGGACGCCGCCACCAGGCAAAAAAACGGGCACCGTTGCCGGTGCCCGAAGATCGCGGGGAGGAAGAAACTTTCCCCCCGGCCCTCTGCGCGAGGGTCGGGGGTGGATGCTTAGTGGTGGTAGGCCGATTCGCCGTGGGACACGATGTCGAGACCTTCGCGCTCCTCGTCTTCGGCGACGCGCAGGCCGACGAACATATCGACGATCTTGAAGGCGATGAAGGCGACGACCGCGGACCAGACGATGGTGATCAGCACGCCCTCGGCCTGCACCATCACCTGCGAGACGATGGAGAAGTCGGGCTTGCCGGTACCGCCGAGCGAGGGCGCGGTGAAGACACCGGTCAGGATCGCGCCGAGGATGCCGCCGACGCCATGCACGCCGAAGACGTCCAGCGAGTCATCCGCGCCCAGCATCTTCTTGAGGCCATTGACACCCCAGAGGCAGACTGCGCCGGCAGCCAGGCCGATGATGATGGCGCCCATCGGGCCGACCGAACCGCAGGCCGGAGTGATCGCCACCAGGCCGGCAACCGCGCCGGACGCGCCGCCGAGCATCGAGGGCTTGCCCTTGACCACACCTTCGACCAGCGTCCAGGACAGCGTCGCGGCAGCCGTGGCGAACAGGGTGTTGAGGAAGGCCAGCGCGGCACCCGAAGTCGCTTCGAGGTTGGAGCCGGCGTTGAAGCCGAACCAGCCCACCCACAGCATCGAGGCACCGACCATGGTGAAGGCCAGCGAATGCGGCGCCATGGCTTCGCGGCCGTAGCCGATGCGCTTGCCGACCAGATAGGCACCCACCAGGCCGGCAACGCCGGCGTTGATATGCACCACCGTGCCGCCGGCGAAGTCGAGCGCGCCCTTGCCCAGCAGGTAGCCACCGGAACCCCAGACCATGTGGGCGATCGGGATGTAGCAGAAGGTGAACCACAGCACCGAGAAGATCATCACCGCCGAAAACTTGATGCGCTCGGCGAAGGCGCCGACGATCAGTGCGCAGGTGATGGCCGCGAAGGTCGCCTGGAAGGCGATGAAGAGGTATTCCGGCAGCTTCGATTCGGGTGTGAAGGTATCGGCGAGGCTCTCGATAGTGACGCCGGAAAGGAAGACCTTGTCGAGCGAGCCGAGGATCAGGCCTTCGCCGCCGAAAGCCAGGCTGTAGCCGTATACCGCCCACAGCACGGTGATCAGCGAAAACACCACCAGCACCTGCATCAGCACCGACAGCATGTTCTTGGCGCGCACCAGGCCGCCGTAGAACAGGGCCAGCCCCGGCACCGCCATGAACACCACCAGCAACGTCGCCACCAGCATCCAGGCAACGTCGCCCTTATTGACCGTGGCCACCACGGGTACGGCGGCAGCCGCCTCGGCTACCGGTGCGGCGACCGCTGCCGCCTCGGCCACCGTGGCCTCTGCAGTCATGCCGCTCATGCCGGCCGGCGCTGCAGCCTGCGCCACCAGCATCGGCGAGGCCGGCTCGGCGACGGCCGCTCCGCTCAATCCGACGGCCGCGGCCGCCAGCATCATCAACAGAAACTTTTTCATTTGCGTTTCCCCTTTGGAATCAGAGTGCTTCGTCACCGGTCTCGCCGGTACGGATGCGGATGCACTGCTCGACGTCGAAGACGAAGATCTTGCCGTCGCCGATCTTGCCGGTGCTGGCGGACTTCTCGATGGCCTCGATGGCCTGCTCGAGCATGTCGTCGCGGATCGCCGCCTCAAGCTTGACCTTGGGCAGGAAATCGACGACGTACTCGGCGCCGCGATACAGCTCGGTGTGACCCTTCTGGCGGCCGAATCCCTTGACCTCGGTGACGGTGATGCCCTGCACGCCGACGGCGGCGAGCGCCTCACGCACTTCGTCAAGCTTGAACGGCTTGATGATGGCGGTTACCAGTTTCATGTTGGCTCCTTGACTTGACGTTTGTTTAGAAAGACTTGCTGATGGACACAACCACGGTGCCGTTGCTGACGTCCTTGACGTTCTCGGGGGTCACGCCACCAGCCGGGACCGCGTTGGCGAAGCGGTAGAAGGACTCCTTGGCGTTGGTGTCGACATAGGCGCCACCGAGGATCCAGCTGCTACCCAGATCGTAGTTGATGCCGAGCTTCCAGTCAGAATAGGTCAGGCGGCCGTAGTTCTTGACCGTCTGGCGGCCAACGTGGGCCACCAGCGTTGCCTTGTCCGACAGCGGCACATTCGCGGTGAAGTCGAGATAGCCGGAACCCTTCGAACTGCCCGAGCGATCGAAGCAGCCGTAAGGCGCGTTGGCCGGGGTATATGCCGTGTTGGAACTATCGACACCGCAATTCTGGGCAAGGCCGCCGACGGCTGGTGCAAACACTTCGCTGCGAATGCCGAACAGGTCAGTCACGGTGTGCGAATACTTGAGGCTCGCCCACTTGTAGCCGACAGCGGCATAGACCTCGGTGTTGTTGAACTTGGTCGTGCCGGTGCTGGGCGCGGTGTTGTTCCAGAAAGCACCGGGATAGTTGTAATGTAGGACGCCGAGGTCGAAGGTCCAATCCTTGGCCGCTGCAAACTTGAAGCCGCCGTAGAAATCCATTTCGAGCGAGGCGCCATTGGTGTACTGCAGGCCGCTGACATTCGACGCCCAGGTGCCGAGATAGAACCCGCTATCGTGCGAATAGTCGATGCCGCCCTGCACCGTCGGCAGCTTGAAGGTCTGGGAAATTCCACGGAAGCGGTAGTCGGTGGCCAGGGTGAAGTTGCCTGTAACCGTATGCGGCGAGGCCGGTGCGACGTTCTGCGCACTGGCGGCAAGGGGTGACAGGCAAGCGGCGGCGGCGAGTATTGCGGCGAATTTGCGGTCCATGATGATCTCCAAGAAAAGTGTGCAGGCCACATACTGCACGGAGCGTGCCAGGACTAAAATCACATTAGAAACAAATGATTAACGACATCTCCATTCCACACCGATTTGCCTCCGCACTAATTTGCGCCCACCTGCGGAGCGATCGCACCAACACAGTGCATCACCTTGGTGCGGTCAATCGCCATGCTAGACTTTGCCGACGTCATTGCCGAAGAACCGCCATGCTCGATCCCAAAGCCCTCGAAGAATTCAGCGCCAAGTTCTCGGCCCTGATCAAAGCCACGCCGGCCGGCGACGTCGAGAAGAACGTCAAGGCATTTGTCGCCAGCGGCCTTTCCCGCCTTAACCTCGTGACCCGCGAAGAGTTCGACGTGCAGCGCGAAGTGCTGGCCGAGGCGCGCCGCAAGCTCACCACGCTGGAAGCACGGGTGGCCGAGCTCGAAGCTCGTCCCGCCGGCCGGTAACGCGCCCATGGCACTGGCCGTGCTGAGGAGCCGCGGGCTCGCCGGCATGGCGGCGCCGGAAGTCACGGTCGAAGTCCACCTCGCCGCCGGGCTGCCCGCATTCACCCTGGTCGGCTTGCCCGACACCGAAGTCAAGGAAGCGCGCGACCGCGTCCGCGCCGCGATCCAGAACGCGCACTTCGAATTCCCGGCGCGGCGCATCACCGTCAATCTCGCCCCGGCCGACCTGCCCAAGGAATCCGGCCGCTTCGACCTGCCGATCGCGCTCGGCATCCTCATCGCCTCGGGCCAGATCAAGGCCGCCGATCCCGCCATGCTCGACCGCCACGAGTTCGCCGGGGAACTCTCGCTCTCCGGCGAACTGCGGCCGATTCGCGGCACACTGGCGATGTGCGTCGCCGCTATCGGTGGGGGCCGCAGTTTCGTGCTGCCGAAGGACTCTGCCGCCGAAGCCGCGCTGATCGACGGGCTGGCCGTGCTGCCGGCCGGCTCGCTGCTGGAAGTCTGCGCGCACCTCGCCGGACAGGCGCCGCTGGCGCCAGCCGCCGTGCCGCCAGCGCCGACTTTTTCCAGCTACCCCGACCTCTCCGACGTGAAGGGCCAGGCCCAGGCCAAGCGTGCGCTGGAGGTCGCGGCGGCCGGCGGCCATTCGCTGCTGATGAGCGGCCCGCCGGGCAGCGGCAAGTCGATGCTGGCAAGCCGCCTGCCCGGCATCCTGCCGCAAATGACCCACGACGAAGCACTGGCGAGCGCAGCAGTGCAGTCGCTGGCCGGCGTCTTCGACACCTCGCGCTGGTCGCAAAGACCGTATCGCTCACCGCACCACTCAGCCTCCGCCCCAGCGCTGGTCGGCGGCGGCGGCGTACCGCGCCCCGGCGAGATCTCGCTGGCGCATCACGGCGTTCTGTTCCTCGACGAACTGCCCGAGTTCCAGCGCAGCGTGCTGGAAGCACTGCGCGAGCCGCTCGAATCCGGCCACATCCATGTCGCCCGCGCTGCGCGGCGCGCCGAATTTCCGGCACGCTTCCAGCTTGTTGCCGCCATGAACCCCTGCCCCTGCGGCCACCTGGGCGAAAGCCGCTGTCGCTGCACGCCGGACCAGGTGACGAAATATCGCGGCAAGCTCTCGGGGCCCTTCCTCGACCGCATCGACCTGATGATCGAAGTGCCGGCCGTTGCCGAAGCGGAACTGGCAACGCGCGGCGACGGCGAGGCGTCGGCCAGCGTCCGCGCCCGCGTCGAGGCGGCAAGGCAGCGCCAGCTATCGCGCCAGGCGAAACCCAACGCCCTGCTCGCGCCCGACGAGATCGACCGTTACTGCCTGCCCGACTGCAGCGGCGCGCAATTGCTGAAACAGGCCATGACGCAACTACGCTTGTCGGCGCGCGCCTACCATCGCGTGCTCAAGGTCGCCCGCAGCATCGCGGATCTGGCCGGCGCGGAAAACATCCAGGGCGCACACGTCGCCGAGGCAATCCACTACCGCAGGGGCCTGGGCTGAACTAAGCCGCCTGCCTGCAATAGGACTCGCGCGCGAAAACCAGCGCCACCACCACTACGGCGATGGTGGCGAAGAGCAGCGAGAACCCAATCTGGTAGGCAGCGGCATCGTAAATCCGCGCGCCGCCGACCATGGCGCCGCTCCAGTTGCGGTCGAGCAGCCAGCCCACGCCGGGCTGCAGCAGCATGCCGCCCATCAGCGGCCCCATGTTGGCCACGCCCGTGGCCGTGCCCATCAGGCGCAGCGGCACCGACTCCTTGGCCCAGGCGAAGCCGACGATGATGTTGCCCGAGGCGAAGCCGGTGATCGCCAGCACCACGACCATCAGCCACAGCGGCAGCGGCAGGTAGATCACCGCGGCCCAGCCGAACAGCGCCACCAGCGCGGTGACGATGTAGATCGGCTTGCGCTGGCCCAAGCGGGTGGACCAGGCGCCGAGCAGCGGCCCGCCGACACCCCACGCCACCAGCATGATGGACGTAATTGCGGCGGCGCTGCGCGGATCGAGGCCATGCACCTGGCGCAGCCAGGGCACGCCCCAGAGGCCGGCGAATGCCAGCACCGCGCCCGAAATCCCCACCGGCACCAGCGCCAGCAGCCAGATGTTGCGGTAAGACAGCACCTCGGCCAGGCTGGCGAGGATCGGCGCGTGCTGGCGCGGCCCGTCGCCGTGGCCGGGGAAGTGGCTGGCGTAGCCGCGCTCGGTCGGATCGTCGCGCAGGAACAGCGCGATGGCGACGGCGAGCAGCGCGGTCAGCACCGCAAACACCGCCATCACGTTGCGCCAGCCGAAAGCGTCGATCAACAGCCGCAGCGGCACACCCGCACCGACGCCGCCGATCAGTCCCATCATCAACAGCAGGCCCGAAACCAGCGCGAACTGGCGCGGCGCGACCCAGTGCGAGGACAGCTTGAGCACCGAGACGAAGCCGACTGCCACCGAGGCGCCCACCAGCAGCCGCCCGGCGCTGGCCCAGCCCAGGCTCGGCGAAAGCGCGAACAGCAGGCCGCCCAGCGCCGCCACGGCAGCGCCGCTGGTCAGCAGCTTGCGCGGGCCCCAGCGATCGGCCAGCAAGCCGGTGGGAATCTGCATGGCGACATAGGCGTAGAAATAGAAGGCCGAAAGATTGCCCAGCGCCGCGCCGCCGATGGCGAAATCCGCCATCAACTGGTCGGTCATCACCGCCGGCGAGACGCGCTGGAAAAAGGCCACTAGATAGAGCAGCGAACCCAGGCCCCAGATGGACCAGGCGAGCAGAGCGGGTGGAGGCAACACCCGCCCCCCCGTCCCACTCACGTGGGCTGACGGGTGTTCGCCGCTACGCGACTGCGGTTCCGTGGATACACCCGCCCTGGGGCTGCCCGGCGGCGGGTGCGTCATGCCGCGAACCGCCCCGCCCACCACAGGCGCGCGCGCAAGCCGGGCTCGGTGGCGTAGCCGACCAGCTGGAAGCGGATGATGCCGCGACCATCGATGATGAAGTGGGTGGGCACGCCGCGCACCTTCCAGTCCGATGCCAGCTCACCCTCGGCATCGACCACGGCCGGGAAATCGAGGCCGCGCTGCTTCAGGTGCTTGGCCACCGCCGCCGCGTCACCCGACTGCATGGCGACGGTCAGGGTCGGCCAGTCGCTCGCCACGGCTGCGATGTTGCCCTCTTCCGCCTTGCACACCGGGCACCACGTCGCCCAGAAGGCCACCAGCACCGGCTTGCCGTTGGCGGCCTTGAGCGCCTCGGCGAGCGAGGTGGCACTGCCGTCGGCGAGCACGCCGACCAGCGCCGGCGCCGGCCCCGCCGGCAGGCCGCGCGCCTGCCACAGCTGCACGGCGACGACGATGGCAATGATGAGCAGGACTTCGAGCATCCAGCGTTTCCAGCGGGCAGGGTCGCGCAGGGCGGCGCGGATTCGGGAGATCAAGGGCGGGCGTGACATATGCGTGCATGGTAGCCGATGCACCACTCGCCGCCGTGCCGCCAGCGCCGACTTTTTCGCCGATCGTGTCGTCCGCTGCGCGGGTGGATTTCTACCCTAGCACTGCTCCCATTCCAGCCCCTCGAAACGCCAGCCATTGATGGAGCCGCGATGGTGGTTGTCGTCGAGTTCGCCCTCGAAGCCGTGCAGCACGTTATAGACGCGGGTAAAGCCGGCGGTCTCCAGCGCATTGCCGGCATCGACCGAGCGGTTGCCGCTGCGGCAGATCAGCACCACCGGGCGGTCATGGACATGGCCGGCGAACTTCTTCACCTCGCCGACGAAGTGCGGATTGACGTCCCAATCCGGGCCGTCGTTCCACGACACATGCAGCGCGCCGGCGGGATGACCGACGAAGAGGAACTCCATTTCGCTGCGGCAGTCGATGAACAGCGCCTTAGGATTTTTTTCGAGGAATTCGGCGGTCTCTTTTGGAGTCAGGTGTTCCATGGTGTCGCTCCTTCGTGGGGGAAGCGATATTATAGAAGTGGCTCGCACCAAAATATATAGCGCCATTAATAATGCTTATTTCTAACCTGTTTTCTTCGGTGGCCGCCCTGAAACCCGGGATCGGTGGCGACGAAATCCGCAGTCGCTTCGGCCCGCCAGCCAGCGAATGGCATAACGAGGACGGCACGGTCACCTGGGAATATCCGCAGGGTCCCGAGGGCCTGCAATGCCACATGCTGACCCTCAATGCCGTGCGCGTGCTGACGCGCGTCGAGCAGGTCCTGGCAGAACCCTACTTCGCCCGCATCGAGAAGGGCTGGACCCACGACCGGGTGCGGCGCCTGCTCGGGCGACCGCGCACTGCGGTGTTCTTTCCGCTCAAGCGCGAGGAGGTGTGGGACTGGCGCATCGAGTCGAGCCATCCCGGCACGCAGGTGCTGTTCAACGTTCATTTCGACGAAGCTGGTGCCGTCACCGGCACCAGCCGCTCCGAGCAAAGCCCCGGCGGCTAGAGCCCGGAAGGGTTGGCGTGATAAAATTCACGCCAATTCAATACCTTCCAGCACTTTCCCTATGCAATCCGACCGCAGCCAGGAACTGCGCGACCTGCTCGCGCGGCGCATTCTCATTCTCGACGGCGCCATGGGCACCATGGTGCAGCGTCACAACCTCGTCGAGGCCGACTATCGCGGCAAGCGCTTCGCCGCCCACGGCAAGGACCTCAAGGGCAACAACGACCTGTTGTGCCTGACCCGCCCGGACGTGATCGGCGGCATCCACGCCGAATACCTCGAAGCCGGCGCCGACATCCTCGAGACCAACACCTTCAACGCCACGCAGGTGTCGCAGGCCGAATACGGGCTGGAGGACCTGGCCTACGAGCTGAACGTCGCCGGCGCGCGCCTCGCGCGCGAAGTCGCCGACAAATACTCGACGCCCGAGAAACCCAGGTTTGTCGCCGGCGTGCTCGGCCCCACCTCGCGCACCTGCTCGCTCTCGCCCGACGTGAACGACCCGGGCTTCCGCAACATCACCTTCGATGCGCTGGTCGAGGACTACTACCAGTCGGCCAAGGGCCTGGTCGAAGGCGGCGCCGACATCCTGCTGGTCGAGACGGTGTTCGACACCCTCAACGCCAAGGCCGCGCTGTTCGCCATCGAGAAGTTCTTCCTCGACGCCGGCCGCAAGTGGCCGGTGATGATCTCAGGCACCATCACCGACGCCTCCGGCCGCACGCTCTCGGGCCAGACGGCCGAAGCCTTCTGGAACTCGCTGCGCCACGCCCGGCCGCTATCCTTCGGCCTCAACTGCGCGCTCGGCGCCGGCGAACTGCGCCAGTACGTCGAAGAGCTTTCGCGCATCTGCGACTGCTTCGTCTCGGCGCATCCCAACGCCGGCCTGCCCAACGCCTTCGGCGGCTACGACGAAACGCCGCAGATGCTGGCCGACGAGATGGCGCAGTGGGCCCGGGGTGGCGAACATGGCGGCATCATCAACATCGCCGGCGGCTGCTGCGGCACCTCGCCCGACCACATCAGGGCGATCGCCGCGGCGATGGAGGGCGTCAAGCCACGCGCGATCCCCGCCGTCGAGAACAAGCTGCGTCTCTCCGGACTTGAACCCTTCAACGTCGGTGCCGACAGTCTGTTCGTGAACGTCGGCGAGCGCACCAACGTCACCGGCTCGCGCGCCTTCGCCAAAATGATCCTCGAAGGCCGCTTCGACGACGCGCTGGCGGTGGCGCGCAGCCAGGTCGAGAACGGCGCCCAGGTCATCGATATCAACATGGACGAGGCCATGCTGGATTCTCAGGCGGCGATGGTCAGGTTCCTCCACCTCATCGGCTCCGAGCCCGACATCTGCAAGGTGCCGATCATGCTCGACTCCTCGAAGTGGGAGGTGATCGAGGCCGGCCTCAAGTGCATCCAGGGCAAGGGCGTCGTCAATTCCATCTCGATGAAGGAAGGCGAAGCCAAGTTCCTCGAACAGGCACGCCTCGCCCGCCGCTACGGTGCGGCGGTGATCGTGATGGCCTTCGACGAGACCGGCCAGGCCGACACCTTCAAACGCAAGACAGAGATCTGCCAGCGCGCCTACGACCTGCTGGTGGCCGACGGCTTCCCGGCCGAGGACATCATCTTCGACCCCAACGTGTTTGCGATTGCCACCGGCATCCCCGAGCACGACAACTACGCCGTCGACTTCATCGAGGCCTGCCGCTGGATCAAGGCCAGGCTGCCGCACGCCGGCATCTCCGGCGGCATTTCCAACGTCAGCTTCAGCTTCCGCGGCAACGAGCCGGTGCGCGAGGCCATCCACACCGTCTTCCTCTACCACGCCATCCAGGCCGGGCTGACCATGGGCATCGTCAACGCCGGCCAGCTCGGCGTCTATGACCAGCTCGACCCGGTGCTGCGCGAAAAGGTCGAGGACGTGGTGCTCAATAGGAAAGTTCCGAAGGACGCGGAGCGCAGCGCTGGCCAAATGAGTCCGGGAGAAGCGCTGGTCGAGTTCGCGCAATCGGTCAAAGGTTCGGCGAAAGAGCAGGTGCAGGACCTCGCCTGGCGCGAGTGGCCGGTCGAGAAGCGCCTCGAGCATGCCATGGTGCGTGGCATCACCGAATACGTCGTCGCAGATACAGAGGAATGTCGCGCCGCACTGACGGCTGCGGGCAAGCCACCGCTGGCTGTGATCGAGGGCCCGCTGATGGCCGGCATGAACGTGGTCGGCGACCTCTTCGGCGCCGGCAAGATGTTCCTGCCGCAGGTGGTGAAGTCGGCGCGCGTGATGAAGCAGGCCGTGGCCCATCTGCTGCCCTTCATCGAGGAGGACAAGAAGCGCACCGGCGCGGCCTCCAAGGGCAAGATCGTCATCGCCACCGTCAAGGGCGACGTCCATGACATTGGCAAAAACATCGTCGGCGTGGTGCTCGGCTGCAACGGCTACGACATCGTCGACCTCGGCGTCATGGTGCCTGCCGACAAGATCCTCCAGGCCGCCAAGGAGCACGGCGCCCAGGCCATCGGCCTGTCGGGTTTGATCACGCCCTCGCTGGAGGAGATGAGCCACTTCGCATCCGAGATGCAGCGCCTCGGCTTCGGCGACGGCGAGGCGGTGCCGCTGCTGATCGGCGGCGCCACCACCAGCCGCGCCCACACCGCCATCAAGATCGCGCCCAACTACGCCGGCCCCGTCGTCTATGTACCGGACGCCTCGCGCGCCGTCGGCGTGGTGACGAAACTGTTGTCGCAGGACATGCGCGCCGGCTATGTCGCGGAGATTGCCGCCGACCACGACAAGGTACGCACCCAGCACGCGCAGAAGAAAGGCGTTGCCATGGTTTCCCTGGCCGCGGCGCGCGCCAACGCGGCGAAACTGGACTACACACCCTTCCCGCCGCGCCGGCCGGGTCTGCGCACGCTGTGCCGCATCGATCTTGGCACACTTGCCGAGTACATCGACTGGGGTCCCTTCTTCCAGACCTGGGACCTCGCCGGCAGCTACCCGAAGATCCTCGACGACGCCAAGGTCGGCGAGACCGCACGCAATGTCTTCAACGACGCGCAGGCGATGCTGGCCCAGCTCGTCGCCGAGAAATGGCTGGTAGCCAACGCCGCCTTCGGCCTGTTCCCCGCCAACTCGGTCGGCGACGACATCGAAATCTACGCAGACGAGTCGCGCGCTAAAGTGCTGATGACCTGGCGCGGCCTGCGCCAGCAGCACGAGCGGCCGGCGGGCAAGCCCAACGAGTGCCTGGCGGATTTCATCGCTCCGAAAAAAATCGGCGCTGGCGGGACGGCGACCCCCGACTACATCGGCGCCTTCGCCGTCACCGCCGGCATCGGCATCGAAGCCAAGCTGGCCGAATTCGAGGCCGCCCACGACGACTATCGCGCCATCATGCTCAAGTCGCTGGCCGACCGCCTGGCCGAAGCCGCCGCCGAGTGGCTGCACCATCGCGTGCGCACCGACGACTGGGGCTACGCCGGCAGCGAAAAGCTATCGACCGAGGAACTGATTGCCGAGAAATATCAGGGCATCCGCCCCGCGCCCGGCTACCCGGCCTGCCCCGACCATACCGTGAAGAAGGCCTTGTTCGACTTGCTCGATGCCCCGACCAATGCCGGCATGGCGCTGACCGAGAACTTCGCCATGACCCCGGCCGCCGCGGTGTCGGGCTTCTACCTGGCCCACCCGCAGGCCCACTACTTCGCGGTCAGCAAAATCGGCAGCGACCAGCTTGAAGATTGGGCGAAGCGCAACAATATGGAAAAATCGGCAGCATCGCGCTGGCTGGCACCGCTGCTATAAAGTTCTATAAACCAATAATGACCATCCTTCCCCAAGGAGAATTGCAATGACCAACGAGACGCAGGAAAACGACGGCCGCCTCTCCTTCATGGAAGCCGTGGCCTATGTCATGCAGCGCAAGAAGCCGGTGTTCGCCGCCATGCCCGTGTTCGGCGACCGCAGCGACGACGAGAACCAGACCGCCGAAGGCGCCAAGGTCTTCATCATCGAACCGGACGGCGAGGGCGACTGGCAGATGCGCTTCATCTCCGGCCCCTTCTTCTCGGCCGCCTACGCCGCCAATGAGGTGATGCCTCCCGAGGACGTGCCGGCAAGCACGCGCGACCTGCGCTACATGCCGACACACGTCGAGGAAGACTGGTTCACCGACCAGATCCAGATCCTGATACAGAAACTGGTGCAAGGCGCCAACATCGACGCGCAGATGCCGGACTACCAGAAGGTCCCGGCCAAGGGCGCCGGCCCCGAGGCGGTATTTCCCGTCTCCTTCGTCGGTCGCGACGGAGCCGAGCACTGACCGTCAGGGCGCCCGGGAGGCGATGCTAGAATCATCGGCATCACTCAGGAGCGCCCGATGAGCCAGGATTCACCGCCGCGCGGCTCGCTAGCCGCAACCCCCGACCTCGGCTGGAGCCAGGTGCGCGAGACCGTACTGATGCTGGAACTCGCCGCCGGCCAGGTCGATGCCGCGATGCGCGATTCCAACAGTTCGGTCGAGGTGCTCACCGATACTTTCACCGCGCTGGCCGAGACGCTGGGCCAGATCGAGGCCGCCGTTGACACCCTGCCCGACACCGTCGGCAATGGCATGGTCAAGTCCGAAATTCAGGACAACACCCGCCTCGTCACCCAGAAGGTGCATCAGGCCATCATCGCTTTCCAGTTCTACGACAAGCTGGTGCAACGGCTCGACCATGTCTGCCATTGCCTCGGCGGCCTTTCCGGACTGGTCGGCGACAAGGGCCGGCTCTACAACCCGGGCGAATGGGTCGGACTGCAGGAACGGATCAAGTCCAAATACACCATGCGCGAAGAACACGAGATGTTCGCCGCCGTCCTCGCCGGCATGCCCGTGGCCGAGGCCATCGAGCAGTTCATGGTGAAGCGCGGGCAGGCGACCGCCCAGGGCGGGGATATCGAGTTGTTTTGACCCGGGCCGGACGAACCGCGCTCAGAAACCGGCAACACCCCACAGCACCGGTTTTTCGCGGGCCAGCGAACGCTCCAGCAGTTCCACCAGTGGTATGGCCCGCTGGGCCAGGCTGACGCGAGCGGCAAGAAAACCTTCCTCACCCTCTTCGTTGTGCGTTTGCGCGACCGCCTTGGCGCGGTCCTCGGCGATGGCCGCCTTGAGGCGCGCGATGCATTCCGGCATCTGCTCGACGGTAACCACGCCGCGTTGCGTGTGCTCCTTGCCCATGAGGTCCATCATGCGATGTGCAACCTCGTCGAACATCATGACGTCGCCCGCGGCATCCGATTGGAACGTGATCACGGGATTCCCCTTTCAAGGAGCCAGTCGAGGATGTGCTGCGCCGGCTTCTGCCAGTCGCGCTCGAGCATCAGGCCGTGGCCCATGCCGGGGAAGATCGTCGCCGGCAGGCCATAGGTGCGGCCCGTCATCTCGACCAGCGACGCCGGGATCAGGTGATCGCGCTCAGCGCCCTGGATCAACAGCCGCGAGGCATCGATCCGCGACGGGTGGGGCAGGTTGAACAGGCTCATGTCCCAGATCGCGCGGTGCGATTCCGGCTGCGACCAGCGATAGAAACGGGCAAGGTCATCCACCGCCACCGGCTGTGCGAACAGCGCCTCGCGCAACGTGTCGAGCGCCACTTCGCCGCCATTCATCAGGCGATTGAGGTCGGTGATCAGGCCGGGGTGCGAAAACAGCATGCCGAAGGCGGCCGCCATCAGACCCTGCGGTGGCACCGCGCAGGTCAGCACAGCCCCGGGAAACGCCCGCTGCTCCAGCACCTTCTGCACCACGAAGCCACCCATGGAGTGGCCGATCAGCACCGGCGACGACGACAGCCCTTCGCAGACTTCGAGCACGTCGGCGACATAGTCGGCAATGGACAGGCTGTCGAGGTGCTCGCGCCCGCGAGAACGGCCATGCCCCGACAGGCTTACGGCATGGGCGGCATAGCCGGCCTCGGCGAAGAAGGGGAGGAAATGCTCGTCCCAGCACCAGGCGCCGGTAAAGGCGCCATGCACGAATAACAACGGGGTGCTGCGGCTTGCTGTGGTGGGGACTCGCGACAGGACTTCAAGCGTGGCGAGGCGGGAAGCGTTCATAATGGCATTCTATGCTGAAGTGGATATTCACCCTCTGCCTTGTCGTGCTCGTCATCGGCGTGCTGCAACCGCGACTCGCCGCATGGCTCAAGCTGGGACGGCTGCCGGGCGACCTGCATTTCCGCCTGCGCGGCCGCGAATATCTGCTGCCCTTTGCCTCGGTGATCCTGCTGTCGCTGCTTGCCTCAGTCCTGATGCGGCTGCTGTAGGCCGAGGAATTTCACCGCCGCGACGCGCGCCTCGTGGATGCGCTGCGGTATCAGCGCCGGATCGGCACAGGACTTGGCAATCGCCCCGGCGTCAACGCCACGCACGGCGGCCAGCGCCTGCCGCCAGACATTCGCTTGCGGAAAATCGCGCTCCTCGAAACCGAGCCGGCCGCGAAAGTCCGCCTCGCATGCTCCCAGCAGCAACTCGAAGCGTTCGGGCCGGCGCAGTACGTCGCAACGTTCGAGCAGCTTCACCATCGTCGCCGGCCGCAGTTGCTCCGGCTTGTAGATATCGCCATGGAACTGGGCCACCAGCAGCGCCAGGTCGCGGCAATCGGCCGGCACGCGCAGCCGCTCGCAGAGCGGGCCGAGCAGCGTGACACTGCGCGCCTCGTGGCCGGCATGGCGAGGCAGAATGTCGGGCGGCGTGTTGCCCTTGCCCAGATCATGCGTCAGCGCGGCGAAGCGCGCCGGCAACGACAGCACCAGCCGCGCCGCCATGTCGATCACCATCATCACATGCACGCCGGTATCGATTTCGGGATGGAAGTCGGCGCGCTGCGGCACGCCCCACAGCGCATCGAGCTCCGGCATGACGCGCGCCAGCGCACCGCAGTTGCGCAGCGTTTCGAACATGCGCGATGGCGCCGCCTCCATCAGCCCCCGTGCCAATTCCTGCCAGACCCGCTCCGGCACCAGGGCATCGACCTCGCCGTTGTCCACCATCCGGCGCATCAGTTCGACGGTTTCCGGTGCCACGCTGAAGTCGCTGAAACGCGCGGCGAAACGGGCCACGCGCAGGATGCGCACCGGGTCCTCGGCGAAGGCCGGCGACACATGGCGCAGCACCCGCGCCGCCAAATCGCGCTGCCCACCGTAGGGATCGACCAGCACGCCATCCTCACCGCGGGCGATGGCATTGACGGTAAGGTCGCGTCGCGCCAGATCCTCCTCGAGCGTGACGCCGGCATCGGCATGAAACACGAAACCCTTGTAGCCCGGCGCCGTCTTGCGCTCGGTGCGCGCCAGCGCGTATTCCTCGTGCGTGCGCGGATGCAGGAACACCGGGAAGTCCTTGCCCACCGGTGCGAAGCCGCGCGCCAGCATGTCCTCCGGCGTCGCGCCGACGACGACCCAGTCGCGATCCTGTACCTTCAGGCCGAGCAGTTCGTCACGGACCGCGCCGCCGACGCAAAACGTTTGCACGATTCAGTTCTCTTCAACTTCTTTGAGCGTCCTGCCGCTATTGTCCTTCCAAGCGGTGAGGCCATTAGCGCCACCTCCATGAATAACAGCGGCAGCGGCACTTGGGCTATCAAACTCGACGTCCTTGGTAAATGCCAGAAAGCCTGCATTCTCGACAAGGGCACCGGCCTGGACCAGCTTCCGCCGCAGCGCGACTACATACGGATGCTGAGTTTCTGCCGAGGGTCGCTCCGCTATCACGGCGGTAGAGCCTTTGAAGACTACGAAACCACGCTCCGTTCGCCTGCCTTGTGCCTCTGCGCCCCGATTCTTGCACATGAGCATTTTCTGCGGCCTGGCACTTTTCGCTGCACCGGACACCGGTGCCAGAAGGTCCGCACCCAGCACGGGAAGAACCTGCTGAATGCGCGCCAGAAATACCTCCATGTCTTCGCGGTCCGACTCGGGCAATTTGGGGTTGCTTGAATTCGAGTTTTCGAGGTGATAGCGAGCAACTATTTTCGCTTCATGAAGCA
Source organism: Gammaproteobacteria bacterium (assembly GCA_018825305.1). Classification (GTDB taxonomy): domain Bacteria; phylum Pseudomonadota; class Gammaproteobacteria; order Burkholderiales; family Rhodocyclaceae; genus Sulfurisoma. The sequence continues at coordinate 112,898 of JAHJEO010000027.1, forward strand.
GGCGATTCTCCAAGTATCGAATGTGTGCCTTGGTGAGGTTCTCGTCTTTGCTGACGAACACGACAACCGAATTCCAGAAATCCTTCGCCTTGTGCTGCTTGAGGCGATCCCGAATGACCTCCGCCTCTCCAATGTAGGCCACTGGATCGCCGCTTTCCGGATCGGCGCCAAAAAGAAAATAGACGCCAGAATTCTCGACCTCCTCGCGAAGCAGGAGATCATCAAGCTCAGTTCGCGGCGCGGCAAGCGCCTTGCCCGTCCAGTTCGAAACCTCGCCAACACGCAGGCGCTTGGCGTCACCGTGAGGAAGAAAGAGCTTGATGGTCGCTGATGTCATGGCATTCCTGTCAAGCCGCCACCTCGACATACTCGACCTGGCTTGAAGGCGCTGGGATAGGCAAGCCATCTTCGCGCAGGCCATCCAGATGAAAAGCAATGGCAGCACGAATTTCCACTTCGGTATCGCCGAAGGTCTTGCCGGTAGCGATGCAGCCCGGAAGATCCGGCACATAAGCCGAGAAATTGCCGGCGGCGCGTTCGATAACAACTGCATAGCGCATGTTTCTTCTCCTTACTTCAGACCGGACTGCTTGAGAATGCTGTTCAGGGTTCCCGGCGCCAGGTCGTCGCTTGACTTTCCGGCCACGGTCACGCGCCCCGATTTCGATGGGTGCTTAAACTGCCGGTGGCTGCCTCGCGTAACCACTAGGTACCAGCCATCACGCTGCAATCGCTCCAGAATTTCCCCGACCTTCATGGCCGCAGCATAACTGCTCGACCAGTCCGGGTCAAAATCAGCGCTTCGCCCCCGCGCGCAGGGCGTCGAAGCCGGCACGGCGGCGACCGTCCGACAAGTAGGTGGGACCGATGATTTCCAGCGCGGCAGCACGGCGGCCGAACGGCAGCACGCCCATTTCGCCATGCTCGCAGGTGCTGGACACCTGCATCGACCAGTAATTGTCGCGGGTCATCGGTCCGCCGACGATTTCCAGTATCCACGCCATCAGGTACGAGGGAATGTCGCCGAGCGGCAGGATGTTGCCGGGGCTGCCGGCGGTACGGCTGGCGTAGTCGACAAGATCGATCAGGGTATAGAGCCTCGGCCCGCCCAGTTCGTAGGTCTGGCCAATGCTCTCCGTGCGGAGCAGGCTCTCGGCCATGGTGGCGGCGACGTCCTCGACCCAGACGGGTTGGAACAGTGCCGCCGGGCAGGCCAGTGGCAGCATTGGCGCCAGCGCGGCGAGGCCGGCGAAGACGGTGAGGAACTGGTCGCCCGGGCCGTAGATGACCGAGGGCCGGAAGATGGTCGCGCCGGGAAAAGACTGGCGCACGGCCTCTTCGCCGGCGGCCTTGGAGCGCAGGTAGGCCGAGGGTGCCTCGGCATCGGCCTTGAGCGCCGACATGTGGAGCAGACGCTGCGCGCCGGCAGCAGTGGCGGCCTTGGCGACGCGCCCGGCGAGTTCGACGTGGGCACGGTCGAAACCCTTGCCCCAGGGCTTGCCGTCGGTTTTGCCGTTACCTCCCTTGAGCACGCCGACGAGGTTGATGATGGCATCCTGGCCGGTGGCAAGGCGCGCCAGCGTGGCATCGTCGTGGATATCGGCCTCGACCACCTCAGCGGTCGGGAAGGGCAGCAGGTGCTTGGCCCGCTCGCGGCGGCGCACCGGCACGGTAATGCGCACGTCGCGGCGCGCCAGGGCGTTCATCAGGTGGCGTCCGACAAAGCCGGAACCGCCGATCAGCAGAATATTCTCGATGGTCATGGTGAAGGAATGGATCGGGTCTGAAAATCGGTTGGCACGCGTTCGCCGGCCGGCACGGTCAAGGCAGGTCCTCGCCGCGGGTATCGCCGCCACGGGCCGGCTGCACCACGCCGAGGCGGCTCTTCAGCGACTGCGGTCGCGCCTCGAACAGCGCAGCGTAATAGACGGCATTGCTCATCACCTTCTTGACGTAGTCGCGCGTCTCGTTGAAGGGAATGGTCTCGGCATAGATCGCGCCCTCGATCGGGCGGTCGGCACGCCAGCGCTTGGCGCGGCCAGGACCGGCGTTATAGGCGGCCGAGGCCAGCACCGGATGGTCGTCGAGACTGTCCAGCACCATCTTGAGGTATTGGGTACCGAGCGTGACATTGGTCTCCATCTCGGCGACCTTGCCCGGATGGTAGTTGTCCATGCCGATCTTCTTCGCCACCCACCTGGCCGTGGCGGGCATCACCTGCATCAGGCCCTGGGCGCCGACGGACGATTTCGCCCGGGTGATGAAGCGGCTTTCCTGCCGCATCAGGCCATAGACCCAGCCGTAATCGAGGTCGAGCGCGCGCGCCTTGGGTTCGACGCGTTCGCGGAAGGGTGCGAGGTAACGCAGCGAGTAGTCGTGCTGCAGTGTTGTGCGATCGGCGGTGTTGATGGCGCGATCCCAGACCTCGGCGGCATGGGCGAAATTGGCAGCGGCGAGCAGTTGGCGATCATCCATCCCGCGCAGCGTCCATACCCATTCGCGCACGCCCTCGACGCGCATGTCGAGACGGATCAGCGACAGCGCGCGGTGAAGGCCCGGCTGGGCCGCGGCCGCGGCGATTTCCTCGCGACTTGGCGCGGCTGCGCGCGGCGGCACCACGATGGCACGACCGAGTTCCTCGTCGGCGAGATTGCTGTAGAAATTCGGCTGGCCGGAGATTTTCTGGAACAGGGCGTTGGCCCGCTCACGCTGGCCCTGCGCCGCCAGCGCCCGGCCGAGCCAGTAGCTCCAGGTCACCTCGGCGGCCATCTGCGGCGGCATCTGCTCCACCGCCAGGCGCACACGGTTCCAGTCCTGTGCGCGCAATGCCGCGCGGACTCGCCATGCCAGCTGCTCCTCGGTCAGCGGCGTCGTGCCGGCACGGTCGAACCAGTCGGAGGCTTCGGGCAGGTGACGCGTCGCGGCCTGATGTGCCAGCTGGCCCCAGGCATAGCCGCGGTCGGCTTCGGCGAACTGCTTCTCGATTTCTCGCCATTGCGTCGCGGCCGGCACCGGGTCCTGCCGCGCCATGCGCTGCACGGCAAACAGCGCCATCTCGCGGCCGAGCCGCGTGGCGGAAAAATTGCCGCCGAGCCTGGCGAGGTAACGCGCTGGCTTGTCTACGATGGCGTCGAGGGTCTTGGCGCTCGGCATCTGCGCATCCGGCAGATAGCGGGCGGCGGCGAGCGCCTCGCGCAACTTCTTCGCTTCGAGCAGGCGCCGCACACGCTCCCAGATGTCGTCGGCGTCGAGGCGCTTGTCGATGACCAGCGCGTCCATCAGCGGTTTGCAGGCCTCCGGCAGTTCGGCGGCAGCGAACCATGGCGACCGCGCTTCGGTCAGAACCACATTGCGCGCATTCGCATCGGCGCGCGCCAGCCGGGCCTGCAGGGCATAGCAACCGATGTCCGTTTCCACCGTGAGCAGCGGCGCCAATTCCGTCTCGAACGTCGGCCACTCGCCGCGTTTTCCCAGCCAGCGCAACCAGTCGCCGCGCAGCTTCTCGGCCAGGTAGCTACCTTTTTCGCGCGCGAGGAAATCGGCCACACCGCCCGCATCGTCGTCCTCCAGCCTGAGGCGCAGGCGCCAGTAATCGGCCCATGGCCGCAGCTCGTGGTCGCCAAGTCCATCAGCCAGCCGCGCCAGCCGCACCCGCTCGCCCGCCTTGTAGGCGTCGCGCGCCTGCAGGAAACGCTCGTCGGCCGTCGCTGCGCCGGCATGACCCGCCGAGAACGCCAGAAACACCACGACCGGAAACAGCGCCCGGCGCAGTCGCCATCCGGTAAAACGGCCGCCGGCCACAGCGCCCGAGGCCAAAATATTCGCTATTCTTGTGCAACGGTTCATCCTATCAATCTAGCACATGGCCCCCACCCCGACTTCTCGCGAAAATGCCGCACAAGCAGCCGCTGTTCGGGCAGCTGCGCGAGCGGCGTTACGCCGGGAAAAGATCGCCGCCCGCGCGGCACTGACTCCCGCGCTGCATGCAGCCGCCTCCGCACGCATCGAGTCGGCACTCGAGGCCGTTCTGGCGGGGCTGGCCGCCGTGGCGCCAACGCGCTCCGCAGGTGCCGCGAAGCAAATCCCCTTGCGGGAATGCACCCCCGGGGTGCCGACTTTTTCGCCGATGCTGGCTTTCTGCTGGCCGCATCAGGGCGAGTTCGACGCGCGGCCGCTGGTATCACGCCTGCTCGAAAGCGGCTGGTCCGCCTGCCTGCCGGTGGTGGTCGCCGCAGCGGCACCCCTGGCCTTCCGGCCGTGGTCGCCGCAGGTGCCGCTGGCACCGGACCGCTACGGCATCCCCACGCCCACCGGCGGCGACTTCGTCGTTCCCGACGTGCTGCTGATTCCGCTGGTTGCCGTCGATGACCGCAATTACCGCATCGGTTACGGCGGCGGCTTCTTCGACCGCACGCTGGCAGCTCTGGCAGCGGGCGGCAAGCACGTGACCGCGATCGGTGTCGGCTTCGAACTGGCCCGCATCGCCGACACCCTGCCGGGACCCCATGACATCGCCCTCGACCTCGTCGTCACCGAGCGGGGGTGTTGCATTGCGGAGGATTTAAAGTAATGATGCTTTGGTAATAGCCGTCAGCCGAACAGGATTCCAGTCGAAATGTCCTTTCCGCTAGTCACGCTGCAACCTGTTGCCAATGCCCGCCACGGCTGGGTTGCGCTGTCGCTCGACAGCAGTGGTGGCCTCGATGCCACGAGCCTGGGGCGGGTTTTCTGCGAGTTCGGGCTCTACGATGCTCTGGGCGGCCTGCCCTGCGTGGTGGCGATCGATGATGCGCCGCCCGACCTCAGCGACTACATCCCGGCACAGGACATCATCCTGCGCCTGCCGGTGGCGAGCTGCCTCAAGGCGAACGCAGCGCCGCTGCTGCGGCGACTGCAGCAGGACGGTTTTCGTCTGATTGCCGACGGCCTGCCGCCAGCCGGATCGAAACTGCCTGCGTCCGTCACGGGGATTGCGCTCGACTGCGGCAGTGCAGTGATGCCTCACGCGAGCGAGCACCTGTCGCAGTTGCCCAGTCCGCAGCTCGCGCTCGGCATCGACAGCACCGACGCACTGGCGCGCTGCCGCGACGCCCGCTTCCAATGGTTCGCAGGCAGTTATCCCCTGCGCCCGAGCACAGCAACCGGCAACACCAAGACCGGTGCGCCCGCTTCAGCTCCGCTGCTCAAGCTGCTGTCCCTGGTTGCGCAGGACGCCGAAACGCACGACATCGAGATGGTCCTCAGGCAGGACGCCCATCTTTCCTACCTGCTGCTGCGGCTGGTGAATTCGGTCAGTTTCGCCCTGACCCAGAAGATCTCATCTTTCGGCCAGGCCCTGCAATTGTTGGGGCGGCGCCAGTTGCAGCGCTGGCTGCAACTGCTGCTCTATGCCAATCCGGTGGCGGGCGGCGCCAGCCCCCTGCTGCCGCGGGCGGCGCTGCGCGCGGCGCGAATGGAGGCGCTGCTGCGCCAGGCCGGCAATGCCGATAGCGGCGGCGACATTGCCGATCAAGCCTTCATGGCCGGCATGTTCTCGCTGCTCGATGCCCTGCTCGGCAAGCCGCTGCTGGAAGTGGTCGCCCCGCTCAACCTGGCCGACGACCTGGCGGCGGCCCTGCTCGAGCGCCGGGGCCGGCTCGGCCAGTTGCTCGATGTGGTGATCGCCGCCGAAGGGACTCCCGCCAGCTTCGGCCCGACGCTGGCCGGCGCCGGCATCGCGCCGGACGCCTGGGCCGAGACGCTCGCCCAGTCCTGCCGCTGGCCGATTCAGGTCAGCCGCGAGACGGAATGAGCGGCGGCTTGCACTCACTTCCCGGCCGGCCGGCCCGACGAGAATGCCGGTGAAGCCGCCCATCCACCCCTATCCCGACGGCGAGCTGCCGCCGGTAGAAGCTGACAGGCTGTGGCAGGCGGCGATCGAAGCGCCGACCAGCCTCGATGCCGACGCCGTCCGCGCTCTGGCGCGCCATGGCCAGGCGCTGGCACGCCGTATCCGGGGCCAGGCGCTGATGCTCGACCGCATCCGCGAGTCGGTCATCACCATGGACCTGGTGGGCTTCATCACCGGCTGGAACAAGGGCGCCGAGCAACTCTTCGGCTACCGCGCCGACGAAGCCATCGGCCGCAACATCCTGTTCCTCTGCGACGAGAACGATGCCGACGGCAACACCCTGGAAGATGCCTTCCTTGAGCACGGCGGCCGCGAAATGGAAGTGCGCCGGCGCAAGAAGTCTGGCGAGTTGTTCTGGGCCAGCATGCTGCTGTCGGTGGTGCACGACGACGACGGCGACCCAAGCGGGCTGATCGGACACATCAGCGACATCACCGAACGCAAGCAGACCGAGGAGCGCATCTACGCGCTGGCCTACCACGATCCGCTGACCGGGCTGGCCAACCGCGCATCGCTGTTCAAGGTCGTAGACCAGGCGCTCGCCGTGGCCCAGCGCAACGCCATGAGCGGGGCGCTGCTGTTCATCGACCTCAACCGCTTCAAGCCGATCAACGACACGCTGGGCCACACCGTCGGCGACAGGGTGCTGACCGAGATCGCCGAGCGGCTGCTGGCGACGCTACGCGACGAGGACGTGGTGGCGCGGATCGGCGGCGACGAGTTCGTCGTCGGCCTGCTCGACATCGCGCGCACCGAACATGCATCCATCGTGGCGCAGAAAATCCTTGCCTCCATCGCCGAACCGTTCTTCATCGACGACCACGAGCTGCGCCTGGGCGCCGCGATCGGCATCAGCCTCTACCCGCAGGACGGCAGCGACATCGAGGCCTTGCTCGCCGCCGCCGACATCGCCATGTACCGCGCCAAGCACGGCAGCGACGGCGTCGAAGGCTACGCCTTCTATGCCGACAACATGAACGAGCGCACCGCTCACCGCCTGCGCATCGAGACCGGGCTGCGCCACGCGATCGAGCGCGACGAGCTGCTGCTTTATTACCAGCCCAAGGTCGCAATCAGCGACGGCCGCATCGTCGGCGCCGAGGCGCTGGTGCGCTGGCGCCACCCCGAGCGCGGCCTGGTGCCGCCCGGCGAGTTCATCCCGGTGGCCGAGGAGACCGGCCTGATCCTGCAGGTCAGCGAATGGGTGCTGCACGCCGCCTGCGCACAAAGTCGGCGCTGGGCCGACGGCGGTCTGGCGCCGCTGAAGATCGCCATCAACCTCTCGGCGCGCGAATTCAACCCCAGGCTGCCGGCCCGCATCGCTGCCGCGCTGGCCCACCACGGCATCGGCGCCGAACGCCTCGACCTCGAGATCACCGAGGGCATGCTGATGAACAGCACCGAGCAGGTCATCGCCATGATGGCGGAGCTTGCCGCCATGGGCCTGTCGCTGTCGCTCGACGACTTCGGCACCGGCTATTCGAGCCTGTCCTACCTGCGGCGCTTCCCCATCGATTCGCTCAAGATCGACCGTTCCTTCGTCATCGACCTGCCGCACGACGCCAATGCCGGCGCCATCGCCAGCGCCATCGTCAGCATGTCGAAGCGCCTGCAGCACCGCGTCGTCGCCGAGGGCGTGGAAACCCGGGCGCAACTGGAATTCCTCGAGGCCCACGGCTGCGACGAGATCCAGGGCTACTTCTTCTCGCCGCCGGTGCCGCCCGAAGAATTCGAGGCCATGGTCCGCCAGGACCGCCGCCTACAGACCTGAAATCGCCCTTGCCATGCGCGCCAGCGCCGTGTCGAGCGTGGCACGAGTGCAGCCAAAATTGAGCCGAACGAAGCCACCGCCCTCGCCCGCGAGGCCGAAGTCGGTGCCGTCGGAAAGGCCGACGCCAGCATGCTCGAAGAAGCGCTGCGGATTGTCGATGCCATGTGCCCGGCACAGCTCGCGGGCGTCGATCCACGCCAGGTAGGTCGCCTCGACCGGCGCCAGCGCCAGCCCCGGCATCGCCGCGACCGCCGCCGCGACGCGGTCGCGGTTGCCGCGCAAAAAGTCGGCACTGGCGGCACGCCAGTCGCGGCAGTCACGATAGGCCGACTCGCAGGCGACCAACCCCAGCACATTCACGTGCGGCACGATGCCGTGCATGGCGGCACGAAAATCCCGCCGCAGCCTGGCATCGGGAATCAGCGCGAAGGCACAGCCAAGGCCGGGAATGTTGAAGGTCTTGGATGGTGCCATCAGCGTGATGCTGCGCCGTGCCGCCTCCACTCCGAGGCTGGCGAAGGGCCGATGGCGCCGCGGCTCCAGCATCAGGTCGCAATGGATTTCGTCGGAACAGACGACGACGTCGTGCGCTTCGGCCAGCCGCAGGATCTCGCGCAATTCATCCTCGTTCCAGGCGCGGCCGACCGGATTGTGCGGGTGGCAAAGCAGCCACAGCTTCGGCTGCGCGCGCCGCAGCGCTTCGGCAACGGCAGCGAAGTCCCAGCCCCAGCGGTCATCCGCCAGCTGCAGCGGACAACAGGCCAGCCGCCGCCCGCTATCCGGCGGTGCCGACAGGAAGGGCGGATAGACCGGCGTGGCCGTGAATACGGCGTCGCCGGCCTGTCCCACGGCGCGGCTGGCGACATGCAGCCCGGTCACCAGCCCGGGCAGCCAGACGATCCAGTCCGGGTCGATTGCCCAGCCGTATTCGTCCGCGCAGTGCTCGCGCACTGCGGCGAGCAAGGATGGCATCGGCTGGCCATAGCCGAACACGCCATGCTCGATGCGCCGGCGCAGCGCATCCAGCACCACCGGCGGCGCGGCGAAATCCATGTCCGCCACCCACAGCGGCAGGATGTCGCGCCCGGCGTATTTTGCCCATTTGATCGAGTCGGAGCCGCGCCGGTCGGTGCCGCTCTCGAAATCGAATTGCGGCACGGTGCGTGTCAGCGCGAGCGGAACAGATATTCCCCGCCCTCGGCGTGGCCGGCCGAAATCACCGCCCCGTACTGCGGCTCCTGGGGGAACTCCCGGGTGACGTTGCCATGCACCTGGCGCCAGACCTCGTAGCCGGGCGCCGTGCCGTCGATGGCGTCGAGCGAGCGCGCCAGGTTCCAGGCGAAGACGGAATGGCCGCCCTTGCCTTCGTCCGAGACCGGCTCGTCGTCGCCGGAACTCAACACCAGCACCGAGCGCCGCCGCAGCACTTCCTCGGGCTTGAGGCCGGCGCCCTCGCCCACCTTCTGTTCCTTGGTCAGCGTTCCCGAGAAGCAGCTGTCCGATACCAGGATCAGCTGCCGTGCGGGAATGGCATGCAACAGCTTGCCGATGTCGGTATTCGAGATCCAGTTGGCGGCGGTCGTGACCGAGGCATCCACCGGAATCCAGAAACCCATGCCGGTGTCGTCCATGAGGTAGCCGTGGCCGGCGTAGAACAGCACGATGCTGTCTTCCGGTTGCGACTCGGCGGCGATGCGATTGAAGGCGGCGATGATCTCCGCCTTGCCGGCGTTGCGCAGGATGCGTGCGTCGTAACCGAAGCGTTCGCGCAGGATGGCGGCGATCTTCTCGATATCGGCCACGGGCGTTTCCAGGCGCGGGATCGGTGGCGTGTAGGCATTGTTGCCGACCAGCAGCGCCACGCGGCGGCGTTCGGGCGTCGCGACGGCGACGGCCTGCCGCTGCTCGGGCTTGCGCAGGCAAGTGCCGTTCGCATCCCCGGCGCCGGCGCATTCGGCGACGTCGGCGGCAGCCGGGTTGCCGCGCAACTCCTCCAGCGCCTCGCGATACAGCAGCGTCCGCGCCTGATGGCGCTGCATCATCACCGCGCGCATCTGGCTGAACGCCGGCATGGTGAGCATCGGCGTGCGCATCTGCGCTGCGGCGGTACCGCAGGTCGCGGCGGCGAGTACAAGCAGCATCAGGCGTAACGGTTTCATCGCAGGTCCTCCAGCAATCCGGGCCAGTCGCGTGCCCAGCAGCAGTCGTGGTCGTGGTCCGCCAGGCGGACCAGCCGGCCGCCTTTGAGTTCGACGAAGCGCTCGACCACGGCCGGCGGCACCACTTTATCGCGTTCGCCGACGAAGTGCACCGCCCAGGTGGCCCGCACGGTTGTTCCGGCCGCCGCCGGATCGAGCGAACCGGCGAGTTCGCTGACACCATGGCCGCGCACCCACTCGCCCAGCGCCAGCGGCGCCGCCACCGTGACCAGAACCTCGACGTCGGTGCGCCGTTGCGCGAGCAATGCGGCAATCACGCCACCGCCCGAATAACCGACCAGCGTGACCCGGTGCGCCCGGTGCACCGCCTCGAGGCGGTCGATTGCCGCCATGTAGGCCGCGACGACCTCCGGCGCGAAGCGGCGCTGCAGCCAGTAGTCGGTAGGGCAGGCCGCCAGGGCGGCGGATTCGAGGTACTGGCAGGGGCGGCCGAGATAGACCACGTCGGCCCGCGTGTCCGCGGCCGCCAGCGCCAGCGCCAGCGGCTGTGGCGGCGTCGGGTCGGACGGCGGGTGATAGGGCGAGGACCAGGCCGCCCCGTCGCCTTCGATATAGATCGTCAGGCCAGCCCCTGTGCCCGTGCGGCTCAGTGCCAGCAGGTCGAAAGTGCCGGCTCGCAGCGTTTGCGGCACGAATCCCCGCTGCAACGCCCAGGCCTCGACAGCTGCACGCGACCCGCCAAAGGCCTGCTGTCCGGCACAGCCTGACAACGCGGCCGCAAACAAAAAGGCCGCGCTCGCAAGCGCGGCCTTTCTCATCTTCAAACCAGGCATCAGAACCTGTAGTTGATGTTGGCCATCCAGTTGCTGTGCTTGATGAACGTACGGCTGAGCTCGTCGGTATAGGCGATGCCGCCGGTCAGGTTGTTCTTGAGCGAGAAGAAATTCACACCGGCGCTGAGGATGAGCGCATCGTCGTCCCACAACTGGGAGACGCGCACGCGGTTGCGCGAGACGTCGCTGACGTAGGCCACGCCGACGTAGGGCATGATGCCGTCGGCCATGAAGTAGCCGACCTCGCCGCCGGCCTTCACCTGGCCGAGGCGGGCCGTGTAATAGGTGTTCGGCAGCGTCAGGCCGCGCCGGGCATTCTCGAATTCCTCGGCGGCGAACTGGTAACCGGCCTTGCCCGAAAGCTGCCAGTTGCCGATCCAGTTGGCGTAGGTCGCGTTCACGCCGGCGAAACGGCGGGTGGAGTCGGCCGTGGTGCCTACGCCCGGATTCGAGCTTCCGATGCCGTAGCCGACCGTGGCGTCGAGCGCCCAGTTCTTGTCCATCTGCCAGCCCAGGTAAGCCGCCACGGACTGGCCACGCGCCGAGGTGTTGGTCCTGCCAAGAGTCGTCGGACGCAGGACGCCCTTGCCTTCGTCGAGCGCGAGCGACGCGCCGACCACCAGCGCCGGGCTCAGGCGGTAGTCCCCGCCGAAGACCAGGTTGTTCACGCTGCTGTCGTTGTTGATGTCGAAGGGAGAGCCGACCGCTCCAGCCACGGTCTTTTTCACCCGGTAATTGGATTCATCGCTCGAATAACTGGCCCAGGCATTCCAGGCGCCGGCCTTGCCGCCGGCGGCAAGGCCGCTGCCACCCGCGCTCGCCACCTGGGTAGGGCCGCCGCCCAGCAGCCGCGATCCGAGGTTCTGGCTGATCAAGCCCATCTGGTTGAATGCCGTCGCGACGATCTCCTGATAAGTGGTCCCGGGAGTCGCGGAAGCGAAACAACCCGGGTAGGAATCCTGGTACGACGCCAGCGCCAACAGGTAGGCGCTCAGGCCGCTGCCCGCCAGTGTCGACTGCAGCGACGTGAACACACTAGTGCAATGGTCACTCGCCATGGCCCCGCCCGTAGCGACGGACAGGCTGGCAGCAAGAGCGATACGGCGGAAAGTAGCGGATTTGTTCATCTTTCTTCCTTTAAACCTGAAATCAATCGATTATCTCGACGCCGCAGCGCCAGCGCGAGCGTCCTTGAGTGCCTTTTTATACAATGATACCAACAAGCCGGCCTGAGGGTTGCGTCCGCGTTCCTTCTGCATTTCGCCAATAATCTGCTCGACACGATCCAGCTCGCGCATTTCGAACAATCCGGACAAGCGGTAGAACTCGGGGTTGAGATCGTCCGGCGCCGCCTCGCTGCGCAGTTTTTCGTAGGTTGCCTCGACCCGGGCGATGGCCTCCGGCGTGGCGATGGAGCGCAGCCGCGTGACACCGCCGCGGCCATGCACGTCCAGCGCCGGCGTGCGCGCAATCTGCTTGACCAGCACCGCGGGCAGCTGCCTGACTTGCGGTGCTGGCAGGCCAGTCGCCCGGCTTTCGCTGGCGGCGACTTCGAGGCGGCCGGCGCCAGCCCAGGTTTCCTGGCGCCCGCCGTCAAAATAGACGATCTGCAGGCGCGCGCCCTTTTCCAGGGCCAGCACGTCCCCCGACTTCAGCTTCACGAAGTTCTGCACCGGCAAGGGTGCCGGCTCGGCCATGCGCACCACGCCACCTTCGAGCGCAGTGACCAGTGCGACGTCCACATTCGCGGCGCGAACGCCAGAAGACATCAACACCATCAGCAGCAACAGGCCAAGAGCCCGCAAGGATTCAGTTTTCATCGCTAATCACCTCGTAAGCTTCGACCGGCTGGTGGCGGCCCTTGACCTGGAGCGAATGCAGCGCCCCGGTTCGGACGTCCGTGCCGCAGGCGGCAACCGTATCACGGCTGGCCAGAATGGTGCAATTGGTCGATTTGGTCATGCCTTCGAGACGCGAGGCGATATTGACGGTGTCGCCGATGGCCGTGTATTCCATGCGCGCGCTGGAGCCGATGTTGCCGACCACCGCCTCGCCGCTATGCAGGCCGATGCCGATGTCGAACTCGGGCAGGTCGCGGCCGGCGAAGCGCCGGGCCATCCAGCCGCGAAACTCGATCGCTACCCGGCGCAGCGCCACGGCAGCACGTACCGCCCGTCGCGCATGGTCCTGCTGCGGCAGGGGGGCGCCGAACTCGGCCATGATGGCATCGCCGATGAACTTGTCGATGGTGGCGCCCTCCGCCAGCAAGACGGCGCAGGCGCGTTCCAGGTAGTTATTGAGCATTTCCACCACCTCCTTTGCTTCCAGCTTCTCGCTGATGGTGGTGAAGTTGCGGATGTCGGAAAACAGCACCGTGATCTGCGCCGACTTGCCGCCCAGTTCCGGCAGTTCCGGCGAATTCATCATCGCTGCCATCACCTGGTCCGAGACGTAGCGGCCGAACATCACGCCGATGCGGGCGCGCTCGCGCTCTTCCCGCGTCAGGCGCATCAGGGCAAGGCAGCCGAGCACCACGATCATGCCGATGTGCAGGTGGGCAACCGGAAACAGCATGTCCTGCTTGAACATGAGGTAGGCGACAAGGGCCGTTGCCTGGGCGGCCAGCACCACCAGGATGACGGCCCGCCAGGGCGCCAGCCGCACACCGACGAAGGCCAGCGCGCCGAACAGCAGCAGGAATGCCGCGATGCGGACCGGAGCAGGGGAGGCCTCGACGAAATGGCCGCCGAGCATGGTCTCGACGATATTCGCCTGGATCTCCGGCCCCGACATCAGCGCATTCTCGCCGCCGATGCTGGTCGAATAGGGTGTCGGATGCACGTCGTTCATGCCGGCGTAGCCGGCGCCGAGGATCACCACCTTGCCCGCCAGCGCCAGGACCTCGGGCAGGCTCGTCGCATCGTCGCGCAGCAGCTTTTCGAAGGACACGGCCTTGAATGTGCCGGGCGGCCCGGCGAAAGCAATGCGCAGTTCCGCCGCGGCCGCCAGTTCGCGGCTACCGAAGCGGAACGTGCCGGCGCGCGGGTCCTGGCCGCTGGTGCGAACGGCGGCGAGCGGGCCGAAGCCGAGGATCGGCATGCCCTCCTTGCGGGCGAATTCGCCTGCCGCCTCGGTCAGGGCGAATCGCCGCACGGCACTGTCCGGATCGGCACGCAGGTTGGCCAGTCCGATGCCGCGCACCATGTCCATTTCGGGCAGGGCCAGCAGGTAGTCGGGGCTGGGCAGGACGAAATCGTCGATGGAACTTCCCGCACCGACACGAAAACCGGCCAGCAGGACATGCCCCTGGTTGATCTGCTCCCGAAACGGCCGGTCATATTCGCGCGAGGCGTTCTCGGCCATCAGCCCGAGTTTCTGTATCCAGCGCTCGGGGCTGCCGCTGAAGATGAAGTCCACCGCCACGTCTCTGGCACCGACGGCCTTCAGCGTAGCCAGCGCACGCGCCAGGTGTGGCGTCCAGAAGGCCAGCGGCTCGTCGGGTCGGGCATTGAGGCTGGGGTCGTCGATCATCACCAGCGCGGCATGGGCCGGGGCATGGCGCTGGCCGGCCACACGGTGCCAGACATCCGAGTAGAGGTGCTCCAGCCGGTCGGCCGCACCGGTACGATAGAGGCCCTCGGCGAGGCACGCGGCGAACAGCGTCGTTACGAGCGCCAGCACCCAGCCATGCCGGAACAGCTGCCGCAGCGTCGTCACACCGCCAGATGCTCGTAGAGCACCGTCGAAAGATAGCGTTCGCCGAACGACGGCAGAATGACCACAGCCAGCTTGCCGGCATGCTCCGGCCGGCGCATCACCTGCAGCGTCGCCCACACGGCGGCGCCGGAGGAAATGCCGACCAGCAGACCTTCCTCGGTTGCCATGCGCCGCGCCGTGGCCAGCGCGTCGGCGTCGCTGACGGCGACGGCCTCGTCATACACGCCGGTATCGAGAATGTCCGGCACGAAACCGGCGCCGATGCCCTGGATGACATGCGGCCCCTTGGCGCCGCCGGTGAGCACCGCGCTGGCGGCCGGCTCGACGGCAATCACCTTGACTTTCGGGTTCCTGGCCTTGAGCACCTGGCCGACGCCGGTTACGGTGCCGCCGGTACCGACGCCGGCGACGAAGATATCGACCTTGCCGTCGGTGTCAGCCCAGATTTCCTCGGCTGTGGTACGGCGGTGGATATCCGGGTTGGCCGGATTCTCGAACTGCTGCGGCACGAACACGCGCGGGTCGGCGGCCGCCATCTCGTTGGCCTTGTCGATGGCGGCAGCCATGCCGCCGCAAGCTGGCGTGAGCACCAGTTCCGCCCCGTAGGCCTTGAGCAGCAGGCGTCGCTCGCGGCTCATGCTATCGGGCATGACGAACACGCACTTGTAGCCGCGCGCCGCGCACACCATCGCCAGGCCGATGCCGGTATTGCCCGAGGTCGGCTCGACGATGACGCTGTCGGGCTTGAGCTTGCCCGCCGTTTCGGCGGCGTCGAGCATGGCCACGGCGATGCGGTCCTTGACCGAATGTGCCGGATTCATGAATTCGAGCTTGCAGGCGATGATGCCGGTCAGGCCGGCAGCCAGACGATTGAGCCGCACCAGCGGCGTGCGGCCGACCAGTTCGGTGACATTGCTGGCGATTTTCATGGAGCGGCCCCTTTCGCGCCATGTGCGGCGCTGATTATTGTTGCGCCGAGTTTATCCCCGTCGCTCACGGATTGCACCAGAGCGCCGCCCGATGGCATCATGGCCAACCGCGCAACCGCCGCAAAACCCTGACGGAGACAAGGTAATGCCATTCCCCATGCTGTCCATGCGTGCCGCCGCCGCACTTTTCGCCCTGGCCATGCTGTCGCCGTCCGCCTGGGCGGAAGCGACGCTCGGCAAGAACGACCAGCCGATCCACGATGCGGCGCGCCTCGGCAATGCCGCCGAGGTCGAGCGCATCCTGCGCGCCGAGCCGAAGCAACGCGACGCCCGCACCGGCCAGGGCAGCACGCCGCTGCACCTGGCCGCGACCAACCCCGACAGCGGTCCGCTCGCGGTGCTGCTGAAGGCCGGCGCCGATGTCAATGCGCGCGACGGCGAGGGTGCCACGCCGCTGCACCTGGCCGCCTATACCGCCAAGCTGAAGAATACCGAGCTGCTGCTGCAGGCCGGCGCCGATGTCGAGGTTAAAACCAACGCCGGGCGCACGCCGTTGTCGATGGCTCGCAAGATGCGCTCCGACGAGGTCGCCGGCGTCATGTCGCTGTGGGTGCTCAAGGGCTGCAAGGCAGGCAAGCCATGCTGAAGCTGATTGCCGCGCTTGCGCTGTTTGCCTCAAGCGCCCTGCCGCAGGGCGCGGCAGCCGAGACGCTGCCGCTGGTGGAGGTTCACCTGCCCAAGATCTGCCTCGCCTGCATCGACTGGTCGGAGCACCTCATCAAGCACGGCTTCAAGGTGAAGCTGAAATCCGGCGAAGACATGGCCGCCGTCAAACGCCGCCTAAAGGTGCCGGCGGATCTCGAATCGGTGCACACCGCGACCGTCGGCGGCTATTTCATCGAGGGCCACGTGCCGGCGGAGGACATCGTCGAACTGCTGCGGGAAAAGCCGAAGGCGCGCGGCCTGGCCGTGCCGGGCCTGCCGATGGGCGCACCGGGGCGCGAAGCCCGGGGAACCGACGCCAGCTGCGAAAGCGGCTGCATCATCCTCGAAGGCGGCGCCGTCCAGCGCATCCCGCGCCGCGAGTTCTTCAATACGCTGCTGGTCCTGCCCGACGGCACGACCAAGGTCTTCGCCCGTCACTGAAGGGGATAGGCCAGCAGCTCCGCGAACATTCCCCGCGCCCAGGCCACATCCTCGCCGCGCGGATTGGGGTCGTGGCTTTGTTGCACCGCCTGGGCGATCTCGCCGTCGCCGCGCACGCGGTAGCCGGCATCAAGGCGCATGGCCTCGGGCGGGTCGAGGCGTGTCAGGACATGGCAGGTGCTGTCCGGCAGCTGCACCTGCGGCACGCGCCCCGCCGCGCGCGCGGCGATCTCGCCGGCGACGACCCGGCCCTGCCGCGCTGCCATGTGGCCGCTCTTGGGATAGTGGCCGAACAGAACCGACACCTTGCCCACGGCGTCGCCGATGACGAACACGCGATCGTCGCCCGGCACATGGAAGCGCAGCGGATCGACCCTGGCCCAACCGTCATCTCCAACCACGCCGGCGCGGCGTGCCAATTCACCGGCCCGCTGCGGCGCCATGAGGATGGCATCGTCGAAGCGATAGTCGTCGAAGCTGGTCGAGATCGTTCGGGCGAAGGGATCGACCGCCTTGACTGCGGCATGCGGCACATAGGCAATCTGCTCCGCGTACTGATCGGCGAAGACACGGCTGAAGGCCGCCATCATCGGGTTGGGGTCGAGCACGATCAGGCGGCCCTTGATCCGGCGCGCATTGAGGTACTGCCCGATCACCAGCGCCCGCTCGTAAGGCGCCGGCGGGCAGCGGTAGGGCATGGGCGGAATGGTCATGAGCAGGTCGCCGCCGGCGAAGGCGTCGAGCTTCTTCTTCAGTGCCGCCAGTTCGTCGCCGGCGACGAAGGCGCACGGGTAATTGTGGCGCGCCTGTTCGATGGCACGGCTGTCGTCGCCGAACCAGGCGGCCCAGTCGTAGCGAATGCCGGGTGAAAGCACCAGCCAGTCGTAGTCCAGTGAAAACTCGGCGCTGGCGACACGGCGCTTCGCCCGGTCAATGTCGCGCACTTCGGCCCGAATGAAGCGATAGCCCCAGGCCCGGGCGGCGCGCGCATAGTCGTGGTTAATGAGCGCGTCATCGACGCGGCCGGCCAGCCACTGGTTGGACAGCGGCAGGGACTGGAAGGCCGCGTTGCGCTCGACCAGCGTCACCTCGAGTTGCGGCGCCAGCCGGCGCAGGTGGCTGGCGGCGCTCAGGCCGCCCCAGCCACCGCCGACAATGACCACGCGGCCCGCGTTCGGCGTGGCCGCAATCAGCGACGCCGAACGCGTGGCGAGGGTCGCACCAAGCGCGGCGGAAAATCCGAGGAAACCGCGCCGCCTCACCCGAGGAAGAGCTTGTAGGCCGGGTTGGTCGACTCGTCGCGGAAGCGATAGCCGAGGTTCTTGAGGAAGGCGCGGAACTCCTTCATCTCGGCCGGCGGCACCTGCATGCCGACCAGTACCCGGCCGTAGTCGGCGCCGTGGTTGCGATAGTGGAACAGCGAAATGTTCCAGCCGCGGCTCATGCTCTCGAGGAAGTTCATCAGCGCGCCGGGGCGCTCCGGAAACTCGAAGCGATAGAGCAGCTCGTGGCTGATGCCGGGCGCCTTGCCGCCCACCATGTGGCGCACGTGCAGCTTGGCCATCTCGTCGTCGGTGAGGTCGAGCGTCGGCAGGCCGTGCTTGCGCAAGGCCTCGACCAGCTTGAGCGATTCCTCGCGGCTGCCGACCTGCACGCCGGCGAAGACGTGCGCCTCGTGGGCGTCGGAATAGCGGTAGTTGAACTCGGTAATGGCGCGCTTGCCGATGAGGTTGCAGAACTTCTTGAACGAGCCGGGCTTCTCCGGGATGGTCACCGCCAGCACCGCCTCGCGCTGCTCGCCCAGCTCGGCGCGCTCGGCGACGAAGCGCAGGCGGTCGAAATTCATGTTGGCGCCGGAAGCCACCGCCACCAGCGTCTGGTCGCGGGCACCGCTGGCCTTGATCCAGGCCTTGGCGCCAGCCACGGCCAGCGCCCCGGCCGGCTCGAGGATGGAGCGGGTGTCTTCGAACACGTCCTTGATCGCGGCGCAGATGGCGTCGGTATCGACCAGCACCACTTCGTCCACCAGCTCCTGGCACAGGCGGAAGGTCTCCTGGCCGACGTACTTGACGGCAGCGCCGTCGGCGAAGAGGCCGACCGAGTCGAGCCGCACGCGCTTGCCGGCGACCAGCGATCGCGCCATGGCATCGGCATCCGCCGCCTCGACGCCGATGATCTTCGTCTGCGGCCGCAGTCGCTTGATGTAGGCCGCGACGCCCGCGACCAGCCCGCCGCCGCCGATGCAGCAGAACACCGCGTCGATCGGATCGGGATGCTGGCGCAGGATCTCCATGCCGATGGTGCCCTGCCCGGCGATGACGTCGGGATCGTCGAAGGGGTGGACGAAGGCGAGCTTCTGCTTCTTTTCAAGTTCCAGCGCGTGGGCGTAGGCCTCGTCGTAGGACTCCCCGGCCAGCACCACCTGCACCATGTCGCCGCCGTGCTTCTTCACCGCCTCGATCTTGATCGGCGGCGTCGTCGTCGGCATCACGATCACCGCGCGGCAGCCGAGCTTGTGCGCCGACAGGGCGACGCCCTGGGCATGGTTGCCGGCTGAAGCACAGATGACGCCGCGCTTGCGCTGCGCCGGTGTCAGGTGCACGATCTTGTTGTAGGCGCCGCGCAGCTTGAAGCTGAACACCGGCTGCATGTCCTCGCGTTTGAGGAGGATGCGGTTGCCGCTGCGGCCCGACAGGTTGGGGGCGAGTTCCAGCGGCGTTTCGATGGCCACGTCATAGACGCGGGCGTTGAGAATTTTTTCGAGGTAATCCATGGGGCGCCGGCAACGCGGAAAACGGGTGGTGGGGATGGCGCCAAGGGTACCATGCGCACATGGATTTCCTCTCCCTCCTGGGTACGCCCGAAGCCGGCCTGTTCGGGCTTTTTCTCGCCAGTTTCCTCGCCGCCACGCTGTTGCCGGGCGGATCGGAAGCCGTGCTGCTGGCCTTGCTGCTGGCACGGCCGGAACAGGCGCTGCCGGCGCTGCTGCTCGCCACCGTCGGCAACACGCTGGGCGGCATGACGACCTACTGGATGGCGCGGGCGCTTCCGCAAAAACTCGGCGCTGGCGCCACGGCGAAATACCTGAAACCGCTGCAGCGTTACGGCCCGCCGGCCCTGCTGCTGGCCTGGGCGCCGCTCGTCGGCGACGCCCTGTGCGCCGCCGCCGGCTGGCTGCGCCTGCCCTGGCTGGCCTGCGCGCTGTGGATGGCGGCCGGCAAGGCGGCGCGCTACGGCGTCATCGCCTGGGCCGCCGGCTAAGGTAAGTATCGGAGCCCAGCCTTCGCCCGCCCCTCGCGGGTCGGGCGTCGCGTGTAGCAGAAATACGCGTAAGCCGCTTTGCCTGTTTCAATCCTCGCCCGACCCTCGCGGGTCGGGCGTCATGACCCTCATCGAAGCCAAAGCCGCCCTCGGCAAGTTTCAATCCTCGCCCGACCCTCGCGGGTCGGGCGTCTTCTCCCGTCCTACCCTGGCCGCCTTCGACACTGGTTTCAATCCTCGCCCGACCCTCGCGGGTCGGGCGTCAGAAGTCGGAGGTGGCGATGCGCCGGCTGAATGTGGTTTCAATCCTCGCCCGACCCTCGCGGGTCGGGCGTCAGGGTTTTGCGACCGTTCAGCACCGTATTCCAGGTGTTTCAATCCTCGCCCGACCCTCGCGGGTCGGGCGTCTTCAAGCTCTTGGGTGCGCGCATCCTCGACGTCAGTTTCAATCCTCGCCCGACCCTCGCGGGTCGGGCGTCTCGGCATCGGGACTGAACGCGCTCGGTTATGGGTTGTTTCAATCCTCGCCCGACCCTCGCGGGTCGGGCGTCCAGGGAAGCACTATTGCTCGCCCGGAAGCGCAGGGTTTCAATCCTCGCCCGACCCTCGCGGGTCGGGCGTCATACACATCGCCATAGATGCAAAGTTCAAGGCCGGTTTCAATCCTCGCCCGACCCTCGCGGGTCGGGCGTCGCGCCACTTGGGCGAATGCGCTCATGGACGCAATGTTTCAATCCTCGCCCGACCCTCGCGGGTCGGGCGTCCAAGCGGGACAGTCCCTGGCTGCGCTGTGTATGTGTTTCAATCCTCGCCCGACCCTCGCGGGTCGGGCGTCATCCGCCGTGCGGGTGTAGGCGTTCCAGGTCGTGGTTTCAATCCTCGCCCGACCCTCGCGGGTCGGGCGTCAGGTCACAAGCAACATGCTGAATCAGTTTCGAAAATTTCAACTTGCGCGCGGACCTGTTGTCGCTTCATATGTTTTCGACTTTGTCTATTCTGCCCGCGGCGTCTTCAGAACACAAAATCAACGCGTTATGACTGGCGCGAACCGATCGGGAAAAACGTCGCGCTTTGCATCCGCGCGTCATATTACTAGCGGGCCCTCGAAATCGACTGCCCGAAACTTTCCATACTCGCGCACATTCAGCTCAACCGGCTCGGTCAGGTGATAAAAGCGCAAACAATCTTCCTCAAGCTTGATTTCGGCCAACAGCCGGCGTTCAAGCTCCTCGAGCTGCGCGGCATCGACCTTGCACTCGAATACAGATTTCTGCACTCGCTGACCTGTGCTTTCACACACCCGCGCCACGCGCCGCAGGCGCTTGCGGCCGGCGGCCGTCTCTGTCGAAACGTCGTAGCTGACGATGACAAGCATGGTCACTTGGGGCAGAAGGGAAAGTAGGTTTCTGCATCACCCCGCACATGGCGCGCAAGCAGGCGCGCCTGCACGAAGGGCGCAAGGCCCAAGGCCAAATTCGACTCCAGCAGCGGATGCGTCAGCGTTTCCTGCTTGCGTTCCTGATAGGCGGTGACAAGCGCGCGCCGAGGATCATCTTTCAGTGTTACCGCGCCGCCCGGGTGGTCGACAAAATCACCGGCATTGATCTGTCTCCGGTTGATAAGCGTCAGCGCCAGGCGATCGGCCAGCAAGGGGCGAAACTCTTCCATCAGGTCGAGCGCGAGTGCGGCGCGGCCCGGGCGCAAGGCGTGGAAAAAACCGATCTGCGGGTCTAGGCCGACGCTTTCCACCGCCGAACGCACATCGTTCATCAGCATGGAATAAAGAAAGGAGAGCAGCGCGTTCATGCGGTCCTGCGGTGGCCGGCGGGTGCGGCCGTTCATGGCGAAGACTTCGCGGGCATCGGGCCGCACGATCAGGGGCAACACGGCGAAGTAGCGCTTGGCCGCATCGCCTTCCACGCCGCGCACGGTGTCCAGACCGGTCGCGTGCTCCAGCCGCGCCAAGGCGCGGGCGAATTCCTCGGCGACATCGGAGAGTGCGGTGTTGTCGTCCTCGCGTCCGTTCTCGCGCGCGCCGCGCAGCAGCACCTGTCGACAATTCTTCAGCTTGCCGGCAACGAACGATTTCGCCGCCGCCAGGCAAAAGTCGGCGCTGGCGACACGGCGATGTTGGGCTTGGCGCAGCAGCACGTTGCCGGAAACCGGGCCTTCGAGCCGTGCCTTGAAGCGGCCATGTCCATCGAGCAGCACCAGGCTCTTGCCCTCGTCGGCCAGCCGGTGCATGAGGATGGGCGAGACCATGACATGGCCGAAGCAGACGACGGCGGACAAGTGATGCAGCGGCACGCGCAACCGTGTCTCGCGCTCGATCTCGATGCGCAGGGTGTCGTTATCGAGATGCAGATAGCTCTCGGGAATAGTGACGTAGAGGGTATTGAGCAGCTGCATGGAGCGGTTCAGTTCCCCGGATTGAACAGATCCGCGGCAACGGCGCGCAGGGCCGGCTGGCAGAGATCGGCCAGCGAGCATTTGTCGCAGCGCGGGTCGTTTGCCGGCGGCGGCAGGTGGCCGCTGCCGAGCAGGGCGCGCACGGCAACGGTAGCCTCTTCCACCCGCTGGCGCAGACCGGCATCGATCCGTACTTCGCGGCGTCGCTTCGATGTCGCATAGAACAACGCTCCGGCCGGAGCCGGCGTGCCGGTCATCTCCTCAAGGCATATGGCCTGCGCCGCCAGCTGCAGATCGTCGCAGGCGGCGATCCGCGCGGCCTTGTTGCGGCTGCCGTGTTTGTATTCGACCGGATAGGGCGTGCCGTCGGCCTCGAACTCGACGATGTCGGCCTTGCCGATCAGCCCGAGGCGGTCGCTCCAGACCGGAAGAGCGCGCTCCACACGCAGGCCGGCACGAATCTCGACACCCGGTTGATCCACTTGTTTATGCACCGCCTGCCCACGCAGCGTATGCAGATTGTCGGCGAACACCTGCTCGACGTGGATCAACGCGCATTGGCGCGGGCAGTAGCACCAGTGCTGGAGGGCAGAGAGCGGAATGGGCTCGCGCTCAACCACGCGTCAAATAGCCGCCAGCAAGGCCCGCCAGCGCACCTTGTCCCGACTGACCACGAGAAACCGCCCGACCTGCTCGTGGGCGCTCTCGAACAAAGGCAACAACCACTCCGCCGGCTCGGCCGGACGGTAGTGCGCCTCGCGCAGCAGAACGATCACGGGGGGTGCAGGCAGGCGACGTTTGAAGACGAGGTCGCCGTAATCGCGGTCGAAGGTCACCAGCCAGCGGTCCTCCGCAACGGCCCGACCAAGAACCCGCTCGTCCGGCCAGGCCTGACACTCATGCGCGCCTTCGATCACGTCGTGTCCCGCCTCGCGCAGCTTTCGCGCGGCCGGCGCGGGAAAGTTGGCGTCCAGCAGCAACCGCGTCATGCACCGACCTTGCCGCTGGCGACGAAATGCTCCTCCCGATAGATTTCCGCGACGAAGGCCAGCGCCGCCTGGATGTCTTCGGAGGTCACGTTCGGATAGGACTCCAGTATGTCTTCGCGCGACCAGCCGTCCGCCAGCCGGTCCAACAGCAATTCCACCGAAATGCGCGTGCCCTTGATGCGCGGCTTGCCGACGAGCGTGTCGGGCGTGGCGACGATGCGGTCTTTCCAGTTCATGGTCAGCACCTCCTATGCAATGTGACGCCAGGCGCGGCAGCCAACTCCTGGCCGACTGCCACTTTCTGGCCATCGAAACGCACTGAGTATGCACCGAAGTCGCGGGCGACGTCATCGCCTTGGCGCTCGATGGTCAGCCTGTCGAACAGCGCGTGGGCCGGTGCGTTGCCAAGTTCGGAATCGTGCTTGAAGACATAGAGCCCGCGCGTCGCCATCTCGCCACGCGCAGCGGAGCGGTCATGCTCGAACATTTGTTCGAGCGCCTTGAGGAACAGTTCGAGGTCGGCCTCGTCAAAGCAGGTCTGGCGGGCAAGATGCGCGGAGATGAAACCGTGCGAACGGTAGAGGCCATAAGGGATGGTGAATTTGCGGCCCATGGTTCGCTCTTTCTCCAAGTCCTTTTCGTTGGTGACGGCCATGCGCGTAATCGAATGCTCGGACGTTACGACAGGATCGGCCGAACGAGCAAAGGTCATTTGGACCGGGCCACGCACTTGGCCGCAGTTGATTTCGGTGGTCATCACCGCACCGAAGCTTCGGATGTCGAAGAAGTTGGCGCACATCCAGCCGATGACCTCGCGGGCCTTCTGGATGTCCTTCGGCAATTTCTTTTCCTCGGGCGTCAGTTCGTGGGCAACATAGGCACGCTTGTGCTGATTGTTGAGTACCGCCTTTTCCCGTACATAGATTTCATGGCGCTTCTTGCCGCCAAGCTTGTCTTTGAATGTCTCATCCTGTTCGGCTCCATGCACCATCGCCACAAAATTTCGCACCTTGCGCTTGAGGCAGACATCCGTCACCAGTCCGCGGCCGGTTTCGGCGTCCAGCCGCGGCAGGTTGCCGGCATCGGGGTCGCCATTGGGGTTACCGTCCTTGACGTCGAACAGCAGGATGAAGTCGTAGCGGTGCTTGAGCGGTTCAGCCATGCTGGGTCTCCTCGATGATGATGGCAGTCGATTGCGGGGCGTTGGTGTAGGTGGCGCGATCCATGCGCTGGTGGTAGTAGCCGATGGCGAAACGGCCCTGATCCGGCAACGAGAGATGCGCGGGCGGCGCGGGCGGCAGGCCATCGACGATCTCGCCGATGAGCTTTTCCAGGTTGGCGCGGCGGCCGGGGTTATCGAGCTTGGCGAGATGGTGGTTTTTCATTCGCATCAGGGTGGCGAACACCGAGGCCGGTGTGGCCGAGAATGCGCCGTAGTAGCGGTCGCGGATGGTGGCATTGAGGCCGGGGCTGGCTTCTTCCTGCACCCGCTCCAGTACGGCGAACAGACGGCCGAAGCGGTAACCGGGATTGGTGTTGTCCTTGTCGAGCGACACAGTGATCTCCTTCTCGTTCGGAAAGCGTTTGCGGGCGAGGCAAGCCTTGAGGATGGCGGCGCGGACGTAGCCGACATCGCGCTCCATGCGAATGCGGCGGATGGCGTTCTGGTACAGCGTCTCGGGATACGGCAAACCACCCAGGATGGCGCGCATGGTTTCGCCGCCAAGGTTGGGCGGTATGTTTTCCGCCTTTCCCTGCGGCGCAATGGCGACGAGCAGGCGGAATAGCGACAGGTATGGCCTGGCCTCCGGGTGGTGATCGATTTCGAGATTCCGGAAATGCCGCACGATGCGCCCCGCCATCTCGGCCACCGTCCCTGTGTGCCAGAAACGAATGGCGACGCGCGCGGCATTGGGCGCCAGGCCGAGGACAAAGAACCGCGTCTTGTCGTCCAGCACGGGGCCGACGCCCTGCTTCGCGGATTCGAGCAACGCTGCGACCGCGCGCGTGCCCCGATCCGGGTCGGCATTGTCCTTGCGCGGTTCATCGAAGAAAACTGAGAAATCGTTTTCCAGCGCACAGTCATGGTCGGCCCAGAACACCGTGGTGGCATCGCCGACTTGCAGCTTCTGCGGGCTGTCGCGGCGCAGCAGATGATTGAGGGCTGCGGTGTAGGCGAAAGCGGCCCGCTTGCCTACCGGCGCGTTCTCGCCCTGCCGCTCGCGCTTGCCGTAGGACTCGAATGCGCGTTCATTGAACGAATGCAGCTTTGCCGTCGACTTCGCACCGTAGATCGGGGTCGCCGAATGCAGAACCTGAATGAGACCGGTCACCCCGGAAACGGTGCAAATACCCTGTGGCGCATTTCCATCCTGCTCGAAGAGTTCTCGCGCACGCTGACGCACCAACGGTGACTGGCTGACAAGCTCCCCCGGTACATCACGCAAACGGAAGCTGACGCCATAGCTAGAAGCCTCAATGTCCGGCCACAGCGGATGCTTGGGTACCTTCACAAAGTTTTCTGGATTGGCGTAGAAACGATCCACTGCGTGGACACCGCGATCCACAGATGTATCCGGAAACGCCTTGCCTATGGTCGAACAAAACGCGCCGATGCGTTTGTCCGCCATCTCAGGGGCATCCCTCTCACCCAGGACGCCAAGCACATAACGCGGATAGTCCCACAGCAGAAAAGCCGTCTGCCAGGCATTCTTTCCGGTTCGATCGCGAGACATGGGAACAACCATCGGGCGTGAGGACTTTACCCTGCCCCCTTCGATACGAATGTCCTCGATATTGACGAAGTTGCCATCTTCATCGAGGACGATGACGAAGCCCAATCCATTCTCTTCCATGCCCACGGGCGGCACCCCGTCGCCAGCCGCAACGCCTGGCTCACCGACTTTCGGCTTCCGCTCGTAGTAATCGCACAGAGCCTGAAGAATCATCCCCGCACCTCCGCTTGCGTCAGGTCGATCACCCCCGCCCGCATTTCTGCACGGAAGAATTTCGGTTTCGGGTCGGCGGGGTTGGCGAAGTCCATGTCGTAAAGCATCCAGCCGAGATCGCGACTCTCCTCTATCGGCGCCAGACCGGCCGCCGGGTCACCCACCAACCGGAAGTCGCACGCGAACTCACGGCAGCCGAGATAGGGCTGGTTGACGCACTGACCCTTGGCAGCACGGCGCAGGAACATTTCGTGGAACTTGGCCGGCGTGTTGCCATCTTCGCCGCCGAATTTTGACAGATGCGGGAACTGGCCGCGATGCTTGGCTGGGTCGCGATCCAGCGAGAAGCCGGCGTGAATGCGATAGACGACATCGCGCAGGAAGAGGCCGGCGCGTTGCTGGCGCTCGTCCTCGATCACGATGCCTTCCTTGCCGGGCGAGGCGATGCTGCCAACCTCGTTGCGCCGCAGGTTGATCCAGCGGATGGGCTTCAGCACCTCGATCTTGGTCACCCGCCAGGTGATGGCGGGCTTCCAGAGGATGGCCTCGAACACGGCGCGCGCGGCCGATGGGGTGATGACGTCGTAGGAAACCCGCTCGACCTTCATTTCGGGCCGGGTGAAGCAGGCGAAGTCGCCGCGCACTTCCAGGCAGTAGGTAGTTCGCAAAAGGCGGGCCTCCTTCAGATCACCAGCGGTTCGTTGTTGTCGATGACGACGCCAAGATGCTCATGGTATAGCGTATCGACGTTCTGGGCATAGATTCCCGGCCATACCTCGCGCACTTCGCCGGTAACTACCAGCCGCTCCACAACCCGGCGCTTCAGGTTGACGCTGTACCGCTGGAGCTTCCTCATCAGCCAGCGCTCCGGGCCGTCCCTGGCCAGCTTGCCGATGAGGCTTTCGCTTTCATCCCACCAGACGAGGATGGGCTGGCTGTCGGCGTCATCGACGTAACGGAATCTTTCTGCGGCGGTGCGGAACTGGATTTCCATGCGGCCGGCGTTCCGCACCAGCAGCCCATGCATGTCGTGTTTGTCCCAGTGCGGCTCGCTCAAGTAGAAGTGTCGGAAGTAGCAGGCGAAGGAGTCTGGCGCCAGTGTCTCGAGCGCTGTGCCCGCCATGAGGCTGACTGTAGTTTGCTCCGCCCGGCGCAACTGACCTGCCGGCGCGGCCTTTGGCGGTACAAATACCACTACACGGCCCGATTCGAGGCGGCCTTCGCGGTTGCAACGTCCCGCCGCCTGGGCGATGGAGTCCAACCCAGCCAGCGCACGAAAGACCACCGGAAAATCGATATCGACGCCGGCTTCGATCAGTTGCGTCGAAACTACTCGGACCGGAGCGCCGTCCTCCAGGCGCTTGCTCACATCGGCAATCACTTGAGCCCGATGCGCGCCGCACATCGAGGCCGAGAGATGGATCGCTCCGCCGTCCTGCACGCTCAAGCGCCGCCACAGCTCGCGGCAGTCGTTGCGGGTATTGACGATCGCCAGTGCCGCCGTACCGCCAGCGCCGACTTTTGCGGCGATGGCATCCCAGTTCTCGCGCGCATGGAAGTCAGCGGGCATTTCCACCTTAACCCGCTGCAAGGCGTCGAACAGGGTTTGGGGCGCGACGATGATCTCGCGCACGTTGTCGAGTCCGCGCAGTTCACGGCCGAAACTGGCGACCTCGGTCAGCGCGGGCTGGGTGGCCGTGCATAGAACGACCGTCACGCCGTAGTGCTTCGTCAATAGATTGAGCACGTCGAGGCAGGGCTGCAGCAAGCCGGGCGGCAGGGTTTGCGCCTCGTCGAGCACGATGACGCTGTCGATGAGATTGTGCAGCTTGCGGCAGCGCGAAGTCTTGGCCGCGAACAGCGATTCGAAGAGCTGGACATTGGTGGTGACGACTACCGGCGCATCCCAGTTCTCGGTCGCCAGACGGCTCTTTGCCGTTTCCCGATCCGGATCAAGACTGCTGTGATGCTCAATCACAGCCTCACCGAAAATTTCCCGAAAGATTCCGGCGGTCTGTTCGATGATGCTGGTATAGGGAATGGCATAAATCACCCGGCGCTTGCCATGGATGCCCGCATGTTTGAGCGCGAAAGCCATGCTGGCGAGCGTCTTGCCGCCGCCGGTGGGAACGGTGAGGCTGAACAGACCCGGCGACAGTCCGGCGTTTTCGCGACACTGGCGCAGCACGTCGGCGCGAATGCGATTCACCACCGTGGGCCGTGCACCGGCAAAGCCCGTCATGTGTACATCGAAAGAGGCCGATAGTTGCGCAATGGTCGTTCCCTGTCCGCGCACTGCCGACTTGTCGGGCGTCATGAAGGCTTCGGTGTCGAGGAAGTCGGCATCGACCAGGCAGGAAAACAACATGCGTAGCCACAAATGGGCGCCATCGCGATTTCCGGGAATTTTTGAATTGTCGGGCGGCTGCGGCGCAATGATGTCAGCCGGAATGGCGGACAGGGGCAACGCGTCCAGGTACTCCTTCTGCCGCAACCGCGTGGACAGTGCAGCTCCGGCATGCTGGTCACCGAGCCAATCCGGCAGGCCGGCGTGATGGCCGGCAATCAGGTAGGCAAGGATGCGGCCCGGGGGGCCGAGTTGTTCTACGGCGTGGATTGCACCGGCGGTGGAATGGTTGCGGGTACCGCTTTCAATATGCGCCTCCGGATCGTAGCCAGACTCGCGCTGGATCATCGACTGGAAAGCCGGTGAGTACTTTCCGAGGTCGTGCCACAAACCAGACAGGCGGCCCCAATCGCCAGCTTGCAGCTTGCCGGCGCTTTCCCCCGCGCGTCGGCCGACTTCGCGCAGATGGTCCTCCAGAGAATGCAGATGCCAGTGCGGATCGCCAGCGCCGTCCTTGGTACTCCGCACATGCGCGATGAATTCCACCAGCCATCTCCCGACCGTCGAATGTCGCCATCATACCGACCCTGGTGGCTCACCAGATGCGCCTGCCGAAATGAATTTAAGCGCAAGGCGGGAAATTCAGCGCCTGCCCTGGCTGGCCTGCGCGCTGTGGATGGCGGCCGGCAAGGCGGCGCGCTATGGTGTCATCGCCTGGGCGGCCACCTGATCAGTCGGCGACGACGATCTCGGGGCTGAGGCCGTAGAAATCCGAGCGCTTGTCGAGCAGCGGGATGGTGGTGCCCTTGAGGCGGTTTTCGTCGAGCAGGGCGAGGTCGACGTCGGCCACCACGATCTGCTCCTCGTTGATCACACCCTCGGCCGCGATGCCGTCGCGGGCGAAGGGGAAATCCGAGGGGGTGATGATCGAGGCCTGGCCGTAATGCAGGCGCAGGCCGGCGACCGGCAGGTTGCCGACGGTGCTGGTCATGGCGACGTAGATCTGGTTCTCGATGGCGCGGGCGTGGCAGCAGTAGCGCACGCGCAGGAAGCCCTGGCGGTCGTCGGTGCAGGACGGCACGAAGACGATCTCGGCGCCTTCTTCGGCGACGCGGCGCGCCAGCTCGGGAAACTCGATGTCGTAACAGATGAGGATGGCGATCTTGGCGTGCGGCGTCTGGAACACCTTGAGCACGTCGCCGTGGTCGGTGTTCCAGGTTTCCTTTTCCCAGCGGGTGCGGTGGATCTTGTCCTGGGTGTGGATTTCGCCGGACGGGGTGAACAGGAAGGCGGTGTTGAGCAGCTTGCCGTCGCGAATGTTCGGGTGGCTGCCACCGATCAGGAAATAGCCGTGCCTCATGGCATGGCCGCGCAGCAGCTCGGTGTAGCGGTCGGTGTAGCCGGAAAGCTCGCGCACCGCGCTGGGCACGTCGTCGTTGTCCATGAAGGACATGATCTGGGTGGTGAAGATTTCCGGCAGCAGCACGTAATGCGGCTTGTAGTCGGCGGCGGCGTTGAGGACGAAATTGACCTGATCCTCGAACCCCTGCCAGTCATCGATGTGGCGCAGCTTGTACTGGACGGCGGCAATGCGTGCTCTCATGGCGAATCCTTCGGTGGCAACTGGGTGGGACGCGACGGATCGTAGTCGCGATTGAGCCAGACGATCAGCGCGGCATTGCCGATCGCCTCGGGGTCGGTGGGCAGGTAGCCATGGAGGATGCCGCAGTAGTCGAAACCCTCGTCAAGCTGGAAGCGCAGCACCGGGTCATAGATGTCGCCCCAGATCACGCGCTTGGCGTATTCCTCCGGCGACATGTGCGCCGCGTGTTCATGGTAGCCGGGCAGGCGGCCGCCGGCGATGATGCGCTTGAGGTTCATCGTCCGGCACAATTGCCGCCGCGCCTCGTAAAGGGCGTGGCCGACACCCTGGCCGCGGCAGTCCGGATCGACGCAGACCTCGGCGCCGTAGAGGGTGCGGCCACCCATGTCGTGGGTGTCGAAATGGCCGTGGTTGGTCACTTCCGCCCAGGTGTGATGCAGGCTGTAGTCGTCCCACAGAACCACCAGCGAGATGGCGATGCCGACCAGCTTGCCGTCCGCTTCGGCCACGAACTGGCCTTCGGGAAAATGGCCGAGCAGGCTCTCGAACTGTTCCTGGCTGAAAGCCGGAATGGCCTTGTAAACCCTGCGCTGCAGGTCCGACGCCGCTGCGATGTCGGCGGCCGTCAGGTTGCGAATCGTCACCGCCATGAATCAAACCCCTCGATGCTCGTACATGATTTTCTTCCCCTTCGGCTGCCGCTGCCTTGAAAATAGCACACCGGCCCATCGGTTAGAATTGATGCCCTGCAGCATAGCTCAGACACGCTCGCCCATGAACGCCCGCCTTCGGGAAATTCCCTACAACTACACCTCGTTCTCCGATCGCGAGATCGTGATTCGCCTGCTCGGCGCCGAGATGTGGGCAATCCTCGACGTGCTGCGCAGCCAGCGCGTCACCGGCCGCTCGGCGCGCATGCTCTACGAGGTGCTGGGCGACATCTGGGTGGTACGGCGCAACCCCTATCTCGAAGACGACCTGCTGGCCAACCCGGCCCGCCGCGCCGCCCTGATCGGCGCCCTGCGCCACCGCCTCGGCGAGATTGAAAAGCGCCGCCAGGGCAACGAACCCGTGGCGCAACTGCTGGTCGCGGCACACCAGGCCGTCGGCGCCTTCGAAGCCTGGTTCGGCGAGACCGCCGAGCTGCGCCGCCGCGCCCTGCGCGTGCTGGCGAAGCACACCCGCAGGGACAACATCGGCTTCGACGGGCTCGCCCGCGTCTCGCACGTCACCGATGCCACCGACTGGCGCGTCGAGTATCCCTTCGTCGTGCTCACGCCCGACTCCGAAGCCGAGATCGCGCCGCTGGTGCGCGACTGCATCGAGCTGGGCCTGACCATCATCCCGCGCGGCGGCGGCACCGGCTACACCGGCGGCGCCGTGCCGCTCGATGCCAAGTCCGCGGTCATCAACACCGAGAAGCTGCTCGACATGGGGCCGGTCGAGCAGACCGTGCTGCCGGGGCTGGACCGCGCCTACGCCACCATCCGCACCGGCGCCGGCGTGGTGACGCGGCGCGTCATGGACCGCGCCGATGAAAACGGCCTGGTGTTTGCCTGCGACCCGACCTCGGCCGACGCCTCCTGCATCGGCGGCAACATCGCCATGAACGCCGGCGGCAAGAAGGCGGTGCTGTGGGGCACCGCGCTCGACAACCTGGCGTCGTGGAAGATGGTGACGCCCGAGGGCAAGTGGCTGGAGGTCGAACGGCTCAACCACAACCTCGGCAAGATCCACGACCAGGCCGTCGCCACCTTCCGCTGCCGCTATTTCGATGCCGACGGCAGGAAGCTGGAGCGCGAGGAAACGCTGGAAATCCCCGCCGCCACCTTCCGCAAGACGGGGCTGGGCAAGGACGTCACCGACAAGTTCCTCGCCGGCCTGCCCGGCGTGCAGAAGGAAGGCTGCGACGGCCTGATCACCTCGGCGGTGTGGATCCTGCACAAGATGCCGCCGGTGGCGCGCACCGTCTGCCTCGAGTTCTTCGGCCAGGTGAGTACCGCCGTGCCCAGCATCGTCGAGATCACCGACCACTTCAAGCCGGGCGGCGCCGGACTGGCCGCCGGGGTGCGCCTGGCCGGCCTCGAGCACCTCGACGACCGTTACATCAAGGCCGTCGGCTACGCGACAAAAGCGAAGCGCCACGGCCGGCCCAAGATGGTGCTGATCGGCGACATCGTCGGCGAGGACGAAGACGCCGTGATGCGCGCAACCTCGGAAGTGGTGAAGATCGCCAATTCGCGCGGCGGCGAGGGCTTCATCGCCGTTTCCAGCGAGGCACGCAAGAAGTTCTGGCTCGACCGCGCGCGCACCGCCGCCATCTCGAAGCACACCAACGCCTTCAAGGTGAACGAGGATGTGGTGATTCCGCTGCCGCGCATGGGCGACTACTGCGACGGCATCGAACGCATCAACATCGAGCTTTCCATCGCCAACAAGCTGGCGCTGTGCGACGCGCTGGCCGAATTCCTGCAGGGCGACCTGCCACTGCACGCGGGCGATACCGGACTCGACAAGGAGGTGCTGCTTGGCGACCGTCGTGAACAGGCGCTCGAACTGATCGCCGCGACGCGCGCCCGCTGGCAGGCCCTGCTCGACGGACTGGATCGCCCCTGGTCACCACTGCCGCAATGGCATCCGCTGCCAAAAGTCGGCGCTGGCAACACGGCGGGCGGCGCGACAACGGTGTTCCACAAGCTGCAGGACCACTCGCTGCGCGTATCGTGGAAGGCCGAGCTGCGGGCACCGCTGTGCGCCATCTTCGACGGCAATGCCTTCCGCCCCGTCTGCGAGCGGCTGGCCGCAATTCACGCCGAGGTACTGCGCGGGCGCGTCTTCGTCGCCCTGCACATGCACGCCGGCGACGGCAACGTGCACACCAACATCCCGGTGAACTCCGACAACTACGCCATGCTGCAATCGGCCAACAAGGCTGTGGCCCGCATCATGGCGCTGGCGAAGGGCCTCGGCGGCGTGATCTCGGGCGAGCATGGCATCGGCATCACCAAGCTCGAATTCCTCGGCGACGACGAAATCCGCCCCTTCCGCGAGTACAAGCAGAAGATCGATCCGGAAGGCCGCTTCAACAAGGGCAAGCTGATGGCGGGCGCGGACATGGCCAACGCCTACACGCCCTCGTTCTCGCTGCTCGGCACCGAGTCGCTGATCATGGAACAGTCGGCGATCGGCTCGATCTCGGCCAGCATCAAGGACTGCCTGCGCTGCGGCAAGTGCAAGCCGGTGTGCTCGACCCACGTGCCGCGCGCCAACCTGCTCTACTCGCCGCGCAACAAGATCCTCGGCACCTCGCTGCTGATCGAGGCCTTCCTCTACGAGGAGCAGACCCGTCGCGGCATCTCGCTGCAGCATTTCGACGAGTTCAACGACGTCGCCGACCATTGCACGGTCTGCCACAAGTGCCTGAACCCCTGCCCGGTCGACATCGATTTCGGCGACGTTTCGATCGCCATGCGCAACTTCCTGCGCACCCTGGGTCGCAAGAAGACCAACCCGGGCACGCTGGCGGCGATGACCTTCCTCAACATCACCGACCCCGCCACCATCAAGCTGATGCGCATGGCCATGATCGAATGGGGTTACAAGGCGCAGCGCCTCGGCCACCGCCTGGCCAAGTCGTTCGGCCTGATCCAGGATACGGTCAAGCGGCCGCCGGCGACGCTGGGCCGCCCGACCGTCAAGACGCAGATCATCCACTTCCTCAACAAGCCGATGCCGGCGAAGCTGCCGTCGCGCACCTCGCGCGCGCTGCTCGACATCGAGGACGACGCGCTGATCCCGGTGATCCGCGACCCGGCGAAGGCATCCGAGGAATCCGACGCCGTCTTCTACTTCCCCGGCTGCGGCTCGGAGCGGCTGTTCTCGCAGGTGGGGCTGGCCACCCAGGCCATGCTCTACGATCTCGGCGCCACCACGGTGCTGCCGCCGGGCTACCTCTGCTGCGGCTATCCGCAGACATCGAGTGGCGACGATGCCAAGGGCCAGGCCATCACCACCGCCAACCGCGTGCTGTTCCATCGCGTCGCCAACACGCTCAACTACCTCGACATCAGGACGGTGATCGTCTCCTGCGGCACCTGCATGGATCAGCTGCTCAAGTACGAATTCGACCGGATCTTCCCCGGCTGTCGCCTGCTCGACATCCACGAGTACCTGTTCGAGAAGGGCGTCAGGCTGGAAGGGCTCACGGGCACGCAGTTCATGTACCACGAGCCCTGCCACACGCCGATGAAGCAGCACTCGGGCATCAAGGTGGTCAACCAGCTCATGGGGCAGCGCGTCGACCTCAACGACCGCTGCTGCGGCGAGTCCGGCACGCTGGCGGTGTCGCGCCCCGACATCGCCACGCAGATCCGCTTCCGCAAGCAGCAGGAGATAGAAATCGGCGTCAAGCGCCTCGGCGAGGCGGCTGCCGCAAAAGTCGGCACCCCAAGGGTACTTCCTGCGGGGCGCGCTGGCGCCACGGCGGACACAGTCAAGATCCTTACCTCCTGCCCCGCCTGCCTGCAGGGGCTGTCGCGCTACCGCGACGACGCCAACATCGAGGCCGACTACGTCGTCGTCGAGATGGCGCGGCGCCTGCTCGGTAAAGACTGGATGGAGAAGTACGTCGATGCCGCCAATGCCGGGGGCATCGAGCGGGTGCTGCTGTAGACATCGGATACTGTCGCGTCAGCCTTGGTTCCTGACCGGTCCAAGCGTGGCGACCGCTCGCTCGAGATCCTGGGTCACCGCGTCCAACTCGCGCAACAGTTGGGAATCGACATCGAAGTTGCCTTCATATTCGGCCAGGTTACGCTTGGTGTGGCAACGATCCAGCACTCGCCACTGCGACGACGCGAAGCCGACGGTATGTGCCAGCGCCTGGAACACCAGCACACGGTTGTCCGAACGGTAGCCGTGCCAGCGCAAAGCGGCCAGGGCAAAAGAGTGCGCGGCGTTACAGGCGAGATCGAAACGGCTCTCCTCGCTCAGACCATCGAGCAGGGCGTCCTGACGTTTTCGCCTGGCGGACTGCACCAGGCCGTCGAACTCGGACTGGCTCGGTGCTTCCGGCTTCAACCCGCCCTTACTGACCTTGAGCAGTTTGTCCAACGGGGAGGCCATCCTCGTCTCCTTTCAGGAAGATCTTGGGTTGCGCGAGAACACGTGTCACGAAATGGTTGTCAGCGAGCACCTTTCGCTCCAATTCGGCAGTGGCGTAAAGCGTGGGGTTGATCATGCGGCCCAGGGTTGCCTCGGCCGCGGCAAGCGCGTCGAAGAGCTCGGCATAGGCGATCTCGTCGCTAACGATCAGGAGGTCGATGTCGCTCGAGGCGGTATCGTTGCCCTTGGCGATCGAGCCGAAGATGAAGGCCAATTCAATTTTGTCAGCGACAGGTGCCAGCGCCTCGCGCAGTACATCTGCCAGGCCGAATGTCTTGAGCACGATACCGCGCAGTTCATTGAAGATCGGCGCGGCGCGATTGGCCTGGTAGTGCTTCTGGTTACCGACTGTCACGCCGTAGATGAGGCCGGCGGAAACCAGGCGGGCCAGCTCCCGTTGCAGTCCGCCGCGACCGGTGGCGGTTAGCCGCAGCAACTCATTGGTGTAGAAAGAACGATCCGGCTGACCATAGAAAAGTGCCAGCAGGCGCCGCTGCACGCCCGAGAAAAGCACTTCACCCAGAGAGGCATCTATGTGACCCATATGGGGATGATAGACCCCATATTGGGGATTATCAAGTGTTGCGGAAATTGCAGGGTCACTTGAGGTGGGCGTTGTGTCTGAAGCACCTGGTGCAATAGCATGGGCCGGCGATAATTCCCCCATGAAACAAGCCCACCACACCCTCGTCATCGCCACGCCGGGTCGCGGCCTGGTCGAGATCACCGCCGACACCCGCGCCTTCGTGCGCGAGAGCGGCATGGCGAATGGCGTGCTCACCGTCTTCTGCCGCCACACCTCGGCCAGCCTGACCATCCAGGAAAATGCCGATCCCGCCGTCCGCCACGACCTCGACGCATTCTTCAAACGGCTGGTGCCGGACGGCGACCCGAGCTGGCGTCACGACAGCGAAGGACCGGACGACATGTCGGCGCACATCCGCACGGCGCTGACGCAGTCCAGCCTGTCCATTCCACTGCAGGACGGACACCTGGCGCTCGGCACCTGGCAGGGCATCTTTCTCTGGGAGCACCGGACGCGGCCGCACCGGCGCGAGGTCCAGCTGCACCTGATCGGCGAATAGCCGCCATGAATTGACGCATGCCAAGGCGGCATCGCCGTAGCGTCGCCACAATCGCCGCCATGAGATTTTTCTGCCTCATGGCGTTTTTCGCCCTGCCGGCGCTGGCCTCGCCCTCGCCCTCGCCTTTACCGCTGCAGCCGCTGATCGATGCCACGCCGGCCGGCGGCGTGCTGCGTCTTACGCCCGGCAGCTATGCGGGGCCGGCGGTCATCGACAAGCCATTGACCATAGACGGTCAGGGCCGGGCGAAGATCGAAGGCGGCGGCCGCGGCACGGTACTGACCATCCGCGCCAGCGGCGTCACGCTGCGCGGCGCCACCATCACGGGCAGCGGTGACAGCCACGACAGCATCGATGCCGGGGTCACGATCGAAGG
This sequence comes from Gammaproteobacteria bacterium, assembly GCA_018825305.1. Lineage (GTDB taxonomy): Bacteria > Pseudomonadota > Gammaproteobacteria > Burkholderiales > Rhodocyclaceae > Sulfurisoma. The sequence goes on from JAHJEO010000027.1 coordinate 149,524, forward strand.
CGATGACAACCACGTCGGCGGCAACACCCTGCAGGACGTGCTGTTCGGCATCCACGTCAAGGGTGGCAACCGCAACCGCATCGAGGCCAACCGCGTCACCGGCAAGGACCTGTCGCTGGGAATGCGCGGCGACGCCATCCGACTCTGGAACAGCCGCCACAACCGCATCGAGGGCAACAGCTTCGAGCGGGCGCGCGACCTCACCTTCACCAACTCGCCGGACAACCGCATCGCGGGCAACCGCTTCCACGACGGCCGCTACGGCATGCACATCATCTTCTCGCCGCGCTTGCTGGTGGAGAACAACCACCTCGAACACACCGGCACCGGCATCATCGTGCTCTATTCGCCGCAACTCGTGGTGCGCGGCAACCACGTCGCCCACGCACTGACCGGCGGGGGCGGGGGCATCGTCTTCAAGGAGAGCGACGACGCGCTGGTAGAAAACAACGAGATCATCCACTGTTCCGTCGGCCTTCAGGTCGATGCCCAGCCGCAGCCGGTCGGCGTGCTGACGGTGCGCGGCAACCGCTTTGCCCACAATATCATCGGTGCTTTCTTCTACGGCGAAAGCGGCGGCCATCGTTTCGAGAACAACCGTTTCGAGCACAACCTGACCCAGGTCGCCGTCAGCGCTGCCGGCGCCGGCAGCGCCAACGTCTGGAAGGGCAACCACTGGAGCGACTACCAGGGGTTCGACCGCAACGGCGACGGCATCGGCGACACGCCGCACGAGGCCTGGCTGTTCGCCGACCGTATCTGGATGGAAACCCCCATCACGACCTTCTACCGCAATTCGCCGGTGCTGGAACTGCTAGATTTTCTCGAGCGGCTGGCGCCGTTTTCCACCCCCTCGCTGCTATTGCGGGATGCGGTGCCGCGGATGCACTGAGCCGGCGCTTGCGCTATGCTCGCGGCCATGAGCGAATGCGCGCTGTGTTCCACTCCCGGCGGTGATGTCATGTGGCAGGACGAGTCGTGCCGCGTCGTTCTCGTCGGTGGCGACGAAGGCCGTGATTTCCCCGGGTTCTGCCGCGTCGTCTGGCACGCCCATGTCGCCGAGATGAGCGATCTGACGGTAGCCGAGCGGCGCCACCTGATGAACGTAGTGTTCGCCACCGAGTTGGCGCTGCGCGCGACGCTGCAGCCAGACAAGATCAACCTCGCCAGCCTCGGCAACGTCGTGCCGCACCTGCACTGGCACGTCATCCCGCGCTGGCGCGGCGACAGCCGCTTCCCGTCCCCGATCTGGAACCCGGCCGGCCGCGACGGCGCCGTCCCGCCGGCGCCGACTTTTCCCGAGCTTGCCACGGCCTTCACCCGCGCCCTGGCCGAACTGCAAGCGGAGTCCTGAATGACCGACACCTTCAACCTGCCCGAGACCTCAACCGCCCAGCCGCCAGCCTTCACCACCGCGGCCGGATGCCGGACCTGGCTGGCGGAGCAGCCCGTCACCAACGCCGTGCAGATGCAGGCGATCCTGCTGCGGCAGCTCAACCAGCTGAACCGCTACGCCTTGCCCGCTACCGAACGGCTGGCCATCATGGAGTTGCTGCGCGAACCGGTGCATGCCTCGCAGGACGAAAACAGCCGCCGCTTTGCCGGCAAGCCGCTGCCGCTGGGGCCCACCGAACAGGCGGCCTACGATACCTGCCAGTCGATCTGGAACGCTCTGGCCACCGGCTACCAGCACTGCCTTGCCGCCTGCATCGATGATGAAGCGGGCATGAAGCCACAGTGGCCGCTGGTGGCACAACGCACACTGGCCGCGCTGGTCAGCGTGTTGTTCGACACTTACCGCGGTGGCCGCCAGCCGCCAGCCGGCTACTGGAAATCGCTGCACCGGACCTATGCCGCCGCGGAGAATGCTGGCGTCGCACGCCAGGAAGTTGCCGACAACGTGCGCCTCGGCAAGAACCTGGCGGCACCGCTGGCGACCTGGATCGAAGGTCTGTTGCTGCACGCCGCCAGCCCCTATCAGCTGCCGCCGAAACAGATCGGCTGGGCAGCGCGCTGGGCGCGACGCTGGGCCGGCAAGCTCAGCGTTTCCGAAACGCCACCGACGCTGTCGGCTCGCACCATCCCGCTGTGCGTCGATCTCGATGCCGATGCACCGGCCGGCTACCGGCCGATATTCGTCCCCGGCACGCGTTTCGTCGACACCTCGGGCATGCGCGACAGCCTGAAGAAACGCGTCGTCCGTCTCGAGCGCGGGGATTCGCCGCGCGACCTGCAACTCGGCGACGACTGCACCCAGCCACTGTGCCAGGAACTGCTGATCCAGATGTACTACCGCTGGTGCAAGGGCGGCGCGATCCGCAAGCACGAGCGCCGCGCCGCCGACGGCAACTGCGTGATCATCGGCGGCATCGAGGCAATCCACTATTACGTCTCGGGCCGCAAGGCTTTCCAGCAGCCCGGCGGTTCGCTGTCCGACACGCAGATCCGCCGCCAGCGCGACGAGATCGCCACCTTCGGCCGCGTCATGGAAACCCCGCAGGCCGACGACTACAGCCAGCAGCACGGCTTCCAGGTCGAGCAGTGGGAAGTCATGGAGGAATGGCGCATGCTCGACCAGTCCGCCACCGGCGTGCGCATCCAGCGGCCGCTGGCCAGCGCCGGTAGCCGTTTCGGCGGCGGCCAACTGGTCGCGGTGCGGCCCAAGGACGTGCGCTCGCTGCTGCTCGGCACCCTGCGCTGGGCCATGATCGACGGCAAGGACGCGCTGCAGGCCGGCGTCCAGATCATCGCCGGCCAGCCGCAACCGGTGGCGGTTCGCGGCACCGGCCTCAGCGCGGTGCGCGAAAAATACAGCCCGGGCTTCTTGCTGCCGGCCGTCGCCGCCCTGCATGAGCCGGAATCCATCGTCTTCCCCGTCGGCTGGTTCAAGCGTGAGCGGGTGCTGGAGATTTACAGCGGCAAATCAACCCAGTTGCGCCTCACCGGCCTCATCGAACGCGGCAACGATTTCGAGCGGGCGACCTACGACAGGATTTAGCGACGCAGCCAAAGCCGGATTTGCGGAGTATATTAGCCATATCTGATTAACCGGAGATGGTCATGGACACCGAAACCAAGCAGTCGCTCGGGGAGCAAGCCTACGAAAAGGCCCTGAAGTACGAACTTGACTACGGTTGCTGTCCCCAGTGCGTCCTCGCCACGGTGCAGGAAACCGTCGGCATCATCGACGACCAGACGGTCAAGGCCAGCCACGGACTTTCCGGTGGCGGCGGCCTGCTCGGCGAAGGGGTATGCGGCGCATTGAGCGGCGGCCTGCTGGCCCTGAGCGCCAAGTACGGCCGCGACCGCGACAAGCTCGACAAGGGGCGCTGCATCAACAACTTCCAGAAAGCCAAGGAACTCACCGAGCGCTTCCGCCAGGAATTCGGCGGCATCACCTGCAAGGAACTGCAGCAGCAGTTCACCGGCCGCACCTACGACATGTGGAATGCCGCCGAGTACAAGGCCTTCGACCAGTCACGCGGACAGCAATGCGCCCACGCCACCGGAACGGTGACGAAATGGGTGGTGGAAATGCTGTAGTGGTCAGGCCGGCGCGAGCGGTTTTCCGCTGTTAGTCGGCCACGCGTGCCGCAGGAAATACTGCCCGGAAGGTGCTGCCGCGCCCGGCCTGGCTTTCGATTACCAGCCGCGCCTGGTGCCGCTCCAGCACATGTTTGACGATGGCCAGGCCCAGGCCGGTGCCGCCGGACTCGCGCGAGCGACCGCGGTCGACCCGGTAGAAACGCTCGGTGAGCCGCAAAATGTGCTGTGATTCGATGCCCAGCCCACTGTCGGTGACTGCGAACTCGGCGTCGCCGCCGGGCAGGGTTCGCCAGGCCAGCACGATGCTGCCGCCCGCCGGGGTATAGCGCACGGCATTGCTGGCGAGGTTGCCGCAGGCGCTGCGTAGTTCGGCGCCACCGCCCGAGAGCCAGGCCGGACCGTCCTCCTCGAGCCGTATGTCATGCTGCCCGGCGGACAGTGCGGCAATCTCCTCCCGCACCTCGGCCAGCAGCGCACGCATGTCCACCCGCTCCTGCGGCGGCGGCGGGGCACCGGTTTCAAGCGCCGACAAGGTCAGCAGGTCGTCGATCAGGCGCTGCATGCGCCCGGCCTGATCAAAGGCTAGCGCGAGGTAATGTGCCGCATCCTCGGCTGGAATCGCGGCTTCGCCCGCCGCCGGCCCAATGCCATCCTTCAGCATTTCGATGAACCCCGCCACCACCGTCAGCGGCGTCTTCAATTCGTGTGAAACATTGGCGACGAAATCCCGGCGCATGGTTTCGAGCTTTTCCAGCTGCGTGATGTCGCGCGTCAGCAGCAGCATGCGATCCGCCCCGAAGGGCGCCGACACGATCTGCAGCGTACGGCCGGGGTTGCGCCGGGCGCGCAGCAGCAGCGGCACGCCGTGCTGCGGCGTTTCGAGATGGCGGATGAATTCGGGTTCACGCATCAGGTTGATGATCGGGGCGCCGATGTCGCGGCCGGCATCGAGGCCAAGGTCGCGTGCGGCCTGGCCGTTAAGCCATTCGATCACCTGCCCGGCGCCGAGAATGACCACGCCTTCGGGCAGCGCCTGGGTCAGCGCTTCCAGGCGATCAAGTTCCTGCTGCAATTGACGGCGCGACTCGGCGGCGGCACGTGCCCGCCGGTGCAGGGCGAGGAAGGCTTCGCCCCAGAGCCCGCCGGCCTCCGGCACCGGCTCGCCCAGCGGCGCCTGTGCCCAGCGGATCAGCCGCAACAGTTGAACGTGGCCGCGCACGGCCAGCACCAGCAGTACAACACCGAGTACGGCGCCGATCATCCAGGCAATGGCGCTCACGCCGCCGAGGTCTCCAGCGAAAAGCGATAGCCGCTGCCGCGCACGGTCTGCACCAGCGCATCAAGTTGAGAGGGTTCCAGTACCGCACGCAGGCGGCGAATGTGCACATCCACCGTGCGCTCCTCCACGAAAACGTGGTCACCCCACACCTGGTCAAGCAGCTGTGCGCGAGTGTGCACTCGCTCCGGATGGGTCATGAGAAAATGCAGCAGGCGAAACTCGGTCGGGCCGAGCGTCAGGGCTTCGCCCCGGGCCACGACACGATGGGTGACGGGATCGAGCCGCAGGCCACCGGCCTCCACCGCATCGGCCGTTGCCTGCGGCTGGCGCCGCCGCAGCACGGCCTGGATGCGCGCCAGCAATTCGCGCGGGCTGAAGGGCTTGGTGACGTAGTCGTCGGCGCCGACCTCGAGGCCCTGTACCTTGTCGGCTTCGGCACCGCGGGCGGTCAGCATGATGATCGGCACCTCGCGGGTGCGCGCCTCGCTACGCAAGCGCCGGGCGAACTCGAGGCCGCTGATGCCGGGCAGCATCCAGTCGAGCAGGATCAGGTCGGGCAAGGCCTCGCGAATCTGCCGCTGCGCAACTTCGGCGTCCAGCGCGGCGCTGACTTCATGCCCCGCACGCCTGAGCGTGGTGGCGATCAGCGTCTGGATGGCGGGTTCGTCTTCGACGATCAGGATGCGGGCAGGCATGGCGGGATGAACTTGTGGCGGGATGCGGCAGTCTATTGCGGGCGCATGACTGTTTTGTGACAGACGTAAGCTATCATGGGGCCCCTTGAAAACAAGAGCTTAAACACAGATTTAAGTCACACCTTCGACGAACAGAGAGAACACCATGGCCGGACTCGACAGCAAGACCCCCACCCCCACCGAAATCAAGCTGCACCAGCGCTCGCACCTGCTGGAGGTGAGCTTTGCCGACGGCAAGGTTTTCAAGCTGCCCTTCGAATTCCTGCGCGTCTATAGCCCTTCCGCCGAGGTCCGCGGCCACGGCCCCGGCCAGGAGACGCTGCAGACCGGCAAGCGCGACGTCGACATCGCCCACATCGAGGCGGTCGGCAATTACGCCATCCTTCCCTTCTTTTCCGACGGCCACGATACCGGCATCTATTCCTGGGACCTGCTCTATCATCTGGGTGAACGTCAGGGCGACCTCTGGGCCGAATACCTCGAGCGGCTCGATGCCGCCGGCGCCAGCCGCGACGTCGATACCACCAACGCCGTCAAGCCGCAGAAATCCGGTGGCGGTTGCGGCGGTGGCGGTGGAAGCAGCGGCGGCGGTTGTGGCGGAGGCAGCTGCGGCAGTCACTAATAAGGCTTGCAATGACCAATCAGACCCATTTCGGCTTCGAGACCGTCGCCGAAAAAGAGAAGGCCGGCCGCGTGCGCGGCGTTTTCTCCTCCGTCGCCCAGAAGTACGACATCATGAACGATCTGATGTCGATGGGCCTGCATCGCCTGTGGAAGATTTTCACCATCGAGATCTCGGGCGTGCGTAGCGGCGACCGGGTGCTCGACGTCGCCGGCGGCACCGGCGACCTGTCGTCGGCCTTCGCCAAGCGCGTCGGCCCGACGGGCCAAGTCTGGCTCACCGACATCAACAATGCCATGCTCACCCGCGGCCGCGACCGCCTGCTCGACGAAGGCCAGCTAGGCCCGGTGGCGCAATGCGATGCCGAGAAGCTGCCGTTTCCTTCTGACCATTTCGACTGCGTCACCGTCGCCTTCGGCCTGCGCAACATGACGCACAAGGAGTCTGCCATCGCCGAGATGCGCCGCGTACTCAAGCCGGGCGGGCGCCTGTTGGTGCTGGAGTTTTCCAAGGTCTGGAAACCGCTGGAACCCGCCTACGATTTCTACTCGTTCAAGATACTGCCCTGGCTCGGCGCCAAGGTGGCTAACGACCCCGATTCCTATCGTTACCTGGCCGAGTCGATCCGCATGCATCCGGACCAGGCCTCGCTGAAAACCATGATGGAAGGCGCGGGACTGGCCCGCGTCGATTATTTCAATCTCACCGCCGGTGTGGTCGCACTGCACCGCGGCTACAAGCTGTAAGCCCGCAAGTCCCCTGAAGGAGACCCCATGAAAAACATTCTCGCCACCCTGTCCGTCGCACTTATCGCTTTTGCCGGCACCGCCTTTGTCGCCTCGGATGCCGAGGCCAAGCGTCTCGGCGGCGGCAGTTCCTTCGGCATGAAGCGCAACGTCACCCCGGCGCCGGCGCAAAGCGCCGCAGCCAAGCCAGCCACACCAGCATCGGCCAATCCTGCGGCTGCCGCGAAGCCCGCCGGCATGGGCAAGTGGCTCGGTCCCATCGCCGGCCTGGCTGCCGGCCTGGGAATCGCCGCTCTGCTCTCGCACTTCGGGCTGGGCGAAGGCATGGCCACCTTCGTGATGATCGCACTGCTGGTATTCGCCGCCGTGGTCGCCTTCAAGCTGCTGTTCCGCAAGCGTGAGCAGGCCGCGGGAATGCAGTATGCCGGCGGCGGCGGGAACTTCGACTCTGGCCGTTTCGAACCGGCGGCGGCAAATCTCGGCGCTGGCGGCACGGCGCTGGCAGCGGCAACCGGAAGCATCCCGGCCGATTTTGACGTCGATGGCTTCCTGCGCCAGGCCAAGCTCAACTACATCCGCCTGCAAGCCGCCAATGACCGGGGCGACATGGACGATATCCGCAATTTCACTTCGCCCGAGGTGTTTGCCGAGATCCAGATGCAGTTCGAGGAGCGTGGCCGCGCCAATCAGGAAACCGACGTCCAGCAACTCGACGCCACCGTCCTCGATGTTGCCGAGGAAGGCGGCCGCCATGTTGTCAGCGTCCGCTTCTCCGGTCGCATCCGCGAGGAGGCCGCTGGTCCGGTCGAGGCGCTCGACGAAGTCTGGCACCTCGCCAAGCCGGTGGATGGCAGCGGCGGCTGGGTCATCGCAGGCATCCAGCAGTCCCAGTAAGCCGTGTTTGGCCCGTTTTCGCTCGGGGCACTCAATCACCTGCTGGGCCAGGCCGATTGGGCACGGGCGAAACTGACCCCCTTTGCCGGCCGCAACGCGCGTCTGGCCATGCCACCTTTCCAGCTCGATCTGCTCATCCGCACGGATGGCTACTTCGATCCGGTCGGGCCGGATGTTGCACCCGACGTTACCATGACCCTGCCGGCGGATGCCCCGCTGCGTGCGCTGCAGGGACAGGCGCAGATCATCGCCGCCGCCCGCGTCGAGGGCAACGCCCATCTTGCCACCGAGTTGTCCTTCGTCCTGCGCAAGCTGCGCTGGGATGCCGAGGAAGACCTGTCGCGCGTGGTCGGCGACATTGCCGCCCATCGCCTCGTAAAGGGTGCCGGCGCTTTCGCCAGCTGGCAGGCGGACGCGGCGCGGCGCCTGGCCGAGAACGTCGCCGAATATGTCGGTGAAGAGAATCCGCTGGTGGCGCGGCCGCAGGACTTGGACAGGTTTGCTGCCGAAGTGTCCGAGCTATGCGACAAATTGTCGCAGTTGGACAAGCGCGTCGACGCACTTATACTTTAGCGCGAGCTTTCCCACGGCTGGCTCCGCTCCCGCCAGTCCATGTAGCGACCACCAAGGAGAACACCCATGAATAAATCGCTTGTCGCCGCCGCCTGCCTCGCGGCCTTTTCCGTTGCCGCCATTGCCCAGGAAGGTAATCTGTTGCAAGACGTTCGCCAGACGGCGATGTCGATGCCGCCCAAGCTGCTTGATGTGCTCGACGCCGAGATCAAAAAGAACGGCCACGCCGAGGCGATGGTGGTTTGCCGCGAAAAGGCGCCGGCCATGGCCAAGGCGCTGTCGGAGGCCAAGGGCATGCAGATCCGTCGCGTCAGCCTCAAGAACCGCAATCCCAAGGCCGTGCCTGACGCATGGGAGCGCCATGTCCTCGAGACCTTCGAGAAGCGTACCGCGGCCGGCGAAAAGCCCGGCATGCTCGAAGCCAGCGAAATCACGGTCGTGGACGGCAAGCGCGTGATGCGCTACATGAAGGCGCTGCCGACGCAGGATCTCTGCCTGGCCTGCCACGGCACCGAGGACCGGCTCGACAAGGACGTAAAAGCCAAGCTCAAGGAGCTTTATCCCGACGACAAGGCCGTCGGCTATTCGGCGGCCGAGATTCGCGGCGCCATTACGGTGAAGAAAGCGCTGTAAGAAGAACGCACCGAGCCGGCCGAAGGGCAGCCCACGGGCTGCCCTTTTTCATTCGTTGGCGAACTTGGCCCAGAGCTTCTTCTTCTCGTTGGGTTCGAGGTTTACCCAGTAATAATAGACATTGGGCGGCTTGCGACCATGGATTTCGATCTTGTGCTTGCCCGGCGCGACCTTGTACTCCCGCAATGGCGGCGCGGTGCCAACCTTGCGGCCATCTATCGTCACTTCGGCCTGCTCGCCCGGCGGAATAATGTCGAATAGCAGGATCGCCGCGGGGCTGCCGGCGGCAACACCACCGGCTGCAGCTTTCTCCCTGGACTGGGCGACAGCGCGGGGCGGCGCCTGTGGTTTAGATGAGGGGACAGCCGGCTCAGCGACTTCGGCAATCGGCGGTACCGGGGTCGAAGAACCGGAGAGGGCGAAATATGCCAGTCCGCCAATGCTGACTGCAATCGCGCCGGCGACGGCGATCCCGGGCAAGCCGAGGCCGCCGGCCTTGTACCTCGGTGTTGCTTCGACGAAGGCCGCCCCGAGGTCGAGCGACGTCGGCACTGGCATTTCGCCCATCAGGACCGAACGGAACTCGGTGACACTTCGCGGGCGGGCGTCGTCGTCGACCGTAAGCGCCCAGTCGATCGCGGCAAGAAAGGCATGGCCAAAGCGGCCAGCCCCCGCAACCATGGCCGGCGGCATGGTGTCGTCCTTGACCCGGCTCGGGGCTTCGAGCGGTTTCTGGCCGGTTACCAGCCAGTAAAGGACGCCGGCCAGTGCGTAGAGGTCGGTCCACGGACCCTGCGCCCCTCGCGTATGGTATTGCTCGAAGGGTGCGTAGCCGGGGGTGATTATGCTGGTCAGGCTCTTGCTGGCGACACCGGTGGTCTGCCGCGCCGCGCCGAAATCAAGCAGGACCAGACTGCCGTCGCCGTCGCGGACATAGATGTTCGCAGGCTTGATGTCGCGGTGCACGACGCCGGCGCGGTGTACGATTTCCAGCCCGTCGAGCAGCGGCAGGAACATGCGTTTCAGTGTGGCCTCATCCACCGTGCCGTGGCTCGCCAGCCAGTCGCGCAGGGGTTTCCCGCGCTCGTAGTCCATCACCATGTAAGCCGTCTGGTTGGCTTCGAAGAAACGATTGACGCGGACGATGTTGTGATGGCGAAAGCCGGCCAATACGCGCGTTTCCGCCAGGAAGCGGTCCAGCCCCAGTCGGTACTCGTGATGCTCGGCCTCGGTGCGGGGCAGTACCGTCTGGCCGGTGGCACGTATCGCCAGGTCGTTGGGCAGGTATTCCTTGATCGCGACCTGGCACTGCAGGTTGGCATCGCGCGCCAGATAGGTGATGCCGAAGCCGCCGGCGCCGAGCACGGCCTCGATGGTGTATTCGTGCAGCACGTAGCCGGACGGCAAGGCGACGTGGTTGGCGGTGGGCGTAGCGGGAGGATCTCGTAGCGCCGAGTTCAACGGCTGAAGGACGGTACGGGTACCGCCGTCCAGATCGAAGTCTACGCCGCCCCCCTGCGGCGCGATCGGGACGGTGTCATCCTGCGAGTTGTCGCTAGCCAAGACCTACCTCCCACGAGAACCGGTGCTCGGGCGGTCATTCTACGCCCTGGCGGTCATGTGGACAGCGGCTTGGTTCTGCGGAAAAAGTCGGCCCTGGCGCCACGGCGAATCCCGGCCGCCGCGGAAAAGACAAAGGCAGCCGAAGCTGCCTTTGTCTTGACGGCGAAGCAAACGACGATCAGTGCGTGCTCTTGCGCAGGCGCTGGATGGTCGCCAGTTGCGCGACGGCTTCCGCCAGCTCGGACTGGGCGCGCGCATAGTCGAGTTCCGCGCTGCGGTCGGTTAGAGCTTCCTCGGCACGGCGCTTGGCATCGGTGGCTTTGACCTCGTCGAGATCGTGGCCGCGAATTGCCGTGTCGGCAAGCACGGTGACCAGACCGGGCTGTACTTCAAGAATGCCGCCGGCGACGAAGATCAACTCTTCCTCGGCCTGACTCGGCAGCTTGAGGCGTACGGCGCCGGGACGGATGCGGGTCATCAGCGGCATGTGGCCGGGCAGGATGCCCAGTTCGCCAACCTCGCCCGGCAACACGACGAACTCGGCCAGTCCGGAGAAGATTTCTTCTTCGGCGCTGACGACGTCGACATGAATGGTAAGTGCCATATTGACTCCTTGTTGGAGGGCTTACTGCAGCGTCTTGGCCTTCTCGAAGGCTTCCTCGATGCCGCCGACCATGTAGAAGGCCTGCTCCGGCAGTTGGTCGCACTCGCCGTCCGCGATCATCCTGAAACCCTTGATCGTGTCCTTGAGGCTGACGTACTTGCCTGGCGAACCGGTGAACACCTCGGCCACGAAGAACGGCTGCGACAGGAAGCGCTGGATCTTGCGGGCGCGGCCGACCAGCAGTTTGTCCTCGGGGGCAAGTTCGTCCATGCCGAGAATGGCGATGATGTCGCGCAGTTCCTTGTAGCGCTGCAGCGTCATCTGCACCTTGCGGGCGACGTTGTAATGTTCCTCGCCGACGACCAGCGGATCGAGCTGGCGCGAGGTCGAATCGAGCGGATCAACCGCGGGGTAGATGCCCAGCGAGGCGATGTCGCGCGACAGCACAACGGTTGAGTCGAGGTGGAGGAAGGTCGTCGCCGGGCTGGGGTCGGTCAGGTCGTCCGCCGGCACATACACGGCCTGGATCGAGGTGATCGAGCCGACACGGGTGGAGGTGATGCGTTCCTGCAGGCGGCCCATTTCCTCGGCCAGCGTAGGCTGATAGCCCACCGCGGAAGGCATGCGGCCCAGTAGCGCCGACACTTCGGTACCGGCCAGGGTGTAGCGGTAGATATTGTCGACGAAGAAGAGGATGTCACGGCCTTCGTCGCGGAACTTCTCGGCCATGGTCAGGCCGGTCAGCGCGACGCGGAGGCGGTTGCCCGGCGGCTCGTTCATCTGGCCGAACACCATGCCGACCTTGTCGAGGACGTTGGACTCCTTCATCTCGTGATAGAAGTCGTTGCCCTCGCGGGTACGCTCGCCGACACCGGCGAACACCGACAGGCCCGAGTGCTGCTTGGCGATGTTGTTGATCAGCTCCATCATGTTGACGGTCTTGCCGACGCCGGCGCCTCCGAACAAGCCGACTTTGCCGCCCTTGGCGAACGGGCAGACCAGATCGATCACCTTGATGCCGGTTTCGAGCAGGTCGGTCGAGGGTGAAAGCTCGTCGAACTTGGGTGCGCGGGCGTGGATCGGGCGGCGTTCGTCGCATTCGATCGGGCCTGCCTCGTCAATCGGACGGCCGAGTACGTCCATGATCCGTCCCAGCGTGCCATGACCGACCGGAATCGAGATCGGCGCACCGGTGTTCTTGACGCTCATGCCGCGGCGCAGGCCGTCGCTTGATCCCATCGCGATGGTACGGACGATGCCGTCGCCGAGCTGCTGCTCGACTTCGAAGGTCAGGCCGGCCTCGGCGGTGCCGATGTCGGCAGCGTCGAGAATTAGGGCATCGTAGACTTTGGGCATGGAGTCGCGGGGGAACTGGATGTCCACCACCGCGCCGATGCATTGAACGATGTTTCCGTTGCTCATGGTCGTTTCCTTGATTTCAGTAATTCTTTAAACGGCCGCCGCGCCACCGACGATCTCCGAAATCTCTTTCGTGATCGCAGCCTGGCGGGCCTTGTTGTAGATTAGCTGCAGTTCCTTGATGACGGTTCCTGCGTTGTCGGTGGCGGACTTCATCGCCACCATGCGCGCCGATTGCTCCGACGCCATGTTTTCCGCCACCGCCTGGTAAATCAGCGCCTCGGTATAGCGCACCAGCATTTCGTCGATGACGACGCGCGCTTCCGGCTCGTAGAGATACTCCCAGTTGCCTTCTGGGGTGCCGAGGCGCTCGCCGGTAAGCGGCAGCAACTGCACCATCTCCGGCTCCTGCTTCATGGTGTTGATGAAGCGGGTGTAGGCCAGGTAAACCGCATCGATCTCGTTGTTCTGGAAGGCATCGATCATGATCTTGATCGGGCCGATCAGCTTTTCGAGGTGGGGCGTGTCGCCCAGATGCACGACGTGCGAAACCACTTTGGCGCCAAGGCGCTGCATAAAGCCCAGACCCTTGTTGCCGATTGCGGTGACGCGAATCTCCTCGACACCCTCGGACTCCCACTTGCGCATGGTATTGAGCGACAGGCGCAGGATGTTGGTGTTGAGGCCGCCGCACAGACCCTTGTCGGTGGTGACGACAATCAGGCCGACGCGCTTCACCGGCTCGCGATGTTCGAGAAAGGGGTGGTGGTATTCGGTATTGTTGGCCTGCGAGAGGTTGGCCGCCAGCTGGCGGATCTTCTCGGCGTAGGGTCGGGCCGCACGCATCCGTTCCTGCGCCTTGCGCATTTTGGACGCGGCCACCATTTCCATGGCCTTGGTGATCTTCTTGGTATTCTGGACCGACTTGATCTTGGTCCGGATCTCTTTACCGCCTGCCATGATCAAGCCTCCCGAAGGGCCGCCGTGGGGCCATCAATGCGAATGCGCGCTGGGCCGCCCCAAGCACATTGCGCCCCGGCGTGGGGGAACAGCGAGTCGAATTCGCCCCGAAGAAAGTCCCGTTGGGGGATGCGAGCGTGGGGGGCCATTGCGATCAGGCCCAGTTCTTCTTGAACTCGGACACAGCGCCCGTCAGCAGTGCCTCGGCATCCTTGTCCAGATCCTTGGTGTTGGCGATCTTGCTCATCAGCTCGGAATGGCTTTGCTTCATGTACTGGTGCAGGGAGGACTCGAAAGCGAGGATCTTGTTGTTCGGCACGTCGTCGAGGTAACCGCCGTTGACCGCGAACAGCGAGACCGCCATCTCCGCCACCGACAGGGGCGAGTACTGGGTCTGCTTCATCAGTTCGGTGACGCGGCGACCGCGCTCGAGCTGCTTCTTGGTCACGTCGTCGAGATCGGAGGCAAACTGGGCGAATGCCGCGAGTTCGCGGTACTGCGCCAGCGCCAGGCGCACGCCGCCGCCAAGCTTCTTGATGACTTTGGTCTGGGCGGAGCCACCGACGCGCGACACCGAGACACCGGCATTCATGGCCGGACGGATGCCGGCGTTGAACAGGTCGGTTTCGAGGAATATCTGGCCGTCGGTAATAGAAATCACGTTGGTCGGCACGAAGGCCGACACGTCGCCGGCCTGGGTCTCAATCACCGGCAGCGCCGTGAGCGAGCCGGTCTGGCCCTTGACTTCGCCATTGGTGAACTTCTCGACCCAGGCTTCGGAAACGCGCGCGGCGCGCTCGAGCAGGCGCGAGTGGAGGTAGAAGACGTCGCCCGGATAGGCTTCGCGACCCGGCGGACGGCGCAGCAGCAGCGAGATCTGGCGGTAGGCCCAAGCCTGCTTGGTCAGGTCGTCGTAAATGATCAGGGCATCCTGGCCGCGGTCACGGAAGTACTCGCCCATGGTACAGCCGGTGTAGGGCGCGATGAACTGCATTGCGGCCGATTCGGAGGCAGTGGCGGCAACGACGATGGTGTATTCCATCGCGCCGAACTCCTCGAGCTTGCGCACCACGTTGGCGACCGTCGAAGCCTTCTGGCCGACCGCCACGTAGATGCAGGTCATGTTCTGACCCTTCTGGTTGATGATCGTATCGACGGCCACCGCTGTCTTGCCGGTCTGGCGGTCGCCGATGATCAGCTCGCGCTGGCCACGGCCGATCGGCACCATGGAGTCGATGGACTTGAGACCGGTCTGCACCGGCTGCGATACCGACTTGCGCCAGATCACGCCCGGCGCGACCTTTTCGATCTTGTCGGTCATCTTGGCGTTGATCGGGCCCTTGCCGTCGATGGGCTGGCCGAGCGAGTTCACCACGCGACCGAGCAGTTCGGGGCCGACGGGCACCTCAAGGATGCGACCGGTACACTTGACCACATCGCCCTCGGTAATGTGCTCGTATTCGCCCAGTACCACGGCGCCAACGGAGTCGCGCTCGAGGTTGAGCGCCATGCCGAAGGTATTGCCGGGGAATTCCAGCATTTCGCCCTGCATGACGTCGGCGAGGCCATGAACGCGGCAGATGCCGTCGGTCACGGAGACCACCGTGCCTTGCGCGCGCAAGTCGGCACTGGTCTGCAGGTTCTGGATCTTGTTCTTGATCAGTTCGCTAATTTCGGAAGGATTGAGCTGCATTGAGGGCTCCAAATATTCTTAAGACCGTAGCGCCGTCGCCATGGCGGCCAGTTTGCCGCGTACGGAGGCATCCAGAACCTGGTCGCCGACTTCGACACGGATACCGCCGATCAACTCGGGATCGAGCTTGATCACAGGACGTAGCCGGGTTTTGAAGCGAGCTTCCAGATCGGAGAGCAGTTTCTGTTGCTGGGGCTCGTCGAGGGCAAAAGCACTGAAGACCACGGCGTCCTTGACGCCCTCCTCGGCACTCTTGAGGCTCTCGAAGAAGATGGTGATTTCCGGAATCACGGCCAGACGTTCATTGCCGGCAAGCACCTGGATCATGTTGGCCACGTCAGCCTCGACCGAGCCACCGAGCAGCGAAGTGACCAGATCGGCCTTCTGCTCCGCGGTCAGGTTCGGGTTGCCGAGGCAAGCCGCAACCTCGGCATTGCCGGCAAGGACCGACAACTGCGCAAGGCGCTCGGACCACAAGGCCAGCTTGCCCTGCTCCCGGGCCAGGCGAAAAATGGCCTCGGCATAGGGGCGAGCGATGGTGACGAGTTCGGCCATGACTTTACAGTTCCTGCTTCAGGCCAGCCAGCATGTCGGCATGGGCTGCGGCATTCACCTCACGGCGCAGAATCTTCTCCGCACCGGCCACCGCCAGTTCTGCCACACGTTCGCGCAGGGCGGAACGGGCGCGCTCGGCATCCTGCTCGAGTTCGGCCAGCTTGGCGTTATAGACCTTCTCGGCCTCGGCACGAGCGTCGGCCTTGGCTTCCTCGATCATTTGCGCAGCGCGCTTGTCGGCTTCGGCAAAAATTCCGGCGGCCTTTTCCTTGGCCTCGCGAATAGTGTCGGCAGAGCGCTTGGAAGCGAGCTCCAGATCCAGTTTGCCGCGCTCACCGGCGGCCAGGCCGTCGGCAATCAGCTGCTGACGATCGGCCATCGCCTTTTGCAGCGGCGGCCAGACGTATTTCATCGTGATCCAGATGAACAGGGCGAACCATATCATCTGGCCGATGAGGGTTGCGTTGATGCTCACGCCAACCTCCTAGTCAGGTGGAAAACGAAGTTTCGGAAATGGCCAACCGCATGGTCGGGCCTTGACCAAAACAGGAGAATCAACCCTTGACGACGGCGATGAAGGGGTTGGCAAACAGCAGGAACAGCGCGATACCCACGCCGATCATGGTCACCGCATCGAGCAGGCCGGCGACGATGAACATCTTGACCTGCAGCGTCGGGATCATTTCCGGCTGGCGCGCCGCGCCTTCGAGGAAGCGGCCACCGAGAATGCCGAAGCCAATGGCGGTTCCGAGGGCGCCCGCGCCGATCAGAATGGCGACGGCGATGGCGGTGTTGCCGAGCAGCATGGACAGAGCAGCTTCCATTTGTTTCTCCTAGTTAGAGCAGTGGGTTAATTGAAAAGTGAAATCAGTGGGATTCCGAGGCCATCGACATGTACACGATGGTCAGCATCATGAAGACGAAGGCCTGGAGGGTAATGATCAGAATGTGGAACAACGCCCAGGGCAGAGCCAGCGGCAACTGCCAGATGCCGAGCAGTGCGATCAGGATGAACACCATCTCGCCCGCGTACATGTTGCCGAACAGACGCAGCGAGAGCGAGATCGGTTTGGCGATGTCCTCGACGATGCGGAACAGCACGTTGACCGGGGCCAGCTTGGCGCCGAACGGCGCGGTGAATATCTCGTGCATGTAGCCGCTGACGCCTTTTACCGCGAAATTCATGTAGATCATGATGAGGAACACCGTGATCGACATGGCGAAGGTCAGATTGGGATCTGTGGTCGGCACCACCTTGAGGTAATGCACGCCGGCCGCACTGGCCGTGACCGGCAGGAAATCGACCGGGATCAGATCCATGGCGTTCATGACGAACACCCAGATGAAAATGGTGATGGCCAATGGCGTGATCAGCGGATGATTGCCGTGGTAGGTGTCCTTGACCTGCTGATTGACGAAGCCGAGCACCATTTCGAAGAAATTCTGCCAGCCCTTCGGCACGCCACTGGTAGCGCGACTGGCAATGACCGCAAGCGATCCGAACACCAGCAGGCCAAGCGCGCCGGAAACAATCAGGGTATCGAGGTGGAAGGTCCAGAAACCCGAGCCGACCTTGAGGTTGGTCAGGTGGTGGGTGATATAGCCAGAGGTGGTGAGGGTTTCGCCGGAAGCCATGTTTTTTCGATCCGCTTAGCGTTTTTTCAGCAATGCGACCCAGTAGACGCCGAAAGTCAAAATATAGGCAAGGAACAGCGGCAGCGCCGGCACATTCCGCCAACTTACGAACACCAGCGCAAACAACCCCAGCGTCACGGCAAACTTGTAGCCCTCGCCAAGCATTTGCGCCCGATATAGCTCCCCCGGCTCACCCTCGCCTCGCCGCATGGCCCGCCAGACATAAGCGGCGCCTGCCAGCGCTCCGATGCCGCCACCAACCAGTGCCGCCAGTGCCGCTACGGCACCACCAGCCATCCCGGCCAACACTGCAACCCCAAACGTCAGCAACAGCTGACGACTCAGAATCCAGCGCACCTGCGGTCGGACATGCGGATGCATGGTGAGCCTACAAAACTTTTTTATGTTAGCGGATTTTAATATAACCGTCAAGATTTATGTGCACTCGCACAATCATTTCAGGCGGGCCAGCAGCCCGTCGAGCTGATCGAGGCTGCCAAAGCGAATCGTCAGGCTGCCTGCACCCTTGCGGTTGGCGGCGATCTTTACCGTAGCACCGATGGCGTCGGAAAGCTCCTCCTCAAGGCGCAACAGGTCGCGGTCCGGCGCCTTGGCGGCGCCTTTGTGTTGCGGCGGATTCAGCGTGTGCGCCACCATGCGCTCGGTCTCCCGCACCGAATAGCCCTTGTCGACCACTTGCGCCGCCACCCTGCCCTGCTCGCTCCTGGGCAGCGGCAGCAGGGCACGGGCATGGCCCATTTCGATGTCGCCGGCCATCAGCATGTCCTGCGCCGGCTTGGCCAGCTGCAGCAGCCGCAGCAGGTTGGTGGTGGCAGGGCGCGAGCGGCCTACGGCGTCCGCGGCTTCCTGGTGGGTCATGGCGAACTCGTCGATCAGGCGCTGTACGCCGGCGGCCTCCTCCAGTGGATTGAGGTTTTCGCGCTGGATGTTCTCGATCAGGGACATGGCCAGCGCGGCATCGTCCGGAATCTCGCGGATCAGCACTGGCACTTCGCTCATGCCGGCGATTTGGGAAGCGCGCCAGCGGCGTTCACCGGCGATGATCTCGTAGCGGCCACCACTGACCGGCCGCACCGAGATGGGCTGGATCAGGCCCTGGGCCTTGATCGAAGCCGCCAGCTCCTCCAGCGAACCCGGGTCCATCCGCGTCCGCGGCTGGTACTTTCCGGGCTGCAGCGCAGTCACCGGCAACGTTTCCTGGCGGTGGGCATCCGCTGTATTGTTGGCGGCCAGCAGGGCGTCAAGGCCGCGGCCGAGACCTTTCATTTTCGGTGGATTCACTGCTCGTTCTCCCAGGTAGCTACGCGCTCGATCATCTCGTTCGCAAATGTCATATAGGCCTGCGCCCCCTTGGCCGCCTTGTCGAAAAGCACACCCGGCACGCCATGCGACGGTGCCTCGGCCAGGCGCACGTTGCGCGGCACCATGGTCTTGAACACCTTGTCGCCGAAATGCTGTTCAAGCTGCTGCGAAACCTGGTTGGCCAGCAGCGAACGCGGGTCGAACATGACGCGCAGCAGGCCGATGATGCGCAGGTCGCGATTGAGATTCTTGTGTACCTGCTTGATGGTATTGACCAGGTCGGAAAGACCCTCCAGCGCGTAGTACTCGCACTGCATCGGAATGATGACGCCATGCGCGGCACAAAGACCGTTGAGGGTCAGCATTGATAGCGAGGGCGGGCAATCGATCAGCACGAAATCGTAATCGCCTGCATGGTTAGCGAGCGCTTGCTTCAGGCGCAACTCCCGCTGGTCAAGATCCACCAACTCGACTTCGGCACCTGCCAGATCGCGGTTGGCCGGCAGCAGGTCGAAGCCGCCGCTGGGCGAGGTCGCGCGCGCCTCGGCCAGTGCCGCAAGCCCGAGCAGCACGTGATAGACGGAACGCTGCAGCGATCGTTTGTCGATGCCCGCCCCCATGGTGGCGTTGCCCTGCGGATCGAGGTCGATCAGCAGCGTGCGCTGGCCCGCCATCTGCAGGGCGGCGGCGAGGTTCACCGAGGTGGTGGTCTTGCCGACCCCGCCCTTCTGGTTGGCGATTGCGAAGATGTGCATGTTCAGATTTTCTCCAAGACAAGCAGATGACGTTGGGCATCAAGCCCGGGGACGGTGACCATGTGGTTTTGCGCCTGCCGCCAGCCTGCGGGGAGCGCCGCAACTTCATCGGCCGGATAGACACCCTTCATCGCCAGCAGGCGGCTCGAAAGATGCCCGGCATAGCCCACGAAGCCGGCGAGGCTGGCGAAGGCACGTGACAGCGCCGCATCGAAGGTGTCCGTCACAGCTTCGGCACGGGCGCAGTGAATGCTCACGTTGACGAGGCCGAGCTCGATCTTTGCCTGCTGCTGGAAGGCCGCTTTCTTCTGGCTGGACTCGATCGAAGCCAGGTCGAGATCGGGCCGGGCGATGGCGAGCACCAGGCCTGGAACCCCGGCGCCACTGCCTACATCCACCAGGCGGCGTCCCGCCAGCACCGACTTTTCCTCCAGCAACGGCAACAGGGCGAGGGAATCGAGCAGGTGATGGGTAACCATCTCGGCCGGCTGGCGGATCGCCGTCAGGTTGAAGGTGCGGTTCCATTTCAGTAGCAGGTCGAGAAAACCCAGCAGGCGCGCCTCGGCGGCATCGGGCAGGCCCAATCCCAATGCAGCGATACCGCCACGCAATTGTTCCGCCGGCGTCATGCGGCAGCACGCAATTTCTTGAGGTGAACCAGCAGCAACGATATCGCCGCCGGGGTTACGCCCTGAATCCGCGCGGCCTGCCCCAGCGTCTCGGGACGGTGCTGGCTGAGCTTCTGCTGCACCTCAATCCCCAGCCCACGCACCACGGCGTAGTCAAGACCATCGGGCAGGCGCATTTCCTCGCTGGCCAGATTACGGGCGACTTCGTCCTTCTGGCGCTCGATATAGCCGTGGTACTTGGCCTGGATCTCGACCTGCTCCATCACATGCTCGTCCAGTTCCGCGCCGCCCCGCCCCGCCCCGGGCAAGGTCATCAGGCTGGCGTAGCAGACCTCGGGACGGCGCAACAGGTCGAACAGGCGATATTCACGCTCAAGCGGCTTGCCCAGCACGCGCAGCGCGTCGGCCTGCGGCAGCAAGCGCGGATTCACCCAGGTTGCCTTGAGGCGCTCGCTCTCGACGGCAATGGCGTCACGCTTGCGGTTGAAGGCGTCCCAGCGCACATCATCGACCAGGCCCAGCTCGCGGCCAACCTCGGTCAGGCGCAGGTCGGCATTATCCTCGCGCAGCGACAGGCGGTACTCGGCGCGGCTGGTGAACATGCGATAGGGCTCGGAAACGCCGCGGGTGATCAGGTCATCGACCAGCACCCCGAGGTAGGCTTGATCGCGCCGCGGCGACCAGGCTTCCTCCTCGCGTGCGCTGCGGGCGGCGTTGATGCCAGCCAACAAGCCCTGTGCCGCCGCCTCTTCGTAACCGGTGGTGCCGTTGATCTGGCCGGCGAAGAACAGGCCGGCGATCGACTTGGTCTCAAACGAGGCCTTGAGATTGCGCGGATCGAAGTAGTCGTACTCGATGGCGTAGCCGGGCCGCAGGATATGCACACCCTCCAGCCCACGAATTGAGCGAACCAGCGCCAGCTGGACATCGAAGGGCAGCGATGTCGACACGCCTTGCGGATAGATCTCGTGGGTCGTCAGCCCCTCCGGCTCAAGGAAGACCTGATGCTCGTCGCGGCCGGCGAAGCGATGGATCTTGTCCTCGATCGACGGGCAATAGCGCGGCCCGACGCCCTCGATGACGCCGGTAAACATCGGCGAGCGGTCGAGGCCGGCGCGGATGATGTCGTGGGTACGGGCATTGGTATGGGTGATCCAGCATGGCACCTGGCGGGGATGCTGCCCGGAGCTGCCGAGAAACGAGAATGCCGGTGCCGGGTCATCGCCCGGCTGCACCTGAAGCTGCGAATAATCGATGCTGCGGCCATCAAGGCGGGGCGGCGTGCCGGTCTTGAGGCGGCCGACCGGCAGAGCCAGCTCGCGCAGCCGCTGCGCCAGCGATATCGCCGGCGGGTCGCCAAAGCGGCCGGCACGGTAGTTTTCCAGGCCGACATGCACCAGACCATTAAGAAAGGTGCCGGCCGTCAGTACTACCGCCGGAGCCTCGAAGCGAATGCCGAGCTGCGTGACCACGCCGCTGACACATTCGCCGCTCAATGTCAGGTCATCGACCGCTGCCTGGAACAGGGTCAGGTTGGGCTGGTTCTCCAGCCGGCTGCGAATGGCCTGACGGTAGAGCACACGATCGGCCTGGGCGCGGGTGGCACGCACGGCCGGCCCCTTGGAAGCATTGAGGATTCGAAACTGGATGCCGGCCTCGTCGGTGGCCGCAGCCATCGCCCCGCCGAGGGCATCGACCTCCTTGACCAGATGACCCTTGCCGATGCCGCCGATAGACGGGTTGCACGACATGGCCCCCAGCGTCTCGATGTTATGCGTCAACAGCAGCGTCGCAGCGCCCGAACGGGCGGACGCGAGAGCAGCCTCGGTGCCGGCGTGGCCGCCACCGACGACGATGACATCGAATTTCGTTGGGAACAGCATAAAAAAGTCGGCGCTAGCGGGACGGCGAAAAGAGGCGCAATGATACGCCTGCGGGCGGGATCAATTCAAACCGGAGCAGATGGTTTCACGTGAAACACGCCCCAAAACACTTCCGATGGTTTCACGTGAAACCATCACGCGGGCCGGATCAGTGCTTTCCGCCCAATCCGAGATAAGCCTCGATCACCCGGGGATCATCCTCAAGCGCCTCGCTCGGCCCCTCGATCGCCACCTCCCCCGTCTCAAGCACATAACCATAGTCGGCGATCTGCAGCGCGGCGCGCGCGTTCTGCTCCACCAAGAGCACCGCCACACCGGTCCTCTTCAGGTCGGCAATGATGCGGAATATCTCGCGCACAATCAGCGGTGCAAGCCCGAGGCTGGGCTCGTCCAGCAGCAGCAGCCGCGGCTTGGCCATCAGGGCACGACCGACCGCCAGCATCTGCCGCTCGCCGCCGGACAGGGTCCCTGCCAACTGATCGCGCCGCTCCCGCAGCCGGGGAAATATTTCGAAAATGCGATCCATGGTCTCGGCCTGGTCGCGGTGGCCGAGGCGATGCCGCATGAAGGCACCGAGCAGCAGGTTGTCCTCGACACTCATTTCGCCGAACAGCGCACGCGACTCCGGCACCAGCGTCATCCCCTGCGCCACCATGCGTTCGATCTCGATCTCGCTGGCAGCGTGGCCAAGATAGGCTATGTCGCCCCGGCTACGCGGCAGCAACCCCATGATGGCCGAAAGCAACGTCGTCTTGCCGGCGCCATTGGGGCCGATCACCGTGACTATCTGCCCGGCCTCGACCTGGAGCGAGACATGGTGCAGCGCCTCGACCTTGCCGTAGGCAACGCACAGGTCGCGGACTTCGAGAATGGGGCCTGCACTCATCAATCGACCCCCCCCAGATAGGCATCGAGCACCGCCGGGTCGCTCTGCACCGCCTCCGGCAAGCCCTCGGCGATCTTCTCCCCGAACTCCATCACCACCACGCGGTCGGCCAGCCCCATGACGAAATCCATGTCGTGCTCCACCAGCAGGATGCCGATGCCTTCACCCTTGAGCCGGCGCAGCAGATCGGCCAGCGCCTGCTTTTCGAGGAAGCGCAGGCCGGCGGCGGGCTCATCCAGCAGCAAAAGGCTGGGATCGGCAGCCAGCGCCCGGGCGATCTCAACGATGCGCTGTTGCCCCAGCGCCAGGCTGCCGGCTTGCTCGAACATCTGGGCAGCAAGACCGACGTGCTCGATCTGCCTAGCGGCCTCGGCCAGCAGCCGCGCCTCCTCGGCACGTTCGAGGTGCAGGCCGGCGGCGCCAACCCCGCCCTTGCCGCGCAAGTGGGCGCCGATGGCGACGTTCTCCAGCACCGACATGGTCGGCAGCAGGCGCACATGCTGGAAGGTGCGACTCATGCCGCGCCTTGCGATATCGCGCGAGGCCAGGCCATCGATACGCTGACCGAGGAAGCGTATTTCACCCGACGTCGGACCATCGACGCCGGAGATGCAGTTGAACATGGTGCTCTTGCCGGCGCCGTTGGGCCCGATCAGTGCCAGGATCTCGCCGGCGGCGACCTGCAGGTTCATGCGGTCGTTGGCTACCAGCCCCCCGAACTTCTTCACCACGTCCCTGACTTCCAGCAGCACCTGGCCGGCAGCCGGCACCGCACGCCGCGGCAGAGCAGCGGCAATGGGAACTGGCGGGGTGCCTTCCGCCGGCTGCGGCAACCAGCGAATCAGCAGCGGCCACAAACCTTCGCGGGCGCGTTGCAGCACCAGGATCATCATCACGCCGAAGACGATCACCTCGAAGTTGCCCGAGGCACCGAATATCTGCGGCAGCAGATCCTGCAACCACTGCTTGAGGATGGTGATGACGCTGGCGCCGACCACCGCCCCCCAGACGTGCGCCGCGCCGCCGATCACCGCCATGAACAAATACTCGATGCCGATGTGCAGGCCGAAGGGCGTCGGATTGACGAAGCGCTGCAGGTGGGCGTAGAGCCAGCCGGAGACGCAGGCGAACAGCGCGGCGACGACGAAGATCACCACCTTGGAACGCGCCGTGTTCACGCCCATTGCCTCGGCCATCACCGTGCCGCCCTTGAGCGCCCGGATTGCCCGCCCCTCACGCGAGTCGAGCAGGTTGCGCGTCAGCCAGATGGCGCCGAGCAGCATCAGCCAGATCAGGTAGTAGTAGTGGCGCGGATCCTTCAGCCCGAAGCCGAAAACCTCCAGCACCGGGATGCCGGTGATGCCGGTATGGCCGCCGAGGAAGTCGACGCTGCCGAAAAGAAAGTAGAGTGAAATGCCCCAGGCGATGGTGCCAAGCGGCAGGTAGTGGCCCGACAGCCTCAGGGTTAACCACCCAAGCACAGCCGATACAAGCGCAGTGAGCGCTAACCCCACAAGCAGCGCCAGCCAAGGCGAGCCACCCAGCCCGTCCAGCGCCGCCGGCAGTTCCGCCGTCGTCAGAAAGGCCGTGGTGTAGGCGCCGAGGCCGACGAATGCCGCCTGCCCGAAGGAGGTAAGGCCACCGACGCCGGTCAACAGCACCAAGCCCAGGGCCACCAGCGAATAAAGCCCGATGTAATTGAGCAACGTGACATGGAACTCGCCCAGCGTCAGCGGCGCCGCGCCAAGCAGCAAAAGGAAAGCGACCAGCGCGACCTGCCCTGCCCTCGCCATCACTCCTCCTCTTCGACGTGGCGCGTCGTCAGCGACCGCCACAGCAGCACCGGAATGATCAGGGTGAACACGATCACTTCCTTGAAGGCGCTGGCATAGAACGACGAAAAGGCTTCAAGCAAACCGACCAGCACCGCGCCGGCTGCCGCCACCGGATAGCTCGCCAGCCCGCCGATGATGGCACCGACGAAGCCCTTGAGACCAATCAGGAAGCCGGTGTCGTAATAGATGGTGGTGATCGGCGCAATCAGGATGCCGGAGAAGGCGCCGATGGCGGCGGCAAGCAGGAAGGAAAGCTTGCCCGCCATCACGGTCGAGATGCCCATCAGGCGCGCACCGACGCGGTTGATGGCGGTGGCGCGCAGCGCCTTGCCGTAGAGCGTGCGCTCGAACAGCTGGTAGAGGATCACGATCAGCGCCAGGCTGGCGATCACCACCCACAGCGTCTGCCCGCTGATGGTGAGGCCGGCAATTTCAAGATTACCCTCGGAGAAGGCCGGCGTACGCGAACCCTCGGCGCCGAAGAACAGCAGGCCCAGCCCGACCAGCGCCAGATGCACGGCGACCGAGACGATCAGCAGCACCAGCACCGAAGCCTCCGCCAGCGGCTGGAAGGCCAGGCGATAGATCATCGGCCCCAGCGGCACCACCACCGCCAGCGCCAATAGCACCTGCGCCAGCAACGGCAGGCTGGCCGGCTTCACCAGCCACAGCAGCGCCGCCAGCAGCGCCGGATAGACGATGTTCCAGCCGACGATGCCGGGAATGCGCCGTGTCGTGCCACGCCGGACCGCCAACGTCAGGTCGATGGCGGCGACGGCGATGCCCATGCCGAGCAGCAGCCACAACGTCCCCGGCGCTTTGCCGGCCTGCAGCGCCGCCAGCGTCAGCGCGCCGAAGGCGACGAACTCGCCCTGCGGAATGAAGATGACGCGCGTCACCGCGAACACCAGCACCAGCGCCAGCGCCAGCAGCGCGTAGATGGCGCCGTTGGTGATGCCGTCCTGGCCGAGCAGCAGAGCGATCTGTAAATCCATGGGCGAGATCGATTGGCGATTTGTCAAAAAACAGGGGCGCCCCGCAACCGCGGGTGCGCCCCTGTCATGGGGACGGCGAGTATACCGCCCCGCGGCGAATCATCGCCTTACTTCAACAGCTTCCAGGCTCCATTCTCGATCATGACCATGACGCGGGCGCGCTGGTCGAAGCCAAGGTGATCCTGTGCCGACATGTTGACGACGCCGTGCGACACGGTGACATTCTTCAAGCCTTCCAGTGCATCACGCAGTGCGGCGCGGAATTCCTTGCTGCCGGGCTTGGCCTTCTTCAGCGCAGCGGGAACGGCGTTGGCGAGCAACAGGCCGGCATCCCAGGCATGGGCGCCGAAGGTCGAAGCCGAGCCCTTGCCGTGGGCCGCCTCGTACTTGGTGGTGTAGCCCAGCGCCACCTTCTTGATCGGGTTGCTGTCGGGCAGCTGGCTAGCCACCAGCACCGGGCCTGCAGGCAGGAAGGTGCCTTCGCAGTCCTTGCCGCAGACACGCATGAAGTCCATGTTGGCGACGCCGTGGGTCTGGTACATCTTGCCGCTGTAGCCCTTTTCCTTGAGCGTCTTCTGCGGCAGCGCGGCCGGCGTGCCGGAACCGGCGATCAGCACGGCATCGGGCTTGGCCGAGATCACCTTGAGCGCCTGGCCGGTGACCGAGGTGTCGGCGCGGTTGTAGCGCTCGCTGGCGACGACCTGGAGCTTGCGCGCCTCGGCGATCTTGCTGAACTCCTGGAACCAGCCCTCGCCGTAGGCGTCGGCGAAACCGATGAAGGCGACCGTCTTGACCCCGGCGTTGAGCATGTGCTCGACGATGGCAGTGGACATCTGCACGTCGTTCTGCGGCGTCTTGAACACCCACTTGACCTTGGGATTGGCCGGATCGACGATGCGGGCCGAGGCGGCCATCGAGATCATCGGCGTTTCAGCCTCGGCGGCGACGTCGATCATCGCCAGCGAGTTGGGCGTGATGGTCGAGCCGATGATGACGTCGACCTTTTCCTCGGTGACGAACTTGCGTGCGTTCTTGACGGCGCTGGTGGTGTCGGAAGCGTCATCGAGGATGATGTAATTGACCTTCTGGCCGGCGATGGTCGTCGGCATCAGGGCGAAAGTGTTCTTCTCGGGAATGCCCAGGCTGGCTGCCGGGCCGGTGGCCGAGACGCTGACGCCGACGGTGATGTCGGCCTGCGCCGCCATCGATGCCAGGGCCACCAGCAGGCCCGCTACCAGTTTCTTCTTCTGCATGTCTTCTCCTCCTCCGTGATGAAAATCACTACATCAAAGCAGGGTATCGTAGCCGAATTTTGCGATCAGCACAGCGGTGACTGCCAGAAACACGCCGCGGATGAAGCCGCTGCCGTGGCGCAAAGCCAGCCGCGAGCCGACCTGTGCCCCGGCGATGTTGAACACCGCCATCGCCAGCGCCAGCTGCCACAGCACGTGACCGCTCGGTGCAAACCATGACAGGGCCGCCAGGTTGGTGCTGAAATTCACCACCTTGGAGGCCGCCGAGGCGCGCAGGAAATCGAGGCCGAAAAAGCGGACGAAGGCGAAAATCATGAAGCTGCCGGCACCCGGCCCGAAGAAGCCATCGTAGAAGCCGAGTACGGCGCCGGCCAGCAAGGCCGGCCGCGTGGCGCTGCCGGAAAAAGTCGGCGCCAGCGCCACGGCGCCGAAATCGCGCCTCACCATGGTGTAGATGAATACCGCCACCAGCAGCAGCAGGATCACCGGCCGCAGCCACTCCTTGGGCGCCAGCGACACCATTGCGGCCCCACCGAAGGAAAACACGAAGGCCGCGGCCGCGGCCGGCAGCGCGATTTCCCACGGCAGCGCAATGCGGCGGGCGTAGCGCCAGGCGGCGTTGGCTGTGCCGAAGATCGAGGCGCCCTTGTTGGTGCCGAACACCGTCGCCGGCGCCTCGCCCGGCAGGGCGGTGAGCAGCGCCGGCACCTGGATCATGCCGCCGCCACCCGCGACGGCATCGATGAATCCGGCGAACGCCGCAGCAAGCAGCAGCAAACCGACGGTCGCAGAGCCGCCGTCAATCATGGTTTCACCGCCGGAGCGACCCAAGGTGGAACGGCCAGGACCCCGAGGCCGCGTAGCGGCCGAACCTGCGTCACCCCCTTCCGGCGGAAGGGAGATGGGGGGCAGGAGTTCATTTGCCGATGCAGAAGCGGCTGAATATCACCCCGAGCAGGTCGTCGGAAGTGAATTCGCCGGTGATCGACGCCAGCGCCTCCTGCGCCAGGCGCAACTCCTCGGCGCAAAGCTCAAGCTGACCCAACCGCCGTTCCGCCAGCGCCGACTTTTCGGCGGCGATGCCCAACGCCTCGAGATGGCGTTCGCGGGCAAGGATCACGTCCTCGCCATGGCCTGCCCAGCCGGCCACGCGCAGCAGTTCGTCGTGCAGCAATTCCATGCCGGCCCCGGTCTTGGCCGACAGGCGCAGATGCACCTGGCCGGCGGGAGCCGCGTCCTGATGACGACCGGGGGCAAGGCCGGCGAGGTCGCATTTGTTCTCGACGACCACCCGCTCGATCCCGGCCGGCAGCCGCACCGCGATGGCATGATCGGCCGGGGTGACGCCGGCGCGGGCGTCAACGATCTGCAGCACCACATCGGCGCGCTCGATCTCCTGCCAGGTACGGGCGATGCCGATCTTCTCCACCGGATCCTCGGTCTCGCGCAGACCGGCGGTGTCGATCACATGCAGCGGGATGCCCTCGACGTGGATGGTTTCGCGCAGCGCGTCGCGGGTGGTGCCGGCAATCTCGGTGACGATGGCGCGCTCCTCGCCGGCCAGGCGGTTGAGCAGCGAGCTTTTCCCCACGTTGGGCAGCCCGGCCAGCACCACGTGCAATCCCGTTCGCAGCATCGCGCCCGCCCGCGCCCTGCCCTGCAAGGCGGCGATGTCGCCACGCAATTGCGTCAGCCGCGCGCGCGCGTCGATGTCGCGCAGCAGTTGCTCGGCGTCGATCTCCTCCTCGGGAAAGTCCAGCGTCGCCTCGACCAGCATCCGCAGCTCGGTCAGTTGCGCCACGATGCCATGCACCACTGCCGAAAACTCGCCAGAGAGCGAACGCAGCGCCGAGCGCGCCGCCTGCGCCGACGAGGCATCGATCAGGTCGGCCACCGCCTCGGCCTGGGCCAGGTCGAGCTTGTCGTTCACGAAGGCGCGGCGGCTGAATTCGCCCGGCTCGGCCAAGCGCACACCGAGCTCGACGCAACGTGCCAGCAGCAGTTGCATCACCACCGGCCCGCCGTGTCCCTGCAGTTCGAGGACATCCTCCCCGGTGAAGGAATGCGGCGCGGCGAAGTACAACAGGATGCCGCGGTCGATGGCGATGCCGTCCGCGGCCAGAAAGTCGGCGATGGCGGCACGGCGCGGCAGGATGGATGCAGCCGGCCGGCCCGTCAGCGCCTCGGCCAATACCGGCAGGTCCGACCCGGAAACCCGAACCACGCCGATGCCACCGCGCCCGGGCGCAGTGGCGATGGCGGCTATCGCCTCAGTGTGCCTTGAGGCCGGCACCTTCGATCATGCGGTTAACCTGCCACTGCTGGGCGATCGAGAGGGCGTTGTTCACCGTCCAGTAGAGCACCAGGCCCGACGGGAAGAACAGGAACATGCCGGTGAACACGATAGGCATCCACAGCATGATCTTGGCCTGGATCGGGTCCGGCGGCGTCGGGTTGAGCTTGGTCTGGACGAACATGGTGACACCCATGATCACCGGCAGGATGAAGTAGGGATCCTTGGCCGACAGGTCGGTGATCCAGCCCAGCCAGGGCGCGCTGCGCATTTCGACCGTGCCCATCAGCACCCAGTAGAGCGCGATGAAGACAGGGATCTGCACCAGGATCGGCAGGCAGCCGCCGAGCGGATTGACCTTTTCCTTCTTGTAGAGCTCCATCATCGCCTGGTTCATGCGCTGGCGGTCGTCGGCGTAGGTCTCCTTCAGCTTCACCAGCTTGGGCGTCAGGACGCGCATCTTGGCCATCGACTTGTAGCTGGCGGCCGAAAGCGGGAAGAAGATCAGCTTGAGCATCACCGTCAAACCGATGATGGCCCAGCCCCAGTTGCCCGTGATCTTGTGCAGCCATTCAAGCACCCAGAACAGCGGCGCGGCAACGACGGTCAGCCAGCCGTAATCGACGACGAGTTCGAGGCCGGGGGCGACCTTGGCCAGGTTGTCCTGCTCCTGCGGCCCGGCGTAGAGCGAGGTCTCGATCTTGCCGCTGGATCCCGGCGCGATGGAAGCCATAGGCACGATGACGCCGGCGGCGAAGAGGTCTTCGCCCAGCTTGCGGCTGAAGAATTCACGCGGCGCCTGGGCTGCCGGCAGCCAGGCCGAGACGAAATAGTGCTGGACCATGGCCACCCAGCCGTTGTCGGCTTGCGCTGGCGCCTTGGCCTTGCCCTTGAGGACATCGGCGAAATCGACCTTGTGATACTTCTCGGCTTCCGTGAAAAACGCCGGCCCGGTGAAGGTCATCATCATGGCGTTGGCGCCTTCCGGGGGCTTGGAGTCCCGGGCCAGCTGGAAATAGGCACTGGGCTCTATCGCCACTGCGCCGGCGTTGGCAACTTCGTGCTCGACACCGATCAGATAGCTGCCGCGCGTGAATGCATAGGTCTTGGCCACCTTGATGCCGTCTCCACCGACAGCCTCCAGGCGCACGCGCAGCTCGTCCTGGCCATCCTTGAGTTCGAGATTGCCGGCCGGCAGCGACCAGCTGGAACGATGGTTGGGCAGATTGGCACCGATCAGGCCGCTTTGCGCGGCATAGGCGTGCTTTTCCTCGAACAAGACAAAGTTGCTCGTGGCTGCCTCGGTGGCGCGGTGCTTGAGCAGCTCGAGGCGGATGACGTCGCCGCCCTGGGCCGAGATTTCCGCGCTGAACAAGTCGGTCCGGATCGTGACCCGTTCTGCCGTGGTCGCGGCGGGCGCTCCTGGCACGGCGGCGGCCCCGGGCTTGGCCGTCGGTACAGCGGGAACCCCGCTGGTCGACGCCGGTGCCGTGGCAGTTGGCACGGGGGCGACGGCGCCTGCCACCGGCTGGCCCTGCTTCACCCATGCCTCCCACAGCATGATCAGGGAAAAGCTGAAAACGAGCAGCAGGATGAGGCGTTGATTGTCCATGACAGGAATCGAGAGGGCGTGCTAGTGATTAAGGAACCGGATCATACCCGCCCGGGTGCCAGGGATGGCAACGACCGATGCGTCGCACGGCCATCCACAGGCCTTTGAACGGGCCGTGACGCTCGAGCGCCTCGACGGCATATTCCGAGCAACTCGGGTGAAACCGGCAACTGCGGGCCAGCATCGGACTGATCGCATATTGATAAACGCGCACCAGCCAGATCAGCGGCGTGGCGGGACGAAAGCTCATTGCGCCACCTTCGCTTTCAGGCGTAGCAGCAGGCCGTCAATTTCTCCACGCAACAGCAGGCGACTGACGCTGCGGTCGGCTTTTGCCACGGGCTTGGCCAGACGCAGCACGAGGTCTACGGAAGGCAGGCTGCCGCGGGACAGACGAAAAGCTTCGCGGCCTAGCCGCTTGAGCAGGTTGCGCGCCACGGCGCGACGAGCCAGTTTCTTGGCGATCACCAAACCCAGGCGGGCTCCGCCGCCTTCATTGGGGCGATAGTGCAGGTCGAAGCGTTCCCCGCGGAGAACCCGGCGATGACTGAATACAGCGGAAAACTCGGCCGCCGCATGCAGGCGATCGCCGCTTTCGAAACTTAGGCGGAGATCCCTCGGTTCGGAAATCGGACGAGGTGAATCAGACGGCGAGGCGGTGACGACCCTTGGCACGGCGGGCGCGGATGACGGCACGACCGCCGCGGGTGCGCATGCGGACGAGGAAACCGTGGGTACGCTTGCGACGCACGACCGAAGGCTGATAAGTGCGCTTCATGGTGTTGACCTTTTGCGAAAAAACGCGCGATTACAGCGCGCACAACCTATCTTGTCAAGAAATATATTGTCACCCCCTTGTGGATAACTTTTCCGGAACTCGCTAGAATCCACCGGTCGGATGTTCCCGCCCAGCTTGCGGCGAACCACAGAATAATATAAAAATTACTTTAATTTCAATACGTTGAAAAACTCCTTCGGAATGTTTTCGTTCCTGCTTGACTACTTGCCATTCGCGTTCCATGAGTGAATTCTGGTCTGCCTGTCTCAATCGCTTCGAACGCGACCTGCCAGCCCAGCAATTCAACACCTGGATCAAATCCTTGCGCCTCGAGGACGACGGCGTGACGGCTAAAGGCACCGATCCGGCTGCCGGCCTGGCCCGACGCATGCGCCTGCTCGCTCCCAACCGCTTCATCCTGCAGTGGGTGCGCGAACGCTATCTGTCGCAGATCGAGGCGCTCTCGCTCCAGTATTTCACCGAACCCGTCGATATCAGCCTGACGCTGGACGATGCGCCCCGTCCCGTGGAAGCCGCGGTGCCGGAAGCGCCGGAGAGCCAAAGCGATGACGACGCGGCAGCGGTTTCACTCTACTCGGTGGAAGCGCCCAACCTGCCACCCAATACGCTGCCGGCCACGCGTAGCGAAGATCCGGTCTACGAGCGTTCCCGCCTCAACCCGGAGTTCACCTTCGACGCCCTGGTCAGCGGTCGCGCCAACGATCTGGCGCGGGCCGCCGCCCAGCAGTGCGCGCAAAATCCCGGCACCTCCTACAACCCGCTGTTCATCTATGGCGGCGTCGGACTGGGCAAGACCCACCTGGCCCATGCGCTCGGCAACGAAGTCTGGCGCCAGGACACCAGCCGCGTGGTGCGCTACATCCACGCCCATGACTACATCGCCGACGTGGTTCGCGCCTACCAGCAGAAGGCCTTCGACGTCCTCAAACGCTACTACTCCTCGCTCGACCTGCTGATCATCGACGACATCCAGTTCCTCGGCGGCAACAAGGAGCGGACCCAGGAGGAATTCTTCTTCGCCTTCAACGCCCTGATCGAGGCCAAGAAGCAGATCGTCATCACTTGCGACACCTACCCCAAGGACATTCAGGGCATCGAGGCGCGCCTGATCTCGCGCTTCGACTGGGGCCTGACGGTGACCATCGAACCGCCGGAACTCGAGATGCGCGTGGCCATCCTCAAGAAGAAGGCCGAGAGCACCCAGATTCCGCTGTCCGACGACGTTGCCTTCCTCATCGCCAAGCATCTGCGTTCCAACGTCCGCGAACTGGAGGGCGCCCTCAATCGCGTGCTCGCCTTTGCCCGCTTCCATGGCCGCGACATCACCCTCGAAGTCGCCAAGGAAGCCCTGAAGGATGTGATCGGCGCCACCAATCGCCAGATAACCCTGGAGCTTATCCAGAAGACCGTCGCCGACTACTTCAAGATCAAGGTCGCCGACATGTATTCGCAACGCCGCACCCGTGCCATCGCCCGACCGCGCCAGGTCGCCATGTGGCTCGCGCGTGAAGTCACACCACACAGCCTGCCCGAGATCGGCGATGCCTTCGGTGGTCGCGACCACACCACCGTCATGCACGCTTGTCGTACCATTGCCGACCTGCGACGTACCGACGCAACACTCAACAACGACCTGCACGTGCTGATGCAGACCATCAAAGGCTGATGAACAAGCTATGGATAGCCGCTGTATTAATTGTGGACAACTTGGTGATATTGCCGCAACCGCCATTTAATCCACAATCATCCACACATCAGCACAACCTTATCACCACCCAAAATCAGTATCTAACATTCTGATAAAATTCGTTTTTTCTTTAAACTCACAGACAACCACCCTACATATCATCAGTATCAGGGAGATATAAAGAAATGCTTCTATTCAAAGGCCCGCGTGACCAGCTTCTGGTTCCCCTGCAGTCTGTTTGCGGCATTGTCGAGAAGAGGCACACCCTCCCCATTCTTTCCAACGTGCTGCTCGAAATGGAAGGTGGCCGCCTGACGCTGCTGGCGACCGACATCGAGATCCAGATCCGCACTGCGGCCGAAGCGGCAGGCCAGGAAAGCGCAGCGCTGACCGTCGGTGCTCGCAAAATGCAGGACATCCTGCGTTCCCTGCCTGATTCGGCCGAGGTCAGCCTGGCCTATGAAGACAAGCGTCTGCAGCTCAAGGCCGGCAAAAGCCGCTTCAATCTGCAGACTCTGCCGGCCGAGGATTTTCCCCGCATGGCACTGGGCGATGGTCAGCAGACCTCGCTCAAGCTGACCCAGAAACAGTTCAAGCGGCTGCTTGCCCTGGTGCAGTACGCCATGGCGCAGCAGGACATCCGCTACTACCTCAACGGCCTGCTGCTGGTGGTCACCGGCAACGAAATGCGCGTGGTTGCCACCGATGGCCATCGCCTCGCCTATGCATCGGAAGAATTGAGCGAGCAGCATGGACGCCTTGAAATAATCCTGCCGCGCAAGACCGTGCTCGAACTGTCGCGCCAGCTGTCCGACAACGATGAAGCACTGGAGATCATGCTGACGCCGAGCCAGGCGCAATTCCGCTTCGGCAACATCGAACTGGTATCCAAGCTCATCGACGGCAAGTTTCCGGATTACGAGCGCGTCATTCCGCAGCATCACACCAAGGCCATCCGCCTCGACCGCGGCCTGCTGCAGCATTCGCTGATGCGCGCTGCGATCCTGACCAACGAGAAATTCCGCGGCGTGCGCATGGTGCTCGGACCGGGCAGCCTCAAGATCCTGTCGACCAACGCCGAACAGGAAGAAGCCCAGGAAGAACTTGAAATCGATTACCAGGGCGAAGCGCTCGACGTCGGCTTCAACGTCACTTACCTGCTCGACGTCCTCAACAACGTCGCCGTCGATACCTTCGAGTGCCGTCTTGCCGATGCCAATTCCAGCGCGCTATTTGTACTGCCGGACAACGAGCGTTTCAAGTACGTCGTGATGCCGATGCGCATTTAAGCGCCGCGGAACAACCGAAAGACCCCATGAGCGAAGACAACAAGCCCGCCGTCAGCGGCCCCAGCGATTACGACGAGGATTCCATCCAGCAACTGGAAGGACTCGAAGCGGTGCGCAAGCGTCCCGGCATGTACATCGGCGACACCTCCGACGGTACCGGCCTGCACCACATGGTGTTCGAGGTTGTCGACAACGCCATCGACGAGGCCTTGGCCGGACATTGCGACGAAATCGTCATCACCATCCACACCGACAACTCGATATCGGTTACCGACAATGGCCGCGGCATTCCCACCGGCGTCAAGTTCGACGACAAGCACGAGCCCAAGCGCTCGGCGGCCGAGATTGTCATGTGCGTACTGCATGCCGGTGGCAAGTTCAACCAGAATTCCTACAAGGTCTCCGGCGGCCTGCATGGTGTCGGTGTCTCCTGCGTCAATGCGCTGTCGAAATGGCTGCGCCTGATCATCCGCCGCGACGGCAAGAAGTACGAAATTGAATTCAACCGCGGCCATGCCGTCGACCGCCTCATCGAGGTCGTCAACGGCGTCGAGGTCAGCCCGCTCAAAGTCACCGGCGAAACCAAGAACCGTGGCACCGAGGTGCATTTCCTCGCTGACGAGGAAATCTTCGGTGTCGGCGCCATCGAATTCCACTACGACATCCTTGCCAAGCGCCTGCGCGAATTGTCTTTCCTGAATAACGGCGTCAAGATCAAGCTGGTCGACCAGCGCAGTGGCAAGGAAGAAGACTTCGCCTTTTCCGGCGGCGTCCAGGGTTTCGTCGAATACATCAACCGGACCAAGACCGTCCTCCACCCGACCGTGTTTTACTCAAGCGGCGAGTCGAAGGTAGGCGACAGCGGCGTCACCATCGGTGTCGAAGTGGCGATGCAGTGGAACGACTCGTACGCCGAGCAGGTACTGTGCTACACCAACAACATCCCGCAGGCCGACGGCGGTACCCACCTGACCGGTCTGCGCCAGGCGATGACCCGCGTCATCAACAAATACATCGAAGAAAACGAGATCGCCAAGAAGGCCAAGGTCGACATCGCCGGCGACGACATGCGCGAGGGTCTGGCCTGCGTGCTTTCGGTCAAGATGCCCGACCCAAAGTTCGCCTCGCAGACCAAGATGAAGCTGGTGTCCTCCGAAGCACTGCCGGCGGTACAGGAAGTGGTGGCGCAGAAGCTCGCCGAATATCTGCTGGAAAGGCCCGGTGATGCCAAAGTCATTACCGGAAAGATCGTCGAAGCGGCCCGGGCGCGCGAGGCAGCGCGCAAGGCGCGCGAGATGACACGGCGCAAGGGCGTACTCGACAACATCGGCCTGCCCGGCAAGCTCGCCGACTGCCAGGAGAAGGATCCGGCGCTGTGCGAGCTTTACATCGTCGAGGGCGATTCCGCCGGCGGCTCAGCCAAGCAGGGCCGCGACCGCAAGTTTCAGGCGATCCTGCCGCTGCGCGGCAAAGTGCTCAACGTCGAGAAGGCGCGGCTGGACAAGGTCATCTCCTCCGAGCAGATCGTCACCCTGCTCACCGCGCTCGGCTGCGGCTTCGGCAAGGACGACTACAAGCCCGAGAAGCTGCGCTACCACCGCATCATCATCATGACCGATGCCGACGTCGACGGCGCACACATCCGCACCCTGCTGCTGACCTTCTTTTATCGTCAGATGCCCGACCTGGTCGACGGTGGCCACATCTACATCGCCCAGCCGCCGCTGTACAAGATCAAGCACGGCAAGAGCGAGCGCTACATCAAGGACGACCACGAGCTGAATCAGCACCTGCTGACTCTCGCCCTCGACGGTGCGGCGCTGACGCCGAAACTTGGCGCGTCCATCATCGAAGGTGAGGCCCTCGGCGAACTGGCGCGCGCCTACCTGCTGTCCGAGGCCATTATCAAGCGCCTGGCCGACTTCATCGAGCCCGACTTGCTGCACGCCCTGCTGGCCCACGACATCCCGCTCGACCTGACGGACGAGGGTGTGGCATCCGCCAGCGCGGCTGCGCTGGGTCGCCAGGTCAAGGGCATCGGCATCGTTGCCGAGTTCCACGAGAAATCGGACAAGTGGCGGCTGCGCATCGAGAAGATGCGCCATGGCAACCTGCGCATCGGCCACATCGACGAGGACTTCCTCCATTCCGGTGACTACACCCAGCTGCGCAAAACGTCGCTGATGATTGCCGGGCTCATCGCCAGCGGCGCCAGCATTGCTCGCGGCGAGAAGGCCCAGACGGTCGGCAGTTTCGCCGAAGCCATGAAATGGCTGCTCAATGAAGTCGAACGCAATCTAGGCAAACAGCGCTACAAGGGCCTGGGCGAGATGAACCCGGAACAGCTGTGGGAAACCACCATGGACCCGACCGTGCGCCGCCTGCTCAAGGTTCAGATCGAGGACGCCATCGCCGCCGACGAGATCTTCACCACACTGATGGGCGACGTGGTCGAGCCCAGGCGGAAATTCATCGAAGACAACGCCTTGTATGCTAAAAACATAGACGTCTAGGATTTTCAGATTCCAACACGCGGAAAAAGACCCTAGCGGTTTCGTTGTTGAAAACGGTATCCCGCGCCGCAATCATGGCAAGGGATAGTCCAAAACCCAGCAAGGAGACAACCATGTTCCATCCCGTCAGCATTCCTTTTGGCTGCAAGATGCTTTTCAACGAGGTCAAGCTCAAGCCCGGCGTGACCATCGAGCAGGTCGAGCTGGCGCTCGGCGAAATGTGCAACGTCGTCAAGAACACCTACGGCGGTGACAAGGGCGGCTTCATCGCAGGCCAGGTCTATAAGTTCGCCGGCTTCGTTTCGGACGAAGGCTCCGTGGGTAGCACGGGCGCCGCCGCGCAGGACCACATCGCCATCGTGACCTACTGGAAATCCTTCGAGGAGCACGAGAAGAGCCACGCCGACACCGTGTTCAACGAGAAATTCGCGGCCCTGGCCAAGATGTGCACCGAATCGCGCGAACTCGGCTACGAGATGCTGTGGCAGGGCGAACCCGAAGACGAGCCCGCGGCTTGATGCCGCGCTGGCCGGTGGGCGGCCGCACCGGTTTGGCGCGTGCCACCACAGGCCTCCGCACCAGTTTGGGGCCGGCAAAAACTCGGCGGTAGCGGGACGGCGCTTGTAGGCGGGATTCGAGCATGGCACGCGGCTTGCAAAAGCTGTTGCCATGAGCGAAACGCAATCCACAAAATCCACCTGCTGCTATTGCGGCGTTGGCTGCGGCGTCATCATAGAGAGTGAGGCCGGCCACATCACCGGCGTGCGTGGCGATCCCGACCACCCGGCCAACTTCGGTCGCCTGTGCACCAAGGGCGCCACGCTGCACCTTTCCGCCGCGCCCGAGACGCTGGCCGGCCGCGCCCTCTTCCCGATGCTGCACGGCGAACGCGTGCAGTGGGACTCCGCGCTCGACCATGCCGCCGAACGCTTCGGCGCTGCCATCCGCGAGCACGGCCCCGACAGCGTCGCCTTCTACGTCTCGGGCCAGCTGCTGACCGAGGACTATTACGTCTTCAACAAGCTGGCCAAGGGCCTCGTCGGCAGCAACAACATCGACACCAACTCGCGGCTGTGCATGTCGAGCGCGGTCACCGGCTACAAGATGACGCTCGGCGCCGATGCGCCACCCTGTGCCTACGAGGACATTTCCGCAGCCGATTGCCTGTTCATCGCCGGTTCCAATACCGCCTGGGCGCATCCCGTGCTGTTTCGTCGCATCGAGGACGCAAAGAAGGCGAACCCGGACCTGCGGATCATCGTCGTCGATCCGCGCCGCACCGACACCGCCGAGGCCGCCGACCTGTTCCTGCCCATCCTGCCCGGCAGCGACATAGCGCTCTACAACGCCATGCTGCACGTGATGCTGTGGGAAGGTCTGGTCGATCAAGCCTACGTCGCCGCCCACACCGAGGGCTTCGAGGCGCTCAAGGCCATCGTCCGCGACTACACGCCGGCTATGGCCGCCGATATCTGCGGTGTGCCTGCCGAGGACATCGTCAAGGCCGCGCAGTGGTTCGGTGCCGCCGGCGCGGCCACGCTCTCGCTCTATTGCCAGGGCCTCAACCAATCGGTGCATGGCAGCCACAACAATGCCGCGCTGATTCACCTGCACCTGGCCACGGGCAAGATCGGCAAACCGGGCTGCGGCCCCTTCTCGCTGACGGGCCAGCCCAACGCCATGGGCGGGCGCGAGGCCGGCGGCATGGCCACCCTGCTGCCCGGCCACCGCGAGCTGGCCAACGCCGAACATCGCGCCGAGATCGCCGAGCTGTGGGGCGTGGACAGCGTGCCGGAAGCGCCCGGGCTCACCGCCGTCGAACTCTTCGATGCGGTGCATGCCGGAAAAATCAAGGCGCTGTGGATCGCCTGCACCAACCCCGCGCA
Source organism: Gammaproteobacteria bacterium (assembly GCA_018825305.1). Classification (GTDB taxonomy): domain Bacteria; phylum Pseudomonadota; class Gammaproteobacteria; order Burkholderiales; family Rhodocyclaceae; genus Sulfurisoma. The sequence continues at coordinate 188,519 of JAHJEO010000027.1, forward strand.
AAGCCTGCCCGAGGCCGACAAGGTGCGCGAGGCGCTGGCGCGCTGCGACTTCGTCGTGGTGCAGGAAGCCTACGCCGACACCGACACCGCGCAATTCGCCCATCTGCTGTTGCCGGCCGCGAGCTGGGGCGAGAAGGAAGGCACGGTCACCAACTCCGAACGGCGGATCTCGCGGGTACGCGCGGCGGCTGTCCCGCCGGGCGAGGCGCGCGCCGACTGGGACATCGCCACCGACTTCGCCCGCCGGCTCGGCGTCGCCCTGGGCCGCGGTCCGCTGGCGGCCGCGATGTTCCCCTACGTTCGTCCGGAGCAGGTTTTCATCGACCACGCCGAAACCACGCGCGGCCGCGACCTCGACATCACCGGCCTGTCCTACGCCAGGCTCGAACGCGACGGTCCGCAGCAATGGCCCTTCCCCAGCGGCGCCGTTGCCGGGCGAACCCGGCTCTATGAGGACGGCGCCTTTCCCACAGCCTCGGGCCGCGCCCGCTTCGTCGCCGTCAAGCACCAGCCGACGGCCGAAGCCAGCGACGCCCGCTACCCGCTGCGCCTGACAACCGGGCGGCTCCGCGACCAGTGGCACGGCATGAGCCGTACCGGCACCGTTGCCCGCCTCTACAGCCACGAGCCCGAGCCGGTGCTCGAACTCAACGCCAAGGACATGGAGCGGCGCCAACTCAAGGACGGCGACCTGGTGCGGGCGAAGAGCCGGCGCGGCGCCATCGCCCTGCGCGTGCGCGCCTCCGACACGCTGCGAACCGGCCAGGCCTTCATGGCCATGCACTGGGGCCGCCGCTTCATAAATAGCGCCGGCGCCAACGCGCTGACCATCGCCGCCCTCGATCCCTACTCGAAGCAGCCCGAGCTCAAGCACGCCGCGATACAGGTCGAAAAGATCGCGGCGCCGTGGCGGCTTTCCGTGCTCAAGAAAGTCGGCTCTGATGAAGCAACTGCGCTACAAGGCGGTCGAGCAAGAAGCGCTCTCCTCACCGTAGCGGATGACGGCACGGCGATCATGAGGTCACTGCAGCCCTGGCTTGCCCGCTTCACCCATGCCACGCTGACGCTGGCCGGTCGCGACGCGACAGTCGTCGTCTTCAACGCCTGGGGTGAGCCGCTGCCGGCGGATGATCTCGCCGAACTCGACCGCCTGATCGGCCTCGACGATGCCATGACGCTGCGCTTCGACGACGCCCGCCGCGATGTGCACAAACGCGCGCTGATCGCAGGCGGCGAGCTTGTCGCCGTGCGCCTCGCCGGCGAAACCGCCGCCGCCGGCTGGCTCAAGGACATGATGACCGCCAGCGCCCCGCTCGAAGCGGTGCGGCGCTGGCTGCTCGCGCCGCTGGCCGAGCCGCCGGCCGGCGGCCGC
>JAHJEO010000028.1 GCA_018825305.1 Gammaproteobacteria bacterium
CGGCGGTGGCGGCACGGCGCAGCGCCGCCCCCAGGGCACCGGCGCCGGCGCCCCGCCACGCCGCGAGCCGGAAGCCGGCGGCGCCATGGCCGCGGCCTTCGCCAAGTTGCGCAAATAGTTCAGAATCAGGGCGCAGCCGGCGTAGCGCGCAGCGCCGCGATCCACGGTTCCAGCCGCTGGCCGATGGCAAGCCTGGCCTCGTAGCGCGGATCACCTTCTGCAGCCTTCGCCCGCTGGCCCGGCGGCAGCCGCTCCAGTACCGGACGCAGTGCGAACGGTATGTTGATCCGGCCGGCGCCGATGTCGCCGATGTAGCCGGCAGGCTGGTATTTCTTGTCGCGGTTGGCAACTCGTGGCCGTACCGTGCCCTTGACGATCATGTAGCGCCCGCGGTCCGGATAAGTCGTACGCAGCTTTGCCAGATCGCGACCGACATCGATGGCGAAGAGCCGGCTGTTCGCCCTTTCCTCGCGTTGCAGCGCATCCTGCGCCACCTTGGCACGGTTGGCGAATTCCTTGCTGTCGACATTGACGGCCGCGGCGGCGGCGTGGCGGGCGGCATTTTCGCGCGCCCGCTCCAGCGCTTGCTGCCAGGCCGGGCCGGCCAGTTCCAGCACGACCAGCACCTCGCGCGGCTGCTGCCGCGAATAGCGCCGCCGTGCTTCCTCTCCACCATCGACATCGTAGGTTGCGAAGCCCAGCGCCTCCATCCGCTTGCCGTCGAGCCATTCCGGCATACCGCCGCTGCCGGCGTAGCCGTAGAAGACGTTACCGTCACGTTCGCCAACCCGCCAGCCAAGCCGGAACTCCAGGCCGCTGTTCTCGCTGGAGCGGTAGCCGCGATAGGGCAGCGGCAGCTCGCGTTCGGTAAGCACCAGCAGGCTCTCGGGTTCGCCAGTGCGATTCCACCAGACGCCGCCCAGCGCCACGGCATTGGTAAGCAGGATCAGGGCGGCGCCCGCCGCCAGTGTGCGTGCACGCGACCAGGCCGTCATTCCATCGCCCCTTCGCGCCGCGAGTACAGCGTGCCGCGCAGCCGCCGCAACACCAGCAGGATGAGGATCGCCGCCAGCCCGAGCACCAGGAAGAATAGGTACTTCGGCATGAGTTGCCACCACCAGTCGAAGAACTTGGTGTAGAGGAAGATGACGAAGAAGACGATGCCGGTATTCACCGTCTCGCCCCAGTCGCGGCGGGCGCCGAGCCAGATGGCCAGCGCGCTCGCAGCGAAACCCGCCAGCTGGTAGCCGCGTTCGATGGTGCCGGGATCGAGGTCGAGGTGGCTGCCATGGCCCCAGTGGCCGAGCACCAGCATGGGCACGAAGACGCAGAGCAGACCGAAGATGCGGTAGATCGAATCGAAGCCGCCGAAGCGGGCGTGCGACACGAACTGCGGCAGCGCCAGCAGCAGCGCGGCGACGGGGAAGAAATTCTCCGGCCGCTCGCCCGCGTGCAGCCAGTAGATGCCGCCCCAGGCGCCGACGCGCGCCGATATCCAGGCGATGATGCACATGATGCCCGCCGCCAGCAGCAGCCGCAGGTCGCAGGCGTAGGCCAGCAGGAAGGCCAGCGCCGCCCACGGCAGCAGCGCCCGGTCGGTCGGCGTGAGGTTCCAGATCTGGCCGAGCATTGAGATGTTGAGCACGAAGCAGGCGAAGGCGACCAGCGCCGCCAGCTTGGTGAAATAGCCGCTCGGATCGCGCCCCTGGATCCACACCGTGAGCCCGAGGCTGGCCAGCGCGCTGCCGGCAAGGATGGCCACCTGCGCCATCTCGCCGAAGTAGCCCCAGAACTGGTAGAAGAGGAAGAAGACGCTGGCGGCCAGCGCCAGCGCGCCGAGGAAAGAGGCGACGCGCATGCCCAGCGACAACTGCCGGGCGCGCGAGTCGCGGTCGATGTCATAGCTGGCCGCATACCCGGCCAGCAGGGCATCGTGATGCGCCTGCAGCCCCGCCTGCTGCCCGGCGTCGAGTTGCAGCACGCCTTCGGCCTCAAGGCGGGCAAGCTCGCCGCGGAAGGTGCGGATGGCATCGGCCCGTTGCTGCGCCTGCTGCCGAGTCGGCCCGCTCATGCAATTTCCCCGGTCGCTGCGACGAATGCCTCAGCCATTTCTGTTCAACAGGCCGGTCTTGATTTCCATGACGTCCATCGGCGTGATCTTGACGAACTCGCCGTTCCGGAAAATCCGCTCGAGCGTGACGACGCAAAAGCTGTCCTCGCGCCGGAACACCTTGCAGCGAAGGGCATAGGTTTCGGCGCTACCGAGGGTGAATTCGACCACCACCCCTGCATTCTGCGCCAGCGGCGGCATGGCGTCGCCTTCCGCCGCGATGCCCAGGCGCAGGGCGGCATCGGAGAAATCGCCGAGGACGCAATCGAAGCCGGGGCCGTCCGCCGTGACGTAGAGCCCAGCCCGGAGGCCGGACTCGACCCGTGCCTTGTGGCGCTTGTCGGCCAGGCCGAGGGTGGCGAAGTCCAGCGTGGTCAGGATCGTCGAACTGTCGGCATAGGGGCCGGTCTGCAACTGCTGGCGCCGTTCGACCCGGGTATCGACGGTCGGCACGCCGCGCCCGACGGCTTCGCCGACCAGCGTAATGGTATTGCCCTGGCGAAACTGGCCGGCCCGCCCGAGCTCGGCCCGGGTGATGTAGTCGAGCTTGCGTTCCATGTCGGACGTGTCTGGCAACAGCATCTGGAACTTGACGAGCTTGTTCCAGGCCAGCACCGCGCCGCCTTCGACCGCATAGCCCCGGGGAACGCCCTCGTCATCCATCACGACGGCATCGCGAGAATAAAGATAGTGGTCGTTCACCCGATAACCCAGGATGATCGTGGGGAAAATTATGTCGCGCTGGTATTCGGGAAAATAGCGCAGCTTGCGGCCGATCGGGAAATGATCGGCGAGCATCTTCAGCTTGGCGCGGTCGAACAGGGCTTCGACGCGCTCCTCCTTCTTTTCCGGCTGAAAGCTGTTCCAGAGCTTGTTCAACATGGCGACTTCCCGGAGTTTCTGGGCGAGGCACCGTCACGCGGCCTCGATGGCAGGTGATTATGCCGTGTTTGCTATGATTCGAGCCCCCCGCAAAGAGAAGATTTCATGGTCAGGATCTACGGCATCAGGAATTGCGAAAGCATGAAGAAGGCCTTCGCCTGGTGCGAAGAACATGGCGCCGCCTTCGAATTCCACGACTACAAGAAGGCCGGCGTACCGCGCGACCGACTGGTGCTGTGGTGCCAGACCATCGGCTGGAAGACTCTGGTGAACACCCGGGGCACCACCTGGCGCAAGCTCACGCCCGAGCAGCAGGACATCCAGACCCAGAGCAAGGCCGTCGCGCTGATGGTCGAGTTCCCCAGCCTCATCAAGCGCCCCGTGGTCGAAACTGACAGCGGCCAGTTGCTGGTCGGCTTCGATCCGGCCATGTTCGGCAGCTTCGTCAAATGAGCGACGCCGTCCACCGCTTCATCTTCGAGGACCTCGACATCCGCGGCGCCCTGGTGCAACTCGGCCCGGCGTGGCACGAACTGCAGGCGGTGCGCGACTACGAACCCGCGGTGCAGACGCTGCTCGGCGAGCTGGCCGCCGTCACCGCAATCATCGGCAGCAACCTCAAGCAGCCCGGGCGCATCTCCTTCCATCTGCGCGGCGCAGGCCCGGTGCGACTGCTGGTCATGGAGTGCGACGAGCAGCTGCGCATACGTGGCCTGGCCAAGACAGCCGCGGCCGAAGACGCAGGCGCCGCCGTGCCGCCAGAGCCGACTTTTTCGGTGCGCGAGCTGCTCGGCGACGGCCAGCTGGTGCTGACGCTGCAGACCAACGCCCGGGCCGAGCATCCCTATCAAAGCTACGTCCCGCTCGAAGGCGATTCGCTGGCGGCGATCTTCGAGCATTACCTCACGCAGTCCGAGCAGGCGCCGGCACGCCTGTGGCTGATGGCCGACGAACATCAGGCCTGCGGCCTGTTCCTGCAGAAGCTGCCCGATAGCCACGGGGCCGACGCGCGCGATCCGGACGGCTGGAATCGCATCCAGCACCTCGCCGCCACCCTCAAGCCGGGCGAACTGGCGCTGCCGCCGGAAACGCTGCTGACGCGGATTTTTCCGGACGAAGCGGTGCGGCTGTTCGAACCCCTGCCCGTCAGCCACCACTGCCCGCGCGACGAAGCCAAGGTGATCGAAATGCTGCGCACGCTCGGCCGCGAGGAGGTCGAGGCGGCGCTGGCCGACACCGGCGCCATCTCCATCCACGACGACATCTGCAACCACGAATACCGCTTCGGCCGCGAGGTGCTGGCGCATCTTTTCGACGATCCCGGCCACACCCTGCATTGAGCGTAGACATTCACATCAGCGAGGAAGCGGGCGTCCGCTACCTGCATTTCAGCTCGGACTGGGTGCAAGGGGCCATGCGCATCGCCCGCCCGTGGGCGCTGGAACTCGACTACACCCGCGAGATGATGGCCGCCCTGCTGCTGCGTCCCGATGCGGACTGGCCGCGCAGCGCACTGCTGATCGGGCTGGGCGCCGGCTCGCTCACCAAGTTCCTCCACCGCCACCGTCCCGCCACGCGCATCACCGTCGTCGAGACCGAGCCGGCGGTGGTTGCCGCGGCGTGCCAGTACTTCAAGCTGCCGGCAGAAGACGCCCGCTTCAGTATCGTCATCGCCGAGGGCGCCGAGTTCGTCGCCGGGACGAAGAAGCGCTACGACCTCATCCTGGTCGACGGCTACGACGAGGACGCCCGCACCGGCATGCTCGACACGGCGCCCTTCTATGCCGCCGCCCGGGCCCGGCTTTCAGCCGAAGGCCTGCTGGTCACCAACCTGCTGTCCAAACGCCGCGATTTCCGCCACTCGGTCGAACGGCTGCGCGACGCCTTCGACGGCCGCGCCCTGGCCTTTCCCTCGTGCGACAGCGGCAATGCCGTCGCCTTCGCCGCGAGCGGCGAAGCATTGCGCCTGCCGCTCGAGGAACTCAAGGAAAACGCCCTGGCGCTCAAGCGCGACACCGGCCTCAACCTGCTGCCGACGGTGACGAAGCTCGCCCGCTCCAAGGCCTGCCCGGGGGACGTCCTCAGCCTTTGAGCGGCAGCACCGCGCCGACCAGCGTGACCCAGTAGCGAATGCCGCTGGCAATGATCGCGTCGTTGAAGTCGTAGTGCGGGCTGTGCAGCATGCAGCCGCCCTCGCCCGGGCCGTTGCCGAGCCAGACGTAGCAGCCGGGCACCGCCTGCGACAGGTAGGCGAAATCCTCGGCCCCCATGCTCGGCTTGAGGTTGGCATGCACGCCCGCGCCCTTGCCGGCCACCCGCTGTGCCACCTCGCGGCAAATGGCGGTCGGTGCGGCCGCATTGATGGTCGGCGGATAGCCGCGCTCATACTTCACGCTCACTTGCACCCGATGGGTGATCTCGATGCCCTGGCAGATGCGGCGCATGCCCTGTTCCAGCGCATCCTGCAGTTCCGGACTGAAGGTGCGCACCGTGCCGCCCAGCACCGCCTGCTCGGGCAGCACGTTGTCGGCATGCCCGGCATGGAAGCGCGTCACGCTCACCACCGCCGGCTCCAGCGGGTCGGTGACGCGGCTGACCAGGCTCTGCAGCGTCTGCACCAGCGCGCTCCCGGCGAGGATGGTGTCGGTGCCCTGGTGCGGCATGGCGGCATGGCCACCGCGGCCGCTGACGGTGATCTCGAAGCGATCGGCCCCCGCCATCACCGGCCCTTCCATCACTGCGAAGCTGCCGGCTGCCAGGCCCGGCCAGTTGTGCAGACCGAACACCATCTCCATCGGAAAGCGCTGGAACAGCCCTTCCTCCACCATGACCTTGCCGCCACCCTCGTGCTCCTCGGCCGGCTGGAAGATCAGATAGACGGTGCCGTCGAAGCCCCCCTGGTCGCGCAGCGCCACCAGCGCCTCGGCGGCGCCGAGCAGCATCGCCGTGTGGCCGTCGTGGCCGCAGGCGTGCATCTTTCCCTCATGCTGCGAGCGATGCAGGAAATCGTTCAACTCGGCCAGCGGCAGTGCGTCCATGTCGGCGCGCAGGCCGATGGCGCGGCTACCGCTGCCGCAGGAAATCCGCCCGACCACACCGGTGCGCGCCAGACCGCGATGAACCTCGACGCCGGCAGCCTCGAGATGGGCGGCGACGACGTCGGCGGTACGGTTCTCATGAAAGGCCAGCTCCGGGTGGGCGTGGATGTCGCGGCGTATCGTCGCGATGCGTTCGGCGAGGTCGGGCAGCAGGGAATCGAGGTTCATTGGCATCTCCGTTGACGCCCTAATCTTAGCGCCGCGCGCCGGCGGGAGCGGTATCGCTTTTCAGCTAGAATCGCGCAGGAAACCAATAACAGGGGGGAGTGCCGTGCAGCACCCAGTAACCGCCGGGCCGACCCGCGGTTGGCCGGATCGCTTGCCGCTCTGGCGCTCCCTTCTGCTGCCCATCGCCGCATTCCTTTGCCTGATGCAGGCTGCTGGCGGCGGCGTGGCAGCCACAGCCGTGCCGGAATACACCATCGGCGTTCTTGCCTTCCGCGGCAAGGATCAGGCGATCAAGAACTGGCAACCCACGGTCGACTACCTGACGCGTTCGCTGCCTGGACGCCAGTTCCGGCTGCTGCCCCTGTTGCTGGACCAGATTCCGGAAGCCATAAACCAGCGTCGGATCGATTTCATGCTCACCAACCCCGAGAACTACATCGTCCTCGAGGCCCGCCACCAGGTCACGCGCAATGCCACGCTGTTGCGCAGCGAGGGCGGCCAGGTGCTGAAAGAGTTCGGCGGCCTGATCTTCACCCGCGCCGACCGCACCGACCTCAAGACGCTTCATGACCTGAAGGGTCGCCGTCTTGCCGGCGTCGCGCACAATGGCTTTGGCGCCTATCAGATGCAGGCTTTCGAGCTGATGGGGGCGGGCATCCAGCCAGACGATTTCACCGCGCTTTTCGTCGGCGCGCCGCAGGACAAGGTGGTCGAGGTGGTAGCCCAGGGGAAGGCTGACGCCGGCTTCGTTCGTGCCGGCGTGCTCGAGTCCATGGCCGCCGCCGGCAAGATCCGCTTCGAGGATTTTCGCGGCATCGGGCTCAAGCAGAACTCGCGTTTTCCCTTCCTGCTGTCGACCGCGCTCTACCCCGAATGGGCATTTGCCACCCTGCCGCACGTCGACGAGCAACTCGCCAACCGCGTCACCGTCGCCCTGCTCAGTATGCCGTTCGGTGGCGACGTCGCCAAAGCCGGCGGCTACCACGGCTGGGTCGTGCCGCTCTCCTACAACAGCGTCCACGACATGATGAAGGCGCTGCGCGCTGCGCCCTACGACACGCCGGTCGACTTCAGCCCCCTCGACATCGCCCGCAAGTACGAGCGCCCGATCATGCTGCTGCTGCTCGGCATCCTGGCGGTGCTGGGCTTCGTCATGCGCCGCTTTGCCCGCCTCAATCGCGCACTCAACGAACAGATGACCCTCGTCACCGAACGCGGCAGCCGGCTGATCGCCGAGGTCGAGACGCGCCAGCAGACCGAATGGCAACTCGCCAACGAGAACCGGGTACTCGAACTGCTCGCCAAGGACACGCCACTGCCAGGCATCCTGCTGACCATCGCCCAAATGGCGGCAGCACGCTTTGCGGACGCCGGCATCGCAATTCTTGTCGCCAGCGACGGCCGCTACAGCATTGGCGCGATACAGGGGATAGACGAGGCAAGGCGCAAGAAGCTGGCGGAAATCCTGCCGACCATCGACCCGAAGTCGGGCGAAGCAGCCGCCCTCTCGGACCTGCTCATAGGGGACGGGCGAAACTGCCGCAACGAAACGATCCGCAATGGGGCGAGAAAACCGGTCGGCCTGTTCCTGCTGGCGACGCCCGATGGCAAGACGGGCAAGGATGAATTGCCCACGCTCGCGGCGCTCGCCGGCATGGCAATGGAGCGCACGGCAATCGGCGAACGCATGCGGCTGTCGACCAGCTTCTTCCAGAACGCACTCGAAGGCATCGTCATCACCGACCCGCTCGGCCGCATTGTCGACGTCAACCCCAGCTTCACCCATCTCACCGGCTACGAACGCGCGGACGTCATCGGCCAGACCATGGGCATCCTGAGATCCGGGCGCCACGATGCCGAGTTTTACCGGGCGATGTGGGCGCAGTTGCTCGAAGCCGGTCGCTGGAGCGGCGAAATCTGGAATCGCCGCCGCGACGGTCGCATCATCGCCGAAAGGCTGCAGATTTCCAGCGTCAAGGACAAGCAGGGAGAGATCACCCACTTCGTCGGCACCTTCACCGACATCACTTCGCTGATGGATGCACAGGCCCACCTCGAGAAGCTCGCCAGCTTCGACAGCCTGACCGGCCTGCCCAACCGCGGTTTGCTCGCCGACCGACTCAACCAGTCGCTGTCGCAGGCCCAGCGGCGCGATCGACTGCTGGCGATCTGCTTCCTCGATCTCGACGGTTTCAAGGCGGTCAATGACACGCATGGACACGCGGCGGGCGACGCCCTGCTGCGCGAAGTGGCGCAGCGCCTCTCGAGCACGGTTCGCTCCGGCGACACGGTGGCGCGCATGGGGGGCGACGAATTCGTGCTGCTGCTGAGCGACATCAAGGACGTCGACGAACTCGAATCCGCGCTGCACCGCGTGTTGTTGGCGGTAGGGACACCCTACGACCTGTCGGGGCGGCCGGCCCAGGTCAGCACCAGCATCGGCGTCACCCTCTACCCCTTCGACGATGGCGATCCGGACACCCTGCTGCGCCATGCCGACCAGGCCATGTACCGCGCCAAGCAGGACGGCCGCAACCGCTACCACATGTTCGACAACGAGTACGCCTCGGCACACCAGGAGCGCATGCTGCTGCGTGATCGCCTGCGCCTTGCCGTGGAACAGGAAGAACTCGTGCTGCACTACCAGCCGCGTGTCGACTTGCGCCGGCGACATGTGGCGGGGGTCGAGGCCTTGCTGCGCTGGCAGCACCCGGAAAAGGGCCTGTTGGCGCCCGGTACCTTCCTTCCGGACGTCGAAAGCGACGACCTGATCTGCGTCATCGGCGGCTGGGTGCTGCGCGAAGCATTGACGCAGCAGCGCCGCTGGCGCGCTGACGGCATCACGCTGACGGTCAGCGTGAACATCGCGGCACGGCAATTTGTCGATCCGCGCTTCATTTCAAACCTCGCGGCACTGCTCGCCGAGTTTCCCGACCATGTCGAAGGCGGCCTCGAACTGGAAATCCTCGAGTCGGCAGCGATCGAGGACACCAGCCGTGTCGCCGAGGTGATCCAGGAGTGCCACGAACTCGGCCTGCGCTTCGCCCTCGATGACTTCGGCACCGGCTATTCCTCGCTCACCTACCTGCAGCGACTGCCCGCCGACACGCTCAAGATCGACCGCAGTTTCGTCAACGGCATGCTCGGATCGTCGTCCGGCCTCGCCATCGTCGAAGCCATCGTCGGCCTGGCCAACGCCTTCCAGTGCGAACTGATCGCCGAGGGTATCGAGTGTGTCGAACAGGGCGAACTGCTGGCGCGGATGGGTTGCGGCAGCGGCCAGGGCTATTTCATCGCCCGCCCCATGCCGGCGGCCGACATACCCTCATGGACGGCCGCCTATCGTCACCCCCCGACCTGGTCGTTCTGGGCCGAGGCCGGCTACGGCACCCAGGACTTCCCGCTGGTTCTGGCCGAGTTCGAGCATCGTTGCTGGATTCGCGACCTGATCGGCGCCACCGAGGGCCAGCCGCTGGCCACATCCGCCGAGGCGATCGACGATCCGACCCGCTGCGAATTCGGCCGCTGGATGGAGCAGCGCGGCCGCGGGCGTTACGGCCAGTCGCCGCTGTTCGCCGAAGTGGATGCGCGCCACCATGAAGTACATGGCGTCGGCCGACGCATCAGGGACGCACTCGGTGCCGGCGCGTCAACCGAGGCACGCGGGCACGTGCCGGCCCTGCGCCAGGCCAGCGAGCGCCTCGTCAGCGCCCTCGGCCGCCTGCAGCGCGGCCTCGCCAATCCCGACACAACCGAATGAGCGCCGCGCCGTCCCCACCGATCCTGCGTCTTGCCGAATTGCGCGAGATCGAGCATCAGTCGACAGCGCCTCTGATGGAACGCGCCGGCGCCGCCGCAGCCGGGATCGCTTCGGCCATGCTCTCCGGCGCCAGCGCGCCACCCCTGATTGTCTGCGGCCCCGGCAACAATGGCGGCGACGGCTTCGTGGTCGCGCGCCTGTTGCGGCAGCAGGGTTTCTCCCCCGTCGTCGCCTTCGCCGGCGCTGCCGAAAAACTCCCGCCGGACGCCCGCGCCGCCCATGCCGCCTGGCTCGCCGCCGGCGGCACCTGCACCGAGACCATTCCAGGTCAACCCTTCGCGCTCGCCGTCGATGCCCTGTTCGGCATCGGCCTGACGCGACCGGTCGAGGGCCGATTTGCCGAGATCATCGACCGCACCAATGCCATGCCCTGCCCGGTGCTCGCACTCGACATTCCCAGCGGACTCGATTCCGAAACCGGCAAAGTCATGGGCAGCGCCATTCGCGCCGACCATACCGCCACCTTCATCGCCCTCAAGCCCGGCCTGCTCACCGCCGCCGGCCCCGACCACTGCGGCGAAATCAGCGTGCATGAGCTCGGCTTGCAGCCTGCAGGCAGCGGCCGCACCGTCGCACCGTCGCTGTTTGGCGCGCACCTGCTGCCGCGCCCGCGCGACAGCCACAAGGGCAGCTTCGGCAGTGTCGCCATCATCGGCGGTGCTGCCGGCATGGCCGGCGCCGCGTTGCTGGCCGGCCGCGCGGCGCTGAAGCTGGGTGCCGGGCGGGTGCATGTCGGCATGCTCGAGCGCCTCGCCGTCGATCCGTCACAGCCCGAACTGATGCTGCGCGACCCGCACGACGCCATCGATCTCGCCACGGCGCTCGCCGTCGGCCCCGGCCTCGGCCAGTCACCGGCTGCATTGGAACTGCTTCGCCGTATCGCCAGCGCCGACTTTTCGTCGCGGCCCCTGGTGGTCGATGCCGACGCCCTGAACCTGCTCGCGGCCCATCCCGTCTTGCTCAAACAACTCACCCGCCGCACGGCGCCGACGCTGCTCACACCGCACCCGGCCGAGGCCGCGCGCCTGCTCGGCATGGCCACCGAGACCGTGCAGGATGACCGCCTCGGTCATGCGCTGGAACTGGCCCGGCGCTGCAATGCCCATGTCGTGCTGAAGGGCTGCGGCAGCGTGATCGCCTCGCCTGACGGCCACTGGTGGATCAACACCTCAGGCAATGCCGGGCTGGCCTCGGCCGGCAGCGGCGACGTGCTCAGCGGCATCGTCGTCGCGTTGCTGGCGCAGGGCTGGCCGGTGGTGGAGGCGCTGCTCGCCGCCACGCACCTGCACGGCGCGGCCGCCGATGCGCTGGCCGCCGAACTCGGCGGCAACGTCGGCATCGCCGCCGGCGAGCTGATAGACGCGGCGCGCTCCATCTTCAACCGCTGGATCGCCGGTGACTGAAGCTGCCGCGGTCCGGCCCGAAGCCGCGGCGACCGACAACAATCCCGGCACCCCGCCCCTGCCTTCGGTCGGCAAGGGCATCGTCATGATGCTCGCCGCGCTGTTCTGCTTTTCGCTGCTCGACGCAACCAGCAAGCACCTGTCGCAGACATTTTCCGTGCCGCTGCTGGTATGGGCGCGCTACACCTTCCACTTCCTGCTGATGATGGTGTTTCTGGCGCCGTCCCGCCGCAGCCGACTTTTTGCGACCCGACGCCCCGTGCTGCAGGTGGTGCGCGCGCTGCTGCTGGTCGGTGTCACCGGTTTCGCCATGGCGGCCTTTCGCATCATGCCGCTGGCCGAGACCACCGCCATCCTCTTCGTCACGCCGCTGTTCGTGGCGCTGCTGGCGGGTCCCATCCTCGGCGAGGAGGTCGGGCGCCTGCGCTGGGCGGCGGTGGGCGCCGGCTTCGTCGGCATGCTGCTGATCGCCCGCCCCGGCGGGGCGCTCGTCACCGAGGGCATCGTGCTCTGCCTGACCGCGGCCGCCTGCTATGCGCTCTACCAGATCCAGACACGCCAGCTCTCGCCGACCGAGGACACGATAACCATGGTGTTCTACACGGCACTGGTCGGCACCGTCGCCATGAGCCTGGCGCTACCGTGGATATGGGGCGGACCGACCCCCACGGCGCTGGAGGCGCTGATGATCGCCTCGCTTGGCATCTACGGCGGTACCGGCCATTTCCTGCTGATCGGTGCCTTCCGCCACGCCACCGCCTCGACGCTGTCGCCCTTCCTCTACGTCCAGCTGATCTGGGCGACGCTGCTGGGCTGGCTGCTCTATGACGCGCTGCCGGATGGCACCACCTTCGTCGGCATGGCCATCATCGCTGCGGCCGGCATCACGCTGGCCTGGCATGCGCGGCAGCAGGCACGGTAGGATATGATTTGATTTTGACCGGCATGCAAGGAGAGTGAAATGAGCGAGGGCAACAAGTATCGCCTGGTGACCCGCAGCGACTTCGACGGCCTGGCCTGCGCCGTGCTGCTGAACGAGCTGGAACTCATCGACGAAATCAAGTTCGTCCACCCCAAGGACATGCAGGACGGCAAGATCGAGATCAGCGACCGCGACATCACTACCAACCTGCCCTACGTCCCCGGCGTCCACCTCGCTTTCGACCATCACCTGTCGGAGACCATCCGCAACCCCGGCGAGCGGCCCGAGCACATCATCTATCCCGACGCCCCATCGGCGGCGCGTGTGGTCTATGAGCACTTCGGCGGCAGGGACAAGTTCCCTGCCGCTTTCACCGACATGATGCTGGCGGTCGACAAGGGCGACGCCGCCCAGTTCTCGCGCGAGGAAGTCCTGCACCCCAAGGGCTGGGTGCTGCTCAACTACCTGATGGATGCCCGTACCGGGCTGGGCCGCTTCCGTGATTTCCGCATCAGCAACTACCAGCTGATGATGGACCTGATCCAGTACTGCCGCGACCACGGCATTGACGACATCCTTGCCCTGCCCGACGTCAAGGAGCGCGTCGACCTCTACTTCGAGCACGAACCCAAGGCCAAGGAACAGATCCAGCGCTGTACCAAAGTGCTCAAGAACCTCGTCGTGCTCGACCTGCGCGGTGAAGAAACCATCTATGCCACCAACCGCTTCACCATCTACGCCATGTACCCCGAGAGCAACATCTCGATTCACGTGATGTGGGGCGTGCAGAAGCAGAACACCGTATTCGCCACTGGCAAGTCCATCCTCAACCGCAGCTCGAAAACCAACGTCGGCGAACTCATGCTCTCCTACGGCGGCGGCGGCCACGAGAACGCCGGCACCTGCCAGGTCGCCAACGACGAGGCTGCGGCCAAGCTGGCCGAGATCACCGCGAAAATCAACGCCGACGGCTAGACCGCAACGGCAATCGGCCTGAGGCCCCCGCCCTGCGGATAGGGATAAAGCATGTTGAGCGCCGTCGAGCGGCCGTCGGCCTGGACCAGGCGCACATGCTCGCGGCGGAACTCGCGTGCATGGTGCAGGCCGCACGAGTGGGCGATCATGTCGATCTCCTTGTTCATGTTGCTGCAGTAGCTGGCGACACGGCGGTATTTCTCATCGACCACCAGCCCGCGCTGCAGCCGCGCATTGTGCGTGGCGATTCCCGTCGGACAGCTGTTGGTATGGCAGCGCAGGGACTGGATGCAACCGAGCGAAAACATGAAACCGCGCGCCGAATTGATGAAGTCGGCGCCACAGGCCAGCGCCCAGGCGGCGCGCGCCGAAGTCACCAGCTTGCCGGCAGCGATGACGCTCACGCGTTCGCGCAAGCCGGACTCGATCAGCGCATCGACCACGCGCGGCAACGCTTCCTCGATCGACAGCGCCATGTGGTCGGCCAGCGCCTGCGGCGCAGCTCCCGAGCCACCCTCGCCGCCATCGACCGCGATGAAATCCGGCGCCGCGCCGATGCCGCGCCGCGCCACCTCTTCAGTCAATTCGTGCATGAACTGCCAGCCGCCGATGGCCGTCTTGATGCCGACCGGCTTGCCGGTAACGTCGCGCACACGCTCGACCATATCGACAAGATCGCGGATATTGGCGATGTCGCGGTGGCGGTTGGGCGAGAGCGAATCTTCGCCCAGCGGAATGCCGCGAATCGCCGCGATCTCGGGCGTGACCTTGCCGGCCGGCAGCACCCCGCCCTTGCCGGGCTTGGCGCCCTGCGACAGCTTGATCTCGAAGGCACGCACCGAGTCGTGCGCCGCGATCTCGCGCAGCCGCTCGGGCGATAGCGCTCCGGCATGGTCGCGACAGCCGTACTTGGCGGTGCCGATCTGGAACATGATGTCGCAACCGCCCTCCAGGTGGTAGGGCGACAGCCCGCCCTCGCCGGTATCCATCCAGCACCCCGCCAGGGCCGCACCGCGCGACAGTGACTGCACCGCTGGCTTCGAGATGGCGCCGTAGCTCATGCCGCTGATGTTGATGATCGAACGCGCCGCGAACGGCTTGTCGCACCAACCGTCGCCGATGACCAGCGGCGGCGTCGCATGGCGGTCCTCCTCCAGCACCGGGAATGGCGCATTGACGAAAATCAGCGCTCCCGGTTCGTGCAGGTGATAGGTCGAGCCGAAGCCGATGACGCCGCCCTCGCCCTTGGCCAGCCGATAGATCCACGCCCGGGTCGACCGGTTGAAGGGCATTTCGTCGCGGTCGCCGAGAAAGAAGTACTGGCGAAAATATTCGCCGAGCTGCTCGAAGAAATAGCGCAGGCGACCGACGATGGGGAAGTTGCGCAGGACGGTGTGCTTCTTCTGCGTGATGTCCCGGACGTACCAATACACCAGGGTTGCCGCGATGGCGAATGCCAGCAGAACGCCAAGGCTGACGGAGAAGACGCTGAACAGATTGGACATTGATGGCGTTCCGGCAAGGTAGAATGAAATCGCATTCCGTCGCAGAGAACTTACCATGGATTTCCCGCTGCAAATCGCCGCCGAAATTGAACGCAATGTGCTGGCCGCGCTGGCCGAGGACATCGGCGGCGGCGACCTGACCGCCCTGCTCAGCCCCCTGGCCTGCCACGCCGCCGGCACGGTGATCAGCCGCGAGGATGCCGTGCTCGCCGGCAGTGACTGGTTCGAGTCCTGCTTTCGCCATCTCGACCCGAATGTCCGCATCACCTGGTCGGCCAACGACGGCGACCGCATCGTTGCCGGGCAGGTGCTGTGTGGCATCGAGGCCGACACGCGGGCACTGCTCACGGCCGAGCGCGCCGCCCTCAATTTCCTGCAGTTGCTGTCGGGCACGGCCACCATCACGCGGCGCTTCGTCGATGCCGTGGCCGGCACCGGCGCCCGCATCGTCGATACGCGCAAGACCCTGCCCGGCTTGCGCATCGCCCAGAAGTACGCCGTGCGCTGCGGCGGCGGCACCAACCACCGCCTCGGCCTTTATGACGGCATCCTCATCAAGGAAAACCACATCCTGGCTGCCGGCGGCGTCACCGCGGCGCTCGAACGCGCCAGAGCGCTGGCCCGCGACGGCATCTTCATCCAGATCGAGGTCGAGACGCTGGAGCAACTGGCCGAAGCGCTGGATGCCGGAGCCAGCATGATCCTGCTCGACAACATGAGCCTGGCCCAGATGCGCCAGGCGGCCGGCCTCACCGCCGGCCGCGCCCAGCTCGAGGCCTCGGGCGGCGTCAGCCTCGAAACCGTGCGCGCCATCGCCGAAACCGGCGTGGACCGCATCTCCATTGGCGGACTGACCAAGGATGTCCGCGCCATCGACCTGTCCTTGCGCCACATAGAGCAATAGCAGCCATCCGCGCGCACCGAATTTTGGTAGAATCCGCGCCTCGCTCGGGCTTGCCTCGACGTGACCACTGCGGAGAGGTGGATGAGTGGTTTAAGTCGCACGCCTGGAAAGCGTGTGTAGGTTCATAGCCTACCGCGGGTTCGAATCCCGCCCTCTCCGCCAAACACCTTGATTTTTAAGGTGATTTGGTAAAATCATCCACGAGGTGGTCAGGGCCAGCAGAAGCAAAACAGCCGACGAAAGTCGGCTTTTTTGTTTTCAAGTGTCTCCGAATTGTCTCCGTTTGTCCCCAACCGTCCCCAACGGTTTGTCTCCGTTTTGGCGCCACATTGAATCCTCACGCTGAAATTCACGTCCCGATTCATAGCCAGCCACTTGTCGGCACCTTAGTAATCCACGGAAACTGGCTCACCAATCCGGCCACGTAGGTTTTGCGCTCCTTTCAACCTGGAGCACTAAATGGCCAAGAAACTATGTGTAGCCTGCGGTAGGGAATTTACGCCCCGCCCTCAAATCCGGAATCAATCGTTCTGTTCGGCACCCGACTGTCAGCGGGAACGCCACCGTCAATGGCAGAAGAGAAAACGTCAGCTCGATGCAACGTACCGAATGGTTGATGCAGAGTACAGCAGCGCATGGGCAGCAAAAAATGCTGGCTACTGGGAGCGATATCGCGAGAACCATCCCGATTATGCTGATCGTAACCGGCTGCAGCAAAAGCAGCGGAATGCCAAGTCACGAAAGCTGACCGTAGCAACACAGAGCCCAGTCCCGCCCGGAATTACATTCCCTTCAGGCCGTTATCAACTTATTCGCATCGATTCCGAAGGAGTTGCAAACGGTAACGCGTGGATCGTCGAGATCACCGCCATTGCGTGTGCCTCTGGGTAATTCACGCGTTCTCACTTGCGATTGCAAATGAGACCGTTATAGACCGGGGGCTTTTGCGCTGATAACGTCCGCGCGAAATGCTCCCGACACACCTGCTTCGATGGCGTGAATCCAGATCTGGCGCGGGTTGCCAGGTGCCATGACACGTCATGCGGACTGCCGGGAGTCGAACTTCGACTTGATGAACAAGGGCATCCCGGCATGGACCGTAACCACACCATCGACAAGCCACCGGTACAGGGAACATTCCTCAGCGCCGCCGAATACGTGCGCATGTCCACCGACCATCAACAGTATTCGACCCAGAACCAGGCCGACAAGATCCGGGAATACGCGGAGCGGCACAGCATCGAGATCGTGCGCACCTACGCCGACGAAGGGCGCAGCGGCCTCAACATCGATGGCCGCGATGCACTACAACGCCTGATCAAGGATGTCCAGTCAGGCGATATCGATTTCCAGATCATCCTGGTCTATGACGTCAGCCGCTGGGGGCGCTTCCAGGACCCCGACGAGGCCGCCTACTACGAACATCTCTGCCGCCGCAAAGGCATCCTCGTCAAATACGTCGCCGAGCAGTTCGACAATGACGGCTCGCCGGTGTCGACCATCGTCAAAGGCGTCAAGCGTGCCATGGCCGGCGAGTACAGCCGGGAGCTTTCGGCCAAGGTGTTCGCCGGCCAGTGCCGACTGATTGAGCTCGGCTACCGGCAGGGTGGGCCGGCCGGCTATGGCCTGCGCCGCAAACTCATCGATCAGAGCGGATCCCCGAAGGCCGATCTCGACCGGGGCGAGCACAAAAGCCTGCAAACCGACCGCGTGATTCTGGTCCCCGGCCCGGAGGACGAGCAACGCACCGTCAATCTGATCTACCTGTGGTTCATCAACGAATCGCTCTCGGAGTCCGCCATCGCCGGCCGGCTCAACGGCATGAAGGTCCGCACCGACCTCGATCGGACTTGGACACGATCGACGGTGCAGGAAGTTCTGACCAACGAGAAATACATCGGCAACAACATCTACAACCGGACCTCCTTCAAGCTCAAGAAAGAGCGCACGGTGAATCCCCCAGAATTGTGGATACGCAAGGATGGCGCCTTCGATCCCATCGTCCCGCCCGAGATGTTCTATACGGTGCAAGGCATCATGCGCGAGCGTGCCCGGCGCTATACCAACGAAGAATTGATCGAGCGGCTACGCGACATGTATCAGAAGCACGGCTATCTCTCCGGTCTGATCATCAATGAAACCGAGAGCATGCCGTCGGCGGCCGTGTATGCGCACCGGTTCGGCAGCCTGATCCGGGCCTACAAGATGGTCGGCTATACCCCGGATCGTGATTACCGCTATCTGGAAGTCAATCGGCTCCTGCGCCAGCTACATCCCCAGGTGGTAGCCCAGGCGGAAATCGAGATCGGCCGCATCGGCGGCAGCGTGTTTCGCGATCCGGCCACCGATCTGCTGTGCATCAATGACGAATTCACCGTCTCGCTAGTGCTGGCCCGTTGCCATACCTACGAAACTGGCAGCAATCGTTGGAAGATCCGCTTCGATACCTCGCTACAGCCGGACATCACCGTGGCCATTCGCCTTGATCCTGACAACCAGGGACCGATGGACTACTACCTGCTGCCCCGGCTCGACTTCGGTCAGCCCAAGATCCAGCTCGCCGAGCAGAACGCCATCGAGTTCGACAGCTACCGCTTCGAGACCCTCGACTACCTCTACGGCATGGCCGGACGCACCCGCATACGGAGGGCAGCATGAATCCCAAACAGGCCCGCGAAGAAATCCGCATGATCCCGATCGACAAGATCGACGTGCTCAATCCGCGCGACCGGAACACCAAGGCCTTCAAGGTCATCGTCGGCAACATCAAGGATATCGGCCTCAAGAAACCGATCAAGGTGACACCGCGCACCACGGACGCCGGCGAGCAGCGGTATGTGCTGGTATTCGGCGAGGGCCGACTGACAGCATTTCGTAACCTCGGCGAGAAGGAAATCCCGGCCATCGTGGTCGAAATCAGCAACGAGGACGCCTTCCTGATGAGCCTCGTCGAGAACATTGCCCGCCGGCAGGAAAAGCCGCTGGAGAACCTCGCCAGCATAACCGCCCTGCGGGCCAAGGGACATTCACCCAAGGAAATCGCTACCAAGATCGGTATGACCCCGCATTACGTTCAGGGGATGCTGACCCTGCTGGAAGAAGGAGAGGAACGTCTGGTCATCGCCGTCGAGCGTGGCCAGATTCCGCTCAATGTGGCCTTAACCATCCATGGTGCCGGCAATGACGACAAATCGTTACAGGCAGCCCTTCAGGATGCCTACGAATCTGGCAAGCTGCGCGGCAAGCCGCTGATGGACGTCAGGCGGATACTGGAAAAGCGCCGTACCCTGGGCCGATCTGCCAACAAGCAAGGGCCGAGAAAGCGCGCCGAAGTTTCCGCTGACGCACTTGTGCGCACTTACGAGCGGGAGGTCGAGCGGCAGCGGCAACTGGTCAGAAAGGCGGAATACACCCAGCACTGCCTGATGTTCGTCTCCGGCGCCCTACGGGAATTGTTGGCTGACGAGAATTTCGTGAACCTGCTGCGCGCCGAGAAGCTGGAGACCCTGCCGAAATATCTGTCGGAGCGGGTCTGGCCTGGAGGCGTAGCCCCGTGAGCAAGATTGCACTCGGCTTCGACCCGAATGCGATCCGGGTGCCGCTGGACAACCTGCTGCCCTCACGCAAGATTGCCATCGGCCTGTTACAGTCTAGGAAGTACCTGCAGATTCTGGCCTCGATCCGCGAGGTCGGGGTCATCGAGCCGCTCTCCGTTATCGTCGCCGATGCGGCTGCCGGCACGTATCTGCTGCTCGATGGTCATGTCCGTATCGTCGCCATGCGCGAGCTTGGCTACACCGAGGCCAATTGCCTGATTGCCAAGGACGACGAGAGCTATACCTACAACACGCGCATCAACCGTGTTTCCACCGTTCAGGAACACCGGATGATCCGGCGGGCCATCGACCGCGGCGTGTCGCGGGAGAAGGTGGCCAACACCTTGGGAGTGGATGTCAGCCTGATCCACAAAAAGGCGACCATGCTCGACGGTATCTGCGATGAAGCGATCGAAATGCTCAAGGATCGGCAGTTCTCGACCAATGTCACCGCCGTCCTGAAACGCATGAAGCCCATGCGGCAGGTGCAATGCGTCGAACTGATGATCGACTGCAACAAGTTCACGTCAGACTACGCAAACGCACTGCTGGCGCTGACGCCACCGGACATGCTGGTCGATAGCGCGAACCCGCGCAAGCAGACCGGCGTCACTCCCGAGCAACTTGCACGCATGGAGCGCGAAATGGCCAACGTACAGGGGCAATACAAGCTGGTGGAACAGAGCTACGGGCAGGATGTCCTCAATCTCGTCTTGGCACAACGGTATCTGGAGAAGTTGCTGGCCAACAAGATGGTGGCCAAGTATCTCCGGCAGCATCAGCAGGAGGTATTGGAGCAGTTCGAGAAGATTGTCGCGACAAAATCGCTTGATCAGTCCTGACAGTTGTGACGCGTATTACCACTGTCATCAAGCCTGGCTCATCCTGAGAGCTTTTCGGTAGACAAAATCGCCAGGAGCTATGGCAATTCAGCGCAAGCAAACTACTGCCTATTCATCTTTAATCATGCTTATTCATATTTACCCGAGGCATTTCGTATGAGAGCATGTAACATAAAGAAATTGATGAAGCCGACCAGGAAAACCACATGGCTGAGCCTTGGCTCTCTGTCGAAGAAATTGCGGCGCATCTCGGCGTGAGCAAGGACACCGTATATGCGTGGATCAACAAGAGAAACATGCCTGCCCACCGTGTCGGCAGGCCTTGGAAATTTAAGACTGATGAAGTCGATAAATGGGTTCGCTCCGGCGGCGCAACCGGGCACGAGAGGAAAAAATAGAGCGTTACGTCATACGGGTTTCACGACCCTTTGCATAGCGAGCGCTCCAAGAATTTGGGGAGAGGGTTGATGGCGAAAGTTGCATGTGTAGATCTTTTTTGTGGGGCGGGAGGCCTGACACACGGATTCGTGCTTGAGGGCATTCCAGTCAAAGCCGGGATCGACATGGATCCGTCCTGCAAATTTCCGTACGAGACCAACAACCGAAATGCAAAGTTTGTCGAACGTGACATCAGCGAAGTCTCCGAAAAAGATCTCGAACAGCTTTTCGGCAATGCGGATGTCAAGATATTGGCTGGGTGCGCGCCTTGCCAACCGTTTTCCACCTATGCGCAACGCTACGAGTCGGATGGGAAAGAGGGGAAATGGGGACTTCTCTACCATTTTGCCCGACTCGCCGAGAAAACGAAACCTGACGTCATCACCATGGAGAACGTGCCAACGGTCGCCAAACACGAAGTCTTCGATGACTTCGTCGCCTCTCTCAAAAAGGCCGGATACAAAGTTTGGCATGGCGTCGTCGACAGCTCCGGTTACGGCGTTCCACAAATGCGCCGGAGAATGGTCTTGCTTGCGTCGAAACATGGCGAAATCAAGATGGTGCCGCCAACTCATTCGCAGCCGATTACCGTTCGGCAGGCTATCAAGTCACTGAGCCCGATACGGGCGGGGGAGTTTTCTGCAAAAGACAAGCTCCATGCCTGCTCATCTCTATCCGAAAAGAACATGAAGCGGATACGAGTCTCGAAGCCAGGAGGAACTTGGCGTGACTGGCCTCAACATTTGGTGGCCGACTGCCATCGTTCAGAGAGCGGGCGAACCTACCCTGGTGTCTACGGCCGTATGGAGTGGGACAAACCAGCTCCAACCATGACGACCCAGTGCTACGGCTTTGGCAATGGCCGCTTCGGCCATCCGGAACAAGATCGTGCCATCTCATTACGAGAAGCCGCGATACTGCAAAGCTTTCCGAGCGATTACGACTTCGTGCCAAAAGATGGGGAAATCAGCTTCAAGGTGCTCGGGCGACTCATCGGCAATGCGGTTCCAGTCGGTCTTGGGCGTGCCATCGCGAGAAGCATCAAAACCCACCTCGCAAGCATTCCGGCAAGATGAAATTCTGACGGGGGCTTACGTATGTCGCGTGTTCAGCCCTCGACTCCCGAGACAAGCCTCCGTATGGCAAGGGTGAGGCAAACAGGAACCGATGCCGAACTCGCAATACGAAGAGCGCTGTATCGGAGGGGGCTTCGCTACAGAGTCTCCTTCGAGGTTCTCAGAAAACCTCGCCGCGTCGCAGATGTCGCATTCCCGAGGCTTCGAATCGCAGTTTTCGTGGATGGCTGCTTTTGGCATGGTTGCCCAGAACATGCAACATGGCCAAAGCGTAATTCAGAATTCTGGCGACATAAAATCGAAGCAAATCGATGTCGAGATATCGATACCAATACAAGACTTCGAGAACTCGGTTGGACGGTGCTACGATTCTGGGAGCATGAATCACCGATCGATGCTGCGACGGCAATCGTCGGCGCCGTCGCACAGGTCAGATCAAATCGTCATGAGCTTGCTGCTGGCGAAAACGACAAATAAGAAAGAATGCGCCAGTCAGTATGGAAATCACCAAGGATGAAAAACTCGAACCGTACCGTGCCTGCCCAGAACCTGGTCAGTTGGTAGAGGTTCGTCGTCGGCAGTGGGTCGTTGCCGACGTCGTCTCATCCAAGCTCGAGTCGAATACGGCGCCCCAGCACGCCGTCTTGCTATCGTCGATCGATGAGGATGGCTTGGGTGAGGAATTGGAGGTCATCTGGGAGATCGAGCCAGGTGCTCATATCATCGAACGCGCTGGATTGCCGGCCATCTCTGGGCAGGATGACCCCGATACGCTGGAGGCATTTCTCGACGCCGTGCGCTGGGGTGCAGCCACGAACGCCGATCGCGGCTTTCTGCAAGCCCCGTTCCGCAGTGGCGTCAGCATCGAAGATTTTCAGCTGGATCCACTCGTGCGGGCCATCGACATGGCGCGCGTCAATCTGCTCATCGCCGACGACGTCGGTCTGGGCAAGACCATCGAGGCTGGGCTCGTCATCCAGGAGTTGTTGCTCAGGCATCGCGCCCGAACCGCACTGATCATCTGTCCAGCATCACTGCAGGAAAAGTGGCGCGTCGAGATGCTGGAGAAATTCGGTCTCGAATTCCGAGTGGTCGACACGGCCTATATCAAGCAACTGCGTCGTGAGCGTGGTATACACGCCAACCCCTGGACGTCACATCCACGCCTGATCGCGTCGATGGACTGGGCAAAAGGTGGCGAGGGTCTGCGCGCGATGCGTGACGTCCTGCCCCCGCATGTCAGTTATCCACGCAAATTCGACATCCTCGTCGTCGATGAGGCACACAACGTCGCACCGTCAGCGAACGCTCATTACGCCCTCGAAAGTCAGCGAACACGCTTCATCCGGGCCATCAGCCCGCACTTCCAGCACCGTCTCTTCCTGACGGCGACCCCGCACAACGGTTATACCGAATCCTTCACTTCGTTGCTCGAGTTGCTCGACGACCAACGTTTTGCCCGCAACATCCTGCCAGACGAGAAGCAACTATCCCAGGTGATGATCCGGCGTCTCAAGAGCGATCTGGTCGACGCCGATGGCAAGCCACTTTATCCAAAACGCGTACTACAGGCACTTCCGGTACCGTACACTCAGGATGAACGTGAGATACACGAAAAGCTCGATGCCTATTGTCTGAGCCGGGAGCGTGGTGCAGACACGAATGGCAATGCATTCGGCACCAAGTTCGTCAATCAACTACTCAAGAAGCGCCTCTTCTCGTCTCCCGCCGCGTTCGCCTCGACACTCGAGAAGCACGTCGCCACCGTTTCCAGCCCGGCCGCTCGCAAAGAGAAGGATTCGATGGCCGATCGCATCTTGCGCAAGGCGATTTTGCGTGTCGAGGAAGACTACGCCAACGATCAGGATGTGGAAAGCGCTCAGGCCGAGGCCGTCGAAGAGGCCTCGCGCCGTGCCCAGCCCCTCACGGCAGAACAGAGTCGGTTGCTGGATGAAATGCGGCAATGGGCGCAGCGCGCCAAGAACCAGACCGATTCCAAGGCCAAGGCCGTCATCGAATGGATCGAAGCCCACCTCGACGCCAAGACGGGATGGAACGATCGGCGGGTGATCCTATTCACCGAATACCGCACCACTCACCAGTGGCTGCACGAGATACTCGCCAGTCACGGCTATGGTGGAGACCGCTTGGCCATCTTGCATGGTGGGATGGACCATGACGAAAGGGAGAAGGTCAAGGCGGCGTTTCAGACCTCACCCAAGGACTCGGCCGTGCGCATCCTGCTCGCCACTGATGCCGCATCCGAGGGCATCGACCTGCAGAATCACTGTAATTGCCTCATCCATCTGGAGATCCCATACAACCCGAATGTGATGGAGCAGCGCAACGGTCGTATCGACCGACATGGTCAGCGCCAGCAGGAAGTGCTCATCTGGCACCCCGTCGATGGCGGCCAGCATGCCGATCGGACCGTCGGTGGGCATGGTGACGACATTTTGCGGGCGTTACGAAAACTGGAATCGATGCGAGCCGACATGGGGAGCGTCAACCCCGTGATCGCACCTCAGATGTCTGGATTGATAGAAGGGGCGTTGAAGGATCTGGATACCCGGCTCGCTGAAGCCAAGATCGCCAGAGCACGGCGGTTCGTCCAGGCCGAGCGTGAACTAAAGTCACGAGTCGCCAAGCTCCATGAGCGACTTTTGGAAACGCAGCACGATTTCCATCTGACTCCCGAGCACATCCTGATGGCGGTCAAGACCGGTCTTGATCTCGCCGGCAAGCCTCCGCTCGAAACCGTCGTCCTACCGGGAACCCCCAGCGGCACGATATTCAAGATGCCCCCGCTCTCCGGTTCATGGGCTCGGTGCCTCGAAGGGCTGCGTCATCCCTTTACCCAGCAGATTCGTCCGATCACCTTCGATCACGCCGTCGCCAAAGGCAGAGACGATGTCGTGCTGGTACACCTCAATCATCGCTTGGTGCAGATGTGCCTGCGTCTGTTGCGTGCCGAAATCTGGGCGCAGGATGACGTGAAGAAGTTGCACCGGGTCACCGTCCGCGTCCTGCCCGACGATCGTATCGAGGGACCCGCGGTCGTCGTCGTCTCGCGACTCGTCGTGACTGGCGGCAGTCACCACCGTCTCCACGAGGAACTCACCATTTCTGGCGGCTACCTGCGTGATCAGAATTTCAGGCGTGAAGACGGCGTCGCAAGAATCCAGCAGTGGCTGGATCAGGCTCGACCCATCGATGCGCCGGAAAATCTATTCGATGCCCTGCGTACCCGATTCAGTCGTTTGCAGGATGCCATCCTGCAAACCGTGGATGCGCGTTCGAAAGATCGCCTCAAATACCTCGCCAATACATTACAGGCACGCAAGCTGAAGGAAGTCGAGAACATCACGGCGGTGCTCGACGAGCTCGAACGAGCCATACGATCCGAGCTTGCCAAGGACCAACAACCCGAGCAGTTGTCGCTTTTCACCGAAGACGAGCGAACACAGCTCAGGCGCGATACCGCTGCGCTTGAAGCTCGATTGGCACGAATCCCGGCCGAGCGAGAACAAGAGTCACGAGCAATCGAGGCGCGTTATGCCGATTTCGTCGACCGTACCTTCCCAGTGGCCGTCGTGTTCCTGGTGCCGGCATTGGCCACGAAGGGAGGCCAGGCATGAGCTTGGATCAGCTTCACAACGAATGGCTGTCCCTCATCGAGATATCCGGCCCCTTCCTCGCTGTACCGGTCTTGAAAGAAGTATTCCCGCAAGGCCTGGAAGAACTGGATGGGATCAAGCGTAAGCGGTTACGCCAGGCCTATGAGGAATGGCGGGAAGCCTGGGAGACGGACGATCCGCAATTCCCTGATCTGCACCGTGCCTGGATCGAGGAAGTTCTGGCGCGTGGGCTGGAACTAGATGAGGATGGTCGAGGCGACGTGCTCAGGAGTGGTGACAGCCTCCCGCAGAGCCTGTACGTAGCGCTTCCCGAGCATGGCGTCACCCTGGCGCCCGACATGGCAGTCGTCGACGAGCAGCAGGGAGAGAAGGCCCTATTGTTGATCCACATCTACCCAGCCGAGGTGGATTTGGAGACGACGTCGAGGCAGGATGGATGGGCAGCCAGTCCCGCCGAACGCATGGTTCAACTCTGTCGCCAGACAGGCTGCCGACTGGGCATCGTCACCAATGGCGAACGCTGGATGTTGATCGATGCACCGGTAGGCGCGGTCACCACCTTTGCCAGCTGGTACGCGCGCCTGTGGAGCCAGGAGCCGATCACGTTGCAGGCATTCGTGCATCTGCTGGGCATCCGCCGGCTCTTCTTCGATACCTCTGAACAGCTACCGGCACTGATCGATCGATCCCTGAAATTCCAGGACGAGGTCACCGATGCGCTCGGCGAACAGGTCCGTCGCGCGGTCGAGGTGTTGATCCAATCGCTGGACAAGGCCGATCTCGATCGGAATCGGGAGTTGTTACGGGAGGTGCCGCCCACCGAGCTGTACGAGGCGGGTCTCACGGTGATGATGCGCCTCGTGTTCCTGCTCTCGGCAGAGGAGCGCGGCCTTCTGCTGCTCGGTGACGAGCGCTACGAGGCCCACTACGCCCTATCCACACTACGCCTGCAGCTACGCGCCGAGAGCGAGGAAATTCTCGAACGCCGCTGGGATGCCTGGTCGCGCCTGCTGGCGATCTTCCGAGCCGTATTCGGCGGCATTGAGCACGAGAACCTGCGCATGCCGGCATTGGGCGGTTCGCTGTTCGATCCGGATCGCTTCCCGTTCCTCGAGGGGCGAGCCAAGGGGTCGAACTGGCGCACCGATGCCGCGAAACCACTACCTATCGACAACCGCACCGTCCTGTTGCTGCTGGAGGCCATCCAGCAATTCCAGGGGCGCACCCTGTCCTACCGAGCACTGGACGTCGAACAGATCGGCTATGTCTACGAGGGCTTGCTGGAACGGACCGTCAAGCGGACCAGTGAAGTCACGCTGGAGCTGGATGCCACCAAGAGCGCCAAGACCCCTTGGATCACCTTGGGTGAATTGGAGTCAGCCAAACTGGATGGTGAAACACAGCTCGCTGCTCTCATCCAGGATCGCTCCGGCTGTTCCGCGAACCGTGTTCGCAACGATCTAGCCAAGCTTGTCGATGACACCTTGGCTGACCGCCTGCTCACGGCCTGCCAGGCGGACATCGCACTGCGCGATCGGATCAGACCGTATGCGCATCTACTTCGGACAGATCCTTGGGGCTATCCACTCGTCTATCCCACAGGTGCTTTCATCGTCACCACCGGCTCCGACCGCCGCGAGACAGGCACGCACTACACCCCGAAGTCACTCACCGAAGCCATCGTGGCCGAGACGCTCACACCCATCGCCTACGTCGGCCCGGCGGAGGGTACGCCACGCTCCAACTGGTCGCTGATATCCCCCGTCCAACTGCTCGCTCTGAAGATCTGCGATCCGGCCATGGGGTCGGGCGCGTTCCTCGTGCAAGCTTGTCGCTGGCTGGCCGACCGACTGGTGGAGGCATGGGCGCAGGCTGAGACGCAGGGCCGCAAGGTCGGTCTCGATGGACAGGTGGTGGATGCCGACGCCAGCGAAGAACTACTGCCACGCGACGCCGAGGCACGCACCATCGTCGCCCGCCGCCTCATCGCCGAACGCTGTCTCTACGGCGTCGATCTGAACCCGCTGGCGGTAGAACTAGCCAAGCTCTCGATCTGGCTGGTGACGTTGGCCAAGGGACGTCCTTTCGGTTTTCTAGACCACAACCTGCGCTGCGGCGACAGCCTGCTCGGTATCCATCGGCTGGATCAACTAACCCAGCTTTCCATGAATCCCACTGGCCAAAGCCAGCTTCGCCTGTTCGGCCAGAACGTCGAAGAGGCGGTGCATGAGGCCATTGAACTGCGCTCGCGCCTTCGCGAAATGCCCATTCGCGACATTCGCGACGTCGAAGCGATGGCGCATCTGGACGCCAATGCGCGTCGTAGGCTCGAAGTTCCGGAAAGCATCGCCGATGTGTTTATTGGCGAGATACTGACCTCGGGGGGAAATGCGAATTCAGTCGAAAGTACACTCACGATGCTGACTATTCAGGCCGGCCAGGCGATTATGGGTGATAGGGACGCCCTTGATGCCATCGTGAAGCGGAGGCGCGAAACCTTGAGCGTCGATCTGCCTCCGGGCAAGTCCATCCGCAATCCATTCCACTGGCCCCTGGAGTTCCCCGAAGTCTTCGCCAGAGAATCTTCGGGATTCGATGCCCTGATCGGCAATCCTCCCTTCCTCGGAAATCGATTGTGGAAAGGATCGCTGGGCGAGAAATTGCAGTGGCAGTGCCAGATGGTGCTCGGCGCATCGCCGGGCAAAATCGACCTGTGTGTCGTGTTTCACCGGCGCGCAGTAGAACTGCTTCGCCCCAATGGCTGCTACGGGATGCTTGCGACCAGCAACATTGCCGAAGGTAGCGCGATAGAGGTCGGCCTTGGCGTCATCGTCCAGAACGGAAGCATCTACTTCGCCAAAAAAGGGATACCGTGGCCAGGTTCCGCAGCCATCGTAATTGCCATCGTCGGCTTCTTCAAGGGCGAATGGCGCGCTGACTGCGATGCCGATGAACAAAAATGCCCACGCATCGGGCCCAGGCTGGACCCGGAAGCAGCGGACGTCTGGGTGCCGCAAGCACTATCCGATGGTCTATTTGCTTTTGAGGGCGTGAACAACAGCAAGGGCTTGGCCTTCGTCATCACGTCGGACAACCCGTGGTTCGATCGGCTCAAGGGCGAGCCAGATAGCTTGTTGAGGCCCTACATTACTGGTGATGACATCACCAGTTCGGCCCTGAATCGTATCGAACGATGGGCTTTAGACATTGGTGACTTGAGCTTGGATGAGATCGCCCGCCGCTGGCCGTTGGCGCATCACTTCGTCGTCGAGGAAGTACAACCGACCCGTATAGAGGCTTCGCTCAAGAGCTACAAGGGCTTGATCAACCGTTGGTGGCAGTTTTGGAACAATCGGACAAAGCTATTTTCCAGGCTACGTCAGCGTGAAAAATTCATTGCATATTCCAAGACAACCAAGTATCCCATTTGTGTTTTGGCTCCCACCGATTGGATTTATACAAACAACGTTTTGCTACTTGAGGTCTCGCGAGAAGACACTCATTCAATTTGCCTAAGCGGACTTTTTAGAGCTTGGCTTACCTTTCTATCTGGAGGTAGCTACGGAGACCGATTGACACTGTCTATAACAGAGTCTGTGACGACTTTCCCAATGCCAGAAAGGGAGGTAAGTCCTCTTGGAGTGACTGCGGCTGCATCTTTTAACGAGCTTGCAGTAGCTTTCAGTCGGGAGCATGCCTGCGGGATGACTGGTGTTCTAAACGCAGTCAATTCACCTACCAATCAGCATGCAACAATTGTCGAACTTCGTCGACTAATTGCGGATATTGACATCGAAGTGACTGCTGCCTTCGGTTGGGATGATGTAGATATTTCCTATGATTTCCGCGTTTTTGAAACTGGTTCGGCCAGTGATCGTTGGCGCTGGGCACTGACTCCTGACGCCACTTCAATTCTGCTCGATAGGCTCGTAGGGCTAAATCGCGATCGCTTCAAGGTGATAGCCAACGGGAGGGCCAGTAGCCACACATCATCACGCACACGCCGTCCCACCAGCGCCGACTTTTCGCAGTCTGCACTCGACCTTGATGTCATTCCCGCCAATGAGGGCCAATACCTCAAAGTTGCCGAACCCCACGCCCAATATCAGATCGGCCCAGCCCGCACCATCCTCGAATACCTGAAGGCGCATTCTGGCTGGTACGCCAAGGCTGACATTCTTGCCGCCACCGGGATCACAGACGCCCAGTGGAATGCCGCTATCGCCGAGCTGATCTCAGGCGGCAAGGTTGAGCGCCAAGGCGAGAGGCGCGGCGCACGCTATCGCTTCACTGGAGTTGCAGGTCAATGACCAATCAGCGTTACCCAGTGGATTTGGTCATATCAGCTCAAGATTTTGCTGATTCAGGCTGGAAAGATGTAATCACCCAGACGTCCTGCGAAGGGTATTCGGGGATGTGGCAGGCGCTCTCGGCAGCCGCACACGGCGCTATCGAGCAAGGCCGCAATGAACACGGAAAGGTGCTCTGGTTGCTTGCCGATGCCTGTTCGATGATGCTATCACCGTCGAGTCAGAACGAACCCTTCAAGCCCTATGCCGTGTTCAACGATCGTCGATCACTCATCCCGGATGACCTATCTGATTTAGACATCACGTTTTTCTCGCAGATCGTCGATGCAGTGGATGATGACCGGCTGAAGGCGCGACTTGCTGATCTGGTTTGGTTGAAGGGGAATCCCCGCAATGCCTCGTTTGCACTGAAGGCCATTGACGCTTACCGATCCATTCCGCTTGATACAGACACTTGGATTCACGGCGACCGCGATTGCTGGCAGCGAGCAATCAGCCTTGCCCGGATGCTCAAAGAGGGTGCTGGTGACCGACTCGAGCAAATGGAAGCCTTGATCATTGCTTCCTTCAATGCCGCAACCCGACTGGATAGCTTCCGCGGACTCTGGTTGGCGGATTTGCTAAGGTCTAACGGTCTGGGAAGAATGCACCAGGTCGATGTGGCGCAGAGGTTGGAGACTTTGGCCTGTGAGTTTGATGGTGAAGGTGACTTACGCAGAGCGCGGGAGTATTTTTCCGCTGCTGCTGACTGGTACAGATCCGTCCCCAACTCAGTCAAAGCGGCTGAAATGACGGCGTTTGTCGCTGAAGGTTGGGTCAAGGAAGCCATTGCTCGGGTCTCGTCAGACAGTCCGAGTCACATAGTGGCTGCCAGTTTCTACGAAAACGCCATCCAGATCTATCGAACGATACCCAGAGCGGAGCGCGCCGCTCACCGGGTTGATGAGCGGATCACGGAATTGCGAAACCATCTGAACGATTCAGGTGAGAAATCGTTAGGGGAGATGGGTCTCATCCAAACGCCGAGCGTAGACATCACCCAACTCGTAGAGAACGCAAGAAAGTCCGTATCTGGGAAGTCGGCTCGGGAGGCACTACTGGCGTTTGCAAACCTGCACCGGGGAGCAAACACAGAAGATCTGCGCAAGAACGCATTGGAACGAATGCGCCAATTTCCCTTGCAATCTCTATTCGCAGCCACTGTGATGAGCCGCGATGGACGCGTCATCGCGAAACGGCCAGCAATGAGTTGGGGTGGCGGCCTGACAGAGGAAGACGAGATTGCTATCCACGCCGAGATGATCCGCGACTATGGCATGCTGGTCAGCATCGTGGTGCAAGGTGACATCTGGCCCGCACATGAAGTTCTTCTGCTGGAGCATCGGTTGCGTGAGGCCGATTTCATCGACTTGGCCCGCCATTCGCCAATCGTTCCGAAGGATCGCGCCGGGCTTTTCGGGAAAGCGCTGTTTGCCGGTTACGAGCGCGACTTCGTCACTGCATTACATCTTCTGATTCCCCAGATCGAGCACATGGTTCGTGTGCATCTCAAGCAGGCCGGAGCCAAAACCACGAACCTCGACAAGGATGGCGTCCAGAATGAAAATGGGATGAGCGCCTTGATGGATTTGCCAGAGGCCGACCAAGTTTTCGGCAAGGATTTGGCCTTTGAACTCAAATCGCTGTTCTGCTGTTCGTTCGGCCCCAATTTACGCAATGAACTTGCCCATGGTTTGCTTGACGAGGGCGCGTGCCATTCACCGTTTGCCATCTATGCGTGGTGGCTGGCGCTGCGGCTTACGTTCAATACGTGGTGGAACGCAGCGCACAAAGACGAAGTAGCGGAGGCATGAAATGGAGGCGACTGATAAACAGTCCGAAATGACATTCGCTTCAGTGAGATCGCATTGCATAAGGAAAAATCGCCCATGACAAAAACAAGCACTGACACTGCTCAGGCAAGCCCAACGAAACGGTTCTTCGTTTCGATGCTCACTCGCGACATCCATCTCGCAGATGCCATTCTTGATCTCCTCGACAACTGCCTTGATGGTGCGATGCGACTCGCGGGCGGTAAGGAGGTCGACTATGCCTTGCACTTCGTGAAGATCAAGATCGCCGGAGATCACTTCTCGATAGCCGACAACTGCGGCGGTATACCGCGAGAAGTAGCCAAGAACTATGCGTTCAAGATGGGACGCGAACCTGACGACGACCGCGACTCGGATGCCGAAACCATCGGCATGTACGGGGTCGGCATGAAGCGTGCGATCTTCAAGATGGGCCGCAATGCACTCGTTCGCACGCGCTACGGTGACGATACATTCGAGGTGCCGATCACTTCGGCATGGCTGGCAGCAAAGAACTGGGATCCACTTCCGATCAATGAACCAACGGAGGCAAGCGAGCAGCTCGACGAGCCAGGCACCACCATCTACGTTAACGACTTATACGAAGGTGTCGCGCGGCACTTCGCCAACGCGTCCTTCGAAAATGAGGTCCGTACCGCTATCGCCGAGCATTTCACGATGTTTCTTCAGTGGGGCCTGAAAGTGGAGCTCAATGGCACACCAGTGGAACCCGTCCGCGTCGAGGTGCTCGTCTCTACGGATGAGAACCGACCGGCTCCGTACATTTACCGGAAGACCATCGATGACGTGATTGTCTCCATCACGGTTGGACTGAATACAGGGAAGAGTCTCGGCGACGACGAAGACGACGACGCCGGCTTCGAGCGAGATCGCTCGTCGGCAACCGCTGGTTGGACTGTCCTTTGCAATGACCGTGCGGTCATCGTGGGCGACAAGGGCCGACTCACGGGATGGGGCGACGGTATCCCGCTCTACCAC
This sequence comes from Gammaproteobacteria bacterium, assembly GCA_018825305.1. Lineage (GTDB taxonomy): Bacteria > Pseudomonadota > Gammaproteobacteria > Burkholderiales > Rhodocyclaceae > Sulfurisoma. Next base: position 32,537 of record JAHJEO010000028.1, read on the forward strand.
CCGCAGTTCGCCATCATTACGGGCATCATCGAGTTCCGCTCGAAGCACGCCGATAAGCTACCGGTCACCACGACGAAACGTGCGCTCGATACGTCGTCGAACGTCTGGCTGGAGTCACTCGTCAAGATGAAAGAGGGCATGCGGATATGGATCTCCTACACGAACCAGTGGAAGAATCATCCGCGTTCAGACCAATCCAGCCACTGGGAAGACGCTCGGCCGATGGCGCTGAGCATGGCAATCGAGACCGTCGCATCACGGAGGTTCACGAAGAAGACGAACGACTTCATCGAATTCAATCCTCAGAAGGCGAAGGTATTGCCCGAACCAGAGGACAAAAAGCCTTCATCACGAAAGGTCATGTTCTCCCGACCGGCCGAAGAGGTGCATCTCGTCTCGAAGATGTTGTTTGACAACCCGGATGAAAAGCCCGGCATCGTCGGCGACAAGTGCTTCGAAATGCAGCTTACAAAGGCAAAAAGGCAGGGAGGCTAAACGATGAGCGCAGGTTCTTCGTTGCCATACCGGTTACGGCCCAACAAGGCCGTGGATCGGGAATTATTCCTGTCACTTCTGATGCGGCTGGCTCCGAGACTCACGCTGGAAAAGTATCACTACATCGGCCTCGGCGGCCCCTTCCTCGAAGATTTTCGGATGATTCATGGTCGGATCGGCATCGCAAAGATGACGTGTATCGAGACCGAAGAGCAGGTGCATAAGCGTCAGATATTCAACCGTCCCATTGCATCCATAGAGTGTGTCCACAAGAGCCTCGAAGACTATCTCGACGAAACCGATTTCGATTCTCCCACCATCATCTGGTTCGATTACACGGAACCCAAGGGCATCACCACTCAGATCGAGCGATTCGCGCGCACCATCGGCACCGTGCAGATCGGCAGCATTCTGCGCATTACGCTCAATGCCAATCCTGAGTCTTTGGGAAAGCCCGATCCCAAGGACATCTCCGTAGAAGCCGAAGGCGATGTCTCGGAGGATCGAGCACAGAAGCCTACGACTCAGGAATGGCGTCTCGCGCGCTTCAAGGAACGGCTCGGATCGCTTTTTCCGAGTGGGCTGACCGCCGATGGCATGACGCACAAGAACTATGGCAGGAGTCTACTGCGCGCGCTCAAGTTGGCGGTCGACAAGGAAGCACTCAGTTTTCGGGATCGCCGTATCGTCTGGGCGCTCGCTACGCACTACGCAGATGGTCAAGCAATGGTGACTGCCGCACTCGTCGTATGTCAGAACGACGATCAGGCCATAGAAGAGTTGGTGAAGGGCTGGGAGTTCAACTCGACGACCGATGCTCCGCATCGGGTCGCCCTACCTGCGCTCTCGACATTGGAACGACTGACTATGGAATCGCATGCCGACGCCCGAACCAAGATGGGTTTTGATCTCCCGAAATCTGACATGGGTGAAAACCCATTCGAAGTGTTCAAGAAGTTCTATCGCATCTACCCGCATTTCTCTCGGGTGGAACTGTAGTCGCAGATATCGAGTGCCAGAATCATGACGAAAACACCCAACGCATGGATAGCCGTCGATCACGGACTCGGCTCCGATCAGAGGCTTGCGCCCTACTCCTTGGCATTGAGCGGTGATCGCTCCCTGTATCAAGCCATCGCTGAGGATGACTGGGCTCTAATCTTGAACCCGCAGGGAGAAATCACTCGCGCCGGGCGCGCGCTGCGCATTCGCTCCGATCTCGAAACGACCACTCTATATTTCGACAGAGTGCTGTCAGCCGATCCGGGTATCGACATCGGCACGGCATCACTGTCATCCCCCGCGTCCGGCAACGTTGGCCGACTGCAATGGGCAGACTTCGTCGAGACTATGTCGAAGTGGTTACACACGACGATCGCCGACATCCCCCCCGTATCCGATCAGGCCTATATCCGGGAACTGCTGCAATTGGCGGTGACGGACGATCTTCTCGGCCCAGCTGGTGGGCCTCGTGAACAAATCATCGATATGGGCGTCCGCGACCGGTATCTGGTAGGGAAGCTCGCTCCACGAGAATCTGATCGCGGTGGTATCGAAGGTCTGGAAGGCCCTTTGGCCGGAGACGTCGAAGAACCGGTGGATCCGAAGGTGCCCGGTCAGCACGAACCGGGCGCGGAATTCGGTACGGCTACCGGCAGAGTAGAACCCGAGTCCGACTCGGCCGACGAAATTGATGCCGCCAGTAATCAATCTCTCGTGCCCTCCAGTCTCGGCCTGACCTTCTGTGTCGCGGGCGAGGCCGAACAGATCGAAGTGGAGGTCCGCTGGGGGCGCTACGAACGAAGCAACGAACACGAGATATTCCGTACTCGGAAGAATAAGGAGACGGGCGCGGAAGATCAAACCAAGGCCAAGGTTTGGCAACGGGTTCCCTGTGGCGGCACTCTCGTACTTTCTCTCGCAGAGGGGGTCATCTCACATCAAGCGCCCGATGCCGATCAGCCCGAAGTGCGTATCCAGGGTTCCGTTCGAGCCAAGAACGCGAACGGGGATCGCTTGGTGACGCTGTTTCTGGTCAATGCCCAAGCAGAACCGGATACCAACCGCGACATGGCGTGGGTATTCCAGCCCGAGGTGATCGTGCGCGCCGTGACGAATTCGGGCAATCGGGCGATCTTCCGGCGCAGACCGGTGCTCGACGCCTCCGGCATGGATCCGGAACGAGATGCACTGGAGATGATCTACCGGAATCGTGTCGAGTTCGCGGTCGGCCATGGTGTGGCCGTGCATGCCGTGACATCCGAGGATGTCACGTTGGCGACCGAGGTACGCACGACCGTGGTGCCCCAGTATGAGGTACAAGTCACCGAGACGCCCGGGCTCGATCCTGCTGATCGTCCGGCGATGAAGGCGATGGTGGCCAACGGCCTTCTCGACATGCAGCGCCTCGCAGGCATGGACGGTGCGGAATTGTTTGCTGCCCTATTGATGCTGACCGAAGATTATTCAGCATGGATCGCCGATCAGCGCGCACGTATCGGCAAGGATGTTCTCGATCATGATGAACAAGCCGATCAGGCACTCGGGCGATGCCAAGAGGTATACGAACGTCTGCAGAAAGGCATCGATACGCTGCGTAGCGATACGAAAGCACTTGCAGCCTTTCGATTCGCCAATAGTGCCATGGCCACCCAGCGGGTGCACGGCATCTACGCACTCGCGATGCGCCGAGGCGAGGACAAGGTTCTGAGCGATTTCGACACGGAGGGAAACCGTAGTTGGCGCCCCTTCCAGCTCGCCTTCTTGCTGCTGTCCGTTCCTTCATTGGCCGACCCGAACCATCCGGATCGCACGAAGCCGGTAGAGTCCTTCGCCGATCTGCTGTGGTTCCCCACGGGTGGCGGCAAGACCGAGGCCTATCTGGGGGTCGCCGCGTTCACCATGGCCATCCGACGGATGCAGGGCAGCCTGGGTGGGTATGACAGCTCGCGTGGCCTGGCGGTGGTCATGCGTTACACCCTACGCCTCCTGACGCTACAGCAGTTCCAGCGTGCCACGGCACTGATCTGCGCCATGGAGGTATTGCGGCGCGAAGCACTGGCCAAGGGTGACGAATCTCTCGGCACCGAGCCTTTCACCATCGGCCTTTGGGTGGGTAACCGCGTCACGCCAGGCACTACCGAGGACAGTCACACTGCCATAGAGGACATCCGTAACCCCGGTAAGTACAACGCGGGTGGGGCGTCACCGGCCCAACTGACCAACTGCCCCTGGTGTGGTTCGGAAGTTGCCCCTGGCCGGGACATCGAAGTCGACAAGGCCAGTAATCGCACGGCCATCTACTGCGGGGACAAGAAGGGACGCTGCGAATTCTCCAAGGGGAAGTCCAGCAAGTTCGCGCACCCCGGACTTCCCGTACTGGTGGTCGACGAGGAGATCTACCATCGCCCCCCCTCGATGATGATCGCCACTGTGGATAAGTTCGCCATGATGGCGTGGCGTGGCCAGGTCCGAACCCTGTTCGGCAGAGTCGGCCAGGAATGTCCGCGCCATGGGTTGTTGTGGCCCGAAGCTGATTGCAATGGCAATCATCAGGCCGGCAAAGGTCTGATCGCGACGAAGGCGAAGGCCATCAGTCCCCTCCGCCCTCCCGATCTGATCATCCAGGATGAATTCCACCTGATCAGTGGGCCGTTGGGCACCATGGTCGGTTTGTACGAGACGGCCGTGGATGAACTTTGTAGTTGGCAGTTGGGCGACAAAACCGTCAAGCCGAAGATCATCGCCTCCACGGCCACGGTGCGTAAGGCCAGAGAGCAAGTGAACAACGTTTTCATGCGACGCGTCTCTGTATTCCCACCACATGGTCTGGACGTGGAGGACAACTTCTTCTCCGTGCAGCGTCCGATCGCCGACCGACCGGGACGACGCTATATCGGCGTGTGTTCGCCCGGCAGTTCGCGCCCAGCAATGTTGATCCGTGTCTATACGGCATTCCTGACCGCAGCCCAGGCCTTGTTCGATCGTTTCGGAGCGCCAGCAGACCCCTACATGACCATGGTCGGCTATTTCAACTCGCTGCGTGAGTTGGGCGGAATGAAGCGTCTTGCCGAGGACGACGTGCAGACCCGTTCCTACCGCGTCCAGATGAGCATGGTCGAGCGGCCGGCCTTGGCGCAGCGTAGTGTCAGCAACATCCGCGAATTGACCTCGCGCGTCTCCAATCAGGACATCCCGAAGTACCTCGATCAGCTCGAGGTCAAGTTCAAGGCTGAATTCGACGCCACCGCCGGCAAGTACGTCACACGTTGGCAGGAGGGTGACACGCGAGCCATCGATGTCGTGCTGGCCACCAACATGCTATCGGTCGGCGTAGACGTGAATCGTCTGGGACTGATGGCGGTCAATGGTCAGCCCAAGGGCACCGCGGAATACATCCAGGCCACCAGTCGCGTCGGCCGCTCGTTTCCCGGTTTGGTCTGCACCGTGCTCACTTGGGCTCGCCCCCGCGATTTGTCGCACTACGAGACATTCGAGCATTACCACGCCACCTTCTATAAGCATGTGGAAGCGCAATCGGTCACACCCTTCTCGCCACGAGCGATGGATCGAGGGCTGACCGGTTCGATGCTCAGTCTGATGCGTCTCGACAACGACGTGTTCAGCCCCAATGAGGGGGCCGGTAAATTGCACAAGTCCGATCAGGATGAGATTACCGATGCCATCGATGTTCTCGTCAAGCGTGCCTGGGGGGTGAGTGATCTGACGAGTACCAAAGCTCTGGCGGAACGGGAACTCAAGGAGCGTGCCGACGAATGGGCCAAGGAAGCCAGCAAGGGGGGACGCATCCTTGCCTACGAGAAACGTGGTGCGCAGAAGGACAAGACCGTCGCTTTGATCAAGTCGCCGGGCATCCAAGCGTGGGACAACTGGACGGTGCCGATGTCGATGCGCGAGGTAGAACCAGGTGTTCGCCTGATCATGAATACGAGTCACATCACGGACGATCATGAATGGAGGCCCCGTCCGGCATCGAAGGATGAGGATCGGACATGATCATCAACGACAAGACCCCGGTCGGGGAGGTAAGACCCAGCCAGCTTCTCTGGACCTATGGACCAGGGGCATTGATCGACCTCCCCAGCCTTTCTGTAGTCACATTGGGAATCGACCGATGGGAGAAGGATCGCTGCCAACCGATCCAGGAGGCCCGATTGCTCGCCGCTGTCCGGAAGGTGTTGGGGGCACAGGTCGAGAGCCTGCGCATGCCGCCTTTTCAGAAGAGTGAGTTCGTCGATGTCTGGTCGGCCGAGGCCAACATCGGGGTTCCTGTCAGACCGTTCCCACGCTGGCTGCGCTGCGTGAAGTGCGGCCTGCTCTCCCCCTTCGATGCCGGGCTGTTCGAAATCAAGGAAAACCGTTTCCGGCCGGAGCGAACCCGCTTCGTCCACAAAGGATGTCGTGGTTCGAAGGGCGACCAACCGGCAAAGGACGCGGACGCCGTACCAGCACGTTTCCTGCTGGCTTGCAGGAATGGCCATCTCGACGATTTTCCATGGCATTACTTCGTCCATGGCGGTTCCAGTGGTTGCAAGGGCACCCTGCGTTTCTTCGAGAGCGGGGCATCGCTGCAGACAGAGAACCTATGGGTGAAATGTGATGCCTGTGGCGCATCGAGGAGCATGGCTCACGCATTTGGTAAGGCCGGCAAGGAAAACCTGCCCGCCTGCCGAGGGCGCCACCCACATCTGGACTTGTTCGAGGCCGACTGCGACGAGGCGGCTAGGGCCGTGCTGTTGGGCGCCACGAATAGTTGGTTCCCGATCACATTGTCGGCGCTGGCCATTCCGCAGAGCAAAGACCCGCTCGGCCAATTGGTACAGGACGGGTGGGATTTCTTCGAGGAATTGAACTCGGAAACCGAAGTGGCCGTGACCGTCAAGACCCTCAAGAAAACAGGAGCACTACCCGGCATCGACAAGTATGCACCGGCGGCCATCTGGGCCGCCATCGAGGCCCATCGTTCCGGCAAGGGGCAGGAAGTCGTGATGGAAGCCGACATCAAGGGACCAGAATGGGATGTGCTGACGGAGGCTGATCCGCCGACCGACTATCCGCATTTCATGAGCAAGAAGGTCGGTACGCCTCCTGGATTCGGAGCGTTCATCAGTCGAGTCCTGCTCCTCGAACGACTTCGCGAGGTCAATGCGCTGCTGGGCTTCACGCGCGTCGAGGCCCCGGAGGAATCTGCCGATCCCGACGAGCGGCCACCGATGGCTGGCCTCTCTCGCAGCAAGCCCAATTGGGTGCCTGCGAACCAAGTGCATGGCGAGGGTATTTTCATCCAATTCGACGAACAGGCCCTCCAGTCCTGGGAGGGGCTACCTGCCGTCCAGAAGGTCGATCGTAAATTGCAGGGCGGACACAGGGGATGGCGAAACTCGCGGCACCTGAATCCGAATGAAGGATATCCGGGCATCCGCTACGCGATGTTGCATACGCTCTCGCACCTGCTCATTCGTGAGTTGGCCCTAGAGTGCGGCTACAACGCTGCGAGCATTCGCGAGCGCATCTATGCCGATACGTCGGGCGAGCAGAATCAGGCCGGCATCCTGATCTATACCGCCGCCGCCGACTCCGATGGCACGCTCGGAGGCCTCGTCGATCTCGGAAAGCCGGAAAACCTCGGTCGCTTGCTCGAACAGGCGTTGAATCGATCCAAGGTGTGCTCGTCCGACCCTCTGTGCTCTGAACACGATCCGGAGAAGGATCGAACGCTGCATGGGGCGTCCTGCCATGCCTGTAGTCTCGTCGCCGAGACCTCGTGCGAGCGTGGGAACCGCTATCTGGATCGATCTCTCCTGATACCGACGTTCGAGCATGCCGACGCAGCTTTCTTCAAGGGGTTCTGAAATGGAGAAACTACTGGACACGGTCGCAGCTCTGGTTTCTCTGGTTTCCCCAGAAAAAGTGGAAGCGATTGCTTCCCGGGTCCGTCGAACCGATCCCACCAAATCAGCATCGGTGTTGAACGGCCTGGTTGGGACGCCCGTAGCTTCAGGCATAGTCGATCAGCTCATCTATGCTTGGCAGGCCTGCCCTGTCAGCCCCGATGAACTTGCATCGATGCTACTTGCCGCGAGTCACGTTTTCACAAGGGCATCAGCTGAACAGTCTACAGAACTCGTGTGGACTGGGCCGACAACACCATTCGTGGCCGCACGCCGAACTGAACAGGCGCTGCTACAAGTTATCAATGCGGCCCAATCAACTCTATTCATCACCAGTTTCGTCGCCTATGACATTTCCACCCTCGTCAAGGCCTTCAATGCCGCTTGCGATCGCGGTGTACGCGTCTTGATGCTGCTCGAATCGTCTCAAGATCATGGTGGAAGCATCAACATCGACGTGATCGGCAAGATGAGTACTTTGGTTCCGGCTGCACGACTCTATGCTTGGCGAGAGAAGGCCGAACCATTTTCCGACGGTCGGGTACACGCAAAAGTCGCTGTCGCGGATGCCAGCATGTGCTTCATCACGAGCGCCAACCTGACCGGCTTCGCGATGGAAAGGAACATGGAGGCAGGTGTATTGATAAGCGGAGGAAGCATTCCCAAGCTACTGGATAACCATTTGCATTCGCTGGTCGATACGAATGTCATCTCACGTATCTGAATCGCAGAAAGAACAAAGATGAATTCACTACGTCAATTCAAGTCGGCCAATGCACCAATTTCTCCGGCAACAGCTTGGTACCTTTCCGATCTTGGGGAATTCCGCGGCAAACAGGAGCTTTACACTCGGCAGTCCCCTCAACGCCTCAAGGCACTGCGCGAGCACGCGCTGATCGAAAGCGCAGTCTCATCGAACCGCATCGAGGGTGTTACCGTGGAACCTTCTCGGGTTCGCGATGTGCTGGTTTCGCCTAAGCCTCTTTTCCGTGACCGCGACGAGGAAGAGGTGCGCGGCTACCGCGATGCCCTCACTTGGATTCACCAGGATGCCCAGCGTATCCCAATTTCCAACGAGACGATCCAACGTCTGCATGCCATGACGCGTGGTCAGATTTGGGATTCAGGCCTGTACAAGGAAAAAGACGGCGACATCATCGAGCGTTATCCCGATGGCAGTGAACGCGTACGTTTCCGTACCGTGCCAGCGAAGCAGACTCCTGCAGCCATGGACCAGTTGATTGCTGACTGGCAGGCCTGCCTGGAAGAGCGCTGGGTTCCACCGCTGATTGCCCTGGCAGCCTTCAATCTCGATTTTCTGTGCATCCATCCATTCCGTGACGGTAATGGCCGGGTCTCCCGGTTGCTTTGGCTGTTGCAGAGCTACCAGCTGGGTTTAGAGGTCGGCCGCTACATCAGTCTGGAACGCCTCGTCGAACAAAACAAGGAACGCTATTACGAAACCCTGGAGCAAAGCTCGCAAGGCTGGCATGAAGGCAAGCATGACCCCTGGCCATACATCAACTATGTATTGTCGATTCTGAAAACCGCATATCGTGAATTTTCCGACCGGGTCGGGGAAGTCAAGGCTCCCCGCGGTGCCAAGCGTGATCAGGTGCTTTCCGGCATCGAGCGGGTTGCAGCCAGGACTGGTGAATTTACGATCAGCGAGCTGGAGCAAACTTGCCCTGGGGTTAGTCGTGATATGGTGCGGCGCGTTTTACGCGAGCAGCAGGCAGCCGGGGCTGTAGAGTGCAAAGGACGCGGGCCAGGGGCCACATGGACGACGAAAAGAGGTAATTACCCTTAAATAAGGGTAATAAAGAGGGTAATACCATGACACGCGCCGTGTCTCGGACCATCCTTCGCCGAGTAAAGCGCAATCGTGACCTGCCCCCCGTAGCCATACCAACAGTCAGGAAGTCCGGTTGCAAGGTTAAAGGATTTCTTCGGTGGGTGGTATGTGCATTGCATCGGCAGCATGCTGCCGATGCAATGCGGCGAACTTGGCTGGCGGCATACGCCG
>JAHJEO010000029.1 GCA_018825305.1 Gammaproteobacteria bacterium
CCAGATCGCCCAGGCCGTCAATGAGGTATGGAGCATGGATTTCGTCAGTGACAGCCTGGCCAATGGTCGGCGCATCAAGTGTTTGACCGTCGCTGATGATTTCAGCCACGAGTGCGTGGACATCGCCACCGATTACGGCATGCGCTCACTCGAACTCCGCATTCCACCAGTGGCGCTTGCGATCATCTTTGCAGTTGCTATGGCGGCAGTTGCCTACGCTGTGCCCGCGGACGCGGCGATCCGGGGAAAGCTGGCGGTAGCAATCCTTCTGGTTCTCACTGGCGGGCTTGTCGGCATGGCTGGCGTAGTTGCTTTTCGCCGTCACAGGACCACGGTCAATCCATTCACTCCGGCAAAGTCAACTTCTCTGGTCTCCACGGGAATTTATCGCTTCAGCCGCAACCCGATGTATCTCGGCCTCCTTCTGGCTTTGTTCGGCTGGTGTGCCTATCTGGCCAATTGGGCTTCTGCACTCATGCTGCCCGCATTCGTTGCCTACATGAATCGCTTCCAGATCCAGCCCGAAGAACGGGCGCTCACTGAAATGTTCGGCCCGCAGTTCCTTGCCTACTCCAAGTCAGTTCGGCGCTGGCTTTAGGAGTGCGGCCTAACCCGTCGCTCAAGCGGAGAGCCAACAGCTGGCCGCACAGGAAATGAAAAGATCGAATCGCACACCGACGAGCATTTCGCATTCTTAGACTGGCACCGAAAAAACATCTTTTCCGCCGCCAATGGCTAACTCATCATTCCACCGGACCTGCGCGAAAAGCCGCCCCGCCAGCGCCGACTTTTACACTTGTAGCAAGCCTTGACATGCTCAATTACTTCAATACACTGTACGTATGATTAAGTTCGAGTGGGACTCAACCAAGGCTGCCGCCAACGTCAGAAAACACGGTGTTTCCTTCGAGGAAGCACAATCCGTTTTCTATGATGAGTTTGCCGTTCAGTTCTTCGATGACGATCACTCGGGTGATGAAGAGCGCTTTTTGTTGCTGGGCATGAGCTCGGGAGCAAGACTGCTCCTTGTCTGTCACTGCGAACGGGATGCAGGGAACACGATCCGCATCTTTTCTGCCCGCAAGGCCACCAAGCGTGAAAGTACTTTTTACGGAAGTGAAATGCCATGAAAGCCGAATACGATCTTTCCAAGATGAAGTCGCGCAGGAATCCCTATGCATCCAAGCTCAAGAAGCCTGTGACGATGCGCCTGTCAGAAGACGTAGTTGCCTACTTCAAAGGCATGGCGGCAGATGCTGGGGTTCCTTACCAGAGCCTTATCAATCTTTACCTCCGCGACTGCGTCACACAACATAGGCAAGTGCAGATTGCCTGGCCAACCAAGTCCTAACTTTCCGCTTGAGAGGGACGCTACGCCGGCAAGCCGGCTTCGCGTCCCTGAGCTAGCACGTTAGGTTCCGGGCAGCGCTGAACAGAGGCCAAGGTGCTCAACAAACGGATCGAAATCCCTGTCGCTGTAAAGAAGAGGCAACCCACTCTCTATGCAGCGCGTGGCAATCACCGTATCAATGGTCTTGCGTACCGTTACTCCGTGCGATCGCAGCACCCGGAAGTTCTTGGCGGCTTGAATGGCGATGTTCGGCCCCGCCAAGTCCACGATCACCAGCGAAGTCATGAGCTTCTTGGCTTGGTTAAAGTCGCGGTCGCTGACAAAACCCTGAAGCACTTCGGCCAAAATAAGGTCGCCCGTTGCGATCGGCTCGTTGCCAAGCAACGCATCCAACTTCTCCGCTTGCGGGGTCGTGGTTCCCCGGAAATAGTCGATCCAAACGCTGGAGTCGACCAAAATCACTTGTCGGTCCTCATTGCATCAAGGTCGCCCTGCCAGTTGAGCTTCCCACGAAAACGCTTGATGTCCTCTTGTTGCCGTAACCGCAATAGGGTACGGAGTCCCAACTCCACCGCTTCCCGTTTGGTCTTCAACCCGGTCGCCCGAAGAGTGCTGTTCATGAGCTTGTCGTCAATCACAATGTTGGTACGCATGGTGTGTATCCTTTCATTAGTTCTTACACATTGTAGGCGGAGGCTGCCTATCTGGCAATCACTGGAACCCAACCCTGCGTTCGAGGCGACCTGCGCGAAAAGCCGCGCAGGAGCCCCAACTCCACGTTAGACGGCACCATATGACCACGACGAGTCATCGAGATCGTGTGATAGAGCTTTTTGAGAAGCACAGGGCTGCTCCAGGCGCACCGTACGATGAGGCTCGCTTCCTGGACTTTCTATTGAGCGCACCGAAGACTGACAGAGCCGTGTACAACAGCTTTCGGGGCCTACGCCGGTTCAACGCGTTCATTGACGACGTTCAGTACGAGTTCGCCGTTTGCTTCTCCCTCAAGGATCGGGAGGCGCACTACTCCTTAGCCAAGTTCGTAGATCGGGTTCTTGAGCTCGAGCGATCGCGCCGTGGGTCTCTCGCATCTCTGAGAAATCAGATCAGAGCGGGCGCCGGGTGGCAGGTCCTTGTGTTCGCTAATCTCCTGTTGCTTATTCCCGCTGGATGGCTGAAGAGCAACACATGGGGACTGCTTGGCGTAGGGGCCGTGGCGGTGTTGCTAAACGGATGGTTCTTCGGATTTGCGCGAAAAGAGAGGTCGTACCATGCGAGGTTGTTGGCTCGCATTGAGGCCTGCGAAGAACGCGCATGAGCCGAGCGTCGATGCCGCCTAACACCCCGGTTGACACGGACGCGCGCGGACGTGCCGCCATGTGCGTGGGTTGGCCTGCGCGCGCCGGTTACCAAAGAGAAAATCGTTCGCGTCTTGCGTATGTGGACTCACTACGAGTGAGCAGAGGCCCAACCCATCCATCAACACGGACGCTGCGCGATGAAGCCGCGCAGCCCCGGCATGTCAGGCGATAGGGGTTTCCGCTTGAACATCGACTTCAGCGCGTTCAGTGGCTTTACGTCGCCATAGTTGCACCTCTGCTCGGTTGGCCGTCAAACCACCATTGCGCCCCCACGCTTCCGCCGGCATAATTCGCAGCGATCGTCGGGAGAGAGCAGGCATGCACGGCGTGTCCTGCCGCCGAAGGCGCAAAGCCCAGGAATCGCTCAGGCAAAAGGGCCGACGACGCAGTGCAATCTGAAGAGTGGCGGAGATGCTGATCCGCCCGCCGAAGGGGGAAATCTCTCAGGCGCCAAGGACAGATGGGGCGAGCATCGCAAGGTGCTCGCCCTTTTTCATTGCCGCGAAACAACGCGAATAACTTCGGATAAGTCCCTGACTTAATAGAACCATGGGAAAACGCACACCCCTGTACGACCGCCACGTCGCAGCCGGCGCCAAGATCGTCGATTTCGCCGGCTGGGACATGCCCATCCACTACGGCTCGCAACTGGAAGAACACCACCTGGTGCGCCGCGATGCCGGCATGTTCGACGTCTCGCACATGCGCGCGATCGACCTCGCCGGCAGCGACGCCCAGGCCTGGCTGCGCCGGCTGCTTGCCAACGACGTCGCCAAGCTCAAGACGCCGGGCAAGGCGCTCTATTCCTGCCTGCTGACGGCGCAGGGTACGGTCATCGACGACCTGATCGTCTATTTCTTCGATCCGTCGCATTACCGCATCGTGGTCAACGCCGGCACGGCCGACAAGGACATCGCCTGGATGCGCAGTCAGACGGCAGGATTCGACGTGGAGCTGACGCCGCGCCCCGAGCTGGCGATGATCGCCGTGCAGGGTCCGCTGGCCCGCGAGAAGTTCTGGGCGGCGTTTCCCGCCGCCCGCGCCGCCGCCGAGCCGCTCGGCATCTTCCAGGGTGCCGAGTGGAATGGCTGGCTGATCGCCCGCACCGGCTATACCGGCGAGGACGGCTACGAGATCACCCTGCCCGCGGCCGAGGCCGCCGACGCCTGGAATGTGCTCGCCGCCGCCGGCGTCAAGCCGGCCGGTCTGGGTGCGCGCGACACGCTGCGGCTGGAGGCCGGCATGAACCTCTACGGCCAGGACATGGACGAAACGCAGAACCCGCTTGAGTCGGGCCTCGCCTGGACCGTCGACATGAAGGACGCCGCGCGCGACTTCATCGGAAAGTCGGCGCTGGCGACACGGCAAATTGACAAGACCTTTGTCGGCCTGGTGCTGCAGGACCGTGGCGTGCTGCGCTCGCACCAGAAGGTCGTCACCGCGCATGGCGCCGGCGAAACCACCAGCGGCAGCTTCGCGCCGACGATGAACCAGTCGATCGCCATGGCGCGCGTGCCGGCCGGCGTTGCGCCCGGCGATGAAGTGCAAGTTGAGATTCGCGACAAATTGCTGCGGGCGAAGGTGGTCAAGCCGCCTTTCGTCCGCAATGGAACCCCCCTCGTCCAGGAGAAATGAAATGAACGTCCCCGCCGATCTGAAATACACCAAGTCCCATGAGTGGGTGAAGCTGGAAGCCGATGGCAGCGTCACCGTCGGCATCACCGACCACGCCCAGGAAGCGCTGGGCGACATCGTCTTCCTCGACCTGCCCGAGGCCGGCCGCCAGCTCAATGGCGGCGAGGAGTGCGCGGTGGTCGAGTCGGTCAAGGCCGCCTCCGACATCTACGCGCCGGTCAGTGGCGAAGTCGTCGCCCGCAACGATGCCGCCATCGATGCACCGGAAAGCGTGAACCAGGACGCCTACGCCGCCTGGCTGTTCAAGCTCAAGCCCGCCGATGCGGCACAGCTCGACGCCCTGCTCGACGCCGCCGCTTACACCAAGATCGCCGCCGAGGCCTGACACCGCGCACGCCGCACGCACCCCGCCCCAGCCCAAACTGCCCATGTCAAATCACGCCCCTCTCGCCAGCTTCGAGCAACACGACGAGTTCGTCGCCCGCCACATCGGCCACGATGCCGCCGAGCTGGCCGCCATGCTGGCCACCGTCGGCGCCGCCAGCCTCGACGAACTGATCAACCAGACCGTTCCGGCGGCCATCCGCCTGGCCAAGCCGCTGGCCCTGCCCGCGCCGCGCCGCGAGCACGAAGCGCTGGCCGCACTCAAGGCCATCGCCGCCAAGAACGTGGTGAAGAAGTCGCTGATCGGCATGGGCTACCACGACACGCTGACGCCCAAGGTGATCGTGCGCAACCTGCTCGAGAACCCGGGCTGGTACACCGCCTACACGCCCTACCAGGCCGAGATCGCGCAGGGGCGGCTCGAAGCCCTGCTCAACTACCAGCAGATGGTGATCGACCTCACCGGCATGGAGCTGGCCAATGCCTCGCTGCTCGACGAGGCCACCGCCGCGGCCGAGGCCATGACCATGGCGCGGCGGTTGTCGAAATCGAAGTCCAATGCCTTCTACGTCGATAGCTGCGCCTTCCCGCAGACCATCGACGTGATCAGGACACGCGCGACGTATTTCGGCTTCGAGCTGGTTTTCGGTGCCGCCAAGGATGCCGGGCAGCACGACGTCTTCGGCGCCCTGCTGCAATACCCCAACGACGCCGGCGGCTGCTGCGACCTGACCGAGACCATCGCCGCGCTCAAGGCGCGCGGCGCCATCGTGGCGGTCGCCAGCGACCTGATGGCGCTGGTGCTGCTGAAATCGCCGGGAGCCATGGGCGCCGACATCGCACTGGGCAGCAGCCAGCGCTTCGGCGTGCCGATGGGATTCGGCGGCCCGCACGCGGCCTTTTTCGCCTGCAGGGACGAGCACAAGCGCTCGGTGCCGGGCCGCATCATCGGCGTCTCGGTCGATTCCCGCGGCAAAAAAGCCCTGCGCATGGCGCTGCAAACGCGCGAACAGCACATCCGCCGCGAGAAGGCGAACTCCAACATCTGCACCTCGCAGGTGCTGCTGGCCAACATGGCCGGCATGTACGCCGTCTATCACGGCCCGGAGGGCCTGCGCGCCATCGCCCGCCGCATCCACCGCCTGACCGGCATCCTCGCCTCGGGGCTGCAGGCGGCGGGCATCAACGTGCTCACCCACAACTATTTCGACACCGTGCGCTTCGAAAGCGAGCACGAAGTGCCGGGCTACAACCTGCGCCATGTGTCCGGCAATGTCCGCAGCGTCGCTGTGAACGAGAAGACCACGCGCGCCGACATCGCGGCCATCCTCCTCGCCCTGACCGGCAAGCCGGCCGACATCGAGGCGCTCGACCTCCAGGCCGAGGCCGAAGACCCGCTGGCCGCGCTGTATCGCAGCGACGCCATCCTCACCCACCCGGTGTTCAACAGCCACCACACCGAGCATGAGATGCTGCGCTACATGAAGCGCCTGCAGAACAGGGACCTCGCGCTCGACCACTCGATGATCTCGCTCGGCAGCTGCACCATGAAGCTCAACGCCACCAGCGAGATGATCCCGGTGACCTGGCCGGAGTTTTCCGACATGCACCCCTTCGCGCCGCGCGAACAGGCCGCCGGCTGCCTCGAAATGATCGCCACGCTGGAAGACGCGCTCAAGGCCATCACCGGTTTCGACGCGATTTCCATGCAGCCCAACTCCGGCGCGCAGGGCGAATACGCCGGCCTCGTGATCATCCGCCGCTACCAGGCGGCGCAGGGCGAGGGCCACCGCGACATCTGCCTCATCCCAAAGTCGGCCCACGGCACCAACCCGGCCACGGCGCAGATGTGCGGCCTGCAGGTCGTCGTGGTCGATTGCGACGACAGCGGCAACGTCGATGTCGCCGACCTCAAGGCCAAGGCGGAGCAGCATGCGGCGAAGCTGTCGTGCCTGATGCTCACCTACCCGTCCACCCACGGCGTGTTCGAGGAGGCGGTAAAGGACATCTGCGCCACCATCCACCAGCACGGTGGCCAGGTGTACATGGACGGCGCCAACCTCAATGCCCAGGTCGGCCTGACCTCGCCGGCCAGCATCGGCGCCGACGTGAGCCACATGAACCTGCACAAGACCTTCGCCATCCCGCATGGCGGCGGCGGCCCCGGCATGGGACCGATCGGACTCAAGGCGCATCTGGCGCCCTTCATGGCCGACCACGCGGTGCAGCCGACCGGCGGCGACGACCGCCCCAACAAGGGCGAGGGCGCGCAACACTGGGCCGTCTCCGCCGCGCCCTTCGGCTCGGCCTCGATCCTGCCGATCTCGTGGATGTACATCGCCATGCTCGGCGGCAGCGGCCTGACGCTGGCGACAAAGGTCGCCATCCTCAACGCCAACTACGTCGCGGCGAAACTCAGGGACCACTATCCGGTGCTCTATGTCGGCGCCCGCGGCCGCGTCGCCCACGAGTGCATCCTCGACGTGCGCGCCATCAAGGCCGCCACCGGCATCGCCGAGATCGACATCGCCAAGCGCCTGATGGACTACGGCTTCCACGCGCCGACGGTGAGCTTCCCTGTCGCCGGCACGCTGATGGTGGAGCCGACCGAGTCCGAGGCCAAGGGCGAGCTCGACCGCTTCATTGCGGCGATGATTTCGATCCGCGAGGAAATACGGAAAATCGAGCGCGGCGAATGGCCGGCCGAGGCCAACCCGCTGAAGCACGCGCCCCATACGCAGGCCGACATCGTGGCAGACTGGGACCGCCCCTACACCCGCGAGGAAGCCGTGTTCCCGCTGCCCTGGGTGCGCGACAACAAGTTCTGGCCGTCGGTCAATCGCATCGACGACGTCCATGGCGACCGCAACCTGTTCTGCTCCTGCCCTCCCCTCGAAAGCTACACCCATGAGTGAGCAATTCCTGATCCTTACCGTCATCGGCAACGACCGCCCCGGCATCGTCGGCAAGCTCTCTGCCATCATCTCGGCGCACCAGGGCAACTGGCTCGAATCCTCGATGTCCCACCTCGCCGGCAAGTTCGCCGGCATCGTCAAGGTCGCCGTGCCGGCCGAGCGGGTCGAGGCACTGCAGGCGGCCCTGTCCGGAATGTCGGGCCTGCGGATCAGCGGCGAAACCGCCACTGCGGAAAAGTCGGCGGTGGCGGGACGGCGGCTCAAGCTGAGCCTCGTCGGCCACGACCGCATCGGCATCGTCAGGGAGGTTTCGCAGGTGCTGGCGCACCACGCCGTGAACGTCGAGGAACTCTCGACCCATACTTCGAGCGCGCCGATGTCGGCCGAGGTCATGTTCCACGCCAGCATCGAGTTGACGGCGAGCCACGAACTCGACGCCCACACCCTGACGGCAGAGCTCGAGCGCATCTCGAACGATCTGATGGTCGACATCAACCTCGACGAATCGTTGGCTCCTTCCCCCCAGCCCCCTTCCAAGGGAAGGGGGTGACGGCAGTTCGTCGCCGCGCGACTCCGGGCCGCTGGCTTGCCCCGCTTTGGGGCGGCCCGGCGGCGGGGCGGATCGCTTGATCAGGGAAGTCCGCATGCCGAGGTATCCCGAGTGTTGGGAGACCTGCGGCGACTGCGGCAGCGGCGACGTCGTGGTGCAGGAGGTGCTGGTCGCACCCGGCGAAACCATCCGCGCCGACGACAACCTGATCACGCTCGAAACCGGCAAGGTCGCCCTCGACATCCCCTCGCCGCTGGCCGGCCGCATCGTCGAGATTCGGGTCAGCGAGGGCGACGCGCTGGCCGAGGGCCAGGTCATCGCGACCCTGGACACAGGCGATTGACGCGCAAACATGGTGCGCGTAGGCTATGCGCATCAACAGCAAAGGATACCGCCATGACCGCAACAGCCAAGAAAGCCGCCAACCTCAGCGTGCGTGCCGACCTGCTCGAAGAAGCCCGCGCCCGCAAGATCAATCTATCGCAAACCCTTGAAAACGCACTGCAAGCCGAACTCAAGAAACACCGCGAGGCCGAGTGGCTGGAACAGAACAAGGAAGCGATCGAGGCCTACAATCGCCACATCGAACGCGATGGCCTGTGGAGCGACGGCATGCGTCTGTTCTGATGTCCCATCTCGACGTATTCAAGAACCCCAACGCCGCCAAGGCCCCGGGGTTCCCCTATCTCCTCGAGGTACAGACGGCCCTGCTCGGGGACATTCCGACCACCGTCGTCATTCCGCTTGGACTGCCCAGCGTAATCGATCACGTCCCGGTACTCCATTTGAACCCGACGGTCGCCGTATCCGGCCGCCGCCTGCTGGTGATGACTCAGGAGCTTGCCGCCATCAAGCGCCGCTCGCTGAAGGCGCCGGTCGCCAATCTGTCTTCCCAGCGCGACGAAATCCTCGCCGCGCTCGATTTTCTCTTCACAGGATTCTGATCCATGGCCCAATACGTAATGTCGATGCTCCGCGTGAGCAAGATCGTCCCGCCCAAGCGCACCATCATCAAGGACATTTCGCTGTCCTTCTTCCCCGGCGCCAAGATCGGCCTGCTCGGCCTGAACGGTTCGGGCAAGTCCACGGTGCTGCGCATCATGGCCAACGAGGACAAGGAATACGACGGCGAGGTGCAGCACCTGGCGGGCATCCGCATCGGCTACCTGGCGCAGGAGCCGCAACTCGACCCGGCCAAGACGGTCAAGGACGAGGTCGAATCTGGCCTGGGCGAGATCATGGAGGCGCGGCAGAAGCTCGACGAGATCTACGCCGCCTACGCCGAGCCCGATGCCGACTTCGACAAGCTGGCCGAGGATCAGGCCAGGTACGAGAACATCATCGCCACCTCCGGCGCCGACATCGAAACCCAGATGGAAATCGCCGCCGACGCCCTGCGGCTGCCGCCGTGGGATGCCGGTATCGAGAAACTCTCCGGCGGCGAGAAGCGCCGCGTCGCGCTGTGCAAACTGCTGCTGTCGAAGCCCGACATGTTGCTGCTCGACGAACCGACCAACCACCTCGACGCCGAGTCGGTCGAGTGGCTGGAGCAGTTCCTCACCCGCTTCCCCGGCACTGTCGTTGCGGTCACCCACGACCGCTACTTCCTCGACAACGCAGCGGAGTGGATCCTCGAGCTCGACCGCGGCCACGGCATCCCGTGGAAGGGCAACTACTCCTCGTGGCTGGAGCAGAAGGAAGCGCGGCTGGAGACGGAAAACAAGCAGGTCGACGCCCACATGAAGGCGATGAAGCAGGAACTGGAATGGGTGCGGCAGAACCCCAAGGCGCGCCAGGCCAAGTCCAAGGCGCGGCTGGCCCGCTTCAACGAACTCTCCAGCGTCGAATACCAGCAGCGCAACGAGACGCATGAGATCTTCATCCCCGTCGGCGAACGCCTCGGCGACAAGGTGATCGAGTTCAACGGCGTCTCCAAGGCCTTCGGCGACCGCCTGCTGATGGACAACGTCACGTTCAGCATCCCGCCCGGCGCGATAGTGGGCATCATCGGCCCCAACGGCGCCGGCAAGTCCACGCTGTTCAAGATGATCACCGGCAAGGACACCCCGGATTCGGGCGAGGTCGTGGTCGGCCCGACGGTCAACATCGCCTTCGTCGACCAGAGCCGCGACGCACTCGACGGGTCGAAAACCGTGTTCGACGAGATCTCCGGCGGCGCCGACGTGCTTACCGTCGGCAGGTACGAGACGCCCAGCCGCGCCTACATCGGTCGCTTCAATTTCAAGGGCGGCGACCAGCAGAAGATGGTCGGCAACCTCTCCGGCGGCGAGCGCGGGCGGCTGCACCTGGCCAAGACGCTGATTTCCGGCGGCAACGTGCTGTTGCTCGACGAGCCGTCAAACGACCTCGACGTCGAGACCCTGCGCGCGCTCGAAGATGCCCTGCTCGAATTCGCCGGCTGCGTGCTGGTGATCTCCCACGACCGCTGGTTCCTCGACCGCATTGCCACGCACATCCTGGCCGCCGAGGGCGATTCGCAATGGAACTTCTTCGCCGGCAACTACCAGGAATACGAAGAAGACAAGAGGAAGCGCCTCGGCGAGGAAGGTGCCAAGCCCAAGCGCATCCGCTACAAGCCGATCAGCCGCTGAGTCGGAACGTGACCGCCACCCGCTGCCCCTCGTGCCGCGCCGCGATGACGCCGCTCAAACTGGCGGGCAAGCTGCATGGCGCCGTCGAGCTCGACCTCTGCTTCACCTGCCAGGGCATCTGGTTCGACGGCTTCGAGAGCCACCAGATCGCGCCGGGCGGCATCGTCGATCTGTTCAAGCTGATCCACGAGCATCGCGACGACATGCGCATGCCGCTGGCCGATCCGCTCACCTGCCCGCGCTGCGACGAGAAACTGATCCGCGGGCTGGACCAGACCAAGAGCGGCAAATTCACCTACCACCGCTGCCTCAACGGCCACGGCCGCTTCACCGTGTTCGCCCAGTTCATGATCGAGAAGGGCTTCGTCCGCCAGCTCAATCCGATCGAGATCAAGGAGCTGGCGGCGCGCATCGACAGCGTGCGCTGCACCGGCTGCGGCGCGCCGGTGGACATCCGCAGGGACGCCGCCTGCACCCATTGCCGTGCGCCGATCGCCATCCTCGACCCGGCCGCCGTCGAGCAGGCGCTGGCCACCTACCACCAGGCCGCGCAGTCGGGCGAACTGAGGCGCACCGAGCGCGACCCCAACGCGCTGGCCGAGGCCATCCTGATGACCGAGCGACAGAAGAGCCAGCGCCAGCGCGAGAGCGCCGGCCTGCTCAACCGACCGGTTGAAAACGTCGTCGGCGACCTCGTCGTCTCCGGCGTCGAGATCGTCTGGGGCCTGCTGAAACGCTGACATGAAGAGCCCCCCACGCTCACTCCGTTCGCTGCCCCCCACCGGGGGGCGAATTTCGCCTTGGGGCGGCCCGGCGGCGAAATGACCGACGCCCTCGAACTTCTCGCCCCGGCCAAGAACGCCGATTTCGGCATCGCCGCCATCGACCATGGCGCCGACGCCGTCTACATCGGCGGTCCATCCTTCGGCGCCCGCGCCTCGGCCGGCAACACCATCGCCGACATCGAACGCCTCGCCGCCCACGCCCACCGCTACCACGCCCGGGTGTTCGTCGCCCTCAACACCATCCTGCGCGATGACGAACTGGAAGGCGCGCGGCATCTGGCCTGGCAGGTGTATGAAGCCGGGGCCGACGCACTGATCGTGCAGGACATGGGCCTGCTCGAACTCGACCTGCCGCCGATCCAGCTCCACGCCAGCACCCAGACCGACAACCGCACGCCGGAGAAGGTGCGTTTCCTGCAGGACGTCGGCTTCTCGCAGATCGTGCTGGCGCGCGAGATGTCGCTCGACGAGATCCGTCGCGTCCGCGCGGCGCAAAAAGTTTCCGAAGGAACGCAGGGCGCTGGCAGTAGCGGGACGGCGGCGGCGCTGGAATTCTTCATCCACGGCGCGCTCTGCGTCGCCTTCAGCGGCCAGTGCTACATCAGCCACGCCCACACGGGCCGCAGCGCCAACCGCGGCGAATGCTCGCAGGCCTGCCGCCTGCCCTACACCCTCGCCGACGAAGCCGGCCGCATCGTCGCCCACGAAAAGCACCTGCTGTCGATGAAGGACAACGACCAGAGCGCCAACCTGCGCGCCCTGGCCGACGCCGGCATCCGCTCCTTCAAGATCGAGGGCCGGCTGAAAGACCTCAGCTACGTCAAGAACATCACCGCCCACTACCGCCAGTTGCTCGACGGCATCATCGACGAATCCGGCGGCCAATACCAATACGCCCGCGCCTCATCGGGCCGTTGCAGCTACACCTTCACCCCGCGCCCGGAAAAGACCTTCAACCGCGGCGCCACCGACTACTTCGTCAATGACCGCAAGGCCGACATCGGCGCCTTCGACACGCCAAAGTTCGCCGGCGAAGAGATCGGCACCGTCAGCGCCATCGGCCCCGACTGGTTCGATATCGAAGGCACGACACAGCTCGCCAACGGCGACGGCATCAGCTACTTCGACGACCATGACGAACTCGTCGGCGTGCGCATCAATCGTGTCGAAGGCAGCCGCCTCTTCCCCAACGAGATGCCCGAAGAACTCGCCGTCGGCAAGCCGCTCTACCGCAACCGCGACCAGGAATTCGAACGACTGCTGGCCAAGAAATCCGCCGAGCGGCGGATTCGCCTGTGGCTGGAATTCACCGAAACGCCCGACGGCTTCGCCCTGACGCTGACGGACGAGGACGGCATCGCCGCCAGCGCCGCCCTGCCCCACGCCAAGGAAGCGGCGAAGGACGCCGAACGCGCCGCCGCGACGCTGCGCGACAACCTCGGCAAGCTCGGCAACACCCTGTTCGAAGCCGCCGAGGTCACGCTGACCCTGTCCCAGCCGTGGTTCCTCCCCGCCGCGAGCATCAACGCCCTGCGCCGCGACGCCGTCGAGAAACTCGAATCGGCACGCCTCGCCGCCTATCGGCGTCCCGAGCGCGCCAGCGCCGTATCGCCAGCGCCATCCCAAGGGATACCGCTTCGCATAACTTTTCCGGAAAGCGAACTCAGTTACCTCGGCAACGTCCTAAACAGCAAGGCCCGCGCCTTCTACGCCAGGCACGGCGTCGGGCGGATCGAGGAGGCCTTTGAGGCCAACCAGGAGAAAGGGGCGGTGTCGCTGATGATCACCAGGCACTGCCTGCGCTACAGCTACAACCTCTGCCCCAAGGAAGTGAAGGGCATCCGCCCCGACCCGATGACCCTGATCAACGGCAAGGAAAGGCTCACCCTGCGCTTCGACTGCAAGAAGTGCGAGATGCACGTCATCGGCAAGCTGAAGAAGCACCGCACCATCCCGATCGCCGTCAAGGCCGCATAGCGGGGCGGTAGTCCTGAGGCCGCCCCCGACAACGAAAGGAGTGACACACCATGGCTACCGGCACTGTTCGTCTCCACCGCGTACTGCGGGCTCCCAGCGGGCGGGTCTATCGCGCCTTCCTCGATGCCGATGCAATGGCCAAGTGGCTTCCGCCGAACGGCTTCACGGGCAGGGTTCACCACCTGGATGCCAAGGTCGGCGGCACGTTCAGGATGTCTTTCACGAACTTCACCACCGAGCAAAGCCACGCGTTCGGCGGCGAGTACCTCGAGCTCGTTCCGAACGAACGGATTTGCTACACGGACAAGTTCGACGATCCGAATCTTCCCGGCACGATGAAGACGACCGTGACACTGAAGGCGGTGTCGGGCGGAACCGACCTGAGCGTGGTGCAGGAAGGCATTCCCGACGCCATACCCGTCGAAATGTGCTACCTCGGATGGCAGGAGTCCCTGATGCTGCTCGCCACGTTGGTCGAGGCCGAGATCCGGGAGGGTTGACCGGCATCGGGCGGACACGCCCGACACCCCGCTGACGGCGCGTGTTCAGTAGTGCGGCGGAATCTCGTCGCGCAGGCCGTGCTGTTCTGCCGGCATCGATTCCTGCAGTTGCTGGCGCAGGGCGCGCATGTCCTGTTGCAGCCGGTCGATCTGCTGTTGCTGACGATAAACCGTGAGGTTGAGCTGTTCGAGCAGGTCCTCGGCGAAGCTCAGTTTGACTTCCAGTTCGTTGATTCGCGTATCCATTCGGCCGGCTTCATGCACAATGTAGCCCGCACTTTACACCGCACCCCGCCCAATGCCCGATTCCGCCACCCTTTCCGCCCTGCTCCAGGCTGCCCTGGCCGCCCGCAAACCGCTGATCGACAAGCTCCACGCCGAGAACACCGACGCCTATCGCCTGTTCCACGGTAGCGTCGAGGGCCAGTCGGGCCTGACCGTCGATCGCTATGGCGACCTGCTGCTGGCCCAGACATTCCACTCGCCGCTCGACGCCGACCAGTTGGCGGAGTTGCAGGCCTTCTACGCCGACGCCCTGCCCAGCCTCGGCTTTGTATACAACGACCGCAGCCGCGCCAATTCGCGCATCGGCAACAAGCTGGATGATGATGCCCTGGCCGTCGCCATGCAGCCGCGCATCGCCCACGAGATGGGCGTCGGTTATCACATCCAGGGCCGCCATGGCGGGCAGGACCCGTGGCTGTTTCTCGACCTGCGCGCGGTTCGGCGCCGCCTGATGCAGGAAGTCAGCGGGGAAGAAAACAAGGGCAAGACCCTGCTCAACCTTTTTGCCTACACCTGCGGCGCGGGCATCGCGGCGGCCAAGGCCGGCGCCGGCTTCGTCGTCAATGTGGACTTCTCCGAATCCAGCCTCGCCGTCGGCAAGGAAAACGCCCGCCTCAACGAGCTGCCGATCCGCCCGCGTTTCATCAAGAGCGACGCCTTCGCCGCCATGCGCCAGCTTTCCGGCATCGGCCAGCAGGCCTTCGTGCGCGGCAAGCGCATGCCTCCCTTTCCCAAGCTGGAGCCGCGGCAGTTTGACATCGTCCTGCTCGACCCGCCGCGCTACGCCAAGAGCGCCTTCGGCGTGGTCGATCTGGTCGGCGACTACGCCGCGCTGTTCAAGCCGGCGCTGCTGTGCACTGCCCCCGGCGGCACGCTGATCTGCTGCAACAACGTCGCCGAAGTCGAGCGCGAGCCGTGGCTGGACCAGCTGCAGCGCAGCGCGAAAAAAGCGGGAAGGGAAATCCGCGATGTCGAGTGGATCCTGCCCGAGGCCGATTTTCCCAGCAGCGACGGCGACCCGCCGCTGAAGACCGTGCTGCTGCGCGTCTGAAGCCCTAGCGCGAACAGCGCCTAGGGCCTGTTCTCATTCAGGCGACGAGTGCGCCGGGGTGAGTCTGGCCGCAGGGCAAGGCACGACCGACGCCATGTGGTTGCTCCACATCAGGAGGGAGTAACGCCGCCATGCGGCCAGACTCGCCCCGTCCCTTCG
>JAHJEO010000004.1 GCA_018825305.1 Gammaproteobacteria bacterium
CGGGGGGGGCGGGGGGCCGGGGGGGCCAGGCGACGCCAGTCGCCGTCAGTCGCCGAAATTAGTCCCCACCCGCCGCGCCGACAAGATCAGCGCGTGATCCAGCGGCACCGTTTTGACCTTGCCCGCCACCTCTTCGAGCTTCACCGGCCGCGTGCCCTCCCCCTTGGCCGCCACCATCACGCCGTAGGTCCCCTTGGCGATCAGGTCGGCGCAGGCCGTGCCCAAGCGGGTCGCCAGGATACGGTCGGCCGCCGACGGGGTGCCGCCGCGCTGCAAGTGACCCAGGATCGTGAGACGCGCTTCGAGGCCCGTCAGCAATTCCAGTTTCTTGGCCAGCTGCAGGGTACGGTCGGCGTAAAGGATCTCCGCGGCATCGGCTTCGCCGTCATCCATCTCGCTGGCGGCCTTGCGTTTTGCCTTGCCCTTGGCGGGCGCCTTGTCTTTTGCCGCCAGGGCAGCGGCTTCCTGAATCGATATCGCGCCCTCCGCCACGGCCACGATGGAAAACGGTTTGCCGCCACGCGCCCGCTCGCGGATCGCCTCGGCCACAGACTCGACGTCGTAGGGAATCTCCGGCAGCAGGATCACGTCGGCGCCGCCGGCGATGCCCGCCCCCAGCGCCAGCCAGCCGGCGCGATGGCCCATGATCTCGACCACGATGATGCGATGGTGGCTGTGCGCCGTACTGTGCAGGCGATCGATGGCCTCGGTCGCGATGTTCAGCGCGGTGTCGAAGCCGAAGGTAATGTCGGTGCCGGCGACGTCGTTGTCGATGGTCTTTGGCAGGGTGATGACGTTGAGCCCCTTCTTTTTGAGACGCAGCGCATTCTTGGCGGTGCCGCCACCGCCCAGGCAGACCAGGCAGTCGAGATGGTTGTCGTGATAATTGCCGACAATGGCGTCGGTCATGTCGAGGATCTTGCCGCCCACCGGCATCTTGTGCGGCTTGTCGCGGCTGGTGCCGAGGATGGTGCCGCCGGTGGTGAGGATGCCGGAGAGGCGCCCGCCGTCAAGCGCCGCGGTGCGGTTCTCCATCAGCCCGCGAAAGCCGTCGCGAAAGCCGATGATGTGCATGCCATGATGCCCGAGCGCCGCCTTGCCGACGCCGCGGATGGCCGCGTTGAGCGCCGGCGCGTCGCCGCCGGCAGTAAGGATGCCGATGTATTTGGTCATGTTCTTTCTTCTTTAGCGGATTGATTTCAAGCCAGCCGCCAGACTAAACCGTTGGCCGGACATTGCCAAGGGTCGGGCCTCCGGCATACCATAGCCCCATGCACGCCAACGATCCACCCGAACTGCTGCAAATCCGCCTGCATGAACTGCGCGTCGAGCACCGCGACCTCGACGAAGTCATAGCGCGACTGCTGGAGGATCCATCCGGCGACGAACTGATGCTGCGCCGGCTGAAGAAGCGCAAGTTGCAGATCAAGGATCGCATCGCCATCCTCGAGCGAATGATCGAACCCGACATTCCAGCCTGAGCCTCGCCTTTACCATGCCCCTCATTTCCGGCCGACTGTTGCGCCGCCTGCTGATCGCCGCGATCGTCATTGCAGCCGCCATCGCCGCCTTCCTGTATGCCACCCAGACAAAGCCGGTGGCGGTGGTGGTCGTCGCGGCCAGCAGCGGCCGCGTCGAACTGACCGTCGCCAATACCCGCGCCGGCTCGGTGGCCGCCTGCCGCCGCGCCAAGATCGCACCGCCTGCGGCCGGCCGCATCGAAAAGCTGCTGGTCAAGGAAGGCCAGCGGGTCAAGGCCGGCGACCTGCTGCTGGAGTTGTGGAACGATGACTTCACGGCGCGCGAGCGCGTCTCGCGCGAGCAGCTCGGCACCGCCCGGGCCCGCGTGACCGAGGCCTGCCAGCTGGCCGATGCGGCGCGCGGCGAGGCCGATCGCGCCCGGCAGCTGCACGCCCGGAACTTCGTCTCGGCCGAGCGCGTGGCCCGTGCCGAGGCCGAAGCCCGGTCACGTGGCGCCAGTTGCGCCGCAGCCCGCACCGGCGTCGCCGAGGCCCAGGCACGCATCGCCGCATCGCGCGCCGACACCGAACGCACGGTGCTGCGCGCCCCCTTCGCCGGCATCGTCGCCGAGATCAACGGCGAACAGGGTGAATACCTGACACCCTCGCCGCCGGGCATCCCGACCCTGCCGGCAGTGGATCTGATCGACGACTCCTGCCTCTACGTCACCGCACCGATCGACGAGGTCGACGCCGCGCAACTTGCTGTCGGCATGAAAGGTCGCATTACGCTCGACGCCTACCGCGGCAAGCATTTCACCGGGCAGGTGCGGCGCATCGCACCCTATGTGCTGGCGCTGGAGAAGCAGGCGCGCACCGTCGAGGTCGAAGTCGAGTTCGACAATCCCGGCGAAGCGAAGCATTTGCTGGTCGGCTACAGCGCCGACATCGAGGTGGTGGTGCTGGCGCACGAGCAGACGATCCGTATACCGACCTCGGCGCTGATGCCCAACAACCGCGTGCTGGTCCTGACCGCCGCAGGCTTGCTGGAGGAACGCAAGCTTGAGATCGGACTCTCCAACTGGGAGTACACCGAGGTCAAGGCGGGCCTGAGCCAAGGCGACAAGGTCGTTACTTCACTCGACCGGGAAGGCGTGAAGGCCAAGGCCAAGGCCACCGCCGAAGCCCCGGCGGCCGGCACGGCGGCAGCCAAGTAAGGCGGCGATGATCAAGCTCGCCGGCATCGAGCGAGTCTTTCCCGTCGGCGACGAGGAAGTGCATGCCCTGCGCGGGGTGAGCCTCGATATCGCAGCCGGCGAATATCTCTCGATCATGGGACCGTCCGGCTCAGGCAAGTCGTCGCTGCTCAACATCATCGGCCTGCTCGACCGACCCAACCGGGGTCGCTACGATCTCGACGACCGCGACGTGACCGGCCTGGCCGACGACGACCTGGCCCGCGTGCGGCGCGAAAAAATCGGCTTCGTCTTCCAGTTCTTTCACCTGGTGGCGCGTCTGACGGCCGAACAGAACATCGAACTGCCGATGGTGCTGGCCGGCATCGATCCGGCCGAACGCCGCAGCCGCCTCGACGCCCTGTTGCGCGAGTACGGCCTCGTCGAACGCGCCGGCCACCGCCCCGACCAGCTTTCCGGCGGCCAGTGCCAGCGCGTCGCGATTGCCCGGGCCATGTCGATGCGCCCCGCCATCATCCTCGCCGACGAACCTACCGGCAACCTCGACCGCCACACCGGCCAGGAGGTAATCGCCATGCTCGAACAGCTGAATGCCGCCGGCGGCACACTGATCATCGTCACCCACGACGGCGAGATCGGCAGCCGCGCCAGGCGGCGCATCCGCATCGTCGACGGCCAGATCGTCGCCGACGAATCCTGAATCCGGCCGATTCGATTCACAAACAAGCCGTTGCGGGAGTATTATCGTGTCATGTTGACGACGAAGCTGTTGGCGCCGTTGCTGGCCATTCCGCTACTCGGGCTGCTCTTGGCGGCACCGCAAACCGGACAGGCTGCGAGCAAACCGGTCCTGCGCGTACTGGCGTGGCCCGGCTACGCCGATGCCGACGTGGTCAAGGGTTTCGAGAGACGCAGCGGTGCCCGCGTCGAACTGACCATAATCGACTCGGACACGGCGCTGTGGCAGAAGATCAGCGCTCACGACGCCGCCGATTTCGATGTATTCGCGGTCAACACCGCGGAACTCCAGCGTTACATCGACCGGGGCCTCGTCGAGGCCCTCGACCAGAACGCCATCCCCAACACCCGTCGGCAGCTGCCTCAGTTTCGCGATCTTGCGGCGATTGCCGGCCTCACCCGCCAGGGCAAGGCCTACGGCATTCCCTACACCTACGCCGAAATGGGCCTGATCTATGATCGCAGCCAGTTCGCCACGCCACCGGACTCGATCACGGCGTTGTGGGATCCGCGCCATCGCGGCCGCGTGCTCGCCTACAACGGCGGCACCCACAAGTTCTCCCTGGCGGCGCAAGCCTTGGGAAGCGCGTCGCCATTTCGCCTCGGCGCCGGCGACTGGCCACGCGCCGTCGAGCGGCTGATCGCGCTGCGCCGCAATGTGCTTGCCTTCTACAACCAGCCCGAGGAAGCGGTCGAACTCTTCCGCCAGCACCGGGTGGCGCTGATGTACGCCAACTACGGCATGCAGCAGGTGCGCCTGCTCAAGGCCGCCGGTCTCGACGTCGGCTATGCCATCCCGAGGGAAGGCGCGCTGGCCTGGCTCGATTGCTGGGCGATCGTCCGCGGCGTCCGCGACCGCGCGCTGGCCCACGCCTGGATCGACTACATGCTGGAAGAAACGGTCAGCGGCCTGCTGGTCAACCGTCAGGGCCTGTCCAGTACCATCACAACCGCAACAGCCGGCCAGTTGGGCGGCCGACTGCTGTGGCTGGAGGAACCGGAAGACGTTGTCCGTCGCGAGAAAATGTGGGGGAGCATCGTGTCCGGCGACCGCGCCGAAAAGGTACTGGCGCGGTGAAACTTGGGATCGCCCAGCGCCTCGGCCTGCTGCTGGCACTGATCGGCGTTCTGGCCTCCGGGCTCACCGGCTATTACGCCTACAACGCGAGCCGCGACCTGCTGGTGAAGGCAGCCGAGGAGCGGCTGCTCACCGCGACCCGGGTACTGGTGCGGCAGATCACGGTAGCGCTGGACAACACGGGAAGGCATGTGCGGCTGGTCGCAGGCCACCCGCGCGTGGCGCAAGCCCTGGCGAGTACGGACCCCAAGGTACGCGCCGAGGCGGGAGGCGATCTCGCCGCATTGTTCTCGCTGATACTCAAGACCAATCCGGAGTATTTCCAGATGCGGCTGATCGCGGCCGCCGAAAATGGCATGGAACGGGTGCGGGTGGATCGCGACGAAAAAGGCCTGGTGCGCGTCGATGGTGATGACCTGCAGGAGAAAGGCCACTACCCCTATGTCTTCAACACCCTGAAGCTGCCCGCCGATACCATCTACATATCGCGGCCAGTCATCAATCACGAGGGCGGTGCCCATGCCGGACAGGGCAGGCCATCGCTGCAGATGGCCTCTCCTGTCTATGGCGGCGGCAAGGAAGCGCTCGGCATGGTAGTGATCAACCTCGACATGAACGGCACCTTCAAACTGCTGGCAGCCGATTTGCCGAGCGACATCGGTCTTTACCTGACCAATCGCCGCGGCGAATTTCTGGTCCACCCCGACAGCGAGCAGGCCTTCGCCTTCGACAAGGGGCGGCAGGTGCTGGTCCAGCAACAGTTCCCGGCCACGGCTGAACTGCTCGACGGCCGCAACGACAATGTTGTCACCACCGCACAACTCGAATCGCCGCAGGGCGGCGCGGTGGTCGCCGCCTTTATCAAGCAGCCATTGAAGGCGCCACAGCAGGACGCCTTCTTCATCCTCGGCCTCACCCAGCCCCTCAACGACGTACTGCAGGAAAGCGACGATCTTGGTTTCGCCACCCTGCGCATCGTGCTCGCCTTCAGTGCTCTGTCGGTGCTGCTGGGCGCGCTGCTGGCCCGTGCCGTTACGGGACCGCTGAATCAGATGGTGCACGCCGTGCAACGCTTTGCCGCGGGAGGAAAGACGCGGGAACCGCTGCCACTCTCCCGCGGCGACGAGATCGGCGTGCTGGCGCGCAGCTTCGACGACATGCAGCAACAGATCGAGACGCAGATGGCCAGCGTGCAGGAGAAACAGTCCGAACTCGACCATCTGGCGAGCCATGACAGCCTCACCGGCCTGCCCAACCGCCGCATGTTCCTCGACCGCCTCGACCACGCGCTGGCGCGCGCCCGTCGCAGCGGCGAGCACATGGTGCTG
Organism: Gammaproteobacteria bacterium; assembly: GCA_018825305.1. GTDB lineage: Bacteria > Pseudomonadota > Gammaproteobacteria > Burkholderiales > Rhodocyclaceae > Sulfurisoma. Next base: position 5,801 of record JAHJEO010000004.1, read on the forward strand.
CTGTTCATCGATCTCGACCACTTCAAGGAGATCAACGACCGTCTCGGCCACGCGGCCGGCGACGTGGTATTGCGGGCGGCAGCCGAACGCATGCATGGCGTCGTCCGCGAAATCGATACCGTGGCACGACTCGGCGGCGATGAATTCATCATCCTGCTCGATGGCGCCCACGATGCCGAGGCCATCGCCCATGTCGCAAGCAAGGTGCTCGAATGCCTTGCGGCACCGGTTTCATACAAGGAAGAGGAATTGCGGATCGGCGCCAGCATCGGCATCGGCCAGTACCCGCAGGACGGCGGCAACGCCACCGAACTCATCGCGGCGGCCGACCGTGCCATGTATCAGGCAAAGGGTGCGGGGCGTAACCGCTATTGCTTCGCCGCTTCGGCCCCGGCCGATCCGGCAAGCTAGTCCGGGCGATTAGCGACTAGCGCTTCGCCCGGCAAAAGGCCGACGCCGGGGCGGCATCGGCTCGGGACAGACTACTCAGTTCTTCCGCCGCTGCTGCGGCACCATCGGGCCGCGGCCTTCGATGTGGCGGAAAGTGATGCGGCCCTTGCTCAGGTCGTAGGGCGAGAGTTCCAGCGAGACCTTGTCTCCCGCCAGGATGCGGATATGGTGCTTGCGCATCTTGCCTGCGCTGTAGGCTACGAGATTGTGGCCGTTTTCGAGGGTCACGCGATAACGCGAGTCGGGCAGCACTTCATCCACCACCCCATTCATTTCGAGAAGTTCTTCCTTGGCCATTCGGCATGTCTCCGGTCGTAATCGAAAAGAAAAGGCCCGACGAAGCCGGGCTCATCCTTGTCCCTTGGGGACACCGCCTGAAGCAAATCCAGAACGAAGACCCCGGTAGTGCTGGCGGCGCGGCCCCATGTCACCGGACCACGCCTGCCTGGCCGCCTATTAATCAGCCGCGCGGATGTTGGACGCCTGCAGACCCTTGGGGCCGGTGGTAACGTCGAAATTGACGCGCTGACCTTCGGTCAGGGTTTTGAAGCCCTGCGCCTGGATCGCGGAAAAATGGGCGAAAAGATCATCGCCGCCGCTTTCCGGAGTGATGAAGCCGAAGCCCTTGGAATCGTTGAACCACTTCACTGTACCTGTCGCCATGCCTTGAATTTCCTTTTAAAACAAATAGAAGGGGATTGCCCCTGAACGGGACGAAGGTCAAGACGGCTGGGAACTGAAGGGAGGAACACCGCAAGGCTGCGGATACCAAACCGGACAACAACGGCACTGCTTAACAATCGCTGGCACGCATTATGCCTTTAATCGCGCCGGATTGCAAGCCGGATATTGCCAATGACATATTAGACCGCGGGACGATCATGGCCTTCCCGCCTATTCGTCACGCTTGTGCTTGCGCCGCTTGCCTTGAGCCGCCGAACCGTAGGTCTGGCGCAGCGCCGAGAGTTCGGCCAACTGAGTGGCGACCAGGTAGTTCATGCTGCGCTCGGGTACTTCGCCCTTCTCGTTCGGTACTCCCGCCGGCACGCCGGTGAGCAGTTCAATGGCCTGATCGACGTCGGCGACGGCCCAGACCCGAAACCTGCCACCGGCGCAGGCAGCGACGACGTCCTCGCGCAGCATCAGATGGATGACGTTCGCGGCCGGGATGACGACGCCCTGTTCGCCACTCAAGCCACGCGCAGCGCAAATGTCGAAGAAGCCCTCAATTTTTTCGTTGACGCCGCCGATGGCCTGGACATTGCCGAACTGGTTGACCGAGCCGGTCACCGCCACCGACTGCCTGATCGGCACGCCCGACAGCGCGGAGAGCAGCGCGCACAACTCGGCCAGCGAGGCAGAATCGCCCTCGACCGGGCCGTAGGACTGTTCGAACACCAGGCTGGCGTTGAGTGATAGCGGCAGCGAGCGGGCATAGCGCGCGGCGAGGAATGAAGTCAGGATCAGCACACCCTTGGAATGAATGCTGCCGCCCAACTCCGACTCGCGCTCGACATCAACCACTTCGCCCTCGCCGATGCGCGCCGTGGCGGTAATGCGCACCGGGTGGCCGAAGCGGTACTCGCCGAGATCGAACACCGCCAGGCCATTGACCTGGCCGGCATGGCTGCCGGCGACGTCGATAAGCCGCATCCCGCGCAGGATCTGCTGGTCGCCGGCCTCGCGCAGCCGGTCGGCGCGATGGCACCGTGCCGCCAGCGCCGACTTTATGTCCTCCGCCGCGATGGTTACGTGGTTGGCCTCGCCGGCAAGGTGATCCGCCTCGACCATCAGGTCGCGGATGCGGCTGGTGGCCGCCGACAGACGCTCGGCGTCGTCGGCCAGGCGCGAGGCATGCTCAATCACCCGCGCCACCGCGCCCGCATCGAGCGGCAGCAGCCCGTCTTGCCGCGCCAGCGTGGCGATGAATTCGGCATAGCGCCGGGTGTTGCCGGCGTCGCGCACCACCTCGTCCTCAAAGTCGGCCGCGACCTTGAACAGATCGTCGAACTCCGGGTCGTATTCCTTCAGCAGGTAATAGACCAGGCGCTCGCCCACCAGCACCACCTTGACGGCCAGCGGCATCGGCTCGGGATCAAGCGACAGCGTACTCATCAGGCCATAGACCTGCCCGAGCGATTCGATGCGGACCTGCCGCGATTTCAGCGCTCGCTTCAGGCCCTCCCAGGCATAGGGTTGCGACAGCAGTTTCTCGGCGTCGAGCACGAGGTAACCGCCGTTGGCGTGGTGCAGGGCGCCGGCCATGATCATTGTGAAGTTGGTCACCAGCATGCCCATGTGGGCGACGTGATCGACGCGTCCGACCAAATTCGGATAGATCGGGTTGTCTTCCGTCACCACCGGCGCCGCCTCCGTCGCCGAGTGATCAACCAGCAGATTCACCTGATAGCGCGCTAGCGGCAGGCTGCCGCCGACCACGACGCCGCTCGCATCGCCTTCCGACCTGGACTGTTCGCGCAGTTCTTCGGCGCTATCCACCACGTCCTGCAGCACCTGTTCGAGGAACTCGCTGACGTTGGCGAGATCCTTGTAGTGCTCCTTCAATTCCTCGACCAGATGGCCGACGGCGAAGCGCATGGTGTCGCGGCTGACTTCCTTCAGTCGCGCCTGCATCTCGCGGCGCCAGCGCGGAAACTGGTGCATCAGCTTCTGCAGGCGCTCGCCGTACTCCTCCATCAACTTGCCGTAGCGCTCCTTCTCTTCGTCGGAGAGCGCCTGGAATTCCTCCGAACTCATGGTTTCCTCGCCCTTGATCGGGGCGAAGACGAAGCCGTGCGGTGTGCGCAGCAGGGCGATGCCGACCTCGGCCGAGGCCTGCCCCAACTCACGCAGCGCACCCTCTTCCTTCTCCTTGAATTCTTCCTGGATCGCCTCGACGCGAACTCGATATTCGTCGCTTTCGAAAGCCGCCGTGATGGCTTTCGCCAGTTCCGGGACGAACTGCTGCATGTCGGCGCGCAGCCGCGTACCGCGCCCGGTCGGCAACTGCAGCAGCCGCGGCCGGTTGGGCTCGTCGAAATTGTTTACGTAGCAGAGGTCTACGGGGATCGGCTCGGTCCCGGCGCGGGCCTCGAGCAGACGACGCACCGCCGCGTGCCGTCCGCTTCCCGGCTCACCCAGAACGAAGAGGTTGAACCCCGGGCGCTTGATGGCGATGCCGAATTTGACCGCGTCGATGGCACGCGCCTGATCGACGATCTCGACCGTCTCGGTCACCTCGGCAGTAGTGGCGAAGCCCAGCGTCTGCGGATCGCAGCGGCGACAAAGCTGTTCGGGCAGGAGTGGTTCCATGGGCGAAGCCTAGCACCGGCCGCCCATGGCGGTTTGACATCCGTCAACGCCCGCCACGGTGCATACTTCACCCCATGCGCTTCGACGATCTGCTCGCCTTTGCCTGGCAAGTAGTGCGCGGCAACCGCTCGCGCACGCTGCTGATCCTGCTCGCCATGAGCATCGGCGTCGCCGCCGTGGTGGTGGTGAGTTCGCTCGGCGAAGGTGCACGGCGTTACGTGCTCGACCAGTTCGGCTCGCTCGGCACCAACCTGCTGATCGTCATTCCCGGACGCACCGCCACCGGGGGGGTCAGCCCCGGCATCGTGGTGGGCAAGACGCCGCGGCCGCTGACCATCGACGACGCCTACGCACTGCTGCGCAGCCGCGCCATCCGCCGCATCGCCCCGCTGATCGTCGGTGCCGGCGACGTGCGCTGGCAGGCCAAGCGCCGCGAATCGGTAGTGCTCGGCTCCACCGCCGAACTGCAGGCAGTACGCCACATGGAACTCGCCGCCGGCCATTTCCTGCCGCCCGGCGACCCGAGCCACGCCGAGCCGGTCTGCGTCATCGGCACCACCGTGGCCCGCGAACTGTTCGGCGCCCGGCCGGCGCTGGGCGAATGGCTGCGCATCGGCGACCGCCGTTTCCGCGTCATCGGCCTCATCGCCAAGCAGGGGCAATCCATGGGATTCAACACCGACGAGGTGGTGATCGTGCCGGTGGCTTCGGCCGAGGCGCTGTTCAATACCGAATCACTGTTCCGCATCCTCGTCGAGGCCAAGTCGCGCGAGCAGATCGGCTACGCCAAGGACGACACGGCCGCGATCCTCAAGGAACGTCATGAAGGCGAGCTCGATGTCACCGTCATCACCCAGGACGCCGTCGTCGCCACCTTCGATCGCATCCTGCGCGCACTGACGCTGGCGGTCGGCGGCATCGCCGCCATCAGTCTGGCAGTGGCCGGCATCCTCATCATGAACGTGATGCTGATCGCGGTGACGCAGCGCCGCCGCGAGATCGGCCTGCTCAAGGCGCTCGGCGCCAGCGGGGCGCAGATCCGGGCGATTTTCTTCACCGAGGCGGTGCTGCTGGCCCTGGGCGGTGCCGCCGTCGGACTGCTCGCCGGCAAGGCCGGGCAATGGCTGATCGGCGAGCTTTACCCGGCCATCCCCTTCACCGCGCCGTGGTGGGCGGTGATCACCGCCCCTGTCACGGCCATCGTCACTGCCGTGCTGTTCTCGGTGGCGCCAGCGCGGCAGGCGGCGAAGCTCGACCCGGTGCTCGCGTTGTCCCGACGATAGCTATGCCCCCCCACGCTCGCAAACCCGGCTCGCTGCCCCCCACCGGGGGGCGCATGACCTCTTGGGGCGGCCCGGCGAGGTCATGATGCGCACCGCCGACTTCATCCGCTTCGCCTGGGAATCGCTGGTCGCCCATCGCCTGAGGACTTTCCTCACCGCGCTCGGCATCGCCGTCGGCATCGCCGCGGTGATCCTGCTCACCAGCATCGGTGAGGGCCTGCACCGCTTCATCATCGACGAATTCACCCAGTTCGGCACCAACCTCATCGGCATATCTCCGGGCAAGGCCGCCACGCACGGCGGCAGCGTCGGCGCCATCAACACCGTGCGGCCGCTGTCGATCGAGGATGCCCTGGCGCTTCAGCGCGCGCCCTACATCCTGGTCGCCGAACCCATGGTGCAGGGCAACGCCGACGTGATCAACGATGGCCGCTCGCGCCGCGTCACGATCTACGGCACCGGGTCCAGCTTCCACGAAGCATTCCGCATGAAGCTGGCGATCGGCAGCTACCTGCCTCCCGATGACCCGCGTGCGGCTCGTGCCTTCGTGGTGCTCGGCGCCAGGGTCGCGCGCGAGCTGTTCCCCGAGGAAAACCCGTTGGGCGCGCGCATCCGCGTCGGCGGCGAACGCTATCGCGTTGTCGGCGTCATGGCACCCAAGGGCCAGGTGCTTGGCTTCGACCTCGACGACACGGTCTACATCCCCGCTGTGCGCGCGCTCGACATGTTCAATCGCGAGAGCCTCATCGAGATCGACGTCACCTACGAGCCGACCGCGCCGCTGGCCGAGGTCGAGGAAGGCATCCGCCGCGTGCTGGTGGCCCGCCACGGCCACGAGGATTTCACCATCACCTCGCAGCAGAAAATGCTCGAGGTGTTCGGTACCGTGCTCAACGCCGTCACCTTCGCCGTCGCCGCCATCGGCGGCATTTCGCTGCTGGTCGGCGGCGTCGGCATCCTCACCATCCTCACCATCGCTGTCGCTGAACGCACCGGCGAGATCGGCCTGCTGCGCGCCATCGGCGCCACGCAGAACCGCATCCTGCTGATGTTCCTCGGCGAGGCCGCCGTGCTCGCCGCTATCGGCGGCGCCGCCGGCCTGGCGCTGGGACTGGGCATCGTCGCCATTCTCGCCGTCGCGGTACCGGCGCTCCCGGTTCACACGCCGTGGAGCTACGCCCTGCTGGCCGAGGCCAGCGCCATCATCATCGGCCTTGTCGCTGGCGTGCTGCCGGCCCGCCACGCTGCCCGCCTCGATCCGCTGGAAGCGCTGCGCTCCGAGTAGTCCGGGGTAACAACTCGCAACACATTCATGCCGCCGGCTTACATCTGGCTAACATCGCTCCCGCATCATTCGCTCCGGTGCCATCGCACCCATATCAACAACATCCCGGAGAACACCATGAAACACATGCAGATCACCCTTGCCGTCGCCACCATGCTCGCCACCACGGCCAGCGCCTGGGCGCAGGAAACGGCGACGACCACCAACCCCGAACAGGTTCGTGCCCAGGTGCGCGAGCAGGTTCGCAACCGCGATCCCGGTACCGATGCCGCCCAGGTGCGCGAACAGGCCCGCCAGCAGATTCGCGACGATGTCCGCGCCGGCGAACAGCGCAGCGCGCTGACACCCGAGCAGCGCGAGGCGCGCCGCAGCGAACGTGAAGCCACGCGCGACGAGCGCCAGGGCGAACGCCAGGCCAGTCGCGAGGAGCGCGAAGCGACACGCAGCGAGCGCCAGGCGGCCCGTCAGTCCGAAGGTGGCCAGGGTGGTGGTCAGGGCGGCGGCTACGGCATGAGCGGTGGCAGTCGCGGCCAGGGCGGCGGCATGGGTGGTGGTGGCACGGGCCGCGGCGGCATGGGCGGTGGTCGCCGCTAGTTCCGGCATCACCGGCGCCCCGAGCGGCGCCCTGACTGGCAACATGCGGGCCGCAGTCGGCTAGACTGCGGCCCGATGACTCCAACCCAACGCAACATCCTCCTCCTCGCCGTCGCGCAGGGTTTTCTGCTCACCAACGGCGTCACCCTCGTCGCCGTGAACGGGCTGGTCGGCGTGGCGCTGGCGCCGAGTTTGTGGCTGGCGACCTTTCCCGTCACCGCCTACGTCATCGGCGCCGCGGCCACGACGCTGCCGGCCGCATTCTTCATGAAACATCATGGCCGCCGCGCCGGCTTCATGCTCGGCTCGGGCCTGGGCATCGCAGGCGCGCTGACCAGCGCCTACGCGGTTTCCATCGGCAGCTTCTGGCTGCTCTGCGCCGGCACCCTGCTGGCCGGCGCCTACAACGCCTTCGGCCAGCAATACCGCTTCGCCGCCGCCGACGCCGCCGACCTGACCTGGAAGAGCCGCGCCATTTCGCTGACGCTGGCCGGCGGCATCCTCGGCGGCATCATCGGCCCGGAACTGTCGAAACACACCCGCGCCCTGCTGGAGCCGACCTTCATGGCCAGCTACCTGGTGCTGGCGGTTTTCGCCTTCCTCTCGCTGCTGATCGCCAGCCGCCTCGACATTCCGCCGCTGTCCGGCGCCGAGCAGCACGCCAAAGGCCGCCCGCTGCGCGAGATCGCGCTCCAGCCGAAATTCATCGTCGCCGTGCTTGCCGCCGCCTGCGGCTACGGCGTGATGAACCTGTTGATGACGGCCACACCCATCGCCATGGACCTGTGTCGCTACCCCTTCAACGACGCCGCCTTCGTCCTCGAATGGCACGTCATCGGCATGTTCGCGCCCTCCTTCTTCACCGGCCACCTGATCCGACGTTTTGGCGTGCTGCCCATCATGTTCATCGGCGCGCTGCTCAATTTCCTCTGCATCGGCGTCGCGCTGTCCGGCATCTCGGTAATGCATTTCTGGTGGGCGCTGACCCTGCTCGGGGTCGGCTGGAACTTTCTCTACATTGGCGGCACCACGCTGCTGACCGAGACCTACCGCCCCGAGGAAAAGGCCAAGGCACAGGGCTTCAACGACTTCCTGGTCTTTGCCGTGCAGGGTATGACCTCGCTCGCCAGCGGCGTGCTCATCACCGGCGAGGGCTGGAACACCCTCAACCTGATCGCGATTCCGGCAATCGCCGTCACCGCCATCGCCACTTTGGCGCTGTGGTGGCGGCAACGCGCCGCGCCGGCCGCCTGACGGAAATCAAGGCGAATGCCATCGCAATGCCGCAGGCTCGCCGACCATGAAAATTCCCAACGCCGTCCTCATCCTCGTTCTCACCCTCGCCGCCACCGCCCACGCCGACGATGCCGCGCTTGATGCGCTGTGCGCCGCGGGCGGCGGCCAGCTCAAACGCGTCGCCATAAGCGGCGTGCAGCGTCTCGACTGCGGCAGCGAAAAAGTCAGCTGGTTCCAGGTGCGCAGCCCCAACGGCAACCTCGTCGGCCACTACGAAGCCACGCGCGACATCGCCTGGCGCCCCGCCATCGAGGCAGCCGTGGCCGATCTGGCCGTCGTCTGCGGCGAACTGCCGCCGCAGATCCAGTTTGCCCAGCGCAAGCTGATCGCCGACTGCGGCAGCGACAGGAAGTAGCTCAGACCAGTTCCAGATCCCACGGCACGCAGGGGTCGAGCGCCAGGACAGCCCGCCGCGCCGTGTCGCCAGCGCCGACTTTTTCCAGGCCGACGAGCCAGCCGGGCAAGGGGCCGTCGGCCGCGAACAGGCGGTCGGTCGGGGCGACAATGCGGTAGGCGGCAATTCGCTCTCGCGCCCCGGAGTCGAGCGTGATCTCGTGCCGCAGTTCGCCGCGCGCCGTCTCCACCGTGGCGCGCCCCCGCCCGGGTCCCAGCGGCACGGCAGCGACAGTCCCGGCCGGGCTGGCACCGCCCGATAACAGAACGGCAAGCACGTCGCGGCGTGCGACGATGCGCGCGGCCCATTCGGCATCGACGCCGTCCGGCGCCAGTGCGCCGGCCATCGCGACGAGCAGCGGATGCGCCCGAAACTCCGCCGCAAGGTCGCCCGCCGCACCCGGCACGGCTTTGGCAACGCGGATGAACATGACCTCGTCGGGCGCCAGCCCCATGGCCTTCGGCCAATCGACCAGCAGCTTCCAGGCGTGCTCGCGGGCGGCCTCGGCGGCAGCGCGCGGATCAACATGCGCCGCCACCGCGGTGCCGCGCGCCGCGGCCGGCACGAGGTCGGCGACCACGGCCTTGGCGGTGCCGTAGGCCATGCCGTAGTAGAAGCCGTAGACCGCGTAGAGGGCCCAGACGTGCCAGGCCGCCGAGGAGAGAGCGAAGCCGAGGTAGACGATGGCGTAGAGGAGCCAGCCGCCGACGATGAGGCGGCGCCGGCCGATGCGGTCGGAGAGCGCGCCGGCCGGGGTGGAGACGGCGGTGTAGACCAGGTTGAACATCAGCACCATGCCCAGGATCCCGGCGACGCTGGCGCCGCGCTGCTGGGCCAGCAGCACGATGAAGGC
>JAHJEO010000005.1 GCA_018825305.1 Gammaproteobacteria bacterium
GATGAACAGCATCACGCCGAGGTAGGCCAGGCGCTGCAGCGGGTTGTGCTTCTTCAGCGTGGTCAGGCGGAAGGGGTGCGGTGCATTGACGAAGATGCCGAAGAGGTAGTACTTGGCCATGGCATCGACCTTCTGCAGCGTCGGGATGTACTGCTTCCATTCGCCCGTGGTGATGTGCCAGAAGATGGCAAACACCCACAACCCGACCAGCGTCCAGGCGGCGATGGTGTGGTAATCCACCGCCTTCTCGAAGCCGAGGAAGCTGTAGCTGCCATGCACCTCGAACCCGGTCAGCAGCAGGAAGATGATCAGTCCCGCCTGCGACCAGTGCCAGATGCGCTCGAAGATCTTGAAGACGTAGAGTTTCTGCATTGCGTGTGCGCTCATTTTCTTATCCTTTCCGGCCGAGGTAGGTGCGCAGGCCGCCGTGGATCAGCACGCCGGCGAGGGTCGCCGCGGCGAGCAGCCAGCCGATCAGGTCGAGCATGCCGTTGGCGTCGCGGCGCGGAATATAGACGCCGGTGATGTCGCCGAAACGGCCGCTCTTGCTGTGGCACTGGGTGCAGGTGAGGGCATCGGCCTTGGGCGCGACCATGTGGGTGATGGGCCAGCTCATTTCGGTCTTGACGAAGTCGAACTTGCCGCTGAAGGTCTGTCCGGCCGCTTCGGCGCCGGCCTTGAGGGCCGCATCCCACTTGTAGTTCGCCCAGAAGCCGGAATCGTCCGTCTCGCCATAGCCGACGGCGGTGTGGGGCACCAGCAGCGACTTGGTCTCGAGGTCGTAGGGCTGCTTGCCCTTGAAGACCTTGAGCGGCCAGATGCGCGACTGTCCGTCTTCCGCGCTGCCGAAGTACTCGTTGATCTTGGTCACGCCGTCGGTATTGACCGGGTCGCCAAGTAGCGTGTATTTCACCTTGCCGTTGATCCAGGCGTAGGTGGGCACCACGTCGCTCTCGTAGCCGAAGTCACCCTTGTTGGAGTCGTACTTGTCGTGGTGGCCCGACGCATCCTTGATCTGCATGCGCTTGCCTTCCGGCGTCAGCTTGCCGGCGGTCGACCAGTCCCAGAACATCTTGGTCGGCTGGGCGCGGGCGAACTGCGGGATGTGGCAGGTCTGGCACGCGATCTTGTCGGTGTGGGTGTTGAGCCGTTCCTTTTCCTTGTGCGGCGTGCTGCCATGGCAGGACTGGCAGGTGGCGGCGTTGCCCTTGTTCAGCTTGCCGCGCATGTGCGCCGTGTCCTCGGCCTTGCCGGTCGGGGTGTAGCGGCTGCCCGGGATGTCGTGGCCCTTGGTGGCGTGGCAGGTGGCGCAGCTGAAGTTGAGACCCTTGGCGTCCATGTGCACGTCGAGGTACTTGGCCGGCATCTTCAGCGAACTGTCGAGGTCGCCGTGCTTGACCGCATCGCCGCCACCGCCGTAGAAGTGGCAGGCACCACAGGTGGCGCGGCTGGTCTTGCCGACGTTCTGCGCGACCTTGGGCAGGTCGACCGGCTTTATCGTCTTGCCCGACTTGGGCGGCCACTCGATTTCCTTGTAGGCCGGGTGGCCGGAAAGACCAGGCAGCTTCTTGTAGCTGCCGGTGGTGTCATGGCAGACCAGGCAATCGACGTTCGCTTCGGACGTGTAGTCGAAGGTCTTGGCGTTCTCCATGCCGTAGCCGGCGTGGCAGGCCGCGCAGAACTTCTCGTTCGAAGTGGTCGCCGTGCAGAAGTTGTTGATGACGTTCTTCTTGCCAAGCTTCTGTTGGTTTTCCGGGTTGACCCACTCCCAGGTCCAGTGCTTGGTCTTGTGCATCTGGCGGGCGGCCTCGGTATGGCAGGAAAGGCAGGCCTTGGTGACTTCGGGGCCGGACTTGAAGTCCTTCTGCAGTTCCTTGAACTTGCTGTGGTCCGCGGTGCTGTTGATGACCTTGACCGGTGCCGCTGCTGCGGCAGGTGCCGCCGGCGCGGCGGCAGGCGGCTCGTTGGCGGCCGCGGCAAGGCTCAGCCCCGCCAGCGCCGCCACTAGGAATTGACTGAATCTCATGGTGATCTCCTCTGGTGTCCGCGATCAGCAACCGCTACCGCCGCCACCGCCGCCACCGCCTGCCGCCGCCTTCGGATAGATGATCTGCGGCGTGGGCTTGGACGGATCCATGATGATGAACTTGGCCTGGTCCTCGGCCACCTGCTGCATGATGTCGCCGACCATTGGGCCGAACATCCGGCCCATCAGGCCTGCGTTCATCGCGCCGATATAGACCTTGCCGTCGTTCTTCTTGTAGACGGTGATCTTGCAGGGCATCAGGATGGACAGGAACTTGACGCTGTCCTCGTTGAGGATGGGGCCGGAATACTTGGTCGAGCAGGCCTCGACCATCATCACCGGCAGGGTGTTGCCGCCATCGGCCTTCACGGCGGCAGATGGGTTGCGCAGGCCGGCCAGTGCCCAGCCCTTGCCGGTGGCCTGGATGTTGTGCTGGATGCGGGCAACAGTTTCCTCGACCCCGAACGGGCTGAGGTGTTCATGGAACATCAGGCTCCCCGCCATGTTCCATGCGACTACTCCGGTGAATGCCAAACCTGCAACGAAACCGCCGACGATCTTCAACATGACTTTCTCCCCTAATGGTTCTTTCCATAAGAACGTGCTTATTTTCTAATAAATAAGCGGCCGGGTGTTGACCATTATCAAACAACTCGGCCTTACGTTCTGCTCCATAAGTAGCACTGTCGTGGGCTACTTATGACCCCGGCCGATCTGGCGGTGGCGGAAGCAGCCGGCCAGGTGGTCATTCACCAGGCCGACGGCCTGCATCAGCGAATAGCAGATGGTCGAGCCGACGAACTTGAAGCCGCGGCGCTTGAGGTCTTGCGACAGGGCGTCGGAAATCCGGGTGGTGACCGGCACGTCGCCCATGGCCTGCCAGCGATTCACGATCGGGCGGCCCGCGACGAAACCCCAAAGGTAGGCATCGAAGCTGCCGAATTCCCGCTGCACTTCAAGAAAGGCGCGGGCATTGGTTATGGCGGCGCCGATCTTGAGGCGGTTGCGGACGATGCCGGCATCGCCGAGCAGGCGGGCGACGTCGGCTTCATCGAAGCGGGCGACCCGTGCCGCGTCGAAGCCGGCGAAGGCGCGGCGGTAGTTCTCGCGCTTTCGCAGGATGGTGAGCCACGACAGCCCGGCCTGGGCGCCTTCGAGGATCAGGAACTCGAACAGCGTGGCATCGTCGTGTCGCGGCACGCCCCATTCGCTGTCGTGGTAGGCGACGTACAGCGGGTCGTCGCCGCACCAAGGGCAGCGCGCCGTGGCGCCAGCGCCGACTTTTTGTGCTGGATTCAGTTCAGCACCAGCACGCCGCGCTTCAGCCCCGGATCGTCGGGATGCGGCGAGAGCACGAAGCCGAGCGTCTGGACGAAGGCCAGCATGCGGCCGTTCTCGGCGAGGAAATCGCCGTTCATGTACTTGAGGCCGCGACCGCTGGCGGTTTCGATCAGCACCCCCATCAGCCGCCGCGCCAGCCCCTTGCCCTGCCAGTCGTCGGCGACGACGATGGCGAACTCGCACGACTCGCCATCGGGATTGGTGGCATAGCGGCAGACGCCGATCTCGAGTTCCGCACCGTCGTTCTCGGTGATGGCGATGAAGGCCATCTCGCGGTCGTAGTCGATCTGCGTCAGCCGGATCAGTTGCGACTGGCCGAGTTCGCGGATGGTGTTCATGAAGCGGAAATACTTGGTTTCGGGCGACAGCTTGCGCACGAACTCGTTTTCTATGTCGGCGTCCTCGGGCTTGATCGGGCGGATGGTCACGGTCTTGCCATCCTTGCTCTGGAAGGTCGTTACCAGGTGCGAGGGGTAGGGGTGGATCGCCATGTGGTCGTAGCGCCCCGCCGTCAGCGGAATGTTCTCGATGGCGATGCGGGCATCCACCGCGACCGCGCCGAGTTCGTCCACGATCAGCGGGTTGATGTCGAGCTCGGTGATCCACGGCAGCTCGCAGACCATCTCGGAAACGCGCAGCAGCACACCCTCCAGCGCCGCCAGATTGACCGCCGGCATGTTGCGGAACTCGCCCAGCCGCGCCATGTCGCGGGCCGACTCCAGCAGGTCGCCGACGAGGAAGCGGTTGAGCGGCGGCAGGGCGACGGCGCGGGCGCTGCGGCCGGTCTCGACATCGGTGCCGCCGCGGCCGAAGACGATGGTGGGGCCGAAGATCTCGTCCTTGACCATGCCCATCATCAGTTCGCGGCCGTTGGCCTTCTGGATCATCGGCTCGATGGCGACACCACGGGCAACGGCGTCGGGCCGGTTCTTCTTCACCTCGTCGAGGATCTGGTTGTAGGCATCGCGCACCGCCGCCAGCGAGTTGAGGTTGAGGCGAACCCCGCCCGAATCGGTCTTGTGGATGATCTGCGGCGAGTCGATCTTCATCACCACCGGCAGGCCGATTTCCTCGGCCAGCACCATCGCCTCGGAAGGCGAACGCGCCACCACGGTCTGGGCGATGGGAATGCGGAAGGCGGCGAGCAGCGCCTTCGATTCCATCTCGTTGAGAATCCTGCGGCCTTCGCCCAGTGCGGTTTCGATCACCAGGCGGGCCGATTCGAGGCGCGGCGGCACGTGGTCGGCGATGGCCGCCGGCGTCTGCATCAGCAGCTGCTGGTTGCGATAGTAGGCCGAGATGTGCGAGAACAGTTCGACCGCCGGCTCCGGCGTGCGGAACGAGGGAATGCCCGAGCCCTTGAACAGCAGGCGTGCCTCGTGCACCTGGCTGCCACCCATCCAGCAGGTCACCACCGGCTTGTCCGACTTGGTGGCGATCTTGAGCAGGGTGCGCGCGGCCTGGGTCGGATCGGTCATCGCCTGCGGCGTCAGGATCACCAGCAGTCCATCGACGCCGTCGTCCTCGATGCAGGCTGTGAGCGCGGCGGCGTAGCGGCCGGGATCGGCGTCGCCGCCGATGTCGAGCGGGTTGGCCTTCGACCAGGCCTGCGGCAGCAGTTCGTTGAGCCTGGCCACCGTGGCGTCGGAAAGTTTTGCCAGCGGAATGCCGATGTCGGACGCATGGTCGGCGGCCATCGCGCCCGGGCCGCCGCCATTGGTGATGATGGCCAGGCGGTTGCCGCGCGGGCGAAAATGAGAGAAAAGCGCCGAGGCGGCGGCATACATCTGGCCGACATTGCCCAGGCGCACCACGCCGGCGCGACGCAGGGCGGCGTCGAAGACATCGTCGGCGCCGACCAGCGAACCGGTGTGCGACAGCGCGGCCTTGCCGCCGGCGGCGTGCTTGCCGACCTTGATCAGCAGCACCGGCTTGCAGCGCGCGGCGGCGCGCAGCGCGCTCATGAAACGGCGCGGATTCTTGATGCCCTCGATGTAGAGGAAGATGTTCTCGGTCTTGGGGTCGGCCACCAGGTAGTCGAGGATCTCGCCGAAATCGACGTCCGAGGTGGCGCCGAGCGACACCACGGTGGAAAAGCCGACGTTGTTTGGCTGCGCCCAGTCGAGGATCGCCGTGCACAGTGCGCCCGACTGCGACACCAGGCCGATCGAGCCGGGGGTGGCGCCGCCGTGGGCGAAGGTGAGGTTGACGCCCGAACTTGGTCGCATGATGCCGAGGCAGTTGGGGCCGATCAGGCGGATGCGGTGGCGCCGCGCGGTTTCGATCACGGCGCGCTCGAGCGAGGCGCCGCGCGGCCCGCTTTCGGCGAAACCGCCGGTGACCACGATGACGTTGCGCGTGCCGGCGCGGCCGCAGGCCTCGACGATGCCGGGCACGGTCTCGGGCCGGGTGCAGATCACCGCAAGGTCGAGGCGCTGCGGAATGCTCTCGACCGAGTCGTAGCTCTTGTGGCCGAAAACCGTCTCGTGTCCCGGGTTTACGCAGAACAGTTTGCCCTTGTAGCCGCCGTCCAGCATGTTGCGGACGAGAATCGTCCCGACGGTGCAGGGCGTTTCCGAGGCGCCGATGATGGCGACCGACTTTGGCTCGAAAAGGGGTTTGAGGTAGTGCTGCTCGTAGTTCATGTGGCGTGCCCAATGGTTGATCGGGGGCAGCGTGGTGCAATGCAGCATAGCACGCCGCCACCGATCCCGCCATGCCGAAATCGGCGAAAACGGAGCCGGGCGCAATGGCCAAAGCTAGAATCCAGGCCCTATGAGCGAAGCACATGAAAATCCCGCCGCTACCCCATCCCCCTGGGTGCGCCGCTTCGCCCCGCTGATCCCGGCGGGCGGCGACGTCCTCGACCTCGCCTGCGGCTCGGGCCGCCACGCGCGCCTGCTGGGCGAACTCGGCTATCACGTCGAGGCGGTGGACCGCGATCCGGAGGCGCTCGCCGCCCTGCGCGGCGTGGCCGGCGTCACCGTGCGCGAGGCCGACCTCGAAAACGGCCCCTGGCCCTATCACAGCCGCGCCTTCGACGGCATCGTCGTCAGCAACTACCTGTGGCGGCCCCTGCTGCCCAGCCTGCTCAACACCCTGGGCGAAGGGGGTGTGCTGATCTACGAGACCTTCATGAGCGGCAACGAGCTGCTGGGCAAGCCGAGCAACCCCAAGTATCTGCTGCGTCCGGGCGAATTGCTCGAACTGATGACGCGCCGCCATTTCACTGTGATTGCCTTCGAGCAGGGCGAGGTCGAATCGCCGCGGCCGGCGGTGATCCAGCGCGTCTGCGCGCGGCGCGGCCGGCCCGTGGGGCTGCCGCCGGCCTAGAACCGTTCGGCCGCCTCCACCTCCGGCGTCCAGCGGCGGATTCCGGCCAGCGTGGCGCGCATCGCCTCACGCGCCGTTTCCGTGTCGTAGTGGCTTTGCAGGTTGATCCAGCTCTGCGCATCGGTACCGAAGAATGCCGCGAGCCGCAGGGCGGTATCGGCGGTGATGGCGCGGCGTCCCGCCACGATCTCGCCGATGCGGCGCTGTGACACGCCGATTTCCTTGGCCAGGCGGTATTGGCTGATCCCCATGGGCTCGAGGAATTCGTGCAAAAGAATGTCGCCCGGTGTGGCGAGCGGAACGGCGCGCGGCATGGTGGGCTCCTCTCTCAGTGGTAATCGACGATCTCGACGCGCCAGGCATGCCCGTCACGCCATTCGAAGCACACGCGAAACTGATCGTTGATGCGTATGCTCCATTGTCCCCTGCGGGCCTTCTTCAGCGCCTCCAGCCGGTTCTGCGGCGGGATTCGCAGGAAGTCGAGCGACGCGGCGGCATTGAGCAATTGCAGCTTGCGCATCGCCACGCTGGCGATGTTGGCAAATCGCGCCACGCGCCGTCCGTCGAACAGGGCCTGGGTGTCGGCGCAGTGAAACGACAGGATCATGCGGGTCGATGCTAACGCGTGGCGCCAGTAACGTCAATCGCCTTTAGTGCATCGGCCCAAGACCAGGACGCCCTGTGCGCGCAAATAGAACTCCTTTTGCTGCTGGCGACAGTGATGGCGGTGAATGTGCCCATGATGCTCCAGTCACTGGGCTCCGTCCCGAGGTGGTCGAAGAATCCGACGTAGGATTCTTCGGCGATGATGGCGAGCGTCATGCGCAGGCGGGACAGTAAGGCCTGCGCCGGCACGATCAGAAAACCGCCACCGGCGTGACGACCCTGACCTTCGTCCCGGCGAAGGTGCCGAGCAGGCCGAAAGCCAGCGCCACGCGCGCCTGCTGAGCGGACTCGGCTATCGCGTCAAGGCGGTGCCTTGACCCCGAGGTGCCCGCCCCGTGCCCGGGTCTGGTAAAACACCGGACTCACCCCCTTTCGAGAGTCTCAGTTCGCCATGAACCCCAGCGCGTCGGCCGCGGCACTTGTCGCGCGGCTCAAGCACATTGCCGATACCAGCCCGACGAGCGCCATCGATGAAGCCTTGCGTCTCCAGGTTTGGACGCAGACCTCGCCCTGGCATTGCAAAGACGTTCTTTGCTACTGTGCTCAACTCGCGGCGAGTGTCGGTGAATGGCGTCTGGCCGGGCTGGCGGCCTATCAGGCGCAGCGCCTGCACCTGACGGCTAGCGGCGAGGCCGCTCGTTGGGGCTTGCCCATGCTGCCGGGGCTTGAGGTCGCTGCCCGCCAGTTCAATCTGGTGCGCCATGTGCCCTTGCGCAGCAAAAACGTGCTGCTGCGCCGGCCGGAAGCCGGTGATCGTGACTTTCTCACGAGCATGTTCAGCGATCCGGCATTCATGCGGCTGTACTGCCGGCCCGCTTACGGCCGGGTTGAGTGGCGGGTCTACCACCTGATCCGGGGCGATCAACAGTGCCCCCAGGCGCGCGACCCGTGGGCCTGGATCGTGTGCAACAGCCACGGCGAGCCACTGGGGCTGATGGAACTGACCCCGCCTAATTATTTTCAGGGCAGTGCCGACCTGGCCCTGGGCTTTCACCAGGCCCACTTCGGCACGCTGGCGGCCGAGGCCTATGTGCTCGGCGCTTTTATCGCCTTCCACCATCTCGACCTGGTGCGCGTAACCGGCCACGTGTAT
Source organism: Gammaproteobacteria bacterium (assembly GCA_018825305.1). Classification (GTDB taxonomy): domain Bacteria; phylum Pseudomonadota; class Gammaproteobacteria; order Burkholderiales; family Rhodocyclaceae; genus Sulfurisoma. Next base: position 8,460 of record JAHJEO010000005.1, read on the forward strand.
GGCGATAACCACCACTCAGGCAAGCTCGATTCACGCATGGGCATGGTGCCCGAATACACGGTTGAGGGCATGGTGGGCGATGCGCTCACGGGCGAGGATGTGGCCGTGACGGTGTATTCCATGCTGCGTGACGAGTTTTCGCAGTGGCCGCGTGTCAAACGTATCGTCCGGCACTTCTTTTCGCCGACCGCGCCGGATTTGCTGCTCGACCAGATCGATGCGCTCTCAAAGCAGATCGTGGCGCTCGGCCCGAGCTGGCGGCTTTTTCCGCCGCCGGCCGTCCCGATGATCGTGCGGCCTGCCTCACCGGATACGCGCGAAGAGCGCGACAAGGACACACAGGGGCAGACCCTCGCGGAATCACTGCCTGCGCAGCTTGATGGCCGGCGTGTGCGTTTGCGGGCCCTGCAGAAAGAAGACGAAGACGTAGTGACCGAGTGGTTGGGCCGGGACGATTTTTTCGTCGCCTGCCCACACTATTTCGATATTCTCGATGATCTGGGTGCCCTGCTCGGCCGCTATCTGGCCCGCTCACGGGAACTGCGACTCTGGCTGATCGAGGAGCTATCGCACGGCGGCGATGCGCCTGCGCCGATTGGCTTGATCGGGCTTGAGTTTCACAACGACCGGCCGCTCGTTTTCGTCGTGGCCGGCTTTGTCAGCAGCGCCAGCTACCGGCCGGTTCGCCAAGCCTGGCGGCTGATACAACAGGCTATCGTCGAGCGCTTTCCCGGGGCGATGGTTTATGCCAAAACCCCGCTTGACTCGGCCGGCCACGCCCTGCTCAGCCGCTCTCGGAATTGGCAGTCGTGCGGCATTGAGCGAGGGTTTCGCGTCGGCGAGAGCCGTCAGCCTCGGGATATGGCCCTGTTCAGGTGGTGGCCGACTAAATCTTGTTGTTCTTTTTTGCAGAATTCGCGATTGTGTTATTCATGTCCCGATTAAAGGTGCTTCCGACCTTTGTAGAGCTGGTGGAGGCGATGATATCCGTGGTCTCGGTCAAACCGGCGGCTGTGGTGGTGGCTTGGGCAATTTCGTCCTCGGTGTAGCCGGCCGCTAGCAGTTCATCCTTCGTAAAGGCCAGCTTGGCGGTCGTGGTTTCAGAGTTAGTGGAGGTAGTTTGTTCCGTTATCTTGCTGCCGACTACCACTTCTTTTTTGCTAAACCCGAAGGAGGTACTGGGATCGGCTGCAACGATCAATGCGCTGATGGGGAAGCCGGCCGCCTTGAAGTCGCTGGCGGTATAGCCCAATCTTGTCATGGCCTCGATCGCATCGCCTTTGGCGCGATAGTCGGCAAGCCCTTTGCCCTTGTTGGCATCGACGCCGTGCTTGTATTGCAGCGCCCAGACATCCTGCAGGGTGGCTGCTGACTTGCCCGTGCCGCCGCTGAGCCACTCGGCAATGGAATCTTCCGAGAACGCGCAATCCGGACAGGTTTTTTTGATCAGGTCGGTCAGTTGCGTTGAATACGACTTGATGATGCCCGATCCCCAAGTGACATTTCGCTGTTTGCTGTTGGCTACAAGACCAATGCTGTAACTGACCTGCTTGGCCGTGGTGCGGTCTTTGAGCAGGGCAGCAATGAGATCGGCGATGCTGGTGAAGCGCGTCGCATTGATGGTCAGCGCCGTGGCATTGCCGGCAGCCTGCGCCAGCACGTAGTCGGTGCTGGTCAGGGTCAGGCCCGAACCGTCGATCGCGTAGGTGTTGGCCGGTGACGACTTGGTTGCCGTTGAGGAAAAGACTGCGCTGCCGTCGGTTACGCCATCCAGCGTGTCGGTGGCTGCCACGCCCGTGACGCTGCCCGTGAATGCGGGCAGGTCGGTGCCGGACGTCATGGTTTTCCGGTCGGCGACATACAGCAGGGTCGCGGCATTGATCGTCACCGGGGCATTGGCCGGATTCAGCACCGGCAACTGGTAGTCGCTGGCGAGGAAGGCGCCGTTATTGTCCAGCGTGATCGCATTGATGAACTTGCCTGCCGTGGCGACGTGGGCGTCGTTGCTGGTCGCCCCGGAGTAAGCCAGCGATTCGCCGGTCACGCCGGTGGTGATCGTGACGGTGCCGGCGCCGAGGGTGGTCGTGCCGTCGTAGGTCTTGGTGGCCGACAGGCCCACGGTGCGCGGCGTGATGGTGACCGGCGCGTTGGCGACGTTCAGCGTCGGCAGCTGGTAGTTGCTGGCCAGCCCGGTACCGTTGAGCAGCGTGAGGGCGCTGATGAAGTTGTCGGCGGTGCCGGTATTGCCATCGGGCCCGCCGACGTGCGCACTGCTGGCGGTGGCGCCCGAGTACAGCAGCGTCTGGCCGGGTACCCCGGTCACGGTGAAGAGCCCGCTTCCGAGCGTGGCGCTGCCGTCATAGGTCTTGGTCGCCGCCGACAGGGTGACGGTGGCCTTGTTCACCGTCCAGGATTCAAAGCCGGCGGGAATGAAGAAGAAACTGGTATTGGGGAGCCCGCCCGCATAAAGGTAGTTTGTGGTTCCTGCTGCCGTCGTCGAACCGAGGGCCGTGAAAGGAGCCGATTCCCACGTGCCGCCGGTACCTGTTGCCAGTGTTCCCGGTGCGGCAGTGAGGTCGATCTTGTCGTAGGCCGTGTAATTGAGTGTCGGCGCGCTGCCGTAGGTGCTGCTTTGCCCCGAATTCAGTTTTACGAAGGCTGTGGGGTTGCTGGTGTAGCTCGCTTGAAGCTTTGCGCCGGTGAGCAAGGTGCCATCCGGCGCATAGACCGTCGGGTCGCCGCCGGAGCCATTGGTGATCGAGCCGGAGCCGTTGGTTTTATAGACGCCACTGATCTCCTGCCCGAAGAGCAGGAAGATAGCGCTGGCGGCATCGCTCGCAGTAATGGTGTTATTGACTTCAATGTTCCGATAAGCGGAAAGCGTCAGAGAAGTGGGCGCATTCCAGGTAACGGCGTCATTGACGAAGATGTCGCCGTTACCCGGGGTCATAAGAGGAAAAACACCAGCACACGGGCCGAAGTCTTCCAAGCAGGCAAGTGCCGGTGTTGTTTGGATAGTGATATTGCTGGTAGCCAGCAATCCCGACAAAGCCGCACCACTAAGATCGCCTCCAGCGGCAGCAATGGTGAAATCCTCGGGATCCAGCAGCCAGGTTCCTGTCTTTCCATTGGCAGCGCGTGTATCGATCTTCGCGCTGTCCTCGATCTTCAGATGCGTACCGCTGGTCTCGATGAATCCGCCATCGCCGGCTTCGCTGCCGCCCTTGGCACTGAGGCTGCCGCTGACGGTCGTCTGGCTATTGGGATTGGCCAGATCGGCCAGCACAATCGCCGTCCCGCCAGCGCCGACTTTTGCGGCGCTGACATTGATGTTGCCGCTGTGGTCGATGGTCGAGCTGGCCAACAGGCGCACCGTGCCGCCGTCGGTGCTGATGCCCTTCGCCTCGATGGCCCCGCTGTTGACGACCTGCCCGAGCAGGATGTGGGCCGACTGGGCCGAGAGGATGGCGGTGCCGCCGTCGGCCTGGATCAGGTGCTTGTTGGCGACCAGGGTGTCGATGCTGGCCTTCTCCACCTGCACGTCGATGAGGGCATTGCCGCTGATGCCGAGGGTGACGGCTTCGCCCGCGGCCAGCGCCGTGGTGCCCATGCGGGTGGCGATGACGCCTTCGTTCTGCACTTCCGGCGCGAGCAGGGCGACGTATTTGCCGACCAGTTCGCCCTGGTTGACGACGCTGCCGCTGGCGCCGTCGCGGCTGAAGCGATAGTTGCCGGCGAGGAAGTCCTCGTTGCGGATGCCGAGCGTGGAGGCGACCATGCCGCCGACATCGACCCGGGCGCCGGCCGCGAACAGCACGCCGCTGGGATTGACCAGAAAGACCTGGCCGTTGGCGGAAAGCGAGCCGTAGATGCGCGAGGGGTCGGAACCGATGACGCGGTTGAGCGCGACGGCGCTGGCGGAGGGTTGCTGGAAATTGACCGAGGCGCCGCTGCCGATGCTGAAGCTGTTCCAGTTGAGGATGGCGCGGTCAGAGCCCTGGGTGATGGTCATGGCGCTGCCGGACTGGGCGATGCTGGCCTGGCCGGCGACGACCTGGCCGCCGCTGGGCAGCGTGTTGGGTGCCGGTGTCTGGGCGAAAGCGGCCTGGGCGATGACCGTGGAGGCCAGGGTTGCGGCGAGGCGCCTGGCGCGGGTGGCGGGCTTGCCGCGGGTGGCGGCAGCTTCGTGGGCGACGATCCAGGTCTGGCGGGCGTCGCTCCAGATGAGGCGGTGGGTTTTGTTCATGGTTGTGTGCTCGATCAGAACTGGGCGGTCAGGCTGAGCCAGCTGCGGGTGCCGGTGTCGTTGTCAGAATCGCGGCCGCGTGCGTCGCGGCCGGGGTTGCTGCCGAGCGGGCCTGCAAGGGTGGCGTTGATGAGAATGCTCTTGCTGGGGCGCCAGTCGAAGCCGAAGCCGGCGCCGGCGAGTTCGTAGCTGTTGGACAGGCCGGGCGTGCCGGCATTCCAGCCGGCCCAGGTGCGTCGGTTGATGGTGATGCCGCCGGCATCCACAAAGGTGCTGAGGCCGACGCTGTCGTTCATGCGGTAGTTGAGGCTGGCGTTGAACAGCCAGCCTTCGTCGCCGCTGGCTTCGCCCACCGGGTAGCCGCGGACGCCGCCGGGCCCGCCGAGGGAGAAGCGCTCGGTCGAGTCGAGGTTCTTGCCAGCGAACTGGCCGCGCAGGCCGGCATCGATGCTCCAGGTTTCTGTCAGCGACTGCAGGCGGCCGAGGGAGTAGCCGAGCTTGCTGAAGCCGCCCTGGACCTGGCGTCCGGCACGGTCGGCCGTGAGCGCGGCGCGGTTGCGCTGGTCGCTGTTGCCGACGACGAGACTGGTGCCGAAGCGGGTGATGCCGCCGGAAAGCAGGCTGTCGGGGCCATCGACGCGATAGCCGTCGAGGCCGAGGCTGGCGACGGTGACGTTGCGGTTGCCGGTTTCGCCGGCGACGGTGCGGTCGATCAGTTGCTTGCCGTCGGCGGCGGCCGTGAACGAAAGGTTGAAGTCTTCGCGCCGCGCCAGCGGGTAGCTGGCAGTCAGCCCCACGGTGCTGGCCGAGCCCTGGCCGCGCAGGGCGGCAAAGGTGGATTGCACGAGACGGTAGTCGAGGCGGGAGGCATTGACGCCGAGGCGCAGGCCGCCGTCGCCGACGGCGCGGCTGTAGTCGGCGCGGCCGAAGGTGGCCCCCTGCGAGGCGTTGAGCATGAGCGAGGCGGCGTCGAAGCTGCCCGTGGGGTTGTTGATGCTGATGCTGCCGTTCGCCTGCTCTTTTCCGGTGCCGACCGAGCCCTGGTTGTTGATGCCGAGGCTGTAATTGGTGAGCGGCTTGTCGGCGGCGGTGACGACGAGGTCGATCTCGGCTTCGCCCTTGCCTGGGGCGAGGGCGGCCTTGGCTTCGATGCCGGGCTGTTCGTTGAGGATGTTGAGCGCCTCGCCCAGGCGGGCGATGTCCATGGTGTCGCCGCTGGCCAGGCGCCCGTCGATGAGGCGTTCGACGCGGGCGGAGTCGAGGCGCTCGCCCTGCCTGTCGATGCGCAGGCTGCCGCGCTTGCCCTCGACGACCTGGAGGACGACGATGCCGTCCTTGACGTCCTGCGGCGGCAGGACGACGCGGGCGAGATAGCCCTTCTGGGCGTAGTAGGCGATGAGGTGGCTCGCCGTGCCTTGCAGCTGGCGGAAGCTGAGTTCCTTGCCGACGACATCCTGGAGCTGGGCGACGAGTTCGGCCTCGCTGATCAGCAGCGCGCCCTGGATGCGGAAGCCCTTGACCAGGACCCTGGGGCCGGCGTCAGGCTCGGCCGCTGGGGCGGCCGGGGCGATGGGGGCGGGAGTGGCCGGGACGACGCTGGGGGCCTTGGGCTGCTCGCGCAGCAGCTGGCCGGCATCGGGGGGCGTCTGGGCGTGGAGCGGGGCTGCCATGAGGACGGCGGCAAAGCCGGCCACGCCGGGCAGCATTTTCAGGGGCGTCAACGCCCCATAGGTGGTCTTGAAGGGCGTCATGTGGCTGGTGCGGGGCTAATTTGTTATGGGCGTAGGCGTCAATTGTTCAGGTGCGAAGGATAAGTGAATCGATGGAATTTATCAACCTCCGACCTGTCGCTGATGGGGTTGTTGGCCCTTTTCCCGCCATCCGCTACGGCGATGCGAGCGTCTTTTGAGCCTCAGTTCGCCAGGATGGCGGCCGCCAGTTGCCTGATGCCGGCTTCGCTCAGGTCGTCCGTCGCGAAACATGGCGCAGCGGCGTAGCCGACATAGTTCTTGCCCTGCGACTTCTGGTAGAGCGGGTCGTAGTGGTGCTCGAGCAGTTCGCCGAACAGCGCCCTGAATTCGCCGGCGTTGGCCATGGCCTGCCAGCGCTCGATGGTCTCGTTGCTCTGCAGCCCCTGCAAATGCACGATCTTGTCGGTCAGCAGCGAGGGGGTGGCGAGGAAGTAGTCGTAGTCGCGCAGCAGGAAGTCGACCCGGGCGGCGGTATCGGCTTCGATGCGCAGGCAGGGCGCGGCGCGGATGGCGCCGATCAGGGCGTCCGGCAGGTGCAGCAGGCCGATGCGACGGCTCTCGGCTTCGACATAAACGGGGCGGGCCGGATCGAAGCCATTCAGCGCCGTGTAGAGCCGGGTTTCGAACAGGCGCTGGGCCGGCTGCGGCGTGCCGGGCAGGGCGCCGAGCACCGAGCCCTTGTGGGCGGCGAACTGCTCGAGGTGCAGCACCTGGGCGCCCATCTCGCCCAGCGCCTCGAGCACGCGGCTCTTGGCGTTGCCGGTGGCGCCAGAGACGACGCGGTAGTCGAAACGCTGCGGTAGCGTCGCCAGCGCTTCGACGACATGGCGGCGCCAGGACTTGTAGCCGCCATCGAGGCGGTGGGCGTCCCAGCCGATCTCGCGCAGGATGTACGAGAAGGTGCCGGAGCGCTTGCCGCCGCGCCAGCAATAGACCAGGGGTTTCCAGCTGCGCGGTTTGTCGAGGAAGCGCGCTTCGATGTGCTCGCCGATGTGGCGGGTGACGATGGCGGCGCCGATCTTCTTGGCCTCGAAGGCGGACACCTGCTTGTAGATGGTGCCGACTCGGGCGCGCTCCTCGTTGTCGAGCACCGGGCAGTTGATGGCGCCGGGCAGGCGGTCGTCCTCGAACTCGGCAGGCGAGCGCACGTCGATGATCTCGTCGAACTCGGCGAGTTGTGCTAGCGTGGCAAGCCCTTTTTGATGTTTTTCCGACATGGCCTCGATGGACAAGATAAGACTGACCCAATTTTCCCACGGTGGCGGCTGCGGCTGCAAAATAGCGCCGGCCGTGCTCTCGCGACTGATCGCCGAGTCGCCGTTAAAGACGATCCCGCCAGACCTGCTGGTCGGCATCGCCACCTCGGACGACGCAGCGGTCTATCGGCTCAACGACGAGCAGGCCATCGTCGCCACCACCGATTTTTTCACCCCCATCGTCGATGATCCGTGGGACTTCGGCCGCATCGCCGCGACCAATGCGCTGTCCGACGTCTATGCCATGGGCGGCAAGCCGATCTTCGCGCTCGCCGTCGTCGGCATGCCGCTCGACAAGCTGCCGGAGGAGGTGATCCGCCAGATCCTCGCCGGCGGCGAGTCGATCTGTGCCGAGGCCGGGATACTCATCGCCGGCGGCCACTCGATCGACGTGGTCGAGCCGATCTACGGCCTGGTCGGCGTCGGCGTGGTGCATCCGCAGAAGATCAAGCGCAACAGCGAGGCCCGGGCCGGCGACGTGCTGATACTCGGCAAGCCGCTGGGCATCGGCATCCTGTCGGCGGCGCTCAAGAAGGGCCTGCTGACGCCGCACGGCTACGGCGAGATGGTGCGCTGGACCACCAAGATCAACGTCACCGGCGCCGCGCTTTCCGACATGGATGCGGTGCATGCCGTGACCGACGTCACCGGCTTCGGGCTGGCGGGCCACCTGCTGGAGATCTGCCGCGGCTCGAAGCTGGCGGCGACCGTCGAGTTCGACAAGCTGCCGCTGATTCCCGAGGCCGTGCAGCATGTGCAGGCCGGCATCAGCACCGGCGCCTCGACGCGCAACTGGGCCGGCTATGGCCACGAGGTCAGCGTGGCTGGCGACGAGTGGCGGCAGAAGATGGTCACCGACCCGCAGACCAGCGGCGGCCTGCTGGTGGCCTGCGCCGCCGAGGCGGCCGAGCAAGTGCTGGCGGCCTTCCGCGCCGACGGTTTTGCCGAGGCAGCGGTGATCGGGCGGCTCGAGGCCGGCGCAGCGCTGGTCAGCGTTGTCTGAGCAGGAGCTCTAACTTCGGCCAGACGTGGTCGAGGATTTTCGGCTGCGCGGCGGCCACGGGGTGCAGGCCGTCGGGCTGGAAGTTGCTTCTTTCGTTTGCGATCGGTTCGAGCAGGAAGGGCAGCAGTGGCACCTTTTCCTGCTTTGCCACCACGGTGAAGACCGCGGCGAACTCTTCGGTGTAGCGGCTGCCATAGTTCGGCGGCAGGCGCATGCCGACCAGCAGCACGCGCGCCTTCTTGGCTTTGGCGGCGCGGACCATCGCCACCAGATTGGCGCGCAGTTGCGTGGCCGGCAGGCCGCGCAGGCCGTCGTTGGCGCCGAGCGCGATGACGACGACGCCAGGCTTGAAACGGTTGAGGGCGACGGGCAGGCGGCTGCGGCCACCGGCGCTGGTCTCGCCGCTGATGCTGGCGTTGGCGACGGCGTAGTGCAGACCTTCGCCCTGCAGGCGTTTGTCGAGCAGCGCCGGCCAGGCCTGGCCGTTGGCCAGTCCGTGGCCCGCCGAGAGGCTGTCGCCGAAAACCAGGATCGTCTGCGCCGTCCCGCCAGCGCCGATTTTTTCGGCGGCGGGGGCGGCAGTGGCGAACATCAGCATGGAAGCGAGCAAAATACGCAGCATGGAAACCATGATCGAAGTTGAATCCCTGGGCAAGGTGGTGCAGAGCGGCAGCGGCCCGCTGACGATTCTGCACGAGATAACTTTTGCGGTGGCACCGGGCGAGGCCGTCGCCATCGTCGGCGCCTCCGGCTCCGGCAAGTCTACGCTACTCGGCCTGATGGCCGGGCTGGATCTGCCCTCGCACGGCGCGATCAGGCTCGGCGGGCAGGATCTCGCGGCGCTGGACGAGGACGGCCGCGCCGCACTGCGCGGCCGCCTGCTCGGTTTCGTCTTCCAGTCCTTCCAGTTGCTGCCGGCGCTGACCGCGCTGGAAAACGCCATGCTGCCGCTGGAACTGGCCGGCCTGGCGGACGCCCGCGCCAGCGCCACCGGCATGCTCGAGCGCGTCGGCCTCGGCCACCGCCTCGACCACTACCCCAAGCACCTGTCGGGCGGCGAGCAGCAGCGCGTGGCGCTGGCCCGCGCCTTCGGCGTGCGGCCGAAACTGCTGCTGGCCGACGAGCCGACCGGCAACCTCGACGCCGACACCGGCGGCGAGATCATCGACCTGATGTTCGAGATGAACCGCGAGGCGGGGACCACGCTGGTGCTGGTCACCCACGACGAGGCGCTGGCGCATCGTTGCGGGCGGACCATCCGCCTGGCCGGCGGACGCCTGGTTTCCTGATCGGCGACCGCCAGGAATCCGCTTGCCCGATCCGCTTCAGGTTCGCTTACGCATCCTTGAAGCGCCTGGCATCCTTCAGCAGCAGAAGCAGCTGCCTTTCCTGCAGCGGCGATGGGAGGAAACCGAAGCGCTGGTAGAAGCGCTCGGCCTCCGCATCGATCGGGTACGTCAGCAATGCCCGGATGCCGGCCTGCTCGGCGATGGCCAGGGTTCGCCGGATGGCATCCTGCAGCAGGCCCCTGCCGATGCCGTGGCCTTGCTCATGCCGCGATACGGCCAGCCGGGCAAGGATTACCACGGGGATGGGGTACTGTCCCATGCCCTTGCGGAGTCGATCGGGCGCATTCATCGAATCGACCTGGCCAACGGTGAGGCTGAAATAGCCCACCACGCGGTCATTCCGGGTGACGACAAAAGTCCTGGCAGATCCGCTGGCCTGCGCCTGGCGGGCGTGATTTGCCAGCCAGCCGTTCAGTTCGGGCTTGCCGCAGTCGAAGGCTTCCAGCGAATGCTCCGGCGCCAGCGCATGCGGCGCGCTAACGGTCATTTTTCCGACCAGGGCGCGGGTTTGGAGAAGAGGTCATTGAGGCCCGGGTTCTCCTGCTCGGGACGATCCAGCATGTCGAGCAGGGCCTGGTACTGGCTGCCCGAAACCATGAACAGGCGCTGGTCGAGCAGGGCCTGCTCGGCTGCCTGGCAGGCGCTTTCCAGGATGAAGTCGGTCAGCGACTTGTGCGCAACCTCGGCCCCGCGCCGCAGGATCGCCTCCTGCTCCGGCGTGGCGCGCAGCCCGAGGCGCGAAGAGCGCGCGGCAATTCGAGTGGAAGATGTCTGCGTGGCGGGCATGATGGCATCACTCCTGTTAGATCAATAGTCTGTATGTTAGCACAATCGGCGTACAAACAGACGCCGACCTTGAACCATCCGACTGGCGGCGGGACGGCTGGTTACAGCATGTTGAGCGCCATTCCCTGAATCGGCCCTGCTTGTGCGGTAACCAATGCGTTACCATTGAAAGCATGGCGATCCGGGTTGAAGAGTATCTGCGGCCCAACGGCTCGAACCCATGCAAGACGTGGTTCGATAGCTTGGATGTTCAAGCCGCGGCAAAGGTCGTGACGATCAAGTTGCGATTTGAACTTGGCAACGTTTCAAGCGTGAAATGGTTTGCCGGGATCGGCGAGTACGTCATTGATTGGGGGCCAGGGTAACGAATCTACCTGGCGCGAGACGGAGAGGCACTCATCATCCTGTTTGGTGGCGGCACAAAGCGTGGCCAGCAGATGGATATCGATCAGGCCAAGGTCTTGCACGCCGAATACAAGGAACGGAAGCGGGCCCTGGACGCAGCGAAGAAAGGAAAATGGTGATCCTATGGCATTGACCCGAAACTTTAAACACACGGTCGTTGAGCGCGTGGAGCGTGATCCGCAATTCGCCATGGCGCTTCTCGATGAGGCTGCGACGCTTTTCCTGAGCGGCGAGCCGGAAACCGCACGACTCATTCTGCGCGATCTGGTGAATGCCACGATCGGTTTCGAGCAACTCGCCGAGTTGACCGAGAAGCCAAGCAAGAGCTTGCATCGGATGCTGTCGCCACGGGGAAATCCCAGCATGGACAACCTTGCCGCGATTTTCGGCGCGGTACGCCATTGGCTCAAGGTGGCGTTCGAAGTTCATACGATCAAAGCGGCTTAGGCCTTCGCCGTATCCCCCAAGGGGACTTTTTTCCGGGCGTAGGCGGCGCGGACTTGTTTCCTTGCGGCGAAGCCGTTGCTCACGGCGTCGCCCATTTTCATGGCTTGAGCAGTTGCCTGATCGCGGCGACGATGTCCGGGTCGTCGAATTCGCGTCCGCCAACGGCGCGATAAGCGATGCGGCCCTGGCGGTCGACGAGCAGGGTGGTCGGCAGGCCTTTCACCGGCCAGGCCGCCATGGCCTTGGAGTCGCGATCGAACAGCAACGGGAATTCGGCATTGCCGGCAAAGGAGAACACCGTGTCCGGGTCCTCGCCGACATTCACTGCCAGCACCTCGAACTCGGCGGGCTTGAACAGTTTTTTCACGCGAGCGAGCGATGGAAACTCCTTGCGGCAAGGCGGGCACCAGGTCGCCCAGAAATTCACCAGCACGACGCGCCCGCGATAGGCCGCGAGGTCGACGCTCCTGCCGTCGGCGTCGGCCAGACGCAAAGTCGGCGCTGGCGGGACGGCGGACATCGCGGTCATGCCCCGTCCTTGCGCTCGCAATGACGGCACGACGGCCAGCAGGGCAAGGCCTGCGCCGGTCATGAGAACACGCCGGCGTTCAGTCGGTTCAGTCATTGGCGCAGGCAAGCTTGTCGAGAACGATTTCATGATTCTCCTTGTGGTTGCCGGCGACTTGATAGCGGGCGACGATGCGGAACGGCGCAACCGGCGCCGTTTCCAGCGTCGCCATGCCCATGATCCAGTCGCCCGGTTCGAAGGTGTTGTCTGCCTGGAATTGCGCCCACTTGAATGCGATCCGTGCTGCCGGCGGTACGCCGGCCTTGGCCCATTCCGCGCTCCACGACTCCGGCAGGCGCAACTTGATGCGCCGATTGTCGGCGCCGACCGCGTACCAGTCGGCCAGTCGCGTCGCCAGGGCGTGCCGGCCGCCATTTTGCATGCCGAAGGAAAATCCGCAGGCCAGCGCATAGGGCTGGATCGCCGCCTCGGTGAAGCCGCGCCCGATGTAGAAGGCGGTACGCGATGCCGTGCCCAGCGGGTTGGCGGTGAGCGTCACTGCGTCCTGCCGGACGCGGTGCTGCCATGCGATGTCGCCATCCGCTGCGGCGGGAGCACCGGTGGGCAGCAACATCGTCAGTCCGGCCAGGCCGGCCAATAGCCCCAGGTTCATGTGGTCTTCGGTACCATCAGGTTGCGGGCGTCCAGGTCTCCAGGAATTCATCGAGTATTGCCTGCAATCGTAACCGCAATTCGTCGTTACGCTCTGCCGCAATGCCTTGCCGCTCTAGAAATGCGCAAATGTCGTCGGGCGAGAGAATCACGCCGTCAGACGGCTGGATCGCCTCATCGCGTATCCACAAGCTGGGAAAGCCGCTGCCGTGAGCGTCGCGGCATTCGTCATGCACGATGCGGTGCGACCAGCCGAGCGTGGCGGCGATGGTGTCGGCGTAGCGGGCATAGAGCGTGCAGCGTCCGCCGGGCGGTTGTTGCGATATGACCTTGAGCGGGCTCATGTCGTGCTCTTCAGCAGGATGTAGCTGGCGACGATCACGAGGAATCCGCCGAATCCGCGCTTCAGTGTCTCCTGCGAGAAGCGGTGGGCCAGCCGCGTGCCGGCAAAGCTGCCGGCGACGGTGACGGCGGTGAAGGCACCCATGATGTTCCAGTCGATCGGCACCGCGCCGAGATAGCCGAGGAAGCCGGCGTAGGACTTGGCGGCGACGATGGCGAGCGAGGTGCCGATGGCGAGTTTCATGCGCAGGCCGGACAGCAGGGCCAGCGCCGGCACGATCAGAAAACCGCCGCCGACGCCGACCACGCCGGTCAGCACGCCGACGCCGATGCCGTGGGCGGCGATGTGGCCCATCCGTACCTCGACTGCGCGTTCCGGTGGAGGCAAACCGCCGGCTGCCGACAGTTGCGGCACCAACGCGGGCTTGAGCATTTTCCACGCCGCCGCATACATCACCAGCGCGAACAGCGCGAGCTGCACCGCCACCGGCGTGATGACCCCGACCTTCGCCCCGGCGAAGGTGCCGACGATGCCGAAAATGCCGAATACCAGTGCCACGCGCGTATCGACATTGCCGTGGCGCCAGTGATCCCAGGCGGTGATGGTTGCGGTGACGGCGACGATGCCCAGGCTCATGGCGATCGCCGACTTCGCCTCGACATCCAGCAGCACCATCAGCGCCGGCATGGCGATGATCGAGCCGCCGCTGCCGAACAGGCCGAGCACGATGCCGGTGGCAGCGCCGGCGATGATGACGAGCAGCAGCATGGTCAGAACACCAGCACTTTGTCGGCCTCGGCCGTCCAGGCCGCGAGATCGGCGAGCGTCCGGCGCAGGGCGCCAGGCACCAGTTCGGCGTCCTCGATGCCGCGCGCGGCCAGGCAGGTGGCGCAGAGGCCGACTTCGCCGGCGGCGGCCGCCAGTTTCACCATGTCGCCGGCGTTGTAATAACCCTCGGGTACCTTCTGGCCGGCCTTGGCGCAGGCAACGGCGTCGCCCATCAGGAATACCCGGACCTGCTGCTCCGGCTGCTTGGCGAGCGCACGGGCCAGACGCAGGCCGTTGTAGCTGCGCTCTGAGCCGTAAGGCGGGTCGTTGAGAATGAAAAGGACGTTCATGGCTGGCCTCCGTGGCTAACAATCTAACGATCGTTAGAGTAAACTAGGCGTTGCCTGATCGGTTGTCAAGTGCAAATTTGACAGGGTCGCCGTCGCCGCATAGATTCGTCGCCATGAGTGATTCGCGACGCATCAAGGACCTGCTTTACGAACAGGTGGCCCGCATCGGCAAGGCGGCGTGCAGCCCGAAACGGCTGGAGCTCATCGAACTGCTCTGCCAGGGCGAGAAGAACGTGGAGACGCTGGCGCGGGAGGCGGCCATCAGCATGAAGCTGGCCAGCGCGCACCTGCGCGAGTTGCGTGCCGCCCATCTGGTCGACACCGAGAAGCAGGGCAAGAACGTCATTTACCGAATCGCCAATCGTGCGGTGGCCGATTTCTGGGTGGCGATACGTTCGCTGGCCGAGGACCGGCTGGTGGAACTGCGGCTGGCGCTGGAGCAGATCGCCTGCAACCCGAAGGAGCTGGCGCCGCAGGATCGCGCCAGCCTCGTCAAGCTGGCGAAGAAGGGGGATGTAATCGTCATTGATGTCCGGCCGGCAAACGAATACGAAGCCGCCCACCTGCCGTTCGCCCGCTCGATACCGCTCGATGAACTGAAGAGCCGGCTGGCAGAATTGCCGGACGGCAAGACCGTGGTGGCGTACTGCCGTGGCCCCTACTGCCTGATGGCGTGCGACGCGGTGAATCTGTTGCGCCAGCAGGGATTCGATGCCCTGCGCTTGCCCGAGGGTGTTGCCGAATGGGGCATTGCGCCCGTACGCTGAGCCGGGTTACAGCAGAGCGCGCGCCGCGGTGACACCACTCCTGACAGCGCCTTCGATGGTCGCCGGATAGTCGCCGGCGACGTAATCACCGGCCAGCACCAGGCCGGGCAGCGGCGTTGTGGTCGGCGGCCGCGCCAGGCCGGGCGTACAGGCGAAGGTGGCGCGCTTTTCGGCGATGATGCGGCTCCAGCGCGGCGCCTCGATGCCGGGCAGGATGCGGGCGACTTCGGCGTGGATCGCGGCGGCGAGGGTGTCGTTGTCCATCGCCTCGTGGCTGCCGTGGGCCGAGATCACGGCGGAAATCAGGCCGGGCTGGCCGTAGATGCGGCCACGGTCGAACAGCCATTGCGCGGTACCTGTGGCCACGCCGACCATGGCGAAGGGAAGGCGCACGCTTTCCGGGTAGGCCAGATAGGCGCCGACGATGGGCTCCCACTCGAAGCGGCTTACCTGCTCCACGCTGCCCGCCAGTTCCGGCAGGCCGGCGACAAGTTTGGGCAGGTGCTGCGGGGCGACGGCGATGATGACTTCGTCGAAGGAGCCGTGGTTGTCCAGGATGAATCCGTCGCTGCCGTGGGTGATCGCGCCGATCCGGGTTTCGCGCCGCACCGCGCCGCCGTGCGCGGCCACGAAGGCGGCGGCGGGCTCGGGAAGCAGCCGCGAAAAATCCACTGTCGGCAGCAGGAAGTCGGATGCGGCGCGGCCGGCGGCGAGGCTGTCGCGCAGGACGTTGGCGAAGACCTGCATCGAGGCCCGCTCGATCGGCGTGTTGAGTGCGGCGACGCAGAGCGGCTCCCACAGGTAGCGGACGAGGCGTTCGGGCTGGCGCTGCGCGGCGAAGTGGGCGGCGGCGGAAATATCCTGCGGCAGGCGGAATCCGCTGCGCTTCAGGCCCTGCATGAATCGGATGGCGGCGAATTTCTCCGGCCACGACAGGCCGCGCGCCCCCAGCAGCGCCCAGGCCAGATGCAGCGGCGCCGGCAAACGGGGAGCGGCGACCAGCAATTCGCCCGGATATTCGAGGTGCAGTGGGACGCGTCGCAGCAGCTTGTCGGTATTGGCGCCGACCAGTGCCATCAGGCGCAATGTCTCGCGGTAGGCGCCGACGAAGATGTGGGCGCCGTTGTCGACCGTCAGTCCTTCGAGTTCGACTGCGCGGGCCCGCCCGCCCAGCGTGCGCGAGGCTTCGAAGACGGTGACTTGCCTGCCGGCCGCCGCCAGTTCGGCCGCTGCTGCCATGCCGGCATAGCCCGCGCCAATGACGGCAACGCTCACGCCGCGATCCAGGTCTTGAGCGCGAGCCAGAGCTTGCGCGCCGGCGGCAGCGAGACGTGCGCGCGCAGCACCGGGTAGCCGTCGCGGGCGATTTCTTCGAGCAGGGTGCGGTAGATCGCGGCCATGATGAGGCCGGCGCGCTGGCTCTTGCGGTCGGCGGCGGGCAATTGTTCCATCGCCTTGGCGTAGTAGCCGCGGGCGCGCTCGGCCTGGAAGGCCATCAGGGCGCGGAAGGCGTCGGTCTCGCGGCTGTTGAGGATGTCGGCTTCGGTGACGCCGAAGCGTGCCAGTTCGTCCTGCGGCAGGTAGATGCGGCCGCGCCGCGCGTCCTCGCCGACGTCGCGGATGATGTTGGTGAGCTGGAAGGCCAGCCCAAGGTCGTGGGCGTACTTGAGGGTGCGGCGGTCGGTGTAGCCGAAGATTTCGGCGGCGAGCAGGCCGACCACGCTGGCGACGCGGTAGCAATAGAGGTGCAGCGCCTTGAAGTCGGCGTAGCGCGTCTGTTCCAGGTCCATTTCCATGCCGTCGACGATCTCGGCGAGTTGCTCGGTGGGAATGGAAAAGCGGGCGCGGGCGGTGACGAGGGCCTGCATCACCGGATGCGTCGGCTGGCCGTCGTCGAGTGCGGCGACTTCGCTGCGCCACCAGGCCAGCTTGGCGCGGGCCACCAGCGGATCGGAGCATTCGTCGACGGCGTCATCCACCTCGCGGCAGAAGGCGTAGAGCGCGGTGATGGCCTGGCGCCGTTCGGGCGCGAGGAAGCGGAAGCTGTAATAGAAGCTGGAGCCGCTGGCGGCGGCGCGGTCTTCGCAGTACTGGTCGGGGGTCATGCAGCCCCCACCCCCCGGCCCCCGCCCTGAGGGCGGGGGTGACGGGTGTTCGCCGCTGCGCGGCTCCGGTCGGCTGGCTGCGCCGCCCTTAGGGCGGCCCGGCGGGCGGCTGTCATAGCGCGCGCCACATGACAAGCGGCCAGTCGAGGGCGCCGAGCACCGGGCGACGCGAAAACACGTCGTAGCCCACGGCCTCGATCTTGTCGAGGATGCGCAGTCCGCCGGCGACGATGGCGCGGATTTCGAGGCCGATGCGGCCGGGCAGTCGCCGGCCCAGCGGTGTGCCTTCCAGCATGAGGGCGCGGGCGCGTTCGACCTGGAAACGCATCAGGCTGAAAAAGTCGGCGCTGGCGGCACGGCGCAGGATTGCGTCTTCGGCGACGTTGAAGC
The DNA here is from genome assembly GCA_018825305.1 of Gammaproteobacteria bacterium. Taxonomy (GTDB): domain Bacteria; phylum Pseudomonadota; class Gammaproteobacteria; order Burkholderiales; family Rhodocyclaceae; genus Sulfurisoma. Next base: position 25,606 of record JAHJEO010000005.1, read on the forward strand.
GCGCCAGCTCGTCTTGCGGCAGGTAGATGCGCGGCATCGGCTTGGCGGCGTCGATGCCGACGTCCTGCCAGTGGTTGATGAGCTGCAGCGCCGAGCAGACGGCGTCGGATTGGCGCAGGTTTTCCGGCGTGGCGGCGCCGAAGAGGTGCAGCAGCAGGCGGCCGACCGGATTGGCCGAGCGGCGGCAGTAATCCATGAGTTCGGCGAAGTCGGCATAGCGTGTCTTGGCGACATCTTGGGCGAAGGCGTCGAGCAGGTCGCGGAAGAGTTGCAGGGGCAGGTCGTAGCGGCCGATGACGGGCCGCAGGCGCAGGAAAATCGGGTGTTGCGTCGGGGCGCCGTTGGCGACGGCATCGAGTTCGCGGCGGTAGCCGTCGAGCAGGGCCAGGCGCTCGGTGGCGGGCAGGTCGCCTTCGTCGGCCAAGTCGTCGGCGCTGCGGGCAAAAGCGTAGATGGCGGCGACCGGTTCACGCAACGCGGCCGGCAACAGAATCGATGCAACGGGGAAGTTCTCGTAGTGGGTACGATGAAGATCGGCGGCCATGAGCGCGGCCAGTATATCGGGTAAAATTGGCGGTTCGCGAGGGTGGCGGAATTGGTAGACGCACTGGATTTAGGTTCCAGCGCCGCGAGGCGTAAGGGTTCGAGTCCCTTCCCTCGCACCACGCCACAGACCATCAAATTCAGCAAGCCAATCAAGGATTCTTCATGGAAACGACCCAAGCTGCCGTCCCGGCTCCCAGTGCTCCGAGTGCCCCCAGTGCGCTAGAGCGCCGCATCGAGATGGCGGTGCCGTTGGCCGATATTGACAAGGAAGTGGCGCAGCGCCTCAAGCACATCGCCAAGACCACCAAGATGCCGGGTTTCCGTCCCGGCAAGGTGCCGATGAAAATGGTGGAGCAGAGCTACGGCGGCCAGGCACGGTCCGAGGCGGTGGGTGCGGCGGTCGAGCGGGCATTTTCCGAGAAGGTGCGTGAAGATAATCTGCGCGTCGCCGGCTATCCGCGCATCGAGCCGAAGAATGTCGCCAACGACACGCAGTTCGAGTTTACGGCGATCTTCGAGGTCTATCCCGACGTGCAACTGGGCGACATCTCCGCCAAGGAAATCGAGAAGGCCACGCTGGTCGTGACCGACGCCGAGGTGGACAAGACCATCGAGGTGTTGCGCCAGCAGCGCACGACATTCGAACCTGTCGAGCGAGCCTCGGCCAAGGGCGATCGCATGGTGATCGATTTCGTCGGTCGCAAGAATGGCGAGGAATTCCAGGGCGGCAAGGCCGAGAACTTCACTGTGGAGGTCGGTGGCGGCCGCATGCTGCCGGAGTTCGAGGCGGCAATCGAGGGCCTGGCCCCGGCGGCGCAGAAAACCTTCGACGTCAAGTTTCCCGATGACTACAACGTCCCCGAGCTGAACGGCCAGACCGTTCAGTTCGACGTCACCGTGCGCGCCGTGCAGGGCCCGCGCCTGCCCGAGCTCGATGCCGACTTTGCCAAGGCTTTGGGCATCGCCGACGGCGACCTGGTGAAAATGCGTCAGGAAGTCAAGGCCAACCTCGAGCGCGAAGTCAAGAAGCGCCTGCAGGCCCGCATCAAGAACCAGGTGATGGATGCGCTGCTCGAAGTGAACCCCATCGACGTGCCGCAGGCGCTGGTCGAAATGGAGTCGCAGCAGATGGCTGAGGCGGCCAAAAAGGATCTCGAGTCGCGCGGCGCCGCCATCAAGAACATGCCGGTCGAGCCGAGCTGGTTCACCGAGCAGGCCACTCGCCGCGTCAAGCTCGGTCTGGTGCTGGCCGAACTGGTCAAGGCCAAGGATCTGCACGCCAAGCCGGATCAGGTCAAGTCTATCGTCGAGGATTTCTCCGAGACCTTCGAGGACCCGAAGGAAGTGGTGCGCTGGTATTACTCGCAGCCGCAGCGTCTGGCCGAGGCCGAGGCGCTGGCCATGGAAAACAACGTGGTTGATTGGGCGCTGGCCAATGCCAAGGTGACCGAGAAGGCCGTTGGTTTTGACGAGTTGATGGGTAATCAGGCATGATCCTAGGCATGAACGCCAACGAAATGCTTAATCCCAGCGATCCCCAAATGCTCGGCATGATCCCGATGGTCATCGAGACCAGCGGCCGTGGCGAGCGCGCCTACGACATCTACTCGCGCCTGCTCAAGGAGCGCGTGATCTTTCTGGTCGGCCCGGTCAATGACATGACGGCCAACCTGGTGGTCGCGCAGTTGCTGTTCCTCGAATCGGAAAATCCGGACAAGGACATCTACCTCTACATCAACTCCCCCGGCGGATCGGTGACGGCCGGCATGGCCATCTACGACACCATGCAGTTCATCAAGCCTGCCGTTTCCACGCTGTGCATCGGCCAGGCCGCCTCGATGGGTGCCTTCCTGCTGGCGGCGGGCGAGAAGGGCAAGCGCTACTGCCTGCCCAATTCGCGCGTGATGATCCACCAGCCGATGGGCGGCTTTCAGGGGCAGGCCTCTGACATCGAGATCCACGCCAAGGAAATTCTTTTCCTCAAGCAAAAGCTCAACGACATGCTGGCCCGGCACACCGGCCAGTTGATCGAGCGCATCGAACGAGACACCGACCGCGACAATTTCCTCTCGGCCGAGGCCGCCGCGGAATACGGTCTGGTCGATAAAGTACTGAACAGCCGCGCCGAAGCTGCCACCAACTGAATTGAGTAGCGGGCGCCCGTAGCAACCCACGGAGAACCACGGCAATGGCAGACAAGAAAATAAGCGGTGGCAGCGGCGGCGGCAACGAAAAGTTGCTGTATTGCTCCTTCTGCGGCAAGAGCCAGCACGAAGTAAAAAAGCTCATCGCCGGCCCGTCGGTATTCATCTGCGACGAGTGCATCGATCTCTGCAACGACATCATTCGCGACGAGATATCGGCTGAGCCGGGCGGCAAGTCGGCAGGCGACCTGCCGACGCCCCCCGAAATTCGCGGCCTGCTCGATTCCTACGTGATCGGCCAGGAACAGGCGAAGAAAATTCTTGCCGTGGCCGTTTACAACCACTACAAGCGCCTGCGCCACAAGGAGAAGAAGTCCGGCAGTGACGAGGTGGAACTGGCCAAGAGCAATATTCTGCTGATCGGCCCCACCGGTTCCGGCAAGACGCTGCTGGCGCAGACGCTGGCGCGCACGCTCAACGTGCCCTTCGTCATGGCCGATGCAACGACGCTGACCGAGGCGGGCTATGTCGGCGAGGACGTCGAGAACATCATCCAGAAGCTGCTGCAGAAGTGCGACTATGAAGTCGAGAAGGCACAGCAGGGCATCGTGTACATCGACGAGATCGACAAAATCTCGCGCAAGTCCGACAACCCGTCGATTACCCGTGACGTTTCGGGCGAAGGCGTGCAACAGGCGCTGCTCAAGCTGATTGAGGGTACGGTGGCCAGCGTACCGCCGCAGGGCGGGCGCAAGCATCCGAACCAGGACTTTGTCCAGCTCGACACCACCAACATCCTGTTTATCTGCGGCGGCGCCTTTGACGGCCTGGAGAAGGTGATCCGCAACCGCTCGGAGAAGGGCGGCATGGGCTTTGCCGCCGAGGTCAAGAGCAAGGAAGACAAGAAGGCGATCGGCGAAGTGCTGCGCGGCGTCGAGCCGGAGGACCTGATCAAGTACGGTCTTATCCCCGAGCTGATCGGCCGTCTGCCGGTGGTCGCGACACTCGAAGAGCTCAAGGAGGAGGCGCTGGTGCAGATTCTTCTCGAGCCCAAGAACGCCTTGATCAAGCAATACCAGAAACTTTTCTCGATGGAAGGTGCCGAATTAGAGGTAAGGCCCGCCGCCCTGCAGGCGATCGCCCGCAAGGCGATCAAGCGCAAGACCGGTGCTCGTGGCCTGCGTTCCATTCTCGAACAGGCTTTGCTCGACACCATGTACGAACTGCCGGCCATGGATAACGTCACCAAGGTCGTCATCGACGAGAACACCATCGAGTCGAGCGGCCAGCCCCTGCTGATCTACGCCGACCAGCCCAAGGTGTCCGGCTCCAACTGATCCGGCGGGTTCGGATGGGGCGTCGGCAAGGGTGCTCCGGCGCGGGTTGATCGCCGGCAAACCGTCCCCATGTGCTGGGGGCAGTCTTACTAAAAGGACATGACCATGTCAGGCGAAGCCGACAACATCCCCACCCTCCCCCAAGAGAATTCGACCCTGCCGCTGTTGCCGCTGCGTGACGTGGTGGTGTTCCCGCACATGGTGATCCCGCTGTTCGTGGGGCGCCCCAAGTCGATCAAGGCGCTCGAAATTGCCATGGAAACAGGCAAGAGCATCCTGCTGGTGGCGCAGAAATCCGCCGCCAAGGACGAGCCCGAGCCCGCCGATCTCTATCCCATCGGCTGCGTCGCCAACATCCTGCAAATGCTCAAGTTGCCCGACGGCACCGTCAAGGTGCTGGTCGAGGGGACGCAGCGCGCGAAGATCACAAGTGTCGAAGACCAGCGTGCGCTGTTCGTCGCCAACATCGAGCCGATTCCGGTCGAGGATCGCGCCACCCACGAGGTCGAGGCGATGCGGCGGGCGATCCTGGCGCAGTTCGACCAGTACGTCAAACTCAACAAGAAGATTCCGCCGGAAATCCTCACCTCGCTGTCGGGCATCGAGGAAGCCGGCCGCCTGGCCGACACGATTGCTGCCCACCTGCCGATGAAGCTCGAGCTGAAGCAGGAAATCCTCGAAATCATCGATGTTGGCGGTCGCCTCGAGAAGTTGCTGTCGCAGCTGGAGACCGAGCTCGACATCCTGCAGGTCGAAAAGCGCATCCGCGGTCGCGTCAAGCGCCAGATGGAGAAGAGCCAGCGCGAGTACTACCTGAACGAACAGGTCAAGGCCATCCAGAAGGAGCTTGGCGAGGGCGAGGAGGGTGCCGACCTCGACGAGATGGACAAGAAGATCAAGGCTGCCGGCATGAGCAAGGAAGCTCTGGCCAAGGCCCAGTCCGAATTCAAGAAGCTGAAGATGATGTCGCCGATGTCGGCCGAGGCCACCGTGGTGCGAAACTTCATCGACATCCTGGTGGCCCTGCCGTGGAAGAAGAAATCCCGCGTCTCCAAGGATCTCGGTGCCGCCGAGAAGATCCTCGACAAGGATCACTACGGCCTCGAGCGCGTCAAGGAACGCATCGTTGAATACCTTGCCGTGCAGCAGCGCGTCGATAAGGTCAAGGCGCCGATCCTCTGCCTGGTCGGCCCCCCGGGTGTGGGCAAGACCTCGCTCGGCCAGTCACTGGCCAAGGCCACCAATCGCAAGTTCATCCGCATGGCACTGGGCGGCGTGCGCGACGAAGCCGAGATTCGCGGTCACCGCCGCACCTACATCGGTTCGATGCCGGGCAAGATCCTGCAGAACATGACCAAGGCCGGCGTCAAGAATCCGCTGTTCCTGCTCGACGAGGTGGACAAGCTCGGCATGGATTTCCGCGGCGACCCGTCCTCGGCGTTGCTCGAAGTGCTCGATCCCGAGCAGAACCACACCTTCCAGGACCACTACGTCGAGGTTGATTTCGACCTCTCAGACGTGATGTTCGTGGCCACGGCAAACTCGCTCAACATCCCGGCGGCCTTGCTCGACCGCCTCGAGGTGATCCGCCTGGCTGGCTACACGGAAGACGAGAAGATCAACATCGCCGAACGCTACCTGCTGCCAAAGCAGATGAAGAACAACGGCGTCAAGCGGGACGAACTGACCGTCACGCCTGAGGCGGTGCGCGACATCGTGCGCTACTACACTCGCGAGGCCGGCGTGCGGGCGCTCGAGCGCGAGATCTCCAAGATCTGCCGCAAAGTGGTCAAGGCGCTGGTGATGCGGGCGCGCAAGAACAAGATCGTCGTCAACGGCAAGAACCTCGACAAGTACCTGGGCGTGCGCCGCTACAGCTTCGGCATGGCCGAGAAGGAGAATCAGGTTGGTCAGGTCACCGGCCTGGCCTGGACCGAGGTCGGCGGCGAATTGCTGACCATCGAATCCGTCGCCGTCCCCGGCAAGGGCAAGACCATGACCACCGGCAAGCTCGGCGAGGTGATGACCGAGTCGATCCAGGCCGCGCTGACGGTGGTGCGCCGCCGCAGCAAGCAGCTTGGCATCCCCGAGGATTTCTACCAGAAGAACGACATCCATATCCACCTGCCCGAGGGCGCCACGCCCAAGGATGGTCCATCGGCCGGCATCGGCATGACCACGGCGCTGGTGTCGACGCTGACCGGCATTCCGGTGCGTGCCGATGTCGCCATGACCGGCGAGATCACCTTGCGTGGCGAGGTGTTGCCAATCGGTGGCCTCAAGGAAAAACTGCTGGCGGCGGTGCGTGGCGGCATCCGCGTGGCGCTGATCCCGGAAGAGAACGTCAAGGATCTGGCCGAGATGCCGGATACGATCAAGAACAAGCTCGAGATCATCCCCGTGAAGTGGATCGACAAGGTGCTGGAACTGGCGCTGGAACGCGCGCCAGAGCCGCTGCCGGAATCACCGCCGGGCGATGCCTCGCCGGTGGCGACCAAGAGCGGGGAAGCGGCGATCAGCAGCGCGATCACGCATTGAGCAGCCTTTGCGTGGCGGCCGGACCTGATAGAATTCGGCCGCTCCATCGAAGTCACAGAGAGGGCGCTTAGCTCAGTTGGTAGAGCGTCTGCCTTACACGCAGAATGTCGGCGGTTCGAGCCCGTCAGCGCCCACCAAGAATTGATTCACAGGCAGCAAGAAGAAGGCCGAAATCCTGGGTAGTTTTCAGGATTTCGGCCTTTTTTCATGCTTCGCCATCTCTTCTCGGGCTTGCACCCGAGGAATTGCGATCAGGCGTTGGCGCCCTTTGCCGTCACTCCGAGCAGTTGCGCCTGTGCCGCAGCCAGGCGGGCAATGGGGACGCGGGGCCCGGAGCATGAAACGTAGTTGAGGCCGATCTCGTGGCAGAAAGCGATCGACTCGGGATGGCCGCCGTGTTCGCCGCAGATGCCGATCTTGAGGTCGGGGCGGGTGGCGCGACCGCGCTCGACGGCGATCTTCATGACTTCGCCGACACCCTTGATGTCGAGCACCTCGAAGGGGTTGTCCTCAAGGATGCCGGTTTCGTTGTAGGCCGGCAGGAATTTGTTCTCCGCATCCTCGCGCGAGAAGGAGAACGTCGCCTGGGTCAGGTCGTTGGTACCGAAGGAGAAGAACTCGGCATCCTCGGCCATGCGCCCGGCGCGCATGCAGGCGCGTACCACTTCGAGCATGCTGCCGAACTTGTACTGCACATCGATGCCGTGCGTGAGTACGACAATCTTGTGGATGCGCTGGACGTAGCTGTGGATGCGCATGAGCTCTTCAACGGTGGCGACCTGCGGCACCATGATCTCGGGGTAGACCTCGATGCCTTCCTTGGCGCACAGTGCGGCTGCCTCGAGGACGGCCTGGATCTGCATCGAGTAGATCTCGGGGAAGGTGATGCCGAGACGCACGCCGCGGTGGCCGAGCATGGGGTTCACTTCGGCCAGGGAACGGACCTTGCGCAGCGTCTTTTCCTTCTTGCTGATCACGTCCTCTTCGAGATGCGATTCCTTGAATACATCCATGGCTTCGTTGAGGCGGCCGAGTCCGTCGGCATACTTCTGGTAGAGGCCGGGGTTGAGCAGCTTCAGCGTGTCCGGCAACTCCTCGATGCCCTTGATGGTGTCCTTCAGATGCCGCAGATGGGTGATTTCCATTTCCAGTTGGGCCGCAGTCGGCAGGAACTCGTGCATCGGCGGATCGAGTAACCGCACCGTGACCGGCAGACCCTTCATGGCTTTGAAAATGCCCTTGAAATCGTTGCGCTGGATCGGTAGCAGGCGGTCGAGTGCGGCCTGCCGCTCTTCGAGGGTGTCGGCGAGGATCATTTCCTGCACGATGGGCAGGCGGTCGGTGCTGTTGAACATGCGCTCGGTGCGGCACAGGCCGATGCCCCTGGCGCCGAAGGCGCGAGCCTTGACGGCGTCGGTCGGAGTATCGGCGTTGGCGCGGACTTCGAGGCGCGCGGCGGCGTCGGCCCAAGCTAGCAGGACGTTGAGTTCCTCGGAGACTTCTGGCGCGACCGTCGGCACTTCGCCGGCATAAACATGGCCCGTACCCCCATCGATGGTGATGACATCGCCTTCGTGCAGCGTCATGTCGCCGATCGTGGCCTTGCGCGCAAAATCGTCGATGTGGATGGCCTCACAACCGGAAACACAGGCCTTGCCCATGCCGCGGGCCACAACGGCTGCATGGGAGGTCTTGCCGCCGCGGCTGGTGAGGATGCCTTGTGCCTGGAAGAAACCGTGGATGTCCTCCGGCTTGGTTTCCTCGCGCACGAGGATGATTTTCTCGCCCTTGCGGCCGCGTGATTCAGCAGTGTCGGCATCGAACACGATGTGGCCCGAGGCGGCGCCGGGTGACGCCGGCAGGCCCTGCGCCAGCGATTTTCCCTTGAAGTTCGGCGCAAGCTGGGGCACTAGCAACTGCTCCAGCATCGAAGGGTGCGTACGCAGCAGCGCCTGCTCGGTGGTGATCAGCCCTTCGTTGCACATTTCGACCGACGTGCGCACCATGGCGCGGGCATTCATCTTGCCGTTGCGGGTTTGCAGGCAGTAGAGGACACCCTTCTCAATGGTGAACTCGAAGTCCTGCACTTCCTTGTAGTGTGTTTCGAGGCGATTGTGCAGTTGGACCAGTTGGTCGTAGATCTCCGGCATTTCCTGCGCCATCTCGGCGATGGGTTTGGGCGTGCGGATACCGGCGACGACGTCCTCGCCCTGGGCATTGACCAGATATTCGCCATAGAGCAGGTTTTCGCCGGTGCCGGGGTTGCGGGTAAAACCGACGCCGGTGCCCGAGTCGTTGCCCATGTTGCCGAAGACCATGGTGACGATATTGACTGCCGTGCCGTTGGCCATGGCCGGCGTGATCTTGAACTGCTTGCGATAGTCGATGGCGCGCTTGCGGTTCCAGGAGCGGAATACCGCCTTGATGGCGATTTCGAGTTGCTCGAAGGGATCCTGCGGGAAAGGTTTTCCCGACTGGCGCTGAACGATGGCAAGAAAGGCTTCGGCCAGTTCCTTGAGGTGCGCGGCCTTCAGATCCACATCCTGCCGCGCCTGATAGGCCGACTTGATTTCGGCCATTTTTTCGTCGAAGGGCTCGTCCGGGATGTTGAGCGCGATCTTGGCAAAGAGCTGGATGAAGCGGCGATAGGCGTCCCAGGCGAAGCGCTCGTTGCCGGTCTGCTTGATCAGTCCTTGCAGCGAGGTTTCGTTGAGGCCGAGATTGAGGATGGTGTCCATCATGCCGGGCATCGACATGGCCGAGCCGGAGCGGACCGAGACGAGCAGGGGATTCTCACCGGAACCGAAGCCCTTGCCGGTCTTGGTTTCGAGTTCGGTCATCTGCTTGTGTACACCGTCCATCACGCCGTCCGGCAGGCGATTGTTTTCCAGGAAGGCGATGCACGCCTCGGTGGTGATGATGAAACCTGGCGGGACATTGAGACCGATCTGCGTCATTTCGCAAAGATTCGCACCCTTGCCGCCCAGCAGCATCTTGTTCTTGCCGTCGCCTTCCTCGAAGGAGAAGATCATCTTGCTCTTGGCCATCTCACACTCCTGTTTAGTATTTATTGCACAGCAGCAAACTGGGAAAGGATAAATCATTTCAGGCAATGCTGGCAATGATGTGCCGCAATGCAGCATATTTCTCCCGGCGATTGCTGCCCCGCGCGGTTTCGTGAGAAAATTCCGGCCCATTCGAGAAGGCGGCAATGGACCCGGGGCGGAAAGCCTTCATGGCGCTTACCGCCCTGTTATTTTTGCTTTTTCTGAGTCAAGACGGAGTCCCACGCAATGCCGGTAATTACCCTGCCTGATGGATCGAAACGCGAATATCCCGAGCCGCTTACCGTGGCCGAGGTCGCGGCGTCCATTGGCCCGGGACTGGCAAAGTCGGCGCTGGCGGGACGGCTCGACGGGCGCCTGGTCGATACCTCGTGTCGCATCGAGGGTGATGCCGCCCTCGCCATCATCACCGACCGGGATGCCGATGGCGTCGAGATCATCCGCCACTCGACGGCACACCTGCTCGCATATGCCGTGAAGGAGTTGTTTCCCGAGGCCCAGGTGACCATCGGGCCGGTGATCGACAAGGGTTTCTATTACGATTTCGCCTACAAACGGGGTTTTACGCCGGAAGACCTTGCCGCCATCGAAAAGCGCATGGCCGAGCTGGCGAAGAAGGATTTCCCCGTCACGCGCGAAGTCTGGCAACGCGACAAGGCGGTCGAGTTCTTCAAGGGCATAGGCGAGCACTACAAGGCGGAACTGATCGCGGCGATTCCCGCCGACCAAGAGGTCTCGCTTTACCGCGAGGGCGATTTCATCGATCTCTGCCGCGGGCCGCACGTGCCGTCCACGGGCAAGCTCAAGGCCTTCAAGCTGATGAAGGTTGCCGGTGCCTACTGGCGCGGCGACTCGAAGAATGAGCAACTCCAGCGCATCTACGGTACCGCCTGGGCGAAGAGGGAGGAACTCGACGCCCATCTCCACATGCTGGAAGAAGCCGAGAAGCGCGACCACCGCAAGCTGGGCCGGGCGCTCGATCTGTTCCACCTGCAGGAAGAGGCGCCCGGACTCGTCTTCTGGCATCCGCACGGCTGGACGGTCTGGCAGGAAATCGAACAGTACATGCGCAAGGTTTATCGCGACAACGGCTACCAGGAGGTGCGGTGTCCGCAGATTCTCGATCGTACCCTGTGGGAGAAGTCCGGCCACTGGGAGCATTACAAGGACAACATGTTCACCACGGAGTCGGAGACGCGCGATTACGCCATCAAGCCGATGAACTGCCCTGGCCATGTACAGATTTTCAACACCGACGTCCGCTCCTACCGCGACCTGCCGCTGCGCTACGGTGAGTTCGGCTCCTGCCACCGCAACGAGCCGTCGGGCGCGCTGCATGGCGTGATGCGGGTGCGCGGTTTCACGCAGGACGATGGCCACGTCTTCTGCACCGAAGACCAGATCCAGTCCGAGGTGACGGCTTTCAACGCGCAGGTCCGAGCGGTCTATGCCGATTTCGGTTTCCACGACGTTGCCGTCAAGTTGGCACTTCGGCCAGACGGGCGTGTCGGTGATGACGTGCAGTGGGACAAGGCGGAGGATGCACTGAGGGCATCACTCCGGGCCAGCGGCCTGGAGTGGGAGGAACTGCCGGGCGAAGGCGCCTTCTACGGCCCCAAGATCGAGTTCCACGTCAAGGATGCAATCGGCCGCTCCTGGCAGTGTGGCACCATGCAGGTCGACTTCTCGATGCCGGAGCGCCTCGATGCCGTATTTGTCGGAGAAGACAACGCCCGCCACACGCCGGTGATGCTGCATCGCGCGATTCTCGGCTCGCTGGAACGCTTCATCGGCATTCTCATCGAAAACCATGCCGGCGCGTTCCCGCTGTGGCTGGCGCCGGTGCAGGTCGTGGTGATGAGTATTTCCGAGCATCAGGAGGATTACGCCGCATCTGTGGCGGAAATGTTGCGTGGCGCCGGCATGCGTGTCGATCTAGATTTGCGCAGCGAGAAAATTAGCTATAAAATCCGCGAACATAGCTTGTTGAAGCGGCCTTACTTCATTGTCATTGGCGACAAGGAAAAAGCCGCAGGATTGGTCGCCGTGCGTGCCCGGGGCAATCAGGATCTTGGGCAGATGTCCCCTGAAGTCTTGATCGAGCGCTTGCTGACAGAGAAGGCCAGCAGGGGCGCGGCGTCCTGATTTTTGTTTTTTATGGAGAACTGAACCATCGCTCAGGAAAAATCGCAGCGCCTCAACGACGAAATCACGGCCCCCGAAATCCGCTTGGTCGGAGCAGAAGGTGAGCAGGTTGGCATCGTGCCGATTCGTCAGGCGCTGGCAGCGGCCGAAGAGGCCGGACTGGATCTGGTAGAAATCGCACCTCTGGCACAGCCGCCCGTCTGTCGCATCATGGACTTCGGCAAGTTCAAGTACCAGGAAGCCAAGCGGGCCCACGAGGCCAAGCTGAAGCAGAAGCAGGTGCAGGTGAAGGAAATCAAGTTTCGTCCTGGCACCGATGAGAACGACTATCAGATCAAGCTGCGCAACGTCATCAAGTTTCTGGGCGAAGGCGACAAGGCAAAGATAACGCTGCGGTTCCGCGGCCGCGAAATGGCGCACCAGGAAATCGGCATGCGCGTGCTGGAACGGATCAAGGCGGATCTCGGAGAGCTGATTCTGGTCGAGCAGTTCCCGAAGATGGAAGGCCGTCAGCTTGTCATGGTGCTGGCACCGACCAAGAAGCAGTTGAAGCAATGAGTTTCACCCGCTGGCCGTGGCGACGCGGCGGGCGGGGAATACAAGCGGAGCGGGTCATAAAGTGCCTTCGAGGTGAAGGCCACCTGGCAACGTGTTACAAAGGAGATCTTCGATGCCGAAGATGAAGACCAAGAGCGGGGCCAAGAAGCGCTTCAAGATACGCGCCGGCGGCAGCATCAAGCGCTCGCAGGCGTTCAAGCGCCATATCCTCACCAAGAAATCCACCAAGAGCAAGCGCCAGCTGCGTGGCATGACGGCCGTCCATGACGCCGACACCAAGCAGATCCGGGCGATGATGCCCTACGCGTAAGGAGAACGAACCATGCCACGAGTCAAACGCGGTGTAACGGCGCGCGCGCGCCACAAGAAGGTTCTCGACGCAGCCAAGGGCTATCGCGGTCGTCGTTCCACGGTCTATCGCGTCGCCAAAGAGGCGGTGATGAAGGCCGGCCAATACCAGTATCGCGACCGCCGTCAGCGGAAGCGCCAGTTCCGCGCCCTCTGGATCGCCCGTATCAATGCCGGCGCCCGTGAGCTCGGCATGAAGTACAGCACCCTGATGAACGGCCTCAAGAAGGCTTCGATCGAAGTCGATCGCAAGGTGCTGGCCGATCTGGCGGTGTTCGATAAGCCGGCATTTGCTGCCCTCGCCAACCAGGCCAAGGCCCAGCTCGGCGCCTGAGCGGTATTGCAGCAGCAAAAAGGAGGCCCCGGTTCGTCTGGTGCCTCCTTTTTTTGATTCGAATCGGATAATTTCGTCAAGTGGATACTCTCGATCCCAATCTCGACCAGTTGGTCGCGACGGCACTGGCCGAGTTTGCTGCCGTCTCCGAGCCGGCCCGGCTTGAGGACGCCAAGGCGCGCTACCTCGGCAAGGACGGCTCGCTGACTGCCCAGCTCAAGGGGCTGGGCAAGTTGCCGCCGGAAGAGCGCAAGACCGCCGGCGCCGCCATCAACGTCGCCAAAGCCGCGGTGGAAACCGCGCTCGTGGCACGGCGCGATGCCCTGCGGCAGGCTGCGCTCGAAGTGCAGCTGGCCGCCGAGGCGCTGGACGTGACCCTGCCGGGCAGGGGGCAGTCGCGCGGCACCATCCATCCGGTGATGCGCACACTCGATCGCATCGAACAGCTGTTCCGCTCCATCGGCTTCGAAGTCGCGGATGGTCCGGAGATTGAAGCCGACTGGCACAACTTCACCGCGTTAAACACCCCGGAGAACCACCCGGCGCGTTCGATGCACGATACCTTCTATCTGCTGGACGGCGACGGCAAAGTGCGCGAGGACGTGCTGCTGCGCACGCATACCAGCCCGGTACAGATTCGCACCATGCTGGCCCATGTCGAGAAATTCAGGCATCTCGACCGTATGCCAGAGATTCGCGTGATCTGCCCCGGCCGCGTCTATCGCGTCGATTCCGATGCCACCCATTCGCCGATGTTTCATCAGGTCGAAGGGCTCTGGGTTGGCGAGGACGTGAGCTTCGCCGATCTCAAGGGTGTGGTCGCTGATTTCCTGCGCCGCTTTTTCGAAAGCGACGACCTCAAGATTCGTTTCCGCCCTTCATTTTTCCCCTTCACCGAGCCGTCGGCCGAGATCGACGTCGCCTTCATGCACGGCCCGATGGAAGGGCGCTGGCTCGAGATCGCCGGCTGCGGCATGGTTCATCCCAATGTGCTGCGTTTCGGCGGCGTCGATCCGGAGAAGTACACCGGCTTCGCCTTCGGCATGGGTCCGGATCGCCTGACCATGCTGCGATACGGAATCAGCGACCTGCGCCTGTTCTTCGATGGCGACCTGCGCTTCCTCAGCCAATTCCAATAGCCATGCAATTTCCCGAATCCTGGCTGCGTGCCCTTGTCAATCCGCCGCTGTCGACCGATGAGCTGTGTCATCTGCTGACGATGGCCGGCCTCGAAGTCGAAGAGCGCCGTCCCGCTGCCGCCGACTTTTCGAGCGTCGTCGTCGCACGCATCCTTACCGCCGAAAAACATCCGGATGCCGACAAACTCCGACTCTGTTCCGTCGACACCGGCGAACATGGCGTGCTCGCCATCGTCTGCGGTGCGCCGAATGCGGCTGCCGGCATGCTGGTGCCCTGTGCCCTGGTCGGCGCCAAGTTGCCGGGCCTTGAAATCAAGAAAGCCAAGGTACGCGGCATCGAGAGCTTCGGCATGCTCTGCTCGGCGCGCGAACTTGGTCTGTCCGAAGACCACGGCGGCCTGTTGCCCCTGCCGGCCGACGCGCCCATCGGCCAGGACGTGCGTCGTTATCTCAACCTCGACGACACGCTGATTACCCTCAAGCTCACCCCCAACCGCGCCGACTGCCTGTCGCTGAGCGGCATCGCGCGCGAAGTCGCCGCGCTTACCGGCGCGCCGCTGACGCTGCCCGTCGTTGCTGCCGTCGCATCGGCGCACGACGCGACCCGTGCCGTGGTGCTCGACGCACCGGCCGCGTGTCCGCGCTATTGCGGCCGCATCGTCCGCGGCGTCGACGCCCGCGCCGCCACGCCGGACTGGATGAAACAGCGCATCGAGCGTTGCGGCATCCGTCCGATTTCCGCGCTGGTAGACATCACCAATTACGTCATGCTTGAGCTCGGCCAGCCGCTGCATGCGTTTGACGACGTGCAACTGAGTGGTGCGATTCACGTCCGCTATCCCACTGCTGGCGAACAGCTACTGTTGCTGAACGAACAGACGGTCACGCCTGGCGCCGATACCGCACTGATCGCCGACGAGGCCAAGGCCCTGGCGATGGCCGGCATCATGGGTGGTGAGCACTCCGGCATCAACGACGCCACGACAGACCTCTTCCTCGAAAGCGCCTTCTTCACCCCCGACGCCATCGCCGGCAAGGCCCGCACGCTCGGGTTTTCCAGCGACGCATCGTATCGCTACGAACGCGGCGTCGATTTCGAACTGCAGCGGGTTGCCATCGAGCGCGCCACGCAACTGATTCTCGACATCTGTGGCGGGCATCCTGGCCCGGTGGTAGAAGCAGTCGCCACCTCCCACCTGCCAAGACGCGACACTGTTCGTTTGCGCAGCTCGCGTGCCGCCAAGGTTCTCGGCATCGCGCTGACGCCGACGCAGATAGAGTCATTGCTTTCAGGCCTCGGACTGGCATGCGTTCGCGACCAGGATGGCGATGGCGACTTCATCGTCACGCCGCCTTCTCGCCGCTTCGACATCGCCATCGAAGAGGACCTGATCGAGGAACTGGCGCGCCTGCACGGCTACGACAACATTCCGGCGCCGCCGCCGAAGGCGCACATGGCCATGCTGCCGCAGACCGAGTCGAGCCGCATGCCGCGCGACGTGCGGCAGCTGCTCGCCGATCTCGGCTATCACGAGGTGGTGAACTTCAGCTTCGTCGAGTCCGCCTGGGAGCGGGACTTTTGCGACAACGTTGCGCCGATCACGCTGGCCAACCCGATTACCAGTCAGGCCAGTGTCATGCGCTCCAGCCTGATAGGCGGGCTGGTTGGCAACCTCGTTGCCAACCGCAGTCGCCAGGTCGACCGGGTTCGTGTTTTCGAGATCGGCCGCTGTTTCCGCAACGCCGCCACTGGCGGCCCGGTGCCGGGCTTCGATCAACCCTTGCGTGTCGCCGGGCTGTGTGCAGCAACGGCGCTGCCAGAACAATGGGGTACGACCGGGCGGCCGGTAGACTTCTTCGACGTCAAGGCCGATGTCGAAGCGCTGCTGGCCCCGGCCGGATTGCGTTTCGAGAAGGTGCAGCATCCGGCACTGCATCCCGGCCGCGCTGCGACGGTCAGCCGCGACGGCGTGGTGATCGGCGTTGTCGGCGAGCTTCATCCGCGCTGGGTACAGAAATACGAACTCGGTGCGGCTCCCATCGTCTTTGAGCTCGAATTGGCGGCGCTGCTGGCATGCTCGCTACCGTCCTACCGGGAAATTTCGCGATTCCCCGCCGTCACCCGCGACATCGCGCTCGTCGTGGGTCAGGAACAGCCGGTTCAGCCCATTCTGGATGCGTTGATGAGCAAGGCGGCAACTATTGTTCGAGGCGTCGAATTGTTCGACGTTTACCAGGGGAAGGGTCTTGCCGATGGCAAGAAAAGCCTTGCGTTTCGGATAGTTATGCAAGATACTCAACGCACCCTATCAGACGGGGAGGTCGAGGCGGCGGTGGTTGAACTCGTCGCGACAGCACAGTCCGCGTTCTACGCAGAGCTGCGCAAATGATCAGGGTTCCGGGGGATAGAATGACACTTACAAAGGCCGAACTTGCCGATCTGCTGTTTGAAAAGGTTGGGCTGAACAAGAGGGAAGCCAAGGACATGGTCGAAGGCTTTTTCGAGAAGGTTCGTGATGCGCTCGAGAGCGGCGATGGAGTCAAACTCTCCGGCTTCGGCAACTTTCAACTGCGCGACAAGCCGCAGCGTCCCGGACGCAATCCGAAGACCGGGGAAGAAATACCCATCACCGCCCGCCGGGTCGTTACCTTCCACGCCAGTCAGAAACTGAAGGCCTCGGTCGAAAGCCTGCACAATGGCGACAGCCAGTCATAGCCCGGGCAGCGACCTGCCGCCGATCCCCGCCAAGCGCTACTTCACGATCGGCGAAGTGAGCGAGTTGTGCGGCGTCAAGCCGCATGTCCTGCGGTACTGGGAGCAGGAATTCACCCAGCTCAAGCCAGTCAAGCGCCGCGGCAACCGGCGCTACTACCAGCATCACGAAGTGCTGCTGGTGCGGCGCATCCGCGAACTGCTGTACCGCGAAGGGTTCACCATCAGTGGCGCACGCAACCGCCTTGACGAGGGTTCCGAAAAGCCGAACCTCAATGACGAGGTCGCACCCCAGATGCTTCCGTCCGTGCGCGCCGAATTGGCAGGAATTATCCAATTGCTCCGCCTCTGATCGAGAGCAACTGATATACTCCGCGGCTCGTGTCGGGGCGTAGCGCAGCCTGGTAGCGCACTTGCATGGGGTGCAAGGGGTCGCGAGTTCGAATCCCGCCGCCCCGACCAGTAATACCAAGGGTTTCCGGTTAATCGCCGGAAACCCTTTTTCATTTTTGGCGATTTGCGGTACGGTCAGCGGTACGGTATGGCAATTTCTACCGTACCGCCGAGTCCCCATCACTTGGTCACCGTCACCCTAACCTCCACTCCCCCAGCCTTCCTGTAACGATCAAGATCGACGCCCTTCAACTCAGGCACCTTCTTGTAATCCACGCTGCCCTGCTTCCAGAACCGCGTCACCGTCACCCCGTCCCCGTTCTCGCTGGCATGCGACGCCAGCCCCACCAGTCGCTCCCGCGCCTTCTCCAGCGCCTCAGCCGCCTTGTCGGCCTCCTGCTTCGCCTGAAGGTAGAGACCGGCAGCCAGTTGCCACGCCGGGTCTGTCCGCGCCACCGTATCCCTATCGGTCAACGGCGGTGGCGTATCGGTGTCCAGGTAGCGCTGGAACACCTCCCACGCGGCGCGTATCGCCGCCATGGCCGCCTCATCGCGCACTATCTCCACCAAGATGCCATCGCTGCCGTCGAACACATACAGATCGGCGATCTGGGCATCAGCCAAGGTCTCGGCACCGAAGTAGGCCAGCAACCGTACCCGGTCGCCCTTGGTCTCGTCGAGCAGCCGTTCCAGCTGGGCGATCTGCGCCGTCGAAATCGCCTTGGTCTGGCGGATCGGCACAGGGATGGTGGCCGCACCCTGCGGTTTCTCGCCGGCTACTGGCTCGTCGGATTTCTCCTCCGTGCCCTGCGGCAAGTCCTCACCGGCGTAGATGTACAAGCCGAGTCCATGTAGCGCGATGGCCTTGACCAGGCAGCGTTGCAAGCTGGTGTTGATCTCGAAGCTGGTGGGCGCGAGGATGGGGCGGTTCTTGCCGTCGAGCACGGGATGAATCTGGCTGAGGGTGACGCCCCTGACGGTAACGGCCACCTCGACGAAGCAGCCGGCATCGCTGGTGAGATAGGGCAGATCGCCGAAGCGCTTGACCTCCCACGTTGCCTGCGGATCGAACTGCCGCAGCTGCGAGACGGCGAAGGGCCAGCTGAGATAGCTGAACTGCCCCTTGCGTTCGACGTGATCGTTGACGTTGATGGCAGCCAGTTGGCTGAAGTAGTTGCTGTCGTTTGCTGATTTCATGGTGATGCTCCTTATCGGATGGATAAAACGACGACGCCCCGGCAGGCTGGGATAGCCTCCGGGGCGTCACGGGATGCCTGCTCAAGATCGCAGGCAAAGGGATTCCGACGTTTTCAGTTTATTGAGCGCATAACCTCGGGAAACACTCTTGTTGGTATGGGGATGAAACTCAGACGGTGCCCAGCCGGGCGACACCGTCGTACTGCTCGAACAGGGCGGACTCGACACAGGAACTGAGGTCGACCTCCTCTCCTTCGAACAACTGTCGCGTCTCCTCGGCGCTGGTGGCAGCAACCAAGTAGAAGTCCGTGCCGTTGCTCTCGGTCTGGCGCGTAACGATGAACAGCATGGTGGCCTCCGCGATCAGGCAGCCAGGGCGTCGGCAGGACTCGGTGCCACCTGCGCCACGCCAAGGGCGTAGTCGGCTGCCTTCTGCGCGGCACCGGCGGCGACGAAGATCAGCCGCTTGTCGCGTTTCAAGGCATCGAGCCAGTGGTCGATGTAGCTGGCGTGTTCCAGCCGCGCCGGCAGGCCGCAATAGGCGCACAGGAACGCTGCACCCATCTCGGCCACCAGTTCCTCATAAGCGTAGGCGTCGATGCCGTGACGCTTGCCGAGCATCCGGTTCAAACGCTGCGGATGCCCTGTCCAGTGCGTCAGTTCATGCAGCGCCACGGCGTAGTAGTCATCGCTATCCGGGAACCACGCCGGTGGCGGTAGCCGAATCATGTCCTCGCTCGGGCTGTAGAAGGCGCGATTGCCGCCGTGGCGGATGACCGCGCCTGAGGCATACAGCAGCTGCTCGGCTTCGCCAATGGGTTGCCACGCCGGTGTCCCCCGCAACTCGAAACGCTCGGGCAGGAACTCCAGCTGGCTGGTGTTGAACACCGTGTAGCTCCTGAGCATGGGGACGACGCGCTTCGGTTCCTCGCTGGCTTCGGTGAAGCCGTTGTCCTTCTCCTCCTCGACTTCCTTGAACTTGAAGAAGACGATGGACGTGCCGTGCTCGCCCTTCCTGACCTTGGCACCGAGTTCGTTGGCCTGCTTGAGGGTGACCCAGCGGCTGTCGCCGTAGCCCCGACTCATGGCCTCGATGCTGAGCATGAGGATGTTGATGCCGCGGTAGGGCTTGCCGGTCGCAAGATTGCTCGGCAGGGCCGTGTGATCCGTCCACGGAATTATCCATGGCGGGGTGCCGGTTTCGAGGGACGCGATGATGCGGTCGGTGACGGCTTGGTAGATGTCGTTCATTTGTGGCTCCTAAAAAGGTTCGCCCCAGCCGGGAGTGACCCGGGCTGGGGCGATAAGGGATGGAACGAATGGAAACTACGGAATCTGCTATCTGAGCATCTTCATGAACACGAAGACAAGAAGTCGGGCGCTTTGTCGCCCGACTTCAGCCGTGCCAGCAGCGAAGAAGACCCAGCGCAGCGTCTTGTCGCGCTTGCCTACACGTCGAGACGGATCCGCCCCGGGTAGTAGGTGTTGCCGCCGACGTAGCCAATCAGCGATTTGAGACCGCTGGTGGCGAGGCTGGTCATGAGACCGGCCACCGTCGCTGCCATCACGCCGTTGAAGGTGCCCCAGTGGATGATCAGCACCAGTGCTGTCACCGCGAGGTCGATCTTCAGGTCGTGTTTCAAGGCCTTGAGCATCGTCCTGCGGGGTAGCTTGGCAAAGATCAGTCCCACGCCGAGGAAGATCATGAATCCGGTGGCGAGCATGATCTTCCTCCGTCAGGCGTTTGGGCGGGAGGATTCCTCCCACGCTTCGCGCACGTCGTTGGCCGCCTGGGTGGCGACCGCCGGCAGCTGGCTGACGTAGTCGGCGACGGTGCGCAATGCACGGAAGGTGAACAGGGCGCAGGTCTTGACGACCTTGCCCTCTTCGCTCGGGTTGGACAGCGGGATGGGACTGAGATGTGTCTTCATGGTGATACTCCTTGTGTAGGTACAACGAAAAACGGCGTCGAGCCGCAAGGGCCAGACGCCGTGGGATAGACCGGGCAGACTAAGCTGTCAGGTCAATTCGGGAGATGGGGCTTGATAGTGACTATCAATCCTTCTTCACAAAAAGTAAGGAATGCAGCCGGATGGATTCAATCCGGCTGCCGGGAGATTGTTCTGGCGGTGCGGGTGGAATAGACGACGAACCAGACTGGATGTTGGGTCGCGCCGGGCGCAGTGCCAAGCGAATGTACTATCGTCACGGCAAGCTGCCACTTAGCGTCTGCACGCGCGATCGAAATAGTATTTCAGAGTGACAATGGGTCCCATCCACCTCGGTATGAAAACGAAATCCGAACCGGGGTGGGGTAATGGAGAAACGGGGGATAGGCTACCGCGCGAGAAAATTTGTGAAAAATTTTCGGGAAAAGACTATGCTTCATGCATTTGCGGTGCCGACGCATCCGTTTTTTTCCGACCACCCTGCGAAACCTCAACCCTCCACATGTTCGACAAGAAGTCGATGCAGAAATTCCTGTTGGAACTCGGCTGCCTTACATGTGGTACGACGTAATCAAACTGACACAAGATGCCCATCACACCCTATCATTTCGGTCCCGCACTCGCTGTACGCGAAATTGTCGGTCATCGACACTTCGGGATATGGGCCTTCACCACAACACAGGTTCTGCTCGATCTTGAACCACTGATTGGTCTGCAAACCAATGCAACAGACCTCCACACACTGCACACACCGCTGATGGGTGTCATCTACACCATCGCTGCTGTTGCACTCATGTGGAAGTGGGAACGCTGGTCAGCTATCCCCGGTGCCGTCTTCGGTACAGTCAGCCATCTGTGGCTCGACGCCATCTACCATGCCGATGTGGCAGAGAACATGCGTCGCAATGGGTTCTACAACATTCAGGAAGGACCGCAAGACGCGATCCTGATCTGTCTCGCAGGGTTTGCGCTATTTGCGCTTGTCCTCATCGTCCTTCATGTAGGACGGCTCTTGGGACTTCCAGTTCATCGGGTTGAGCAAACTACCCAATCCCCGCTTACGAGCTTGCGCAGCCAGCTCGATCGCATCCGCAGCTATATCCGTTGAGTCCAATAGACGATTGGCACCTGCAGTATTGTTGCGCAAGTCCTGAAAGGAATTCTCGATAGTAGGTAGTGCAAGGAGATTCACGATGCAAAAGACCCGGCAATTGCTGAAAGGCGTGCTTCCAGCCTCAGCAGTAAAAGACTTCAACTCAATGTTGGAAGCGGCAAAGAAGGAAGCGAGGGAAGCCAAACCGGAGCAACAGAAATCGGCAGAGCCGATTGAGATTTTGGCAGACCCGATGACACCCCCGTTCGAGATAGTGGAGGGCAGTCCGTTCTAAAAGTCGGCCCCGACGAGACGGCGCACTTTTCTCAACGCTTGACTTGGCACACTTTGATCTTGTCGGACAGCAAACTCCATTCAATTGTTCCCGTTTTCTCTACACCGTAGTGCTCTGTCGATAGCTCGTAATCGCCCGATACCATTCCTTCGACTTCAATGCTGAGGTATCCACATCGCACAGTTCCATGCTCTGTGCGCATCCAGTAGGGACAGAGAACCATCTTCTCCCTATCGCCGAATTTCGCTTCGCGTACCTGACCGCCAACCGCTGGTGAGGACGGATGAATGCTCTCTGCCGACACTTCAATGCGATAGCAGAATTTTCCTTCAGGGATCAGTAGCGGGTGTGCTTGTTTCATTGCTGATTTCGACAATTTTCATTTGCCGGTCAAGAGTTGTGCCAAACGATTGTAAGGCTCTGTGGTAGCGCCATCCATTGGGTATATTCCGCCGGAGGAGGCCGAAGCAGACTGGTATCGGCAATACGTCGTACCACATGTAGGGCAGCGTTAGGTTTTCGTTTCCTCATCAAGTTCGTCTTCATAATCGCTGCTATCGAACGCATCTTCCACCTCGGGTTCGGGTATCCCCATTGCATTTCTAAGCGCGGCCGCAGACCCAGGTAGTACGCGAATTCTCTGTCGATCTCGGTCGGAGCTGAAAAGGACTGCTGACCGGTTGCCTACAACGGTTCGCAAGCGCCGATTTACCGCCCCCACAAAGCTCCGCTTCAATTCATTCATATCTTTGTAGGGCCTGCTATCACCGATGAGGTCATCGATCGCGACGCGTTCGCCAATGGCGAACAGACGTAATGTCTGCTGGCTTTTTTCAGCAAGATTGGACAATAGTTCATCGCTCTGCTCAGCGTTGATCGAGAACACTAGCTTTCCTGTCGGCGTCCCACTACCGAACGAGGCGTTGAGTGTTGCCCCTTGTGGTTCAAAAATTTCCAAGTCACCCAATTCGGGGGTGGCATCGCGTTCACTTTCCCCGTTCATTAGCAAGGCCAACAACTCTTTCTGCGTGGCTGACGAGAGTCGGCGAAAGTCTTCAGAAGTGATCACAAGATCCATATGCTCTTAGTACTGCGCCCCAAGAAGATTAACATGATGTACAGATGGAGTTGACATGATATCGATATATATTAACATCGTGTACTTATGGAGAGGTATCCAATTACATTTTGAGGTTGTTATGTCCGACTTGAATCGCGTCATGCTAATTGGCTATCTGGGCTCTGAGCCGGAGTCACGTGTACTGTCCGATGGTGCGGCAGTGTGCAATATCAGACTCGCAACGACCGATAAGTGGCGGAACAGAGAAACCGGGGAGATGAAGGAAGCGACGGAGTGGCACCGCGTCGTTCTCTTTCGACGACTTGCTGAGGTTGCAGGTCGCTACCTGCGAAAAGGCTCACAGGTATATATCGAGGGGCGCCTGCGTACTCGAAAGTGGACGGATAAGGCTGGTTCAGATCGCTATACAACAGAAATCGAGGCAGACGAATTGAAAATGCTCGGCAAGAGGCCCGACCTACCAGGCACTTCGCATGAATTACCTACTGAGAAGCAGTCGCTGGCGCCCCCACGATACGTCATTGACGATGTTATTCCTTTCTGACGAACGACGTACCTAGGCCGAATGCCGGGGTGTTAGTCAGTTTTCGGCATCCTGAAGGAGGCACACCATGTCGCAAGATGCGATGTTGCAGCAGCTCGAAGTTTTATCAAGAGAATACGAGCAGATATTCGGATACGACCCAATGAGCACGGAGATGGGGTTCGGGAATCTGGCACTGATGGCGGAAATAGCAATACCGCTACTGGAGAAATCAATCACGCAGCACAGCGATTGGCCGATAGTGGAGGAGTTGGGCGAACCTGGGATTTGCGTTCCGTAACCGACCAAGCCGGCGCGCACCGAAAGCAAGACATCACCAGTAGTTGAAGCCTATCAGTTGTCCTGCGCTAAACGTGACGTACGTCAGATGAGTTCGCTATCTAGAGTAGCGCCCCTATAATTGCATCGAAGCCCTGCCGCGTGCGTGAGGTACCCACCTCACCCTCCCCCTGAGAATGCTCAGGCCCGAGAGTCGCAGGGCTTTTTTCATTGTAGTAGCGTAACTGACCGTCTCTCGCATCACCATGTATCTCATGACCTGCCCCCCGTAGCCATACCAACAGTCAGGAAGTCCGGTTGCAAGGTTAAAGGATTTCTTCGGTGGGTGGTATGTGCATTGCATCGGCAGCATGCTGCCGATGCAATGCGGCGAACTTGGCTGGCGGCATACGCC
>JAHJEO010000006.1 GCA_018825305.1 Gammaproteobacteria bacterium
GAAATGGTGATGCCAGGCGACAACATCCAGATGACGGTCAAGCTGATTTGTCCGATCGCCATGGAAGAAGGTCTGCGCTTCGCCATCCGCGAGGGCGGTCGTACCGTCGGCGCCGGCGTCGTCGCCAAGATCATCGAGTAAAAGCCCTTGCATACCGGGCGAAAGGGCGACATAATCTCGCCCTTTCGCTTTTCGGTGCATCATTTTCGCGCCGCGCTCTTTAAGGAATCGCAATGCAGAACCAGAAAATCCGCATCCGCCTCAAGGCGTTTGACTACAAGTTGATTGATCAGTCAGCCCTTGAAATCGTGGATACGGCCAAGCGTACCGGCGCCGTCGTACGGGGCCCGGTGCCGTTGCCAACGCGAATCGAGCGTTACGACGTACTGCGGTCGCCCCATGTCAACAAGTCATCGCGCGATCAATTCGAGATTCGCACCCACCTGCGCCTGATGGACATCATCGATCCGACGGATAAGACTGTCGATGCGTTGATGAAGCTTGACCTCCCGGCGGGTGTTGATGTTGAGATCAAGTTGCAATAGAAAATTCCCGCCACCGGTTTTGGTTGTGGCGGAAGTGGTTGTAAATAGGTAGTCAAACAGGTCCTGGTCAATCGCAACCGGGGTTAGGAGAAAAAATGAGTTTAGGCCTTGTTGGACGCAAGGTCGGTATGACGCGTATTTTTGCCGAGGATGGTCAGTCCATCCCGGTGACAGTGCTCGACGTATCGAATAATCGCGTCACTCAAATCAAGACGCCTGATACTGACGGCTATGCTGCGGTTCAGGTTACTTTCGGCACGCGTCGCGCCAGTCGGGTAGGCAAGCCCGCCGCTGGCCACCTTGCCAAGGCTGGCGCCGAAGCCGGCCATGTATTCAGGGAGTTTCGTGTCGAACAAGATCAGCTGGCCGAGTTCAAGGCCGGTGATGTTGTTTCCGCCACGATTTTCCAACCCGGTCAGATGGTTGATGTGACGGGCACGAGCCAGGGTAAGGGCTTTGCTGGTGCGATCAAGCGCCATCACTTCAGTTCCAACCGGGCCTCCCATGGCAATTCGGTTTCTCATAATGCGCCCGGTTCGATTGGTATGGCGCAGGATCCGGGCCGTGTTTTTCCTGGAAAGCGCATGGCTGGTCATCTTGGCAGTGTGCAGCGAACCCAGCAAAACCTCGAGGTGGTTCGTGTCGATGAGGTTCGCCAGCTGCTCTTGGTGAAAGGTGCTGTGCCGGGTTCCCGCGGTGGTGATGTCATTGTCTCGCCGGCCGTCAAGGTCAGGAAGTAAGGGGCGCACATGGAACTCAAACTCATCAATGATCAGGGCCAGTCCTCGGCGACCGTTTCGGCCTCCGATGTGCTGTTTGGTCGTGACTATAACGAAGCCCTAGTGCATCAGGTCGTTGTCGCTTATCAGGCCAACGCCCGTTCCGGAAATAGAAAGCAGAAGGATCGCGAAGAGGTGCATCACAGCACCAAGAAGCCGTTTCGCCAGAAAGGTACCGGCCGTGCTCGTGCTGGTATGACCTCCAGTCCGTTGTGGCGTGGTGGTGGCCGCATTTTCCCGAATTCCCCTGAGGAGAACTTTTCCCAGAAGGTCAATCGCAAGATGTATCGCGCCGGTGTTGCTGCAATTCTGTCGCAACTGGCTCGCGAGGAACGTCTGGTTGTGATCGACAATTTCTCGGTCGATGCGCCCAAGACCAAGTTGGTTGCCCAGAAGCTCAAGGGCATGGGTATCGACTCCGTGTTGCTCATTACCGACAGCATCGATGACAATCTGCTGTTGGCGGCGCGCAACCTTCCGAATGTCCTGGTGGTCGAGCCCCAGGAGGCTGATCCAGTGTCGCTGATCCGCTTCCCTAGGGTAATCATGACCAGGGCGGCTGTGGCCAAGATGGAGGAGATGCTGGCATGAGCACGCCGAAATTCAACGAAGAGCGCCTGTTGCAGGTGTTGGTTGCCCCGCAGATTTCAGAGAAGGCGACCATGATTGCCGACAAGAATGATCAGGTGATCTTCGTGGTGGCCCCTGATGCCACCAAGCCCGAGATCAAGGCTGCGGTCGAGCTGCTGTTCAAGGTTCAGGTCGATTCCGTCCAGGTCGCCAACGTAAAGGGTAAGGCCAAGCGTTTCGGTCGCGGCATGGGGCGTCGCTCCGATGTCCGCAAGGCCTTTGTCTGCCTCAAGTCTGGACAGGAAATCAATTTTACCGAAGGGGGGGCTGCGTAAATGGCTCTCGTAAAAGTCAAGCCGACTTCGCCTGGTCGTCGAGCGGTAGTCAAGGTCGTAAATCCGAACCTGCACAAAGGTGCGCCGCACGCTGCGCTGGTAGAGAAGAAGATCAGTACCGGAGGCCGCAATGCTCATGGCCATATCACCACGCGCCATAAGGGTGGTGGCCACAAGCAGCACTATCGCGTGATTGATTTCCGCCGCAACAAAGATGGCGTCCCAGCCAAAGTCGAGCGCCTTGAGTACGACCCCAATCGCACCGCCAATATCGCGCTGCTCCTGTATGCCGATGGTGAACGCCGCTACATCATCGCTCCGCGGGGCGTTGTGGTTGGCCAGGAAATCGTGAGTGGGTCCGACGCTCCGATCAAGGCTGGCAACGCGCTACCGATTCGCAATATCCCGGTCGGAACAACAATTCATTGCATCGAGATCACGCCGGGCAAGGGTGCTCAGATGGCCCGCGCTGCGGGCACTTCGGTACAGCTCCTGGCTCGTGAAGGCACTTACGCGCAGGTTCGCTTGCGCTCCGGCGAGATTCGTCGAGTGCACGTCGAGTGCCGGGCGACAATCGGCGAAGTCGGCAACGAGGAAAACAGCCTGCGAAAAATCGGCAAAGCTGGCGCCCAGCGCTGGCGCGGCATCCGCCCGACGGTTCGTGGCACGGCTATGAACCCGGTCGATCACCCGCACGGCGGCGGCGAAGGCCGTACCGGCGAAGGCCGGGTTCCGGTGAGCCCGTGGGGCCAGCCGACCAAGGGTTATCGCACACGCAGCAACAAGCGCACGGATAACATGATTGTCCAGCGCCGGCATAAACGCTAAGAGGTAATACATGGCACGTTCGATCAAGAAAGGCCCGTTCGTCGATGGTCACCTCGTCAAGAAGGTGGACGCCGCTCGCGCTTCTAACGACAAGCGCCCGATCAAGACCTGGTCGCGTCGCTCAACGGTGCTTCCCGATTTCGTCGGTCTCACCATTGCGGTACATAACGGCAAGCAGCACATTCCCGTGTATGTGTCCGAAAACATGGTTGGCCACAAGCTCGGCGAGTTTGCATTGACCCGTACTTTCAAGGGTCACACTGGCGGCAAGAAAGCCGCCGCGAAGCGGTAAGGAGTCACGATGGAAACCAATGCGATTCTGCGCGGGGTCCGCCTCTCCGCCCAAAAGGGCCGCCTAGTGGCCGATTTGGTGCGGGGCAAGTCGGTGGATCAGGCCCTCAATATCCTGACGTTCAGCCCCAAGAAGGGTGCTGTCATTCTCAAGAAAGTGCTGGAGTCGGCTATTGCCAACGCCGAGCACAATGATGGCGCTGATATCGATAGCCTGAAAGTTACCCGCGTTTATGTCGAGAAGGCTGCGGTACTGAAACGGTTCACCGCTAGAGCCAAAGGCCGGGGCAACCGCATCGTGAAGCCCACCTGTCACTTTTTCGTGACCGTCGGGGATTAAGGAGAACTCATGGGACAGAAGATTCATCCGACCGGGTTCCGCCTCTCGGTTACGCGCGACTGGACGTCGCGCTGGTACGCCAATTCGAAAAACTATTCCCAGATGTTGTTGGGTGACATCGAAGTGCGCGATTATCTGAAAAAGAAACTGGCGCATGCGTCGGTTGGTCGCGTCGTGATCGAGCGTCCGGCCAAGAATGCCCGCGTTACTGTCTATAGCGCCCGCCCCGGAGTTGTCATTGGCAAGAAGGGCGAAGATATAGAGGCCCTCAAAAAGGAACTGCAGACCCGCATGGGGGTGCCGGTTCACGTCAATATCGAGGAAATCCGCAAGCCCGAGACTGATGCCCAGCTTATTGCCGATTCCATCGCGCAGCAGCTTGAGAAGCGGATCATGTTCCGCCGTGCCATGAAGCGCGCAATGCAGAATGCGATGCGCCTTGGTGCGCAGGGCATCAAGATAATGAGTTCCGGGCGCCTCAACGGTGCCGAGATCGCTCGCCGCGAGTGGTATCGTGAAGGCCGCGTACCCCTGCACACGCTACGTGCCGACATTGACTACGGCACGTCGGAGGCAAAAACGACCTACGGCATCATCGGTATCAAGGTTTGGGTATTCAAAGGCGAAATGGCGGGCCGTAACGACGCGCTGGCCGTGGCACCTGAGACGCCAGCCGAGGATCCTCGCAAGAGCCGCCGTCCGGCCGGTAGACCGACAGCGCGCCCCGAAGGTGATTCCCCCAAGCGCTCAACGGCACGCAAACCCGCCGGTGTCGCAGCCGACGGAGCGCCAGCCGCTGATGCTTCGGTAAAGGCACCCGTCAAGCGCGTGCGCAAACCTGCGGCCGCGCCGACCGCTGAGTCGGAAGTCAAGGAGTAATAAGTCATGCTGCAACCTGCACGCAGAAAATACCGCAAGGAACAGAAGGGCCGCAATGTTGGCCTCGCTACTCGCGGCGCCAAAGTAAGTTTTGGCGAGTACGGATTAAAGGCGACTGGCCGCGGCCGTCTTACCGCCCGGCAGATCGAGGCTGCTCGTCGGGCCATGACGCGCCACATCAAGCGCGGCGGCCGTATCTGGATTCGCATCTTTCCGGACAAGCCGATCTCCAAGAAGCCCGCCGAAGTTCGAATGGGCAATGGCAAGGGCTCGCCTGAGTATTGGGTTGCCGAGATTCAGCCGGGCAAGGTTTTGTATGAAATGGATGGCGTTGATGAGACGCTGGCGCGCGAGGCATTTCGCCTCGCTGCAGCCAAGCTGCCGATCGATACCACCTTTGTCACCCGCCATCTGGGGTAGAACATGAACGCAAACGAACTTAGGCAAAAGAACGAAGCCGAACTTGGCAAGGAGTTGCTTGACTTGCGCAAGGCGCAGTTCTCACTGCGCATGCAGTTGGCAACGCAGCAGATCAACAACACCGCTCAGGTCGGCAAGGTGCGCAAGGATATCGCGCGCCTCAAGACCATCCAGCGTGAAAAGGCGGCAATGAAATGAACGCAACCGTTGAAACTAGCAATCGCAGCACATTGCAGGGCCGTGTTGTCAGCGACAAGATGACCAAGACCGTGACCGTTCTGGTTGAGCGCCGCGTGAAGCACCCGCTGATCGGCAAGGTGATGATCCGCTCGCGTAAGTACCACGCGCACGTCGAAGGTCTCGAAGCCGCTGCTGGCGACATGGTTCAGATTGAGGAATGTGCTCCGATATCCAAGACCAAGGCCTGGCGTGTAATCAAGGTCTTGGAAAAGGCCCGCGTGGTTTAAGAAATAACTGCGGCATGGTAGTTGACATGCCGGAGGCCGGCGGATAAAATCTCGCCTCTTTTTCGCCGGTCGCCTAGCTGGTTTTGGCGCCCCGGTTTCCAGACCCGAACGGGTTCCAAGACTGACCACGAGTTTGTGGATTAAGTTGGAGAAATTTGAATGATTCAAATGCAGTCGATTCTGGACGTCGCCGACAACACCGGCGCCCGTTCGGTCATGTGCATCAAGGTGATGGGTGGCTCAAAGCGCCGCTACGCAGGTATCGGCGACATCATCAAGGTGAGCATCAAGGATGCCGCTCCGCGCGGCCGTGTCAAGAAGGGCGAAGTCTATAGCGCCGTGGTGGTTCGTACCGCCAAGGGTGTTCGTCGTCCCGATGGCTCCCTGGTGAAGTTCGATGGCAATGCCGCCGTTCTTCTTAACAATAAGCTGGAGCCGATCGGCACTCGCATCTTCGGACCGGTGACGCGCGAACTGCGTACCGAGAAGTTCATGAAGATCGTTTCCTTGGCCCCTGAGGTTCTGTAAGAGGATACGGCCATGAACAAGATTCGAAAAGGTGATGATGTAATCGTCATTGCAGGCAAGGATAAGGGGAAGCGCGGTACGGTGCTTGCCCGTGGCGATGACCAGCGGCTGCTGGTCGAGGGTGTTAATCGTGTCAAGAAACACACCAAGCCCAATCCGATGAAGGGTCAGCCGGGTGGCATCGTCGAAAAAGAGATGTCGATCCATATTTCCAATGTCGCATTGTTCAACCCCGCCACGCAGAAGGCTGACCGGGTCGGTGTGAAAGCACTCGACGATGGCCGCAAAGTGCGCGTGTTCAAGTCGAACAGCGAAGTCGTAGACGCGTAAGGATCGATAATGGCGCGCTTGCAGGATTACTACAAAGATACCGTGGTGGCGCAACTTCGTGAGAAGTTCGGCTACAAGTCCATCATGGAGGTCCCGCGTATCACTAAGGTCACGCTGAACATGGGCGTGGGCGAAGCAATCGGCGACAAGAAGATTCTTGATAACGCCGTCGGTGACATGGTCAAAATCGCGGGTCAAAAGCCGGTTGTCACAAAGGCCCGAAAGGCTATCGCCGGTTTCAAAATTCGCGAGGGTTACCCGATCGGCTGCATGGTTACGCTGCGCGGTACTCGAATGTTCGAATTCCTTGATCGTTTCGTCAGCATTGCGATGCCGCGTATTCGCGACTTCCGCGGTGTTCCGGGTAGCAAGGGGTTCGATGGGCGTGGCAACTACAACATCGGGGTGAAGGAGCAGATCATTTTCCCCGAGATTGAGTACGACAAGATCGATGCTTTGCGTGGTATGAACATTAGCATTACCACGACGGCAAAGACCGACGAAGAGGGGAAGGCCCTTCTCGCCGCTTTCAAATTCCCCTTCAAGAACTGAGGGAACCATGGCGAAACTTGCACTAATAAATCGCGAAGCCAAGCGCGCCAAGATGGTGGCCAAATATGCTGCCAAGCGCACCGAACTCTTTGCCATCATCAATAACGCCAAGCTCGGCGACGAGGAGCGTTTTGATGCGCGCCTCAAGCTGCAACAGCTTCCTCGCGATGCTAGCCCCGTCCGTCAGCGTAGCCGTTGTGCGCTTACCGGACGTCCGCGCGGTGTATTCCGCAAGTTCGGCCTGTGCCGACTCAAGCTGCGCGAAAGCGCCATGCGTGGCGAAGTGCCGGGCATGGTCAAGGCGAGCTGGTAAGGAGATCGATAAATGAGTATGACCGATCCTATCGCCGACATGCTGACCCGCATCCGCAACGCGCAGATGGCGGATAAGGTGGCGGTAACAATGCCCTCCTCCAAGATCAAGGTGTCCATCGCGGCAGTGCTCAAGGATGAGGGTTACATCGAAGATTTCGCCGTTCGTGACAGTGCGGGCAGGGCCGAGCTTGACATCGCCCTTAAGTACTACGCGGGTCGCCCGGTTATCGAGCGCATCGAGCGCGTTTCAAAGCCTGGCCTGCGAGTTTATAAGGGGAGCGATTCGCTACCGCGTGTAATGAATGGCCTGGGTGTGGCCATCGTCTCCACTCCGAAGGGGGTGATGACTGACCGCAAGGCTCGCGCCAGCAATGTTGGCGGCGAAGTTCTTTGCTTCGTGGCATAAGGAGAGGGAACATGTCTCGTATTGCCAAATACCCAGTACCCGTTCCGAAGGGTGTTGATGTCACAGTGTCCGGCGGTGCAATAAGTGTTAAGGGGCCACTCGGAACTCTGACGCAAGTCATTTTGCCGTCTGTTTCAATCGAGCGCGATGGTGACAACCTGCAGTGCCGCGCCATTGAGGGCACGATTGAAGGCGGTGCGATGTCCGGCACCATGCGTGCCTTAGTCAATAACATGGTGACAGGCGTAACCAAGGGTTTCGAAAAGAAGCTCGCGCTGATCGGCGTTGGTTACAAGGCGCAGGCGCAGGGTGCGAAGCTCAATCTGTCGCTAGGCTTCTCGCATCCGGTCGTGCACGACATGCCGGCCGGCATCAAGGTTGAGACGCCGACGCCGACCGAAATCGTAATCAAGGGGGTCGACCGACAGGTGGTCGGCCAGGTGGCCGCGGAAGTCCGCGCGTATCGCCCGCCGGAGCCCTACAAGGGCAAAGGTGTGCGATATGTCGGCGAGGTGGTCGTCATCAAGGAAACGAAGAAGAAGTAAGGGCGCAGGAAAATGGACAAGAAACAGACTCGTCTTCGCCGTGCGCGCAAAACCCGCGCCAAGATTGCGGAGCTCAAGATGGTCCGCCTCGCGGTGCATCGCACCAACGGCCATATTTATGCGCAGGTTTACTCGGGCTGCGGCACCCAGGTGCTTGCTGCTGCGTCGACCGTCGAGGCCGATGTGCGAAAGCAGTTGCCAAATGGCGGCAACGTCGATGCTGCCAAACTCGTCGGCAAGCTTATCGCTGAACGAGCCAAGGCCAAGGGTGTCGAGGCTGTCGCTTTCGATCGCTCCGGTTTTAACTATCATGGCCGCGTCAAGGCGCTGGCTGAGGCCGCCCGCGAAGGCGGTCTCAAGTTCTAAGCGAGATCATCATGGCTAAACCACAAGGCAGGAAACAGCAGCAGACCACCGAAGAGCGCGATGATGGCTTGCGCGAGAAGATGGTATCCATCAACCGCGTTACCAAAGTCGTCAAGGGCGGCCGTATTCTGGGTTTTGCAGCGTTGACCGTGGTCGGGGATGGCGAGGGCGGTATAGGTATGGGCAAGGGCAAGTCCCGCGAGGTGCCGGTCGCCGTCCAGAAGGCGATGGAGGAGGCGCGCCGGAAAATGGTGAAAATCGCCCTCAAGGACGGCACACTGCATCATACGGTTACCGGTAAGCACGGCGCAACGACGGTGCTGATGTCGCCGGCGCCCGCGGGTACCGGTGTTATCGCCGGCGGTCCCATGCGTGCTGTGTTCGAGGTCATGGGTGTTACGGATATCGTCGCCAAGACCATCGGTTCGACCAATCCTTACAACCTGGTTCGCGCGACACTGCATGGCCTTCAGGCCGGCAATACGCCAGCCGAGATTGCCGCCAAGCGCGGCAAGAGCGTCCAGGAAATCATGGAGTAACTCATGGCCGACAAAAAAATCACTGTGAAGTTGGTCAAAAGCGTCATTGGCACCAAGCAGGACCACCGCGCCACGGTTCGTGGCTTGGGCTTGGGCAGGATTAATAGCAGCGCAACGCTCGAGGATACGCCGGCAGTGCGCGGCATGATTCGCAAGGTCGCCTATCTGGTGAAGGTCGAGGGCTAAATGGAACTGAATACAATTAAGCCGGGCGCAGGCTCGAAGCATGCCAGCAAGCGCGTCGGGCGCGGAATTGGTAGCGGTCTTGGCAAGACGGCCGGTCGCGGCCACAAGGGCCAAAAATCTCGCGCTGGCGGATTCCATAAGGTCGGCTTCGAGGGTGGTCAGATGCCCATGCAGCGCCGCCTGCCCAAGCGTGGTTTCGTTTCGCTGGTTGCGGGCCGCAATGTTGAGGTTCGCCTGTCGGAGCTCGAAAAGTTGCCAGTTGGCGAGGTTGATCTGCTAGTCCTCAAACAGGCCGGCTTCGTGCCTGCCGATGCGCTATCCGCGAAAGTCATTCTGTCCGGTACGCTTACCAAGAAGATTGAGCTCAAGGGTGTCGGTGCAACAAAAGGTGCCAAGGCTGCGATTGAGGCAGTCGGTGGTTCCGTGGCCGAAATCGCCGCTGCTTAGAGTCAGCTTGCCAACAGGAATCGGGGAAGCAATTGGCCACTAGCATGCAGCAGGCTGCTGCGCTTGGAAAAACCGCAAAGTTCGGCGACCTCTGGCGGCGGCTGTGGTTCCTTCTGGGCGCTATTGTCGTCTTCCGCATAGGGGCGCACATCCCGGTCCCCGGGATCGACCCGGCTAAACTGGCCGAGCTATTCCAGGGACAGCAGGGCGGCATCCTAGGTGTCTTCAATCTGTTTTCGGGTGGCGCTCTGTCGAGATTCACCATCTTTGCCTTGGGCATCATGCCCTACATCTCGTCGTCAATCATTATGCAGTTGATGACGATAGCAATTCCGTCTCTGGAGCAATTGAAGAAGGAAGGCGAGGCTGGGCGGCGCAAGATCACTCAATACACGCGTTACGGTACGCTGGCACTGGCCCTCTTCCAGGGGCTCGGCATGGCGGTTGCCCTTGAGTCGCAAGCCGGTCTCGTGCTCGACCCGGGAATGATGTTCCGCTTGGTGACCGTTATGACCCTGGTGACAGGAACCATGTTCTTGATGTGGCTGGGTGAACAGATTACGGAACGCGGACTCGGTAATGGCATTTCCATCATCATTTTCGCCGGTATTGCTGCCGGCTTGCCGAGCGCGCTGGGCGGGCTTTTCGAACTTGTGCGCACTGGCGCAATGCATCCGCTGATAGCGCTGTTCATCTGTCTCCTCGTTGCTCTCGTCACCGGTTTCGTTGTCTTCGTCGAGCGGGGTCAGCGCAAGATTCTGGTGAATTACGCCAAGCGTCAGGTTGGCAACAAGGTCTATGGCGGCCAAAGCTCTCACCTGCCGCTCAAGCTCAACATGTCCGGCGTGATCCCGCCTATTTTCGCCTCGTCGATAATTCTTTTTCCGGCCACGATTGCCGGGTGGTTCGGCGCTAGCGAGGGTATGACGTGGCTCAAGGATATCGCCGCCACGTTGGCACCGGGCCAGCCGATTTACGTACTGCTTTACGCCACTGCCATTATCTTCTTCTGCTTCTTCTATACGGCACTCGTATTCAATTCTAAGGAAACGGCCGACAACCTGAAGAAGAGCGGCGCATTTGTTCCCGGTATCCGTCCTGGTGACCAGACGGCACGCTATATCGACAAGATTCTGATGCGCCTGACGCTGGTCGGGGCCATTTACGTCACCCTAGTGTGTTTGTTGCCGGAGTTTCTCATTCTCAAGTGGAACGTACCGTTCTACTTTGGCGGGACGTCGCTGCTGATTATTGTTGTCGTGACGATGGACTTCATGTCGCAAGTCCAAGCCTACGTAATGTCACACCAGTATGAAAGTCTGCTGAAGAAAGCGAATTTCAAAGGAACGGTTGTTCCCGGGCGATGAAAGTACATATCCAAGGACAACCATATTGAAATGCAAGGTGTCGTTGTAGGGCGCCTGGCCAATGCATATCCACCACATTCGCATTGTGCCCGGCGGCTAACTCACCCGGCAACTGGCACATTACGATCTAACTTATTGGCAGCAACGTTTTTTGCGCCAAGCAACAGCAACGAATTTATTCTCGGAGACCAAAATGAAAGTTCTCGCTTCGGTCAAGTGTATCTGTCGCCACTGCAAGGTAATTCGTCGCAAGGGCGTAGTGCGAGTGATTTGCACCGACCCCCGCCACAAGCAACGTCAGGGTTGATCAATTGATCGGCACTGGATATAATCATCGGTTTTCCAATTTTGGCGATCAATCGCTAAGATAAGCGCAAGGTAAGCATATGGCCCGTATTGCAGGCGTCAACGTTCCGAATCACCAGCACACCGAAATTGCTCTGACCGCGATTTACGGCATCGGCCGCACTCGCGCGCAGAAAATCTGCGACATGGCAGGCATCAAGCGATCGTCCAAGGTCAAAGACCTCACCGATAGCGAGATGGACAAACTGCGGGAAGAGGTCGGCAAATTCTCCGTTGAAGGCGACCTGCGCCGCGAGGTCACCATGAGCATCAAGCGTCTTATGGACCTTGCGTGCTATCGCGGTGTTCGGCATCGCCGCGGGTTGCCGGTGCGCGGCCAACGTACTCGCACCAATGCCCGCACCCGCAAGGGGCCGCGCAAGGCGATTGCCGCTTCGAAGAAATAACCAGGAATCGACCATATGGCAAAGACCGCCACCAAAGTCCGCAAGAAGGTCAAGAAGAACGTCGCCGAGGGCATCGCCCACGTTCACGCTTCGTTCAACAACACCATCATCACCATCACCGATCGTCAGGGTAACGCGTTGTCATGGGCGACATCCGGCGGCGCCGGCTTCAAGGGTTCGCGCAAATCGACGCCTTTTGCAGCCCAGGTGGCAGCCGAAGCTGCGGGCAAGATTGCCCTTGACTGCGGCATCAAGAATCTCGAAGTGCGCATCAAGGGCCCCGGCCCTGGCCGCGAATCCGCGGTCCGCGCGCTGAACGCGCTCGGCATCAAGATCTCCAGCATCACGGATATCACGCCGATCCCCCACAACGGTTGCCGGCCGCCCAAGCGCCGTCGCATCTAAGGCTTTAAGGAAATAGAACATGGCCCGCAATCTTGACCCAAAGTGCCGCCAGTGCCGCCGCGAGGGAGAAAAGCTCTTCCTAAAGGCAGAGAAGTGTTTTACTGACAAGTGCTCGATCGAGCGGCGCGCTTATGCGCCCGGCCAGCATGGCCAGAAATCCGGCCAGCGCCTTTCCGGCTATGGCCAGCAATTGCGCGAGAAGCAGAAAATCCGCCGCATTTACGGCATCCTTGAGCGCCAGTTCCGCAAGGGGTTTGCCGAGGCCGAGCGCAAGAAGGGCCGGACCGGCGAGAACCTGTTGCAACTGCTGGAGTCGCGACTGGATGCCGTTGCCTATCGCATGGGCTTTGGCGGTTCGCGAGCAGAGTCACGCCAGATCGTGCGTCACAATGGCGTGCTGGTGAATGGCAAGCGGGTTAACATCCCTTCGTACAATGTTCGTCCTGGCGACGTGATCCAACTGGCCGAGGCGACCAAGGCGCATTTGCGCACCAAGGCTGCACTCGAGGCTGCCGATTCCCGTGGCTTCCCGGAGTGGGTTGAAGTCAACGTAAAGGAGGGTCGCGGCGTATTCAAGGCCATGCCGGCGCGCGAGGAACTCTCGGCGTCGATGAACGAAGGCCTTGTGGTTGAACTGTACTCTCGCTAAACCGTAGTCCGGCGCCGGGCGCGATATCGCGCCGGGCGCCTTTATTTTTAAGGGAATGCAGATGCAAAGCAATGCACTTCTGAAACCGCGCATCATCGATGTTCAGACGCTGTCCCCGGTTCATGCCCGTGTTGTCATGGAGCCGTTCGAGCGTGGCTATGGCCACACGTTGGGCAACGCCCTGCGCCGCATCCTGCTGTCATCGATGCCTGGTACCGCACCAACCGAGGTGTCCATCGACGGGGTGCTTCATGAGTACTCCACGCTGGAGGGCGTGCGCGAGGATGTTGTTGATATCGTCCTCAACCTCAAGGGCGTTGTCCTCAAGATGCACAATCGGGGCGAGGCCACGTTGACGCTCTCCAAAAAGGGCAGCGGAACGGATACCAAAGTCACCGCCGCCGACATCGAAGCCACGCACGACATCGAAATCATCAATCCTGACCACGTCATCGCCCATGTCGCCGCCGGCGGCAAGCTCGACATGCAAATCAAGGTCGAGAATGGCCGTGGTTACGTGCCGGCCAATGCCCGCCATGTCGCCAAGGAAAATCGTGGCATCGGCAATGTCATGATTGACGCCTCGTTCAGTCCGGTTCGGCGCGTCAGCTACATGGTCGAGTCTGCCCGCGTCGAACAGCGTACCGACCTCGACAAGCTGATCATCGATATCGAGACCAATGGCGCCATCGACCCGGAAGAGGCGATTCGCTACGCTGCCCGCATGCTGATGGAACAACTTTCCGTCTTTGCTGACCTCGAGGGTACCCCGATGTCGATCGAGACGCCGAAGCAGACCTCGGTTGATCCCATTCTGTTGCGCCCGGTCGATGATCTGGAATTGACGGTGCGCTCGGCCAACTGCCTCAAGGCCGAGAACATCTATTACATCGGCGACCTGATTCAGCGGACCGAGACCGAGCTTCTGAAAACGCCGAATCTCGGCCGGAAATCGCTCAACGAGATCAAGGAAGTTCTCGCTTCGCGAGGGCTTACACTGGGCATGCGCCTCGAAAACTGGCCGCCGGCCGGTCTCGAGAAACTCGCCTGATTTCAAACACGTTCAATAAAACCATTAACGGACCGCTTGCCTTGGCGGCGGCCCCACAAGAACGAGGATTACAACCATGCGTCACCGTAACGGACTTCGCAAATTAAATCGCACCTCATCGCATCGCCAGGCGATGTTGCGCAACATGGCTAACGCCCTGCTGCGTCACGAGGCCATCAAGACCACACTGCCGAAAGCCAAGGAACTCCGTCGCGTCGTCGAGCCACTGATCACTCTTGGCAAGAAGCCGTCGCTGGCCAACCGTCGTCTGGCCTTCGATCGCCTGCGCGACCGCGAGATGGTCGTCAAGATCTTCGACGTGATGGGCCCGCGTTATGCCACCCGCAACGGCGGCTACCTGCGCATTCTCAAGATGGGTTTCCGCGTCGGCGACAACGCGCCGATGGCCTACGTCGAACTGCTCGACCGCCCCGAGCCTTCCGAAGCAGCCGAAGTTCCGAGTGCGGAATAAGCTACTCGTAACCGCGGGACACCAAGCCGGCCTGGTGCCGGCTTTTTGCATTCTGTTCGGTGGCGGATGCACGGGCCGCCGGCAGCTCTGTATCTTCCGCCGGCTCGCCGGTTCTCGTACCCAACTCTAGTTGGCCGCGGGAAGGGGTTCCGTAGCAGAATCAACATCATCGTCCGTGGTGCTTTCGAGGAGCTTTTCCTGCTGCTGTAATGCCCACATCTGGGCATAGTGCCCGGCACATTCGAGCAACTTGCGATGGCTGCCGCGCTCAATGATTCGACCGTTGTCCAGTACGAGTATCTCGTCCGCATTCATAACCGTCGACAGGCGATGGGCAATAATCAACGTGGTGTGGCCTCGAGCCACCTGTTCAAGTTCAGACTGGATCGCCTTTTCTGTTTTCGAATCGAGGGCGGATGTCGCTTCGTCGAAGATGAGAATGGGCGGATTCTTCAGCAGCGCGCGGGCGATGGCGACGCGCTGCTTCTCGCCGCCTGACAGCTTGAGCCCACGCTCGCCGACCTTGGTATCGTAGCCGTCGGGCAGGCGCTCGATAAATTCGTGGAGATGTGCGGCGCGGGAGGCGGCGATCACTTCGTCCCGCGACGCCACTGGTCGGCCGTACTGGATGTTGTAGAAAATACTGTCATTGAACAGCACCGTGTCCTGGGGCACGATGCCGATGGCGGATCGCAGGCTTGCCTGCGTCAGGCTGCGGATGTCGCTGCCGTTGATGCTGATTCCGCCGCCCGAAACATCGTAGAAGCGGAAAAGCAGGCGTGCCAGCGTACTTTTGCCGGAACCGCTATGGCCAACAACGGCGACTGATTTGCCGGCGGGAATTGAAAAGCTGACTTCCTCGAGAATTTTCCGATTCGGCTCATAGGAAAAATCGACCGAGTCGAAACCGACGCCGCATGGTCCGGGATCCAACTTGCGAGCATCCGGCGTGTCTTGAATCTCCCGATTCTGTGTCAACAGACCGAATAGCCGCTCGATGTCGGTAAGAGACTGGCGGATCTCGCGGTAAAGGATGCCGAGGTGGTTCAGGGGCATGTAGAGCTGAATCAGAAATGCATTGACCAGCACGATGTCGCCCACCGTCATGCTGCCATTGACGACGCCGACAGCGGCCCGCCACATCATCAAGGACACGGCGACCGCGATGATCAGCGCCTGGCCGAGATTCAGGTAAGACAGGGACACCTGGGTGCGTACTTGCGCGGCTTCCCACTTCAGCAACTGTTCGTCGTAGCGTGCGGCTTCCCAGCGCTCGTTGTTGAAATACTTGACCGTCTCGTAATTGATCAGACTGTCGATCGCGCGCACATTCGCTGCCGAGTCGTGCTCGTTGGCCTCGCGCCTGATCTTGGTACGCCAGTTGGTGACCACGACGGTGAATGAGATGTAAAGGGCCAGCGTGAAAAAAGTGATGATGGCGAAACTGCTGTCGTAGCGGACAATGAGTATCGTCAGCACCAGTCCGATTTCCACCAGCGTCGGCAGGATCGAGTAGATCGTGTAGCTGATCAGGCTGCCGACGGCGCGAGTGCCCCGTTCGATGTCGCGCGTCAGTCCGCCGGTTTGGCGCTCCAGGTGGAACCGCAGCGACAGCGCGTGCAGATGATCGAACACCTGCAGGGCGATGGTGCGTTGCGCGCGCTGTGTCACCCGCGCAAAAATGATTTCGCGCAACTCGGTAAACATCGAAGTTGAAAACCGCAGCGCGCCATAGGCGCCGAGAAGACCGAGCGGCACCAGCAGCAATGCCTGCTCCCGCGGCAGCGTGAAGCCGTCGATAATGTCCTTGAACACCAGCGGCACGGTGACGTTGGCTACCTTGGCGGCAAGCAGGCAGGCCAGTGCGAGCGCTACCCGCCACTTCCAGGTCCACAAATACGGCAGCAAGGACTTGAGCGTTTCCCAGTCACGGCGTTGCGAGGGTTCCGGCCCGGGCAGGGCGATGGAGGCGGGCATGCGTTTGGCCATCGCATAATTTTAGCAGCCGCGCCCTGACCACAATTTCAGAAGGGCCAAGCAGTGGCGGCCGATGCCGGTGTAAGCTTGTCGGCCCCCCCCCCCAGATAACGACGCACGTCATGACCGAACAGATCACCGTATTACCCGATATCCAACCCGTGCTGCGTGTCATGCCCATGCCCGCCGACCTCAACCCGTCAGGCGATGTATTCGGCGGATGGGTCATGGCACAGGTTGATATCGCCGGCGCGATACCGGCAATGAAGCGCGCCCGTGGCCGTATCGCCACCGTCGCGGTCAACTCCTTCCTGTTCAAGCAACCCATATCCGCCGGTGATGTCGTCAGCTTCTATGCCGAGGTCGTCAAGGTCGGCAACAGCTCGATCAGCGTCGATGTCCAAGTGTATGCCGAGCGTCATCCCGAGCATCCAATCACCGTCAAGGTCACCGAGGCGCGACTAACCTACGTGGCGCTCGATCGTGCCGGCGCCAAGCGCCTGATCGAAGCCGCCTGACGGCGCCGGACTGCCTGGAGCCGCCGACCGTATCGGGGGCGCGCCGGCACAAGGCAGCCTGAAGGGCGTTGAGCGGGAATCGGGGGGAAACCTCCGGCTCCTTGTCGTTTGCCCTGCCCCATGCCGCGGCTATCATTCGCCGATAATTGCCCAAAGACCGAGCATAATTTGCCCAAGTTCCTCGCGACCGCAAACTTCCGACGCCCATGGATTTGACCCAATTTGCCTGGCGTGACGGCGTGCTCCTCATTGCCGTGGCTATTGGCGTTTACGTCGCAATTACCTTGTTGCGCCTGTGGCAGATCGGTCACAAGCGCGGCCAGCCCGATCTTTCCATTGAAGGGCCACCGGGATTCGGTTTTCCGGAAGCTGATCCGGCACCAACGGTCGCGACCACCGAGTACGAACTGCCGTTTGCCTTTCCGCCACCATCCCGGGGGGCCGCCGAGTCCGATGATGGACCCGGCCAGGGGCGGGCCGCCGTGTCGGCAGAACGCCCCCCAGGAAGTCGCCCGAAGGAAGTGCAGAGCACCCTTGGGGGGCCGACATTTTTCGAAACGCTGGGAACATCACTGCTTGAGCAGGAGGTGCGCCAACTACGCGCGGAAGTGGCTGCCCTGCGTGAAGAACTGGCTGATCTGCAGGCGGCACAGCGTGTTTCGCCGCAATACGGAGATGCCATGGCGCTGGCCCGGCGCGGCTTCGACGCCCGGGGGATCGCCGATCACTGCGGCATCGCGCTGGGCGAAGCCGAGTTGGTGAGATCGTTGGCGCGTGGAGTTGAAGAACGGCGGCCGGAAAATGAGTATGACCTTGCCGGACCGCGCTAGGACGCCAGCCACCGCGGCCGCGGGAGGCGCAGCAAATGAAGATGGGGGAGGCAAATGTCCGAACTGAAACAGGAATCCGCTACGCCGGCGCAAGATGAGGAGGTGCTGAAAAAGCGCCTCCTCAATCGCCTCGCAATCGCCGGCGTGGTGGTGGTTGCGCTGCTTGGCAGCCTAGCCGTGTTCGACGCCATGTACGTGGCGCCACCACCTCCCCAGCCCGTTGCGAAAGCGCTGCCGCCGGCCGAGCCGCTCAGGGAAGAGGCACCGACAGTCGCCACCGAACCGCAACAGGTGGCGAGCCAGGAAGTCGCCAAGGAGGAGCCGGTCGTCGTTCCGGAGAATACCGCGATACCCGCCAGGCCCATGAAGCCGCTTACGCCCCCGGCGACAGCCCGTCAGGCGACGATCCGGCCAAGCCAGCCGCAGGCCATGGCCAGGCCCGACCCGAGCCGCGAAATTGCCGAAACGCAAGCGACCACAGCCGGCTCCCTGTCGAAACCGCTCGCACGAGCGGCGCAGTCGGCACGCCAGTATGTGTTGCAGATGGGTGTGTTTCACAGCGTGGCAAATGCCGAGGAACTGCGCGCCAAGCTCGAACTCAACGGCATTCCGGCGCAGATCGAGGCGCGAGTGCAGGTCGGCCCATTCAAGACACGGGAAGAGGCGGCCGCGGCGCGTGAGAAACTGCGCGCCATCGGCCTCGACAACGGCATACTGACAGCTATCGGAAAATGACCATGATGCATATCGACAGTCCCCGCTTCGGCGCCCTCGAGGTCGAGCCGAGCAAGATCATCGAGTTTCCGCACGGCCTGCCCGGCTTTGAGGATATCAGGCGCTTCACCTTGTTGCATCCGGACGACGCGGCTGGCGAGAGCCCGAACTACTTCATCCTGCAGTCCGTCGATGATCCAGCCGTGGCCTTCCACATCGCCGATCCGGCTCACTTTGGCTTCAATTATGAAATCACGCTGTCGGACGAGGACGCCGCCATGATCAATCTGGCCGACCCGGCTACCGCGTCGGTGGTAGTGATGCTGGTCAACGAGGGTGGGGGCGTTCGCGCCAACCTGAATGCGCCGCTGGTGCTCAACCTCGAAGCCCGCCTCGGCGTGCAGCATGTCTTTGCCCGCCTCAACTACGAAGTCACCGTCAAGGGAAATTGAGCATGCCCCGCAAGATCATCGCCACTACCAGCGCCCCTGCCGCCATCGGCACCTACTCGCAGGCCGTGCAGGCCGGCAACACCATCTACCTGTCTGGCCAGATCGGCCTCGATCCCGTCGGCATGACCATGGCCGAAGGCATCGACGCCCAGATCGTTCGCGTCTTCGATAACCTCAAGGCCGTGGCCGCGGCCGCCGGCGCCACGCTCGACGATGCCGTCAAGTTCAACATCTAC
This sequence comes from Gammaproteobacteria bacterium, assembly GCA_018825305.1. Lineage (GTDB taxonomy): Bacteria > Pseudomonadota > Gammaproteobacteria > Burkholderiales > Rhodocyclaceae > Sulfurisoma. The sequence continues at coordinate 19,092 of JAHJEO010000006.1, forward strand.
CTGACCGATCTTGGCAACTTCGCCAAGGTGAACGAGGTCATGGCGAAGTATGTCGCCCAGCCCTATCCCGCGCGTGCCGCCGTCGGCGTCAAGGAGTTGCCGCGCGGTGCGCTGGTCGAGGCGGACGCCATCCTCGTCGTTGGCTGACAGGCCACCCCCTGCCTTTTCCGGCATTGGCGCCGCCGTTGCCGAAAAACTCGGCCGGCTCGGGCTCAGGCGCGAGGCCGACCTCGTCTACCACCTGCCGCTGCGTTACGAGGACGAGACGCGGCTGACACCGATCCGCGATGCGCTGCCCGGCGTTTCAGCGCAGTTCGAGGTCGAGGTGATTGCCTGCGATGTCGCCTACCGTCCGCGCCGCCAGCTCATCGCCAAGGTACGCGACGACAGCGGACTGCTGGTGTTGCGTTTCCTCAACTTCTACCCGAGCCAGCAGAAGGCGCTGGCCACAGGCGCACGGCTGCGCGTTTTTGGCGAAGTGCGTGGCGGCTTCTTCGGTGCCGAGATTATCCATCCGCGTTTTCATGCAGCAGGTGACGACGAGCCGCTGCCCGAAGGCCTGACGCCGGTGTATCCGACCACCGCCGGTCTCGGTCAGGCCACGCTGCGCAAGCTGATCGATCGCGCGCTCGATCGCGCCGAGGCCGAGGGCGCGATCGGCGACACCCTGCCCGAATCGTTGCGCTGCCGCCTCGGCCTGCCGGAACTCGCCGCCAGCATCCGCACCTTGCACCATCCGCCGCCGGACATTTCTCTCGAACAACTGGAAACACGCGGCCATCCGGCGTGGCGCCGCGTCGCCTTCGATGAATTGCTGGCGCAGCAGCTCAGCCTGCGTCGCGCCCATGCCCTGCGTCGCGCCTGCGGGGCGCCGCTACTCGCCGCGCCGGGAAAGCTCACCGAATCGTTGCTGGCGCAACTGCCATTTCGCCTTACCGCCGCGCAACAGCGCGTATGGAAGGAAATCGCCGCCGACCTCGCCGCGCCCCACCCGATGCAGCGCCTGCTGCAGGGCGACGTCGGCAGCGGCAAGACCGTGATCGCCGCGCTGGCCATGCTGCGCGCGGTGGATAGCGGCTACCAGGCGGCGCTGATGGCGCCGACCGAGATCCTTGCCGAGCAGCACTACCGCAAGCTGACCCAGTGGCTGACGCCGCTTGGCGTCGAGGTGGCGTGGCTTTCCGGCAGCCAAAAAAAGCGCGAGCGCGCGACCTGGCAGGAAAAAGTAGGCGCTGGCGCCACGGCGCTGGTGGTCGGCACCCATGCCCTGATCGAGGATGGCGTCGCCTTCGCCCGGCTGGGGCTGACCATAGTCGACGAGCAGCACCGCTTCGGCGTCAGGCAGCGGCTCGCGCTGAAGAACAAGGGCGCGACGGACACGGTGGTGCACCAGCTCACCATGTCCGCCACGCCGATTCCCCGTACCCTGGCCATGAGCTACTACGCCGACCTCGATGTCTCCGTCATCGACGAACTGCCGCCCGGCCGCACCCCGGTGCTGACCAAGCTGGTGTCGGACGCGCGCCGCGACGAAGTGGTTGCCCGCGTGCGCGATGCCTGCGGCCAAGGTCGCCAGGCCTACTGGGTCTGTCCGTTAATTGAAGAGAGCGAGGCGCTGCAGCTCAAGACCGCGCAGGAAACTTTCGAGCACCTGACCGCCGAATTGCCCGAACTGCGCATCGGCCTCGTCCATGGCCGCCTCAAACCCGACGAGAAGGCGGCGGTGATGGCGGCCTTCGTCGCCAACGAGGTACAGGTGTTAGTTGCCACCACGGTGATCGAAGTCGGCGTCGACGTCCCCAATGCCACGTTGATGGTGATCGAGCATGCCGAGCGCTTCGGACTGGCCCAGCTGCACCAGTTGCGCGGCCGCGTCGGGCGCGGCAGCTTCGATTCCGCCTGCATCCTGCTCTACGCCCGGCCTTTGGGTGAAACGGCGCGGGCGCGGCTGCGCATAATCTTCGAGAACAGCGACGGCTTCGAGATATCGCGCCAGGACCTGCATCTGCGCGGCCCCGGCGAATTCATCGGTGCGCGCCAGAGTGGTTTGCCCATGCTGCGCTATGCCGACCTCGAAGACACCGCACTGATCGAGCAGGCGCGCAGCGCCGCCGAGGAACTGCTGCGCGGCGACGAGGCCGTGGTGCAGCGCCACCTCGAACGCTGGCTGGGCGGGCGCGGTGAACTACTCAACGCCTGACCCATCCAGCACCGCAATAACCCTATTACTTTCGCTGGATTGACGCGGCATCTGCCCTGAAACCATAATCCACCCGTCCCGATCTGGCGGAGAAATTGGCAACCATGGTCCCCCTGGAAGCGCTGTCGATGAAGCCACCGAGCTCCCTGAACCAGTGGGTGCGCAAGCAATTGGACGACGTCCATTGGGTTGCTCGGTGCTGCACCGAAGACCACTCCCTGTCACCCGGCCAGCGTGATGCTTTTTCTCGGGTCGCAATCTTGGCCAAGGCTGTTTCGCGGGGGGTTGCGTCGCTTACCCAATACCAGATGGACGATGTCGCTACCGCGCTTTGCGCTGCCTGCGACGGCAGGCTCGCCGAATGCGCAGGCCGTGGCTACCGCAACCGCCTCGGCGACTGTCGCCTCATGAAAGACCGGCTGACGGCCTGACGCGCAGTACCCGGTCTGGCGCGCCGCGCCGATGGTGCGTGCGCATTGCCAGCCTGCGCTTAAAATCCCGCCATGCAAACATGGATGCCCAGTGTCGTCTCGGGAACAGCCACGGCCGGCATTCGCGAATGGTTGATGCGGTCCGGCTCGTTGTCTGAACATCTGCGCGAGGCCTGCCCGGGCGGATTTCGCGTCATGCGGCTGATGCAGCGTCGCGCCAGCGCCTGGCCTGACGAGCAGACTGCACTGGGCCTCGCCACCGATGAGTCGCCGCTGGTGCGCGAAGTGTTGCTGTTGTGCGACGATACCCCCGTCGTGTTCGCCAGGAGCCTCGCCGCCGCTCGCCACCTCGACGGTCCGTGGCGGGCGTTGCGCGGGCTCGGCAGCCGACCGCTGGCGACCATGCTGTTTGCCGAGCCGCGCATCGCTCGTGGCGCGCTGGAATACTGCCGCCTCGACGCCCGCAAGCCGCTTTACCGCCGTGCGGCCGCTGCGGTCAACGACCTGCCGCCGGACCTCTGGGCACGGCGCTCGGTGTTTCGCCGTGATGCCGCGCCACTGCTGGTGACCGAGGTCTTCCTGCCGGGAGTGCTGTCGCGGTGAAGATCGCGGCCATCAAGCAGCGACTCGATCTCTACGAGAAGCTGATGCGGCTCGACAAGCCCATCGGCATCCTGCTGCTGCTGTGGCCGACGCTATGGGCGCTATGGATTGCCAGCGACGGCCAACCGCCGCTGCTGCTGCTCTGGATCTTCGTGCTCGGTACGGTGCTGATGCGCTCGGCCGGCTGCGTCATCAACGACTATGCCGACCGCGATTTCGACCCGCACGTCGAGCGCACCCGCGAGCGGCCGCTTGCCGCGCGCAAGGTCGGCACGCTCGAGGCGCTGCTGCTGGCCGCGGTGTTGGTTGTCTGTTCGGCCCTGCTGATCCTGCCGCTGTCGCAGCTGGTGTGGCAGCTGGCCGGCGTCGCGCTGTTCCTCGCCGCCAGCTATCCCTTCACCAAGCGCTTCTTCGCCATTCCGCAGGCCTACCTCGGCGTCGCTTTCGGCTTCGGCATCCCCATGGCCTTCGCCGCGGTGCAGGGGCAGGTGCCGTCTGGTGCTTGGCTATTGTTGCTCGGCAACGTCTTCTGGGCCGTCGCCTACGACACCGAATACGCCATGGTGGATCGCGACGACGACATCCGCATCGGCATCCGCACCTCGGCGCTCACCTTCGGCCGCTTTGACATCGTCGCGATCATGTTGAGCTATGCGGCGACGTTGGGCATCCTCGGCTGGCTCGGTTGGTCGCTGCATTACGGCGCGCCGTATTTCGCCGGCCTGTTCGTCGCGGCCGGACTTGCCGGCTACCACTACACGCTGATTCGCGGCCGCGAGCGGATGCTGTGCTTCAAAGCATTCCTGCACAACAACTGGATTGGCGCCGCGGTGTTCGTCGGCCTCGTCGCCGAGCTCAACCTCAGGCCGTGGCTTTTCTGAAACGGCCGTAGAGCAGCTGGTAGGACAGGGTTGGCGCTGGTCCCAGCGCGCGCAGCACGCGCCGCAACTGGCCGGCGGTCAGCGGCCGATGGCCGGGGACGGGCCTCGTGGCGCCGATGGCGCGCAGGCGGCGCGGCAGCTCCAGCGCGGCGTCGGCGCGATCCACGAACACCTCTTCGTCGATGACAAGCTCGCCGCCCGGGAAGGCATTGCGCAGGGCGGTTGTCGTGACGAAGGGCAGCGTGCCCGCGCGCAAGCCGAGCGCGGCATGAACGGATTTCCATTCGCCGAAACTTTCGGCGCCGAGAGTGCTGATGGCCAGCAGCCCACCGGGCGCGAGCAGTTCGGACAGCCGGGCCAGCGTACCTGGCAGGTCGTGAAACCACTGGGCGGCCAGATTGGCGCAGACGATGTCGAAGCCGCCGCGGACGGCCGGCCGCTCGCCATCCATGACAAGGTAGTGCGGTTGCGGCAGGCGTGCGCGGCAAGCAGCGACCATCGCCGGGGCGATGTCGCTGCAGAAAAACTCGGCGCTGGCGGCACGGCGAAGCAAGGCTTCGGCGAGGGCGACAGTAAGGTGGCCGGTGCCGCAGCCGATCTCCAGCACGCGGGGATGGGCCGGCAGAGATTCGGCCGCGATCAGGTCGGCCAGGCGTTGCGCCGCGTGGCGCTGCGGTGCCGAGTGCGCGTCGTAGCTGGCGGCAGCGCGGCCGAACCTGTGTGCAATGGAATGACTCATTGCGCTGCGATCCGCTCGATCCATTCGGCGCAAAAATCAGGCGCTGCCAGCGGCAACACATGGCCGGCGACATCGCCGAAGGCGAGGCGGTCGCCGAGCACGGCAAACGCCGCCTGGCTCATGCCGGCCGGCACGATGGGGTCGTTGCGGCTGGCCAGCGCGAAGATGTCGGCGGCACGTTCGGCCAGGCGTTTGCGGCCATCCCAGGCGGCGAGCCAGTCGAGTCCTGCGGCGAGGCCAGCGGCATCGAATTCGGCTGGCGCCGGCGATGCGCCACAGAAAGAGCGAAATTCGGCAAGCACCGCAGCCGGCGTCTGCGCGAACTGCTTGCGCATGCGCGCCAGCACGCGCGGGGCGACGGCAGGGACGTAATCGGCCGCCTCGGTGAAGCGGGGAAAACCGTTGATCGACAACAGTCGCCGCCACGGGAAGGTCGCTTGCGTCAGCCACCAGCAGGCGCCGAGCGAATGGCCGACGGCGATCACCGGCTCCGGAAAAGTCGGCAGTAGCGGGACGGCACCGAAGAAGCCGAAGTCGATGCATTCAACGCGATGGCTTGGCGCAAGCCGCTCCCGTACCGCATTCCAGACGTGGTGGTCGAAGCCCCAGCCGTGGGCGAGGACGATGGTGGCCATCAGCGCGGCGACAGCGTGGCGACGGCAGCGAGCACCGCCTCGAACTGCGCATCGCTCAATGCCGCCGACAGCGCGAAGCGAAGCCGCGCGGTGCCGGCCGGCACCGTCGGCGGACGGATGGCGACGGCGAGCACGCCGGCGCGCTCGAGTGCGGCCGCCGCGGCCAGAGCTTCGGCGGCCCCGCCGATAACCGCCGGCACGATCTGGGTCGATGAGTCGCGGGTGTCGACGCCGCGCCGGTGCAGGGCGTCGCGCAGTTGCTGTGCCATCGCCGCCAGTCGCGTTCGTTCTGCGTCCAGCGTCGGCAGCAGCTCGAGCGCGGCATCGAGCGCGCCGAGCGCGGCGGGTGCCGGCGCGGTGCTGTAGATGAAGCCGGCGCAACGGTTGACCAGCCAGTCGATGAGCGTCCTGGAACCGGCGACGTAAGCGCCGGCGCCGCCTAGCGCCTTGCCCAGCGTGCCCATGACGACCGGCAACGGCTTTGCGCTTCCTGCAGTCGCCGCCAGGCCGCGCCCGCCGGGGCCGAGTACGCCGGTGGCGTGCGCTTCGTCCAGGAAGAGGATGGCGCCGTGGCGCTCGGCCAGCGTCGCGAGTGCCGGCACGTCGGCGCGGTCGCCGTCCATGCTGAATACCGATTCGGTGACGATGAAGCGCAGATCGCCGGGGTGGGCGACCAGCAGTTCTTCGAGATGGGCCAGGTCGTTGTGGTGGTAGCGGATCTCGCGCACGCCGGCTGCGCGGCAGCCGGCATGGAGGCTGGCGTGGTTGAGACGGTCGGTGAAGACCAAAGGCTTCTCTGCCAGTTCGAACAGCACCGGCAGCACCGAGCTGTTGAGCTGGAAGCCGCTGGCGAAGATCAGCGCGGCCTCGGTTCCCTTGAAGGCGGCCAGCCGTGCTTCGAGGTCGAGCAGCCCCTGCGTGGTGCCGGTGACGAGGCGCGAGGCGCGGCTGCCGGCGCCGTGGCGGCGCGTCCATTCGCAGGCGCGTTCGATCAGCAGCGGGTGGCGCGACAGGCCGAGGTAGTCGTTGGAGGAGACGTCGATCAGCCGTGGATCAGGCACGCGCAAAAGTCGGCGCTGGCGGGACGCCGAAAGTTGATCGAGATGCGGCGTGATCAGCGCGTCGAGATCAGCCACGCGTGCGCCCCCAGTCGCGCACCACGTCGCACACCGCGGAGGTGAGCGTGGCGAGATCGTCGCGGCCGATGGTGAATGGCGGCGCGAGATAGACGATGTCGCCGAAGGGGCGCACCCACACGCCGCGTTCGACGAAGGCGGGGCGCAGGGTGGAGGCCTCGGTGGTGGCGAGTTGCACCACGCCGATGGCGCCGCTGACGCGCACGTCAAGCACGCCCGGCAGTTCGCGGCAGGGTTCGAGTTCGGTGTGCATCTGCCCCTCGATGGCGGCGACCTGCTGCAGGCGCGGCTCGCGCTCGAACAAATCGAGCGAAGCGTTGGCGGCGGCGCAGGCCAGCGGGTTGGCCATGAAGGTCGGGCCGTGCATGAAGGCGTCCTCCGTCCGCGCGGAGCGGAAGGCGTCGAACACGCGGGTGGTGGCTACGGTCGCTGCCAGCGGCAGGGTGCCGCCGGTCAGCGCCTTCGACAGGCAGATCAGGTCGGGGACGATGCCGGCCCCAGCGTCACCCTGGCAGGCGAAGAGACGGCCGGTGCGGCCGAAGCCGGTCATGATCTCGTCGGCGATCAGCAGCACGTCGTGGCGGTCACAGGCGGCGCGGATGAAGGCCAGCGTTGCGGCGTCATGGAAGCGCATGCCGCCGGCGCCCTGCACCAGCGGCTCGACGATGACGGCGGCGACCTCGTGGCGATGCGCCGCCAGCAGGCGCTCGAACTCGGCGCGCTCGGCCAGCGTGCGTGGCAGCTCGGCGAATATCTGCACGGCACGATAGCCGGCGAAGGCGTCGTGGAAGCCGCTGGCGGGATCGGTGACCGAGAGCGCGCCCAGCGTGTCGCCGTGATAGCCGTGATGGAAGGCGATGATGCGGTGGCGGTCCTGCCCCTGGTTGCGCCAGAACTGCACGGCCATCTTCAGCGCGATCTCGACCGCGACCGAGCCTGACTCGGAGAAGAAGGCGTGTGAAAGATCGCCCGGGAGCAGCGCGGCCAGGCGTGCCGCCAGGGTGCAGGCCGGCTCGTGCGCCAGTCCGGCGAACATCACGTGCGGCAGCGTGTCCAGTTGCGCGGCGACGGCGGCGCGGATGTGCGGATGGTTGTAGCCATGGCAGGCCGTCCACCACGAGGCGATGCCGTCGATCAGCGTGCTGCCGTCGGCGAGTTCGATGCGGCTGCCCGAGGCGCCGACGACGGCCAGCGGCGGCGGCGTGGTCGCCATCTGGGTGTAGGGCAGCCAGACGTGGTCGAGGGTCAGCCAGGAAGTCGCTGCGGGGGGCATGAACAGACCCTAAAATGGTGGCGATGAAGCGAGCCTATTTTATCACCGCGACCGGCACCGACCTCGGCAAGACCTGGCTCACGGCGGGCGTCGCTGCTGCCTGCCACGCCCGCGGCGTCGCGGTGCGCGCGGTCAAGCCGGTGATGAGTGGCTACGATGCGGCGAACCCCGCCGCGAGCGATGCCGGCGTGCTGCTGCAAAAACTCGGCACCCCAGGGGTGCTCTGCACTTCCTTCGGTCGACTTCCTTCGGGGCGCGCTGGAGTGACGGCGAGCGAAGTGGCCGCCATCGCGCCCTGGCGTTTCGCCGCGCCTCTGTCGCCCGACCTTGCCGCCGCGCGCGAAGGCCGTGCCATCGACTTCGCCGAACTGGTCGGCTGGTGCCGCGGCGAGATGGAGCGAAACGATGGTCTGCTGCTGATCGAGGGCGTCGGCGGCGTGATGGTGCCACTGGACGCCCGCCACACCGTGCGCGACTGGATCGCCGCGCTGGGCCTGCCGGTGGTGCTGGTGGCCGGCAGCTACCTCGGCGCGCTGTCGCACACGCTGACGGCATTGTCGGCACTGCGCGAAGCCGGTGTCGTTCCCTGCGCAATCGTGGTGAACGAGTCGGCTGGCAGCAGCGTTGGCGTCGAGGACACCGTGGCTTCGCTGGTGCCGCACAGCGGCGACATCGGGCTTATCATCGTGAAACGCGACGACGCGGCCGGCATCGAGCGACTGACCGACTTCCTGATGGAGAGCAGTGAATGAAATACCGTGACCTGCGCGACTTCATCGCGCAACTCGAAGCCGTCGGCGAACTCAAGCGCGTCGCCGTCGAAGTCGATCCCAATCTGGAAATGACCGAGATTTGCGATCGCGTGCTGCGTGCCGGGGGGCCGGCCATCCTGTTCGAGAAACCCAAGGGACATTCGATCCCCGTGCTGGCCAACCTTTTCGGCACGCCGCGCCGCGTGGCGCTGGGCATGGGCGAAGAGAGCACCGAAGCCCTGCGCGAAGTCGGCAAGCTGCTGGCCTATCTCAAGGAACCCGAGCCGCCGCGCGGCCTCAAGGATGCCTGGGAAAAACTTCCAGTGCTGAAGCAGGTGCTCAACATGGCGCCGAAGATCGTGTCGTCGGCACCCTGCCAGGAGGTGGTGTGGGAAGGCAAGGATGTCGACCTCGCGCGCCTGCCGATCCAGACCTGCTGGCCGGGCGACGCCGGCCCGCTGATCACCTGGGGGCTGGTGGTGACGCGCGGGCCGGCCAAGCCGCGGCAGAACCTCGGCATCTATCGCCAGCAGGTGATCGGCCCCAACAAGGTCATCATGCGCTGGCTGGCGCATCGCGGCGGCGCGCTGGATTTTCGCGACCACTGCGAGATGAATCCGGGCCAGCCCTTCCCGGTGGCGGTGGTGATCGGCGCCGATCCGGCGACGATACTCGGCGCCGTGACACCGGTGCCGGATTCGCTGTCCGAGTACCAGTTCGCCGGGCTGCTGCGCGGCGCCAAGACCGAGCTGGTGAAGTGCCTGGGGTCCGATTTGCAGGTGCCGGCGAGCGCCGAAATCGTGCTCGAAGGCGTGATCCATCCGGGCGAGGTTGCGGCGGAGGGACCGTTTGGCGACCATACCGGCTACTACAACGAGGTCGCCGAATTCCCGGTGCTCACCGTCGAGCGCATCACGCTGCGGCGCGAGCCGATCTACCACAGCACCTACACCGGCAAGCCCCCGGACGAGCCGGCCATGCTTGGCGTCGCGCTCAATGAAGTGTTCGTGCCGCTGCTGCAGAAGCAGTTTCCCGAGATCAGCGATTTCTACCTGCCGCCCGAGGGCTGCTCCTATCGTCTGGCGGTGGTGTCGATCAAGAAGCAGTATCCCGGCCATGCCAAGCGGGTGATGTTCGGCATCTGGAGCTTCCTGCGCCAGTTCATGTACACCAAGCTGATCATCGTCACCGACGACGACGTGGACATCCGCGACTGGAAGGAGGTGATCTGGGCGCTGACCACGCGCGTCGATGCCGCACGCGACACGCTGATCGCCGAGAACACGCCGATCGACTACCTCGACTTCGCCTCGCCCGTGGCCAGCCTCGGCAGCAAGATGGGCATCGATGCCACCAACAAGTGGCCGGGCGAGACGACGCGCGAGTGGGGTCGACCCATCGTCATGGACGCGGACGTCAAGCGGCGCGTCGATGATCTCTGGAGCAGCCTCGGCCTGTAGCGATGGCGCTGCCGACCTTCTTCGCGGGTGGCGGGCGGCGACTGCTGCTGACGCTGGTCGGCGTCGCCATTCTTGGCGCCAGCGCCCTGATCGGCTATTTGATCTGGTCCGGCCAGCGTGAACTGGTGGCCGGCGCCGAACAGACCACGCGCAGTTTTACCGCAATGATCGATGCCAACATCGACAGCACCCTGCGCCGCATCGATGTCACCCTGCGCACGGTCGGTGAAACCGTTCCGCGGCAAGCCCTCGACAAGGCGCGCGTTCCCGAGTTTGCGGCCGACATCGACCGGCAGCTCGACCAGCACCTGCGCAGCTTTCCCGAACTGGCCGGCATCCGCGTTTTCGACGCGGCCGGCGACATGCTCTACACCACGGACAGTGTGGCAACGGCACGGGTCAACATCGCCGATCGCGCCCATTTCCGCAAGCTGCGCGACGATGCGCGTGCCGACGTGGTGTTCTCGGAGGTCTTGGTGACCCGCACCACCGGCCGCAGCGCCATCCTGGTCGGGCGCGCGTTGCGCGGCGAGCGGGGGCGGTTTCTCGGCATGATCGTCGCGCACCTCGATCTGGAGCATTTCGAGCATCTGCTCGCCGCGCTCGACATCGGCCGGCAGGGCGTGATCGCCGTCCATCGCAGCGACGACCACGCACTGGTGCTGCGCCGGCCGGCGCTGGCGGATGCGGTCAACCGGCCGCTGCCGCCGGATCACCCGCTGGTGCCGGCGCTGGCAAGCGGTCAGCGCACGACCACGCTGCATTTCACCGCGCCGGGCGATGGCATCGAACGCTTTGCCAGCGTCAGCCGTCTCGAGCGTTACCCGTATTTTGTCGTCGTCGGCCTGTCCAGCCAGGAGGTTCTGGGCGGGTTACGCATCCGTGTAGCCGTCGTCGGCAGTGCCGGGCTGTTGTTGCTTGGCCTGCTGGGCTTCCTGCTGTCGCGGCTGGTGACGACGGAGCGCGAGCGCGAACGCATCGTCGCCGAGTTGTCGGCCAGTTCGATGCGGTTGCTCGAGCACAAGGCCCGGCTCGATGACGCCCTCGACATCGGGCGCATGGCGGATTGCTCCTACGACATTGCCGCAGGGCGTTTCGAACTCGGCGAGCGCTTTCATCGACTGTTGCGGCGCGAGTGTGTGGACGGCGGCGGTGGCGCCGACGAACGCCCGACCGTCGCCGAGTTTGCGGCGCGACTGGTGCACCCGGCGGACGCGGCGCTGGTCGATGCCGCGCTGGCCCGTGCGCTGGAGCCGGATGCCGACCATCCGCCGGAAGAGCCGCTGCGGCTGCTCTGCAGCGACGGTTCGCCGCGCTGGATGCTGCTGCGGTTCCAGCGGGCGCCGACCGGCGCCGGCGAGCACCTGAACGGCACGCTGATCGACATCCACGAACGGCGCGAAGCCGGCCAGGCCTTCCGCGACCTGTCCGCGTTCCAGTCGGCGATTCTGGAGGCGGCAGACTATTCCATCATCTCGACTACGCCGGACGGCGCCATCACTTCGTTCAACCTGGCGGCCGAGAGAATGCTTGGCTATCGCGCCGAGGAAGTCATCGGCATGGTGACGCCGGCGGTCATCCACGACCCTGCCGAGGTAGCGGCGCGGGCGGCCGAGTTCTCCGCCGATCTCGGCATTGCCATCAAACCCGGCTTTGAAGTCTTCGTCGCCCGTTCGCGGCAGCACCTGCCCAACACCTACGAATGGACCTACGTGCGCAAGGACGGCTCGCGCTTTCCGGTGCTGCTGTCGGTCACCGCCATGCGCGACGACTCAGGTGCTGTCACGGGGTTCATGGGCATCGCCGCCGACATCACGGTGCAACGGCAGGCCGTGGCTGCGCTGCACGAGAGCGAGGCCGCGCTCAATGCTGCCCAGGCGGTCGCGCACGTCGGCAGCTGGACCCTCGACATTCTCGCCAACCGGCTGGACTGGTCGGCCGAGACTTACCGCATTTTCGGAATCAGCCCGGATACGCCGCTGACCTATCAGCGGTTTGTCGAATGCGTACATCCCGAGGATCGGGTGGCGCTGGAGGCGGCATGGCAGGCCGCGATGGCCGGTGCTGACTACGACATCGAACATCGCCTGCTGGTAAACGGACAGGTGCGCTGGGTGCGCGAGCGTGCCCAGATCGTCTTCGACGCCAGGCGCCGCCCGATATCTGGCGTCGGCACGGTGCAGGACATTACCGAGCGCAAGCAGGCCGAACTGCAACTGCAATTGCTGGCCCGCGTCTTCCAGCACAGCGGCGAGGCCCTGGTGGTTACCGATCGCGACAACAACATCCTTGAGGTCAACCCCGCCTTCACCCGTTCGACCGGCTACTCGATAGACGACGTGCGCGGCCGCAATCCGCGCATCCTGGCCGCGGGGCGCACCCCGCCCGAGGTGTATGCCGAGATGTGGCACGGCATCCTGACGCACAACTACTGGCAGGGCGAATTGTGGGACCGGCGCAAGGACGGCAGCGTCTATCCCAAGCTGCTGACCATCGCCGTCGTGCGGGATGCCGGCGGCGCCATCACCCACCACATCGGCGGATTCACCGACATCAGCCGGCAGAAGGCCAACGAGGAGGAAATCCGCAACCTGGCGCTGCATGACGCGCTGACCGGCCTGCCCAATCGCCTCAACCTTCAGGGCCGGCTGGAGCAGGCGATTGCCGCGGGCCGGCGCGACCGGCAGCAGGTGGCGGTGATGTTTCTCGACCTCGACCGCTTCAAACGGATCAATGACCGCCTCGGTCACGCCGTCGGCGACCTGCTGCTGATCGAGGTGGCGCGGCGCCTCAAGGCCAGCGTGCGTGATGCCGACGTGGTGGCGCGCCTCGGTGGCGACGAGTTCGTGGTGGTGCTGCCCAATGTCGCGGATTCGGTGGTGGCCGGCCAGGTGGCCGACAAGATTGTTGCCGCGCTCGACCAGCCGTACAGCCTCGACGGCCACAGCGTCGAAAGTTCGCCCAGCATCGGCATCGCGCTATATCCCGCCGATGGCGAAGATGGCGAGATTCTGCTCAAGCGTGCCGACGAGGCGATGTATCGCGCCAAGTCGATGGGCCGCAACAACTGGCAGTTCTACGTCAGCTGATCTGCCTGTCCCCGGTTTCGGCGGTTTGCCGCCGTGCCGCCAGTGCGCCCCGCAGGAAGTCGACCGAAGGAAGTGCAGAGCACCCTTGGGGTGCCTATTTTTTGGCTTTGCTGCCGCAGCCGAATACCCGGCAGCGCCACCCGACGAAGGCGATCAGCGCGAGTGCCGCGAAGGCGAGAGCCTCCTCCATTCCCAGCGCCGGAACGCCGGCCTGCCACCACTCTGCGAGGATTCTGATCGATTCGATGCCGGTGCCGATCAGTGCGATTGCGACGATGAGCCAGGGCAGCTTCTTCATGCGCCGCGCTCATAAACCCACTGCAGCAGCGCATCCTGTGCCGGCTGTGCCGCGGCGGCGTTGGGGTGATTCACGAAGAACACGACGATCTGGCGCCGCCCGCGGCGGTCGAGCACATAGCCGGCCAGCGTCTTGACGCCTTCGAGAGAACCGGTCTTGATGTGGGCCTGGCCGGCGGCACTGCCCTGGCGTTTCTTCAGTGTGCCATCCACCGCCAGCAGCGGCAGCGAAGACATCAACTCGGGCATGACGGCGCTGCTCCATGCCGCGGCGAGCAGGCGCGCCGTGCTCTCCGCGGAAATGCGCTCGTGCCGTGACAGGCCCGAGCCGTTGTCGAGCACCAGTTCGGGGAAGCGCAGGCCGCGTTCTTCAAGCCAGCGGCGCACGACGCTTTCCGCGTTTGCCGCCGTGCCGCCAGCGCCGACTTTTTGTCCAAGCGTCAGGAACAGTTGCCGCGCCATTACGTTATTGGAGAACTTGTTGATGTTGCGCACCACCTCGGCCAGTGGCGGCGAGTCGATGCTGGCCAGCGGCCGCGCATCGGCGGGTGTCGCCGCCTCGCGCACCGTGCCGCCGAAGCTGCCGCCGAGTTCGGCCCACAATTGGCGGAACACGCCGAGCAGGTAGTCCGACTGCGGCAGCAGGTTGAGGTTCCAGCGCTGCTCGCCGCAGGCGGCGGCATAGCTGCCGGTGAGGATCAGGCGGAAACTGCCGTTGTGGCTGCCTTCGTGGCGAACCAGGTCGGCGCGCAGGTTGTCCCGCCAGTCGCCGCAGTTGCCGCCGTTGGGCTTGACGAGGTTGACGATGTCGAGGTTTGCCGGCGCCGGTTCGGGCAGCACGCGGATGCCGTCGGCGGCCGGCAGCAGCGTCAGCCGCACTGCCTTGAAATTGAGCAGCAGGGCATCGGGACCGGCGTTGTAGGGGCGTTGCGGCTTGCCGTCGAAGGCGGCTTCGTCGTGGGGTGGAACGGCAAAGGCGCTGCGGTCGAGCACCAGGTCGCCGCGGATTTCGCGCAGGCCGCGGCCGCGCAACTGCCGCAGCAGCAGCCAGAATTGCTCGAAGGTGAGGCTGGGGTCGCCGCTGCCGCGCAGGATCAGGTCGCCGGCCAGCACGCCGTCGGCCGGCGCTGCGCCGGCCAGCGCCTCGGTCTTCCAAGTGTAGGCCGGCCCGAGCAGGTCCAGCGCGGCGAAGGTGGTGACCAGCTTCATCACCGAGGCAGGATTCATGGCCCGGCTGGCGTTGAGGTCCACGCGCGGAAAAATGCTGCCGACTTCCTGCACCACTACCGCGACGGCCTGCTCCGGAATGGCGGCGGCCTTGAGTGCGCGTGCCACGGTTGGCGGCAGGTGCCGGTTTGTCGCCGCTTCCTGGGCTGCGGCGGGCAGAGCCAGGGCGAGAATGAGAAACGGGACAAGAAGGCGCATGGCTAGATGACGATGTAACGCGCGCGCGCGTCGAAGCGCTCGACCGCGGCGCGCGCTTCCTCGCGATCGATGCGCACGATCATGGAGACCCAGCGACGCTGGTCGCGCGTGGTGAGTTCGACGAAGCGCAGGATGTCGGCGTGCTGGTCGTCCGGGTCGGCGATGATGCCGAGCCGGTCGACGGCCAGTTTCACCGGATCGAGCCGCAGCGAGGCCTCCGGTGCCGCGAGGTAGGCCGTCAGCGTTTCGAGCAGCCGCTCGGGCTGGAGGGCGTCGACCGTTTCACGCAGCCGCTCCTGCAACTCGGCCAGCCGCCGCGTGTGCGACTCGGGACCCTGGCTGCGCGCACGGGCGCGGGCGATCGCCTGCTCGTCGAGCAGTTCGCGCCTTTCTTCGTGCACTTCATCGACGTGGGCGACGAAGCCCTTGAGCAGGCCGTCGAACATCGCCATGGCCAGCCGCTGCTGCGCGCCATCGAGGTCGTGACTGGGCTCGGCCAGGGTATGGTCGGTAAAGCTCAGTGCCTGTTGCGGCTCGTCGTGGCGGATGACCTCGCCCATCAGCCGGGTGCCGAAGCCAGCCGTGACATGGCGGCGCATGCCGAGCAGGGCGCAACACTGTCCCGGCGGCACGACGGCGTGCCCGGCGAGGTAGTCACGCACGCACTGGCTGCGCGCCAGCATCTGCTCGACGTCGTCGGCGCTGCCGAACAGCGCATGGACCAGCGGATCGGCGGCAAAGGCGGCACGACTGATTTCGAAGGGGCCGGGAATGGCCAGGGCCACGCGTTCGCAATAGTCGAAGGCGTGGCGCACCGGCTCGGCCAGGGTACGTTCGTGTCCGCCCACCATCTTCAGGCGGGGATCGACGGTGGCGACGGCGTGACCGATCAGGGCGCCGGTTTTGGCGTCGAGTGCAGGGGGCGGCCGCAGCCAGTCGAATAATCCCATGCGGGAATGATAGCCCGATCCCGGCTACCGTTTCAGGCGAAGCGGTAGCCGTTGCGGCCTTCGGCCTTCACCACGTACATGGCGGCATCGGCGGCCTGGATGAGCGTATCGGCATCGTCGCCATTCTGCGGGAACAGGGCGATACCGATGCTGGCGCCGAGCCGTGCCGAATCTTCCGGCAGGTCGAACGGCTGCGCCATGCGCTCCAGCATCTTGGCGGCTACCGTGGCGGCGTCGGGCGAGTCCGACAGGTCGGCCAGCAGCACGATGAATTCGTCGCCGCCGAGGCGGGCCACGGTGTCGCCTTCGCGCAGTGCATCGCGCAGGCGGCGGCTGGCTTCGCACAGCACGACATCGCCGACGGCGTGACCGAGGCGATCGTTGATTTCCTTGAAATGGTCCAGATCGACGAACATGACGGCCATCCGCCGTTCCTTGCGGCGGGCCTGGGCGATGGCCAGCTTGAGCCGGTCCATGAACAGGTTGCGATTGGGCAGGCCGGTCAGGTGGTCGTGATAGGCCTGGCGGCGGATCGCGTCCTCGTTCGCCTTGTGGTCGGTCACGTCCTTGAACACTGCGACGTAGTGCGTCACCTCGCCACGGCCGTCGCGGATGGCGGCGATGCTTTGCGAGGCGCAGAATATCTCGCCGCTCTTGCGCTTGTTCCATATCTCGCCGTTCCAGAAGCCGCGCCTGGCGATGGCTTCCCACATGGCGCGGTATTCGGCGGCGTCATGGCGGCCCGACTTGAGTATCCGCGGCGTCTGGCCGATGGCCTCGTCCGGCTGGTAGCCGGTGACGACGCTGAACGCCGGGTTGGTGCGGGTGATGGTGCCGTCCGGGGTGGTGATGAAGACGCCTTCGGCGATGGTATTGAGCACGTTGCTCGACAACTCGTAACAGGCTTCGGCCTGCTTGCGCTCCGAGATGTCGGAAAAGACGATCACTGCACCGACGAAGCCCTCAAGGCTTCGCAGCGGCGCGACCACCACCTCGACCGGAAAGCGGCTGCCGTCCTGGCGCCAGAAGGCGTCGAGCTGGAGGCGCTGCTGGCTGCCGTCCTGGGCCGCCCGCAGCACGCTGCAGCTCTCGGCCGGTACCATGGTGCCGGCAGCGTCGTGGTGATGGGCCAGGTCGTGCAGGTTGGCGCCCAGTGCATCGTCCTTGGCGCAGCCGAGCAGGTGGCAGGCCTTGTCGTTGATGAAGATGATGCAGCCGACGTTGTCGATGCCGCAGATGCCTTCGCCGGCGGCATCGAGAATCGCACGGGTGCGGGTGCGACTGGCGTCGAGCGCGCGGAAGTCCCGATCGATGCGTTGCGCCATCGGCCGAAAGATGAAGCGCCAGATCAGCCAGAGGACGAGCAGTTGCGTGGCGAAGGTGGCGGCTTCGATGGTGCGCAGCACGCGGATGCGATGGGTCGCAAATTCGGCATAGGCGGTGACGGAACGATCGATGTCGGCGGCGAGCGGCTTGTACATCGCGGTGATGAGTTCGACATCGCCGCGTTCGGCTGCCGCAAGATACTCGGCGACGCGCGGACGAACCGGCCGGTCTCCGCCGAGGCAGAGTTCGCGCACTGCGGCGGCATCCAGGTAGCCGCCGTCGGGTTGGGTAAGGCGCTGGAAACCGTCGCGCATGCGGGCGACCGTCTCGTCCATTTCCGCCTGCATCTCCGGCAATGCGAGGTGGTTGACGAGGGAGGCGATGCGCGCGGCCAGCATGCGCTGGCGCCCGGCCAGGTTGGTGATCTCGGCATCGCGGCTGGCGGTGCGGGTATGGTAGTCGACGACAAGGAAATCGGCGGCGGCGATGGCTACAACAAGCAGCATGGCGGCAAAGAACCGTCGTCCCAAGTGGCGCCCCACATCGATTTTCATGATTTCATCGCTTTTTGTTCAATTATCCACGCCTATCACTATAGTATAGGAACGAAGGCTGCCTGATTGACTACGGTGAGATGTCTTCTGGGTCAATTTTCCGTGATCCGACGGAGGAGGCGATGGATAGCAAGATAGTGCAGGAACACAGGTTTGCCGTCAATCTGATGCAGCATCTGGTGGTGCCGACCTTTGTTCTTGATGCCGCATGCCGGGTCATCATTTGGAACAAGGCCTGTGAGCGGTTGACCGGGGTGCCGGCGGCGGAGGTTCTGGGTACGCAGGACCACTGGCGGGCATTCTACGATGCGCCGCGCCCCTGCCTGGCCGACCTCGTGGTGCTGGGGCGGACCGCGGAGATCGCGGCGCTTTATGTCGACGCCGAACTCGCCGGCGGGCAGGCCAGTGATTTTCATGCCGCCAATTGGTGCGTCATGCCGCGCGCGGGCACGGAACTCTATCTGGCGATCGATGCCGGACCCATCTACGACGAAGATGGCCGTTTGCTGGCCGTGGTGGAAACCCTGCGCGACATGACCGACCACCGGCGCGCGCAATCCGCCCTTGAAAACCTCGCCGCGCGCGACGGGTTGACGGGCGTGGCGAACCGCCGCAGCTTCGATGAGACTCTGGAAGGCGAATGGCGGCGCGGAAGGCGGGACTCGCAGCCCTTGTCGCTGATCATGCTCGATGTCGACCATTTCAAGCACTACAACGATGCCTATGGCCACCAGAAGGGCGACGAGTGCCTGCGGCAGGTGGCGGCCGCAATGACCGAAATCGTGTTCCGCCCGGGCGACCTGGTGGCCCGCTATGGCGGCGAGGAGTTCGCCGTTGTCCTGCCGGGGAGCGACGTCGAGGGCGCCGGCGTGGTGGCGCGCCGCATCCAGCAGTGTCTCGCCGGTCAGGCCATCCCGCATGAGCTGGGGGTCGGCGGCCGAGTCACCCTCAGCATGGGTGTTGCCGCCGCCGACCCGGACGCTGCAGGCGATTGCGAATCGCTGGTCGCGGCTGCCGACGCCGCCCTTTATCGGGCCAAGCACAGGGGCCGCAACTGCCTCGTCCTGGCGACGGAGCTCGACTGAAACCCTGTCGCCGGTATTGGTGACTTGAAAATGCGGGCATCCGCCCCTATTATTAGCACTCGTGAAGGTCGAGTGCTAACCGCACCCCTTTCCGCACCATATTCGGCAGGTGTCCTGCCGCGTTCATTCGTTATCAAGATGGAGAAAAATCGATGAAAATCCGCCCCTTGCATGATCGAGTCATTGTCAAGCGCGTTGAGGCCGAGCGCACAACGGCTTCCGGTATCGTGATTCCCGATTCCGCCGGCGAGAAGCCGGATCAGGGCGAAGTCATTTCCGTTGGCGCCGGCAAGATCATGGACGATGGCAAGGTCCGCCCGATGGCCGTCAAGGCCGGCGACCGTGTGCTGTTCGGCAAGTACTCCGGCCAGGCCGTCAAGGTCGATGGCGACGAGCTGCTGGTCATGCGCGAAGAAGACATCATGGGCGTCGTTGAGGCCTGATAGCCGACGTTGTCTGTAATTAAACGAATTCTGGAGAGATAAAGAATGGCTGCTAAAGAAGTTCAATTTGGTGATTCCGCGCGTCAGCGCATGGTTCGCGGCGTCAACATCCTCGCCGACGCCGTCAAGGTGACCCTTGGCCCGAAAGGCCGCAACGTCGTGCTGGAGCGCTCTTTCGGCGCCCCCACCGTGACCAAGGACGGCGTTTCCGTCGCCAAGGAAATCGAACTCAAGGACAAGTTCGAGAACATGGGCGCGCAGATGGTCAAGGAAGTCGCTTCCAAGACCTCCGACATCGCCGGTGACGGCACCACCACCGCCACCGTGCTGGCCCAGTCGATCATCCGCGAAGGCATGAAGTACGTCGCCGCCGGCATGAACCCGATGGACCTGAAGCGCGGCATCGACAAGGCGGTTACCGCCATCATCGAGGAACTGAAGAAGATCTCCAAGCCCTGCACGACCTCCAAAGAGATCGCCCAGGTCGGCTCGATTTCCGCCAACTCCGACGCTGAAATCGGCAAGATCATCGCCGATGCGATGGACAAGGTCGGCAAGGAAGGCGTCATTACCGTCGAAGACGGCAAGTCGCTGGAAAGCGAACTGGAAGTGGTCGAAGGCATGCAGTTCGACCGCGGCTACCTGTCGCCCTACTTCATCAACAACCCGGACAAGCAGATCGCCATCCTGGACAATCCCTTCGTCCTGCTGCACGACAAGAAGATCTCCAACATCCGCGACCTGCTGCCCGTGCTGGAGCAGGTGGCCAAGGCCGGCCGTCCGCTGCTGATCATCTCGGAAGACGTCGACGGCGAAGCGCTGGCCACCCTGGTGGTGAACAACATCCGCGGCATCCTCAAGACCGTTGCCGTCAAGGCCCCGGGCTTCGGCGATCGTCGCAAGGCCATGCTGGAAGACATCGCCATCCTGACGGGCGGCACGGTGATCGCCGAGGAAGTCGGCCTGACGCTGGAAAAAGCCACGCTGAAGGACCTCGGCCAGGCCAAGCGTGTCGAGATCGGCAAGGAAAACACCATCATCATCGACGGTGCGGGTTCGGAAGACGGCATCAAGGGCCGGGTTGCCCAGGTGCGCAAGCAGATCGAGGATGCCACCAGCGACTACGACAAGGAAAAGCTCCAGGAGCGCGTGGCCAAGCTGGCCGGCGGTGTGGCGCTGATCAAGGTCGGTGCCGCCACCGAAGTCGAGATGAAGGAAAAGAAGGCCCGCGTCGAAGACGCGCTGCACGCCACGCGTGCCGCCGTTGAAGAAGGCATTGTTCCCGGCGGCGGCGTCGCGCTGATCCGTGCCCGTGCAGGCGTCAAGGTCAAGGGCGACAACCACGACCAGGATGCCGGCATCAAGATCGTGCTGCGCGCGATCGAGCAGCCGATGCGCGAGATCGTCGCCAACGCCGGCGACGAGCCGAGCGTGGTGGTGAACAAGGTGCTGGAAGGCAAGGGCAACTACGGCTACAACGCCGCGACCGGCGAGTACGGTGACCTGGTGGCGATGGGCGTGCTGGACCCGACCAAGGTCGAGCGCATCGCGCTGCTGAACGCCGCTTCCGTTGCCGGCCTGATGCTGACCACCGACTGCATGGTGGCCGAGTTGGTCGAAGACAAGCCGGCCGCCGGTGGTGGCATGGGCGGTGGCATGGGCGGCATGGGTGGCATGGGCGGCATGGACATGATGTAATCGGTTTCACCGATTACGTCATGTCAGGATAGGAACGGGAGGAAACCCAGGTTTCCTCCCGTTACCCACCTTCCTCCTGATCAGCGCCCCGCACGGGAAACCGTGCGGGGCGTTTGACGTTCTGGGGTGCGTAAAAGTCGGCGCTGGTGATACGCCGTGAGACCGCCGGTTCGGCTTCTCAGGGGTTCCCCAAGATTATTTGCCGCCGAGTTGGCGCCCGACCGCAAGGCGGTAAGCCGCCATCCCCTCGCGTTTGGCAACCGCGAGCACGAGCACCGTCAGAACCTTGTCCTCGACGAAGTAGACCAACCGATAACCCTGCTGGCGCAGCTTGATCTTGTAGCAGTGGCGAAGGTTGCCGTGCAGTTCCGCCCCCGGCATATGCGGCTGCACGAGGCGTTTCTTGAGCGCCTTGCGGAAAATCTCCTTGACGCTGCCGTCCAGCGCGTTCCACTCGGCCAGCGCTTCGGGAACGAACTTGAGCCGGTATTTCGGCGCGTCCGCCCCGGCGTCAGATTTGGTCAATGTCCACCTCAACGGCAGCATCTCTGCCGGCGAGCCGGCGACGCGCAAGGTCGAGCAAGTCCCGATCCGCCAACTCCTCGACCAATGCTTCGAACAGGTTTGGCGTAATCATGTAGAAGGCCGGGCGATTGTGGTTGAGAACGACGACCGGCCTTTCGCCCGCCGCGCGCAAGACCTGCGCCGGGTTTTTCTTGAACTCCGACATGCTGATGGTTTGCTCGGCGTAGAGGGTGTCCATGGGGTGCTCCTTGAATGTATTGGCTACAAATATAGAGCCAATTATGGCGCTTAACAAGTAGCTATTTTTCGACATGCGCCGCTAGTCTGATCTGCCGAAGACGGCAGAACGCCGCCGTCCCGTCCGCGAGGACTTTCTAGAGCGCCGTCTTAGACGGCACACGCATGTAGGACTTCTTGCGATGCCCCGCCGCGATCTGCTGCCAGGTCGGCTCCATCACCCAGTAGGCGAACATGAACAGAATCATGGCGACCACTGTCGTGGGATAGGCCAGCGTGGTGAGATAGCCAAAGACATCTTCCTTGATGCCCTGCGTAACCACGCCGAGAATTCCCACCAGTACGCCATAGGCAACAAGCAAGGTCTTGGCTGCTTTTGCGCCATGCTCGAACAACGACTCCCTGTAACCCCCTCCTCCTGAAATGCAGCGCCCCGCACGGGAAACTGTGCGGGGCGCTTGTTTTTTGAACGCAAAAAGTCGGCGCTGGCGGCACGGCGGATGCGGACCGTGGCTACGGCGTTGCGATGGTGTTTGGGTGGGGATGCCGGTCTAAAAAAGACGGCGGGGAGCGGATCAATGCAGGGGGCAATCCACTCCCCGAGGTGCCGGATAACAAGTACCCGACGACCTCCAAGACCGAGTAAAGGAGAACAGCGGAATCGATTCTGGATGGGGCAGCTTACATCGCACTTACGAAGCGTTTTGGCGCATCCCGCTACAATGACGCATCGACATTTTTCCGTCTATCCATGAGCGCGACCATCCAGCAATTCCTCTCCCGCCACGCGCCGTTCGACGCCTTCGAGCCGGCGGCGCTGGAATTCATGGTCTCTGCAGTGGAGCGCCGCATATTCCCCGCGGGTAGCCGGCTGGCCGCTCCGGCACTTGGGATCGCCAGCCATCTGTACATCGTGGCCGAGGGGCGGGTACGGGCGAGCGACGCACCGGCGGTCGACGGCGAATCGTGGGAGATCGGCGAAGGCGAGTGCTTTCCCATCGGCGCACTGAGCGGGCGGCGTCCGCCGGCAAATTCGTACGAGGCGGCTAGCGAGGTGGTGTGCTACCTGCTGTCGGCCAACGATTTCCACAAGCTGATGGAAATCAGCAATGTCTTTGCCCGCTATTGCGGCAACTACCTTTCCACGCTGCTGGGCGAGTCCCAGCGCAACCTGCAGGCGCGGTTTTCGCAGATGTCGGCCGACCAGCAGTCGATGGACACCGAACTGCGGCAGTTGATCAAGCGTTCGCCGATCGCGGTGGGTGGCGACACCCCGTTGCGCCAGGCTTTGGAAACCATGGCGCGCAACGGCATCGGCTCGATCATCGTCGTCGATGACGACAGGCGGCCCGCCGGCATCTTCACCCAGAGCGATGTCCTGACGCGGGTCGTATTGCGCGAGAAGTCATTGAGCGACCCGATCGCCACTGTCATGTCGGCGCGGCCGATGACCCTGCCGGAAAGCGCACACATCTACGATGCGATGTTTGCCATGGCCGATCGCGGCGTCCGCCATGTGCTGGTCGTCGATCCGGATGGTCGCCTGGCGGGGGTAGTGTCGGAGCGCGACCTGTTCGCGCTGCAGCGGGTCGGCATCGGCCAGATCCGCCGCGCCATCGAGAGTGCGGTGGATGTGGCCGCGATCAACCGCGCCCTGAAGGACGTGCGCCAGTTCGCCTTCAACATGCTGGCCCAGGGCATCGGTTCCGAGCAGCTGACGCGCTTCATCTCGGCCTTCAACGATGCCGTGACGCGGCGCGTCATCGAGATCAACCTGAAGGCGCACACGCTTGCCGACATCGACTGGGCCTGGCTTGCCTTCGGCTCGGAGGGTCGCGAAGAGCAGACCCTGAGCACCGATCAGGACAACGGGATCGTGTTCGTCTGCCCGCCCGGAGCCGAGCCCGGCCCGCTGCGGGAGCGGCTGCTGGCATTCGCCCGTGCCGTCAATGCGGACCTGGACCGCTGCGGGTATCCCCTGTGCAAGGGCAACATCATGGCGAGCAACCCGGAGTGGTGCCTGACCCTCGACGAATGGCGCAAGCGCTTCGCCAAATGGATACGTTCGCCGGAACCCAAGGCACTGCTCAACGCCACGATTTTCTTCGATTTCCGTGCGCTCTGGGGCAATGCCGGCCTTGCCGCCCAGATGCACCAACATCTGTTCGCCATGAGCCGCGACGACATGGCTTTCCAGAAGATGCTGGCCGCCAATGCCCTGACCGTGGTGCCGCCACTGGGGCTGTTTCGCGATTTTGCGACCGAGACCGAAGATGGCGGTGAGCCTTTCATCGACCTCAAAAAGTCCGGCGCGCGCCTGTTTGTCGATGTCGCCCGCGTGTACTCGCTGGCACAGGGCATCGACGAGGCCAATACCGTGGCGCGGCTGCGAACTGCCGGTGCCCGCGAAAGCCGCAACGAGGACAACGAGGCCATCATCGAGGCCTTCAACTTCATTCAGCTATTGCGCCTGCGCCATCAGGACCTGGAAGCGGGGCAGGGGCGTCCCGGTGACAACCGGATCGAGCCGGAGAAGCTGAACCAGCTCGACCGCCGCATCCTCAAGGAGGCGTTCCGCCAGGCGCGGAACCTGCAGCAGCGGCTAAAGCTCAAGTACCAGGCTTAAAGGGCAGCGCGTTAGCGCGCTGCAGCCCCGCCTCAGGGCTTCTTGTTGCCCCAGATCGGGTGGGCGTGGCGGCTGACGATGAAGTCGGCGATGAACTTGCTCCAGATGGTGAGTCCGGCGATGGCCGTCCATGTGTCGTAGTGGAACTGGCCGACAAGCACCCCGACGATGACTATCACGGCAATCAACCCGGCGATCAGGTTGACCGCAGCGGTGTAGGGGGCGAATTTCTTCGGATTTTCGGGCGGCACGCCGCCCTTGAGTGCGACTTCGGAATAGTCCTGCCGCAGCAGTATGCGCCAGGCGCGTCGCAGCCAGAAATAGGCGATGGGAAACAGGGCAATGTACAGCAGCCACGTCAAGGCGACGCTGACGTCGAAGAGCATGTGGTACTCCTGAAATGAAAAACCCCGCCAGCGATGCCGGCGGGGTCTTGATTGTACTGCCAGCCCGCAAGGGCCGGCAGTACGGTTTCCAGCGTGACAGGCTTAGTGCGCGCCGTCCACCAGCTTCGATCCGCGCGGGATGCGCACGTTCTCGACCATGTGCTGGATATGCTCGGGCGGCTCCTTGGTCACCTTGTCGACCGCGAAGGCGACGAGGAAGTTGACCAGTGCGCCGACGCCGCCGAAGGCTTCCGGCGTGATGCCGAAGAAGCTGTTGGCGCCGCCGATCGTGGGCAGGTACTCGGTGCCCTTGATGAAGAAGATGCCCTTGTGCGCGAACACGTAGAACAGGGTGATGAAAAGGCCCGCCAGCATGCCGGCAATGGCGCCTTCCTTGTTCATCTTCTTGCTGAAGATACCCATCATGATCGCCGGGAACAGCGAGCTTGCCGCGATACCGAAGGCCAGGGCCACGGTACCCGCTGCGAAGCCTGGCGGATTCAAGCCGAGGTAGCCGGCGACGACGATCGAGCAGGCCATCGCGATCTTGCCCGCCATCAGTTCGCCCTTCTCGCTGATGTCCGGGTTGAAGATGCCCTTGACCAGGTCGTGCGAGATGGCGGACGAAATTGCCATCAGCAGGCCGGCGGCGGTCGACAGCGCGGCGGCGAGACCACCGGCGGCAACCAGCGCGATCACCCAGTTGGGCAGCAGCGCGATTTCCGGGTTGGCCAGCACGATGATGTCGGCGTTGACCGTCAGCTCGTTGCCTTTCCAGCCGGCAGCATCCATCTTGGCCTTCACAGCAGGATCCTTGGCCTTGTCGTTGTAGTACTGGATGCGACCGTCACCGTTCTTGTCCTCGAACTTGAGCAGGCCGGTCTTTTCCCAGCGCTTCATCCAGTCCGGACGGGTCTCGTACTGAATCTGCGAGTCGGCGGCGTAAGGATCGGCGTTCTGCATGACCACACCCGGGGTGATGGTGCGAATCAGGTTGGTCTTGGCCATCGCGGCCACGGCCGGAGCAGTGGTGTAGAGAATGGCGATGAAGACCAGCGCCCAACCAGCAGAAGCGCGGGCGGCAGCAACGTTCGGCACGGTGAAGAACCGCATGATCACGTGCGGCAGACCGGCGGTGCCGATCATCAGCGAGAACGTGTAGACGAACATGTTCAGCGTGCTGCCGGCGGTCGTGGTCGTGTACTTGCCGAAGCCCAGGTCGGTCACTACCTGGTCCAGCTTGGACAGCATGGAGATGTCCTGGCCGGTGAGGTTGGAACCGAGGCCCAGTTGCGGGATCGGGTTGCCGGTGAGCTGGATCGAGATGAAGATCGCCGGGATCACGTAGGCGAAGATCAGCACGATGTACTGGGCGACCTGGGTGTAGGTGATGCCCTTCATGCCGCCGAACACCGCATAGACGAACACGATGCCCATACCGACATAGATGCCCGTTTCACTCGATACGCCGAGGAAGCGCGAGAAGGCGACACCGACGCCGGTCATCTGGCCGATGATGTACGTCAGCGAGGCGACCAGCAGGCACACTACCGCCACCGTCGAGGCCGACTTCGAGTAGAAGCGGTCGCCGATGAACTGCGGCACGGTGAACTTGCCGAACTTGCGCAGGTAGGGGGCGAGCAGGCAGGCGAGCAGCACATAACCGCCGGTCCAGCCCATCAGGAACAGGCCGCCGCCGTAACCCATGTTGGAAATCAGGCCGGCCATCGAGATGAAGGAGGCGGCTGACATCCAGTCGGCGGCAGTTGCCATGCCGTTCATGACCGGGGGTACGCTGCCGCCGGCGGCGTAGAACTCACTGGTCGAACCGGCACGCGCCCAGATGGCGATGCCGATGTAGAGCGCGAAGGTTGCGCCCACGACCAGGTAAATAGTGGTTTGCAGATCCATGGGTAGGGTCTCCTTAGTCTTCGTGAACGTCGAACTTGCGGTCGATCTCACCCATCTTCTTGGCGTACCAGAAGATCAGGGCGACAAAGACATACATCGATCCCTGTTGGGCAAACCAGAATCCGAGCGGGTAACCGCCCAGGTGGATGCCGTTCAACATGTCTGCGAACAGAATGCCGGCGCCGAACGAGACCAGGAACCATATGACTAGTACCTTGCTCAAGAGGCCCAGCGTCGCCTTCCAGTAGGCTGCACCGTTGCTTTCCATCAGTGTCTCTCCTCCTTGATTTATAAATGCCGACTCGGGAAAGCCGGACGGCAAAACTGCCGCAGCGATTATCGTCGCGCAATTCTTACTTTTGTCTTACAACGGCCTTATTAGGGGTTTTCCCTGCAGCCGCCGCCGGCCCGGGCGCCACCGGCGCGGGCCGGGCCTATGCTAGACTTTCGCGCAGAAAACCAGCGGGACGATGGGGCGGGTCAACTGCTTCAGGAAATACCGTCCCCTCGATCGATGTCCGGACGCGCGCGGGGCTTTTGTTCTCATCATGAGGGTATTGATAGCCGAGGATGATCGCATCATCGCCGAAGGGATCGAGCATGCCCTGCGCAAGTCCGGCTATGCGGTGGATCATGTCGGCAATGGCGCGGATGCCGACACGGCGCTGCTGACGCAGCAGTTCGACCTGCTGGTGCTCGACCTGGGCCTGCCCCGACTCTCCGGCATCGATGTGCTCAAGCGCTTGCGGGCACGCAAGTCGGCGCTGCCGGTGCTGGTGCTCACGGCGCAGGACGATATTGACGCCCGGGTTCGCGGTCTTGATGCCGGCGCCGACGATTACATGGTCAAACCCTTTGCCCTGCCCGAGTTTGAGGCGCGGGTGCGAGCCCTGACGCGTCGCGGCACCGGTCAGCCGACCGACATCGAGGTCGGGCAACTCGTCTACGACCAGTCCAATCGCATCGCCCGCCTCAATGGCCAGGCCGTCGATTTTTCTGCGCGAGAGCTGTGCCTGCTCGAAATTCTATTGTTGCGGGCGGGGCGGCTGGTCAGCAAGGAACAACTGGTCGGCCACATGTGCGGTTGGGACGAAGAGGTCAGCATCAACGCCATCGAGGTGTACGTTCATCGCCTGCGCAAGAAACTCGAGCCGGACGGCCCGCGCATCGTGACCATCCGCGGACTCGGCTATTGCCTGGAAAAACCCGGGAAGCCGAGCGATTCCGCGAATGACGGCAGCTAACGCGACGGCGGCAGAAAAGCCACGGCGCCTGCGGCGCAACCCCTTCGCCCACGGCGAGCCGCCGAACTCCCTGTTCGGCGAGATCCTCGACTGGATGCTCGCTCCACTGCTGCTGCTGTGGCCCATTTCCATCGCCGCCACCAACCACGTTGCCAACTTCATCGCCGACCAGCCCTACGATCAGGTATTGGCCGACAACGTGGCGGTGATCGGACAATTGATCCAGATCGACCGCGAACACATCACGGTCAACATGCCGGCACCGGCACGCATGCTGTTGCGCAACGACGAAACCGACACGCTCTACTATCAGGTGATCGGCCTGCGTGAAAACGTCATCCATGGCGACCGGCAGATTCCCGCACCCGCCCGTCCCGACAAGGTAGATGCCGGCAAGGTGCTGTTCCGCGACGGCCGCATCGAGGGCGAGAAGGTGCGTATTGCCTACAGTTTCATTCCGGTGCGCCAGGATCTGCCGCCCGTGGTGGTGCAGGTGGCGGAAACCCTGCACAAGCGCGATGAGCTGGCCTCGCGCATCATTTCCGGGGTGCTGCTGCCACAGTTCGCCATCATCCCGCTGGCGGTGATCCTGGTCTATCTGGGCCTGACCAAGGGCATCGCGCCGCTGCGGCTATTGCAGGAGCGCATCCATCGCCGGCGTCCCTCGGACCTCTCGCCGATCGCGGCGCAGCGTGTACCCGATGAAGTGCGGCCGCTGGTCGAGGCCTTCAACGAAATGATGGAACGTCTGGAAGAGAACCTCCAGGCACAGCACCGCTTCATTGCCCAGGCGGCGCACCAGATGCGCACGCCGCTGACCGGTCTCAAGACCCAAACCGAGATCGCGTTGTCGGAAACCGATCCGCAGAAGATTCGCCATGCGCTCAAGCTGATTGCGCAGAGCACCGATCGCGCCGCTCATCTCATCAACCAGCTGCTGATCCTGGCGCGTACCGAGGCCAGCCACGAGAAGGTGCACAGTTTCGCGCCGGTCGATCTCGACCTGCTGGCCCGCCAGGTCGCCCAGGATTGGGTGGTCAGCGCGCTCGACAAGTCGATCGACCTCGGTTTTGAAGGCTGCGAGAAGGCGCTGATGATCGACGGCAGCGACCTGTTGCTGCGGGAATTGCTCTCGAACCTGCTCGACAATGCGATCAAATACACGCCGGTCGGCGGCCAGGTGACGATACGCACCATGGCGAAGAAGGTTGCCGTGCTCGAAGTGGAAGACAACGGGCCGGGGGTGCCGCCGGAAGAGCGCGAACAGGTGTTCGAGCGCTTCTACCGGGTGCTGGGGAACGATGTCGACGGCAGCGGCCTGGGGCTGCCGATCGCCGAAGAAATAGCCGAGCTGCATCGCGCGCATATCGAACTGACGGATGCCCATCAGGGCAGCGGCTGCCTGTTCCGGGTTGAATTCCCGCGCCGCCCGCCGCCGCCGCCGCGGCGCCCGCCACCGCCTTCCATGCCGCCGCCGATCGGCCCGTAGGATGCCCATGAATAGCATTTCCGTCCCGCCGTCCGCTCCCGGAGTCGCCGCATGAACCGCGATGACAGGCGCCAAGCCTACTGGCGCAGGACCCTGCGGCTGACAGCGGTCCTGCTGGCGGTCTGGTTCGCGGTGACCTTCGGCAGCAGCTGGTTCGCGATCGAGCTGAATCGGATCGACTTCATCGGCCCGCTCGGCTACTACATGGGCGCGCAGGGCGCGCTGATCATCTATGTGGTGCTCATCTGGTATTACGCCCGGCGCATGAACGCGCTGGACGACGAGTACGGCGCGGCGGAGGACGACGAATAATGACCTCGGCGCGGCGCCACAGCACCTTCTTCCGCCAGCTGCGGCGCTACTACGTCGTCTATACGCTGGGCTTCATTGCCTTCGTTGCCGCGGCCGGCGCGCTGGAGATGATCGGCGTGCCGCAGAAATTTCTCGGCTACCTGTTCGTGTTTGCGACCATCCTGCTCTACGCCAGCATCGGTTTCATGTCCAAGACTGCGGACGTCTCCGAGTACTACGTCGCCGGCCGCCGCGTTCCGGCGGTATTCAACGGCATGGCGACGGCGGCCGACTGGATGTCTGCCGCCAGCTTCATCGGCATGGCGGGAACCCTGTATGTCTCCGGCCACGACGGACTGGCCTTCATCATGGGCTGGACCGGCGGCTACTGCCTCGTGGCCCTGTTTCTGGCCCCCTACCTGCGCCGTTTCGGGCAATTCACCATCCCGGACTTCCTCGGGGCGCGCTATGGCGGCAACATTCCGCGCCTGATCGGCGTTTCCGCCGCCATCCTCTGTTCCTTCACCTACGTCATCGCCCAGATCTACGGCGTTGGCATCATCACCAGCCGTTTCACCGGCATGGAGTTCACCATCGGCGTGTTTGTCGGCCTGGCCGGAATCCTGGTCTGTTCCTTCCTCGGCGGCATGAAGGCCGTGACCTGGACCCAGGTCGCGCAGTACATCATCCTGATCGTGGCCTATAGCATCCCGGTGGTCTGGTTGTCCGTGAAGCACACGGGTTCGCCCGTCCCCCAGATATCGGCCTACACCACGGCATTGCCGAAAGTCACCGCGCTGGAAAAGGAATTCAACGACAAGGCCTCGCCCAAAGGGGAACGGGAAGAGTCGGTACGAGTCATCCTGCGCCAGCGCGTCGCCGAACTCGATGCCGACCTTGCGGCGCTCGAAAGCGGTGGCGAGGCGTTCCTCGCAGCCGAAAAGAAACGCCGTGCCGCCAGGGTCGCACGCCTGAAAACCGATCCGGAGGCCAGTCCGCGCACTATTCGCATGGCCGAGCAGGCCTTGCGCGACGTGCCGACCGACCCGGACGAGGCGCGGGTGCGCTGGAATCGGGCCCGTGTCGAGGCGGAGGCGCGAGCGGCCCCGGTGCGGCCGCATGCCGAGCCCTTCGCCGCGAACGACGAGGAGAGCCGCTACGTGGCGAAAAAGAACTTCCTCGCCCTGGTCTTCTGCCTGATGGTCGGTACCGCCGGACTACCACACCTGCTGGCGCGCTTCTACACCACGCCGTCGGTAAGCGAGGCGCGGCGCTCCGTGTTCTGGTCGCTGCTGTTCATTTCTCTGCTGTATTTCACCGCGCCGGCATTGGCCATCCTGGTGAAGTACGAGGTCTACAACAATGTGGTCGGCACCGCTTTCATGCAGCTTCCTGCCTGGGTCAGCAACTGGGCCGCCGTGGACAAGACGCTGATGTCGATCACGGACCTCAACCGGGACGGCATCGTGCAACTGGCCGAAGTCACCATCGGCGGCGACATGATCGTGCTGGCGACACCTGAAATCGCCGGGCTGCCCTACGTCATCACCGGTCTGGTCGCCGCCGGCGGCCTTGCCGCGGCATTGTCGACCGCCGACGGACTGTTGCTGACCATCGCCAACGCGCTGTCGCATGACGTCTATTACAAGATGATCGACCCCAATGCGGCTACCACCCGCCGTCTGGTGATTTCCAAGGCCCTGCTGCTGGTCGTGGCCCTGACCGCGGCCTGGGTGACCCTGCTGAAGCCTGGCAACATCCTGTTTCTGGTGGGCGCCGCGTTTTCGCTGGCGGCGGCGTCCTTCTTTCCCTCGTTGGTGCTTGGCATTTTCTGGAAGCGCGCCAATCGCCTCGGCGCCGTGCTTGGCATGACGGCCGGGCTGGGCATCACCATCTGCTACATGGTGATGACCTACGACTTCTTCGGCATCAATGCGCCGCTATGGTGGGACATCAAGCCCATTGCGGCGGGAATATTCGGCATACCGGCGGGCTTCATCGGCGTGATCGTCGGCTCGCTCGTTTCGCCGGCGCCAAGCCTTGAGATCCAGGCCATGGTGGATCGAGTCCGTTATCCCGAACTGGTCGATGACTACGACCCCCGGGCCGTCTGATCGGCGCAATTTTGCCGGAGCGACATGGCACAAACCACACTGCTTCTGCTCGGAATGCTGAGGGTCGTGATCGAGGTGGCGCTGCTGGCCCTGCTCGGTCAGGGGCTGCTCTTCGTTCTGGCCGGCAGCCGCCGTGACGCCAACCCGATCTACGTGCTCTTCCGGACCATCACAACCCCGGCGATCCGCGTCGTGCGCCGACTAACGCCGCGGCAGATCATCGACAGGCATGTGCCGGTCGTCAGCGTGTTCCTGCTGTTCTGGCTGTGGATATTTCTCGCCTGGGCCAAGCGCACCCTGGCCAGCTGAAAGGCTCCCGCAGGGACGCAGCGCGCTGGCGGTAGCGCTACGGCGCCAGGGTGCCCTGGCGTTCGAGGTTGTGCAGGAAGCGCGCCAGGTGGCGGTCGGTCTGCGTGGTGTGGTTGATGAGCCAGTCGACCAGCAACAACTGCACGCGAAACGTGAGGTAGAGCGGGTGATGCTTGCCGGACTCGATCTCAACGCGCAGGCGACCGAAATATTCGGCGAAGGCGCGGTGCTGGCGCACGTGCTCTTCGCTGAAGGGATAGTGATGCTGGCGCATCAGTGCCTCTTCGGTCTTGAAGTGGCTCAAGGCGTAGTCGGCGAGAAATCCCATGGCCTGCTTTGCCGCGGGCGGATCCTCGGTGAGGATGGCCTCCGCCAGTTGGCCCATGCGACTGAGCAGTTCGCGGTGCTGGGCATCGATTTCGGCTACGCCGACCGCGTATTCGTCCTTCCATGCGACCTCCAGGCCACGGCCGCCGCCCTCGGCTTTGCCGGAGGTCAGAACGTCCTCGCAACGGCCGAGGTAGAGCCGCGCCGCCTGGTCGCTGGGGGCAATGGCGACACAGCGCTTGAATATCTGCTGGGCGCGCCAGACGTCGCGCATGTGGTAGCAGGCGACCGCTTCCTCGAACATCGGCAGGGTGGTGAGCTTGGCGGCCCGATCGTCTGGCGTGTCGGCATCAAGCACCTCATAAACTGCCTGGGAATGGCTCTTGCCCTTGACCAGGATGCGGTCGACCAGGCGGATGCGGTAGCGCGAAGGGTCCTGCAGGCCATAGAGGGTGTGCTCGCTGATCAGCAGCGGCGCGGCGTAGTCCTTGGTCACGCCTTCGAGGCGGGAAGCGAGGTTGACCGAGTCGCTGATCACCGTGCTGTCCATACGGTTGAGGCCGCCGACGGTACCAAGCATGACCATGCCGGTGTTAAGCCCGATGCCGATCTTCACCGGGCCGTAGCCGGCGCGGGCACGGCCGATGTTGTAGATGTTGAGCTGGGCCAGCATGTCGATGGCGGCGAGCAGGGCATCGTCGGTGCACTTGGGGAACAGCGCCATGATGCCGTCGCCGATGTACTTGTCGATGATGCCGTCGTGCCGGCTGATCACCGGCTCCATCTCGGAGAGATAGGAATTGATGAAGCGGAAATTCTCCTGCGGCGTCATGGTTTCCGACAGCGCGGTGAAGTCGCGGATGTCGCAGAAAAGGATGGTCATTTCCTTTTCGACGTGGGTGCCGAGTTCGACATGCATGATGCTCGGCGTACGCAGCAGAGACAGGAACTGGCGCGGCACGAACTTGCTGTAGGCTGCCTCGGTACGGGCCAGCGTGGCGCGTGTGTGTTCGTGCGCGCGCGTCTCGCGCTCGACGGCCTCGCGCAGGGCGTTGATCTCGGCGTCCTGCGAGCCGTTTTGGCGCGGCGTTGCTGGCATTTGCCCGGTTTCCGAAGGTCGATAGTCGGCCATGGTCATCAAATATCACAATGCGCACCATCACGCAATCTTTCGGCGCCGTGCCGCCAGCGCCGACTTTTCTTGATGCGGATCATGGCCCGAATCGGCGCGGTGTTGACATAGGTCATAACGCGGCGCAGCAATTCGCAATATTAGTACACACCTATATTCGGGCTTAAGATCCGTGATTCGACCGATAAGGAGCGCAACATGAACGTAAGGGGAATGAAGCGTCTGGCCGCCTGGCCGGCACTGGTGGTCGCGCTGGCGCTGGGATGGCCTGCCGCGGCGATTGCGGACGAGGCGCCGCCGGTCAAGATGAACTCGACGGCGGACCACAGCAAGTTCAAGGAACTCGACCAGGTCTTCAAGTCGGGTCCGGAAGTCACCAAAGCCTGTCTCTCCTGCCACACAGAGGCTGCCAGGCAGGTGCATCGCACCAAGCACTGGACTTGGGAATTCCTCAATCCCGAAAACAAGCAGAAGCTTGGCAAGAAGAACGTCATCAACAACTTCTGCATCTCCATCGAGTCGAACTATGCCGGCTGCACCGCATGCCACGTCGGTTATGGCTGGAAAGACGCCAACTTCGATTTTGCCAAGGAGGAGAACGTCGACTGCCTAGTCTGCCACGATACCACGGGGGGCTACTCCAAGCCGCCCGGCCTCGCCGGCAACCCCGTGGTCGGTCAACCGATCGAGCTGCCGCCGGGTTCGGGCAAGATGATCAACCCGGTTGACCTGACCAAGGTCGCCAAGAAAGTTGGCAAGACCAGTCGCGACACCTGCGGCGCCTGCCACTTCCGCGGTGGCGGCGGAGACGGCGTCAAGCACGGCGACATGGATACCTCGCTGGCCGCCCCCGACGAATCGGTGGATATCCACATGGATGCTGCCGGCCTCGACTTCACCTGCGGCACCTGCCACAAGACGTCGAGCCATGACGTGCCGGGCAGCCGCTATACCCCGACCGCCCATGAACGTTCCGGCGCCCTGATGCGCGGCAAGGAGTACAAGGGCAATCCCGCAACCTGCGTGGCCTGCCACAGTGATACGCCGCACAAGCAGAAATCGTTGCTCGGTGGCCAGGAAGCCCGCCTCAACAGCCATGCGACCAAGCTGGCCTGTCAGACCTGCCACATCCCGGCCTTCGCGCGCGGCGGCATTCCGACCAAGATGGTGTGGGACTGGTCGACGGCGGGCAAGCTCAAGGATGGCAAGCAGTTCACCATCAAGGACGAGAAGGGACACGCCATCTACGCTTCGCACAAGGGTGATTTCGTCCTCGGCGAAAACGTCGTGCCGGAGTATCGCTGGTTCAATGGCCAGGTCACCTATACCCTGCTCGGCGACAAGATCGAAAAAGGCGACAAGCCCCTCGGCATCAACATGATCAACGGCAGCCCGACCGATGGCAAGTCGCAGATCTGGCCGATGAAGATCATGCGCGGCAAGCAGCCCTTCGATCCGGAGTACAAGACGCTGGTGAAGCCCCACACTGCCGGCAACGATGACACCGGCTACTGGAAGAACCTGGACTGGGTCAAGGCCGTCGAAGCCGGCATGAAAGGCACCGGCCAACCCTTCTCCGGCAAGGTCGACTTCATCGAGACCGAAATGTACTGGCCAACCACCCACATGGTGGCGGCGAAGGACAAGGCCGTCGCCTGCGCCGAGTGCCACTCGGCCAAGAGTCGCCTCGCGGGTTTGCCCGGCATCTACATGCCGTCGTACAGCGCCAAAGGATGGCTTGACCTGATCGGCTGGCTGCTCGCCGCCGCCACTTTCGCCGGCGTGCTGCTGCATGGCGCTCTGCGTGTCTATCTTGGCCGGAAAGGATAAGAAAATGTCCGCACATGCAATGCAGAAACTATACGTCTTCAAGATCTTCGAGCGCATCTGGCACTGGTCGCAGGCGGGACTGATCATCTTCCTGCTGCTGACCGGCTTCGAAGTCCATGGCAGCTACACCTTCCTCGGCTTCGAGAAGGCGGTGGATTACCACACCATCGCCGCCTGGACGCTGGTCGGGCTGTGGGTGTTCGCCATCTTCTGGCACATCACGACGGGCGAGTGGAAGCAGTACGTCCCCACGCTGCAGAAGGTCGATGCCATGGCCAAGTACTACCTCTTCGGCATCTTCGTCAATGCACCGCACCCCTTCCGCCTGACCACGCTGAAGAAGCACAACCCGCTGCAGCGCCTGGCCTACCTCGGCGTGATGCTGTTCATC
>JAHJEO010000007.1 GCA_018825305.1 Gammaproteobacteria bacterium
GACGGCAATCCGTGCCGTCACGTTCGGCAGCACGTCCGATAATCCCGGCAACACAGCACGCAACATCACTGTCGTCGTGACGGACGGCACCAACAACAGCAATACGGCAACAGCCACCATCAATGTCGTTCCGGTGAATGATGCGCCAGCGCTGGATCTGGACGCCAACAACAGCACGGCAGGTGGCGCCAACTATGTCGGCACCTTCACCGAGAACGGTAGCGGCGCACCCATCGGCGACATCGATCTCAACGTCATCGACCCGGACAGCAACATCACGGGCGCGACGATCACCCTGACGAACCCGAAAACAGGCGACGTGCTTTCCGCCGGCGCCCTGCCGCCGGGCATCACGGCCACAGTCTCCGGCAACGTCGTACTATTGTCCGGCAGCGCCACGCCCGCTGACTACCAGACCGCGGTCCGCGCAATCACGTTCAACAACAGCTCGGATACGCCGGACACCACCCCGCGCGCGATCACCGTGACGGTTACGGATGGCGCGCTGGTATCCAACACCGCCACGGCAACGATCAATGTCGTTGCCGACAACGACGCGCCCGTGCTCGACCTCGATGCCAGCGTAGCCGGCACCGGCTACAACACTTTCTTCAGCGTGGATGCAAGACCGAACGTGCCTGTCAGCGACACCGACATCAGCATCACGGACGTGGACAGCAGCAACATCACCAGCGCCACCATCACGCTGACCAACGCCCAGGCGGGGGATGTATTGTCCGTCGGGTCGTTGCCGGCCGGCATCTCTGCGAGCGTGGCCGGCAATGTGGTGACGCTCTCCGGCAGTGCCTTCATCACGGATTACCAATTAGCGATTCGCGCCGTCACCTTCAACAATTCGGCCGGCTCGCCGGATCTGACTTCGCGCACCCTCACGGTGACCGTGACCGACGGCAGCAATGTCAGCAACACCGCGACGACCACGATCAACATGATCGCCGCGAACAATCCTCCGACTGCCAATGCCGTCTCGGCCAGCGGCAACGAAGACACGTCGATACCCGTCACCCTTACAGGTGCGGACACCGACGGCAACGTGGCCAACTTCACGCTGTCCACCCTGCCAGCCTACGGCCAGCTCTATCTCGACGCGGCCATGACCCAATTGGCGCCCACCGGCACGATGCTGGCGGCCAGCGGCAATGCCCTGACGCTCTACTACAAGCCACCGATCGACTGGAACGGCAGCGCGAATTTCAACTACCAGGCCGTGGATAACCTGGGCGGCGTCTCCGGCGCCGCCACGGCCACGCTCAGTGTCGCGCCCGTCAGCGACGGCGCGCCGCTCGCGATCAACGACAGCTTCACCACCGTGCTCGGCACGCCGATCAACATCAGCAAGGCTGCGCTGCTCGCCAACGACACGCTGTTCGACCACGCCGCCATCGTCTCCTCGACGCCCCTGGCTGGCCTGGTGGACAACGGCAGCTACTACACCTGGACGCCGGGCGCCGCAGGACCGGCAAGCTTCACCTACACCCTGCAGGACGACGACGGCCAGATCAGCACGGCCACGGTCAATCTCACTGCCCACGGCGCCACCGACGATCTGGCGGCCGTCCAGGAATCCGCACTGATCGGCGGCACGGGCAGCGCTGTCGCCAGCGGCAACCTGTTCGCCGGTACCGAAACCAACACCAGCGTGCTCAGCATCAACGGCATAACGCCGGTGGGCGGAGTCATCACCGTGACCACGACCATAGGTCAGTTGGTGGTCAACAGCGCCACCGGCAACTACACCTATACGCTCAACAGCGTCGCCGACAACAGCGCGCCCGCCAACGACGCCGGCATCACCGAGGTGTTCAACTATGTTGGCAACAATTCCTCGGCGGCCCTGCGTGTTTCCGTGCAGGACGACCGGCCCATCGCTGCCGACGCGGAAGTCATGATTCCGGAAAGCACGCTGCCGAGCTACAACATCGTGCTCGTGGTGGACACTTCCGGCAGCATGACCGAGGAAGTGCGTTCCGTGGCGGCCGACGGTACCGTCACCGTCATGACGCGCATGGCGGTCGCCAAGATCGCGCTCACCCGGCTGGTGGAGGAATTCTTCTCGCAGTCTTCGGATGTGCAGCTCAAAATCGTTGACTTCGACAGCACCGCCGCCATCGAGAATGGCGGTAACTGGTTTACCACCAAGGATAGCGCTGTCGCCTACATCAACAGCACAGCGCCGGATTATCTCCCGGCGGCAGGCGGAACCGACTACCAGGCGGCGCTCGACCAGACACGCATCGCCCTGGGCAGTCCGTCTGCGCCAGATGCCGGTCGCCAGAACATTGTCTACTTCGTTTCCGACGGCGACCCGACAGAGGGCTCGTCTGCCACCGGCATCACGAACTACCAGAACTACATAGCCGGCAGCAATGTCCACTCCTTCGCCGTCGGCATCGGCACCGGCATCAGCGATCCTTCCTGGCTCAACCAGATTCACAATGTGGACGCGCTCGGCGACGGCAACGTGGACAACGCCATCATCGTCCCCGACGTTAGTCGCCTCGAGGAGCAGCTCCTGGCCACCGTCCCTGCCTCCTACGGCGGCAACGTGGTGTCGGCCAACAGCGCCCAGGGCATCGTCTTCGGCGCTGACGGCGGCTTTATCAGCTCGATCTCGATCATGCTGGATACGGATGGCAACCCCGCCACGGCGGAGCAGAACGTCACGTTCAGCTACGACAACGTCGCCAACAGCATCAGCTGCAGCGGCCCCTTCCCGCCGGGCTTCCCCGCAAGCGGCAACCTGCTGACCCTGAATGCCGCCAAGGGCTTCAGCCACGGCATTTTGGTCTTCAACTTCGAGTCTGGCGACTACACCTATTACACCGCCGGCGTCGCCACCGAGGGCGAAACCTTCAACCTGTCCTTCACCGCCACTGATCTGGACGGCGACGCCGTCTCTGCTGTGCAGACCATCCGCGTCATCGACGGCAAGCCGGTCGCCAATCCCGACACCGACACGCTGACCGCGCTGGAGACCTTCCTCGAGGGCAACGTCATCACCGGCGTCGGTACGGACGGCGGCAGCGCGCTGGGGGCGCAGCTCACCAGTTTCACGCCGCAGGGAACCGGGGTCGACATCCCCGCCGACAACGCGAGTGTCACCTCTATCGTCTTCAAGGACGTGACCTACAACCTGACGATCAACAGCAGCGGCACAGCCTCGGGCGGCAGCTACACCGTCAATGACGGGCGGCTGACCTGGAACCATGCCAGCAACGGAAGCCAGCTGATCTTCGACGACAACGGCTATTACCGCTATGCGCCGCCGACGGCCGACGTACCCAATCCGGGCACCAGTCCGACCGACTTCGTCGTCAACTTCACCTCGGCTGCCGCCCTTGCCGGTACGGGCGTCACAGTTCAGGGCATGTTGCGCGACAGCAACGTGCCGGGGTCGGCAACGGTTTCCTACAACAGTACAACGGGTGCTGGCGTCGCCAGTCCGGGAGACGACACCGATACCCTGGACGACCTCGAATCCCTGGTGATCGATTTCGACCGGGCCACCTATGCACAGGGCGTGCAGGGCCTGCGCTTCAGGGTCTATGCCGAGAACAATTCGGCCGTTACCTTCACCTTCTATGGCATCGACGGCGAACGGCTCGGCCAGCACACCATCGGCACCTCTGGTGGAACCACGAACTGGTTCGACATGCCGACCGACCTCAGCAACGTCAGTCGTGTCACGGCACTGGTGAGCGACGACACCTACTTCTCTACCCCGCGGGTCCGCATCCGCGCTGTGGAGTTTGATGGTGTCCTCAACAATCCGGCCGCATCTCCGGTCGCTCCCGAGGTGGTCGAATACACCCTCACGGATAGCGACGGTGACATTTCGACGGCAAGCCTGACCCTGAACGTCGTCACCAACCATTTCGCGGGAGACACCGCCGGCAACACGATCACCGGAACGGCCGCCAACGACATGATCCTTGGCCTCGCGGGCGACGATACGCTCAGCGGCAGCGGCGGGCACGACATCATCCAGGGCGGCGACGGCGATGACATCATCGATGGCGGCGACGGCGACGATACGCTGACCGGCGGCGCCGGCAATGACACCATAAGCGGCGGCGCTGGCAACGACATCCTGCGCGGGGAAGCCGGCAACGACACGCTCAGCGGCGGCGACGGCAACGATCGCCTGGAGGGCGGCGCGGGTAACGACGTGCTGGTAGGCGGTGCGGGCAACGATGTCCTCGTCGGCGGCCCCGGCACCGACACGCTGACCGGCGGCCTGGGCGCTGACGTGTTCAAGTGGGAACTGGCGGATCGCGGCGTCAAGGGCAATCCGGCGACGGATACCGTGACGGATTTCGATGCGGCGTCCTTCGGATCGGGCGGAGACGTGCTGGACCTGCGCGATCTGCTGTCGAATGAAAGTCACACCGCCGGCAGCACCGGAAACCTCAGCAGCTTCCTGCATTTCGAACAGTCGGGCAGCGATACCGTGGTGCATATCAGCACCACCGGCGGTTTCAGCGGCGGATTCGTCTCCAACCAGGAGGATCACTCCATCGTGCTGCAGGGAGTGGACCTGATCGGCGGCTTCAGCACCGACCAGCAGGTGATCCAGGACCTGCTCAACAAGGGCAAGCTGATCACGGACTGACCGCATCGCGCCAACCCGCCGCCATGCCTTCCGCAAAAAGTCGGCGCTGGCGGGACGGCGCCGGCGGCGCGGCGTTGCGGCACCGGGCGCCGCCGGACTTTGCCGCAAGGGTCAGGCCGGGTCCTTGATTGCCGGCCCGGTCGCGCCGTCGAAGCCGACATCCCCCAGCGCCTGCATCTCGGCCGCGCTCACCACACCCTCGGCGATGACCTGTAGCCCGATGTTGTGCGCGATCGACGACAGTCCCTTGAGGAATGCCTGGTTGCCGGGGTTGCCTTCCAATCCGCGAACGAAGCTCGCATCGACCTTGATGTAATCCAGGCCGAGGTCGTGCAGGAGGCCGACCTGGCTGAACTGGCGGCCGAAGTGCTCGACGCCGATGCGGCATTTGTAAGTTTTCAGGTCATGGCAAAGCGTGCGGAACTCGTCGAAGTGCTTGAACACCCCGATCTCGGCAACTTCCAGCCAGAGTCGCGGCGTGACTTTGGCGTGGCGCTTCAGCAGCGTCTTGACTTCCTGGCGGAAGCCGGCGGCCAGCAGCGAACTGGCCGACAGGTTGATCGCCAGTCCGGGCAGGGCAGGATCCGATTGCAGTTCCTCCAGCCCGAGTTGGATGGCGGCCAGATCCAGTTGCGGCGTCAGCTTGAGTCGCTCGGCGACGGGCAGGAACTTGCCGGCCGGCAGCCACTCGCCGCCGGCGTCGAACATCAGGCGCAGCGGGCATTCCCGATGCAGCAGATTGCCCGCCAGACCGGCGACCGGGAAGGAGATCAGGCGAACCCAGCGCTGCTCCAGCGCATTGCGAATCAGTCGTCCCCACTCATCGGCATTGCGCGGTGCATCGTCGCCATTGGCGAAGCTGGCTTCGCGCACGCCGTTGCGGCCTTCCGCCTCGGCCGCGGCAAGGGCCGCGTCCACCTGGGCGAGCAGGGTGCCCATTTCCATGCCGCGGGGGAAGCTGCCAAAGCCGATGAAGGCACTCGGTCCGTCGGCGACGAAGGATTCGGATTCGTCGATGAGCATCTGCAACACCTGTGCGGCTTCGGTTCGTGCGTCGGCGAGGCCCGGCAGCAGCACGGCAAAATCGGCGCCATTGAGGCGGGCGGCCACTGCGCCCGCATGTCGCTCTGCCGTCGTTGTGGCCACCCGGGCGAAGCGTTGCAGCAGGTCGTCGGTGGCGGTGCGGCCGAGGCGGTGGTTGATGTCGGCAAGGCCGGCGACGCGCACCAGGATCAGCATTCCACCGTCGTTCTCGTCGCTGTCGAGCGAAGAGAGCAGCTGGGCCATGAAGAAGTTGCGGTTGGCCAGCCCGGTCAGCGGGTCGCAGTTGGCGTCGCGCCGCACGGTTTCCAGTCGCGCCGCCTCTTCCTCGAACATGGTCTTGATGCGGCCCACGGTGGCATTCATGGCCGCGGCGAGCTGGCGCAACTCCGGAACGTCCGGCTCCTCACTCAGGACGAAGCGGCGCTCGGTAATCGCCTGCGCCTGGTCGATCACGGTGCGCAGCGGCCGGCGCAGGCGGCGCAGGATGAGCGTGCCGAGATACCCGCCGACCACGCCGGCAAAGGCCATGGCCGCGATCATTTCGAGGACACTCTGCCACAGGGCGCGATAGGCGAAGCGGCTGTGGCTGACCAGGCTCACGTTGCCGAACTGCTTCCAGCCCGAAGTGATCTGGGCTTCGCCGGGCGGCGCCATGAGCGGCAGCTTGTCGACGAACCACTGCGGTGCGTCGTATTCGCCGGGAGGCGCAACGCGCTCGACGATGAGCCTGCCGCGCGGATCGGTGACGCGGATCAGTTCGTAGTGGCCGCTGTCGAACAGCGCGGCCACCGCCAGTTCGACCATCACCGGGTCGGGTTCCTGCTGACTGAGCGATAGCGCCAGCGCCGCGGCGTTGTCGGCATTCTTCATGGCGAGCTGCTCGGACAGGTAGACCCTGGCCGAGAGCGTCGAGGCCAGCAGCGCGCCCAGCAGGGCGAGCAGGGTACTGATGATGATGGCGAGCCAGAGTTGGCGATACATCGACATGGCGTTTTCCTTTGGGTCTGGTTCTGTTCAATACATCGATGGTGTTCAGTCGAAGCCTTCGGCACCGGCACGCTTCAGCAGGTCTTCCCAGCGTGACAGCCGGCCCGGGCCACCGGGGCCGCGGGCATCGGACGCGCCGGCGCCCTGCCAGATTCCCTGGCTGTTGAAGCTGAAAACGGGCTGGAGATCCTGCCGCCGTGAAGCGGGGCGCAGGTCGGTGATGAGGTTGTCGAGAATGATCGGCTCGGCATCCGGATCGGGGTAGTAGGCGAGCACCATGTGCGCCTGGGTGACCGTGCTGGACGATCCGCCGATCCTGGCCTTGACATAGATCAGCCGCAACTGCTCGTTGCTCATGCCGGCGTTGAGCAGGGTGAAATACTTTGCAATGGTGAAGTCCTCGCAATCGCCCTTGCCCTTGACCAGCGTTTCGAGCGGGGTGGCCCAGTAGTCGCTCTGGCCCCAGATCTGCTGGTCGTCACCCGACTGGATGCGATGATTGAAGAACTCGTTGACGCGCTTGAGCTTCGCCATCGCGCCAAGCGCCTGGGCCTCCGCCAGCACGGCCTGCCAGTCGCGGAAAATGGCTTCATTGCCGCCGAGACGCTGCAGGCTGGCCCGGATGCGGTTGAAATCGGTTGCCGATGCGAGTCCCAGGCCACCCAGCGCCATGACGACCAGCCACGTCCGGAAGCCGCGCCGCCATGTGCTACCGGCGTTTTTGCTTGATCGGCCCGAGTGTCGATGCAGTATCATTGCCGATCTTTTTCTGGTGCGGTGTCGCGGAGGCTCACGTCAATGTACGTTCGTCGGTGGTTACTTGGATTGTTGCTGGTTCCGGTTCTGGCTTCGGCGCAGAGCCAGTCGCCGCTACAGACACTCAAGGACGTCGCACAGAAGGCGGTGCTTGGCAATCCCGAAGTCCTGCAGCGCTGGCATGCCTACCAGGCGGCGGACGGCGAACGCGACGCGGCGTTTGGCGGCTACCTGCCCAAGCTGGACCTCACTGCCGGCCTCGGCAGCGAGAGCCGCGAATCCCCGACGACGAAAAGCAACTATACCCTCAACTCCCAGGCGCTGACGCTGACGCAGATGCTATATGACGGCTTTGCCACGCGCAACGAAGTCATGCGGCTCGACCATGCCCGGCGGGTTCGCATGTTCGAGCTTTACGACGCCTCCGAAGCCGTCGCGCTGGAAGCGGCCCGCGCCTATTTCGATGTGCTGCGTTACCGCAAGCTCGTGGTGCTGGCCGAGGAAAACTACGTGCGGCATCGCTCGGTGTTCGAGCAGATCCAGCACAAGGTCAAGGCCGGCGTCGGCCGTGGCGTCGATCTGGAGCAGGCGGCGGGACGCCTGGCGCTGGCGGAATCCAACCTGCTGACGGAAACCTCCAACCTGCATGACGTCAGCGCCCGTTTTCAGCGCCTCGTCGGCGAAGGTCCGGCCAAGGAACTGGAAGAGCCGCTGCCCCTGTCGAAGGGCGTGCCGGCCGACATGGCCGCGGCGCAGCGGCAGGCTCAGCAGCGCAACCCGACCCTGCAGGCGGCGGTCGAGAATGTCCGTGCCGCCGGTGCTGCGGCCGATGCGCGCAAGGCCGCCTACCAGCCCCGGCTCGACCTGCGGCTGCGCAGCGATCGTGGCGACAACCTGAGCGGCATCGCCGGTCGGACCGCCGTCGATACCGCCGAAGTGGTGTTGAGCTGGAACCTGTTCAACGGCTTTTCCGATGTCGCGCGATCGCGCCAACATGCCG
The DNA here is from genome assembly GCA_018825305.1 of Gammaproteobacteria bacterium. Taxonomy (GTDB): domain Bacteria; phylum Pseudomonadota; class Gammaproteobacteria; order Burkholderiales; family Rhodocyclaceae; genus Sulfurisoma. Next base: position 8,421 of record JAHJEO010000007.1, read on the forward strand.
AGCAGGCCAATGTCGCCAAGGACATCCGCGACAAGGCCTGCCGCGACATCCGCCAGACCCTGTCCATCGCCTACAACGACACGCGCAAGCTCAACGAGCAGCTCAATTATCTCGACCAGCACCAGTTGTCGATCGAGAAGGCGCGCGATGCCTATCGCAAGCAGTTCGACATCGGCCAACGCACGCTGCTCGACCTGCTCGACACCGAAAACGAACTGTTCCAGGCGCGCCGGGCCTATATCAACGCCGACCTCGACCTCGCGATCGCCTTTGGCCGCACCCATGCCGGCATCGGCAACCTGCTGGAAGTCCTCGGCCTGTCTCGCGTCGCCAAGGAGCAATTGGCGGAACTGGCGGCATGGACGCCGGGCGCAGAAGCTGCCGAGCAGTGCCCGCCCGAGGGGCCGCAGCTCTATGTGGCGAACAAGACCGCACTTGACGCGCGCGCCCAGGAAATGCTGCGGGAGTCCGTTGCCGCGGCGGCCGTCGCGGCCAAGCCGGCTGCCGACGCCGGCCAGAGCGCCGCCGCCAGGACGCAGAAGGAAATCGCCGCAGCCCTGAAAGGGTGGATGACCGCCTGGGCGGGGCGCGACATCGAGGCCTACCTGGCCGCCTATGCCGAATCCTTCGTCCCTGCCGACGGCGTGACGCGTGCGACCTGGCTTGCCAAGCGCAAGGCGGTGCTGGGGCGTTCCGGCGACATCGCGCTCGATGTCGCCGATGTCGAGATCGTGCTGCAGGAGTCGGCGCAGCGGGCTACGACGCGCTTCTCGCAGCGCTATCGCTCGGCGTCATACAGCGATGCGGTAAGCAAGACCCTCGAATGGCAACGCATCGACGGCCGCTGGCTGATCGTCGCCGAAACGGCCGCGTCGCTGCACTAAGCCCGGGCCGGGCAGGGCCGCCCAAAGGGCGGCTGTGGCGGGCACTGTACTGAATCGTCCCACATGGCATCTTGCGCCTGCGATACCATGGCCATTATTCCGTTTACATCTTCATGGTGCCGGGGGCTGCAATGAAGCGACGCAAAGTCCTGCTGGTCGATGGCTCGGCCACCTTTCGTGAAATCTTCATGCAGGGCATGATCGAGCGCCGTTTCGAGCCAACCGTTGTCGCCTCGAGCGGCGAGGCGATGCGCGAACTTGCCGACCAGAGCTACGATTTGATCTGCAGCGCCATGCACCTGCCGGATATCGCAGGCACAGCATTGTGCGCGACGCTGCGGCGCGACCCGCGCTTTGCTGCCACGCCTTTCTTCCTGTTCACTGCCGACGCCGATGTCAATGTGCAGCAGCAGGTGCTGCCGGAAGGCGTGACCGAGGTATTCCATCGGAACGAAGTTGCCGAACTGTTCAATTTCATCGCCCACTACCCCTTCGACGACCGCAACCTCAGTGGCCGCATCCTGCTGGTCGAGGACGATGCCGCGCTACGCGCGCTGGTGACGGGAATGCTGCAAAGGCATGGCCTGCAGGTCGTGCAGTGCACCGATGCCGATGCGGCCTGGCCCGTTTTCGAGCTTGGCAGTTTCGACCTGGTGATCACCGATGTAGTGCTGACCGGCCAGATGACCGGCCTGCAACTGGTTCGACGCATCCGCCGTTTCATGGGACCACGGGGGGAAACGCCGATTCTGGCAATGACGGGCTTCGAAGATGTTGCCCGGCGGCTGGAACTGTTCCGCTCCGGAATCAACGACTACATCGCCAAGCCGCTGCTCGAACAGGAATTCATGTCACGAGTCAATAACCTGTTGCTGGCGCGGCGCTCGGTGTGGACCGCGATAGCGCGTGATTGTGGCGGCCGCCTGCGCGACATCCGTGGCGAACTCGATGCGCTGCTGGCGAGTGGGTTGGCTCCGGCGCAGCGGCAGCACGCGCTATCCGCCAGCAATCTTGCCCAGGAACTGGAGCGGACCCTCGCCGAAAGCGAAGCGATGCCGTAGTTGCCGGGCGCGGGGCAGGCCAGCCGATCGGCCGGCGGCACTTACTGGGTCGGCTCGCCGGCCGGCGGGGGAGCGGCCGGCGCGGCCGCATCCGTCGCCGCCCCGGGCTTGGCCGGCTCGCGCAGCGAGGCCTTGAGCAGGTGGCCCGTCAGGCGTTTGCTGACTTCGTTGAATGCGCCGTCCGGCGCCAGATCCTGGCCGGCCTCGGCGAATTTCTTGTCCTTGATCTTCTGCACGATGCCCGCCGCGACGCGGTGGAACTCGTCGTGTGCGGTGCGGATATCGTCGTGCACCGTACTCGGCATCAAACGGTAGCCCTCGTTGTTGAGCCACTTGCCGAACTGGCACTGGTCGTTGGCGCCGACCGTCGCGGCATCGAACGAGCCGCGGCCATTGAGAAAATCCTTGAAGCGCTTGCGCCAGGCGGCATGCGCCTCGATGGCCTGGTCGATTTCACTTTTCATTCCCATCGGGAGATCTCCGGTGGCTGGTGATGAGGGTGAGTAATGTTATGCGAGCTCAGGGTTTTGCGCCATCGACGGCGGCGATGTCCTTCAGTTCGGCGATGATGGACGACAGCCGGTCCTGCAAATCCAGTTCCGCCGACTGCGCGTCGAGGATGCGGTTGAGGCCGGCCCTGACAATCTCGGCCATCAGATCCTCCTGCGCTTCCGACAGTGCCACCGACACATAGGCTTGCTCCATCTGTCCGGTGAAGGCGTCGACGGCCAGTTGCGTGGCGATGCGGCTCTGGCGTTGCCCGGTGTCGATCTCGCCGAGGGTGGCGATGATGCTGTCGATGACGCGGCCGATGGCCGTGCTGCGCTTCTGCGCGGAGATGGTTGCATCGATGGCGGCGGCCCGCACCTCGGCACTTTCGGCCAGCACCGCCAGGTGATCGCGCAGGCGGCCGCAGCGGTCGGGGTCAGCCAGCGGCATGTCCTTGACCATCAGCGTGACCCGCGGGTAATTGACGGCCAGCCGCGACTGGAACTGGACGATGCGCTCCATGCCCGCCATGTGGCCGATCACCGAGGTTTCGAGCGGGCTGGCCGTGCCCTGGGCGGTGCGCGTCAGGGTGCCGGCGGTGGCGCGAATCTGGACGATGCCCTGCAGGCCGTAATAGCCGAGGCCGGCCAGCGCCGCATCGGCCAGCGCGGTCTGGTCGCCGCAGCCGTTGAAGGACTGCAGCGACTGCAGCAGCGCGCCCATTTCGCTCATGCTGGTCATGGCCGTCATGGCCGTCTGGCTGGCGCTGCTGGCCCTGTCGCCGAGGCTGCGGCGTTCGTCGGTGATCCGCAGCAGGCGGACGATCTTGGCCAGCAGTTCCTTCTGTTCGAAGGGCTTGACGACATAGTCGTCGCCGCCGGACTCGTAGCCCTTGATCCTGTCCTCGATGCCGTCGTGGCCGGAAACGAAGATGACCGGGACATCGGCGCCGCCTTCCGCCTGGCGCAGCTTGCGGCAGACTTCGTAGCCGTCGATGTCCGGCAGTTCGACGTCGAGCAGGATCAGGTCGGGTCGTTCGGCATCGGCAATCATCAGCGCATCGCGGCCATTCTCGACCAGTTGCAGCTGGTAGTTGCCGCCGAGTGCCGCGTCGAACAGTTCGCGGGTGAAGGCATCGTCATCGACTACCAGGATTTTCGTTCCATCGCTCATGGCTATGGTTTCTCTTGTCGGCTGTCGTTCAGTCCTGCTCGCCCAGATAGGCTTCGATTTCGGGGGCGGCAGCGGAAAAATGCCACGCCACAGCCGCAACATGGGGAGCGCAGGCGACCCGGTCGCCTGCCTTGCCGGCCGTCTCAAGCGCGGCACAGGCGTCGGCGAGGGCATCGGCGCCGATGGCGCGGGCGGACGACTTGAACTTGTGGCCAAGGGCGCCCAGGCCGCCCGCATCGCCCCTGGCTGCGGCGGCGCTGATCTCGTCCAGCAGCGTGCGCGCCGATGTCACGAACTTGCCGAGGATGCGTGCATGAACTGCCCGGTTCGGGCCGATCAGGTCGTTGAGCCGGTCGAGGTTGACCGTGCGCGGCGCCGGCGCATCGGCGCCCGGCATCGCTGCCGTGACCGCCAGAGCCTGCGTGGCCTGCGCGGCCTGCGGCGATGGCGCGGCTGCCGCGGGTGCATCGGCCGGCTCCGGCCCGGGCACGGACCCCGGGCTGACCCAGCGGCCAATGGCGCGGGCGAGATCGCCGAGCACCGTGGGTTTCCCTATGACATCGTTCATGCCGGCATCATGGCAGCGCTGGACGTCGCGGGCAAGGACATTGGCGGTGAAGGCGATGATAGGCAGGCCGTCGGCTGGTGTCGCGTCGCCCGTGGCGACTCTGCGGCGTTCCTGTTCGCGCACCGCCCGCGCCAGGGCATAGCCGTCCATCTCCGGCATGTGGCAGTCGGTAAGCAACAGGGCATAGCTTTCCTGTTCCAGTCGCGCCAAAGCCTGGCGGCCGTCGCCGACGATGTCGGCGGCGTAACCCAGCTGGGCCAGCTGGCGGGCGATCAGCTCCTGATTGGTTTCGTTATCCTCGGCGACCAGTATCCGGCCATGGCCGAGCGGTGCGGCGGGCAGGGCGGTAGCGGCCGCCGAAAAAGTCGGCGCTGGCGGCACGGCGTCCGGAGCGTGCTCGGCAGCTGGCGCCAGCAGGAACGGCAGCCGCACGATGAATATCGAGCCCTCGCCCGGCGTGCTCGAGACATCGATGTCGCCGCCGATCATGCCCACCAGGCGCGAGCAGATCGACAGGCCGAGGCCGGAGCCGCCGTAGCGGCGGGTGGTGGCGCTGTCCGCCTGGGAGAAGGGCTGGAACAGGCGGGAGATGGTTTCCTCGCTCATGCCGATGCCGTTGTCCTCGATGATGAAGCGCACGATGCAGGGGCTGGCGACGTCGGACGAATCGAGGAAGGCGCGCAGGCTGACGCGGCCGCGACCGCCATTGGCGGCTACGCCGGCGGTGAACTTGACGGCATTGCCGGCGATGTTGAACAGGATCTGCCGCAGACGCACCGGATCGCCGATCAGATGGTCGGGGACGACCGAAGAGATGTTGGCATAGAAGCTGATGCCCTTCTTCAGCGCTGCCGGCGTCAGGATGTCGATGACCGACTGGACGACGGCCCGCAGTGACAGCGGAGTGGCCTCGATCTGCAGCTTGCCGGCCTCGATGCGGGAGAAGTCGAGGATTTCGTTGATGATGGTGAGCAGCGAATCGCCCGACTCGCGCACGGTCCTGACCATCTTGCGCTGGTCGGGTGTCAGGGCAGTGGATTCGAGCAGTTCGGCCATGCCGATGATGCCGTACATCGGCGTGCGGATCTCGTGGCTCATGGTGGCGAGGAAGGCGCTCTTGGCCTCGTTGGCGGCGTCGGCGGCTTCCTTGGCGCGGCGCAGCTCCGTCTCGGCCCGCTTGCGTTGCGTGATGTCGTTGAAGGTCGCCACCGCGCCGCGGCCGAAGGGCAGCGTGCTCCAGAAAATCTCGATCACGCGGCCATCGGCAAAGGTGCGCTCGGCGCGCCGCGACGTCGGCTGCTCGAATACCGCCGTGCGAACGCGCACCTGCTCCTCGGGGTCGCCGGGGCCGTAGTCGCCGCGCAGCGCCTGAAAGCGGACCAGGGCCGGCATGGTCAGCTTGCGGTTCTGCAATTCCGGCGGCAGGTCCATCAGCTCGAAATAGCGGCGGTTGCTGGTGACCACGTTGAGCTTGCTGTCGACCATGAGGATGCCCTGGCGGATGGTTTCCAGCGTGGTGTGCAGCACGTCGATCTTGCGCGCCAGCTCGTGCTGCGAGCCGCGCAATTCGGTGATGTCCTCGTGGGCGATGACGACCCGGCGCTCGCCGTCGTTCTTGAACGAGGTGGCGCTCAGCAGCATCCAGCACTGGCTGCCGGGCCGGTGGCAGGGGTATTCGGCGTAGAAGGAATCGTCGCGGCCGGCCAGCACCCGCCGCAGCGCCCGTGCGACCAGGTGGCCTTCGTGGTCGGGTCCGTTGCGGGTGGCCTCGCTGCTGGCGAGGTAGTCTTCGCCGATGCCGCCGTTTTCGTCGTAGAGGCCGCTCACGGCCGCGTGCTGGCGCCATGCGGCATTGGCGTGGATGATTGTGCCGTGGTTGTCGAGCACGCAGATGCTGGCAGTCAGCGCGTCCAGGGTGTTCTGGATGAAGCGCTGCATTTGCTCGATTTCGGTGCGCGCGTCCACCATCGCAGTGATGTCATGCACGATGCCGATAAAACGCCGGACGCCATCGGAACTGGCCTCGCTGACGGCCAGCTCGATCGGGAAGCAGGTGCCATCCTTGCGCTGCGCCGTCAGCTCGCGGCGGAAACCGATGACCCTTCTTTCGCCGGTTTCGCTATGCGCCGCCAGGTAACCGTCATGGCGGCTGCGATCCGGTTCCGGCATCAGCATGCTGACGTTGTGGCCGATCAGCTCGTCGCGGTCATGGCCGAAGATGGCCGTGGCGGCGGCGTTCGCGCTTTCGATGATGCCCTGCGGCGTGATGACGATGATGGCGTCGGCGGTCGAGTCGATCACCGCACGCAGGTAATTTTCGCTGCTAACGAGCCGGCTTTCCGCCTGGCTGCGGCGTGCCTCTTCGCGCCGCAGTGAGCGGGAGATGAGGCGGTCCACGACAACGGTGACCAGCATTACCAGCAGGATGAAGCCACCGAACAGCCACCAAGCCCAGACGATGCGTTGTTCCAGCAGGTTTTCGGCCTCGGTCGTGAATTGACTGGCGCGGCCGTTGGCGAAATCGGTGATGCCCCGGGTAAGGGCGATCGTTCGCACGAAGATGTCATTGCCGGCCGTGGTCACCAGGTGAGCGGCCTTGTCGGAATCGCCGGCGCGGGCATGGCCGAAGATGCGGGCGCGCAGTGCTTGCCATTCGGCCAGCAGCGCGGCCGCCCGGGCCGGCTCGTCGGGGTCGCCGAGGTAGCGGCTGTCGATCATGCCCAGGTGTTGTGCTGCTGCCGCCGCCAGGGTGTCCGCCTGTCGCTCGATGCGATCGATGTCGGCCCGCTCCCTTGCGGCGGCGATCAGCAACATTTCCAGGCGCATCTGCAGCAGTTCTTCGCGCAGGTCCGCTGCGGCCTGAACGACGGTGAAGGGATGGCGGAACAGGTCGTGGGTGATTTCCTGCTGTCGCTCCATGGATTCGATGGCGCGCCAGCCGAGAAGTCCGCTCGCCAGCACGATGGCCGCGCACCCGATCCAGATCCAGCGGGCGATTCTGGCCCGGGTCGGTACGGTGGCGTTGCGGGCTGTGGTGTCGGTCGTGCTCATGGGGACGTGGTCAGGATGTTTCACCATGGCCGTCGAACAGCGCATCGCGCAGTTCGCGTGCCAGGGTGGGGTAGCCGGCCCGGGTCGTCAGCACCTTGTCGATGGCCGCGAAATTCACGGCCGCCTGCAGCAGTTCTGCGCTTGGCGAGTCGGCGATGAGGATGCGCGGGGTGGTGGGGTATAGCAGCCGTGCCTGCCGCAGCAGGGCCAGGCCGTCGAACAGGGGCGGGTTGTGGCCGGCGATGAGGGCCGCGGCCGGATGCGCGGCCAGTGCGGCCAGCGCCGCTTCGGGCCACGGGATGCTGACGACGGGGTGGCCGTCGAGGGTCAGCAGTTCTTCCAGCTGATCCGCCGCGGCCGGGTCGTCATGCACCAGCACGATGCGCGGCTGCAGCGCCGCCGTTGCCATGGCCGCCGCCAGCGCCCTGCCGCTGGCGACGAACTCGCGAAACTGCGGCTCGGGCAGCGGCCGTGAATAGAGATAGCCCTGCAGGGTATCGCAGGCATGGTGACCGAGAAATTCCAGTTGCTCCTCCTCTTCTACGCCTTCAGCCACCACTTTCAGTCGCAGGCGACGCGCCATCAGGATGATGGTGCTGGCAAGCATGGCCTTGTCCGGATTATCCGGGATTCCCTGGACAAACGAGCGGTCGATCTTGATGGTGTGGATGGGAAGCTGGCGCAGGTAGCCGAGGTTGGAATAGCCGGTGCCGAAATCGTCGATGGCGAATTCGATGCCCAGCGCGTGGAGCTCACGCAGGCGCTCCGCCGCCGTGTCCGCATTGTGCAGCAGGTAGCTTTCGGTGATCTCGAATTCGAGCGCGCTGGGCGAAACCGCGGCACTGGCCATGAGCTTGACGGCCGCGGCGACGAAGTCCTCTTCCTGCAGTTGCAGCGGCGAGACGTTGACGGCGATCCGTCCCGGCATCAGCCCGGCCTGCCGCCAGCTGAAGATGTCGCGACAGGCCTGCGCGATGACCCATAGCCCGACATCGTGGATCAGGCCGGTTTCTTCCAGCAGCGGAATGAACTCGTCGGGCGCGATCAGGCCGCGCGTGGCGTGGCGCCAGCGTAGCAGCGCCTCGGCGCCGTTGATGCGGCCGCTGGCGACATCGGCCTTGGGCTGGTAATGCACCTCGAACTCTTGTTTCTCCAGGGCGCGCCTGAGGTCGGATTCAAGTTGCAGCCGTTCGCTCGATCCAACCTGCACCTCGCCGGTGAAGAAATGCACGTGATTGCGGCCGGCCTGCTTGGAGCGATACATCGCGGCATCGGCGAAGCGCACCAGCTGCTCTGCATCCTCGGCATCGTCCGGCGCCACGGCGATGCCGATGCTGCAGGTGATGAAGGTTTCCTGGCCGTTGTAGTCGATGGGCTGGGCCGTGACGGCGAGGATCTTGCGCGCCACCGTCAGCGCTTCGTCGGGGCGGGCGAGGTTGGGCAGGACGACGAGAAACTCGTCGCCGCTGATGCGGCCGACCGTGTCCTGCTCGCGCAGGATGCCGGAAAGCCGCTTGGCGATGACCCGGAGGATTTCGTCGCCGGCGGCATGTCCGAGCAGGTCATTCACCAGCTTGAAGCGGTCGAAATCGATGAACAGCAGCGCCACCAGGCTGCCGGCGCGTTTGGCCAGGCTGATGGCGTGGCCCAGCCGGTCGAGCAGCAGCACGCGATTGGGCACTTCGGTCAGGGCGTCGTAGTTGGCGCTGTGCCACAGCGTCAGTTCGCGTTCCTTGCGGTCGGTGACGTTGACATGCATCACCACCGCGCCGGGACGGCCGCGCAGTTCAACCGGCGTGACGATGGCGCGGAACCAGCGCTTCTCCGATTCGGAATGGCAGGGATATTCGTGGGCGAAGTAGCGGGTGTCGCCGCGCAGGATGGCTTCGATGCCGCCGGCGATGCGGTTGGCGTCTTCGGCGCCTTCGTCGGCGGTCGCGGCACAGATGGCGCGGTAGTCGAGGCCGACGCCGTAGTCGGCGTGGCGATAGCCGTTGGCCTCGGCAAAGCGGCGCCAGCCTTCGTTGACGGCGACGATGACCGCATGTTCGTCGACCAGGGCCAGGTTGCCCTGGATGGCATTGACGATGGCGGAATAGGTGCGCGCCATCTCTTGCGCTTCGGCCTCGGCGGCGTCGGCCCGATCTCCGGTCGCCGTGCGCTCCTGCAGATGTGCGCCCTGGTAGCTGTCGAGCACCAGCGACATGTCGAAGAAAGTCAGCCGCAGCAGCGCGTCAAGGGTCGGCGCGGACCGGGCAGGATCGGATTCCGCCAGCAACAGCGGCAGCAGGCGCGACAGATACAGCCGGTAGGCGCCGATGTACCACCTGGGTTCCAGTCCGACGTGGTGATGAACCAGGCCGACGCGCAACCGGTCGTCGGCATAGGCCTCGCCGTAGTCGCCGTTCGTCATCGACTGGAAATAGCGGCGCAGGCTCTGCTTGAGGCGCTGCAGTGTCGCCGGATCGGCGATCAGTGGCTTCAGCTCGGCCTGGTCCAGCAGGTGATCGTAGAAATCGTCCGCCAGCACGACGGAGTCGTCGGCGAATACACGCTGGAGGTGCGGCAGCAACGCGGCGATCGAGTCGTCGATGCCAAAAAACCGGCGACGCCGCTCGATTTCGGCGGCGTCTATGCCCAGCTGGCGCTTCAGGTCGTCGATGGATAGTCCCGTGTGCGACATCGATCAGCCGAAGGTGTCACGGGCGACGGGCGTGCGTATCCACTGGGTCATGAGGTGCGGCTCTCTCCGGGCCAGGGCAGGGCCATGGCCGATAGGGTTATTGTGATGCCGGGCGGGAGCAGAGCCGAGCGGGCGACGAACGGGGCGGAATGGTTCGTGCCGGTATTTCTTATGGTTTGGCCGGGGCGGGGGCCAGGGGTGCAACAGCGCGCCGTGGGGTCGGCGCGGGTGGTACGATACATATTCCTGACAGGTGTCGTCAAGTATTACTTTTGTCATCGGCGAGCATCACTTATGCCCGAGTTTCGTCCGCCGGTGTCCGCCACTTCTTTGTGTTGAAGAACCAGCCCGCGATATATTGCCGCCATGAGTGACCACCCCGCCACCGGAAAGCCCGGACCAGACGCCATGGCCGATGACCCGTCCGCAGCGCTTTTGCACGAACTCCAGGTGCAAACGGTGGAACTGGAGATGCAGAACGAGGAACTGCGCCGCATGCGGGCGGAACTGGAGTCGTCCCGCAACCACTACCGGAGCCTTTACGATTCCGCGCCGGTCGTCTTTCTGACGCTGGATGAACGCGGCACGATTGTGGAAGTCAATCTGACGGGCGTCACCTTGCTTGGCGTGGCGAGAGAGAGCCTGGTCGGCTTCCGCCTGGCGGTTTTCGTCGTGCCTGAAGATCAGGATCGCTGGCGACGGCTGTTCCTCGATCTACTGCAGGGGGGCGAAGTGCTGCGCTGCGAGCTGGTGCTCCAATGCGGCGACGGCAGGCGTTGCGACGTTCTCGTCGACGCCCGCCAGGTTGCCGATGCGGACGGGGCGCCGACGCTGCGCATGGTTCTCACCGACGTCACCACCCAGCGCGCGATGACGACCGCGCTGAAGGATAACGAGGAGCGGCTGCGGCTGTTCTTCGAGCATTCGCCGATCGGAATACTGATGGTGACGCGGGATTTCCGCCTGATGGATGTCAATGACGCCTTTTGCAGCCTGGTCGGTTATGCCGCCGACGAACTCAAGACCATGAGTTTCGTCGAGCTGACCCACCCGGAAGACCGGGGTGCCGACCTGGAGTACGCCAGCGACATGCTGGCCGGCCGCCTTTCGCATTCCGCCGTGGAGAAGCGCTACATCCACAAGACTGGCCGCCTGGTCTGGGTGCGGGTCACGCGCGCGGTCGTGCGCGACGACACTGGTGAAGTGCGCTACGGCATCGGCCTGGTCGAGGACATCGGCGCCAGCCGCGATGCCGAGCGCCTGCGTATTGATCACCTGGAACAGCAGCGCAGCGTACTGGTGCGCGAGGTGCATCACCGCATCAAGAACAATCTGCAGGGCGTCATCAGCCTGATCGAACAGCTCAAGCACAAGTCGCCGCAAGCCGCCGATGCGCTGGAGGAGGCCGCCGCCCAGGTCGGTACCATTGCGGTGGTGCATGGGCTTTACAGCAACACGCTGGCCTCCGAGGTGGGACCACGCGAGCTGGTGCGTGCCATCGTCGAGTCCGTCGTGCGTCTATCCGGCGTGGCGATTGCCTGCCATGAAAGTCACGATGACTCGGACTGGAACTGGCGCCTCAATTCGCGCGATACGGTTTCCGTCGCGATGGTGGTGAACGAGCTTGTTTACAACGCCATCAAGCACACCGCGCCGTCAGGCAAGGTCGAGGTCAGCTTCGGCGGCCACAGCGGCTCCTTCGGGATACGCGTCCATAACGGGCCGGCGACGCTGCCGCCGGCATTCGATTTTTCCGCCGGCATCGGCGTCGGCACCGGGCTGACCCTGGTGGCTTCGTTGCTGCCACGTCCCGGTGCGACCCTGTCGATCCGGCAACGCATCGATGGCGTCGAGGCCTACCTGCGCCTGACGCATCCCTGCGCGAATGTTGTTCCGGCTACCGGACAGGAGACTGAAACATGACTGAACCCGACATCGGTGTTGCCGTTCTCATCGCCGACGACGATCCCGTGGTGCTGTCGGCGCTGGCGATGGGACTGGCCAGCATGGGCTACCGGGTGGTGAAGGCCGCATCGGGCGAGGAGGCCGTCTATCAGTGCCTGCAGCAGAAACCAGCCATCGCCGTGCTCGACATCAACATGCCGGGAATTTCCGGCATCGAGGCCGCGCGGCAGATCCGCGAAACCTCGGGGGTGCCGGTGATGTTCCTCTCGGCCTACGACGACCATGCGCTGGTCACGCAGGCGGTGGCCGAAGGCGGCCTTGGCTATCTGGTGAAACCGGTCCGGATCAACCAGTTGGTGCCCGCCATCCAGGCGGCGCTGGCGCGCGCCGGCGAACGCGGCGCGCTCGAGGGCGAGCGTCGGCACCTCACCCAGGCGCTGGAGGGCGATCGCAATATCAACGTCGCGATGGGCATCCTGATGGAACGCCATCGCCTGGGGAAGGGTGCGGCCTTCGACCTGCTGCGCCAGCGCGCGCGCGCGGAGGGGCGCAAGATCGGCGACCTGGCGCAGGAGGTCATCGCGGCCGCCGAGCTTCTCAATGGTTTCGCCGGCGACTTCGGCTTCGCCCGGCGCAAGACCGACAGGTCGGCATAGGCGCATCCGCCCGGATGGCGGCATCCGGGCGAAATTTCTTTGCGATCCATGGGGCGCCGGATATACTGTATTTATGTACAGTATATGGCCTTGCTCCAGGCCGGTTCCGGCCGGGCGATAGCCCATTTCGCCTGCCGTCCTGTGGCGGACGCTGCCCATGCTGCCGGATTACGCCGAGCTCCATTGCCTTTCCAGCTTCAGCTTCCTGCGCGGTGCGTCGCATGCCCGGGAGTTGCTGGAGCGTGCCGCCGCGCTGGGCTATGCGGCGCTGGCGATCACCGACGAGTGTTCTTTCGCCGGCATCGTGCGCGCCCATGTCGCGGCCAGGGCGGTCGGACTCAAGCTGATCGTCGGCACCGAAGTCACGCTCGCCTGCGGCATGAAGCTGGTGCTGCTGGCGATGAACCGTGCCGGCTACGGCAATCTTGCGGCGGTGGTGACGCTGGGGCGGCGCCAGGCCGCCAAGGGAAGTTATCGGCTCAGCCGCGGCGACCTGGCGCAGGGGATTCCCGACTGCCTCGCGCTATGGGTTCCCGAAAAACTCGGCGCTGGCGATACGGCGACGCTGGCCGCTGACGCCCACTGGCTGGCCGGGCGCTTCCCCGGCCGCTGCTGGATCGCCTGCGAGCGGCTGCTGGATGACGACGACGACGCGCGGCTGGCGCGGTTTGCGACGCTGGGCCTGCCGCTGGTGGCGGCCGGCGACGTGCATATGCACATTCGCTCGCGCCGCCCGCTGCAGGATGCGCTCACCGCCTTGCGCCTCGGCACCACGCTGGATCGTGCCGGCCATGCGCTGTTCGCCAACGGCGAACGCCACCTGCGTTCGCGCCTGGCGCTCTCAAGGCGCTATCCACCGACGCTGCTGGCCGAGACGCTGAAGGTGGCGGCGCGGTGCGAGTTCTCGCTCGACGAGCTGCGCTACGAGTACCCGGAGGAGATCGTGCCGCAGGGGATGACGCCGGCCGCGCATCTCCGCGCCGAGACCGAGGCGGGGCTGCTTCGGCGTTATCCCGATGGCGTGACGGACAGGGTGCGCGCGCAGGTCGAGCACGAACTGCGGCTCATCGCCGCGATGCAGTACGAGGCCTATTTCCTCACGGTGCATGACATCGTCGGCTTCGCCCGGCGCGCCGGGATTCTGTGCCAGGGGCGCGGCTCGGCGGCGAATTCGGCGGTGTGCTTCGCGCTCGGCATCACCGAGGTGGACCCGGCGCGCGCCGCCATGCTGTTCGAGCGCTTCATCTCGAAGGAGCGCAACGAGCCGCCGGACATCGATGTCGATTTCGAGCACCAGCGGCGCGAAGAGGTGATCCAGTACATCTATGCCAAGTACGGCCGCAGCCGCGCGGCGCTGGCGGCGGCGGTGATCACCTATCGCACGCGGGGGGCGCTGCGCGACGCGGGCCGTGCGCTGGGCATGGACCTCGCCGCGATCGACGGGCTCACGTCGAGCATGAGCTGGTGGGACAAGCGCGAGGACTGGCCGGAAAGGTTCGCGGCCGCCGGCCTCGATCCGGCATCGCCCCGCGTGAAGAAGTGGCTGTGGCTCGCCGGGGAGCTCAAGGGCTTTCCGCGCCACCTGACGCAGCATGTCGGCGGCTTCGTCATCGCTCGCGGCCGGCTCGACCGCCTGGTGCCGATCGAGAACGCGGCGATGGCCGGGCGCAGCGTGATTCAGTGGGACAAGGACGACATCGACGCGCTGGGGCTGATGAAGGTCGACGTGCTGGCGCTGGGCATGCTCTCGGCAATTCGTCGTGCGCTCGATTGCATTTCGCAACGCGAGGGTCGCCGTGTCGCCATCGCCGACATTCCGGCCGAGGATCCGGCCACCTACGCCATGATCCGCCGGGCCGACACCGTCGGCGTGTTCCAGATCGAATCACGGGCGCAGATGGCGATGCTGCCGCGCCTGAAGCCGCGTACTTTCTACGACCTGGTCATCGAGGTCGCCATCGTCCGCCCCGGGCCGATCCAGGGCGACATGGTGCATCCGTATCTGCGGCGGCGGCAGGGGCTGGAGCCGGTGACTTATCCGTCGGCAGCAGTGCGCGGCGTGCTCGAACGCACGCTGGGCGTGCCGATCTTCCAGGAGCAGGCGATGCAGATCGCCATCGTCGCCGCCGGCTTTTCGCCGGGCGAGGCCGATCAGTTGCGCCGCGCCATGGCGGCGTGGAAGAGGAGTTCCATTCCCCCCGCCCCCCTTCCCGTGGAAGGGGGTGACGGTTGTTCGCCGCCAGGGGCGGCTCCGGTTGCCACGCTGCCCCCGTCTTGGGGCGGCCCGGCGGCGGAGGGCGGGCTGGCGCCCTTCCGCGACAGGCTGCTGGCCGGCATGCGCGCGCGCGGCTACGCCGACGCATTCGCCGCGGGGCTTTACCGCCAGATCGAGGGCTTCGGCGAATACGGCTTTCCCGAGTCGCACGCGGCCAGCTTTGCGCTGCTGGTGTATGTCTCGGCCTGGCTCAAGTGCCACGAACCGGCGGCCTTCCTCGTCGGCCTGCTCAACAGCCAGCCGATGGGTTTCTACTCGGCCTCGCAGCTGGTGCAGGATGCGAGGAGGCATGGCGTCGAGGTGCTGGCAGTCGATGTGATGGCCAGCGGGTGGGAAAGCGTTCTCGAAGGCGCCGCAGTCAGATTGGGCCTGCACCGCGTGAAAGGGTTGGGGCAGGGCGCCGGCGAGCGCATTGCTGCCACGCGATGCCACTCGCCATTCCGCGACCTTGCCGATCTTGCGCATCGCGCCAGGCTCGACCGCGGTGACCTCGATGCGCTGGCCGCCGCCGGGGCACTGGCGCAGTTGTCGGGCAATCGACGGGCGGCGGCGTGGCAAGCGGCAGCGGTGCCGCTGCAGCGCGATCTTTTCCTCGGCGTGCCGACTTCGGAAACCGTGCCGCAATTCGCGCCGCCGCGAGAGGGCGAGGAGATCGTCGCCGACTACGCCCATCTCGGCCTCAGCCTCGGCCGCCATCCGCTCTCGCTGCTGCGGCCACGGCTGACGGCGATGCGCTATGTCGATGCTGCGACTCTTAGGCGCAGCGAACACCGGCGTCCGCTGCGGCTGGCCGGGCTGGTGACCTGTCGCCAGCGGCCCGGCACCGCCGGCGGCGTGATCTTCCTGACGCTGGAGGACGAGACCGGCCTGGCCAACGTCATCGTCCACGGCCGGCTGGCCGAACGCAGCCGCGAGCCGCTGCTGGGCAGCCGGCTACTCGGCGTGCTGGGCGTGCTGCAGCGCGAAGGCGAGGTGGTGCACCTGATTGCCAAACGCCTGGTCGATCACAGCGAGCTGCTGGGGCAACTGGAGGTGGCGAACCGCGATTTCTGCTAGTTCAGGGCCCGACCTTCGCCGTCTTGGCCAGTTCCGCCAGATGGGCGTCGAGCACGCGGCGGGTGAGCGCGGCCCGCAACTGCCCCTGCACCTTGTCGTCGAATGCCGGCATGGTGAAGGGGCGGATATCGTCGACCTGGATCAGGTGCCAGCCGCCGGGGCCCTTCACCGGCTGCTGGGTGAACTGGCCCTTGGCGAGGGCGGTGACGACATCGACGAATTGCGGTTGCAGGCTCAGCGGCGTCTGCCAGCCGATATCGCCGCCGTTGCCGCGGCTGGCTTCCTCGGTGGATTGCGCGGCAACCTCGGCGAAACGCTCACCGGTCTTGAGGCGCACCAGCAGGACCTTGGCATCTTCCTCGCTCGCCGTCAGGATGTGGCGGATGCGATATTCCTTGTCGCCGCCACGCGCCTTCAACGCCTCGTATTCCTTGCGTACCGCCGCATCGTCGGGCTTGTTGCGGCTCAGGAACTCTTCCTGGTAGGCGCGCGCCAGCAGTTCCTCGTGCGCCATGCGCTGGCGCGCGAGCAACACCGCATTCTTGTCGAGGCCGGCCTTGCGCGCCTGCTGGGCGAAGAGCTCGCGGGCGATCAGCTGGTTGCGCACCAGGTTCTGCAGCGCCGGTGTGTTCTGCTGGCCCGCATTCTGGCGGTCGGAGATGGCGATCTTGGCGTCGATTTCCGGGATGGCCACGCCGTTGACGTGCAGCAGCGCCTTTTCGGCCGGTGCGGCCGGGGTTTTTTCCGCCGCCGGCTTCTTGGTTGGACCGGCAGCGCCGGCCGTGGTGGCGGCAAACGCGAGCAGCAGCAGGATCAGATATTTTTTCATGACGATCTCCATTGGCGGATTGGTTATGTCAGTTGGCAGCCGGCCCGGTACCGCCCAGGGCCTTGTAGAGGCTGGCGGCGGTGGCGAGCCAGCCGCGTTGCGTCGCCAGCACCGATTGTTGTGCGGCGAAGCGCTCGCGTTGGGCGTCGAGCAGTTCGAGATAGCTCGACACGCCGGCGAGGTGGCGGGCCTCGACCCGTTGCAGGCGTTCGTCCTGCGCTGCTGCCGCGGCTTCGAGCGCCTTCAGTTGCTCGGCATAACGCTCGCGCGCGGCGAGCAGGTCGGCGACTTCGCGGAAGGCCTGCTGGATGGTTTTTTCGTACTCGGCAACCGCGATGTTCTTGCGTGCCTGTGCGAGGTCGACGTTGCCGGCGCTGCGGCCGGCGTCGAACAGCGGCAGCTTGAGCAGCGGCACGAAGCTCCAGGCGCCGCTGCCGGAATCGAACAGCCCGGACAGTGCGCGGCTGGCGCTGCCGGCTACGGCGGTGAGCGAGATGCGCGGCAGGAAGGCGGCGCGCGCGGCGCCGATGTTGGCGTTGGCGGCGATCAGCTTCTGTTCGGCGGCGAGTACATCGGGGCGCCGCAGCAGGACTTCGGACGGCAAATCGACGGCGATCTCGGGCGGGGCGGAAAAAGTCGGGCGACCGCTTGCAGCGGAGGGGGCCCCACATGGTGGGGGCGAAGCGTCCGCAAGCGGGATGCGCGACGCCGGCTTCGAAGTCGCGGTTGCCGCATCCGCCTCCACGGTCGCATCCCCGCATGCGGGGCCCCTGCTCCGCGCGCCGGCGTCGCCTGGCGGCACGGCGCCAGTGGGGTTGGCGGCCTGGCTCGCCAGGGTGACGTCGCTGCCTACCAGCAGTCGCAGCGCGTTTGCGGCGGCCGCCTTCTGCCGGGCGAGGTTGGCAGCCTCGGCGCGGGCAGTGGCCCAGGCGCCGTCGGCGGCGAGGAAGTCGAGGTCGCCGGCCAGGCCGACGTCGCGACGCTTCCCGACCAGGGTGCGGCTCTGCTCGCGGCTCTGTGCCGTGGCGTCGGCCAGCGCCGCGCGCGCGTCGAGTTCGCGCAGGCTGTACCAGGCCGCGGCAACGTCGCCAATCAGCGTCAGGCGAAAGGCACGCTGGGCGTAGTCGCTGGCGAGGAAATTGGCGCGTGCCGCATCGTCGAGGTTTTTCACCCGGCCCCAGAAGTCCAGCTCGAAGGCGGCGATGCCGAAGTTGGCGTCGTAGCGCTGGCTGGAAACGGCGCGGCCTGTACCGGAAAGGTCGCCCGGCGTCAGCGCCGCCTGGCGCTGGACGTTCATGTCGAGCATCGGCAGGCGGTCGGCGCCGGCGATGCCGGCCAGTGCACGCGCCTCGTCCACCCGGGCGAGGGCGATCCTGAGGTCGCGGTTGTGTTCCAGCGCGGCGGCGATGAAATCCTGAAGCTGCGGGTCGGTGAAGAATGATTTCCAATCGTCGGAGAACGTCTTCGCCGTGCCGCCGGCGCCGTCCGGCTGGCTACCGCTTCGCATGACTTTTTCGGCCGGCCAGGCGGACGGCACCGGCGCCGCGGGGCGTTTGTACTCGGGGGCGAAGGAGCAGCCGGTGAGTGCCAGCGCCAACGCGAGGGGGAGGAGCTTAGTCATGTTTCGTCTCCGCGTGATGGCGCGCGTGGCCGGGAAAGATGCGCCGGACGACGACGAAGAACACCGGCACCAGGAACACCGCCAGCACTGTCGCCGCGATCATGCCGCCCATGACGCCGGTGCCCAGCGCGTGGCGGCTGTTGGCGCCGGCGCCGGTGGAAATCGCCAGCGGCAGCACGCCGAAGATGAAGGCGATCGAGGTCATCAGGATCGGGCGGAAGCGCAGGCGGCAGGCTTCCAGCGTGGCCTCGATCAGGTCCTTGCCCTGTTCCTGCAACTCGCGGGCGAATTCGATGATCAGGATCGCGTTCTTGGCCGACAGCCCGATGATGGCGATGAGGCCGACCTTGAAATAGACGTCGTTGGGCAGGCCGCGCAGGGTGACGGCGAGCACCGCGCCGAAGATGCCTAGCGGCACCACCAGCATCACCGCCGCCGGAATCGACCAGCTCTCGTACAGTGCGGCGAGGCAGAGGAAGACCACGATCAGCGAGATGCCGAAGAGGAAGGGTGCCTGGCTGCCCGAGAGCCTTTCCTCGAACGAGGTGCCGGACCACTCGAAGCCGATGCCCGCCGGCAGTTTTTGCGCCACGTCTTCCATTGCCGCCATGGCTTCGCCGGTGGAGCGGCCGGGGGCGGCGCTGCCGGAAATCTTCATTGCCGGCAGGCCGTTGTAGCGGTCGAGCTTGGGCGAGCCGACGATCCAGCTGGCGCTGGCGATTTCGGCCAGCGGAATCATGTCGCCGCGGGCGTTGCGGATCGGTACCCGCAGGATGTCTTCGGGGGTGCGCCGCGTCTCGGCCTCGGCCTGCATCTGCACTCGCAGGATGCGGCCCTGGCGCACGAAGTCGTTGATGTAGGCGACGCCGAGCGTGGCCTGCAGGGTGTCGTTGAGTTCGCCGAGGTCGACGCCGAGGGCGCGCGCCTTGAGGCGGTCCACGTCGAGGAAGACCTGCGGCCCGGCTTCCTGGCCTTCGGGGCGAACGCCCACCAGCACGGGGTTCTGGCTCGCCAGCCCCAGCGCCATGTTGCGCGCCTCGAGCAGCCTGTCGCGGCCGAGGCCGCCGCGATCCTGCAGGCGCAGGTCGAAACCGCCGACGGCGGCCAGCTCCGGGATCGGCGGCACGTTGATGGCGAAGATCATCGCCTGCTTGATGCGGAAGAAGGCCATGTTGGCGCGCTGCACCACCGAAGCCGCGCCGTTTTCCTTGAGCGGCCGTTCGTCCCAGCCCTTGAGCCGCGTGAACACGATGGCCGCGTTCTGGCCGCGGCCGAAGAAAGAGAAGCCGGCGACGCCGATTACGCGCTCGACTTCCTGCTGCTTGAGGTAGTGCTGCTCGACGCTGGCGAGCACCTCCAGGGTGCGTTCGCGCGTCGCGCCTGCGGGCAGCTGCACGATGCTGATGAAGTAGCCCTGGTCCTCGTCCGGCAGGAAACTGCCGGGCAGCTTGGCGAACAGCCAGCCGGTGGCGACCAGGATCACGCCATAGACCAGCAGCCAGCGGCCGGGTTTGCCGAGCAGGCGGCGCGTGGCGCCGACGTAGTTCGTCGTGGTTGCCGCGAACTTGCGGTTGAACCAGCCGAAGAAGCCGGTGGAGGGCAGCACGCCCGCCTGGCCGGGCTGGTGCTTGAGCAGCGTCGCGCACAGGGCCGGCGTCAGTGTCACCGCCATCAGCGCCGAGAAGCCCATGGTCAGCACCAGCGTCACCGCGAACTGGCGGTAGATGGCACCCACCGAGCCGCCGAAGAAGGCCATGGGGATGAAGACCGCCGAGAGCACCACGGTGATGGCGATGATGGCGCCGATGATCTGGTCCATCGCCTTGCGCGTCGCGTCGCGCGGCGAGAGGCCTTCCTCGGTCATGATGCGCTCGACGTTTTCGACCACGACGATGGCGTCGTCGACGACGATGCCGATGGCCAGCACCATGGCGAACAATGTCAGCACGTTGATGGAATAGCCGAAGAGGTAAAGCCCGACCGTGGCGCCCACCAGGGCGATGGGCACGACGATGGCGGGAATAAAGGTGGCGCGGACGTTTTCGAGGAACAGGTACATCACCAGCACCACCAGCAGCATCGCCTCGGCCAGCGTCTTCAGCACTTCCTTGATCGAGATCTCGACGAATTTCGAGGTGTCGTAGGGCACCGCCCAGTCGATGCCCTTGGGGAAGTAGCGCGCCAGCTCGCTCATTTTGGCATTTACCGCCTTGGCGGTATTGAGTGCATTGGCGCCCGGCGACAGGCGGATGGCGATCGCGGCCGTGGGCTGGCCGTCGATGCGCGCGGCGATCGAGTAGTCCTGCGCCCCCAGCTCGACGCGGGCGATGTCCTTGACCCGTACCGTGGCGCCGCCGGCGGTGCTGCGCACGATCACTTCGCCGAATTCCTCGGGCGTGGACAGGCGGCTGCGGGTGACGATCACGGCATTGGTCTGCTGCCCCGGCGCGGCGGGAATCTGTCCCAGCTCGCCGGCGGCCAGCTGCGTGTTCTGCGAGCGCACGGCCTTCGCCACGTCGGCCGGGGTGAGGCCGAAGGCATTGAGGCGGTCGGGCTTGAGCCACAAGCGCATCGAGTATTCGGTGCCGAACAGGATGGCCTCGCCCACGCCCGTGGTGCGGCGGATGCTCTCCAGCACGTTGGCGGCGGCATAGCTGCCGAGGTCGACGTTGTTCTTCGACTTGTCGGGCGAGAACAGGGCGATGAACATCAGGTAGTTGCGCGCCGCCTTGTTCACCGTGACGCCGAGCCGCCGCACGTCCTCGGGCAGGCGCGCCTCGACGCGCTTGATGCGGTTCTGCGCCTCGACCGAGGCGAGGTCGAGATTGGTGCCGGCTTCGAAGGTCAGCGTCACCGTGCCGTTGCCGAGCTCGGAAGACGAGTCCATGTAGAGCAGGTGGTCGATGCCGTTCATTTCCTGCTCGATCAAGGCGACGGCGGTTTCCTCCACCACCTGCGCCGAGGCGCCGGGGTAGGTGACACTGATCGACAGCGCCGGCGGCGCCACCGCCGGATAACTCGCCACCGGCAGCTGGCGCACGGCCAGGCCGCCGCCGAGCAGGATGATGAGGGCGATGACCCAGGCGAAGATCGGCCGGTCGATGAAGAATTTGGCGAACATGGCTTACTTCGCGGCCGGCGCCGGCGCGGCCGGCGGTACCTGCATGATCGGCGCCGCCGGGTTCCACGGCACCGGCTTGACCACGCTGCCGGGGCGCGCCTTCTGCAGGCCGTTGACGATTACCTGCTCGCCGCCCTTGAGGCCGTCAGCCACGATGAAGTCGGCGCCGGACATGGCGCCGGTCGTGATCGGCCGCGGCGCGACCTTGCCCTCGGCATCGACGATCATCACCAGCTGGCCCTGTGCGCCGCCCTGCACTGCGCGCTGCGGGATGCGGATGGCATTGTCGAGTTCGGCCTGCGGAAAGCGCACGCGCACGAAGGTGCCGGGCAGCAGTTCGCGACGTGGGTTGGGAAACTCGGCACGCAGCACCACGGCACCGCTGTTGGGATCGACGGCCAGGTCGGTGAAGCGCAGGCGGCCCTTCTCGGCGTAGATCGAGCCGTCTTCCAGCAGCAGCTCGACCGTGGCGGAGTCCGCCTTCTTCTGCTTGCCGGCCTTCACCGCCTGTTGCAGGCGCAACAGGTCGGAATAGGACTGGGTGAATTCGACGCGGATCGGATCGACCTGCTCGATGGTGACGAGGTGGGTCGCGTCGGCCCTCCCCACCAGCGCGCCCTCGGTCACTTGCGCCCGGCCGGCGCGGCCGGAAATCGGCGCTCGCGGCACGGCGTTTTCGAGGTCGAGGCGGGCCTTGGCCAGCGTCGCCTCGGCCTGCTTGAAGCGGGCCTGGGCGCCGTCGTATTCCTGCTGGCTCACCGCCTTGATGTCGAGCAGCGGCCTGTAGCGATCGACGGTGGCTTTCGCCGCTGCCAGGTCGGCCTCGGCCGCGGCGGCGGCCGCCTGATAGGTGCGGGCATCGATCTGGAACAGCGGCGTGCCGGCGGCGACGTCGCTGCCCTCGGCGTAGAGGCGCTTTTCCAGTACGCCTTCGACGCGGGCTCGCACCTCGGCCTTGCGCAGCGCCAGCAGCCGGCCCGGCAGGTCCTGGGTGAGGGTGGCGCTGCCCGGTGTGGCGGTGATGACATCGACCTCGGGCGGCGGCATGCCGCCACCGGGGGCCGCGGTCGGCGCTGCCTTCTTGTCGCCGTCGCCGCAGGCGGCGAGCAGGGCGAGGGTGGTCAGCGCGGTCAGGGTCGGCAACTTGATCATGGTGTGCTCCGCTTGGGATCGGAAGAATAGGCGCGCAGGAAGACGTCGAGGATGCGCTCGGCATCAGCCGCCTTCGGCGCGGCCGCCGGCTGGTCGGCGAGCAGGCGGCGGGTGCGTTCGCCCTCGACCAGCATCGAGATCAGCAGTTGCGCGGCGAAGGCCGGATCGTCGCGGCGCAGTTCGCCGGTGTCCATGGCTTCGGCCAGTACCGCGGCGAGGCGGCGGTTGGTCTGGGCCGGGCCGCTGCGATAGAAGGCGGTGGTCAGTTCGGGGAAGCGCGGCGCCTCGGCGGCGACGGCGCGATAGAAGGCGATGCCTTCGGCGCCCAGCACGCGCGCGCGGAAGGCGAGGGCGAAGCGGCGCAGGCGCTCGCGCAGCGGGGCATCGTCGCCGTCGAGCGTGACGAGGATCGCCGCGGTGCCGAGGCGGACGACCTCGCCGAAGAGGTCGGCCTTGCACGGGAAATGGTTGTAGAGCGTCTGCTTGGCGACGCCGGCGCGCGCGGCGATGCGGTCGACGCTGGCGCGGTAGCCTTCCGCGAGAAAGGCGGCGGTGGCGGCTTCGACCAGCCGCGTGCGGCTGTCCTGGCTTTCGGCAATCGGGCTGTCGACGGGGAGGCCCATGGGCGTACCTCGGTTGGACTGGACTGTCCAGTCTAGTCGACAGTGGCGGGGCGGCGCAAGCGCAAGCTGCGCGGCGGCCTCAGCCGCTGGTTGTCAGCCGCTGGTCGTCAGAATATGGGTCGCCGCCGCATCCTGGCCGAGCAGATCGACCAGCACGGGCATTGTTTCGCGCAGGGTGGCTGTCAGCGTGTAGGGTGGATTGACGATGAACAGGCCGCTGCCGTGCATGCCGAAGCCGTCGGCGGCGGGCGCATGCACCGTGAGGCTGACGTCGAGCCACTTGTCGGCGAGCTTCTTCAGCTTTTCCGGCATCTGCCGTGCCGTGCCGAGCTGTATCAGCGGGTACCAGACCATGAACATGCCGGTGGCGAAGCGGCCGATGCCTTCCTTGAGCGCGCCAATGACGCGGACGTAGTCCTGCTTGTCCTCGTAGGACGGGTCGATCAGCGTCAGGCCGCGGCGCGGCTGGGGCGGCAGCACCGACTTGAGCTCGGCGAAGCCGTCGGCCTGGCGGATGGCGACGCGGCGGGCGGCATCGCGGAAATTCTGGTCGAGCAGTTGCACGTCGGTGCTGTGCAGTTCGAACAGGCGCAGGTGGTCGTCGTGGCGGGCGAGGTTGAGGGCTATCAGCGGCGAACCGGGATAGTGGCGTAGCCGCCCGCCGGGGTTGAGCGCCTGCACCTGGGCGACATAGTCGGCCAGCGGCGCGGGCAGGGGGGCATCATCGCCGTGTCCCCCAAGGGGACTTCCTCCGGGGCGTCGCCAGAGCCGACTTATTCCGCCCTCGAACTCGGCGTTCTTCTTCGCGTATTCCGAATCGAGCTTGTAGGCGCCGGCGCCGGCGTGGGTGTCGATGAACCACCACGGCTTGTCCTTCTGGTTGAGGTAGCGCAGCAACTGCACGAGGACGAAATGCTTGAGCACGTCGGCGTGGTTGCCGGCATGGAAGGCGTGGCGATAGCTGAGCATGGCGGGGCGGTAGAATCCTGAGCCATGAATGATACCTCTGCCCCGCCGCCGGCCCGCCCGAAGATTCGGGTGGTGCGCAAGGCCGCCGCCGCGCCGGAAACAGCGGCGGCGCCAAAGCCCGCGTCAGCGCCGGATGAACGCGGCGAGCGCGTCTCGAAACTCATGGCCGAGCGCGGCCTGTGTTCGCGCCGCGAGGCCGATGCCTACATCGAGCGCGGCCTGGTGTTCGTGAATGGCGAGCGCGTCACCCAGCTCGGCACGCGCACCGCACCCGACGCGGTGATCACGCTGGCAGGCACGGCAAGGGCGGAGCAGGCGCGCCAGGCCACCATCCTGATTCACAAGCCCATCGGCTATGTCTCGGGGCAGGCCGAGGACGGCCATCAGCCGGCCGTGGTGCTGGTCGGTCCGGGTACCCAGATGGCGGAGGATCCGCAGCGCTTCGCACCGGGCTGCCTCAGGGGGCTCGCCCCGGCCGGCCGCCTCGACATCGATTCGACGGGATTGCTGGTGCTGACGCAGGACGGGCGTGTGGCGCGGCAATTGATCGGTGACGATTCCGGTGTCGAGAAGGAATATCTGGTGCGGGTGGAGGGTGAACTCGACGGCAAGGGGTTGGCGTTGCTCAACCACGGCCTGGCACTCGACGGCAAGGCGCTGCGCCCGGCCAGGGTGGGCTGGCAGAACGATGACCAGTTGCGCTTCATCCTCAAGGAAGGCAAGAAGCGGCAGATCCGCCGCATGTGCGAACTGGTCGGCCTGCGCGTCACCGGCCTGAAGCGCGTGCGCATCGGCCGGGTCGTGCTCGGCAAGCTGCCACTGGGCCAGTGGCGCTATCTCGGCGAAGACGAAAGCTTCTAGGGTCTGTTCTCATTCAGTCGGCGAGATGCGTTGCCGCCCAATGCGGATGGCCGCACGAAGCGAGGCGAAGGCAATGGCCGTTCCCTTGGCGAGCCGAGCGACAAAGCGGACGCCGCATTGGGCGACAACCCGAAGGGACGGGGC
>JAHJEO010000008.1 GCA_018825305.1 Gammaproteobacteria bacterium
GGAAGCGACGCGGGCGATCCGTGGCCTGCCCGCATGGCAAGCCCGGCCCATCCTGGCGATGACGGCCAACGCCTTCGACGAAGACCGCAAGGCCTGCGAAGCGGCCGGCATGGACGACTTCGTCGCCAAGCCGGTCGATCCTGCCCAGCTCTTCGCTGCGCTGCTGCGCTGGCTGCCGCCACCGGCCGCCGCGCCCGCCAGTGCGCCCGTCAATGCGCCGAATGTCTCGAATGAGCCGAATGACCCGAATGTCCCGCCTGTCCAGCCGGTCGATCCCGCCCCGATTACCGGGCCGGCCGCCGTGCCGCCAGCGCCGAGTTTTTCGGCAGGAGCGGGCGAGGCGCTGCCGGTCATTGCCGGGATCGACACGGCAGTTGGCCTGCGTACGCTGAACGGCAACCGCGGCGCCTATCTGCGGCTGCTGCGGCGCTATGCGCTCGACCATGGCGACGACATGACGAAACTGCGCGAACTGCTGGCGCGCGAGGCGGCGGAAGATGCCCGGCGGCTGGCGCATACGCTCAAGGGGGCGTCGGGCAGCCTCGGCGTCGCCTGCGTGCAGCGCATGGCCGCCGAGCTGGAGGCAGCGGTTCGGGCCGGCAACGACCAGGCGCGAACCGAGGCGCTGGTCGGCACCATGGACGCCGACCTGAAGCGGCTGGCGACGACGATTCTTGCCGCCGTGCCCGATCCGGCCCCGCCGGCCCCGGCCGTGATCGACTGGGCGGCGGTGCGCCGCCTGCTGGCCGAACTGGAGCCGCTGCTGGGCGCATCGAGCATGCGGGCCAACATGCTGTGGGACGACAACGCTGCACTGCTCAGGGCGGCCCTCGGCACTACGGGGGTGACGCTGGGCGACCACATCAAGGCCTTCCTTTACCCCGAGGCGCTGGACAGCCTGCGCCAGGCGCAGGCGGAACATCCGGAGCTGGATTAGGCGCTGAGGCGGTGTCGCGGCGCCTTCAGCCGCCGAAGCGCCGCAGCCTGTCCAGGTCGTGAATGGATATGCCGCCGTATTCGACGCTGAGGCAGCCCGCTTCCGCCAGCACCTTGAGCGCGCGGTTGATGCGCTGGCGCGAGACGCCAGCGAGGTAGCCGAGCTCGGCCTGCGAGATGGCGAGGCGACGGCCGAGGCCGGGGTAGAGCACGGGATTGAACAGCGAGGCGAGGCAGCGCGCGACGCGGGTGTCGATGTCGAGCAGGCGCTCCGATTCGAGCAGGCCGATGAACTGGCCGAGGCGCTCGTTGAGTTGCAGCAGCAGGAAACGGTTGAAGCCGATGCTGTGGTCGATCAGCCACTGGAATGTCTCGCGCCGCATATAGGCGATGCGCGATTCGCGCAGGGCGACGGCGTCGTACTTGCGCGGGTCGGTCTTGAGCATCGAGCCCTCGCCGAACCAGCCGCCCGGCGGCACGCCGGTGAGTGTCGCGGTCTTGCCCGAGTCGAGGTCGCTTGATACCTTGACCAGGCCGTCGATCACGCCCAGCCAGTGCTCGACCGGCTCGCCCTTGCGGCAGGCGAAATGGCCGGCCGCGATGGTGCGCTCGAAAATGCCGGCCTCGACGCGCGCCAGTTCGGCATCCGACAGGTCGCAGGTCCAGCGGCTGTCGCGCAGGACTTCGGCGAGGGAGGGCGGCTTTTTTGCGAGATTGTCAGGCACACGACAATTCTAGGACGATCCGTGGCTACAATGGACTGACAGATCGCAACGACACAGGTCGGAAGCGGCGCGACGGAGGAGACTCTCGATGGCGGCAACAACGGACGCTGCGGCGTCCGGTTCGGCTCTGGATACGTTCCCGCGGTGGCTGCTGCAGCACGAGCGCGTGCGCGGCGGCAAGACCGCGACGCGTGAAAAGGATCTCGGCATCTGGCAGTCCTGGACCTGGCAGCAGGTCGCCGCCGAGACGCGCGCCATGGCCGCCGGCCTGGCCGAACTGGGCTTCCAGCGCGGCGACCACCTGGCCATCATCGGCGACAACCGGCCCCGCCTGTACTGGGCGATGTGCGCGGCGCAGATGCTGGGCGGCATTCCCGTCCCGCTCTACCAGGATGCCGTCGCGGCGGAGATGGTGTTCGCCCTGCAGGACGCGGAAATCCGCATCGCCATCGTCGAGGACCAGGAGCAGGTCGACAAGCTGCTCGAAGTGCGCGAACAGTGCCCGGCGCTGGCGCACATCCTCTACGACGATCCGCGCGGCATGCGCCACTACAAGCAGACTTGCGTGCAGAGTGTCGATGAAATCGTGGCCATGGGCGGCATCCACAACCGCAACCAGCCCGAGTTCATCCCGGGCGAGATCGCGCAGGGTCGCGGCGACGACGTCGCCATCATGCTCTACACCTCGGGCACCACCGGCAAGCCCAAGGGCGTCTGCCAGACGCACTCGGCGCTGATCGCCGCGGCGACGGGCGGCTGCAGCTTCGACAACATCAGCCCGGCCGACGAGATACTTTCCTACCTGCCGATGGCCTGGGTCGGCGACAACCTGTTTTCCTACGCCCAGGCGCTGGTTGCCGGCTTCACCGTGAATTGCCCCGAGTCGGGCGAAACGGTGATGACCGACCTGCGCGAGATCGGCCCCACCTACTACTTCGCGCCGCCGCGCGTGTTCGAGAACCTGCTGACCCAGGTGATGATCCGCATGGAAGACGCCGGCGCCGTCAAGCGCGGCCTGTTCCACTATTTCATGGCCGTGGCCAAGCGCTGCGGCGCCGAGATCCTCGACGGCAAGCCGGTGGCCGCAGCCGATCGCCTGCTCTACGCCATGGGCAACCTGCTGATCTACGGGCCGCTGCGCAACGTGCTGGGCATGAGCCGCATCCGCGTCGCCTACACTGCCGGTGCGGCGATCGGGCCGGATCTGTTCCGCTTCTACCGCTCGATCGGCATCAACCTCAAGCAGCTTTACGGCCAGACCGAAACCTGCGCCTATGTCTGCCTGCAGCCCGACCGCGAGATCGAGTTCGACAGCGTCGGCAAGCCGGCGCCGCAGGTCGAGATCAGGATCGCCGCCAACGGCGAAATCCTGGTGCGCGGGCCGATGCTGCTGAAAGAGTACTTCAAGCGCCCGGATGCCACGGCCGAGGTGATCGACGCCGAGGGCTGGTTCCACACCGGCGACGCCGGTTTCCTCGACGCTGCCGGCCAGCTCAAGATCATCGACCGCGCCAAGGATGTCGGCAAGCTTGCCACGGGGGCGATGTTCGCGCCCAACTACATCGAGAACAAGCTCAAGTTCTTCCCGCACATCAAGGAGGCGGTCGCCTTCGGCCACGACCGCGACATGGTCTGCGCCTTCGTCAACATCGACATGGGCGCGGTCGGCAATTGGGCCGAGCGGCGGGGGCTGGCCTACAGCGGCTATACCGACCTCGCCGGCAAGGCCGAAGTGCATGAGCTGATTCAGGAGTGCGTCGAGAAGGTCAATGCCGAGCTGGCCCATGACGCCATGCTGGCCGAGACGCAGATCCACCGCTTCCTGATCCTGCACAAGGAGCTCGATCCCGACGACGACGAGCTGACGCGCACGCGCAAGGTGCGGCGCAGCTTCATCGCCGAGAAGTACGGCGTGCTGATCGATGCGCTCTACGCCGGCAAGGCGTCGCAGTACATAGAGACCGTGGTCAAGTTCGAGGACGGCCGCAGCGGCAAGGTTGCCGCCGACCTCGGCATCCGCGATGTGAAAACCTTCCCCGCCGGCGCGGCGGCGAAACAGGCGGCGTGATGGCGGAAACTGTGAGCGAGCGGCAGATCGGCGATGTTGTCCTCGACCTGAGGAATATTTCGCTCGCCTTCGGCGGCGTCAATGCCCTTTCCGACATTTCCTTCGACGTGCGTGAACACGAGATTCGCGCCATCATCGGTCCCAACGGCGCCGGCAAGAGTTCGATGCTCAATGTCATCAACGGCGTCTACCAGCCGCAGCAGGGCGAGGTGGTGCTGCGCGGCCAGCGCTTCGAAAAGATGTCGCCGGGCCATGCGGCCCGCGCCGGCATCGCGCGCACCTTCCAGAACATCGCGCTGTTCAAGGGCATGAGCGTGCTCGACAACATCATGACCGGGCGCAACCTCAAGATGAAGTCCAACATCCTCCAGCAAGCCGTCTGGTGGGGTCCGGCGCAGCGCGAAGAGCTGGCCCACCGCGAGAAGGTCGAGGAGATCATCGACTTCCTCGAAATCCAGCACATTCGCAAGACCCCGGTCGGCCGATTGCCCTACGGCCTGCAAAAGCGCGTCGACCTCGGCCGCGCGCTGGCGATGGAACCGTCGATCCTGCTGCTTGACGAGCCGATGGCGGGCATGAACATCGAGGAGAAGCAGGACATGAGCCGCTTCATCCTCGACGTCAACGACCAGCTCGGCACCACCATCGTGCTGATCGAGCACGACATGGGAGTGGTGATGGACATTTCCGACCGCATCGTGGTGCTCGACTACGGCAAGAAAATCGGTGACGACACCCCGGACGAGGTGCGCGCCAATCCTGAAGTCATCGCCGCCTATCTTGGCGCCAGCCACTAGGGGAACGGAAATGGGATTCTTTCTCGAAACCCTGATCGGCGGCCTGATGGCGGGCATGCTCTACTCGCTCGTCGCCCTCGGCTTCGTGCTGATCTACAAGGCCTCGGGCGTGTTCAACTTCGCCCAGGGTGCCATGGTGCTGTTCGCGGCGCTGGCGATGGCGCGCTTCGCCGAGTGGATTCCGGGCTGGCTCGGCTTCGAGAATCAGGTGCTGGCGAACATCCTCGCCTTCGCCGTCGCCGCTGCCGTCATGTTCGTCGTCGCCTGGCTGATCGAGCGCCTGGTGCTGCGCCATCTCGTCAATCAGGAAGGGGCGACGCTGCTGATGGTGACGCTGGGCATCGCCTACCTGCTCGAAGGCATCGGCCAGAGCCTGTTCGGCGACAACATCTACAGCATCGACGTCGGCATGCCGAAAGACCCGGTGCTGGTGCTCGAAGGCATGTTCCCCGGCGGCTTGCTGATCAACAAGGAAGACTTCATCGCCGCGCTGATCGCCGCCGCCCTGGTCGCAGCGCTCAGTCTGTTCTTCCAGAAGACCGCGACCGGGCGGGCCTTGCGCGCCGTTGCCGACGACCATCAGGCGGCACAGTCCATCGGCATTCCGCTGGCCCGCATCTGGGTCATCGTCTGGTTCGTGGCCGGCATCGCCGCACTGGTCGCCGGCATCATCTGGGGCTCCAAGCTGGGCGTGCAGTTTTCGCTGGCGACGGTGGCGCTGCGCGCGCTGCCGGTGGTGATCCTCGGCGGCCTCACCTCGGTGCCGGGGGCGATCATCGGCGGCCTCATCATCGGCGTCGGCGAGAAGCTCTCCGAGGTCTATATCGGTCCGCTGGTGGGCGGCGGCATCGAGATATGGTTCGCCTACATGCTGGCGCTGGTGTTCCTGCTGTTCCGGCCGCAGGGCTTGTTCGGGGAGAAGATCATTGACCGGGTATAGATCATGATTTACCGCGAAAACGGCCAGTTCAAGACCAGCTACGCCGCCGACCAGCAGATCTTCCCGATCCGCCAGGATCGCTATGCCATCGCCGCGCTGCTGGTGTTCGCCTTCGTCGGCGTGCCGTTGCTGGCCGACGAATACATGTTTCGGGCCATCCTGATTCCCTTCCTTATCCTCGGCCTGGCCGCGCTCGGCGTGAATATTCTGGTCGGCTACTGTGGCCAGATCACGCTCGGGGCCGGCGCCTTCATGGCCGTGGGCGCCTATGCCGCCTACAATTTCCTGGCGCGGGTCGATGGCATGCCGCTGCTCGGGGCGCTGCTGCTGGGCGGCGCGACGGCGGCGGTGGCCGGCATCGTCTTCGGTGTGCCGAGCCTGCGCGTGCGCGGCCTTTATCTTGCGGTGGCGACGCTGGCGGCGCAGTTCTTCTTCGACTGGGCCTTCCTTCGCATCAAGTGGTTTACCCTCGATTCGTCGTCGGGATCGGTGTCGGTGTCCAATCTCGAAATGTTCGGCTGGACCATCAACTCGCCGGTCGAAAAATACCTGTTCTGCCTGGGGCTGCTGGCCGTCTTCGCGCTGCTGGCGAAGAACCTGGTGCGCGGTGCGATCGGCCGCCAATGGATGGCGATCCGCGACATGGACGTCGCCGCCGAAGTGATCGGCATACGCCCGATGTACGCCAAGCTCTCGGCCTTCGCCGTCAGTTCCTTCATCGTCGGCGTCGCCGGCGCGCTATGGGGCTTCGTGCACCTGGGCTCGTGGGAGCCGGCGGCCTTCTCGGTCGATCGTTCCTTTCAGCTCCTGTTCATGGTCATCATTGGCGGCATGGGTTCGATCATGGGCAGCTTCTTCGGCGCCGCCTTCATCGTGGTGCTGCCGATCTTCCTCAACCAGGCCTTGCCGTGGCTGGGCAACCTGGTCGGCGTGAGCATTTCCACCGTTGGCGTGTCGCATTCCGAGTTCATCATCTTTGGCGCGCTGATCGTATTTTTCCTGATCGTCGAACCGCACGGCATCGCCCGGCTGTGGTCGACGGCGAAGGAGAAACTGCGGCTCTGGCCTTTTCCCCACTAGTGCCGGTTTTTGGATCCATGGCATTGACCGCTTTATCGAAGGTGCAGCACCCCATACCAAAAAGGAGACATCGATGAAACTACGCAAACTGGCGATGGCCGCTTCCCTGGCCACCATCGGGCTGGCCTCGGCGCTGACGGCCCAGGCCGCGGCCAAGGAACAGTATTTCCCGGTTCTGGTTTATCGCACCGGCGCCTACGGCCCCAACGGCGCGCCCTGGGCCAACGGCTACATCGACTACCTCAAGCTGGTCAATGCCAAGGGCGGCATGAACGGCGTCAAGATCAGCTTCGAGGAGTGCGAGTTCGGCTATGCGACCGACCGCGGCGTCGAGTGCTACGAGCGCCTCAAGGGCAAGAACGGCGGCGGCACGGTGTTCCAGCCGCTGTCCACCGGCGTGACCTTCGCCCTGACCGAGAAGGCCGCGGTCGACAAGATCCCGTTGATCACCGCCGGCTACGGCCGCAGCGAGTCGTCGAACGGCGCGGTATTCACCTGGAACTTCCCGCTGCTTGGCACCTACTGGGTCGGCGCAGACGTTGCCATCCAGCACATCGCCAAGAAGGAAGGCGGGATGGACAAGCTCAAGGGCAAGAAGATCGCGCTGGTCTATCACGACAGCCCCTACGGCAAGGAGCCGATACCGCTGCTGCAGGAGCGGGCCAAGATGCATGGCTTCGACGTGCAGCTGCTGCCGGTCGCCCACCCGGGCGTCGAGCAGAAGGCGACATGGCTGCAGATTCGGCAGAGCCGGCCCGACTATGTGCTGCTGTGGGGCTGGGGCGTGATGAACTCGACCTCGCTCAAGGAAGCCCAGGCCACCGGCTACCCGCGCGAGAAGATGATCGGCATCTGGTGGGCCGGTGCCGAGCCAGACGTCAAGGATGTCGCCGACGGTGCCAAGGGCTACAGCGCACTCACCCTGCAGCACGGCGCCGAGCCGAACTCCAAGGTCGCCCAGGACATCCTCGCCATGGTGCATGCCAAGGGCCAGGGCACCGGGCCGAAGGACGAAGTCGGCAGCGTGCTCTACATGCGCGGCCTGCTTTCCTCCATGCTCGCCGTCGAAGGCGTGAAGCGGGCGCAGGAGCGTTACGGCAAGGGCAAGGTGATGAGCGGCGAGCAGGTGCGCTGGGGCCTCGAGAACCTCAACCTCGACCAGAAGAAGCTCGACGGCATGGGCTTTTCCGGCGTGATGCGGCCGGTGCAGACATCCTGCCTCGACCACATGGGATCGAGCTGGGTGCGCGTGCATTCCTGGGATGGCGCCAAGTGGAACTTCACGTCCGACTGGTACCAGGCCGACGAGAAGGTGATCCGCCCCATGGTGATGCTGGCTTCGGGACGCTACGCGGAAGAGAAGAAGCTGAAGCCGCGCACGCCCGAGGAGTGCAAGCAGTAAGGTGAGACCGCGCCCCGCTGCGGCGGGGCGCACCTACGGAAAGAACCATGACTGCCGCCAACGTCCTGCTCAACGTCAACAGCATCGAGGTGATCTACAACCATGTGATCCTCGTGCTGAAGGGGGTTTCCTTCAGCGTTCCCGAGGGTGGCATCGTCGCCCTGCTCGGCGGCAACGGAGCCGGCAAGACCACCACGCTGCGCGCCGTCAGCAACCTGCTTTCCGGCGAGCGCGGCGCCGTCACCAAGGGATCGATCGAACTGCGCGGCGAACGCATCGAAGCGCTGACGCCGGCCGATCTGGTGCGGCGCGGCGTCATCCAGGTGATGGAAGGCCGCCACTGCTTTGGCCACCTGACCATCGAGGAAAACCTGCTCACCGGCGCCTACACCCGCCGCGACGGCAAGGCCGCGGTGGCCGCGACGCTGGACAAGGTGTACGCCTATTTCCCCCGCCTCAGGACACGACGCCACAGCCAGGCCGCCTACACCTCGGGCGGCGAACAGCAGATGACCGCCATCGGCCGCGCCCTGATGGCCAGCCCGAAGATGGTGCTGCTCGACGAACCGTCGATGGGCCTGGCACCGCAGATCGTCGACGAGGTATTTTCCATCGTCAAGGAACTCAACCAGAAGGAGGGCGTGACCTTCCTGCTGGCCGAGCAGAACACCAACATGGCGCTGCGCTATGCCGAATTCGGCTACATCCTCGAAAACGGCCGCGTCGTCATGGAAGGCAAGGCCGACGACCTGCGCAACAACGAGGACGTCAAGGAGTTCTACCTCGGCATTTCCAGCGAGGGGCGCAAGAGCTTCCGCGACGTCAAGAATTATCGCCGCCGCAAGCGCTGGCTTGCGTGACGACCGCGAATCGCCGGCGCGCTGCGGCGTTGTTCGCGGGCTTGCATAGCGCTGCCATGCGGCACCCGCTCTCGCCTTGCATCGCTTGGCGCTTCGCGCCCGTCTTCTTGGGAGTTGCCGATGTCCGATCACTTTGATGCCCTCGAAACCCGCGATCCCGGGCAGCGCGAGCGCGACCTCATGGCCCGGCTGCCGGCGCAGATCGCCCGCGCCAAAGTTGCGCCGCATTTCGCCGAGTCGCTGCGGCATGTCGATGCTGCAGCGGTGACCTCGCGCGCCGCGCTGGCGCAGTTGCCGGTGATACGAAAGCATCGCCTGATCGAATTGCAGAAGGCCGCGCGACCCTTCGGCGGCCTCGTCGCCACGGCGCGCGCCGGGCTGGCGCGCATCTATGCCTCGCCCGGCCCGATCTACGAACCCGAGGGGCGCGGCGCCGACTACTGGCGCACCGCACGGGCGCTGTTCGCCGCGGGTTTCCGCAGCGGTGACCTGATCCACAACAGCTTCTCCTATCACATGACGCCGGGTGCATGGATCCTCGAAGCCGGTGCCCAGGCGCTCGGCTGTGCCGTGTTTCCGGGCGGCACCGGCCAGACCGAGCAGCAGGCGCAGGCCATGGCCGACCTGCAGCCCGAGGGCTACGTCGGCACCCCGTCCTTCCTGCGCATCCTGCTGGAAAAGGCCGACGAGCTCGGCCTGGTGATTCCTGCGCTGAAAAAGGCGCTGGTTTCCGGCGAGGCCTTCCTGCCGCCGGTGCGTGAGGCCTTGCAGATGCGTGGCATTGAGGGTTACCAGGCCTATGCCACCGCCGATCTTGGCGTCATTGCCTACGAGTCGGCGGCGCGCGAGGGGCTGATCGTCGATGAAGATGTGATCGTCGAGATCGTGCGCCCCGGCAGCGGCGATCCGCTGCCCGATGGCGAGGTCGGCGAGGTCGTCGTCACCGTCTTCAATCCTGACTATCCGCTGGTGCGTTTCGGCACCGGCGATCTCTCGGCGGTGCTGCCGGGCGCCTCGCCCTGCGGCCGCAGCAACCAGCGCATCAGGGGCTGGCTCGGTCGCGCCGACCAGACCACCAAGGTCAAGGGCATGTTCGTGCATCCCGAGCAGATCGACGCGCTGGTCAAGCGCCACCCCGAAATCCGCCGCGCCCGGCTGGTCGTCACCAATCCCGACAGCAGCGACGCCATGGCGCTGCACTGCGAATGCGCCGCCGACGATGCCCTTGGCGCTGCCGTCACAGACTCCTTGCGCGAACTCACCAAGCTGCGGGGCGAAGTGGCATTCGTCGCCAGCCTGCCCAACGACGGCAAGGTGATCAGCGACGAGCGCAAATACGACTAGCGGAGCGGCCCCCCCGCCGGTTTCCCGCCTTTTTTCTCCCACGTCGCAGACCTCGCGCCCTCGCTACTGCGCTGGGCTTCCAGCTTCAGCATCTGTCGGGCGTATGCGGCCGACTTCGCCTTCTTCTGATCCGCGCGGAGTCGAAGCAGCAAAACGAAAAGAACCGCCAGCATCGCCAGCGTCGTCCAGTCCTTGAGGAACTCGCCGATGAACACGGCGACGGCATCGATGCAAACCACCGGATCATCGCGGCATCCTGGTGCCATGATCAAACTCGCTTCAAAAAAATATGGGCCAAGGCTAACCCATATCCGCCATTTTCGCCGGCCAATGGTCGGCGAAAATGGCCGCGTGACGGCGAAATCGCTGCAAAAAGTCGGCGCTGGCGATACGGCGGGACGGCGCCGCTCTAAACTATCCCTCCCGCCAAGCTCGCCATCGACCCGCCTGCATGCCCGCCACCAACCAGCCTCCCGGACCGCTTGCCGGCCTGCGCGTACTTGACCTGACCCGTCTGTTGCCGGGGCCGGTGGCGACCCTGCATCTCGCCGACCTCGGCGCCGACGTCATCAAGATCGAGGATACCGGCGCCGGCGATTACGCGCGCAGCATGGGGGTCGGCGCCGCGCCCGGGGAGGACAGCTTTTTCTTCCGCATCGTCAATCGCAACAAGCGCGGCCTGCGCCTCGACCTGAAGCAGGCGGCTGGTGTCGCGGTGTTCCTGCGACTGGCGCGTGACGCCGATGTGGTCGTCGAGAGCTTTCGCCCCGGCGTGGTGGACAAGCTTGGCGTCGGCTATGCGGCGGTGGCAGCGATCAATCCTCGCATCGTCTATTGCGCCATCACCGGCTACGGCCAGACCGGGCCGTGGCGCGACCATGCCGGACACGACATCAACTACGTTGCCACTGCCGGTGTGCTCGACCAGATCGGCACGCCCGGCGGCGCGCCGGCGCTGCCGAATTTTCAGATCGGCGACCTGCTGGGCGGTGCGCTGACCGGACTGGCCGGCATCCTCGCCGCGGTGATCGCGGCGAAGGCGACGGGGCAGGGGCGTTATGTGGACGTGTCGATGACCGACGCCGTCTTTGCCCACGCCTATTCGCCGCTGCTCTCGGTGCTGAGCCGGGGCCGGACGGCGCCGCGCGGCGAGGATGCGCTCTCCGGCGGCCTGCCGGGCTACGGACTCTATCGCACGCAGGACGGCCGCTTCATGGCGGTCGGCTCGCTCGAACCCAAGTTCTGGCAACTGTTCTGCCGGAGCATCGGCCGGCCGGATTTCGTGCCTTACGGCCTTGATGGCGGCGCCGAGGGCGCGCGCGTCAAGGCGCAGCTGGCCGACATGTTCGCGCGGCAGCCGCTGGCGCACTGGGCTGCCTTGTTGGGTCCGGTCGATTGCGGCGTGACGCCAGTGCCGACTTTCGAGGAGGCGATGGCGCATCCGCAATTGCTGGCGCGGGGCATGGTGGTCGAGCACGATGGTCTGGCGCAATTCGCGCCGCCGCTGAAGATGAGCGGCTTCGAATTCGCCGTGCGCCGCGCCGCGCCAAAAGTCTCCGAAGGGACGCCGGGCGCTGGCGCCGACAGCGCGGCGATCCTGCGTGAAGCAGGCTACGCCGAGGCCGAAATCGCTGCCCTGCACGCCGCCGGCACGATCTGAGCCATGACCATCGCACTGGCGCTGCTGCCCGACTTCCTGCTGATCCTGCTCGGACAGGCGCTGCGCCGCTGGCTGCATCTGGGCGACCACTTCTGGGCTGGCTTGGAGAAGCTGGTCTATTTCGTCCTGTTTCCCGCCCTGCTGTTCAACGCGTTGGCCCGCGCCAACCTGGCCTGGGCGACTGCCGCGCCGCTGGTGATCACCGGCATGCTGGCGATGATTACGGGGATGCTGCTGGGCGGACTGGCGCGCTGGTTGTTTCCGATGTCGCCGGTGTCGTTCGCCTCGCAGTTCCAGTGCGCCTTCCGTTTCAATACCTACATCGGGCTGGCGGTGGCGGCCAAGCTGCATGGTGCGGCCGGCATCGCTGCCATGGGCCTTGCCACCGGGGCAATGGTGCCGCTGGCCAACGTCGCGGCGGTAGGCATGCTGGCGCGCCACGGCGGTGTCAGCCTGTGGCGCGAACTGGCCAAAAATCCCCTGGTGCTGGCGACGCTCGCCGGCCTGCTGTGGAACATGCTGGGCCTCACCCTGGCGGCACCGGCGGCGCAGTTCCTCGGTCGCCTGGCCGAGGCGGCGATTGCGCTGGGGCTGCTGGCGGTGGGTTCGGCGCTGCGCCTGCGCGGCACGCCGGGCGGCGGCCACAAGGCGGCCGGCTGGTTCCTGGCGACCAAGCTGCTGGCCATGCCGCTGGCGGCGATCTTCATCGCACGCCAGTTCGGGCTGACGGGCCTCTACTTCGACGTCGCCTTGATTTTCGCCGCGCTGCCGACGGCGAGCTCGGCCTACATCCTGGCCCAGCGCATGGGCGGCGATGGTGCCAGCGTCGCCTGGCTGATATCGGCCTCGACGCTGGCGGCGATGGTGACCTTACCCCTTTGGCTTGCCTTTGCCCGCTGAGGGCGCGGCCTCCTTGGCTGGCGGCGCAGGTGTTGCTTCGGCGCCGGCGGGCGGCATGCCGGGCGTTGCCTGCTGCATGAAGTTCCACGGCCACAGTGCCGGGTTGGCGAAGGGGTTGGCGTCGGCGCCGCCGGCCGACTGGCTGATCGCCTGCATCGTGGCCAGGGTGTTCTTCTGCATCTCCAGACCCTGGATGGTCATCTGCAGCATCGACAGGTTGGAGCGCAGCCAGCCCTCAACCGCCTTGAGGTCGGCGATGCGGCGGTCGAGCTCGTCGGTATCGACCGTGGGCGCGACCATGCCCGGCAGGGGGAAGCCCATGTTGCCCCACATGGATTTGAGGAAGTCGAGGGGTTCCTGCGTCTTTTCGGTCATGGCGGATCTCCGGTGGATTTGGCGATTGTTCGACGATTCATTCTACGCCCGCGCGCCTTTCCGGCTGCTGACGCCGCCGCATGGCATTGTGCTAGACTCGCTGGCGAAAAAATGCCCATGGAGTGGCACGGAGACCTGTTCATGCTGAAGCTGTTCGTCGTCGAAGATCATGCGCTGGTGCGCGAGGGGCTGATGCAGGCGCTGCAGGCGCTGGCAGGCAATGGCGAGTCGGTGGAGGTGCGTGGTGCAGCCTCGGCCGACGAGGCGCTGGAACTTCTCGGCGACTCGCCAGACATCGACCTGATCCTGCTCGACGTCATGCTGCCGGGTACCGGCGGACTGGCCCTGCTCGGGGCGCTGCGCAAGCGCCACCCGGCGGTGCCGGTGCTGATGCTCTCGGCGCTCGACGACGCCGAAACCGTACGTCGTGCCATGCGCCAGGGGGCGGCCGGCTTCGTTCCGAAATCCAGTTCCACCGAAGTCCTGCTGGGCGCGGTGCGCGAGGTGCTGGACGGCGGCCACTATCTGCCGCCGCAATTTTCCGAGCCGGCGGCGCGCGCGCCGCGCGGCAACATTCAGGCCCGCTTCCGCCTCACGGCGGCGCAGATGCGCGTGCTCGAACTGCTGGTCGAAGGCAAGACCAATCGCGAGATTTCAGAGGTCATCGGCGTCACCGAGGGCACGGTGAAAATCCACGTGTCGGCGATCTTCAAGGCGCTCGATGTGTCGAATCGTTCCCAGGCGCTGCTGATGGCCGGGCGCCACGGCCTGAAAGCCAGGTAGATCCCGGCGATTACGCCGCCATCGCCGGTTGGGCGCGCATCGCGGCAGCCATGGTGGGCGCGGCCATCGCGGCGCGCGGCTTGATCGGCACGCCGCTTCCGGCGGCGGCATGGTCGATGGATATCTGCAACAGATCCAGTACCTGATGGGCCACGCTGCGGGCGGCATTCGCGAGCGGCGTCGGCAGGGCGACCGGGATTTCCTTTTGCAGCATCAGCTTCGAGGCGGAGAGCGAGAACACCGGTTCGAGCAGGCGGTCGCGGTAGGGGGCGAGCATGTCCTGCACGGTTTTTTCGGCTGCCTCGCGCGCCCAGGCATTGGTCGGCCATTGCGTCGGGATGGCGTAGGCGCGGGGGAACATTTCGAGGTCGCGCATGACGGTGCGGATGTCCTCGTGCGAGTCGCGGAAGGGCAGCAGCACCAGGTCGGCCATGCCGTAAAGCTTGCGGTCCATCTCGGTGCGGTTGCCGCCGCCGTCGATCACACCCATCCAGGCTGGCAGCGTGCGAATCTTGTCGGTGACCTTGGTCAGCGCCTCGCGGCTGCGGGCATCGGCCACCAGGTAGCGACGGCTGGCCGGGTCGAGCGGCTCGCGCCAGGTATCGGTAAGCACGCAGACCGAGCGCTGCCCGAGGAGGCCGAGGCCCTGGCACAGCATGTGCGAAAGCGTGGTTTTGCCGGTACCGCCCTTGTTGCCGATGACGCAAATGATGTCTGCCATGTCCCGTCCTCCACGCGTCCAAGGTTACGAAGGGGACGCGTCAGGCAGGGATTATTGGGGAAGGCGGGGTGGGGTGATGGGGGGAAATGCGGCGGAATCGCGGGTTTTATCGGCCGGCGGGCGGTAGCAAAGGAGCCGCGTACCGCGCTTGTCGGCGACTTCGACGACCTGTTCCGCCGCGACGCCCGGTATTTCGAAGCTGTTGCTGAGCAGCAGGCTGCCCGGCCGCATCTCGGCGGCGGCCTTGGCCCACAGCCGCGCCATCGGCGCTGGCGACAGGAAGGCATAGGCGACTTCGTAGAGACCGAGGTGCTGTGGCCAGAAGTCGCCGAGGCGGATGCGGCAGTTGGTCAGAGCCAGCGTGTTCAATCGCGCCCACAGCCAGGTCAGCGGCGCGTGTTCGAAGCCGGTGAACTCGCAGTCCGGGCGGGCGCGGGCCAGGGCCTTGAGCAGTCGGCCGTCGCCGCAGCCGAGGTCGATGACATGGCAGGGCGTGGCCGGCAGCAGGCCGCTGACGGCTTGCGCGGTGGCGGCGTTGCTGAGGTACAGCGGCACGCGGCTCTTGTCGGTACGCCAGAACACCAGCAGCAGCAGCACGAAGCCGCCGAGGTACCAGGCCGGCGCGATGGCCAGCCGGGTGGCCAGCACCGCCAGCGGCATGAAGGCGAGGTGGATCGCCAGCCACCAGCGCGGCGCCTCCAGCTTGTGGCTGACGAAAGCGGCGCAGCAGCCCTGAAACACCGCGACGCCGAGCACCTCGCCAAAGCCGAAGTCACCACTCTTGAGTGCCGGAGAAAAGACCAGCGCCACCAGGCCGATGGCGATCAGGCCGCCGAAGATCTGCGCGATCAGGGCGGCGCGCAGCGGCGGAATCGGTTCAGGTTCCCAGCGCGACACGTAGCGCCTCCTGTTCTTGCCGTTCCGCCAGCGCCGACTTTTCGCGGACGTGACCGAAGCCGCGAATCTGCTGCGGCAAGGTGGCCAGCGCCAGCGCGGTGGCCGCCGTCGCCGGTGTCAGTCGCTCGACGATCAGCGCAACATCGGCTTCGTAGTCGGCGATCAGTTGCCGGTCGCGCCGGCGCTCGGCGCTGCGGCCGAAGATGTCCCAGCGCGTGCCGCGCAGCTTGCGGGCCATGGCCAGCCACTTGAACGCCGAAAACATCCACGGCCCGAAGGCGACCTTGGCGATCCGGCCGGTGGTCGGGTCGGGCCGCGCCAGCAGCGGCGGCGCGAGATGGACGCGCAACTCGAAATCGCCCTCGAAGGCCGCATTCACCTGTTCCATAAAATCGCTCTCGGTGTAGAGGCGGGCCACCTCGTACTCATCCTTTATCGCCAGCAGCTTGAAGTAGCTGCGCGCGACCGCCTCGGCCAGCGTTGCGTCGGCCGCGGCGTGGGCGCGCACCCGTTCGACCAGCGCGCGATAGCGTGCGGCATAGGCGGCATCCT
Source organism: Gammaproteobacteria bacterium (assembly GCA_018825305.1). Taxonomy (GTDB): domain Bacteria; phylum Pseudomonadota; class Gammaproteobacteria; order Burkholderiales; family Rhodocyclaceae; genus Sulfurisoma. The sequence continues at coordinate 16,041 of JAHJEO010000008.1, forward strand.
GGTAGGCGGTGAGGAAAGCGGCGTGTTCGGCGATAAGTGCGTCGAGGGTCGGCTGGGAGACTTCACTCGCGGCCGGCATCAGGCGCGCGACGGCCGCGGGATCGGCGGCCGCGACGCGACCCCAGCGAAAGGCGCGCAGATTCCGTTCCACCGTGACGCCGTTGAGTTCGATGGCACGACTCAGCGCCGCCTCTTCCAGCGGCACCATGCCGAGCTGCCAGCAGTAGCCGAGAAGCAGCGAGTTGGCGTAGATCGCGTCGCCCATCAGGTGCGCTGCGAGCGCCGAGGCGTCGAGGCAGAACAGCGCGTCGGCGCCGGCGGCGCCGCGCAGCGCCTGCTGCATGTGTCCGAGCGGAAACTGCCAGTCGGGGTCGTGGGTGAACTCGGCCGTCGGCGTCTCGGCGCAATTCACCGCAACTCGCGTGTGGCCGGCCCGCATCTTGGCCAGTGCCTCGTTCGATGCCGTGACCACGGCATCGCCGCCAATCACCGCATCGGCTTCACCGGTGGCGATGCGCACGGCGTGGATCGCCGCCGGGTCGTCGCAGATGCGTACATGCGAGAACACCGCGCCACCCTTCTGCGCCAGGCCGGTCATGTCGAGCACGGTGACGCCCTTGCCGGCGATGTGCGCCGCCATGCCGATCAGCGCGCCGATGGTCACCACGCCGCTGCCACCGACGCCGGTGACGAGGATGCCGTAGGGCTTGCGCGTGTCCGAAAAAGTCGGCGGTGGCGGCACGGCGATATCGCTCCCGTGTTCGGCGGCGCTGCCCCTGCGTACGCTGCCGCCGATCACCGAGACAAAGCTGGGGCAGAAGCCGTCGACGCAGGAGTAATCCTTGTTGCAGGCCGACTGGTCGATGGCGCGCTTGCGGCCGAAGTGGGTCTCGACCGGCACCACGGCGAGGCAGTTCGACTGCACGCCGCAGTCGCCGCAGCCTTCGCAGACGTGCGGGTTGATGAATATGCGGCGCGGTGGATCGGCCAGCAGGCCGCGCTTCCTGCGGCGTCGCTTCTCGGCCGCACAGGTCTGGTCGTAGATGATGGCCGACACGCCCGGGCATTCGCGCATGTCGCGCTGGATAGCGTCGAACTCGTCGCGGTGGCGGATCGGCACGCCATGCGGCAGCTCTGACACATGCCAGGCGCGCGGGCTGCCGTCCCTGACGATCACCACGTGGCCGACGCCCTCGGCGTGAAGTTGGTGCGCGATATCCGGCACCGTCAGGTTGCCGTCGACCGGCTGGCCGCCGGTCATGGCGACGGCGTCGTTGTAGAGAATCTTGTAGGTGGCGTTGACCCCGGCAGCTACTGCCGCACGGATGGCGAGGATGCCCGAATGGAAATAGGTGCCATCACCGAGATTGACGAAGATGTGGCGCGTCTCGGTGAAGGGCGCCTGGCCGATCCAGGCCGCGCCCTCGCCGCCCATGTGCGAGAAGGTCGCGGTGTTGCGATCCATCCACGTCACCATGTAGTGGCAGCCGATGCCGGCCAGTGCGCGCGAGCCGTCCGGCACCTTGGTCGAAGTGTTGTGCGGGCAGCCCGGGCAGAACCACGGCACGCGGCCGATCGGCATGACCGGCGCGGCGGCATGCTCCTTGGCCTCGATCACCGCGAGCCGCGCCCGGATCGATTCGGAAGTGAAGAAGCGGCCGATGCGCGCGGCGATGACCTTGGCGATCAGCGCCGGCGTCAGCTCGCCGGCCGCCGGCAGCTGCCATTCGCCATGCGGCAGGGCCCACTCGCCGCGTTCGTCGAACTTGCCGATCACCCGCGGCCGCACATCCTCGCGCCAGTTGTAGAGTTCTTCCTTGAGCTGGTATTCGATCAGCTGGCGCTTTTCCTCGACGACCAGGATTTCCTCGAGGCCCTCGGCGAAGCGGCGCACGCCGTCCGATTCCAGTGGCCATACCATGCCGATCTTGTAAAGGCGGATGCCGATTTCGGCGGCAAGCGCATCGTCGATGCCGAGGTCGTCGAAGGCCTGGCGCACGTCGAGGTAGCTCTTGCCGGCGGCGATGATGCCGAGCCTTGGCCGCGGCGCGTCGATGGCGATGCGATTGAGGCCGTTGGCGCGGCAATAGGCGAGCGCAGCGTAGAGCTTGTGGTTGAGCAGCCGCGCTTCCTGTGCCAGCCGGTCGTCGGGCCAGCGGATGTTCAGGCCGTCGGCCGGCAAGCGATAGTCGGTCGGCAGGGTGATGACGAGGCGGTCGGGCGAGAGATCGACCGTCGCCGAGGACTCGACGGTGTCGGCCACCGCCTTGAAGCCGACCCAGCAGCCGGAGTAGCGCGACAGCGCCCAGCCGTGCAGGCCGAGATCGATGTAGTCCTGCACGCCGGACGGCGCCAGCACCGGCATCATCGCGGCCTTGAAGGCATGCTCGGACTGATGGGCAACGGTGGACGAGCGCGCGGCATGATCGTCGCCGGCTACCGCGATGACGCCGCCATGGCGGGAGGTGCCGGCTGAGTTGGCGTGCTTGAAGACGTCGCCGCTGCGATCGACGCCCGGCCCCTTGCCGTACCAGAGGCCGAATACGCCGGCGTACTTCGCGTCGGGGAAGAGGTTGACCTGCTGCGTGCCCCACAGGGCGGTGGCGGCCAGATCCTCGTTGATGCCGGGCTGGAACACGACGTGGTGGCGATCGAGGTGCGCCTTGGCCCGCCACAGTGATTGGTCGAGCCCCCCGAGCGGCGAGCCGCGATAGCCGGACACGAAGCCGGCCGTGTTGAGGCCGGCGGCGAGGTCGCGGCGCCGCTGCAGCATCGGCAGCAGCGTCAGCGCCTGCACGCCGGTGAGAAAGACGCGGCCCGCTTCGATGGTGTATTTGTCTTCCAGCGTCACGTCCCGCATCGCGGACCCCCTAGTCGGGCAGGATCTTGCCGGGATTGAGTATGCCGTCGGGATCGAGGGCGTGCTTGATCGCGCGCATGACATCGAGGGCGGCGTCTCCGTGTTCGAGCGCCATGTACTTGCGTTTGCCGCGTCCTATGCCGTGCTCGCCGGTGCAGGTACCCTCCAGGCGCAAAGCGCGCTCGACCAGTCGCTGCGAAAAGGCGCTGGCGCGTTCCATTTCCTCGGTGCTGTCCGGGTCGGCTAGCAGCAGCAGGTGAAAGTTGCCGTCGCCGACATGGCCGACCAGCGGCGCGACGAGGCCGCTTTCCGTGACGTCGGCCATGGTCTCGGCAATACATTCCGCCAGCCGCGAGATCGGCACGCAGACGTCCGTCGTGAGCGAGCGGGCACCGGGCCGCAGGCCGAGGCAGGCGTAGTAGGCGTCGTGGCGTGCCTGCCACAGGCGGTTGCGTTCCTCCGGCTTGACCGCCCATTCGAAGTCGACGCCACCGTTGCCGGCGGCGATGTCCTGCACTGTCTGCGCCTGCTCGGCGACGCCGGCCGGCGAGCCATGGAATTCGAAGAACAGCGTCGGCGCTTCGGTCAGTGTGGTCTTGCTGTGGCGGTTGATCGCCTTGATGGCCAGTGCGTCGAGCAGTTCGACGCGCGCTACCGGCACGCCGAGCTGGATGGTCGCGATGACGCTGGCGACGGCGCTGGCGATGCTGGGGAAAACGCAGATGGCGGCGGAGATCGCCTCGGGAATCGGGTAGAGGCGCACCGTGAGCTCGGTGACGATGCCCAGCGTGCCTTCGGAGCCGATCAGCAGTCGCGTCAGATCGTAACCGGCCGAGGACTTGCGCGCGCGATTGCCGATGCGGAGGACGCGGCCGTCGGCGATGACGACGGTCATGCCCAGCACGTTCTCGCGCATGGTGCCGTAGCGCACGGCGTTGGTGCCCGAGGCGCGCGTCGCCGCCATGCCGCCGAGGCTGGCGTCGGCACCGGGATCGATGGGGAAAAAGAGGCCGGTGTCGCGCAGGCCCGCGTTCAGCTGCTTGCGTGTGACGCCGGCTTCCACGCTGGCGTCGAGGTCCTCGTCGCGCACGGCAATGATCCGGTTCATGCCGGACAGGTCGATGCAGACGCCGCCGCGCACGGCGTGCAGATGGCCCTCGAGCGAGGTACCTGTGCCGAAGGCGATCACCGGGACGCGGTGGCGGTGGCAAAGGGTGACGATGGCGGCGACTTCGTCGGTGCTCTGTGCGAAAACGACAGCATCCGGCGGCACCGGGGCGAGCGAGGATTCGTCACGGCCGTGTTGCAGGCGCACTGCGTCGCCTGTCGCGCAGCGCTCGCCGAAGCGGGTCTGAAGCGATTCGAGCAGTATCGGCGGCAGCGCGGCCATTCAGACGACCTGGCAGGCCTCGTCGAACTCGAAACGCGGGCTGCGCGGGAACAGCTTGGCCGGGTCGCCGTAGCCAAGGTTGCACAGGAAGTTCGACTGGAAGCGGCCGTCCGGAAAGAATTCGGCGTCGAGTGCGGCGTTGTCGAAACCGGACATGGGGCCGCAGTCGAGGCCCAGCGCACGCGCGGCGAGCATGAAATAGGCAGTCTGCAGGGTGCCGTTGCGGAAAGCCGTGATGCGCGCAACCTCCCCCTTGCCCGGGCCGTCGAACCAGGGGCGGGCGTCGGTGTGGGGGAAGAGTTTGGGCAGGTGCTCGAAGAAGCGACTGTCCTGGGCGAAGATGGCAACGACCGGCGCTGCCATGGTCTTCTCGACATTGCCCTCCATCAGCGTTGGCTTGAGGCGGGCCTTGGCGGCGGCCGATTTGACGAAGACGATGCGCAGCGGCGAGCAGTTCGCCGACGTCGGACCCATGCGGGCGAAGTTCCATGCCTGGTGCAGCAGGGCGTCGGCGACCGGCTTGTCGAGCCAGTCGTTGTGAGTGCGCGCTTCGGTGAAAAGAGTTGCCAGGGCTTGTTGCGAGATTGTTTCCGGCATGGCGTTGCCTCTATGGTCGAGGGAGGGATGTTTCATTCTAAGGCCGACGGCCCCCATCGCCATGTTTGAAAAACAGACGCTCATTGGCATTGACAAGAATTCCCGACATGACGATAATGCGCGGTTTCGCTGGAGGGGTACCCAAGCGGTCAACGGGATCAGACTGTAAATCTGACGGCTCTGCCTTCGAAGGTTCGAATCCTTCCCCCTCCACCAGGTTTTTGTCTGAAGCGGTTTTGTCGTAGTAGCGGTACAGGCGGGCGGGTGTAGTTCAATGGTAGAACCTCAGCCTTCCAAGCTGATGACGTGGGTTCGATTCCCACTACCCGCTCCAGGCAGGTCGGCTTCAGTGGTTTGACAGGTTTCGCCCATGTAGCTCAGTGGTAGAGCACTCCCTTGGTAAGGGAGAGGTCGCGTGTTCGATCCACGCCATGGGCACCAGGTTATTAGTTTTGTTTTGAATTCTGTTTATTTGATTGGGGTGATCGATCATGGCAAAAGGCAAATTTGAGCGTACGAAGCCGCACGTGAACGTGGGGACGATTGGGCACGTGGATCACGGCAAGACCACATTGACGGCGGCGATCACCATGATCCTGTCGGCGAAGTTTGGTGGCGAGGCCAAGGCCTACGACCAGATCGATGCGGCACCGGAGGAGAAGGCACGCGGCATCACCATCAACACCGCGCACGTCGAATACGAGACGGCCGGCCGCCACTACGCCCACGTTGA
>JAHJEO010000009.1 GCA_018825305.1 Gammaproteobacteria bacterium
CATCAGGAGGGAGTAACGCCGCCATGCGGCCAGACTCGCCCCGTCCCTTCGGGTTGTCGCCCAATGCGGCGTCCGCTTTGTCGCTCGGCTCGCCAAGGGGACGGCCATTGCCTTCGCCTCGCTTCGTGCGGCCATCCGCATCGGGCGGCAACGCATCTCGCCGACTGAATGAGAACAGGCCCTAGATCAGCCGTATCGGCGACGCCAGCTCCGGCCTGCGGCCACGGACACCCTCGTAGCAAGCAGCGATCGCCGCCATGTCGGCGCTTTCTTCGCCGCTCGGCTTGAGGCTGCCGAGCAATCCGACGCGCCGCTGCGAATAGTCTATCGTTCCGAGCACTATCGGCAGGTCGGCCGAGCCGGCGATGCGGTAGAACCCGGTTTTCCACCCGGCCGTCAGGCTGCGCGTGCCTTCCGGAGCGATCGCCAGCAGGAATGGCGGCTCGTCCCGCAGCATGGCCGCAACACGCTCGACGAAGCCGGTACGTTCGCGCCGATTGATGGGGATGCCGCCGAGCCAGCGCATCACGGGGCCCAGCGGCCCCCTGAAGAGCGCATCCTTGCCAACCCAGCGGGCGTTCAGCCCGAGCGCCTTCAAGGCCAGCAGGGTGAGCGGAAAATCCCAGTTGGACGTATGCGGATAGCCCACCAACACTGCCCGCTCCGGACGCCCCTCGAAATCCATGCAGCGCCAGCCGATCAGGCTTAACGCGAGACGTGCCAATCGTTGGGACAGGAACATTGGGCTACAGGCTGTGTTGATCCAGAAGGCTGGTTTGCCATTATCGCTCGGTGGCAGCATCGGCATCGTGCTCGCCCCGATCACGCCCATGCGCCGGCCACGCTGCTCAAGTGCGCCGACACGGCGATGTATGTATGTATGCGGCCAAGCAGGCCGGGCGGAATAGCTATCGCGTCTTTGGTGCGGCGATGGCATCTCCTGCAGCGTAGCGCAAAGCCGGTCCGGGTAAGATAGGGGCAACCGATCCAAGCGGAGAACCAGCATGACCCACCCCCTTGCCGGCAAGCCGGCCCCCACCGACGCCCTGACCGACATCCCCGCGCTTCTCGCCGCCTATCGCAACACGCCGGACAGCAGCGACCCCGCTCAGCAGGTTGCCTTCGGCACCAGCGGCCATCGCGGCACGGCGCTCAACGGTAGTTTCAACGAGGCCCACATCCTCGCCATCGCCCAGGCGGTGTGCGAATACCGCCAGAATCAGGGCATCGCCGGCCCGCTGTTCCTGGGCAAGGACAGCCACGCCTTGTCCGATCCGGCCCAGCGCACGACGATTGAAGTGCTCGCCGCCAACGGCGTGGAGACGTGCTTTCAAGCCGACGATGGCTACACGCCGACGCCGGTGATCTCGCGCGCCATCCTGGTGCACAACGCCGACCGCGCCAAGCCGCGCGCCGACGGCATCGTCATCACGCCCTCGCACAACCCGCCGCGCGACGGCGGCATCAAGTACAACCCGCCCCACGGCGGCCCGGCCGACACCGACGCCACCGGCTGGATCGAGCGCCGCGCCAACGCCCTGATGGCCGACGGCAACCGCGAGGTGCAGCGCCTGCCCTACGCCCAGGCCATTGCCGCCGCCTGCGTGCGTACGGAGGATTTCGCGGCGGACTACATCGCCGACCTGGCGAATGTCATCGACATGGAAGCCATCCGCAAAGCGGGGCTGAAAATCGGCGTCGATCCCCTCGGCGGCGCCGCCGTGGCCTACTGGCAGCCGATTGCCGAGCGCTACGGCCTGAACATCGAGGTGGTCAATCCAAAAGTCGACCCCGCCTTCGCCTTCATGACGCTGGACCACGACGGCAAGATCCGCATGGACTGTTCCAGCCCCTATGCCATGGCCAGCCTGGTCAGCCTCAAGGACCGCTTCGACATCGCCTGGGGCAACGACGCCGACGTCGATCGCCACGGCATCGTCACGCCTTCGGTCGGGCTGCTGAATCCGAACCACTACCTCGCCGTCGCCATCAACTACCTGCTGACGCATCGGCCAAAATGGCCGGCCGGCGCGGCCGTGGGCAAGACGCTGGTTTCCAGCGGCCTCATCGACCGCGTGGTGAACGGACTCGGCCGCAAGTTCCTCGAAGTGCCGGTCGGCTTCAAGTGGTTCTCGGCAGGGCTGCTCAGTCCCGCCGAGGCGGGCGGCTTCTGCTTCGGCGGCGAGGAAAGCGCGGGGGCGAGTTTCCTGCGCCGCGACGGCAGCGCATGGACCACGGACAAGGACGGCATCATCCTCGGCCTGCTCGCGGCCGAGATCACCGCCGTCACGGGCAAGGACCCGGGGCGCCACTACCAGGACCTCGCCGCGCAATACGGCACCCCGTTCTATGTCCGCATCGACGCACCGGCCAGCCCGGCGCAGAAGGCGGCCTTCAAGCTGCTCACCGGCGAGCGGGTGACAGCGGCGATCCTCGCCGGCGACCCCATCCTGGCCCGCCTGACACGTGCACCGGGCAACGACGCGGCCATCGGCGGCCTCAAGGTCGTCACCGCCAACGGCTGGTTCGCCGCCCGTCCCTCGGGGACGGAAGACATCTACAAGCTGTATGCGGAGAGCTTCAAGAGCGCCGAACATCTCGCCGAGATCGTGCGCGAGGCGCAGGAGATCGTCAGCGCGGCCCTCGGCGGCTGAGGCCGCAAGCGGCGACAGCCGAAGGGCTAGTCCTCCGCTGCGTCCGCTGCCGGCTCCGCGGCGCCAGCACTGTACTTTGCGGCCGTGGCAAGCATGGCCGCGCGGCTTTCCGGCGTCTCCAGGCTGATGCGCCCGAGCGTGCCGCTGCGATAGTCGGTGAGCAGGATCATCGCGGCCTTCTCCAGGTCAAGTTCGCCGCCGCTGCCCTTGACGATGCAGCCGCGCTTTCGCGCCACCGTCTCGACCACGCCGACGGCATCGACGCTGGCGATGTCGAACTTGTAGCGCGCAGCGAGAAGCGCCGGGTAGCGTTCGAGCAGGATGCCGGCGAGGAAAACCGCCACCTCCTCGTCGATCACCGCGTTGCGACCGATGGCGTGGCTGGCGGCAAGCATGTAGCCGTCGCTGTCATGCTCGATCTTCGGCCACATCAGGCCCGGCGTATCGACGATGGACTGGCGCGGCGAAAGGTCGAAGCTCTGCTGGCTCTTGGTCACCGCCGGCTCGTCGCCGACGGCGGCAATGCGGCGATTGAGCAGTGCATTCATCAGCGTGGACTTGCCGACGTTCGGGATGCCCATGATCATCATGCGCAGCGGCTTGATGTTGTCGTTGCGGTGCGGCGCCAGCTGCTGGCACAAGCCCGGCACCCGCGCCGCGTCGCCCGGCTTCTTGCACGATATGGCGACGGCCTTCACGCCCGGCTGGCGCTCGTAGAAATCGAGCCAGGCCCTGGTCGCCACGGGGTCGGCGAGATCGGCCTTGTTGAGCAGCTTGAGGCAGGGGCGCTGGCGAAAGTCGCGCAGCTGACGGATCATCGGATTGGCGCTGGCCTCGGGCAGGCGGGCGTCGAGCACCTCGATCACCACGTCGGTGCGCGCCATGGTCTCGGCCGCCTTCTTGCGGGCCGAGGTCATGTGGCCGGGAAACCATTGGATGGGCATGGTGCTTACGCGTGCGGAAAGGCGGGCATTATCCCAGAGCCGGTGCCGCACGGCCAATCAGACAAATCAGACGACCAGAATCTCCTCATCGCCGACCCTCACGACATCGCCGCCCCGCAACTTGCGCCGGATGCGCGACTCGATTTCGCCGCCGACCATCACCGCCCCTGCCGCGATCATCGCCTTGGCGGCACCGCCGGAAGACGCCAGCCCCATCGCTTTGAGCAGGCCGTTGAGCTCGACGAATTCGCCCTCGAGCCGGAATGTGTGCTGGGTCATGCGAAACTCCGAAACCATTGTGGCCGCCATCATAGCCCCATGCTCGACATCATCTACCGCGACGACCATTTGATCGCCATCGACAAGCCGCCGGGCCTGCTGGTCCATCGCAGCGACATCGACCGCCACGAGACGCGCTTCGCCGTGCAGCTGCTGCGCGACCAGATCGGCCGCCGCGTGCAGCCGGTGCATCGCCTCGACAAGGGAACCTCGGGCGTGCTGCTGTTCGCCTTCGAGCCGGAGGTCACGCGCGAGCTGGGACGCCAGTTCGAGGCCAACGAGGTCGAGAAAACATACCTCGCCGTGGTGCGCGGCTGGCCGGAGGAATCTGGCCGCATCGACCACGCTCTGTCGCGCCGCTTCGACGAGTATGGCCGCACCCTGCCCGACGCACCGCCGCAGCCAGCCTCAACGCTGTTCCGCCGGCTCGCCACCATCGAACTGCCCTTCGCCGACGACCGCCATCCGACATCGCGCTACGCCCTGGTCGAACTGAAGCCGCTCACCGGCCGCCGCCACCAGCTGCGCCGCCACATGAAGCACATCAGCCACCCCATCATCGGCGACGCGACCTACGGCAAGGGTCGCCACAATCGTTTCTTCCAGCAGGAATTCGGCTGCAGTCGCCTGCTGCTGGCCTGCACGCGACTGGAATTTCGCCATCCGCTGCACGGCGGAATAGTGCCGCCTGCGGCGTCCAACAAGTCCGGTTGCGCGAATGGTGAAATTGCCGACTGCCGTCGGCGCGTTGTCGGCGTTGGCGCCACGGCGGGAAGCGGCTTCGTCGAACTGCTGGACCGCTTCGGCTGGCCGCAAGGGGTACCGGGCGACGGCCACGGGAAGGAAGCGATGGCCCAGCCGCTGCCGGATTATTGACCGGGGTTAAGGTCGCATCCAGGCCAGGCCCATATCGTTGCCACTGTCGGACCCAACCCAAGGAGATCGCATGCCGACCGCAATATTCCCCAGTCGCACCCCCGTTTCCGCTTTCGTCCTCATCTGCGCATTGGTCTTGCCGGCAGTTCCCGCACTGGCCGACAGCTCGCCGCGAGCGGCGAGCGGCGCACCTGCCAATTCGGCCAAGCCGGCCGCAATCAAGAAGTGGCCGGCCGATCCGGCATTGCGCCAAGGCATGGGCAATGTCGCCGGGCTGCTTGCGGGGCAGTGGCCGGCCATCCGCCAGGCGCAGCTGCCAGGTTCGGCTTATCTGGATCTGGCCAACACGGTCGCCGCACAGATCGCCGGATCCATCAAGAATCGCCAGTTGCCTCCTGCCGCGGAAGGAACCTTCCTCGCGATACAGGCCGACATGAATCGCTCCGTGGACCTGATGCGTTTACCGAAACCCGAGCTGCAGCGTGTCGGCGCGCTGGGCCTGGCGCAGGCACTGCGCAACTATGGCAAATATTTTGACCATCCCGAGCTGTCCGTTCCCGAGCCGTGAAGGCATGGCGAGTCACGACCCGGGTCGCAGCCACGCCAAGGCGCCCTTGCCGGCGGCATGGCCGCTGGCGAAGCAGGCGGTGAGCAGGTAGCCGCCGGTCGGCGCCGCCCAATCGAGCATCTCGCCGGCGCAGAACACGCCGGGCAGATCGCGCAGCATCAAGCGTTCGTCGAACGCATCGCGCGCCACGCCGCCGGCGCTGCTGATGGCTTCAGCGAGCGGACGCGGCGCCACCAGTCGCAGCGGCAGCGCCTTGATGGCAGCGGCGAGCCGCGCGGGATCGGCGTAGTCGTCCTTAACCGTGAATTCCCGCAGCAGCCCGGCCTTGACGCCGGCGATCCCGACACGCCCCTGCAAGTGGCTGGCCATGGAACGAGATCCACGGGGATGCGCGATTTCCTCGGTCAGCCGCTGGATGCTCCTGCCCGGCGCCAGATCGAGCGCCAGCGTGGCGCCGCCGGTCGCCTCGATGGCGTCGCACAGCGCGGCCGAGAAAGTGTAGATCAGGCTGCCCTCGACGCCATGTTCGGTGACGACGAAATCGCCCTGCCGCGACTGCGCGCCGAAGGTCGCCACCACCGACTTGAGCGGCTGGCCGGCGAACTTGTTGCGGAAGTGCTCGCTCCACTGCACGTCGAAACCGCAGTTCGCTGGCCGCAGCGGCGCCACCGACACGCCCCGCTCACCCAGCCAAGGCACCCAGGCACCGTCGGAGCCGAGCTTCGGCCAACTGCCGCCGCCCAGCGCCAGGATCACCGCCGTGCCGCTAGCGCCGACTTTTTTCGTACCGGATGGTGTGGCAAACAGAAGTTCCTCGCCGTTGCGCCACCCCAGCCAGCGATGGCGCATGTGGAAGCGCACACCCGCCGCGCGCAGGCGATGAACCCATGCGCGCAACAGCGGCGCGGCTTTCATCTCATTCGGAAACACCCGGCCCGAGGAACCGACAAAAGTTTCTATGCCAAGGCCAAGCGCCCACCCGCGCAGAGCATCGGCGCCGAATTCGGCCAGCCACGGCTCGACCCAGTCGCGTCGTGCGCCGTAGCGCGTCGCAAAGTCGGCGAAGGGCTCGGCGTGAGTCAGGTTCAGTCCGCTCTTGCCCGCCATCAGGAACTTCCTGCCGACCGAGGGCATCGCGTCGTAGACATCGACCGCCACCCCGGCGGACGCCAAAACCTCGGCCGCCATCAACCCGGCCGGGCCACCGCCGATCACCGCTGCGCGGCCGCCATCGCATCGAATTTCACTCATGTTTCCAGTCTACTTGACACGTCTGAGATAATGGATGGCTCTCTGGCCTGACTTGGCCAGTTTCACCTCCCCGCCTCGATGCGGGCACGCCATGACCGAATCCATAGAAACCTTTGCGGCACTCGAGTTGCCGCCCTTCCTGCTTTCCGCGCTCAGCGAGGTCGGCTACGAGACCCCGTCGCCGATCCAGGCCGCGTGCATCCCGCTGTTCCTGGCCGGCAACGACCTGATCGGCGAGGCGCAGACCGGCACCGGCAAGACGGCGGCCTTCGCCCTGCCGCTGCTGGCGCAACTGGACCTCAAGAAAAAATCGCCGCAGGTGCTGGTGCTGACGCCAACGCGCGAGCTGGCCATCCAGGTCGCCGAGGCCTTCCAGAAATACGCCCACCACATGCCGGGCTTCCACGTGCTGCCGGTCTATGGCGGGCAGAGCATGGTGATCCAGCTGCGCGCGCTGTCGCGCGGCGCCCACATCATCGTCGGCACGCCCGGCCGCATCATGGACCACCTCGAACGCAAGAGCCTCAACCTCGAAGGCCTGCGCACCCTGGTGCTCGACGAGGCCGACGAAATGCTGCGCATGGGCTTCATCGACGACGTCGAATGGATCCTCGAACACACACCGGCAACGCGCCAGACCGCACTGTTCTCGGCCACCATGCCCGATCCGATCCGCCGCATCGCAAGCCGTTACCTGCGCGAGCCGCAGCAGGTCAAGATCCGCTCCGCCACCACCACGGTGGCAGCCATCCGCCAGCGCTACTGGCAGGTGCGCGGCGCCGACAAGCTGGAGGCGTTGACGCGCATGCTGGAGGTCGAGGAAGAGTTCGAGGCCGCGATCATCTTCGTCCGCACCAAGATCGCCACGGTCGACCTGGCCGACAAGCTCGAGGCGCGCGGCTACGCGGCCGCCGCGCTCAACGGCGACATGACGCAGGGCCTGCGCGAGCAGGTGATCGAGCGCCTCAAGAGCGGCAGCCTCGACATCGTCGTCGCCACCGACGTCGCCGCGCGCGGCATCGACGTGCCGCGCGTCAGCCACGTCATCAACTACGACGTACCCTACGACACCGAAGCCTACGTGCACCGCATCGGCAGGACGGGACGCGCAGGGCGCAGCGGCAACGCCATCCTCTTCATCGCCCCGCGCGAGATGCGCATGCTCAAGGCCATCGAACACGCGACGCGCCAGAAGATCGAGCCGATCCAGCTGCCCACGCGCGGCGAAGTGGCCGAGCGCCGCGTCGCCCAGTTCAAGCAGCAGATCATGGACGTACTGGCCGAGGAGAACCTCGACTTCTTCTACGAGGTAGTACGTCGCATGGAAAGCGAGGACAACCTCGGCGCGCGCCAGATCGCCTCGGCCCTGGCTTTTCTTGCCCAGCGCGAGCGGCCGCTGCAACCGGACGGCCTCGGTACGCAGGACTATCCGGCCGCGCCACCGCCGCCCGAGCGCCCCGCCTACCCTGACCGCAGCGAGCGCCCGGCCCGAACCGAACGCGCGCCCTACGCCGACCGCCCGGAACGCGCCGAGCGCCCCGCCCGGGCCGAATGGAGCGAAAGGGCACCGCGCCCGGAGCGCACCGAACGTCCGGAGCGTCCCGCCCGCGAGCCGCGCCAATTCGCATCCAGCCAGCTTGCCCGCTATCGCATCGAGGTCGGCCGCAACCAGGGCGTGCTGCCCAAGGAAATCGTCGGCGCCATCGCCAACGAGGGCGGCATCGAGGGCAAGCTGATCGGCCAGATCAACCTCTTCGACGACTACAGCACGGTCGAGCTGCCCGCCAACCTGCCCGGCGACCTGATGGACATTTTGAGCCGCACCCGCGTGCGCCAGGTGCCGCTGCGCATCCGCCTGGCGGAAGCCGGCGAAGGCGACAGCCATCGTCCGCCGCGGCCGCCCCGCCCCGCCTCACCGTGGGCCGACAAAAGCGAGCGCGGTGAAAAGCCGGCTTTCAGCGACCGTCCGCGCCGTAGCGCCAGCGCCGACTTTTCATCCAAGCCTCCCTACCGCGGCGACAAGAAACCGGCGCCCCATGGCAAAACCGCGGGCAAGACTTTCGGTAAACCCAAGAAGTACTGATGCCTCCGCGGGGCTGCCCCGAGGAGGTACATCCCCCCCGTGGGGGGCAGCGAGTTGCGTTTGTGAGCGTGGGGGGCTGATAGCGATGCGCATCTGGGTCGATGCCGACGCCTGCCCCGGCGTCGTCAAGGAAATCCTCTACCGGGCGGCAGAACGCACCCGGACGCGGCTGACCCTGGTCGCCAACCAGTGCCTGCGCGTGCCGCCGTCGCAGTGGATCAGCACGGTACAAGTTGAAAAGGGCTTCGACGTGGCCGACAACCGCATCGCCGCGGCAGTCGAACCCGGTGACCTGGTGATCACCGCCGACATCCCGCTGGCCGCCGCCGTGATCGAGAAGGACGCCCACGCCCTCAATCCGCGCGGCGAAATTTACAGCCGGGAAAACATCCGCCAACTGCTCGATATGCGCAACTTCATGGACACCCTGCGTTCCAGCGGCGTCGACACCGGCGGCCCGCCGGCCTTCAGCCACTCCGACCGCCAGGCCTTCGCCAACCGGCTCGACCGCTTCCTTGCCGCCGGGCCGCGCCCGCCCTAGCATCCGGCCATCTGCCGAATCCTTCCCCGCAAGGAATGCCCTATGCCACTCCGGATTTCGCTCTTGCTTGCCATCGCCTTGTCGTTCGCCCTGCCCGTAGCGGCCGAAGTGGATGGAATTCAGCTTGACGCTTACCGGCAGGAATTCGATGCCCTGAACACAGGCCAGCCCGAGGCCAACCGTTATCGCGCCGGTTTCTACAGCGGCTACCTGCAGGGCGTTCTGGAGGCGCTGCAGGGGCGCAGCGTGTGCTTCAAGGGTTGCCGTTGCGAGATCGACGACAGGGTGGCACAACACCTGCGCGACCATCCCGCGGATCGGGATCACCCTGCCGGCCCGTGGCTGGCAAAGCTGCTGGAGGATGCCTATCCCTGCCCGAGGTAAATTCGGTTCAGGAAAGCCGGTCCTTCATATTGAATACCGTTCGCGCGTCCTGATGGGCGCGCTCCAGCGTGCGCATCGAGGCGTCGTCGTCGTGGGCGACGAAGTACTCGGCGTCCTGCGCCCGCATCACCAGGCGGATCGCCTCTTCGTCGGAAATATCGTACTTCTCGGTGATCAGCGTGGTGACCTCGTCGAGATAGGCCTCGTAGCTCATGGTCTCCGCTGGCGGCTTCTTCGTCATGCCCTTCTCCTCTCGCATCAGGCCCGATCAAGACCGAGTTCGCGCCGTACCATCAGGCAGTCATCCGAGCCGGCCTTGAACTCGCGGCACACCAGCGGCCGCACGGCATAGACGCTGCAACCCACCTGCTGGCCGATCCTGCCCTCGAGCGCGGCGCAGCGATGACCATAGCTCTGCATGCGCTCATTGTCCATGTCGATCAGGTCTTCGGGAATGCCCTCGCCGTCGCGCGAACCCATCAGCACCGGCCAGGTTTCCGACCAGGCACAGCATCCGCCGCAACTCTGGCAGTCGGGAATGTTGCCGGCGCCGGGCCGCCCCAAGTCGTCAGGCAACCCCTCCGGGGGCGGCGAGCCGTCTTTGTGAGCGTGGGGGAGCACACCAGCGCCCATCAGTCGGGCTTCCCGGCGAGCCAGCGCGGCTCGATCGACACCGTGTCCTTGCCGTCGGTGAGCCAGATATGGCCGTCCTGTATCGTGCATTGCAGGTCCATGCCGCGCTGCGCCAGCGCGGCCAGCGCGGCAGACTGCTCCCCATCCAGCGCCAGCACCCGCAGCTTGGGAAGTCGCCACAGCGCGCCGCCCTCCTTCGCCCACCACAGGTCGACACTGCGGCCGCCGTAGGCCAGCACCACCACTTCGGCGGCGCGGCCCGCCGCCTTGCGCATTGCCCGTTCGTCGGGCAGGCCGACCTCGATCCACAGCCGGATGTCGCCCGAGTATTCCTTGAGCCACAACGCCGGTTCGTCGTCGGCCGAGATTCCGCGACCGAATTCCAGCCGTTCGTCGGCGAACAGGGCGAAAGCCAGCAGCCGAACCATCATGCGCTCGTCGGTCTCGGACGGATGCCGCGCCAGGGTGAGGCTGTGTGCGCCGTAATAGGGGCGATCCATGTCGGCGATGTTGAGGTTCGCCTTGAAGATGGTGGATTTGAGCGCCATGGCGGGTCGGGTTCATCGATGGAAGGCCGGCACTATACTGCGCCTTGCGGCAATCGATGTCGGCGCCGCGCACGAGGCAACGAGAGGAGACATTCACGCCATGCTCGGGAAACGCTGGGGACTGTTCGCGGCGATAGGCCTGTTCGGACTGATCGTCGCCATGGCGGCGGCCATGTTCGCCGGGGCCCGGGTGCTCAGGGGACAGGTCGAGGCCGCGCTCGGCCCGGAGAGTGAAGTCGGCGAAATCCGCCTGCGCTGGAACAGCGTCGAGGTACATGGCCTGCGCCTGAAGGCGCCCAAGGGCGGAGGCTGGCCAGCCGAGGATACGCTGCGCGCCAGGCGCATCGTCGTCGAACCCGACCTGCGCAGCCTGTTGTCCGGCCGCGTGCGCATCGCCCGCATCGTCATCGAAGGCGGCTACGTCTCGGCACTGCGCACCGCCGACGGCAAGCTGCGCGTGGTGCCGAGCCTGCTCGAACGCAAACCGGACGCCGCGGCGGGCGCACCGCCGGCGGTGGATATCGGCCGCATCGAACTCCGCGACAGCGCCATGACTTTCTTCGACGCCACAGTGCCCGTGAAAAAGTCGGCGCTGGCGGTACGGCTCGAAAAGCTCGATGCCCATGTCACCGACATCGCCCTGCCGGCCCTGGGCGAGAAATCACAACTGCGGCTGGCTGGCACCATCAAGGGCCAGCGCAACGACGGCAGCATGCTCATCGACGGCTGGATGCGCTTCGCCAGCAAGGAGTCGATCATCAATACCAAACTGCGCAACGTCGATCTCGTCGCGCTGCGGCCCTATCTCGTCAAGGCCGCCGAGACCGGCGTCAAGCGCGGCACGCTCGACCTCGACCTGCAGTCGACCATCAAGGACATGCGCCTGCGGGCGCCGGGCAGCATCACTCTCCGCCAGCTCGAACTCGACGACAGCGGCGGCGGCTTCATGGGCATGCCGCGCCAGGCTGCGGTCGGGATGATGAAGGACGGCAAGGGCCAGATCGCCGTCAAGTTCGTGCTCGAGGGCAGGCTCGACGACCCGAAGTTCTCGCTTAACGAAAGCCTCGCCACGCGCTTCGGCGCGTCGCTGGCCGAAACCCTAGGCATCAGCATCGAGGGCATCGCCCGTGGCGCGGGCGGCATCGGCCAGAAAGGCATCGAGGCGGTGGGCGGGGCCGCCCAGGGCGTGGGCAAGGCGGTCAAGGGACTGTTCGGCAACTAGGCGGCAGGTGCGTCGGCCAAGCCAGCCAAGCAACTATCCCGCATTTTTTGCATAATGGGCGCGACACCATTCCCCCCTGATGCACCATGGACGCATCGCAGTTGCTCCACGCCGACCTGTTCGAACTTCTGCGCCAGTCATTCCACAGTGGCAGGACGCGGGAGCTGGAGGCATGGTTCGCCGGCCTCGCCACCGGCCCCCCGGAAGATGCCGCCCGCGAACTGGTGCAGCGCCTGGCGACCCGGGATACTGGCGATGCATCCCCCGAAATGCGCTTCAGGCTGCTTGCCGCCTGCGACGACGCGGCCGAGAAAATCCTTCCTGCGCTGGAGGACGCGACCGAGGCGGCCAGCCTGCCGCTGACACCCGAAGCGCTGCACACGGCGCGCGCCGCCGACTCTTTGCTGAAGGCACTGGCGGCGGCGTACGTCGAGCTGATGGCGACAGTGGCCGGCAACCCGGAAGCGGCCGGCGCCGGTGAGTTGCTGCCAGCAGCCGCCCTGCGCGCCACGCAGATGCTGGCCCGCCGCCAGCTGTTCGACTACCGCGCCCACGCCGCGCCATCGCCCGCCTCGTGGCAGCAACTGCACGAAACCTACCGGCGCGCGCTCGACCACGGCCTGATACCGACCCGCAACAATGGCGGCGGCGCAATCTCCGCGATCACGTCGGAGTACGTCACCGCCCTGCTCTTCGCCCTGGCCGAACCGGGGCATCTGCCGCGGGAACAACTGCTGCAGATTCACGCCCTGAGTGCGACGCTGGCCGCGCTCGCCAAGCTGCTTCCCGTTGACGTAACCGAAAGCGACCCGGCTTGCCGCTTTCTGGTGGCCGGCGATCCGGCGCGCCCGGCGCAGGCACTGGCCCGCCTGCCCGAGGGCAAGCCCCTGCCGCCGCGAGCCCTGGTCCTCGATTGCAGCGCGATCATCATTGAACTTGATCGCCTGATCGCCACTGGCGCCGAAGCAACGCTGCCGATCGAAACCCTGCAGCAGCTGCGCGATGCCTGGTCGGCCGCAGCCACTTCGCCGCGACGCTTTGCCCGCACCCAATTCAAGCCGCGCGTCGACATGATCGCGGGCTTGCCGGCCATCCTTCACCTGATCGCCGGCAAGTCGCCGGGGCGGCGCCAGAACGACGGTGGCGGCGACGAAACCAGCACCAGCGAATGGCTGGTGATCAACGAAAGTCCCGACGGCTTCGGCATCCGCCATCTCGGCGGCACGGCGCCGATGCTGACCATCGGCGACCTGGTGCTGCTGCGGCCGCGCGAACGCGGCAAGATCCACGTTTGCCTGGTCCGCCGCGGCAACCACGCCCGGGCCGGACATGCTGACATCGGCGTGCAGCTGCTCAGTTCCAGCGCTGCGGTCATTCCGCTGCCGTCAGAGGATATCGTCGCGATAGCACAACAGGGACTGTTGCTGCCACGCCTGCCCGCTTTCGGCAACGCCGCCGGCATCATCACTGCGGCCGGCGCGCTGACGCCGCAAAGCGTCATTACCGAGAATCAGGCCGGTACGCTCAAGTACTACCGGCTGGGCGCTCGCATCGCAACCAGCACGGCCATCGAATTTCACCTTCTGCAGTCAGCCTGAACCCCATGTCCAACTGTGACGACCATTGCCTGCCCCACGATGCCGCCGCCGGCATCGGCATCCCGCGCACAGGGCGCTTCGACCCCGTCGCGTTCGAGCGCGCCGTAACCGATCTGCTGCTGGCCTGCGGCGTCGCACCGGACTCGACGCACACCGGCAGGACGGCGCTGCGCGTGCGCGAACTCTGGCAGAAGCGCCTGCTCGGCGGCTACGACATCGATCCGGCCGAGGCGCTGGGCGACGGCTTCGAGGATCGCCGCTCCGACATGGTGGTGATACGCGGCATCGCCGTCCACGGCGTCTGCCCGCATCATCTGGTGCCCTTCCGCGGCGTGGCGCACGTCGCCTACCTGCCGGGCGGACGGCTGCACGGCTTCGGCCGCATAGCACGGCTGGTGGACGCCATCGGCCACCGCTTTACCTACCAGGAATGGATGACCCGCGACATCGCCGAGGCATTGATGACCTTCGGCAAGGCACGCGGTGCCGCCTGTGTGGTCGAGGCCGAGCAGCTTTGCCTGCTGCTGGGCGAAGACCGCCGCGGCGACGAGCGCGTGGTGACGCAGGCCTTTACCGGAACCTTCGCCGAGTCGGACCAGGCAAGAAACGAATTCTTGCGAGCAATCGGATAAGCGGGGGCCGGGGCCGGGTTACAACTTGTCGTGGCTGCCGTCGCAGAGCACGCCACCCTGATTGTGCTTGCAGCCGCAGAACCAGACCTGGCCGGTGCTGGTCGCCTTGTATTCGACCGGTTCGAAGCCCGTACCGGTATGCGAACCGTCGCAGAACGGCTGGCTCTTCGAGCGGCCGCACGAGCACCACCAGTAGGACTTGCCGGCTTCGACATCGACGCCGTAGGGCGCCTTCTGCGGGATGGCTGGGTTTTTGTCTGCCATTTTGTTGTCTCCGTGGGTTGGGGTTGGGAGCCTCTATACTACCGGCCTTTCGTAACCCGCCCCTGAATTCGCCATGTCGCTTGCCTTCGACGTCACCGAAGACGACTTCGACCAGCTCGTCGTCGCCCGCTCGCACGAAACCCCGATCCTGGTCGACATCAGCGCCGACTGGTGCGCCCCCTGCCGTGTCCTGGCGCCGCTGCTCTACAAGGCGGTGAACGGCTACGAGGGCCGTTTCCTGCTGGCCCTGGTCGATGCCGACGAGAACATGCGCATCGCCGGCCGCCACAAGGTGCGCGGCTTTCCCACCGTCATCGCCTACAGCCGCGGCGTCGAAGTCGACCGCTTCCACAGCGCGCAAACCATGGGCTTCCTGACCAAGTTCATCGACTCCGTCATCGCCAAACATACCGAGGGCAATCCCCAATGACCACCAACACCGCCGCCGACCTCAATCGCCGTCTCGCCATCGCCGAGTTTTTAAATTTCGAGGATGTCGCCGAGGGCTTCACCGTCGCCAATGTCACGACCCGCCACGCGACGGCCCGCATCGCCCTGCAGGGCGCCCATGTCATGACCTACCAGCCGGCCGGCCACCCACCGCTGATCTGGCTCAGCAAGTTCGCCAAGTTCGCGCCGGGCAAGTCGATCCGCGGCGGCGTGCCGGTGTGCTGGCCGTGGTTCGGCCCCCACGCCAGCGAGGCCGGCTTTCCCGGCCACGGCTTCGCCCGCACCGTGCCCTGGGCGCTGACCGATGCCCGACTGCTGCCCGACGAGCGCCTGCGCCTCAAGTTCGAGCTGATCCACTCCGACGCCACACGCGCCCAGTGGCCGCACGCCTCGAACGTCAAGCTCATCATCACCGTAGGCCCCGAGCTGGAAGTCGCCCTGGCCACCACCAACACCGGCAGCACGCCGTTCGAACTGGGCCAGGCGCTGCACACCTATTTCGAGATCGGCGACATTCGCAAGACCACGATTACCGGACTGGAGAACTGCGATTACCTCGACAAGGTCGGCGGCACAACGCGCAAAACGCAGCAGGGTGCCGTCAGCTTCACCCAGGAGACCGACCGCATCTATCTCGGCACGCGCGGCCATTGCGAGATCCATGATCCGGTGCTGGGACGCCGCATCGTCATCACGAGCACCGGCAGCCACTCGACCATCGTGTGGAACCCATGGACCGAGAAGGCCGACAAGATGGGCGACTTCGGCACCGACGGCCACCTCGGCATGGTCTGCGTCGAGACCGCCAACGCCGCCGAGGACGTGATCCAGCTCGCGCCGGGCGCGACCCACCGCATGACGGCGCAATATCGTTCGATCAAGGATTGATGTTCCGCGACTTTCCCGTCCGCTACGTCGATCCGGTCTTCCGCCCGCCCAGCGAGGCCGACTCGCTGATCCTGCCCGTCACCGACGGCTGTTCGTGGAATCGTTGCACCTTCTGCGAGATGTACACCGCGCCGCAGAAGAAATTCCGCGCCCGCGACGAAACCGAGACTCTGGAAGCCATCCGTCGCTGCGGCGAACGTCTTGGCGACGAGGTACGCCGCGTCTTTCTCGCCGACGGTGATGCCCTGGTCCTGCCGACGCGCCGGCTGCTCGATGTGCTGACCGCAATCCGCCAGCACCTGCCGGGCGTGCATCGCGTCTCCAGCTACTGCCTGCCGCGCAACCTGAAGAAGAAATCGGTGGCGGAACTGCGCGAACTGGCCGATGCGGGCCTTGCCCTGGCCTACGTCGGGGCAGAATCCGGCGACGATGAAGTACTCGCGCATGTCGAAAAAGGCGAGACCTACGCCACCACCCTCGACGCCCTCACCAAGCTGGGCGAGGCCGGCATCAGGCGCTCGGTAATGATCCTCAACGGCCTCGGCGGCCCGACGCTCTCGGCGCAGCACGCCGACAACTCGGCGCGGCTCGCCAACGCCGCCCAGCCCGAATACCTCGCCACGCTGGTGGTCAGCTTTCCGCAGGGCGAGGAACGTTTCCGCGCCGGTTTCCCGGCATGGCGGCCACTCGCCATCGTCGAACTGCTGCATGAAATGGAACGCTTCCTCGCGGCACTGGATCTGCGCCGCACCGTGTTCCGTTCCGACCACGCCTCCAACTGGCTGGTCCTCAAGGGCACGCTCGGCACCGACAAGGAGCGGCTGCTGGCGCAGGTGCGCGCGGCCATCGCCCATCCCGACGCTGCGGCGCTGCGCCCGGCCTGGGCGCGCGGACTCTAGTCGCCGGCCTTGCGCCGGACCAGGCAGTAGAGCAGCACCAGCTCGGCCCCGGACAGATCCGCCGTGCTGTCATCGCCGACGAAATGCCGGCGGAACGCCCGTGCCGCCGCTTCGCCGGTGCGGACATCGTAGCCCAGTGCCGGCAGACCCAGCGCCGCATCGAAACCCGCCGGCACTGGCGCGACGGGCTCATCGCACCAGAGGCCCAGACGGCGCTGCGCCAGCCGCTGCCAGGGAAAATGCCGGCTCGGGTCGACCTTGCGACCCGGCGCAATGTCGCCATGGCCGAGCACATTGGCCGCGGGAATGCGGTGCCGCGCCATGACATCGGCCAGCAGATCGAGCAGCGCGGCAATCTGCGGCTCGACGAAAGGCTCCTCGCCGTTGTTGTCGAGTTCGATGCCGATCGACGCCGAATTGAGGTCGGTGAGGCCACCCCACCACGACTCGCCTGCGTGCCAGGCACGCAGGCGCTCGTCCACCAGTTGCCGGATC
This sequence comes from Gammaproteobacteria bacterium, assembly GCA_018825305.1. Classification (GTDB taxonomy): domain Bacteria; phylum Pseudomonadota; class Gammaproteobacteria; order Burkholderiales; family Rhodocyclaceae; genus Sulfurisoma. Next base: position 17,210 of record JAHJEO010000009.1, read on the forward strand.
GCGCCGTCGCGGCCGATCAGGTAATGGGCACTGACCTGTCTTGCCGGGTCGGTCAGGGTTCGCAGCGCCCGCTCGGCGGTATCGTTGCTGGTCTGGTGCAGGATGACAAAGTTGGGTCGCCGCTCGTCGAAACTTGGCGAGGCCAGCCACTGCGCCGGCAGCTCGGTCCCGACGCGCTCACGCGGCAACGGGGCGCACGCAGCGAGGAAACACAAGGCGAGGAGGATGGTCGGGCGGGTCATTTCGCAGCGTGGAACAGACACGGCCTACAGGAAAATGGCCGGCAAAAGCCTTGCTGATGCACGCTTCGCCGACGTACCGCTTGCGCTGGAATGTCTGGCGGAGAAGGAGGGATTCGAACCCTCGATCCAGGTTTTGCCCAGATGCGCCCTTAGCAGGGGCGTGCCTTCGACCACTCGGCCACTTCTCCGGAATTCGGCACAGGGCCGAATTGCGGGCTGGATTATAGCCCAAGGCGCGAACGGTTTGAGTCACGGGGAGACTCAAGTGCAGCGCCCTTGGCACCGTTAACGACACATCACCCCGGGGAGACCGCCATGAACCACTTCTGCACCCCCGATACCGACCTCGACGAACTGATCGGGCGCGAACGACTCAGCGACGGCAAGGTCGCCTTCCACTACGGTCCGATATCCCGCGCCCTGAAGATGGACGAGGAACTGGTGCTGGAAAACAGCGCCGTACTGTCGGTGACCATGCTGGCCAAGATCGATGCCGTGGTGCGCGGCCTCTTCATACCGGAAACCGAAGAGGCGCTGCATCCCGGCGGCGGCTTCTCGCTCGTCTTCCGCTAAACACGCGATCGGTCCGGCGCCATGCTGCTGGAAGCCTGGGAATGGCTGCGCACGCCTTGCAGCCGCCAAGCCCGTCGCCTGGGTTATCTCGGCGAGGCCATTGCCTTCGCCGGTCGCCATCGGCGCTGCGCCATGGAATGGCGGGAACACCTCACGCAGTGTCACTCGGCGGTACGCAAGTCGCTGGCCTGCTGCACCGGACACCGCACAGCGCTGGTGATGGGCGCCGGCCTGGCGCTGGAATATCCGCTGGCAGAACTCGCCGCCCGATTCGACCGGGTGATTCTCGCCGACATGGTGCATTTGCGGCCGCTGCGCGACGAGGCCAGCCGCCATGCCAATGTCCTTCTGCTCGAAGCCGACATCACGGCAATCAGCAGGCACCTTGTTGAAGGTGGCGATGCGGCGACTCCCGGGCAGTTGGAGGCCTGGAGCAGGACAACACCGTCGTCGCCGCTCGATCCGCAAGGAATCGACTGGGTACTTTCGGCCAACCTGCTGTCGCAATTACCGCTGCTGCCCGTGGCCTGGCTCAGCCGTCATCGCCCCGAACTCGACGACGCATTTCTCGAAAATCTTGGCCGCAACCTTATGCAGGGTCATCTCGACCTGCTCGCCAGCTTCGACGGCGAACGCTGCCTGATCGCTGATGCCGAGCACCGCTTGCTGGATGACTCGGACAAACCGCTTGAGCACAGCGACTTCGCTGCGGCGTTCGGCCTCGACGAGCATGCCTACGCCAGCTGGCTGTGGCCGATCGCGCCGCCGGGAGAGCTCGCCAGGGGCTGGCGCCGCGAACACCGCATGGTGGCCTGCCACTGGCCGGGCGGCACGCGCTAGACTGGGGCCACCGCCGCCCAGGAGAAAACCATGCTCACGAAGCACCTGCTGTTCGCCACTTTTGCCGGCCTCGGGCTTGCCACGGCCGCCGCTCCCGGCGTGACCGCCGAACCGCCACTGCCCCTGTTCGACGCCCACTTGCACTACAACTGGGAACCGGCGCCCTACTACCCGGTCGGCAAGGTGCTCGACCTGTTTCGCGCCAACCACGTGACCGGCATCCTCGCCACCAGCCGCCCCAACGACGGCACGCGGGCACTGGTCGAAGCTGCCACCAAGGATATCCGGGTGGTTCCCTTCATCCGCCCCTACGTCGTGCGCGGCGACATCCAGACGTGGTTCGATGACCCGAAGATCTTCGAACTGGTCCAGAGCGAGTACAAGCGGGGCTACTACAGGGGCATCGGCGAGTTCCACCTCACCGGCAAGGCCGCGGCGACGGAATGGGTCAGGCGCACGGTGAATTTCGCGGTGGAACACGACCTGTTCCTGCATGCGCATGCGGATGACGAGGCACTGGAGATCCTCTTCAGCCACAACCCGAAGGCGCGGATCATCTGGGCCCACACCGGATTCGGCACGCCGACGGAAAAGCTGTCGCGCTACCTTGATCGCTATCCGCAACTGTGGGGAGAACTGTCCTACCGCTACGGCATCACCGAGGGCGGCAGGCTTTCGGCGGAATGGCGGTCCCTGTTCCTCAAGTATCCCGACCGTTTCCTGGTGGGGTCGGATACCTGGGTGGACGAGCGCTGGGCGCGCTACGGCGCGATCATGGACGAGTATCGCGGCTGGCTGGCCCAGCTGCCGCGCGACATTGCGGAAAAGATCGCCTTCCGCAACGCCGAACGGTTGTTCGGCAAGTAGCCGGGATCAGGCGGCGGCCTGATCGAGCCCGAAGGTCTTGTGCAGCACGCGCACGGCGAGTTCGAGGTATTTTTCGTCCACCACCACCGAGATCTTGATCTCGGAAGTCGAGATCATCTGGATGTTGATGCCCTCCTCGGCCAGGGCACGGAACATCTGGCTGGCAACACCCGGGTGCGAGCGCATGCCGACGCCGACGGCCGAGACCTTGCAGATGTGGTTGTCGCCTTCGATAGCGCGCGCGCCGACGTGGGGCTTGATCTGCTCCTCGAGTATCTTCTTGGCGCGAGCGAACTCGCCCCGATTCACGGTGAAGGAGAAGTCGGTGGTGCCGTCATGGCCGACGTTCTGGATGATCATGTCGACGTCGATGTTGCTCTCGGCGATCGGGCCGAGGATCTGGTAGGCGATGCCGGGGCGGTCGGGCACGCCAAGCACGGTGAGCTTGGCCTCGTCGCGGTTGAAGGCGATGCCGGAGATGATCGGTTGTTCCATGTTGGTGTCTTCCTCGAAAGTGATCAGCGTGCCGTTGGTTTCCTTGCCCTCTTCCTCGAAGCTGGAGAGCACGCGTAGCTTGACCTTGTATTTGCCGGCGAATTCGACCGAGCGGATCTGCAGGACCTTGGAGCCGAGGCTGGCCAGTTCGAGCATTTCCTCGAAGGTGATGCGTTCGAGCTTCTTCGCCTCGGGCACGATGCGCGGGTCGGTGGTGTAAACACCGTCGACGTCGGTGTAGATCTGGCACTCCTCGGCCTTGAGCGCCGCCGCGAGGGCCACACCGGAGGTATCCGAGCCACCGCGACCGAGCGTGGTGATGTTGCCGTGCTCGTCCACTCCCTGGAAGCCGGCAACGATGATGACGGTGTCGCTATCGAGGTCGCGGCGCATTTTGGATTCGTCGATGTTGAGAATCCGCGCCTTGTTGAAGGTCGAGTCGGTCAACACCTTGACCTGGGAACCGGTGTAGCTCTTGGCCTTGAGGCCGATATCCTGCAGCGCCATGGCCAGCAAGGCGATGGTGACCTGCTCGCCGGTGGCGATCATGACATCAAGCTCGCGCGGGGAAGGCTGCGGCGAAACGTCCTTGGCCAGCGCGATGAGGCGATTGGTTTCGCCGCTCATGGCCGAAACCACGATGACGAGTTGGTGGCCCTTGGCCTTCCAGCGGGCGACGCGCCTGGCGACGTCGCGGATGCGATCCGGCGAGCCCATCGAGGTGCCGCCGTATTTTTGAACTATGAGCGCCATGTGCTTGGGTAGGATAAGTCTTTGGAAAAGGCGGGGATTATATCCGGACGACCACCGCCGACGGAATAGTCATACTTTGGTTATGGTCATACAAATGGACTTGCGTGACATCCGAATATCCATTATGCTTGCGCCCTATCACTTCAGTCATAGTGATTCCGATACTGCAAAATTGAGGTAACCACATGAAAAACATGGAAAAGATTGATGCGCGCGAAATTCGCCGCAAACTTGGCCTGAATCAGCAGCAATTCTGGTCGCAACTCGGTGTAACCCAGAGCGGCGGCTCGCGTTACGAGAGCGGCCGCAACATGCCGCGCCCGGTACAGCACCTGCTGCGCCTGGTCCATGTCGAGAACATCGACATCGCCAAGATTCGCCGCGACGATTACGAGGTCATCGAGTACCTCAAGACACAGGCCTCGGACATGTTCAAGGACCTCAAGAAGCGCGCCAAGGCCGCCAAGAAGGCCGCCTGACCCCCCGTCCGGCTGCAGCTACGGGCTGATCCGCACGGTCAGCCCGAGTTTTTCGATTTTCTGTCCCAGTTCGGCAAGCCATGTCTCGGGCAAGCGGCCCAGCCGCGCTGCCTCCGGCTGGCATGATGGCCGCGCCAGGCCATAGAGCAGCACGCCCGCCACCACGTCTTTCACGCCCGCCAGGAAATCCAGGTAGGCGGCGATATCGGCCGAAGCCGGCGGCGTACCATCCCACTCGAACATGCAGGTCTGCACCCAGGTCGGCGCCAGGCCCGCGCATAGCCGCAGGCGACGTCGTGCCGTGTCCTGGGCGAGCCGCACGCCATTGATGCGAAAAGTCGGCGCTGGCGCCACGGCGTCGACCTTGAACCAGACCTCGCCGCCAAGTTCCCCCAGCCTTTTCAGGGCGGCGCGCACACGGACGCGATCGACCAGGCTGCCGTTGGTGATGAGGCGGATCTTCACGCTGCCGAGCAGGTTCCGCCGCGCCAACACGCGCTCGACGATTTCAACCGCCGCACCAAACTCCGGCGCGCTGGTCGGCTCACCGTTGCCCGAGAAGGCGACATCGACGATGCGCCGCGCGTCCGGCGGCGCCAGCCCGGCCAAAAAGTCGGCGCTGGCGGTACGGCGAAGGAATTCATCCAGCTCGGCTTCGAGCAGTGCCAGATCGATCGGCGGCGGGCCACCGCGCTTGAGATCCGGCACCTGGCAATAGACGCAACGCCAGTTGCAGGCATTGTTGGGGTTGAGGTTGATGCCGACCGAGACGCCAGCAGCGCGACGCGACACCACCGGATAGACGTAGCGCATCCCGGCGCTATCGCGGCTATGGTCGGTGGGCGTCAGCATGACGGCTGATATACTTTCATGGTCGCCAGATTATCGCCTATCGCCACCCACGCCATGCAGATCACGCGCCGCCTCGAATTCGATGCGGGCCACCGCATCCCCGATCACAAGAGCCAGTGCCGCCACCTGCACGGGCATCGCTACGCCATCGAGATCACGCTGTCTGGCGACGTCATCTCTGCCTCCGGCCAGCCCGAAAACGGCATGGTGATGGACTTTTCCGAGGTCAAGGGCATCGCCCAGCGTTACGTGGTCGACAACTGGGACCACGCCTTCCTCGCCTACGCCGGCGACACCGCCATCGTCGCTTTCCTCGACTCGCTGCCGGACCACAAAACCGTGCTGCTCGACATCGTGCCGACGGCCGAGAATCTGGCCCAGCTTGCTTTCAATCTGCTCGACCCGGCCTACCAGGACGTCTTTGGCAACCACCTGCGCCTTGAGCGCGTGCGCCTCTACGAGACACCCAACTGCTGGGCCGACGCCACGCGCACAAGGACCTGAGCCATGAGCATCTACAGCATTGACAGCAGGAATCCGCAACTCGACCCGGCCGCGTGGGTGGCGCCGAACGCCATCGTGATCGGCGACGTGCGCCTCGCCGCCGGTGCCAGCATCTGGTGGAACGCCGTGCTGCGCGGCGACAACGATCCCATCGTCATCGGCGAAAACAGCAACATTCAGGATGGCTCGGTACTGCACACCGATATCGGCACGCCGCTGACGCTGGGGCGCGACATCACCGTCGGCCACATGGTGATGCTGCACGGCTGCACCATCGGCGACGGCTCCCTGATCGGCATCGGCGCCATCGTCCTCAACCGTGCGGTGATCGGAAAGCATTGCCTGATCGGCGCCAACAGCCTGATCCCCGAAGGCAAGGTGATTCCCGACCGCTCGCTGGTGATGGGCTCGCCCGGCAAGGTGGTGCGCGAACTCACCGACGAGGAAGTCGCACGCCTGCTCGCCAGCGCTGACCACTACGTCGACAACGCCAACCGCTATCGCGATCAACTCGCGGAGATCGCCCGATGATCGCGCGCCTTGCGATCGCCTGCATCGCGCTGCTCATCACGCTGCCCGCTGTCGCTCAGGTGCCGGCCAGGCCGGCGGGAACGCTGATCGACTTCCGGGTCGATGCGCAACGCAGTGTCGCCAACGACCTCGGCCGCGCCACTGCCTATGCCGAGTACAACGGCGCCGATGCCGCCGACGTGGCGCACCGCGTCAATTCCGCCATCGCCGCGGCCCTCGCCACGGCCAAGGGCCAGCCGGGCGTATCGGTCAGGACCGGCAACAGCCATACCTATCCGATCTACACCAAGGGTGGCCGCAACATTGAAGGCTGGCGCATGCGCTCCGAGCTCCTGCTGGAAAGCCGCGATGCCGCGGCCCTGTCGACTCTGCTCGGCAAGCTGCAGGCGCAACTTGCCGTCAGCCAGGTCGGCTTCGTGCCGGCGCCCGAGACGCGCCGCGCCGCCGAGGACGAGGCAGCTCTCGAGGCCATTGCGACCTTCCAGGCCAAGGCCGCACGCTACGCCACCGCGCTGAAGAAGCCCTACCGGATTCGCAGCATGAACATCGGCGGCGGCAGCCAATTCCCCCAGCCGCTGTTCCGCGGCGCGATGATGGCCGCCGAGGCCGCGCCCATGCCGGTCGAAGCCGGCGAGTCGAACGTCACCGTCAGCATCAACGGCCAGATCGAGCTCATCGAGTAGGCAGCGAGTAGTCAGATCACCCGGGCAGCGGCCAGCCGGTCGATCTCGGCCGCGTCCAGTCCCAGCACCCCGGCCAGCACCTCACGCGTGTGCTGGCCCAGCAAAGGCGGCGCGGCTTCATAGCTCACCGGCGTCGCCGAAAACTTCACCGGGTTGGCCACCAGCGGTACGCTCCCGCCTGCCGGATGCGGCACCTCGACCCGGATGCCGCGCGCCACCACCTGCGGATGGGCAAACACCGCGTCGAGTCGATTGATCGGCCCGCAGGGCACGCCGGCCGCCTCCAGCGCGGCGATCCAGTCCGCCATGTCGCGGCTGCGCATCCACTCCGTGATCATGCCGACCAGTTCGTCGCGGTGGGCGACGCGCGCGGGATTGGTGGCGAAGCGCGGATCGCCTGATAGCTCGGGCCGCCCGGCAATTTCGCAGAACCTCGCGAACTGGCCGTCGTTGCCCACCGCGAGGATGATGTGGCCGTCGCGGCAGGCGAACGCCTGATAGGGCACGATGTTGGCGTGGGCATTGCCATGGCGTTGCGGTAACTGGCCGCCGACCAGATAGTTGGAGGCGACATTGGCGAGCATGGCTATTTGCGCATCGAGCAGCGCGATATCGATGGCCTGGCCCTCGCCGGTGCGCTCGCGGTGCGCCAGTGCGGCGAGGATGGCATTGGCGGCGTACATGCCAGTGAACAGGTCGGCCACGGCCACACCGACTTTCATCGGCTCGCCCGCCGGCTCACCGGTGATGCCCATCAGCCCGCCCATGCCCTGGATCATGACGTCATAGCCGGCGCGATCGGCTAACGGCCCGTCCTGGCCGAAGCCGGTGATCGAACAATAGATCAGCGCCGGGTTGGCGGCGCGAAGCGTGGCGTAGTCGAGGCCGTATTTCCGCAACGCCCCGACCTTGAAGTTCTCGATGACGACGTCGCTCTTTGCCGCCAGGTCGCGCACCAGGCGCTGCCCTTCGGGCTGCGCCATGTCGATGGTGACGGATTTTTTTGCGCGATTGGTGCAGAGGTAGTAGGCCGACTCGGCAGTTGCCTGGCCATCGCCGCCGACAAGGAACGGCGGCCCCCAGGCGCGGGTGTCATCGCCGCTGCCGGGACGCTCGATCTTGATGACCTCGGCACCGAAGTCGCCGAGCTGCTGCGTCGCCCACGGACCGGCAAGGACGCGCGAAAGATCGAGCACGCGGATATGGGAAAGGGCGGCCACCATGGCGACAGGCGTTGCGTCAGGGCTGCTTCTGCGGCACCTGGACGAAGACCTCGCCGTCCTTGATCAGGCCGAGCTCGAAGCGGGCGCGCTCCTCGATGGCCTCGTAGCCGGTCTTGAGGTCGCGCACCTCGGCGTCGAGCGCGGCATTGCGCGTTTCGAGCTTCTGGTTGACCTCGCGCTGCGCCTGCAGCTGGCGCTCCATCTCAAGCGCCTTGAGCCAGCCGCCCTTGCCGAACCAAAGCGGATACTGCAGCAACACGATGATTGCCAGCAGTATCCAGGTCGGACCGCGCATTCCGGTAGTACGGATTGCGAAAAAACTACTTCCGGATGTTGTAGAAGGCGTCGCGGCCCGGATACGTCACCGTATCGCCGAGGTCTTCCTCAATGCGCAGCAGCTGGTTGTACTTGGCGATGCGGTCGGAGCGGCTGAGCGAGCCGGTCTTGATCTGGCCGGCGTTGAGGCCGACGGCGATGTCGGCGATGGTCGAGTCCTCGGTTTCGCCGGAGCGGTGCGAGATCACGTTGGTCCAGCCGGCGCGCTTGGCCATTTCGACGGCGGCGAAGGTCTCGGTCAGCGTGCCGATCTGGTTCACCTTGATCAGGATGGAGTTGGCGACGCCGCGGGCGATGCCTTCCTTCAGGATCTTCGGATTGGTGACGAAGAGGTCGTCGCCGACGATCTGGATCTTCTTGCCGAGCTTGTCGTTGAGGTTCTTCCAGCCGTCCCAGTCGCCTTCGGCCATGCCGTCCTCGATGCTGATGATCGGGTACTTGTCGACCAGCGTTTCGAGGTAGTCGGCGAAGGCGGCGGAGCTCAGCTCCATCTTCTCGGACGACAACATGTACTTGCCGTCCTTGTAGAACTCGGAACTGGCGCAATCGAAGCCGAGCGCCACGTCCTGCCCCGGCGTGTAGCCGGCGGCCTCGATGGCCTTGAGGATCAGCTCGATGGCCTCGTCGTTGCCGGAGACGTTGGGGGCAAACCCGCCCTCGTCGCCGACCGTCGTCGGGTAGCCGCGCTTGTCGATCAGCTTTTTGAGGTTGTGGAACACCTCGGCGCCGCAACGCAGCGCTTCGCGGAAGGAAGTAGCGCCGACCGGCAGGATCATGAACTCCTGGATGTCGAGGTTGTTGTTGGCGTGGGCGCCGCCATTGACGACGTTCATCATCGGCACCGGCATCTGCATCGGGCCGCTGCCGCCGAAGTAGCGATACAGCGGCAGGCCCGCCTCCTCGGCGGCGGCCTTGGCCACGGCCATCGACACGGCGAGGATGGCGTTGGCGCCGAGGCGCGACTTGTTGTCGGTGCCGTCGAGGTCGCACATGGCCATGTCGATGAAGGCCTGCTCCTCGGCGTCCAGGCCGATCACGGCCTCGGAAATTTCAGTGTTCACGTTCTCGACGGCGTTCAGCACGCCCTTGCCGAGATAGCGTGCCTTGTCGCCGTCGCGCAGTTCGATCGCCTCGCGCGATCCGGTGGAAGCGCCGGACGGCACGGCGGCACGCCCCATGACGCCCGACTCCAGCAGGACATCGGCCTCGACAGTGGGATTGCCGCGGGAATCCAGTATCTCGCGGGCGACAACATCAACAATGGCACTCATCTTCTCTTCCTCATCAATTAACTCAATAGCCTTCGACCAACACCATGTCGAAGGACGAAACTCCCGCACGCGCCTCGCGCGCGGCAACATATTCCGGCGAATCATAAAAGGCCCGCGCGGTGGCCATGTCCGGCAATTCGACCACGACCAGCCGTTGCGGCTGCCAGCCTCCCTCCAGCACTTCGTAGGCACCGCCGCGCACGATGAAGCGGCCGCCGAACTTCTCGACGGCGAGGGTGGACAGCCGGCGGTATTCGGCCATTCTTTCGGGATCGCTCGACTTGGCATCGACGACCAGATAGGCAGGTTTTGTCATGGTTTGAAATCCTTGTAGATCACGCCCATTCGGCAAAGCCACGGCGCTTGACCACGGCATCCAGTTCCATCAGGCTTTCCAGCAGGCCCTTCATTTTCGCCAACGGCCAGGCGTTGGGCCCGTCCGACAGCGCCTTGGCGGGATCGGGGTGCGTTTCCATGAACAGGCCGGCCACGCCAGCGGCCACCGCCGCGCGCGCCAGCACCGGCACGAATTCGCGCTGCCCGCCGCTCGATGTGCCCTGCCCGCCCGGCAGCTGTACCGAGTGGGTGGCGTCGAATACGACCGGGCAATCCGTCTCGCGCATGATCGCCAGCGAGCGCATGTCGGAGACAAGGTTGTTGTAGCCGAAGGAAGCGCCGCGCTCGCACACCATGATGCTGTCGGCACCGCCGTTCGCTTCCTTGGCCTTGGCGACGACCTGCTTCATGTCGCCCGGCGCCAGGAACTGGCCCTTCTTGATGTTGACCGGCTTGCCGCAACGCGCCACGGCCTCGATGAAATCGGTCTGGCGGCAGAGGAAGGCCGGCGTCTGCAGCACATCGACGACGGCCGCGACGGCGGCGATGTCGGCCTCGCCATGGACGTCGGTCAGCACCGGCACGCCGAGCTGCTTCCTCACCTCGGCCAGGATATCCAGCCCCTGCTCCATGCCCGGCCCGCGCGGCGACTTGCCGGAGCTGCGATTGGCCTTGTCGTAGGACGACTTGTAGATGAATGGCAGGCCGAGAGTGGCGCAGATTTCCTTGAGCTGCCCCGCGGTGTCGAGTGCCATCTGCCGCGACTCGATCACGCAGGGGCCGGCGATCAGGAACAGCGGGCGGTCGAGGCCGACCTCGAAATTGCAGAGCTTCACTTGAAGCCTTTGCGCGCCAGCGCCGCCTTGACGTAGGCGATGAACAGCGGATGGCCGGTGCGCGGATTCGAGGTAAATTCCGGGTGGAACTGGACGCCGACGAACCAGGGGTGCATCTCCGTCGGCAGCTCCATCATCTCCGGCAGGTCCTCGGTCGGCGTGCGCGCCGAGATCACCATGCCGGCCGCCTCCAGCTTGGGTACATAGGTGTTGTTCACCTCGTAGCGGTGGCGATGCCGCTCGTTCACCTCGGCGCCGTAGATGTTCGCGGCAAGGGTTCCCGGCTTGATCGGGCAGCGCTGCGCGCCCAGGCGCATGGTGCCGCCGAGGTTGGATTTGGCGTCGCGCTTTTCGACGCGGCCTTCGCGGTCCTTCCACTCGGTGATCAACGCAACCACGGGATGCGGCGTTTCGCCGTCGAATTCGGTGCTGTTGGCGCCTTCGAGCTGGGCGACGTGGCGCGCGAACTCAATGGTGGCGAGCTGCATGCCGAGGCAGATGCCGAGATACGGCACGCCATTCTCGCGGGCGTAGCGGATCGCCGCGATCTTGCCCTCGGTGCCGCGCTTGCCGAAGCCGCCCGGCACCAGGATCGCATCCATGCTGGCGAGCGCTGCAGTGCCGCCGGTCTCGATGGCCTCGGAATCGATGTAGTGCACCTTCACCTTGCTGCGCGTGTGGATGCCGGCATGCACCAGCGCCTCGGTCAGCGACTTGTAGGACTCGGTCAGGTCGACATACTTGCCGACGAAGGCGACGTTGACCTCGTGCTCGGGATGCTCCAGCGCCTCGACCAGCTTCTTCCACACCGAAAGATTGGCCGCCTTGGCCAGAATGCCGAGCTTGTGGCAGACGATCTCGTCAAGCATCTGGTCGTGCAGCATGCCCGGAATCTTGTAGATCGAATCGGCGTCGAGGGCGCCGATCACGGCCTCGGGCTGGACATTGGTGAACAGCGCGATCTTGCGCTTCTCGTCCGCAGGCACCTCGCGGTCGGCGCGGCAAAGCAGGATGTCAGGCTGGATGCCGATCTCGCGCAGTTCCTTGACCGAATGCTGGGTCGGCTTGGTCTTGAGCTCGCCGGCGGTCGGGATGTAGGGCAGCAGCGTGAGGTGGATGTAGCAGGCGTTGTTCCTGCCCTCTTCGATGCCCATCTGGCGAATCGCCTCGAGGAAGGGCAGCGACTCGATGTCGCCGACGGTGCCGCCGATCTCGACGATCGCCACGTCGGCGCCTTCGGCGCCACGCTTGACGTACTGCTTGATTTCATCGGTTATGTGCGGGATCACCTGCACCGTCTTGCCGAGATATTCGCCGCGCCGCTCCTTCTTGATCACCGACTCGTAAATCTGACCGGTGGTGAAGTTGTTGCGCCGACCCATCTTGGCGCTGGTGAAGCGCTCATAGTGGCCGAGATCGAGGTCGGTCTCGGCACCGTCTTCAGTCACGAACACTTCGCCGTGCTGGAACGGCGACATCGTGCCGGGATCGACGTTGATGTAGGGGTCGAGCTTGAGGTGGGTAACCTTGATGCCGCGTGACTCAAGGATGGCGCCGAGGGAGGCGGCGGCGATGCCCTTGCCCAGACTGGACACGACACCACCGGTAACGAAAACGTACTTGGCCATGGAGACTGCCGCTGCAGGAAATCGGCATTATAACGACGAATCACCGTGCCGCCAGCGCCGACTTTTTGCCGACGGCATTCAGTGGCGCAGTTTTGGTCAGCGCCGCCCCAGACCAAGCCACCTTAGCAGCCGGCGCCACAACCCCGGAGGCGGGGCCGGCGGCTGCGGCTGCGTCGCCCGATACAACCGCAGGGACACCTGGGCATCGTCGGCGGCGTAGCGCATCTGGCTTTCGCTCAACTGCGGCAGCGCCCAGTTCGAGGTGGACACGCGCCGCGACTTCTGCAGCCGCTGGCCGAAATGGCGGATGACCGCAGCCCGGGCGCCTACCGTGTTCTTCTCACCGGCAGCGCGCAGGGTGACGGCAAGATCGACCACATTGCGCAAGTCGATGCCGAACTTGGACTTAAGCCGTGCCACGTCGCTATCGAGGCCGAAACCGACCTTGCAAACCCGCGTCGACTCCAGCACGGCTTTCAGCCCGCCAAGGCCGGGCAGGCGGTCGACGGGAAACAGGTAGGCCTTGGCGTCAGTCGCCAGTTGCACCAGATGCGGGCCGGTGGAGATTTCGCCCTTGGCGAAGGTCGGCTTGGACTCGGTATCGAAGCCCACCGCGTCGGCAGCCAGCAGATCTGCCACCGCAACCGAATCGGCAGCGGCGGAATCGACCAGCACGATGTCGGCGAGCGCGATGCCCGGATAGAGTGGCAGGTCCGCGTCGGCCGCCACATCGCGCTTCGCGCCAGCGCCGCGGCTGCGCTCAGCCATCGGTGACGCGCCCGCGCAGCGACTTGACCTGGCCGCGCTGTACCTTGCTATCGACCCGCTTGCGCTGCGAGCTTTTCGTCGGTTTGGTCGGCCGCCTCGGCGGCTGGACGAAGGCGGCCTGCGCGATCATCTCGCGCAGCCGCACCAGCGCGTCGGCAGTGTTGCGCTCGAGGCTGCGGTGCGCCTGCGCCTTGATGACCACCACACCGTCGGAGCTGATGCGCTGGTCGCTCAACTGCAGCAGTCGGGCCTTGATCGCCTCGGGCAGCGACGACGCGCCGATATCGAAGCGCAGATGCACCGCGTTCGAGACCTTGTTGACGTTCTGGCCGCCGGCACCCTGGGCGCGAATGGCGATGAACTCGACCTCCTCCTCGCGCAGCAGGCTCTCCGGTGGTGACGAGGTCATTGCAGCGGCGCCCGAAGCGGGATCAGCGCAGAAAATTCTTGCTGATGTCGCGGAACAGGTCGGTGCCGGCCTGTCGTAGCCACTCGAAGCAGGCCATTTCGCGCGTCACGATCTCGATGCCATGCTGACGCATGCGCTCCAGCGCATGGCGCTTGTCGTCGGGATTGCGCGAGGAAACCGCATCGGCCACCACGAACACATCCTTGCCCTGCGCGCGCAGGTCCAGCGCGGTCTGCATCACGCAGACGTGCGATTCGATGCCGCACACCACCACCTGGCGTCGCTCCTCCCCGGCCAGCCCCGACAGGCAATCCGCCGCGACGCAGGAAAAATGATTCTTCTCCGCCACGGCGCCGGGCGGGAACAGCGCCGCCAGATCGGGCTGGGTGCGGCCCAATCCCTTGGGGTACTGTTCGCTGACCATCACCGGCACGCCGATCTTCTGCGCCACCCGGGTCAGCCACATCACGTTGTCCAGAATCCGCTGCCAGTCATCGACCAGCGTCAGCAGCTTGCCCTGCATGTCCACCACCAGCAGCGCGGACTCATCAGCCTTCATCAACATATTCACACCTCCATGGGCCAAGCATAGCACCGCCGCCACGGGCATCTCAGCCGCCGCCGATGCTGTCCCACAGCAGTTTGATGCCGACCAGCAGCAACAGCCAGTTCAATGTTGCCGCGAAGGCACGCTGATTCAGGCCATGCAACAGCTTCAGGCCGACCCAGTAACCGATCGGCACCACCGGCAGCAGCAGCGCGGCGGTCTTGAGGTTGCCCAGGTCGAGCAGGCCAAGCCAGCCGTAGGGAATCAGCTTGGTGAAATTGACGACGGAAAAATAGGCCACGGTCGTGCCCACCATCCGCACCCGGTCCAGTTGCAGCGGCAGCAGGTACTGCATCAGTGGCGGGCCGCCGGCGTGGGAAATGAAGCTGGTGAAGCCGGACACCGCGCCCCAGAAGCTGCCGCGACGCCACGACGGCGCCAGCGGCTGGCGCGCCGGGTCGGCGCGGCGAAAGCGGTCGAGCGCGAACAGGATGGCCTCGACGCCGATGATGCCGCGAATCCAGCGCGCATCGATCCAGCCGAAAGTGAGCGTGCCGATGACGATGCCGACGACGGCGGCGGGCAACAGGACGCGCAGGTGGGCCGCGTCGAACTTGCCGCGGAAAACCGCCAGGCCGATCGCATCCATCACCAGCAGGATCGGCAACATCACCGCCGCCGCCTGCGGCGGGGCCACCACCAGCGCCATCAACCCGACCGACAGCCCGCCGGTGGCGCCGCCGAAACCGGCCTTGGAAATCCCCGCGATCAGCACGCCGAATACGGCGGCCACGTAGAACCACGGATCGTCGATCATGGCCTGTCGCCACCATCCATCGGAACACCCTTCGTCGCTCGCCCGCGGCAATGGCGGGCAGTCCGGCCAAGTATAATCGGCCGCCCCGCTCGTAGCCCCGGCGGTACCCGCTACGGTACCCCCTGCATACCTTGCCATCGCCGTCTTCCCTGCCGCTCCCGCTCGCATCCCTGCCCCCTCCCAAGCCGGGCCAGCGCATCGCCCTGCCCGAGTTCGCCGGCTCCGCCGACGCCCTCGCCCTGGCCGGCCTTGCCACGCCCGGCCAACTGCTATTCGTCGTCACCGCCAGCCCGCTTGACGCGCAGCGTCTGCAGGAAGAGATCGGCTGGTTCGCGCCACAGTTGCGCGCGCACCTGCTGCCGGACTGGGAAACGCTGCCCTACGACAATTTCTCGCCGCACCAGGACCTTGTCTCCGAACGGCTCGCCACGCTCAATGCCGTGGCAAACGGCGAATGCGAGGTTCTGATCGCGGCGGCCGCCACCGCGCTGATGCGGCTGCCGCCGCGCGAATACCTTGCCGCCCGCAGCTTCATCGTCGAGCGCGGCACGCGCCTGGCGCTGGAGAAGCTGCGCGAGCAGCTGGCGGTCGCCGGCTACCAGCACGTCACGCAAGTGGTAGCGGCCGGCGAATTCAGCGTGCGCGGCGGACTGATCGACCTTTTCCCCACCGGCGCACCGCTGCCCTTCCGCATCGAACTGTTCGACGACGAAGTAGAAACCATCCGCGTCTTCGACGTCGACTCGCAGCGCACGCTCTACCCGGTACCGGAAATCCGCCTGCTGCCGGCACGCGAATTCCCGCTCGACGAGCCCGGCCGCAACACCTTCCGTCGCCGCTACCGCGAGACCTTCGAGGGCGACGCCTCGCGCAACCGGCTCTACAAGGCTGTCTCGCAAGGCACGCCGCCGGCCGGCATCGAGTACTACCTGCCGCTGTTCTTCGATACGACGGCAACGCTGTTCGACTACTTGCCCCAGGGTGAACGCGGCACCACCCTGCTACTGCATCACGACGTCAATGCCGCCTTCCAGCAGTTCTGGCAGGACACCCGCAGCCGTCACGACATGCTCAAGGGCGACCTGGCGAACCCGGTGCTGGCACCCGGCGAACTGTTCCTCTCGGACGAACAGTTCTTCATCGCCGCGCAAGGATTTCCGCAATACGCGCTGCGTGAAAAAGTCGGCGCTGGCGGCACGGCAGACGATGCCGGAACGGCCATTCCACCGCCGGCCATCGCCGTCGACCGCCGCGCCGACGACTCGCTGGCGGCGCTGCGCGTCCACCTGGCGCAATGGCCCGGCCGCACGCTGCTGCTGGCCGAATCGCCGGGACGGCGCGAGACCATCGCCGAGTACCTGGCGGAGCACGACCTTGCCGCAACGCCCTGCGCCGACTTCGCCGACTTCATCGCAAGCGAACACAAGTTCATGCTTGGCGTCGCCCCGCTGTCCGGCGGCTTCGCCCTGCCCCAGGCCCGGCTCGCCATCGTCACAGAGAACGAGCTGTATGCCGCCAACGCCCGGCCGCGGGGCAAGCGCGGCACGGCGCGGCGCAGCAACCTCGAAGGCTGGCTGCGCGACCTCTCCGAGCTGCGCATCGGCGACCCCGTGGTACACGAATCGCACGGTATCGGGCGCTACAAGGGGCTGGTGCACATGGACCTCGGCAGCGAAGCGGAGGAATTCCTCCACCTCGAATACGCCGAAGGCGCACAGCTTTACGTGCCAGTGGCGCAACTGCACGTCATCTCGCGCTACAGCGGCGTCGACCCCGAGGCCGTCGAACTGCACCGCCTCGGCTCCGGCCAGTGGGAAAAAGCCCGGCGCAAAGCGGCCGAGCAGGTGCGCGACACCGCGGCCGAACTGCTGCACCTCTACGCGCAGCGCGCAGCGCGCAAGGGCCACGAATTCACATTCAAGACGCACGACCTCGAGGCCTTCGCCGAAGGCTTCGGCTTCGAGGAAACCCCGGACCAGCTCGCCGCCATCGGCGCGGTGATCTCGGACATGGTCTCGGGCAAGCCGATGGACCGGCTGGTGTGCGGCGACGTCGGCTTCGGCAAGACCGAAGTGGCGATGCGCGCCGCCTTCGTCGCCGTCGCCGACGGCAAGCAGGTTGCCGTGCTCTGCCCCACCACCCTGCTGGCCGAACAGCACTACCAGAACTTTTCCGACCGGTTCGCCGAGTGGCCGGTGAAAGTGGCCGAGATCTCGCGCTTCCGCTCAGCCAAGGAACAGGCGGAAGCCATCGATCTGCTGGCGCAGGGCAGGATCGACATCCTCATCGGCACCCACCGCCTGCTGCAAAAGGACGTCGAGTTCTCGCGCCTCGGCCTGGTCATCATCGACGAGGAGCATCGCTTCGGCGTACGGCAGAAGGAGGCGCTCAAGTCGCTGCGCGCCGAAGTCGACGTGCTGACGCTGACCGCGACGCCCATCCCGCGCACTCTGGGCCTCTCGCTCGAAGGCCTGCGCGACTTCTCGGTAATCGCGACGCCGCCGTCGCGGCGCCTCGCCATCAAGACCTTCGTCGCGCCGTGGTCCAAGGGCCAGGTGCGCGAGGCCTGCCTGCGCGAGTTCAAGCGCGGCGGCCAGGTGTATTTCCTCCATAACGAGGTGGATACCATCGAGAACATGCGCGAGAAGCTGGCGACCCTGCTGCCCGAAGCGCGCATCGTCATCGGCCACGGCCAGCTGCCCGAGCGCGAGCTGGAGCGGGTGATGCGTGAATTCACCCAACAGAAGCACAACCTGCTGTTGTGCTCGACCATCATCGAGACCGGCATCGACAACCCGCACGCCAACACCATCGTCATCAACCGCGCCGACAAGTTCGGCCTGGCGCAGCTGCACCAGCTGCGCGGCCGCGTCGGTCGCTCGCACCATCAGGCCTATGCCTACCTGCTGACCGACCAGGACGCCAAGCCCAGCGCCCAGGCCAAGCGCCGCCTCGAGGCCATCCAGGCGATGGAAGAACTGGGGTCGGGCTTCTTCCTCGCCATGCATGACCTCGAAATCCGCGGTGCCGGCGAGGTGCTCGGCGAAAGCCAGAGCGGTGAGATCCACGAAATCGGCTTCGCGCTCTACACCAGCATGCTCAACGCAGCGGTCAAGGCGCTCAAGGACGGCAAGGCCGTGCCCGACCTGACCCAGCCGCTTTCCGTCACATCCGAAATCAACCTGCACTTCCCCGCCCTGCTGCCAGATGCCTACTGCCCCGACGTGCATGAACGGCTGACGCTCTACAAGCGGCTGGCCAACTGCGACGGAGAAGAGGAGTTGCGCGCGCTGCAGGAAGAACTGATCGACCGCTTCGGCGACCTGCCGCAACAGGCGCTGGCCCTGCTCGAAACCCACCGCCTGCGGCTGCTGGGCAAGCCGCTGGGCGTGGTCAAGCTCGACGCCGGCGCCGCGTCGATCCAGTTGCAGCTCACGCCGAACCCGCCGATCGACCCTGCCGACATCATCCTGCTGATCCAGAACGACCGGGCCTTCAAGCTCGCCGGGCCGGACAAGCTGGCGTGGCAGAAGCCGACCGCCACGCTGAAGGACAGGGTTCAGGCGGTGAAGGAACTGTTCAAGCGCCTCAAGCCGTAAAAATCGGCACCCCAAGGGTACTTCCTTCGGAGCGCGCTGGCAGGACGGTAATGGTCGGCTTGTTGGGTGCCGTTCTGGGTGCGGCAAGCAGTCACTGGCAACAAAACCCGCTTCTTGCGAATCGTATCGCCATGAGATACACTCCATCTCCATGATTAGGAGCTTCCGGCATGCCGGCTTGCAACGTTTTTTCGAGAGCGGATCGAAGGCGGGAATCCAGCCACACCATGCGCCACGCTTGTCCCGCCAGCTGAAAAAACTCGAAACCGCCGCCGCTCCGGCCGACATGAACGTTCCCGGCTGGAGGCTGCATGCGCTCTCGACAGGGCAATGGTCGGTCTGGGTCAATGGCAATTGGCGCATGACCTTTACCTTCGAGGGCGAGGATGCAATCTTGGTGGATTATCAGGATTACCACTGAAGGAGAAACTCATGGCCCGCATGTTCAATCCGCCCCACCCCGCCGCCATCCTGCGCGAGGATGTACTGCCGGCACTCGGCCTGACGGTTTCGGAAACCGCTCGCCAGTTGGGGGTGTCACGCGTCGCCCTATCGCGCGTGCTTAACGAGCATGCCGGCATCTCCGTCGACCTGGCACGCCGTATCGAAGCCTGGCTGGGCGAGGAAAATGGCGGTCGTGCCGAAACCTGGCTCAAGATGCAAATCGCCTACGACTTGTGGCAGTTGGAAAAAAAATCACCATTACGAGGCGTGAAACGTGCCGCGCTAACCAATTGACAAGTCGTTACCGCCGCAGCTGGGGCTTTGCCGCCGCATTCTCGCAAGCCTCTCGACTATCGGCTGCCAGCCCCACCTTCCGATAGCGAACGCATCTTCCGCCTAGTCCATCAAACGCATCTGGTATCGCCCCATGCAACAGACCGAAAACCTGAACATCGAATCCTTCGCGCCGATGCCGACGCCGGAGGAAATTCACGCCCGCCAGCCCCTGAGCGAAGCGGCTGCACGGACGGTGGTCGCCGGCCGCCGGGCGCTGGAGCGCATCCTCGACCGCCAGGATCAGCGCCTGTTCGTCGTCATCGGCCCCTGCTCGATCCACGACCCGGTCGCCGGGCTCGACTATGCCCGTCGCCTCAAGGCCCTGTCCGACGAGGTGAGCGACACCCTGCTGCTGGTGATGCGGGTCTATTTCGAGAAGCCGCGCACCTCGACCGGCTGGAAGGGCTTCATCAACGACCCGCGCATGGACGATTCCTTCCGCATCGAGGAAGGCCTGTCGAAGGCGCGCGAGTTCCTGCTGGCGATCAACGAACTGGGCCTGCCCTGCGGCACCGAAGCTCTTGATCCGATTGCGCCGCAATACGTCGGCGACCTGATCAGCTGGACCGCCATCGGCGCCCGCACCTCCGAGTCGCAGACCCATCGCGAGATGTCCTCGGGCCTGTCGACGCCGGTCGGCTTCAAGAACGGCACCGACGGCTCGGTCGATGCCGCCCTCAATGCGATCCTCTCGGCATCCAAGCCACACAGTTTCCTTGGCATCAACATGCAGGGCCGCTCGAGCGTGGTACGCACGCGCGGCAACCGCTACGGTCACCTGGTGCTGCGCGGCGGCAACCGTCCCAACTACGACACCGTCAGCGTCGCCATCGCCGAACAGACTCTCGCAAAGGCCAAGCTGCCGCTGAACATGGTGATCGACTGCTCGCACGCCAACAGCTACAAGAAGCCCGAATTGCAGCCGCTGGTGATGACGGACTGCGTGAACCAGATCCGCCTCGGCAACCGCTCGATCGTCGGCCTCATGGTCGAGAGCTTCATCGAGTCGGGCAACCAGCCGATTCCGGACGATCTGTCGCAACTCAAGTATGGTTGTTCGGTCACCGACGCCTGCGTCGACTGGCCGACCACCGAGAAGATGATCCGCGATGCGCGCGAGGCGCTGCGCGGCCCGCTCAACGGTCGCAGCAAACAATAAGGGGAGCACGCCGCCATGTCGCTGATCAAGCCCTTTCGCGGACTGCGCCCGGCAGAGGGCCGCGCCGCCGATGTCGCGGCCCCGCCCTACGACGTGCTCTCCACCGCCGAGGCGCGCATCCGTGCAGAAGGCAAGCCCTGGAGTTTCCTGCACATCTCCAAACCAGAGATCGACCTGCCGCCGGAAACCGACCCCTATGCACCCGAGGTCTACGCCAAGGCCGCAACCAACCTCAAGAGCATGCTCGACGCCGGCGTGCTGGTGCGCGACGAGGCCCCCTGCTACTACGCCTATCGCCTGACCATGGGCGACCACGAGCAGACCGGCCTGGTCGTTGCCGCTTCGGTCTCCGCCTATGATGCCAACCGCATCAAGAAGCACGAATTCACGCGTCCGGACAAGGAAGACGACCGAGTCCGCCAGATCGATGCGCTCAACGCCCAGACCGGCCCGGTGCTGCTGGCCTATCCGTCGGACCCCTTCGTCGATGCTCTGCTGACCCAGACCCACCGCGGCACACCCGAAGCCGACGTTACCGCCGCGGACGGCATCCGCCATCAGATCTGGGCGATGCGCGACCCGGCGCTGATCGCCAGGATCACCGCCGCCTTCGACTCCCTGCCAGCGCTCTACATCGCCGACGGCCACCACCGCTCGGCGGCCGCGTCGCGCGTCGCGGCGGCACGCCGCGGGGGAGCCGAGAAGAGCAGCGACTACTTCCTGGCGGTGATCTTCCCCCACCGCCAGATGCGCATCCTCGACTACAACCGCGTCGTCACCGATCTCAACGGGCTGGAAAAGTCGGCGCTGGCGGCACGGCTCGCCACGGCCTTCACGGTCGAGACCGCGTCCGGCGCAGTCCATCCGGCGCGCAGCGGCGAGTTCGGCATGTACCTGGCCGGGCAATGGCACAAGCTGACCATCAGGCCGGAGCTGATCCCGGCCGACCCGGTGGCACGGCTCGACGTCAGCCTGCTTTCCGACCACCTGCTCGGCCCCATCCTCGGCATCACCGATTTGCGCCGCGACAAGCGCATCGACTTCGTCGGCGGCATCCGCGGACTGGACGAACTGGAGCGCCGCGTCGACTCCGGCGAAATGGCGGTGGCCTTCGCCATGCATCCGACCACCCTCGATGACCTGATGGCGGTGGCCGACGCCGGCGAGGTGATGCCGCCGAAATCAACCTGGTTCGAACCCAAGCTGGCCGACGGCCTGGTCTCTCACGTGCTCGACTGAGGCGGCGGCAACCGCCGCTGCGCGCGCCAGTTGAGGAAACTCAGCAGGCCCAGTCCACTGCCGATCAGCAGCATCCCGGCCAGTTCGATCGGCGTCGACTGTTCGCCGAGCACCCAGCGCGAGGAAACGATGGCGACGACCGGCACGCCCAGCACCGACAGGCTGGCCTGCCAGGCCGGCAGGTGCTCCAGCACGTAAAGCCAGAGAAACCAGCCCAGCGCCGTCACCACCAAAGCCATGAAGGCGAGGATGAACAGGAAGGCCGGCTGCCAGTCCACCGCCCGCTCCGGCACCACGCCGGCAACGACGATCTGCAGCGCCGCGCCGAACACCATCTGCCACGCCGTCAGTGCCAGTACATCGGCCGCCAGATGACTGCGCCAGCGCTTGACCAGCACGGTGCCGATCGCCCAGGCCAGCGCCGCCAGCAGGCCGAGCATCTTGGAAATCAGGCTGCCGCCAAGCGACCAGGGCTCGATGATCAGCACCAGCCCGACGACCGTGGACACCACTGCGCCCCATTGCAGCCCGCGCACCCGTTCGCCGAGCAGCAGCGCGCCGAGCAACAGGGTCCAGATCGGCATGGTGAATATCAGCACCGAGGTGCGGCCGGGACCGCCCTCGACCAGCGCCCAGGTCTGTAGCGCCATGAAGGCACCGGTCTGGAACAGCCCGACCCAGGCGGTCCTGCCGACCGCGACGATGCGCAGCGATCGCCCCGTCAGCAGCAGTGCCGCCAGCAAGGCCGCGGCGCCTGCGCTCGAGCGCAGGGCCGAGAGCTGGAATGGGCCGGCGTAGTCGAGCGCCTGCTTGAGCACCACCCAGGCGTAACCCCAGATCAGCGTCAGCAGGAACAGCGCAGCCAGGGCGCGGGGAGAGGTCATGTCGGTAGTGGGGCGCCGCCTGCGGCATTGCGTCCGCGGCTGCGGATTTCGTCGCCATGCGACGATGGCGGCTGGCCGTTGCGGCCAGCCGCGAAGCGACGATCAGGCGATCAGCCCAGTGCCTTGAGCGCGGCAGCGTAGTTCGGCTCGTTGCCGATCTCGCCCACCATCTCGGCGTGCAGCACCTTGTCGTTCTCGTCGAGCACGACCACGGCGCGGGCAGTAACGCCGGCCAGCGGACCGTCGGCGATGGCCACGCCCCAGGCCTTCATGAATTCTGGATGGCGGAAGGTCGACAGGTGGGCGACGTTCTTCAGGCCCTCGGTGGCGCAGAAACGCCCGGCGGCAAACGGCAGGTCAGCGGAAACGACCAGCACCACGGCATTGTTCAGCGTCGCAGCGGACTCGTTGAACTTGCGGGTCGAGGTGGCGCAAGTCGGCGTATCGAGGCTGGGAACGATGTTCAAAACCTTGCGCTTGCCGGCGAAATTCTTCAGCGAGACATCGGCGAGTTCGCCGTTGGTCAGGCTGAAATCGGGGGCGCGGCCGCCTACGGCCGGCAGGTCGCCATCAACGCGAGCGGGATTGCCATGCAGGGTAACGGTAGTACTCATTGTGATTCTCCTTATGTTGATTGGGGTTGGGGGTTGATCAATGCAGTAGCCCGGGCAGCACGCGGCGGGCATTGCGGCCGGTTGCAGCGATGATATCCATCACGGCCACCGAACGCAGTGTAGCGATCTCGCCGGCGATGCGCGGCAACTGGTCCGGCGAATTGCGGGCGCCGACATTCCATGCTGGCGGAATGTCCGGCGCATCGGTCTCGAGTACGATGGCATCCAGCGGCAAGGTCGCGGCCAGCTCGCGAATTCGCGCCGCCCGCGGAAAAGTCACTGTCCCGCCGAAGCCTAGCGCGAAGCCGAGCTTGAGCAACTCGTCGGCCTGCTGGCGGCTGCCATTGAAGGCGTGGGCGATGCCGCCGCGAACGCCGATACGGCGCAACTGTTTGAGAATCGGATCGATGGCGCGCCGCACGTGCAGGATTACGGGCAGGTCGAGGTCACGCGCGATCTTCAGCTGCTCGACGAAATAGAACTCCTGGTTCGCGTCATCGCGCAGCTCGACGAAGCGATCGAGGCCGATTTCGCCGACGGCGACGGCGGATTCGCGCTCGAGCGTTTCGCGCAAGGCGTCGAGGTCGGCCGGAACAGCGCGTTCGACGTACATCGGGTGGATGCCGTAGGCCGCGACGCAACCCGGAAAGTCCCGGCAGACGCTGGCCACGGCACCGAAGTTGGCGCGCTCCACCGCAGGCACGACGATCAGGGTGACACCTGCGGCAACAGCGGCGGCGGCCACGGACTCACGATCGCCGTCGAACTCGGCGGCGTCGAGATGGCAATGCGTGTCGATCAGCAGATCGTTCGGCACCGCAAAACTCACTTCAACAGGACCGGTGCGGTATTGAAGCCCAGGCTCTTCCACGACTGCATGCCGCCCCGATACCACTTGAGCTTGTGGGCCGGATAGCCAAGGGCAAGCAGCTGCTTGATGTTGGTGGGCGACTGGCCGCACCAGACGCCGTTGCAGTAAAACACCGCGGTCCGGGCGCTCTCGAAGTTCCACAACGCCCCGGTGCGCGCTGCACCAAACACGAACTGCAGCGTGTCGGCGATCTGCGCCGGTTCGGTGTGGGCCGGATGCAGTTGTGTCCAGGTGAGGTGAATGGCGCCGGGGATGATGCCGGTGCGCAACAGCCAGTGCTCCTCGCGGGAGTCGATGACGACCACACCGGCCTTGTCGTCGCCGGCCCGGCGCAGGTAGTCGAGCAGTTCCAGTTCGCCGATGGTCTCGACGCCGGGCGCCAGCTGCATGGGCTGAACGCAATAGGGCGGACAGGGACGCGAGGTGAGCGCGAAGTCCGGATCGATCTGATTGAAATTGTCGGCTTCGCGCTCTATGCGGAAGGGCTTGCCGGCGTGGACGGTATCTACATGCAGCAGGGTGGCAGTAATGCCGACGGGCTGATCGCCCCATGCCGCGAGCGTCGCCCCGGCCAGGATGGCGAAGACACCGGCCCGGATGCGGCGCCCGATGCGCATGATCAGTCCACTTCTTCCATCCACGCCATCTGGATGGCTTCCAGCTTCTTCTCGCCGCAGTGCTGCTCGTTTTCTTCGAAACCGGGCAGCGCCATCACCAAGCGCATCAGATCGACGAAATTCACCGCCTTCGGATCGACTTCGGGATGGCGCTCGGAAAGTTCTATCGCAATGTCCAGCGTGTCGGTCCACTTCATTTCTTCGAGTGTCCTTCCTTGGCCATGTTGATGGTGTATTTGGGTATTTCTACCACCAAGGGGGTCGCGGCGACAAGGGCCTGGCAGGACAGGCGCGAACTGGGCTCCAGGCCCCAGGCCTTGTCGAGCAGGTCTTCCTCGGTCTCCTCGGCGGCTTCCAGCGAATTGAAACCCTCGCGAATCACGACGTGGCAGGTGGTGCAGGCGCACGATTTTTCGCAGGCGTGCTCGATGTCGATGTCGTTTTCGAGCAGCGCGTCGCAGATCGACTGGCCGACCGGCGCCTCGATTACAGCCCCATCGGGACAGAGTTCGACATGGGGCAATACGATGATCTGGGTCATAGTCCCTCCGCCGGGCCGCCCCAAGGAGGGACAGTCTCAGACTTGGGAGCGAAGCGATCAACCGTTACCCCCTTCCTCAGGAAGGGGGCCAGGGGGTAGGTAGTCATATGTCCGAGACTTTCTTTCCGGCGAGCGCGCGCTGCACGCTCTGGTTCATGCGGCGCCCGGCGAATTCGCCGGTGCCCTTGTTGAGCGCGTCCATGGCGTTGTCGATGGCGCGACGATCATCACCGATCATGACGCCCTGCAGCCGCGCCACCAGGTTTTCGACGTGCGCCTTCTCCAGCGTGGACAGCAGCGCAGCATCTTCCCGCAGCGCCGACTGAACCGCTTCGAGCAGGCGCTGCGCCTCGATCTGCGCCTCGCGCAGGGCACGGCGGAAGGCATCGTCGGACGCGTGGTTGAAACTGTCCTTGAGCATGGAGGTAATTTCGTCGTCGGAAAGGCCGTAGGATGGCTTCACCTCGACATGGGCTTCGTGCCCGGTGGTCTGCTCGCGCGCATTGACCGACAACAGGCCGTCGGCATCCACCTGGAAGGTGACGCGGATGCGCGCGGCGCCGGCCACCATCGGCGGGATGCCGCGCAACTCGAAACGGGCCAGGCTGCGGCAGTCGGAAACCAGCTCGCGCTCACCCTGCACCACGTGCAGGACCATGGCAGTCTGGCCGTCCTTGAAGGTGGTGAATTCCTGGGCCCGCGCGGCGGGAATGGTCGAGTTGCGCGGAATCACCTTCTCGACCAGGCCGCCCATGGTTTCGAGGCCGAGCGACAGCGGAATCACGTCCAGCAGCAGCCAGTCGTCGCCGGCGGCGCGATTGCCGGCAAGGAGATTGGCCTGAATCGCCGCACCGAGGGCCACCACCTTGTCGGGGTCGAGGTTGTTGAGTGGATCGCGGCCGAAGTACTCGGCGACGGCGCGCTGGACCTGCGGCATGCGGGTGGCGCCGCCCACCATTACGACACCCTTGATGTCTTCCGCTGCCAAGCCGGCATCGCGCAGCGCCTTGCGCGTAGGCGCCAGCGTCTTCTGAACCAGGTTCTTGGTGATCTCGCTGAAGATCGCGGTGGTTAGCTTGACATCGACATATTCGCCGCTACCGAGCCTGACGGTAATCTCGGCCTCGCCATGTGCCGTGAGGTATTCCTTGGCCTCGCGGGCGTGGGTCAGCAGCAGACGCGAGTCGCGCGCCGACAGTGGCGCCAGCTTGGCCTGCTCGATGATCCAGCAAAACACGCGCTGATCGAAGTCGTCGCCGCCCAGGGCCGAGTCGCCGCCGGTGGCCAGCACCTGGAACACGCCCTTGGAAAGTTTGAGGATGGAGATATCGAAGGTGCCGCCGCCGAGGTCATAGACTGCGAAGATGCCTTCGGACGCATTGTCGAGGCCATAGGCGATCGCGGCCGCGGTCGGCTCGTTGAGCAGGCGCAGTACGTTGAGGCCGGCGAGCCTGGCCGCATCCTTGGTGGCCTGGCGCTGGGCATCGTCGAAATAGGCTGGAACGGTGATCACCACGCCGGTGAGCTGGCCGCCGAGCGAAGCTTCGGCGCGGTCGCGCAGGGCGCCGAGAATGTCGGCCGATACTTCGACAGGGCTCTTGATGCCCTGGGCGGTGCGCAGCTTGACCATGCCCTCGGCCTCGACGAAGTCGTAGGGCATGGACTCGACGTGGGCGATGTCCTTGAGGCCGCGCCCCATGAAGCGCTTGACCGAAACGATGGTGTTGCGGGGATCTAGCGACTGTCGCGCCTGGGCGGCGAAGCCGACCTCGACCGCGCCGTCGTAATGCACGACCGATGGCAGCAGCGAGCGGCCCTGGTCGTCGCTGAGGGCAACGGCCATGCCGCTCCTGACGGTGGCGACCAGCGAGTTGGTTGTGCCGAGGTCGATGCCGACGGCGAGACGGTGTTCGTGGGGAGCCGCGGACTCGCCGGGCTCTGCAATCTGGAGAAGGGCCATCTTGGTTTTTCGTTGTTTAGGCGTCGACGGCCTCGAGCGCATCGCCGATTTCATGAAGCAGCTTTTCCTGGAACATCAGCTGGCGCACCAGATCCGCCGCGGCTGCGTAGTCCGCGCGTTCATCGAGCGCCTGATGCAGGGCATCGTACTGGGTCGAGATTTCCTTGCGCATGCGATGGTGCAGGTGGTCGAGTTCGGCCACGTCGGCCGCGTCGCGAGCCTCGATCACCGCCTCACGCCACTCCATCTGCTCGACCAGGAAGTCGGTTGGCATAGCCGTGTTGTGCTCGACCTGTGGATCGTGGCCGGCCAGCTGCAGCAGGTACTGGGCGCGCTTGAGCGGCGACTTGAGCGTGAGGTAGGCCTCGTTGGCGTGCGTGGACCACTGCATCGCCAGCCGCTTGTCGGCATCGCCGGCGTCGGCAAACTTGTCCGGATGGACGCGCGCCTGCACCTCCCGGTAAAGCCGTTCCAGCTCGGCAGTATCGACGACGAAGCGACGTGGCAGGCCGAACAGCGCGTAGTGGTCCTGGCCGAAATCCATCAGACGTTGAAGCTCTCGCCGCAGCCGCAGGCATCCTTGACGTTGGGGTTGTTGAACTGGAACCCCTCGTTAAGACCTTCCCTGGTGTAGTCGAGCTCGGTGCCGGCAAGATAGGGCAGACTCTTGGGGTCGATCAGCACCTTGACGCCGTGGCTGACGAACTCGATGTCCTCGGGATTCGGCGCATCGGCGAACTCGAGCTTGTAGGCCATGCCGGAACAGCCGGAGGTGCGCACGCCAAGGCGAATGCCGATGCCCTTGCCGCGCTTGGCGATGAACTTGGCGATATGGTCGGCTGCCGCCTCGGAGAGCGTCACCGGCAGCGCACGATCGACGCCCTGCCACGCAGGCGGCACTATCTGTGCCTTGGTTTCGGCTTCCGGCGATGTGGTGGAACAGGCAGCCATCGTTTTACTCTCCGTGCTTTTTCTTGTAGTCGGCGACGGCCGCCTTGATGGCGTCCTCGGCGAGGATCGAGCAGTGGATCTTCACCGGCGGCAGCGCCAGTTCCTCGGCGATCTGGGTGTTCTTGATGTCGAGCGCCTGATCCAGCGTCTTGCCCTTGACCCACTCGGTGACAAGCGAGCTGGAGGCAATGGCCGAGCCGCAGCCATAGGTCTTGAACTTGGCATCCTCGATGATGCCGCCCTTGCCGACCTTGAGCTGCAGCTTCATCACGTCGCCGCAGGCCGGCGCGCCGACCATGCCGGTGGCGACGCTGTCGTCGTCCTTGGCGAAAGAGCCAACGTTGCGCGGATTCTCGTAGTGGTCGATGACCTTGGTGCTGTATGACATTCTGGTTCTCCTTCGAATTCTATGATCAGTGGGCAGCCCACTGGACGCTATTCAGATCGATGCCGTCTTTGAACATTTCCCACAGCGGCGACAGCTCACGCAGCTTGCCGAGCTTGTCGTGCAGCAGCTTGATGGTGTAGTCGATTTCTTCCTCGGTGGTGAAGCGGCCGATGGAGAAGCGGATCGAGCTGTGCGCCAGTTCGTCGGAGCGGCCCAGGGCGCGCAAGACGTAGGACGGCTCGAGCGAAGCCGAAGTACAGGCCGAACCCGAGGACACGGCGATATCCTTGACCGCCATCACCAGGGATTCGCCCTCGACGTAGTTGAAGCTGATGTTGATGTTATGCGGCACGCGCTGTTCGATGTCGCCGTTGACATAGGTCTCCTCGATGTCCTGCACGCCCTTGAGCAGGCGGTCGCGCAGCATGCGGACACGCTCGTTCTCCATGGCCATTTCTTCGCGGGCGAGGCGAAAGGCTTCGCCCATGCCGACGATCTGGTGCGTGGCCAGCGTGCCCGAGCGCATGCCGCGCTCGTGGCCGCCGCCGTGCATCTGCGCTTCGAGGCGGATGCGCGGCTTGCGACGGACGTAGAGCGCGCCAACGCCCTTGGGGCCGTAGGTCTTGTGCGCCGAAAAGGACATCAGGTCGACCTTCAGCTTGGCGAGGTCAAGCGGCATCTTGCCGGTAGCCTGGGCCGCATCGACGTGGAAGATGACGCCGGCTTCGCGGCAGATTTCGCCGAGCTCGGCGATGGGCTGGATCACGCCGATCTCGTTGTTGACCGCCATGACCGAAGCCAGCACGGTGTCCTTGCGCAGCGCCGCCTTGAACTGCTCGACGGTGATGAGGCCGTTGGGCTGCGGTTCGAGGTAGGTCGCCTCGAAGCCCTGCCGTTCCAGTTCCTTGAAAGTATCGAGCACGGCCTTGTGCTCGGTGGCGACGGTGACGATGTGCTTGCCGCGGGTAGCGGCGTAGAAATGCGCGGCGCCCTTGATGGCCAGGTTGTTCGACTCGGTTGCGCCCGAGGTCCAGATGATTTCCTTGGAGTCGGCGTTGACCAGCTTGGCGACTTCCTCGCGCGCCTCCTCGACCGCCTTCTCGGCTTCCCAACCATAGGCATGGGAGCGCGACGCCGGATTGCCGAAATGTTCGGTCAGCCACGGAATCATCTTGGCGGCAACGCGCGGATCGACCGGCGTTGTGGCGGAATAGTCGAGGTAGATGGGAAACTTGAGCATCGGGTAATTCTCCGTGATTAGAACTGCACTAGCGAGCCAGTGCGGACATTCGATTCATTTGCTGGCTGGTGTCTGCCAGCGCGGCGAGAAAATCGCGCACGTCGCGGGCCGTGGAATCGGCTCCCAGGCTGACGCGGACTGCCCCACGCGCCAAACTTGGTGCCACGCCCATCGCCACCAGCACATGCGACGCCTCCGGGTTGGCCGAAGAGCATGCGGCACCGCTGGCAACGGCGAAACCGGCGCGATCGAGCTTGGCCACCAGGGTTTCCCCATCGATATCGGGGAGCGAAAAATAGACGGTATTGGGCAGGCGCGGGGCGGAAGCACCGAAGATGGCGGCGCCAGACGCGACCAATCCGCGCTCCAGTTCGTCGCGCAGTGCGCCGACGCGAACCGCCGCCGTGGCCAGTCCCTCCGTAACCAGTTCGCAAGCCATGCCGAAGCCGACGATGGCCGGCACGTTCTCGGTGCCGGAGCGCAAGCCACGCTCATGGCCGCCGCCGGCGATCAGGGGCTTGAGGTCGACGCGCTTGTCGATGACAAGCGCACCGGCGCCCTTGGGTCCGCCGATCTTGTGCGCCGACAAGCTCATGCCATGGACGCCGCGACCGTTGAGTTCCCGAAAGTTCACCGGCACCTTGCCGAAGGCCTGTACGGCATCGCTATGAAACCAGGGCCGGCCGGCTCGGGCCTGTTCAGCCAGCGCCGCCACGTCCTGCAGCACACCGGTTTCGTTATTGGCCAGCATCACCGAAACCAGATCCGGCTGCTCGCCCAGCGCACTCGAAAAGTCGGCGCTGGCGACACGGCAGTTTGCGTCCACCGCGATCTCGCGCAGGCGCCAACCAGCCTGGGCGAGCTGCTTCGCCGGTTCGCGCACGCAGGGGTGCTCAATGGCCGACACCGCGATGGTGCCGGGCTTTCCAGCCCCGGCAACGCCCTTGATGAACAGGTTGTTGGCTTCCGAGCCGCCGCTGGTAAATATCACCTCGGTCGGGTGAGCGCCGGCGGCATAGGCAACGCGCTGCCGCGCCTCATCGATCGCCCGCCGCGCCGCACGGCCGTATTCATGCCGGCTCGACGCATTGCCGTGCTGCAGCGAAAAATACGGCAGCATGGCCTCGAGCACGGCCGGATGCACCGGCGTCGTGGCGTTGTGGTCGAGATACGTCGGCTGGAACATGGCTGTCGGATTGAACCGTTCAGAACGCCGTGGCCACCACCGTCATGCGGCGCTGGCGATTGGCGCTACGAGGCTCCGCCGCCAGGGCACATTCGGGTCGATTGCGCTGCTCGTGGACCAGCTGGGCAAGATGCACCGAACTCAGGTAGTCGTACATGCGCTCGTTGAGGCTGGTCCACAGATTGTGGGTCATGCACGGCTGTTCATGGCCATGGCAATCGCCCTTGCCGCCGCAACTGGTGGCATCGAGCGGCTCGTCGACTGCGCGAATGATGTCCGCAACCGACACGGTGTCCATTTCCCTGGCCAGGCAGTAGCCGCCACCGGGGCCGCGTACGCTGCTCACCAGCTGATGGCGACGCAGCTTGCCGAACAGCTGTTCGAGGTAGGACAGCGATATCTTCTGCCGCTCGGCGATACCCGCCAGCGTGACAGGCCCGCCGTGCTGGCGCAGCGCCAGGTCGATCATTGCGGTCACGGCAAAACGTCCCTTGGTCGTCAGTCTCATTTGTCTATCCTTTCCGGTTCACTCTTCATTTAGGGTCGGCGCCGCGGTTATCAATACCCGAGCGTTTTTATCGACTTTAATGATTCCGACGAATTTAGTCAACTATCTTGGAGAGGTATTTCGGATCGAACTGGTCGGCAGTCGCCATCTCGTCGTCAAGCGGAACGCCGCAGCGCTCGAGATGCTTGAGCAACACTTCGATGCGGCGATCGGTCTCGACAGCATGGTCGAGCAGGCCGTGGATCGCCAGGGCGACGGGATCGCCTTCGTCCTTGGTCACGGCATACGCGGAAAACCCGAGGTTCTCGGCCTTCTCCTCGCGTGCCGCGTCGTTGCCGACATCAACGATGCGTGCCGGGATGCCGACAGCGGTCGCACCGGCCGGCACCTCACGCACCACCACGGCATTGGAACCCACCTTGGCCCCCTCGCGCAGGATGATGGGGCCGAGCACCTTGGCGCCGGCGCCGATCACCACGCCGCGCTCCAGCGTCGGGTGGCGCTTGCCCTGGTTCCAGGAGGTACCACCGAGCGTGACGCCGTGATAGAGCGTGCAGTCATCGCCGATGTCGGCCGTTTCGCCAATCACCACACCCATGCCATGGTCGATGAATACGCGACGGCCGATGGTTGCCCCCGGGTGGATTTCGATGCCGGTGATCCAGCGTGTGAAATGCGACGTCAGCCGCGCCAGCCAGCGCAGGCGATGACCCCACAGCCAGTGGGCAAAACGGTGCAGCGTCAGCGCGTGCAGGCCCGGATAGCAGGTAAGCACCTCCCACTGCGAGCGCGCGGCCGGATCGCGCTGAAAAACGCAGGCGATATCTTCACGCAGATGCTCGAACATGGCTGGAGGCAGACCGGGCAAGGAAAAAAATAATTATATCCGACGGCAGCGGTCAACTTTCATTCGGATTTGCCCGAGTTGCGCCTTTCCATCAGGCTGGCGACAAGGCCGCGCAGGATATTGACTTCGACCTTTTCCAGCCCGGTACGCGAAAAAAGTCGCCGCAACCGGTGCATCAGCCGTTTCGGCGAAGCGGGATCGAGAAAGCCGGAAGCCAGAGCCGCGCCTTCGAGGTGGCCGATGAGGCCCTCGACCTCGTCGAAGCTCGCCCGCGCATCCGCGTCCGCCACGGTCGGCGTGGCGCCAGCGCCGACTTTTGCCAGACGCAACTCGTAGCTGGCGATCTGCACCGCGGCCGCCAGGTTGAGCGAAGCCCACTCGGGATTGCAGGGAATCATCGCCCAGCGCGGGCACAGCGCCAGTTCCTCATTCGACAGTCCCGAGGTTTCGTTGCCGAAGACGATGGCGACCTCCCCATCCGCGTCACGCGCCAGTTGCGCCGCCAACTCGGCCATTGCCTCACGCACCCACAGCGGCTCGGTCGCCAGTTCGCGCCGGCGCGCCGTCATGGCGGTGGCGAAGACGGTGCCGGCCAGCGCCTCCTCCAGCGTGCCGCAGACGTGGGCCGATTCGAGAATGTCGGTCGCACCGGCCGCCATGGCGTCGGCCTGCTGATCGGGGAAGAAGCGCGGCGCCACCAGCACCAGCCGCGACAGACCCATGGTCTTCATCGCCCGCGCCGTGGCACCGATGTTGCCGGGATGGCTGGTGCGCGACAGGACGATGCGAATGCGGCCGAGGTGCGCGTCGAGCGCTGCGGTGGGGTTCATATTAAAATCGCGGCCCAAGTAACAGTCGCCAAGAGTTGCAGCCGAATCGGCTGCTTTCGCGCAGCCCCGGAAAAATCATGCATCCCACGCTCAATATCGCCATCAAGGCCGCGCGTCGCGCCGGCCAGATCATCAGCCGCGCCAGCCTCGACGTCGAGCGCCTGACGATCGGCGTCAAGCAGCAGAGCGACTACGTCACCGAGGTCGATCGCGCCGCCGAGGCGGCGATCATCGAGGTCATCCGCGATGCCTATCCCAAGCACGCGATATTAGCAGAGGAGACGGGCAGCTCCGACGGCGAGAGTGGCAACGAATACCAGTGGATCATCGACCCGCTCGACGGCACCACCAACTTCATCCACGGCTTTCCGCAATACGCGGTTTCCATCGGCCTCGCCCACAAGGGCGTGATGAACCAGGCCGTCATCTACGACACCACGCGCAACGAGCTGTTCACCGCCAGCAAGGGCGCCGGCGCCTTCCTCAACGACAAGCGCATCCGCGTCTCCAAGCGCGCAAAGCTGGCCGAGTCCCTGATTGGCACCGGTTTTCCCTACCGCATGTTCGACCACGCCGATGCCTACATGGCGATCTTCCGCGAACTGACCCAGAAGACCGCCGGACTGCGCCGGCCAGGCTCCGCCGCGCTCGACCTGGCCTATGTCGCCTGCGGCCGCACCGACGGTTTCTGGGAATTCGGCCTCAGCCCCTGGGACATGGCGGCCGGCACCCTGCTGGTAAGCGAAGCCGGCGGCCTGGTCTCCGACCTTGCCGGCGAAGCCACCTACCTCACCACCGGCAATGTCGTCGCCGGCACCCCGAAGATCTTCGGCCAACTGCTGCAGATCGTCCAGTCCCACCGGACGCCGCAATTGGCCGCCTGAGCACTCACTCAGGAAGTCGGCGCCGGCGCGACGGCGGCCGCCCTGGCCGGGCATACCCCGATGATGCAGCTACCAGCTTAGGTGCTGATTTTGCGGATCACGCTCTGCTTTAGGTCGCTCTGAGCCATCGGCCCACTGCATCTATGACGCTACCGTGGTCAGCACCTTTGAGTTGGCATTCCCAGACGGTCAAGACGCGCCAGCCGAGCTCAAGCAACCCCTGCACCTTGCGGGCATCGCGCTCGCGATTGGCGGCCAGCTTGGGCACCCAATACCTCACGTTCGAGGTCGGCACTCGCCCCTGCCTGCAATCGTGGCCATGCCAGAAGCAGCCATGCACGAAAATGGCGGCCCGGTATTTTGGGAAGACCAAGTCAGGCGTGCCAGGTAAGCGTCGATCGCCGATCGGCTACACAAGGCAAGAAGAGTGGCGTAGTGGAGCGTCATGAAGATTTGACCCACCTCGCCCCACGCCCCTTGCCGGTGGGCGCGATCTGTCCTTCGGCCTTCATCGCCCGCAACACCATGCGCACCGTATCGCGGCTGATTCCTGGGCAAGCCTGCTCGATATCGGAGATCGAGAACGGCAGCGTGCGCTTCCGTATTTCGGCACGCACGCGATCGCTCTTGGCACCGCGCCCGCGCTCGATGGTGCCGACCCGTTCCTCGAACTCCCGGTAAGCCCGTAGCAGGGCGCCCCAGAAATAGTCGAGCCACGGCCGCACATCGTGCCGCCCTTCGTGCCAACCCTGCGAGCTTGCTTCCAGCGTTTCGTAATAGCTCTCCTTCGATTCCTCGAATATCCGTTCCAGGCTGATGTATCGCCCGACTGCATAGTCGCATTGATACAACAGCAGGAGGGTCACCAGACGAGCCGCCCGCCCGTTGCCATCCGGGAAGGGATGAATACACAGGAAATCCAGTACCGAGAGCGGGATCAGCACCAGCGGATCGGCCAGATGCCGGTCGTCTGCCACCTGGTACCGCCCAACGAGATCGGCCATTGCCATCGGTGTCAGATGGGCTGGTATCGGCCGAAAGCGCAGGCGTACGGTGCCGTCCGGGTGCTTCTCGACAATGTCGTTGTTGGTGGCTTTCCACTGCCCGCCGGCCTGCGGCATGTAGCGATAGAGCATGGCGTGTAGTTGGCGCACCACGCCCTCGGAAAACGGCATGTTCTCAGCCGATTCGTGGATCAGGGCAAGGGCGTCGCGGTAACCTGCCACCTCCTGCTCCGAACGGCTCTTGGGCGTGGCGTTCTTGATCACCAGCGACTTGAGGCGATCCCGGGGAACAACCACCCCTTCCAGTCGGTTGGATGACTCCGTCGACTCGATGACGGCAATCTGCCGGAGGTCGCTCAACACCTCGGGCGACTGCGCAAAGTACAGCTGCTGCTTGCCGCGATACTCGCCCAGGGCGCGCATCGTGGCGATCTGCAAACCGTCGTAGCGGAGATTTGCCAGGAATTCCGGAGTCAGCGAGTACATGGGATGCCAGTCATGGAAATGGGGGAATCCTAACCTGCATTGGGGTATATATACAACTGGTTACCCCATTACTTTGGCAACTATCCTCTTTCTCGGCTCTCGCGACCACACGACAGGCTTTTCCAAAATAAAAATTTACAATAATCAAATGGTTGAAAACGACGACACCGTATCGAAACACACCCCGATGATGCAGCAGTACCTGCGCCTCAAGGCGCAGCACGCCGACATGCTGCTGCTCTATCGCATGGGCGACTTCTACGAGCTGTTCTACGAAGACGCCGAGAAGGCCGCGCGCCTGCTCGACATCACGCTCACCGCGCGCGGCCAGTCGGCCGGCCGGCCGATCCCGATGGCCGGGGTGCCGCACCACGCCATCGAACAGTATCTGGCGCGGCTGGTCAGGCTCGGCGAGTCGGTGGCGATCTGCGAACAGATCGGCGACCCCGCCACCAGCAAGGGACCGGTCGAACGCGCGGTGGCGCGCATCGTCACCCCCGGCACGCTCACCGACTCGGCGCTGCTGGACGAAAAGCGCGACAGCCTGTTGCTCGCCGTCGCCGTCGAACGAGGTCGCGCCGGGCTGGCCTGGCTCAATCTGGCCAGCGGCGATTTCCGCCTGCTCGAAACCACTGCCGCCGCCCTGCCCCACCAGCTTGAGCGGCTGCGGCCGGCCGAGTTGCTGGTGGCCGATGGCATGCGCGCCGACCTGCCCGCCACCGACGCCTGCGTCAAACCGCTGCCCGACTGGCACTTCGACCACGAGGCAGCACAACGCGACCTCGCCACGCACTTCGGCACGCGCGACCTCTCGGGCTTCGGTGCGGACAGCCTGCCTCTGGCGGTCGCCGCCGCCGGTGCGCTGTTCCAGTACGCACGCGCCACCCAGATGCAGGCGCTTGGCCACGTCACCGCGCTGGCGGTCGAGCACGAGAGCAGTTTTCTTCGCCTCGATGCCGCAACGCGACGCAATCTCGAAATCAGTGAAACCCTGCGCGGCCTGCCGGCGCCGACGCTGCTCTCGCAGCTCGATGTTTGCGTCACGGCGATGGGTTCGCGCTGGCAGCGCCACTGCCTGCACCATCCGCTGGCCGACCGCACTGCGGCGGCGGCACGCCATGCTGCGGTGGCCGAACTGATCGGCGATGCGGGCAGCGGACCGGGTGCGGCGCTGCGGGGGCAGCTGCGCGGCATTGCCGACGTCGAACGCATCACCGCGCGGGTGGCACTGAAGAATGCGCGGCCGCGCGACCTCTCCAGCCTGCGCGACAGCCTCGCCCGGCTACCCGAACTCGCCGCTGCACTCAGCAGCACCACGGCCGAACTGCTCGCCGGCGTCGCCGCCGATCTCGTGCCACCCGCCGACTGCATCAGGCTGCTCGAACGCGCCGTCGCCCTCGAGCCGGCCGCTCTGCTGCGCGATGGTGGCGTCATTGCGCCGGGCTATTCGGCGCAACTGGATGAACTGCGCGGAATCCAGTCCAATTGCGGCGAGTTCCTCATCGCGCTGGAAGCGCGCGAGCGCGAGCGCAGCGGCATCAACAGCCTCAAGGTCGAGTTCAACAAGGTGCATGGCTTCTACATCGAAGTCAGCCACGCCAATACCGCCAAGGTGCCGGACGACTATCGCCGCCGCCAGACGCTGAAGAACGCAGAGCGCTACATCACGCCCGAGCTAAAGACCTTCGAGGACAAGGCACTGTCAGCCAACGAGCGCGCGCTGGCGCTCGAGAAACAGCTGTTCGACGACCTGCTCGCCGCCCTCGGCCAGTGGATCGCCCAACTGCAATCGATCGCCCGCGCGCTGGCACTGCTCGACGGACTGGCCGCCTTTGCCGAATGCGCGCAACGCTTCGACTATCGCGCACCGACTTTCGTGAGCGAGGCCACCATCGACATCCGCGACGGTCGCCACCCGGTAGTGGAACGACAGATCGACAGCTTCATCGCCAACGACGCGCGGCTCGCCACGACGCGCAAGCTGCTGCTCATCACCGGCCCCAACATGGGCGGAAAATCGACCTACATGCGACAGACGGCGCTGATCGTATTGCTGGCCCATTGCGGCAGCTTCGTGCCGGCGGCAGAGTGCCGGCTGGGGCCGATCGACGCCATCTACACCCGCATTGGCGCCGCCGACGACCTGGCCTCCGGCCGCTCCACCTTCATGGTCGAGATGACCGAGGCGGCCGCCATCCTGCACGGCGCCACGGAAAGATCACTGGTACTGATGGACGAGATCGGCCGCGGCACCTCGACCTTCGACGGCCTGGCGCTGGCCTTCGCCATCGCCCGCCACCTGGTTGAATCGAACCGCGCCTACACCCTCTTCGCCACCCACTACTTCGAGCTGACACGACTGGCCCACGACTATCCCGAGTGCGCCAACGTGCATCTCGATGCCGTCGAGCACGGCCACAGCATCGTCTTCATGCACGCCGTCGAGGAAGGCCCGGCCTCGCAAAGCTACGGCATCCAGGTTGCGGCGCTGGCAGGCGTGCCCACCGCGGTGATTCGTGACGCCAGGCGGCGGCTGGTGCAACTGGAAAACCGCGAGGCGGCGAAGGACGCCCGGGGCCCGCAACCCGACCTCTTCGCCGCGGCTGCCGCCGTCCCGCCAGAGCCGACTTTTTGCGAAGCCTTGCCGCACCCGGCGGTGGCCGCCCTGGCCGCGCTGGACCCGGACAGCCTCAGCCCGCGCGAGGCGCTGGAAAAGATCTACGAACTGAAGCGCCTTTCCGACGCCTGAAACCAGCGCCGGGCCGGCAGGACGAACTCAGTGATGGTTATGCCCATCCGGCCCATGGACGTGGCCATGGGTGATTTCTTCGGCCGACGCCGCGCGCACCTCGGTCACGGCGCACGAAAACACCAGCGCCGCCCCGGCCAGCGGGTGGTTGCCATCGACCACCACCTTGTCGTTGGCGATGTCGGTGATGGTATACAGCGTCTCGTCGGCCTCGCCCTCGGTGGCGCGCTCGAACTGCATGCCGACCTCGATGTTGTCCGGGAACAGGTCGCGCGGCTCGACGGTCACCAGGTCGGCATCGTATTCGCCGAAGGCATCCTCGGGCTGCAGCTTGACCTCGATGGCCGTTCCGACCGTCTTGCCTTCGAGTTCTTCCTCGATACGCAGAAAGATTCCGTGATAACCACCGTGCAGGTAGGTGAGCGGCATATTGCCCTCATCGACGACTTCGCCGTCGCTGTCTTTTACGCTGTACTTCAGGGTTACGACGGTATCTTGACCGATTTGCATGATTTTTCGAGTTCCTTGACGAGTTGAAATATTTCCGCGGCGTGGCCCTTGGGGCTGACGTCGTAGAAAGTGTGGCGGACCTTGCCAAACTTGTCGATGACGAAGGTCGAACGCACCACGGTGAGCTTCTTGTGGCCGTCGTGTTCGCGATAGTGATAGACACCGTACTTGTGGCCGACCTTGCCGTCGTCGTCCGACAGCAGTCGCACCGAGAGGCCATGCTTGTCGCGAAATTCGGCGTGCTTGATGCAATCGTCGCGCGAGATGCCGATCACTTCGCAGTGCTGCTTGATGAAATCGGCCTCGTGGTCCGAGAAGTCGATGGCCTCCTGCGTGCAGTAGGGTGTCCCGTCCTTGGGATAAAAGAACAGCACAACATGCCGCTTGCCGCGCAGCGAGGCGATGTCGAAGGTTTCCATGTCCGCGTCGGCCAGGGAAAATTCGGGAGCGGCTTGACCAGGTTGCAGCATCGACGTTTTTCCTCCAATGAACTTGCCACCGAAGCGGCAATTTCATTCTAACCGAGGCTGCCGCCGATCAGGAACCGAAGATCGACGAATGATCCGGAACGCGCGGGATCACTCCCACTCTATAGTTAACGAGCTTCCAGCGGGCCTGTTTTTATTGGTCATTTTCCAGCCCTCCCTGCGGATGCCATGATTGATGCCATGAATTTCGCTTGCTTGGCGTTTCCGGTCACTGCCTGTCGTTGCCAAACAACACTGGCCTTGGCGTAGCAGGCCGTGAACTCTGTGTATTGAGCCATCAAGGTATCGGAAATTGGCTGAATTTGATCAGGCAAACACGGCCTCCAAGACAACGCGGTTGGCTGCTGCTCTTACCTCTTTCAGTCGGCCGTGCCCGGGGTGCGTTTTCTCCTCGACGCTTACCAGACCAGCCTGTTCTAACTCGTCAATGTCGCGCTTGACGGCGCTACGGTCACGCTTGAGTCGTGTCGCAATGTCGGTGATCGAGCCGGATTGTTCTTTGATAGCACGAAAGAGTGCAATTTTCGCTGTCGTCAAAATACGGGCAAGATCTTCTGGATCCTCATAGGCAATAACGCGTTCTGCCGGAATCGGCTTCTTCCTGTCGGCGAGGCGAGCGACTTCGCGGCCCCGTTTGAAAAAGCCCTCTACATTTCCCGTCTTGATGACTGTCTTCATTTCCTGCCTCCTAAGGCGATCCAGTCCTGCTCGAACCGAGCTTCGACATCCTCAAACCCAGTAAATTCGACTTCTTCAACCTTGCCCATATAGTGCCGATGGTGAAAACCGTGCGCATTGTCATAACCAACGACTCGACCGTTATCGCCTGAGTGAATCGTGTGGTTGATATACGCCAGGTTGTACCGAACGACATGACCTTGACGATCCACCCATACCTCGCGCCTAAGCAATCCATTGCCCCGTTTCCGCGATATGGTGAATGTCTCGTCAATGACTTTTCGCTCAGGCATGACCTATATTATCATGCCTGAAACGCTGTGACCTCCTGAACCTTTCGTCTGCAATAACCAATCGTTGTCCCCCATGAACTACACCCACATCCTTTCCTCCCTCAACCAGGCTTCCGCCTTCGATCTCTTCCGCCTGCATCGCCAAAACTTGCTTCCAGTTGCCTGTCATTGCCAACCAACGCCACGTCAGAAAACAAAAAAGCCCGTGAATTCACGGGCTTGCATGTGATTCTTGCCGGTTGACGCCGGCAGCTGCCAGACGCTAAATCATTCCCACTCGATGGTGCCAGGTGGCTTGCCGGTCACGTCGTAAACGACGCGACTGATGCCGCGGATTTCATTGACGATGCGATTGGAAACGCGCGCCAGCAGTTCGTGGGGCAATTCTGCCCACTTGGCGGTCATGAAGTCGGAGGTCTGCACTGCCCGCAGCGCAACAACGTAGTCGTAGACGCGGCCGTCGCCCATCACGCCGACGCTCTTCACCGGCAGGAACACGGCGAAGGCCTGGCTGGTCTTGTCGTACCAGTCGGCAGCGCGCAGTTCGTCGATGAAGATCGCGTCGGCCTGGCGCAGCAGCTCGGCGAATTCATTCTTCACTTCACCGAGAATTCGCACGCCGAGGCCCGGGCCGGGGAAGGGATGGCGATAGACCATTTCGTGCGGCAGGCCGAGCGCGACGCCCAACTCGCGCACCTCGTCCTTGAACAGTTCGCGCAGGGGTTCGCAGAGCTGGAGGTTGAGCGTCTCGGGCAGGCCGCCGACGTTGTGGTGGCTCTTGATGGTGTGCGCCTTGCCGGTCTTGCTGCCGGCCGATTCGATCACATCCGGATAGATGGTGCCCTGCGCCAGCCAGCGCGCATTGGGCAGCTTCTGCGCCTCGGTCTGAAACACCTCGACGAACTCGCGGCCGATGATCTTGCGCTTCTGCTCGGGATCGGCGACACCCTTGAGATGGCCCATGAACTGCGCTGTAGCATCGACGTGGATAACCTTGACGCCGAGGTTGCGCGCGAAGGTATCCATCACCTGCTTGCCCTCGTTGAGACGCAGCAGGCCGTTGTCGACAAACACGCAGGTGAGCTGATCGCCGATGGCCTTGTGCAGCAGCGCGGCAACCACCGAGGAGTCGACTCCGCCCGAGAGGCCGAGGATGACTTCGTCCTTGCCGACCTGTTCGCGGACTTTCGCGATGGCCTCCTCGACGTAGCCCGGCATGTTCCAGTCGCCGCGGCAGCCGCAGATGTCACGCACGAAGCGGCCGATGATCTCGCGGCCCTTGAGCGTATGCGTGACTTCCGGGTGGAACTGCACCGCGTAGAACTTGCGCTCCTCGTCAGCCATTGCCGCGATCGGCGTCGACTCGTTGCTGCCGATGATTTTGAAGCCAGCCGGCAGTTCGGTCACCTTGTCGCCGTGCGACATCCAGACTTCGAGCAGGCCGTGGCCCTCGGCATTGCTGCGGTCCTGAATGCCGTCGAACAGCTTGGAGTGACCCTGGGCGCGCATCTCGGCAAAGCCGAACTCGCGTTTGCGGCTGCCTTCAACCTTGCCGCCCAGCTGCGCCGCCATGGTCTGCATGCCATAGCAAATGCCCAGCACCGGCACGTCGAGTTCGAATACGACCTGCGGCGCCTTCCACTCCTCGGCTTCATACACCGAGTTCGGCCCGCCGGAAAGGATGATGCCGGTCGGGGCAAATTCGCGCACGAACTGTTCGGTGACGTCGAAGGGGTGCAGCTCGCAATACACCTGCTGCTCGCGCACGCGGCGGGCGATCAGTTGCGTGACCTGGGAACCGAAGTCGAGGATGAGAATTTTCTGGTGGGACATGAGTGGATGGCCTCGCACAAACAAGAAAGGCGGCCTGGGCCGCCTTTCCGGGACTGGAGAACGTCAATCGACGTGGTAGTTCGGTGCTTCCTTCGTGATCTGCACGTCGTGAACATGCGATTCGCGGATGCCGGCCGAGGTGATCTCGATGAACTCCGCCTTCGCCCGCATCTCGTCGATGGTCTTGCAGCCGACGTAGCCCATCGAGGAACGCAGGCCGCCCATCAGCTGATGGATCACGGCGGTAACCGGCCCCTTGTAGGCGACGCGGCCCTCGATGCCTTCCGGCACCAGCTTCTCGACGTTGGCGTCGGAATCCTGGAAGTAGCGATCGGCGGCGCCGTCCTTCATCGCCCCGAGCGAACCCATGCCGCGGTAGGACTTGTAGGAGCGCCCCTGATAGAGCACCGTTTCGCCCGGCGCTTCCTCAGTACCGGCAAAGAGCCCGCCGAGCATGACGCAGTTCGCACCTGCAGCAATGGCCTTGGAGATGTCGCCCGAGTAGCGGATGCCGCCATCGGCGATCAGCGGAACGTTCAATGCAGCAAGAGCATTGGCGACGTTGTCGACCGCGGTAATCTGCGGCACGCCGACGCCGGCAACGATGCGGGTGGTGCAGATCGAGCCGGGGCCGATGCCGACCTTGACCGCGTCGGCGCCATGATCGACCAGCGCCAGGGCGGCCGCGCCGGTGGCGATGTTGCCGCCGATGACCTCGACCTGCGGGAAGTTCTTCTTGACCCACTGCACACGCTTCAGCACGCCTTCGGAGTGACCGTGGGCGGTATCGACCACGATCACGTCCACACCCGCTTCGGCCAGCGCCGCGACGCGTTCCTCGGTACCCTCGCCGGTGCCGACAGCGGCGCCAACCAGCAGGCGACCAAAGCTGT
This sequence comes from Gammaproteobacteria bacterium, assembly GCA_018825305.1. Lineage (GTDB taxonomy): Bacteria > Pseudomonadota > Gammaproteobacteria > Burkholderiales > Rhodocyclaceae > Sulfurisoma. The sequence continues at coordinate 60,232 of JAHJEO010000009.1, forward strand.
CCTTGGCGGCAAACGGATATTCGGTGGACTTGAGGATGTCCTTGACGGTCATCAGCCCGCGCAGTTCGAAGTCATCGTTGATCACCAGCACGCGCTCGAGGCGGTGTTTGTGCATCAGCGCCTTGGCCTCGTCGGTGGTAGCGCCCTCCTTGACCGTGATGAGGCGCTCGCGCGGCACCATGATGTTGCCGACCGTCTCGTCGAGGCGCGTTTCGAAGCGCAGGTCGCGGTTGGTGATGATGCCGACCACCTTGTTGCCCTCGACCACCGGCAGTCCGGAAATCTTGTGCGTGCGCGTCAGCACCATCACCTCACGCACCGTCATGGTCGGCGGAACGGTGATCGGATCCTTGAGTACGCCCGACTCGTAACGCTTGACCTTCGCCACCTCGGCCGCCTGCGCCTTGGGGTTGAGGTTCTTATGGACGATGCCGATGCCGCCCTCCTGGGCCAGGGCGATGGCCAGACGCGACTCGGTCACCGTATCCATGGCGGCAGACGCCAGCGGGAGGTTCAGGTTGATCTTGCGGGTAAGGCGGGTCGCCAGGGATACATCGCGCGGCAGGATCGCCGAATGGGCGGGTACCAGGAGGACGTCATCGAACGTCAGCGCCTTCTGGATGAGTCTCATGCTGTATTCCTCCGTGCCAAAAACGTATTATACGGGCGTCGCCAAAGCCCAGGCAAACCGAGGACACTCGCATGCGCACCCCCGCCCTGATTTCAGTCGTCGCCATGTTCGCCCTGCCGCTCGTCGCCAGCGCGCAGATCTACACCTGGAAAGACGCCAGCGGCAAGACCATCTATTCCGACAAGCCGCCCCTGGAAAAGAAGGTGCAAACGCGCGAACTCCATTCCGGCAAGCTCAGTGGCGGCGAACCTGTCGTGCCCGCTGCCAAGGAGCGAACCGGCGAAGACACGGCAACCGAGGCTGGGGCTGCCAATGGCGCCGCCTCCGGCAAGAGCCCCGAACAGATCAAGGCCGAGAACGACGCCCGCCAGCAACTCTGCGACAACGCGCGCAAGCGCCTGATCCAGCTCGAATCGACCCAAGGGGTTCTGGTCACCAAGAACGAACAGGGCCTCGACGTTCCGCTGGTCGGCGATGCCCGCAGGGCCGAAACGGAGAACGCGCGGAAGGACGTCGCCAACTGGTGCAAGTAGGCGCCTGAAACGCCGACGCCGGCGGCCCTACTCCTCGCCGGTACCGCCGCCCTTCTTCATCAGCTTGCCCTCGGCCGCGCGCTGCTTGCGCACCTCCTTGGGATCGGCGATCAGCGGCCGGTAGATCTCGACGCGATCACGGTCGCGCAACAGCGTGTCGGGCTTGGCCAGCTTGGCGAAGATGCCGAACTTGCCCTTGGCCGGGTCGATTTCCGGGTGTTTCTGCAGCAGGCCCGAGGCCTCCAGCGCCTGCTGCAGCGTCACGCCAGCCGGCAGCGACAACTTGATCAGTTCCTGCCGCGCCGGTAGCGCATAGACGACTTCGACGTTGATCGACTCAGCCATAGATCTGTCCTGCCCGTTTGACGAAGGATTCGACGAAGGTGTCGGTGATGCGATGGAATACCGGCCCCAGCGCCTTTTCCAGCAGTTTGCTGGAAAACTCGTAATGCAGCCGAAACTCGACCTTGCAGGCGGTGTCGCCCAGCGGCGTAAATTTCCAGCCGCCATCCATGTGCTTGAACGGCCCCTCGGTGAGGCGGATGTTCATCCAGCGCGGCGCTTCCTTGTCGTTGCTGGTGGCAAAGTGGGCCTTGACGCCATGAAAGTTGATGTGGATGCGGGCCGCCGTGAGGGCTGCGCTGCGCTCGATCAGCTCGGTGCCACCGCACCACGGCAGGAAGGCAGGGTAGTCCTCGACGCGATCGACGAGGTCGAACATCTGCACGGCGGTGCGCTCGATCAATACGGATTTCTCGACAACGGCCATGGCGGGTGGCTGCGATAGAATTGCCCGATTCTACCGCGCCACACCGGCAGACCCCAGCCGCCATTCCCCATGAGCATCGTCGAAAACAAGAAGGCCTTCCACGATTACGCCATCGAGGAACGCTTCGAGGCCGGCCTCGCCCTGCAGGGATGGGAGGTCAAGGCCATCCGCAGCGGCCGCGTCCAGCTCAAGGAAGCCTATGTGATCCTGAAAAACGGCGAGGTCTGGCTGATCGGCTGCCACATCAGCCCGCTGACCAGCACCTCCACCCACATCAGCACCGACCCGGTCCGGACGCGCAAGCTGCTGCTCAATGCCGCCGAGATCCGCCGCCTCATCGGCAAGGTAGAGCGTGCCGGCTACGCCCTGATGCCACTCGACATGCACTTCAGCAAGGGCCGCATCAAGCTCGCCATCGGCCTGGGCAAGGGCAAGAAGGAATACGACAAGCGCGATACCGACAAGAAGCGCGACTGGGAGAAGGAAAAAGCCCAGCTGATGCGCAACAAGCGCGGCTGAAAATTTGGGCCCCCACGCTCGCAGAATCGGCTCGCCGCCCCCCACAGGGGCACGCGCGCGCCTTGGGGCAGCCCGGCGCGGCGCGGCGCGGTAAGCCATGTCGCCCACCGTACTGCTCCTGCTGATCACCGGCTGCCTGATGCTGCAGCCGTTGTCCACCGACCTCTACCTCGCCTCGCTGCCGCACCTGACGGGCTATTTCGACGCCTCGCCGGCGTCGGTGCAGCAGACGCTGTCGCTGTTCGTCGTCGGCTTTGGCACTGCCCAGCTCGTCAGCGGACCGTTGTCGGACCGTTACGGCCGCCGCCCGGTGCTGCTCGGCGGCCTCGGCGTCTACATCGCAGCGAGCATCGCCTGCGGCCTGGCCCCGACGCTGCCGGTGCTGGTCGCGGCCCGCTTCATCCAGGCCATCGGCTGCTGCACGGCCGTGGTGGTCGCCCGCGCCATCATCCGCGACGCCTACGCCCCGGCCGAAGGTGCGCGCATGATCGCCAAGGCCAGTTCGCTGCTGTCACTGGCCCCCATTCTCGGCCCCATCGCCGGCGGCTACCTGCAGGTCGGCTTCGGCTGGCGCGCGGCCTTCGCCGTGCTCACCGCCTTCGGCGTGATGATGGCCGTCGCCAGTTCCCGCTGGCTGCATGAAACCAATACGGACAAGGACCTCGCCGCGGTTCACCTGCGCCCGCTGCTGCGCACCTATGGCCGCATCGTCACCGCGCCGGCCTTCTGGGCCTACGCCCTGCCGGGTGCGCTCTCCTACGCCAGCATTTTCATCTTCATCTCGGGATCGAGCTTCGTGCTGATCCAGGTGCTGGGTGTGCCGACCGAGTATTACGGCTACTGCTTCGCCTTCGGCGTGACGGGTTACCTCGGCGGCACCCTGGTCTGCCGCCGCCTGCTCGGCCGCATCGGGCTGGAACGCTCGCTGACCGTCGGCACCACGCTGGGCTGCCTTGCCGGCATCGGTTTCCTCGCCGCAGTGCTCGCCGGCATCCACCACTGGTCAATCGTCCTCGCCGCCCAGTTCCTCGCCATGGCCGCCCACGGCATCAACTTCCCCTGCGCGCAGTCCGGCGCAGTCAGCCCCTTCCCGCGCCAGGCCGGCGCGGCGGCCGGCCTGCTAGGCTTCGTCACCATGCTCGCGGCGCTGCTCGCGGGTAGCTGGGTGGGAGTCAGCCACGACGGCACCCTGCTGCCGTTGGCCATGATTTCAGCCGTACTGGGGACGCTGCTCCTCGCCGGTGCCACCGCGCTCCGCCAGCAACGCACCATTAGCGGTTGATTATCATGGGTTTACACGGGTAACAAATGCCGCTATCCTCCGCCGCCATGTTTGCCCCCAGCACCCTTCCCCGCGTATTCCTGATCGGCGCCCTGCTGTTTTCGGCCGCCGCAGCTGCCGACGAAATCCCCGGCCGCGACATTAGCGTGCCGGAGGGCAAGGTCTCCTTCGTCGACCGCGCCTCGACCAATGTGCACAACGCGCTGGGGCAGGCGCTCGACCTCGTCGGCATCCGCTACAAGCGCGGCGGCAGCAGTCCCGAGACCGGCTTCGACTGTTCCGGCTTCGTCGGCCATGTATTCCGCGAAGGCCTCGGCCTCTACCTGCCGCGCAGCTCGCGCGAGATCAGCAAGGCCGGCGACGTCGTCGCCAAGACCGAGCTGCGCCCGGGCGACCTGGTGTTCTTCAACACCATGCGCCGCACCTTCTCGCATGTCGGCATCTACCTCGGCGACAACCTCTTCGTCCATGCCCCGCGCAGCGGCGGCAAGGTGCGCGTCGAGGACATGAGCGACCGCTACTGGGCCAAGCGCTACAACGGCGCCCGCCGCGTCGGTGAAGGCTAGGGCCTGTTCTCATTCAGTCCGGCGCACTCGTCGCCTGAATGAGAACAGGCCCTAGGCCGGCAGCGGAAGCCAGTCGGGCAGATCAAGTTCCGGCGCAGTGCTGGCCAACGCCGCGTACCCGCGCGCAACGCGCGTGCGCCAACCCTTGCCGCGTGATAGCAGGTCTTCCCAGGCATCCTCCACCTCCCAGGCACGACGCTCCTTCAGGCAGGAAAGCAATGCCGCCGCCTGAACCAGGTCCTTGGCGGATTTGGTTGCAAAGGTACCCTGGCGTTCACCGTAGACAATCAGCTTGTGCAAGGCGAAGCGGGCGGGCTGAGGGAGATTGACAATGACGCACTGGCCGCCGGACAAGAGCGCGGCCTGCTGAACATTCTCCAGCGAAAATTCCATGAACTTGAGCGGCTGAAGTGCGATACCCAACTGCGGATGGTGAAATGGCTTGTCACCATCCCGGTGGAGCGTGGTGAGAAAGTCGAGACGGAATTCCGGCTCACGCGGGTTCAGGTAGGTTGCCCCGGCTTTGCCAGTCAGTTCGCCGACTGGAAGTAATCCGAACTCCAGCGAGTTGATGGCCTCGACCGTATCAATGTGGAAATCATGCGGTAGAGCAAGTGCCACACTCTTGCCCGCGTGGGCGAAGTCGATATCCTGAGTGCGATCGGCGTCGACCCAGCGCACGCCCAGCATGTTGCCGTAGGCCAGGAAAGCATGAGTGCCAACCAGCACGCCACCGGCGCGGAAGAACCCGTATTCAGCCAAACGGGCAAGCACCTTCAGGTGTCTCGGCAGCAATTCAGCGCAGCCCAACACCGCGGCCGAACGAGCCAGCGGCACGAGCGACGGCAGGAGCGACGCCCTGTCCTTTTTCGCCCGCAGGCTTCGCACGGCATCGTTATCCGGGCCGACGAAGGCCTGACGCAACTTGCCGGCCGGTTCGGTGTATTGGTAGTACCAATACTTGTGGCCCTTGACCGTCTTCGCCGCGAACGACCCCGGCAGATCAGCCAGCGTGCGCGAGTGCAGGGACGACACGGCAACCTCCAGCAGTTGAGCGTAGGCTGTCTGGGCGGTCAGGGTCAGTTCAAGGTAGCGAACCATGGCAGCACCTTTATACTAGGATTTTAACCATCTTAGTATAACCATCAAGTTATACTAATAAAATTACAATCCAAGTATAACCAGGCAACATAGCTGGAGGGCGCTATCGCGGATAGATCCATGACTTGATCGCCCCGAACCCGAACGCCAATAGCAGAAACATGGTTTTTCGATCCGGCCACGCCACCTTGCGTGCAACAAACATTGCAGTTGAGAACCATTCGCATTAGAATGCGAACCATTCTCAACACGGAGCCCACCATGAACCGCCTGCCCACCCTGTTGCTCGCGCTGCTCGCCACCACGGCCACCGTCGCCAGCGCCCAGGAACTCAACCTCTACTCGGCCCGCCACTACCAGACCGACGAGGCGCTTTACGCCAACTTCACCAAGCAGACCGGCATCAGGATCAACCGCATCGAGGCCAAGGAAGACGAGCTGCTCGAACGCATCAAGAACGAAGGCAGCGCCAGCCCGGCCGACATATTCATCACCGTCGATGCCGCCCGCCTGGCCAGGGCCGACGACCTCGGGCTATTCGCGCCGGTGAAGTCCAAGGTGCTCGAATCGCGCATCCCCGCCCATCTGCGCAGCGACGATTCCGACTGGTTCGCCTTCTCCACCCGCGCCCGCGTCATCATCTACAACAAGGATGCGGTACAGCCCGCCGACGCCCGCAACTACGAAGACCTGGCCCGGCCTGCCATGAAGGGCAAGGTCTGCATGCGCTCGGGCAGCCATCCCTACAACCTCTCGCTGATGTCCGCCCTGATCGCCCACCTCGGCGAACAGAAGGCCGAGGAATGGGCGCGCGGCGTCGTCGCCAACTTCGCCCGCAACCCCAAGGGCGGCGACACCGACCAGATCAAGGCCGTGGCCGCTGGCGAATGCGGCATCGCCGTTTCCAACTCCTACTACCTGGCGCGCCTGATGCGCTCGGACAAGCCCGAGGACAGGAAGGTGATGGACAGGATCGCCATCGCCTGGCCGGACCAGCAAGGCTACGGCGCGCACATCAACATCTCGGGCGGCGGCATGCTCAAGACCGCGCCGCACAAGGAGGCGGCCGTCAAGTTCCTCGAATACCTCGCCTCCGACGACGCCCAGCGCCATTTCGCCGACGGCAACAACGAATGGCCGGCCGTCGCCGCCGTCGCGGTGAAAAACCCCGCGCTCGAAGCCATGGGCAAGTTCAAGGCCGACAACCTGCCGGTCGCGACACTGGCGAAGAACGCCGCGACCGCGCAGAAGATCTACGATCGGGCAGGATGGAGGTAGCTCCGCAGAACACCCAACCGGCCCGAGCAATCAGCGCCGTGCTTTTTCGGCGGTTCAAGATCGTAGGCGTATCCTGCCAAGGAGGGTGGGTATCCGAATCCCGTAAGTAAAGGAGGAGGTCCGGGCAAAGCCCGGACCGGGGGACATGGAGGGAGTCGGATGCCCACCCTCCTTGGCGTGCGAGGGCAGCACAACGTCGGCCACCCGCCGTCCCGCCAGCGCCGATTTTTTACGGCCCGACACCGGTAGCGACACCGACCACGCCGACGCCCGCCGCCAGCCAAAACCCTGATGGTTGTATAGGCACTGTTTCCGGCATATATTGCAGGTGTCATCATCGCCTAGCGGACCGGAACAGTGAGCACCGCCAGTGCAGGCAGCCCGCCTGCCGCCCTGAATGCCGTCGCCAGTCGTCCGCCGCCGCTTCGCGGCGCCGGCGGCGGAAAATTGCTGGCAATCTTCCTGGCGCTCGCCATCGGCATCCTGGTCATCGGCGGCAGCATCTACCGCAAGCTGGCCGACGACCTCAGGCACGAAACCCAGCGCGACCTGCTGGTCGTGGCAGAACTCCGGGCGCAACAGGCGGCGGAGTGGCTGGCCAACCAGAAAAAACTGGTCCGCTCGCGCAGCGAAGGGCCGCTGTTCCACATGACCCTGGCATGCACACCGAATCGGCTGGACGCCAAGAGCAAGGCCTTGCTGCGGACCCGCATGGAATCAGACCTGAGCATCTGGAACCACGACTCCGCCGAACTTTTTGACAAGAGCGGCCGCCTCCTGCTGCACGTCGGCAGCAGCCGGCACCAACTGGAGCGCCTGCGCCCCCTGATCGACCAGGCCATCGACCAGCGCGAGCCCCTGCTGATTGACATCCACCAGCACGAAATAGGCGATAACAGCCGGCATATCGGCATACTCGCGCCAGTCTTCGACCCGACCAGCACCGACCCGGTTTCGGCATTCCTGCTGTACAGCATCGATCCCGGCAAGGACCTGCTGCCCCTGTTCACCTTCTGGCCGCACCCCTCCCCCAGCGGCGATGTCGTTCTGGTGCGGCGCGACGGCAACGAAGCGGTGCACCTCAAGTCGCCGCGCGGCCGGCAGGACGCCACTTCATTCCTGCGCGTACCGATGGACCGCGAAGAACTGCCCTCGGTGCAGGCGCTGCTGCGCGGCAGCGGCAGCTATGCCGGCCGCGACCATCGCAACCAGCCGGTACTGGCCGCCGCATGGTCGGTCGCCGGCACGCCCTGGATGGTGGTCGCCAAGATCGACGCGACCGAGGTCACGGCCGGCCTGCGCCAGGCCGGCCTGCGCATCCTGGCCGGCGTGATCCTGGCGCTGCTGGCGGCCGGCGCCCTGTTGTGGAGCATCTGGCGGCAGCAGCGGCTGCGCGAGGCGCTGGACCGCGCCGAACAGGCGCGCACCCTCGGCCAGCTGGAAAACCGTTTCCACACCACCTTGAGCAGCATCGGCGACGCCGTGATCGCCACCGACCGCAGCGGCCGCATCGAATTCATGAACCCGGTGGCCACCGCCCTCACCGGCTGGCCGGCAGCCGAGGCCGGTGGCCGGCTGCTCACGGAAGTCTTCACCATCATCGACGAGGACAGCCGCCAGGCCATGGAAAACCCGGTGGACCGGGTGCTGCGCGACAACGCCATCGTCAGCCTATCCAACCACACGCTCCTGGTCAGCCGCGACGGCCGCGAAGTGCCTATCGCGGACAGCGGCGCGCCGATTCTCGACGAGGCCGGCAAGCTCAGCGGCGTGGTGCTGGTGTTCCGCGACCAGACCGCGGAACGGGAAAAGGCCCGGGCGCTGCACCGCTCGGAAGAGAAGTTCCGCCTGATCGCCGACAACGCCAACGACTTCATTTTCTGGATCGCCCCGGACGGCCATTACATCTACGCTTCGCCCGCCTGCGAGAGGGTGACCGGCCACACGGCCGAAGAATTCCTGGCCGATCCCGGCCTGCTGCAGACGCTCATCCATCCCGACGACCGCGCCGGCTATGCGGCCCACATCGACCGGCAAACGGACGAACCCGGCGAGATACAGTTCCGCCTGCGCCATCGCGACGGCACCGAACGCTGGATCTCGCACCGCTGCAAGGCAGTCCACGACGCGGCCGGCCGCCCCATGGGTCGGCGCGGCCGCAACACCGACATCACGGCGAACCATGCCGACCAGGCCGCCATCGAACGGCAGCGCGACCTCAACCGCCGCTACCTCGACACCGCGCAGACGCTGATGCTCGCCCTCGACTGCAATGGCAATGTCGAAATGATCAACCGCTGGGGCAGCCAGCTGCTCGGCTACGAGGAACAGGAGCTGATCGGCCGCAACTGGTTCGAAGCCTGCCTGCCCCAGCCCGCGGGCATGCAGGATGTCATGCCGGCGTTCCGCCGCATCATCGCCGGCGAGATCGCCTCGGCCGAAAACTTCGAGAACGAAGTCATTTGCCGCAACGGCCACCACCGCCTGATCGCGTGGAAGAACGCCCTGATCACCGACGCATCGGGCCGCATCAGCGGCACCCTCAGTTCGGGCGAAGACATCACCGAACGCCGGGCCGCCGGGCAGGCCCTCACCGAAAGCGCCGAGCGCTTCCGCGTCGCGACGGAATGCATCCGCGACGCCTTCGTCGTCATCGACGGCACTGAAGGCAAGGTGGAGTTGTGGAATTCCGCTGCCGCAGCCATGTTCGGCTACAGCAAGGACGAAGCCATCGGCCAGCCGCTGCACGCGCTCATCGTGCCGCCGCGCTTCCATGACGCGGCCAACGCCGGCCTGGCGCGGTTCGCCGGCAGCGGCGAGGGCGGCGCGGTCGGCAAGACCCTCGAGCTGGTCGCCCTGCGCCGCGACGGCAGTGAATTTCCCATCGAACTGTCGCTGTCGGCCATGCAACTCGGCAGCCGCTGGTACGGCGTCGGCCTGGTGCGCGACATCACCGAGCGCAAGCAGGCCGAAGACGAGCTGCGCAAGCTCTCGCTGGCCGTGGCGCAAAGCCCGGCCAGCATCATCATCACCGGGCTCGACGCCAACATCGAATACGTCAACGCCGCCTTCAGCCGAATCAGCGGCTACACGGCCGACGAAGTGCTCGGGCGCAACCCGCGCATCCTGCAATCCGGCCGGACGCCGCCGCAAACCTACACGGGGCTGTGGGCCGCCCTGAGCGATGGCCGCCCCTGGAAAGGCGAATTCATCAACCGCCGCAAGGATGGCAGCGAATACATCGAATTCGCCACCGTCACGCCGATCCGCCAGCCCGACGGCAGCATCAGCCACTACCTCTCCGTGAAAGAGGACATCACCGAGCGCAAGCGCATCGGCGAAGAACTCGACAACCATCGCCACCACCTCGAGGAGCTGGTGGCCGGCCGCACCATCGACCTGGAGGCGGCGCGACGCAAGGCCGAGGCGGCGAGCCAGGCCAAGAGCGCCTTCCTCGCCAACATGAGCCACGAGATCCGCACCCCGCTCAATGCCATCCTCGGCCTCACCCACCTGCTGCAGCGCCACACCACCGATGCCGTCCAGCAAGACAAGCTGCACAAGATATCCGGCGCCTCGCAGCACCTGCTCTCGGTCATCAACGACATCCTCGACTTTTCCAAGATCGAGGCCGGCAAGCTCACGCTCGAATCCCGCCACTTCGCGGTCGGACGCCTGATCGACTCCGTCGTTTCCATGATCGCGCCGCGCCTGCGCGAGAAAAAACTCGACCTCGTCGTCGAGCGCGACGACCCGCCGCCGGTGCTCAAGGGCGACGCCACCCGCATCACCCAGTGCCTGATCAACTATCTTTCCAATGCCGTCAAGTTCACCGAGAACGGCAGCATCACCCTGCGCATCGCCAAGCTGGCGGAAAGCGCCGACGACGTGTTGCTGCGCTTCGAAGTGTCCGATACCGGCATCGGCCTCAGCAACGAGCAGCTGGGCCACCTGTTCGAGGCCTTCGAGCAGGCGGATGCCTCCACCACCCGCCGCTACGGCGGCACCGGCCTCGGCCTGGTCATCACCCGGCGCCTGGCCGAGCTGATGGGCGGAAAAGTCGGCGCCGACAGCACGCCGAACGTCGGCAGCACCTTCTGGTTCACCGCGCGGCTGGGAAAAACCTCGCTGACGCTGGAAGACCTGGCGGAAGCACCCGGCCGGCCCGAGCAGGCGGTACGCTCGCTGCAGGCCGGTGGGCGCATCCTGCTGGCGGAAGACAACCCGATCAACCAGGAAGTGGCGGTGGAACTGCTCGGCGAAGCCGGGCTGCGGGTCGACGTCGCCAACGACGGCGCGGCGGCGCTGGCCAGGGCCGCGACCGGCGACTACGACCTGATCCTGATGGACATCCAGATGCCGGTGATGGATGGCCTGGAGGCGACGCGGCAGATCCGCCGCCTGCCCAAAGGCCGCGACATCCCGATCCTGGCCATGACCGCCAACGCCTTCGACGAAGACCGCGCCCGCTGCATGGACGCCGGCATGAACGACTTCGTTGCCAAGCCGGTCGATCCGACCCAGCTGTTCGGGGCGCTGGGCCGCTGGCTGCCGCAATCGGCGCTGGAGCCGCCGCCGGCCGCGCCGCCTGCCCCCGCCCCGGCCCACCTGCCGAGCGGGCTGAATGCCTTGGCCGGCCTCGATACGGACGCGGGATTGCGAACCCTCAACGGCAACCTGCCGGCTTACCTGCGGCTGCTGCGCCGCTTCGCCGCCGAGCAGGGCGAAACGATAGCCAGCGTGCGCGAACGCCTGGCGGCGGGCGACCACGCCGAGGCGCGCCGACTGGCCCATTCGCTCAAGGGTTCGTCCGGCAACCTCGGCCTCACCGGCGTGCAACACCCGGCGGCCAATCTCGAGGCTGCCATCAAGGAGGACCGCGACGCCGACGTGGTCGCCGCCCTGGCAAACATCGTCGAAATCGAACTGCGCCGCATCGCCGCCGCGATCCTGGCGGCTGTGCCTGCACCGCAGCAGGCCGTGGCGGCGGCGCCAAGCGCGGCGGACAGCGCCGCGGCGCGCCGGGTGCTGAAGGAACTGACACCCCTGCTGGCCGGCTCGGACATGCAGGCCAACGCGCTGTTTGCGGCCAACGCCGCCCTGCTCCACGCCGCCCTCGGTCCGGTTGCCGTCGAGATCGAGCGCCACCTCGAGGCATTCGAATATCCGGAGGCGGCTGCTATCCTTGAACATCTGGCAAGCGAGCCAAAAGACGTGGGCGAAAAATGAACACCGAGGACATGAAGCCGGCCGAGCCGAACAGTGCAACACCACGGCGCGCAACGCTGCTGCTGGTGGACGACGACGCCCAGAACCTGGCCATCCTCGGCGGCCTGTTGCAACCCTTTCACAACGTGATGGCGGCCCCCTCGGGACGGCGCGCCCTCGAAATCGCCACGGGCAGCCGCCGCCCCGACCTCGTCCTGCTCGACGTGATGATGGCGGACATGGACGGCTATGCCGTGCTGGCGGCGCTGCGCGCCGATCCGGCCACCGCCGACATTCCGGTGATCTTCGTCACCGGCATGGACTCGGCAGAGGATGAGGAAAAGGGGCTGCAGCTGGGCGCTGCCGACTACATCACCAAGCCCTACCGCCCGATCATCGTGCTGGCGCGGGTGCAGACCCAGCTGGCGCTGAAGCGCGCCAGCGACTGGCTGAAGGACCAGAACGCCTTCCTCGAGGCCGAGGTGGAGTGGCGCATGGGCGAGAACCAGCTGATCCAGGACGTCAGCATCAACGCCCTGGCGCACCTGGCCGAGACCCGCGACCCCGAGACCGGCAACCACATCCGCCGCACCCAGGAATATGTCGCGGCGCTGGCCCGCCAGCTGCAGGATCATCCGCGGTTTGCGGACACGCTCGATGAGCGCACCATTGCCCTGCTGACCAAGTCGGCGCCGCTGCACGACATCGGCAAGGTCGGCATCCCCGACCATGTCCTGCTCAAGCCCGGCAAGCTGACGCCGGAGGAGTGGGACATCATGCAGACCCACACCTGCCTGGGCTTCGAGGCCATCGAACTGGCCGAGCGGGAGGCCGATCGCCCGGTGGCCTTCCTCGCCATGGCCAAGGAGATCGCCCACTGGCACCACGAGAAGTGGAACGGCAAGGGCTACCCCGATTGCCTGGCCGGCGATGCCATTCCGGTGTCGGCGCGCCTGATGGCGCTGGCCGACGTCTTCGACGCCCTGATCTCGAAGCGCGTCTACAAGGATGCGATGCCCTTCGAGGAAGCGCGCGACATCATCCTCGCCGGCCGCGGCAGCCATTTCGACCCGGATGTTGTCGATGCCTTCACGGCGATCTATGACGACTTTGTCGCCATCGCCAGCCGCTACTCCGAGGAATAGGCGCCTGCTGCTTCAGCAGGCCGTGGTCTGTCGTCCCGCCCGGATCTGCCAGGCCAGCACGATGATCGGCACCAGCCCGACGGCGACGATGGCGAGCGCGGCGATCGAGGCCTCGGCCAGGCGTTCGTCGGCGGCCAGCGTGTAGGTCTGCGTCGCCAGCGTCTCGAAGTTGAAGGGGCGCATCACCAGCGTCGCCGGCAGTTCCTTCATCACATCGACGAACACCAGCAACGCAGCGGTCAGCAGGCTGCCGCGCAGCATCGGCAGGTGCACCCGGCGCAGCACCGCAACCTCGCCGCAGCCGAGGCTCTTCGCCGCGTCGTCCATGCTCGGGGTAATGCGGGCGATACCGGCTTCGACCGTCTGCAGCGCAATCGAGAGGAAGCGCGCGAGATAGGCATAGACCAGCGCCGCAATGCCGCCGGTAAGGATCAGCCCCGGATGGGCGCCGCCCATTTCCTGCCAGGCGGCCGCCAGCATATGGTCGAGCCGCGTCACCGGGATCAGCACGCCGACGGCGATCACCGAGCCCGGCACGGCGTAGCCCAGCCCGACCAGGCGGCTCGCCAGGCGCGCGACGATCGACCCCATGCCCCCGCGGCGCGCCGCCTGGCGCGCGGCATAGGCCAGCAGCAGCGCCAGGCCGGCCGCGAGCAGCGCCGACACGCCCGCCAGCAACAGGCTGTTCTGCGCCAGGGTGAGGAAACGCGAGCCGAACTCACCCTCGATTTCGCCCAGCGCCATTTTCACCAGCAGGCCGGCGGGCAGGATGAAACCCACCAGCAGTGGCATGAGGCAGGCACCGAAGGCGAGCCAGCCCTTCCAGCCGGCGAGGCGACGGCCGGGCTGCGGCTGGCGGCGACTGCCATCGTGGTAGCGCGCGCGGCCGCGGCTGATGCGTTCCAGTGCCAGCAGCAGCAGCACGAAGCCGAGCAGCCAGGCTGCCAGTTGCGCCGCCGCGACGCGGTCGCCGAGCGAAAACCAGGCACGGTAGATGCCGGTGGTGAAGGTCGGCACCGAGAAATAGGCGACGGTGCCGTAGTCGGCCAGCGTTTCCATCAGCGCCAGCGCGACGCCGGTGGCGATGGCCGGCCGCGCCAGCGGCAGCGATACGCGAAAGAAGGCACGCCACGGCGACAATCCGAGCACCCGCGCCGCCTCCAGCATGCCGCTGCCGCGCTCGAGAAAGGCCGTGCGCACCACCAGATAGACGTAGGGATAGAGCACGCAGGAAAACATCACCATCGCGCCCGGCAGCGTGCGCACGTCGGGAAACCAGTAGTCGGCCTTGGCCCAGCCGAAGGTTTCGCGCAAGCCGGTCTGCACCGGGCCGACGAACTGCAGGAAATCGGTATAGGTGTAGGCCAGCACGTAGGCCGGCATCGCCAGCGGCAGCAACAGCGCCCACTCGAAGACGCGGCGGCCGGGAAAGTCGTGCATCGCCGTCAGCCATGCCATGGTGGTGCCCATCGTGCCCACGCCCAGCGCGACGCCAAGGCAGAGCCACAGCGAGTTGGCGACATACTCGGGCAGCACTGTCGCGGCGAGGTGGCTCCAGGTGTCGCTGGTGCCGCCGGCGAACAGGTTGATGCCGACGGACAGCACCGGCAACGCGATCAGCGCAGCGACGAGGAAGGCGAAAAATGAAAGGCGCTGCACGATGGGTTTGAAAAAACAGTGTCCATTCACGTCCGGTTTTACCGAGTTAAGGGGCGCGCAGCGCCCCCTTCAACATGGCAAAAACGGCGTCTAATCAGATTTTGAAATTATAATTGAGAATGACTCTCAACTCCGGAAACCCCATGCCGCTGCTGCACCTCGATCATGTCAGCCATGCCTACGGCCGCCAGGCGGTTGTGGACGACCTGTCGATATCGCTCGAAGAGGGCGAGATCGGCTGCCTGCTCGGCGCTTCGGGTTGCGGCAAGACGACGGTGCTGCGGCTGATCGCCGGCTTCGAGAAGCCATCGTCCGGCAGTATCCACCTGCACGGCGAGACCGTGGCCAGCCGCGAATTGCAGGTGCCGCCGGAGCAGCGCCGCATCGGCATGGTGTTCCAGGACTATGCGCTGTTCCCGCATCTTTCGGTCGCCGACAACGTCGGCTTCGGCCTGCCAAAAAACTCGGCGCTGGCGGCACGGCAAAGGGTCGATGAACTGCTCGGGATCGTCGGCCTCGCCGGCCACGGCGGCAAGTTTCCGCACGAGCTTTCGGGCGGCCAGCAGCAGCGCGTGGCGCTGGCCCGCGCGCTGGCGCCGCGCCCGCACCTGCTGCTGCTCGACGAGCCCTTCTCCAACCTCGACGTCGAGCTGCGCGAGCGGCTTTCGCTCGAGGTGCGCGACATCATCAAGGCGAGCGGCACCACCGCCATCCTCGTCACCCATGACCAGCACGAGGCCTTCGCCGTGGCCGACGTCGTTGCGATCATGCATCGCGGCCGCATCGAGCAATGGGACACGCCCTATTCTCTCTACCACCGCCCGGCGACGCGCTACGTCGCGGATTTCGTCGGCCAGGGCGTTTTCGTGCCGGGCGAGGTGGTGAGCCGCGATGCCGTCCAGGTCGAACTCGGCCGCCTCGACAGCGACGTGCCGCTCGACTGCGGCGCCGACTGCAACAGCTGCGGCCGCAACTGCCGCCTCGACGTGCTGCTGCGGCCCGACGACGTGATCCACGACGACGACTCGGCCATCGTCGCCGAAGTCGAGAAGAAGACATTTCGCGGCGCCGAGTTCATGTACACGCTCAGGCTGGCCTCCGGCGCGCGCGTGCTGTCGCTGGTGCCTTCGCACCACAACCACGCCATCGGCGAGAAGATCGGCATCCGCCTCGACGTCGATCACGTCGTCGCCTTCAAGACCGGCGCGCCGTGATTCCCTGGCTGCCGCCGGAGCCGCTGTTTCCGCCGGTCGAAACCGCTCTCCGAGAACCCAATGGCCCCAACGGCCTGTTGGCCGCCGGCGGCGACCTCTCGCCGCAGCGCCTCGTCGCCGCCTACCGCAACGGCATCTTCCCCTGGTTCTCGGACGACGAGCCCATCCTGTGGTGGAGCCCGGACCCGCGGATGGTGCTGGTTCCCGACGAGATCAAAATCGGCCGCGCACTGGCCAAGGTACTGCGCAACAAGGCCTACACGGTGCGACTCGACACCGCCTTCGCCGCCGTCGCCTCTGCCTGCGCCACGGCGCCGCGCGACGGCCAGGCCGGCACCTGGATCACCGCCGAGATGCAGGAAGCCTATCGCCGCCTGCATGAGCTGGGCATCGCCCACAGCGTCGAGACCTGGATCGACGGCAGGCTCGCCGGCGGCCTGTATGGCGTCGCCATCGGCCGCGCCTTCTACGGCGAGTCGATGTTCGCCCGCAGCACCGACGCCTCGAAGATCGCGCTGGCCCACCTGTGCGTGCACCTGCGCCGGCGCGGTTTCGGCATAATCGACTGCCAGATGGAAACCGCACACTTGGCCTCCCTCGGCGCCCGCCCCATCCCGCGCCGCGACTTCACCGCCCGACTCGCCGCGCTGACGGCCGATGGCGATGCGCCCGGCCGCTGGCCGGCGGATGCGGTAGAGGATGCATACCGGAGCCAAGACAGCCTCGCCGCCGGGCCGCCCCAAGGCGAGGCGACACGCTCGCGGAGCGAGCAATCCGTACCGGTCGACGCAATGGTGGCCCCATCACAGCCGAGCGCAGCGAGCAAGCAGTCTCCCCCGCCGCGCGGGCGGGGGCCGGGGGGTGGGGGCCAATGACTCACCTCAGGGATCTGCCACCCTTCCCGCTGCTGCAGTTCTATTCGACAGCGCCCTACGGCTGCTCCTACCTGCCGGGCCGCGTCGCCCGCTCGCAGGTGGCGACGCCGACGCACCTCATCGACAGCGTCACCTATGGCGAACTGGTGCGCGCCGGCTTCCGCCGCAGCGGCATGTTCACCTACCGCCCCAACTGCGACGCCTGCCGCGAATGCGTGCCGGTGCGCCTGCCGGTGGCGAGCTTCGACGCCAACCGCAGCCAGCGCCGCGCGCTCAAGCGCCATGCCGGGCTGGTCGCCCACGAGCGGGCGCTGAGCTACCGCGAGGAACACTACGCGCTCTACCAGCGCTACCAGGCGGCGCGCCACTCGGGCGGCGGCATGGACCAGGACAGCCGCGACCAGTATGGCCATTTCCTGCTGCAATCGCACATCGACAGCCGCCTGGTCGAGTTCCGCGAGGACGGCGTGCTGCGCATGGTCAGCATCGTCGACGTGCTCGCCGACGGCCTGTCGTCGGTCTACACCTTCTACGATCCCGACACGCCGAACGCCAGCTACGGCACCTTCGCCGTGCTCTGGCAGATCGCCCAGTGTCGCCACCTCGGCCTGCCCCACCTCTATCTCGGCTACTGGATCCGCCACAGCGGCAAGATGGCCTACAAGGCCAACTTCCACCCGCTCGAAGGCCTGCGCCAGGGCAAATGGCGCCAACTCGACGACTCCGACTTTTCCTGATCCACCACCCCCTTCCCATGCTCCCCTACTGCCTCCTCAAGCCCTTCGTCTTCGCCCTCGACCCCGAAACCGCCCACGAAACGGCCATCGCCGGCATGAAGGTGCTGGGCCGTTCGCCCCTGGCCCCGGCCGGGCGCCCCCTGCCCGGCCGCAAGGTGACGGTCATGGGCCTCGACTTCGAGAATCCCGTCGGCATGGCCGCCGGCCTCGACAAGAACGGCGACGCCATCGACATGCTCGCCGGCTGGGGCTGGGGCTTCCTCGAGATCGGCACCGTCACGCCGCGGCCGCAGCCGGGCAACCCCAGGCCGCGCCTGTTCCGCCTGCCCGAAGCCATGGGCGTCATCAACCGCATGGGATTCAACAACCACGGCGTCGCGGCGCTGGTCGAGAATGTCAAGGCGGCGAAATTTCGCGGCATCCTCGGCATCAACATCGGCAAGAACTTCGACACCCCGATCGAAAAGGCCGCCGACGACTACCTCACCTGCCTCGACCAGGTGTACGCCCACGCCAGCTACGTCACGGTCAACATCTCCAGCCCCAACACCAAGAACCTGCGGCAGCTGCAGGGAGACGCCGAACTCGATGCCCTGCTCGGCGCCCTCAAGGCGCGGCAGGCCGAACTGGCGCAGCGCCACGGCCGCCACGTGCCGCTGGCGCTGAAGATCGCGCCCGACCTCGACGACGCGCAAATCACCGGCATCGCCGACGCCCTGCGCCGCCACCGCATCGAGGGCGTGATCGCCACCAACACCACGCTGTCGCGCGAGGGCGTCGAGGGTCTGCAACACGGCAACGAAACCGGCGGCCTCTCCGGCGCGCCGCTGTTCGAGAAATCGACGGCGGTGGTGCGCAAGCTCGCCGCAGCGCTCGCCGGCGAACTTCCGATCATCGCCGCCGGCGGCATCACCGACGGCGCCCGCGCCAAGGCCAAGCTCGACGCCGGCGCAGCGCTGGTGCAGATCTATTCCGGCCTGATCTATCGCGGCCCGGAACTGGTCAAGGAATGCGTCGCCGCGACGCGATGAGCGATCCGGCCGCGACCCTCGTTGCCTGGTGCGACGAAGAAAATGGCGGGGCGCGGCTCGTCACGCCGGATTGCCTTGGCTGCTGACACCCGACAGTTGAACAGATCCCTTGCAATGATGTACCGATTTTGGTACGCTGCTCTGTCATGAATCCCGTGCTCGATGTCCGCTTCTTCCGCACCGATGCGGGTGCCGAGCCGGTCAGGGAATGGCTGAAGGACTTGCCTGCCATCGACCGCAAGACGATCGGCGAGAACATCAAGACGGTGCAGTTCGGCTGGCCTCTGGGCATGCCCCTGGTCGATCACCTGGGCGGCGATATCTGGGAAGTACGGATCAGGCTCGATAACCGCATCGCCCGCGTCCTGTTCGCCATGGATGGGCACACGATGGTGCTGCTGCACGGCTTCATCAAGAAGCAACAAGCCACGCCGAAGCCCGATCTCGACCTGGCGAAGGATCGCCTGAAATTACTGAAACGGAGATGAGCATGGCCAAGAAGAACATCGGCAGCAGCTTCGACGACTTCCTCAAGGACGAGGCGATGCTCGAAGACGCCACCGCCGTGGCCTTGAAGCGCGTCATCGCCTGGCAGATCGCCGAGGAAATGAAGAACCAGCGGATCACGAAAACCGAACTGGCGAAGCGCATGCACACCAGTCGTGCTGCCCTGAATCGACTGCTCGACGAGGCGGATCCCAGCCTGACGCTGACCACGCTGGCCAGCGCCGCCTCGGCCCTGGGCAAGAAGGTCAATATCCAGTTGGCCGCGGCCTGAGCCGAAACGCAAGGCGACTGAGCCATGATCGTCGGCTGCCCCAGGGAAACCAAGAACCACGAATACCGCGTCGGCCTGACGCCGGCCGGCGTGGCGCAAATAGTCGGCGCTGGCGGCACGGCGATCGTCGAGGCCAATGCCGGCGCGCGGGTCGGTTTTGCCGATGCGGACTACATCAAAGCCGGGGCGCGCATCGCCGCCACGCCGGCCGAGGTGTATGGCACGGCCGACATGATCGTCAAGGTCAAGGAACTGCAGCCGGCGGAATTCGCGCTGACGCATCCTGGGCAGATCCTCTTCGGCTACCACCATTTCGCGCCGGAACCCCGATTGCTGCAGGCCATGCTCGACGCCGGCGTCAGCTGCATCGCCTACGAGACGGTGAGCGACGCCGATGGCGGCCTGCCGCTGCTGGCGCCGATGTCGTGCATCGCTGGCCGGCTGGCACCGCAGGTCGGGGCCTGGGCGCTGCAGATGGCCAACGGCGGCTCGGGCGTGCTGCTCGGCGGCGTGCCTGCGCCGAACCTGGTGGCGCCGGCGAAGGTGGTGGTGATCGGCGCCGGCAGCGTCGGCGCCAACGCGACCCAGATCGCCGTCGGCATGGGCGCGGCGGTCACGCTGTTCGATCGAAGCCGGGCCAGGCTGGCCGACCTGGCGGAATACCACCGTGGCCGCATCGCCACTGCAGTGGCCGAGCCCGAGGCGCTGGCGCGCAGCATTGCGGGTGCCGACCTGGTGATTGGCGCGGTGCTGGTGCCCGGCAAGAGCGCGCCACACCTGATCGACCGCGCGCTGCTGCGGCGGATGCGGCCGGGCTCGGTGCTGGTGGACGTCGCCATCGACCAGGGCGGTGTCAGCGAGACCTCACGCCCCACCTCGCACACCGAGCCGCTCTACGTCGAGGAAGGCATCGTCCATTACTGCGTGACCAACATGCCGGCGGCGGTGGCGCGCACCGCCACGCTGGCGCTGACGCAGGCGACGCTGCCGCATGTGCTGGCGCTGGTCGGTCGCGGCCTCGCGGCGGCCTGCACCGCCAACCCCCACCTCGCCGCCGGCCTGCAGACACATCGCGGCGGCGTCTGCCATCGCGCCCTGGCCGAGGACAGCGGCCGGCCGTTCGTCGCGGCGGCGTTCGACTGAAGCGTTCCGCCGCCTGTAAGCGTTCCGACAGGATCGCGGCATGAATACCGGCGCGCCCTTCAGGGTTGTCGCGGCCCCGCCAAACCGGCGATAATTCGTCCTTTACGCCAGCGCGTCGGCACCTTGGCCACGCACCATGACCAGCTACCTGTTCATCATTCTCGGCGCGGTTCTCGTCAACAACGTCGTCTTCGTCCGCATCCTCGGCCTGTGCCCGTTCATGGGCGTGTCGAAGAAGCTGGAAACCGCCATCGGCATGGGCGCGGCCACCACCTTCGTGTTGACCATGGCCAGCGGCACCAGCTACGTCATCGATTCGTGGCTGCTGATCCCCAACGACCTGCAATACCTGCGCACGCTGTCCTTCATCGTCACCATCGCCGCCATCGTGCAGCTGACCGAACTGGTAATCCAGAAAACCAGCCCGGTATTGCATCAGGTGCTGGGCATCTACCTGCCGCTCATCACCACCAACTGCGCCGTGCTCGGCGTGCCGCTGATCAACATCGGGCTCAAGCACAACCTGGTCGAGTCGCTGCTGTTCGGCATGGGTAGCGCCATGGGCTTCACCCTGGCGCTGGTGCTGTTCGCCGGCATCCGCGAGCGGCTGGAAGGCGCCGACGTGCCGGTGTTTTTCCGCGGCACCGCCATCGCCATGATCACCGCCGGCATCATGAGCCTGGCCTTCATGGGCTTCGCCGGCCTGGACAAATTCCGGTAATGCTGGAGGCCGTCCTCGTCATGGCGCTGGGCGCCGTCGTCCTCGGCGCGGCGCTGGGTTACGCTGCCGTCCGCTTCAAGGTCGAGGGCGACCCGCTGGTCGAGAAGATCGACGCCATCCTGCCGCAGACCCAGTGCGGCCAGTGCGGCTACCCCGGCTGCAAGCCCTACGCCCAGGCGGTCGCCAAGGGCGAGGCCGAGATCAATTGCTGCCCGCCGGGCGGCGAGGAAGGCATCCGCAAGCTGGCCGACCTGCTCGGGCGCGAGTTCAAGCCGCTGTCGGCCGAACACGGCATCGAAAAACCCAAGAGCATCGCCTTCATCGACGAGCAGAACTGCATCGGCTGCACGCTCTGCATCCAGGCCTGCCCGGTCGATGCCATCGTCGGCGCCGCCAAGCAGATGCACACCATCATCGCGACGGACTGCACCGGCTGCGAGTTGTGCGTGGCACCCTGCCCCGTCGACTGCATCGCCATGGTGCCGGTACAGGAAACCGTCGAAACCTGGACCTGGAAATATCCCGTTTTCGGGATCG
This sequence comes from Gammaproteobacteria bacterium, assembly GCA_018825305.1. GTDB lineage: Bacteria > Pseudomonadota > Gammaproteobacteria > Burkholderiales > Rhodocyclaceae > Sulfurisoma. Next base: position 81,959 of record JAHJEO010000009.1, read on the forward strand.
CGGCGAAATGAAAAGCCTGGCCCAACTCTTCAGCTTCAAGGGCGGCGTCAAGCCCGCTTCGCACAAGGTGGAGTCCGCCGATTGCCCGATCCGGCCGGCACCCATGCCGGCGCGCCTGATCGTGCCGCTGCGCCAGAGCGCCGGCCACACCGCGCAGTGCCTGGTCGAAGTCGGCCAGAAGGTGCAAAAGGGCCAGATGATCGGCGCCGCCGAGGGCGTGTTTTCCTCGGCGACCCATGCGCCAACCTCCGGCACCGTCGTGGCGGTGGGGCCGGAGGCCGTGCCCCACCCGTCCGGCCTCGCCGCGCCCTGTGTCGTCATCGAAACCGACGGTGAGGATCGCTGGGGCGAGCGCACACCGCTGGACTGGCGCGGCGGCGACCCCGAAGTGCTGCGCGGCTTCATCCGCGACGCCGGCATCGTCGGCCTCGGCGGCGCCACCTTCCCCAGCCACATCAAGCTCAAGCCCGGCGCCGCCGGCGAGTTCGGCGGGCGCATCCCGACGCTGGTCATCAACGGCGCCGAATGCGAGCCGTGGATCACCTGCGACGACCGCCTGATGCGCGAGCGCGCCGAGGGCATCCTGCGCGGCGCGGCGATCATGCGCCACCTGGTCGGCGCCGAGAAGATCATCGTCGGCATCGAGGACAACAAGCCGCAGGCGGTCGCCGCCATGCGCGCGGCCGCTGCGGCGCTGGGCGAAGCTCAACTGGATGTCGTGGCGGTGCCGACGCGCTACCCGGCCGGCGGCGAGAAGCAGCTGATCCGCGTGCTCACCGGCATCGAGATTCCCTATGGCAAGCTCGGCACCCAGTTCGGCGTGCAGTGCTTCAACGTCGGCACCGCCTACGCCATCCATCGCGCCGTGGAGCATGGCGAGCCGCTGATTTCGCGGCTGCTGACGCTGACCGGCAACGTCGCCCGTCCCGGCAACTACGAGGTGCTGATCGGCACGCCGATCGAGACCCTGCTGCCGCTGGCCGAACCGCGCGCCGACACCAACGGCTACCTGATGGGCGGACCGATGATGGGTTTCACCCTGCCCCGCCTCGACGTGCCCGTGGTCAAGTCCAGCAACTGCGTCATCGCCGCCAGCCCGGCCCTGTTCCCGCAGGCGCCGCCCGAGATGCCCTGCATCCGCTGCGGCGCCTGCGCCCGTGCCTGCCCGGCCGAACTGCAGCCCTTCGAGCTCTACTGGCATTCGCGCGCAAAGAATTTCGGCAAGGCGCAGGAGTACCACATCTTCGACTGCATCGAATGCGGCTGCTGCTCCTATGTCTGCCCGTCGCGCATCCGCCTGGTCGATTACTTCCGCTTCGCCAAGTCGTCGATCCGGGCGCGCGAGCGCGAGAAAAGCGCCGCCGACCTGGCCCGTGAGCGCTACGAATTCCGCCTCGCCCGCGACGAGCGCGAGAAGCAGGAAAAGGCCGCCAAGCTCGCCGCCAAGGCCGCCGAGACCAAGGCGAAGCTGGCCGCGCAGGCGGCAGCCACGACGGCTGCGGCAGACGACGCGTCGGGCGAAGCCCAAAAACTCGGCGCTGGCGGCACGGCGAGCGAGCCCGCAGACGACCCGAAAAAAGCGCTGATCGCCGCCGCCATGGCCCGCGCCCAGGCACAGAAGGCGGCCTCCCATCCTGAAAACACCGAGGCGCTGAATCCCGAGGTGCAGGCCGAGATCCAGGACATCGAGGCCCGCCGCGCCAAGCTGCGCGAGACGGCCAAGGCGGCGCAGCCCCAGGACAACAATTGATGGCCCCCCACGCACGCAACTACGGCTTGCTGCCCCCCACGGGGGGGCGTAGCCTTTCCCGGGGCGGCCCTTCGAAAGACTAGGATGCTCGAAAACTCCCCCTACGTCCTCCAGCCCGCCAGCGTCCGCAGCGTGATGTTCCGGGTGCTGGTCGCCCTGCTGCCGGGAATCGCCGCCTACGTCTGGTTCTTCGGCGCGGCCATCCTGGTGCAGCTGGCGCTGTGCTCCATCGCGGCGCTGGCCGGCGAGTGGGCGATGCTGGCGCTGCGCCGCAAGCCGGCCTGGCTCTTCCTCAGCGACGGCAGCGCGCTGGTCACGGCCTGGCTGATCGCGCTGACCTTCCCGCCGATAGCACCGTGGTGGCTGGGCGTGGCGGCGACGCTGTTCGCCATCGTCGTCATCAAGCACCTCTACGGCGGCCTCGGCCAGAACCCCTTCAACCCGGCGATGGCGGCCTACTGCCTGATGATCGTCGCCTACCCCCAGATCATTTCCCAGTGGCCAGCCGTCGGCTTCACCGATTTTGCGGCGCAGTGGACGGCGATCTTCGGCGGCGCCGAGCGCCACCTCGACGCCATCGTCATGGCCACGCCGCTGGACGCGCTGCGCACCACGCTGCACACCGCCGATGCCCGCGCCACCGTCGCCGGCATCCTCGGCAGCCACGCCACCTTCGGCAACATCGGCGGCAGGGGCTGGGAGTGGGTGGCGCTCGGCTACCTCTTCGGCGGCATCTGGCTGATACAGCAGCGCGTCATCACCTGGCACATTCCGGCCGCCTTCCTCGGCACGCTGGTCGTGATAGCCGGCATCGCCAGCAGCCTCAACCCGGCCACCTATGCCGGCCCGGTGTTCCAGGCCTTCACCGGCGGCGCCATGCTCTGCGCCTTCTTCATCGCCACCGACCCGGTGTCGGGCGCGACCACGCCGCGCGGCAAGCTGATCTTCGCCGCCGGCATCGCGCTGCTGACCTGGATCATCCGCACCTTCGGCGCCTATCCCGACGGCATCGCCTTCGCCACGCTGCTGATGAACCTCTGCGTGCCGCTGATCGACATGAAGACCCAGCCGCCGGTCTTCGGCCACAAGAAGGGCTCGGACCAATGACCGCCCCGGATCCAGCCACCCCGAACCCGCTGGCGGCCGCCACCACATCCGGAACGCCCGAGCCATCCATCGTGCGCATTTCGGCGCGTACCGCGGTGATCCTGCTGCTGTTCACGCTGGCCTTCACCGCGCTGATGGCCGGCACCTACAAGCTCACCCAGCCCATGCTTGAGGCCAGCGCCCAGGCCGAGAAGCTGCGCCTGATCGGCGAGGTGCTGCCGCCGCTAAGCTACGACAACCCGCTGCTCGACGACGCGATCACGCTGCCGCCGACGAAGGCAATCGGCCTCGACGACGACAGCCGGGCCTACCGCGCGCGCAAGGACGGCAAGCCGGTGGCGCTGGTGTTCGAGGCCGCGGCCCTCGACGGCTACAGTGGACGCATCGGGCTGATCGTCGCCGTCGCCGCCGATGGCCGCCTGCTGGCGATGCGCGTCACCCAGCACAAGGAAACCCCGGGCCTGGGCGACTACGTCGATCCGAAGAAGGACAAGAACAAGGCCAGCCCCTGGATCCGGCAGTTCGACGGCGTCGGCTTCGACACCGCGCTGGGCGGCAAGTGGAAGGTGAAGAAGGACGGCGGCCAGTTCGACCAGCGCGCCGGCGCCACCATCTCGGCCCGCGCCGTCACCAACGCCTCCGGCCGGGCCCTGCTGTGGGCGCAGGAGCGCAGCGCGCAGCTGTTCGAGCTGCCGGCCGGCAAGACTTTCGAGGAGAAGGCCAAATGAACGGACACTATCGGGAAATCGCCAGGAACGGCCTGTGGAAGCAGAACGCCATCCTGGCCCAGCTGCTCGGCCTCTGCCCATTGCTCGCCGTCAGCACGACCCTGGTCAACGCCGTCAGCCTTGGCCTGGCCACCATCATCGTCATGGGCCTCGCCAACCTCGCGGTTTCGACGCTACGCGGCTTCATCCCCTACGAAATCCGCATCCCGGTGTTCGTGCTGATCATCGCGGCGCTGGTCACCGTGGTCGACCTCGCCTTCAACGCCTTCCTCCACGACCTCTATCTGGTGCTGGGAATTTTCATCCCGCTGATCGTCACCAACTGCATCGTGCTGGCCCGCGTCGAGGCCTTCGCGGCGAAGAATTCGACGCCGGCCGCAACCTGGGACGGCGTGATGATGGGCGTCGGTTTCGTCTGGGTGATCGGGCTGCTCGGCGCACTGCGCGAGCTGATCGGCCAGGGCACGCTGCTCTCCGGCATCGACATGATCTTCCCCACGGCTTCGGCCATCCAGGTATTGCCGGTCGATTATCCGGGCTTCCTCATCGCCATCCTGCCGCCGGGGGCCTTCTTCGTCCTCGGCCTGCTGGTTGCCGGACGCAACTGGCTCGATCACCGCGCCAACCAGCGCATCCAGCGCCAGCGCAGCCAGCCCCCTGCGGCGATGGCATCGGGCTAGATGCCAACCGATTTCGGCAGGATGGCGTAGCATCACCGAGCTACCAAGGAGTCACACCATGAAACGCAGCATCCTCAAAACCCTGCTGATTGCCTTCCTGGCCTTCGGCCTTGGCATCGGCTTCGTCTTTCCCTTCTTCGCCGATTTCTTCGTTGACTGGAAGCCGGGGATGTACGGCTGGTTCTTCGCCTCGGCGATGGTCGCCGGCGCCATGGTGGGCGTCGCCAATTACTGGCTGGTCAGCCGCATCCTGGTAACACCCTTGCGCCGCATCGCCACCGTGGCCACCGAGATTTCCGAACGCAACCTGAGCCATACCTGCTCGATGGAGAGTGACGACACCATCGGTGAAATCATCGTCGCCTTCAACAAGATGGCGGCAAACCTGCGCGACCTGATCGGCCAGGTGGCCCGCATGAGCGGCAAGGTCGAGGACGATGTGCAGAGCATCCAGCGGCTGGTCAGCGGTGTGCGTGACCAGTTCATCGAGCAGCGCGAAGGCTCGCGCCAGATCGTCGAAGCGGTAGACCACCTTTCCGCAACGGTTTCCGATATCGCCGACACCGCGCGCCAGGTCGCCGCATCGGCGCAAGAAGCACTCGGGGTCGCCAGCAGCGGCCAGCGCGTTGTCGAGGACTCCATCGGCGGAATGGGCCAGATCGAGCATTCGGTCTCGCAGGCTTCGAGCGACATCCACCAGCTCGGCCGCCGCTCCGAGGAAATCGGCGCCATCATCGCCACCATCCGCAGCATCGCCGAACAGACCAACCTGCTGGCGCTGAACGCGGCGATCGAGGCGGCCCGCGCCGGCGAGCAGGGCCGCGGTTTCGCCGTCGTGGCCGACGAAGTGCGCAAGCTGGCCGAGAAGACAGGCTCCGCCACCGAGGAAATCAGCAAGATGATCAACGGCATCCAGGGCCAGGTGCGGCAGACCGTGATAAGCATGGAAACCAGCCAGGCCCAGGTGCAGACCGGCGTCGACCGCGCGCAAAAGGCCGGCGCTTCGCTCAACGAAATCCTCGAGCGCGTGCGCGACGTATCGACCATGATGGATCGCATCGCCGCCGGCGCCGCCGACCAGCACGGCGTGGTCGGCGACATCCTGCAGCGGCTCCAGGCCATCGAGCGCGGCGGCGAAACCACGCTGGCCAACACCAAGAACTGCGACGCGGTCTGCCACCACCTGGCCGAAGGTTCCGGTGCGCTCAACAGCGAAGTCCGCCTCTTCAGGCTGTCATGAGAGTGACTCCATCCCCGCTGCCGCTGGGCGGGGCGCCGGCCGGCCCGCGATGACGCCGGCAGCGCGCCGCGAGATGTTCTCGCGGCTGTCCGCAGGCAACCCCGAGCCGGCAACCGAGCTGGCATACGCGACACCGTTCCAGCTGCTGGTGGCGGTGATCCTGTCGGCGCAGGCGACCGACCGGGGCGTCAACCTGGCGACGCGCGCGCTGTTCCGCGACGCCCCGTCGCCACAGGCCATCGCATCCCTCGGCGAGCCGCGGCTGGCCGACTACATCAAGACCATCGGCCTCTACAAGACCAAGGCGAAGAACGTGCTGGCCACCGCGCGGATCATCTCCGAACTCCACGGCGGCGACGTGCCGCACGATCGCGCCGCCCTCGAAGCCCTGCCCGGCGTCGGCCGCAAGACGGCCAACGTGGTGCTCAACGTCGTCTTCGGCGAACCCACCATCGCCGTGGACACGCATATCTTCCGCGTCGCCAACCGCACCGGGCTGGCGCCCGGCAAGGATGTGCGAACCGTCGAGGACAAGCTGCTGCGCGCGGTGCCGGCCGAATTTCGCAACCACGCCCACCACTGGCTGATCCTGCTCGGCCGCTACACCTGCAAGGCGCGGAAACCCGACTGCCCGGCCTGCCGCATCCGCGACCTCTGCCAGTTCAAGGAAAAGACCCAATGACCACGGCGACCACGGCGACCACGGCGACGACCGCGGCGACACCCCACGCCGCCACCGGCTTCGCCGCCGGCCCGGAAGCCCGGCCGGAGCTCGCCGCCCATGCGGTGACGACGGCGCTGGCCCGCTGCGGTTCCGGGGTGGCGCAAAGCATCATCCTGCTGCTGACGCCGCACTTCGCCCGCACACCGCAGGCCGCCATCACGGCTGCCGCCCGCGCCGGCAACTGCCTGCAGGTGTTCGGCGGCACCACCCCCGGCGTATTCACCGAGCAGGCCTGGACGCTCGACCAGCCGGCCGCCGCCGCGCTGGTGCTGACCGGCGACATGACGCTGGCGCCGCCCGACAGTGAATTGCCGCTGCTGTCGCTGGCCATGCCCGACGCCCTCGACTCGGCCTGGCTGGGCGCGGGGCAACCGCGCTTCGGCGCGCTCGCCACCGGCGACGACCACCATGCGATCGGCGCCGTATGGGATCACGCCAAGTGGCAGCTCGAAGGACGTAGCGAGGCCTGCCTGGCCGGAGGCGAATTCGAACTTGCCGTATCGCGCGGCATGCAGGCCATCTCGGACGTGCTCGAAGTCACCGCGGCCGACGGCTACGAGCTGCAATCGCTGGGCGACGAGGCGTCGCTGCCGACGCTGCTGGCGTGCCTGCCGGAAGAGTTGCGCAGCCCGGCCAACCTGCCGCTGGGCCTGCTCTTCGCCGCCGTGATCGACGATGAAATCGGGCTGGATCGAGCCGTCGCCGAAGGTCGCTACGGACTGGTTCCCGTCCTCGCCGCCAATGCCGGCGACGGCAGCCTGACGCTGGGTGCGGCACTCGATTCCGGCACGCGCCTGTTCTGGGCGCTGCGCCACCCGGGCTCGGCCGAAGCCGAATTGCGGGGCGGCATCGACTTGCTGCAGGAGCAGCGCGACGCACTATCGATGCAAGCGGCAAACCGCATGCCGGAATTCGCCCTGCTGTTCTCCTGCATCGGCCGCGGCCCGTATTTTTACGGCGGCGACGACCATGATCTTGCCGTCCTGACGCGGCGCTATCCCGGCCTGCCGGTGCTCGGCGGCTATTGCGGCGGCGAGATCGCGCCGCTCACCGGCGGCAACGCCATACTTTCCTACAGCGCGGTCGCCGCGCTGGCCTACGCCCATGTTCAATCCCAGTCGTGACCAGGCCCGCAGCTTCCTCGCCGAGGCCTGGAAGAAGCGCCGCGAGCATCTGCCGGCGACCCCGCTCGAGATGATGGCCGCCGACATCGTCGCCGAGCACCCCGAGTACCACGCCCTGCTCGAATCCGGCGCGGAGGCGCTGGCGCGCGAATGGACGCCCGAGGACGGCGAGACCAACCCCTTCCTGCACCTGTCCCTGCACCTGGCGATCGCCGAGCAGCTTTCGATCGACCAGCCGCCAGGGCTGCGCGCCGCCTACGAAACCAGGCTGCAGCGCCGCGGCGAGAGCCATGCCGCACTGCATGACATCCTCGACTGCCTCGGCGAAACCGTCTGGCGCGCCCAGAGCTCGAGCCAGCCGCCGGATGCCGAGGCTTATCTGGACTGCATCAGGAGAAAAAATTAATGGCCCCCCACGCTCGCAAACCCGCCTCGCTGCCCCCCACAGGGCGGGCGCATGCCCCCTTGGGACGGCCCGACGGTGGCATGGTCGCCACTCCCTTCACGCGCCGCAACCTGCTCGGCGCCCTTGCCGCCGCCGGCCTGCTGACCGCCGCCGAACGCATCGGCCTGATCCGCGCGGCACTGGCCAGCGGCACCAACCCCGTGCCGGCGGGATTGCACAAGATCAGGGGCAGCGTCACCGTGAACGGCCAGCCCGCGCGTGAAGGCACGCTGGTGCGGGCGGGCGACACCGTCGTCACCGGCGCGGGCGCCGAAGCGCTCTACGTCATCGGGCAGGATGCCTTCCTGCAGCGCGAGTCGAGCACCATCGCATTCGGCGCCGACATGGCGAACTTCATGCGGGTCATCAGCGGCAAGATCCTCTCGGTATTCGGCAAGGGAAACCGCAGCATCTTCGTCGCCACCGCCACCATCGGCATCCGCGGCACCGCCTGCTACGTCGAGCAGCCGGAAAAACTCGGCGCTGATGAAGCAACTGCGCTACAAGGCGGTCGAGCAAAAAACGCTCTCCTCGCCGTAGCGGATGGCGGGACGGCGACCGCGGCCCCCACCTACTTCTGCCTTTGCTACGGCGAGGCCAGGGTGATTCCGACGGCAGCGCCGCAACTGCAGGAAACGCTCATCACCACCCACCACGACCACCCGCTCTACCTCCACGACGACCAGTCGATGCCGACCATGATGGTATCGGCCCCGGTGATCAACCACACCGACGCCGAACTGGTGATGCTGGAAAACCTGGTCGGACGCTGGCCGCCGTTCTACGGCAAGACGGGTCCCGGCTATTAAACCCGACGGCTACTGAGTCGGCGGTGCCACCTTGAGGATTTCCTCGATGGTGGTCAGCCCGGCCGCCACCTTGCGCGCGCCGGAAATCCGCAGCGGCTGCATGCCCTCGCGGGTCGCCTGTTCGCGCAGCCGCGCGATGTCGGTATCCGCCGTGATGAGTTTTTTGATCTCGGCCGACATCGGCAATATCTCGTACAGGCCGAGCCGGCCGGAATAGCCGGTCATGCGGCAGTCGAGGCAGCCGACCGGCCGATAGAGCGTGGCCGGGCGGTTCGACTTCCACGGCGCCACCAGAGCCTGCCACTGGTCCTCGTCTTCCGCGCGCAGGCCCGCCGCCACCTTGCACTTGGGGCAGAGGGTGCGCACCAGCCGCTGCGCCATCACGCCGAGCAATGTCGCCTGCAGCAGATACGACGGGACGCCAAGGTCGAGCAGGCGGGTAATGGCCGCCACCGCGTCGTTGGTGTGCAGCGTCGACAGCACCAGGTGGCCCGTCAGCGCGGCCTGGATCGCCATGTCGGCGGTTTCGAGGTCGCGGATCTCGCCGACCATGATGATGTCCGGGTCCTGCCGCATCAGGGCACGGATGCCTTCGGCGAAGCCCATGCCGATCTCGGATTGCACCTGCACCTGATTGAAGGCCGGTTCGATCATCTCGATCGGGTCTTCCAGCGTGCACACATTGACCTCGGGCGTCGCCAGCGCCTTCAGCGTCGAGTAGAGCGTGGTGGTCTTGCCCGAGCCGGTCGGCCCGGTAACGAGGATGATGCCATTCGGTCGCTGCGTCATGTTGCGCCAGCGGGCGGCGTCCTCGGTGCCGAAACCCAGTTCGGAAAAGTCGCGCACCAGCACCTCGGGATCGAAGATGCGCATCACCAGTTTTTCGCCGAAGGCCGTCGGCAGGGTCGACAGGCGCAGCTCGATCTCCATGCCGTCAGGCGTGCGCGTCTTGATGCGGCCGTCCTGCGGCCGGCGCTTTTCCACCACGTCCATGCGACCGAGGATCTTGATGCGGCTGGTCATGGCGGTGAACACCGCCATCGGCAACTGATAGACCTGGTGCAGCACGCCATCCATGCGGAAGCGCACGATACCGAGCTCGCGGCGCGGCTCGATGTGGATGTCCGAGGCGCGCTGCTCGAAGGCGTATTGCCACAGCCAGTCGACGATGCGCACGATGTGCTGGTCGTTGGCGTCGAACTGCTTGTTGGTCTTGCCCAACTCGACCAACTGCTCGAAATTCGAAATGCCGGTCGAAGCATCGCCGCGCCCGAGCGCGCCCTTGACCGATTTCGCCAGGTTATAGAACTCCACCTGGTAGCGGGCGATGTCGTCGGGATTGCTGATGACGCGGCGGATGTCCTTGCGCAGGATCGGCGCCAGCTCCTTTTCCCACGCGGTCTGGAACGGCTCGGCGGTGGCGATCACCACCTCGTGCGGCTTGACCTCAACCGGCAGAATGCGGAAGCGAGAGGCATAGGCGATGCTCATCACCTCGGTCACCGCCGCGAAATTGATCTTGAGCGGATCGATGTGCAGGTAATCCAGCCCGCACCATTCGGCCAGCCAATGCGTCAGCGTATCCAGATCGAGGGTGCGATGCGGCGGCGCCTCCGACTTCCAGCGCTGCTCGGCGATGACGATCAGCGGATGCACGTCGCCCTTGTAGTAGCGGCGCTCGGCCTTGAACTTCTCCGCCTCCTCGCGCGGTGCCAGCCCCGCGGCAACCAGGGCATCGACGACCTCGGCCAGGGCAAGGCGATGTTCGCCGCCCGCAGTTTCCGTGCTTTCAACGCGCTGGGTCATGACAAGCCCGATGCCGGATGGAAAGGGTTACAGTTTATTGCATGGCATGGCAGTTTCGGCGCCGGCGTCTATGCTCATATTGTCGTCAACAACAGGAGATGAAAATGAACCGACCAAACACCAACCGCATCACCGGCGCCGTACTTGGCGGTATTGCCGCTGCCCTGCTGTCACTGCCCGTTGCAGCCCAGATGGGGCCGGGTGCCGGCATGGGCGGCATGGGTCCCGGTGGCGGCATGGGCGGCGCCGGTGTGGGGCCGCGCGTTGCCGACTGCGCCAAGGCGCCGGACAAGGCTGCCTGCGAAGCGCACAACAAGGCGCTGGAAGCCTGCGGCACGCAACGCGGGCCGGCCCATCGCGAGTGCATGGAAGACAGCATGCCGGCACCGGATTGCAGCAAGGCCCCCAACCCGGCGCAATGCAATGCGATGGCAACCGCCCGCACGGCCTGCAAGGGCAAGTACGGTCCGGAGCGCGCGGCCTGCATGCGCCAGCAACAGCCAGCTAACGGCCCGGGTGGAATGGGAGGCGGCATGGGTCCCGGCCAGCGCGGCATGGGTGGCATGGGTGGAATGGGTGGCATGGGCCCCTGCGGCGTAGCCGGCGCCCCGCCCTGCCCGCGCGCGGCACCGCCCGTCAAGCCCTGAGCGCTTCCCGCGCTTCGGTCAAGGCAGGCCCCGGAACAGGGGGCCTGCTTTCTTCATTGCGCCAGCGCGTCGCGCCAGGCAGCCAGCTTGCGCTCGAAAGTCCATGTGGCGTTGGCCGGGCTGGTCGAAGGCAGGATCAGCGTTTCCAGTCCGAGCGGCGCCAGCAGGCGGGAAAACCGCCCCGCCGTGCCACCGTTGAAGCAGATGCGCCGTAGCGCCGGCGCCGACTTTTTGAGCTTGGCGAAGTCGTTGGGCTCGGCGTTGCGAATCGCGGCGTCAAGGCTGCCTTCGCGCTCACACGCAGCGTAGACATCCCAGATGGCGATGCCGGCCGCCTGTACCGCCGCCAGCCGCGCCGCGTAATCCATCGCGGGCAGCGGCTGCCCGAGAATCGCGCCGAGGATGCGCCAGAACTGGTTCTGCCTGTGGGCGTAGTACTGCCCCGCCGTCAGCGAGGCCGTAGACGGAAACGAGCCGAGGATCAGCACCCCGGCTCGCTCGTCAATGATGGGCGGAAGACCCTTGAGCAGCTCAGTTGCCGCCGGTCGACATCGCCAGCATCAGGTCATTGACGCGCTTGACGAAGCTCGCCGGATCGTCGAGCTGACCGCCTTCGGCCAGCATGGCCTGATCGAACAGCACTGCGGCCCAGTCGTCGAACTTCTTCTCTTCGTACTTGAGACGCAGCACCACCGGATGCTTCGGGTTGATCTCCAGCACCGGCTTGGCATCCGGCGCCTTCTGGCCGGCGGCCTTGAGGATGCGCGCCAGATTGCCGCTCATGCCCTGCTCGTCCGCAACCAGGCAGGCGGGGCTGTCGGTCAGGCGGTGCGTCACGCGCACTTCGCTGACCTTCTCGCCCAGCGACTTGCCGATCTTGTCCGTCAGTTCCTTGAACTCGCCAGCGGCGGATTCCTGTTCCTTCTTCTCGGCCTCGTCCTCTAGCTTGCCGAGGTCGAGGTCGCCCTTGGCCACGGAAACTAGCTGCTTGCCTTCAAACTCGGTCAGGTGCGAAACCACCCACTCGTCCACGCGGTCGGTCAGCAGCAGCACTTCGATGCCCTTCTTGCGGAAGATTTCGAGGTGCGGGCTGTTCCTGGCGGCGTTGAAGGTCTCGGCGGTGATGTAGTAGATCTTGTCCTGCTCCGGCTTCATGCGGCCGAGGTAGTCGGCCAGCGAGACCGTTTCATCCGTGGTGTCGGCGTGGGTCGAGGCGAAGCGCAGCAGCTTGGCGATCTTGTCCTTGTTGGCGAAGTCCTCGCCGACGCCCTCCTTCAATGCTTTGCCGAACTCGCCCCAGAACTTGGCGAACTTCTCCTTGTCGTTCTCCGCCAGGTCTTCCAGCATCGACAGCACGCGGCGCGAACAGCCGTTGCGGATGGCCTCGATGTCCTTCGACTCCTGCAGGATCTCGCGCGACACGTTGAGCGGCAGGTCGGCGCTGTCCACCACGCCACGCACGAAGCGCAGGTAGGTCGGCATCAGCTGCTCGGCGTCGTCCATGATGAAGACGCGGCGCACATAAAGCTTGACCCCGTGGCGGGCATTGCGGTCCCACATGTCGAAGGGCGCGCGCGCCGGGATGTAGAGCAGCTGGGTGTATTCCTGCTTGCCCTCGACGCGGGCATGGGCCCAGCTCAACGGCTCCTCGAAGTCATGGGCGACGTGCTTGTAGAACTCCTTGTACTCGTCCTCGGTGATGTCGTTCTTCGAACGCGCCCACAGCGCCGAGGCCTTGTTGACGGTCTCGTCCTCGTCGGTCGTCGTCTCCGCGCCATCCTTGAACTCATCCTTCTTCATCACGATGGGCTGGACGATGTGGTCGGAATACTTGCGGATGATGGAGCGCAGCTTCCAGCCCGAGAGCAGGTCGTCCTGGCCCTCGCGCAGGTGCAGGGTGATCTCGGTGCCGCGCCCGGATTTTTCCACCATCTCGACGGTGAACTCGCCCGAGCCGTCAGACTCCCAGCGCACTGCCTGGTCGGCACTGACCCCGGCGCGACGAGTGGTCACCACCACGCGCTCGGCGACGATGAAGCTGGAATAGAAACCGACGCCGAACTGGCCGATCAGGTTGGTGTCCTTCTGCTGGTCGCCGGTCAGGCGCGAAAAGAATTCGCGCGTGCCGGACTTGGCGATGGTGCCGAGGTTGGTGATGACCTCCTCGCGGCTCATGCCGACGCCGTTGTCGGAAATCGTCAGCGTCTTGGCGCCGATGTCGAAGCCGATGCGGATGGCGAAATCGCCGCCATCCTCGAGCAGCGCCGGGTTGTGCAGCGACTCGAAGCGCAGTTTGTCGCAGGCGTCCGAGGCATTGGAAACCAGCTCGCGCAGGAAGATTTCACGGTTGCTGTAGAGGGAATGGATCATCAGGTGAAGCAGCTGCTTCACCTCGGCCTGGAAGCCCATGGTCTCGCGGGCTTGGGCGGTAGCGGTGTTGGCTTGGGTCATGCAAAAACTCCTCCGGGGAAACGAACCGGAGAAATGGGGTCGGCAATAGGGATTTCAAGAGAAGGGTATTGGCCCTTTCGCCCGGTCGCCGTCCCGCCGAAGCCGACTTTTTCGGCTCACTCCTGCTGCCGTGCGGCTATTTCGTGCTGGAGCCTGTCGTTGGCCGCGGCGAGGTCGCGATTCTGCTGCGACAGGACGTGGTAGAGGGTACGCAGAGCCTTGAGCAGGGCATCGGTACTGTTGTCCTCCGGCTGCGACTCGACCTCGAACGCCGTCGAGGCCGACTCGCCGGCTTCGACCAGGGCGATCTGCCGCGTCATCGACTGGTCCTCGCCAAGGATGTGGAAGGCGAGCCAGGCCGATAGAAAGCCGTGCAGCGTCCCGGCCGGATTCTGCATCGCGCCGCGCGCCCGCCACATGGCCGCCAGCTGCTCGACGAACTCGTGATGGTGGTGCTTGTGGGCATCGATGTGGCGCGGGTCGAGGCCGGCATGGCGCATCAGCTGCTCCTCGTCGCGAAAGTGCTCGCGAGCATAGTCGGAAAGCTGCTTGAAGACGATCTGCATGCGGCCTTCCGACAGGTTGTCGCCGGTCAGCATGACTTCGCCGAGCTGGTTGATGATGTTCACCAGCCGGTGATGCTGCGCATCGACAATCTCGATGCCGGTAACGAAACGCTGGTCCCAGACGAAGGTTTCCATGACTATCCCTTTCGACTAACCGTAACGGATTTCCAGAATCTCGATCTCGCGCGGCCCCACCGGGCTCGGGAAGCGAATCGAGTCGCCCTCGCGCGCTTTCGTCAACGCCCGTGCCAGCGGCGAGATCCAGCTGATGCGCCCGGCACCGGCATCGGCCTCGTCGACACCGACGATCTGATAGGTCGCCTCGCCGTCGGTCTCGTGAAACACCGTCACGCTGGCGCCGAAAAATACCTGTTCGACATTTTCCTGCAGCAGCGGATCCACCACTTCGGCGTTTTCGAGCCGCTTGGTCAGGTAGCGGATGCGGCGGTCGATCTCGCGCAGGCGCTTCTTGCCGTAGATGTAATCGCCGTTTTCCGAGCGGTCGCCGTTGCCGGCGGCCCACGCCACCACCTTGACCAGCTCGGGCCGCTCGACCTTGACCAGTTGTTCGAATTCGGCACGCATCGCCGCATGGCCGCGCGCGGTCATGTAGTTCTTGCTGCCGGGCGGCAGCGCCGGTGCACCGGGAAGGTCATCTTCCTCCTCGGCGTCGGATTCCTTGACGAAGGCCTTGTTCATCGCGGTTTGGTGTTGTTGCGGATCCAGGCGGCGAAGCCCGGCTCGTCAAGGTCGCCGGCGGCGGCGGCGAGCATGGTGAGGACGCAGTCGGCATCGCTGGCCACGAGCCGATAGTCGTTGAGTACAAGAAACAGTTCCACCGCCACGAAAGCCGTGCGCTTGTTGCCGTCCACGAAGGGATGGTTCTTGGCCAATCCGATACCATAGGAAGCAGCGAGATCGGCAACATCTGGCTCGCCGTAGGCGGCCAGATTCAGCGGTCGCCCCAAGGCGGAATCGAACAAGCCCTCGTCGCGCAGCCCCACCGCACCGCCATGCTCGGCCAGTTGCTCGTCATGGACCGCGAGCAGCACGGATCGCTCGATCCAGATCCAGCCGCTCATTTCGCCAGTTCGCGCAGGACCGCACGGCGCTCCTTCATGATGATGCGGGCCGCTTCCATCTGATCGGCGAACTTCACGTCGTAGGGCGTGATCGCCACGCCGTCCGGGGTGTCGGTGAGGAACACCGATTCCCCCTTCTCCAGCTTCAAGCGCGCCAGCACCTCCTTGGGCAGGATGACGCCGACGGAATTGCCGATCTGGACAAGTTTCAGGGTGTGCATCGCACGACTCCTTGTTATAACGTCCGTTAATACTACGCCGGGGCCGGCCTGAATTCAATGCCCTGCCGGCCACAGGGACGTAAGCTTGGTGCCGGCAGACGCGCAGTATGATCCGCCGCATGACCCAAAACTGGCGCACTCCCACCCTGATCCTGATCTGCGGCGGCATCATCATGACCATCGCCATGGGCGCCCGCCACGGCTTCGGCCTCTTCCTGCAGCCGATGAGCATGGACCTGGGCTGGGGCCGCGAGACCTTCGCCTTCGCCCTGGCCCTGCAGAACCTGGTGTGGGGCGCGGCCCAGCCTTTCACCGGCCTGATCGCCGACCGCTACGGCGCCGGCCGGGTACTGTTCACCGGTTCGGTACTTTACGTCCTCGGCCTGGTGCTGATGGCCCATTCGTCGAGCGGCGCCGAACTCGGCCTGTCCGCCGGCCTGCTGATCGGGCTGGGCCTGTCGGGCACCACCTTCTCCATCGTCTATGGCGTGCTCGGCCGCAGCTACCCGGCGGAAAAACGCAGCCAGGTCCTTGGCATAGCGGGAGCAGCCGGTTCCTTCGGCCAGTTCGCCATGCTGCCGGGCACGCAGGCCCTGATCAGCGGCATCGGCTGGATGGGCGCGCTGCTGGCGCTGGCGGCCGTGGCCGCGCTGATGGCGCCGCTGTCGGCCGTGCTGGCCGAGCCGGGTAGAACGGCGGCACACCGGCCGCAGCAGCGCGTGCTCGATGCCATCCGCGAAGCCGCCGGGCACAGGGGCTTCTGGCTGCTGACTTTCGGCTACTTCGTCTGCGGCTTCCAGGTCATCTTCATTGCCGTGCACCTGCCGGCCTACCTCACCGACCACGGCCTGCCCGGCAACGTCGGCGTGGCCTGCCTGGCGTTGATCGGCTTCTTCAACATCATCGGCACCTGGAGCGCCGGCATGCTGGGCGCGCGCTTCACCAAGAAATACCTGCTGGCTTTCATCTACATCACCCGCAGCGTCATCATCATCGCCTTCATCGCCGTGCCGCCAACGCCGACTTCTGCCTACATGTTCGCTGCGGCGATGGGCCTCTTGTGGCTGGCCACGGTGCCGCTGACCAACGGCATCATCGCCCAGGTGTTCGGCGTGGCCTACCTTTCGATGCTCGGCGGCTTCGTCTTCTTCAGCCACCAGATCGGCAGTTTCCTCGGCGCCTGGCTCGGCGGCGTGCTGTTCGACCGCACCGGCAGCTACGACGTGGTGTGGTGGATCGCCATCGGCCTTGGCCTGGTGGCGATGGCCGCCAACCTGCCCATAAATGAAAGACCGCTGGAACGACTGGCCGAACCCCGGCCGGCCTGATCAAAGCGACTGTTTAATTGCCAGCAGCGCCTGGTTGCGCAGCGTCTTCAGCAGCTTCAATTCATTCTCTGGAATGGCGATGGAACCGGCGCGGTCCTTGTCGCAATAGATCAGCGCCAGAGGCTTGCCCTTGATGCACAGCGGGAACAGCACGAAGGTCTTGGCCGTCATGCGTTCGCGGAACCACCTGGGCACGCGCTCGGCGATCTTGGGATCGTCGACGTCGGTGATGATGATGTCCAGCGCCTTCGAAATCGCCAGCTGGAATACGTCCGGCGTCTGGCTGATGGGGAAGCGGAAGCTTTTCACCAGTTCCGCGGTGTCCGGCCCGAAGCCGAAACGCCCCACCATTTCCCCGCTGCGGGCATCCTTGAGGCACAGCAGCACGCGCTTGAAGCCCATGGCGCGGTACATGGTTTCGAGGATGATGCGCAGCACGTCGTTGAGGGCGAAATCCTCGATCAGCGAGTTGCTTATGTCCTGGATGCCGGCAGTCAGCACCGACTCGGCCTGGTCCGGCAGGGCCTGCGCCTCGGTCTCGCTGTCGGCCGCGAGTTCCGGCTGCGAATCCCCGAGCAGCGTCTGCGCCATCGCCGTGTCGTCGTTGCCGACCTCGACTCCCGATTCGACGCCGCCGGCCCATATACGTAGCTGGCGCGCGAACGGACTCTGCTTGAGATTGACCTTGAGGATGGCGGCGACCTGGGCGAGCTCCTCCACCGACTCGTCGAGCACCTCCTTGAGCTGGCGGTCCGAAAGCTGCATGCTGGCCCCGAAGCGGTCGGTCAATGCCTTCATCTCCCGGCCCCGGTGTTCGGGCGCATGGGCGGCGATCATGTCGCACAATTCGTTCGAGAAGCCGGCCACCACGCGCAGCGACTCCTCATGGGTCGCCGGCTTGCGTATCGGCCCATCCGGCAGGTGGCGCATGCTGCCCACGATGCTGCCGGGGAAACCCCAGATCCTGGCGATGCCGATCCCGAGGTCTTCGAAGGAAATGCCCAGCACCCGGGTCGCGGCCATTTCCTCCGACAGTTTCTTCTGCAGCACCAGCTTGCGGATTTCCTCCACTTCCTCCGCGAAATAATACTGGGCCAGCAACTGGCCGAGGCGATGGAACAGCGAACAGATGAAGGCTTCCTCGGCCTCGCGCGCCATGAATTTTTTGCTGGCGTCGCGGGCGACGAGCCCGGCCAGGTTGGCACGGAGGAAGGCCTCCTTCAATTCCCGTGCATTGCCCTTGTTCTCGAGATGTTCGAACAGCAGCACGGTGATGGCGATGTTGCGGATGACATCGAAGCCGAGCACGATCACCGCGCGCGACACCGTGCTGATGCTGCCGCCGCCGGACTGCCGGTAGTAGGCCGAATTGACCAGGCGCAGGATCTTGTTGGTCAGCGCGTAGTCCTTGAGGATGGTATTGGAGAGCGTGTTGATGCTCTCCTTGTCCGAATGCGTCAGCTTGTTGATGGCCGCGACCGAATCCGACAGTGCCGGAAAATCGGTCTTGTGCTTCATGCGTCGCAGCAGGAAATCCAGCGTGCTCTGCTTTCTTGCCTCGACTTCCTGGGGCGAAAGCGCGACCGTGCCGCCGATGCCGAGGTAGGCCTCCAGTGCCTCGCGCAGTTGCACCGCCGACGCAAACCGCAAACCCGGGTTCTTGGCCGTGGCCTTGGCCAGGATGTCGCGCAGGCGCTCGTCCTGGCCGATGCCGGGGGGCAGTTCCACCGCCTCGTGGGCAACGCGATAGAGGATGTGCTCGATGCGTTCGCCCGTCACCACCCGGCGGCCGGTCAGCATTTCGATGAAAATCAGTCCGGCGGCGTAGATGTCCGACTGCCCGCTGATGATCTTGTGGTGCACGTATTCCGGTGCCATGTAGGACGGCGTGCCGGAGAATCCCTGCTCGTTCTGCGCACCGGCATCCTCGACCCGCATCGCGATGCCGAAGTCCATCACCCGCGCCGTGCCACGTCCGTCGAGCAATATGTTCGACGGCTTGAGGTCGCGGTGAATGATGCCCAGCGCATGCGCCTCGCCCAGCGCATCGGCGACCTGCCGCATCAACTCGGCCGCGCGCAGCGGCTCGATCGGCCCCTCGGCCTTCAACACCTGATCGAGGCTGCGACCCTCGACGTACTCGAAGACGAGATAGGGATCACCCTTCTCCTCGCCGGCATCGAAGATCGGCACCACGTTGGGATGGCGCAGCTTGCTCACCGTGCGCGACTCGGCCAGCAGTGCCGCCGTGGTGACACCGGCCTGCGCGTCTCGCGGCGAAAAATGCATGGTCTTGATCGCCACCTCGCGCTGCAGCTGCGGGTCCCACGCCAGATAGACCACGCTCTGCGCGCCGCGCCCCAGCTCGCGGCGAATCTCGAATCGACCAATGCTTTGTGCCATCGATCGATTCTAACCGTCAGAACGAAAAGTCGGCGCTGGCGGGACGGCGCCGACAGCCTTGCCGCAGGGCCGCCCCAAGGCAAGGGACAAACTAGAGCGCGTGGAACGCGCGACACCGCCGACAGCAACTACGAAGCCGCCCAAAACAGTCGAGCATAGCGAGCAAACGAGTCTCCCCCGCCTTGAGGCGGGGGCCGGGGGGCGGGGGGCGGGGGGC
>JAHJEO010000010.1 GCA_018825305.1 Gammaproteobacteria bacterium
GGCCGCGCGCGCGGCCGCATCGTCTGCAACTGCTTCGATGTGAGCGAGGCCGAGATCGTCGCCGACTACCGCGCCGGCCTCGACCTCGCCGCGCTGCAGGAAAAGCGCCAGTGCGGCACCTCCTGCGGTTCCTGCTTGCCGGAGCTGAAGCGCCTGCAGGGGCTGGCCAGGCAGGCGGCCTGATTGACCTGAATCATTCCGCCGCGGCGGGCCTTGGGCGAAAGTATGATGTTTTCCGCCCAGCCCATCGCCCGAGGTCATTGCCATGCAGTCCGGTCCCCGCGAGATCGTCACCCCCTTCCGTCCCATTCCCCTCGACGTGCCGGAGGGGATGAAGCCCAACGAGTTCTTCAACAGCACCGAGAACCTCAACGATCTCGAGCACAACAACGGCCTCCTCGCCAACCCCGAAGGCCTGCTGCTCTACCGCAAGGCGCTCGGCCACAGCAACGTCTTCGACGCCTCGATCATCTACAACACCTCGCAGCGCATCCTCGACCCGCTGGGGCGGCCGGTGCGGCGCACCCAGGTGCCCGAGCCGGTGAAGAACGTCTGGAATCGCATGAACCAGGTCATCATCGAGTTCATGCTGGAGAAGTACCCGGATCCCGACGCCCACCTGGTGCTGGCCGGCGAAGCCAGCCTCGACGCCACCTGGCCGCTGACCTCGCCCGGCGTGCCCAGCATCCGCATGCTGCATAACCACTTCATCGTCTTCGACAAGCCGGCGCTTGCCGCAGCACCCCTGGCCGACCTCAACAATCCCAACCTCACCGACGGCGGCCAGCACTCGCTGTTCCAGGCCCACATGCGCGAGGTCTATCGCAATTTCTTCGACGGCCTCGACCTGAAAATCCTCAAGCCCTGCGAGTCCGGCGCCTGCCGCCTGGCGCTCACCGGCTACCCGCAAGGCCTGCCCAGCTGGGGCGTCCAGGGTGGCGCGGCGGCGCTCAGGGAAGTGCAGTTCTGGAAGGAATACGACATCATCCTCAAGGGCTTCATCGACTTCTATCGCACCTTCTTCACCCAGGTCAGCACGCGCAACGCGCCGCTGCCGCGCGACATCAACTTCCCCGAGCTGGTCGAGGAAAGGCTGCTGTTCAACAACGACTTCCTCACGGCGGCGAAAATGGTGCGCGACCGCTGCATCAAGGACGCCAAATACGCCAACGCCATCCGCTGGCAGCCGGCCTTCAAGCAGCTGATCTATCGCAACGATCAGGGCCAGCTCATCGTCACCATCAGCCAGAATTCCATCGGCAACGCCATCACCGAGCTGCTCGGCGTGGTGGTCAAGCGCACGCCGGACGCCGAAGCCTACGGCCGCGCCGAGCCGGCGCTGATCGAGCAGCTGCTGGAGGTGCGCCGCCGGCTGGTCGAAGCCGATCTGGGTGAAGGGATTGCCACCGCACAGTGGGCCGCAGGTTGATGCCGTAACAGATGGTCGCGTTCGGCGCGGGGCACTCAAGCGCCCGATGGCGGCGATGAACCGGTGGTTTTCAAAGGCGGGGCTGGAACAGCACCTGGACAAGACTTTCATCTAGCACGTCGACCGCGTCGTCGGCTGGCTCGACTACCGCTTCAAAAGCGTGGTCCGCCCTAGCTTCCACTAAAAGTGTTTCCCATTATTGACAAATATGAATATTTGTCTATTATGGGATGCACTATGCCAGCCAGGCCACCGGAAACATCAACCGCCGCCGCCGATATTCTTGTAGAACTCGGTAGGACGATTCGCGCTCACCGCAAATCTTTGCGGGTCAGCGCCGTCGCGGCTGCCGAATCGGCCGGTATGTCTCGGGTCACCCTCCATAGGATCGAACGTGGCGAGCCTTCGGTCACCATGGGCGCCTATCTGAATGTCATTACAACCCTTGGAATGAAATTGAGCGTCAACGGTCGTTCAGATTCGACTTCAAGCGGCGAAATTCAAGACAAGCCGGGGTGGATTCCCGCCCGTATCAATTTGGACAACTATCCTCAACTCAAGCAACTTGCATGGCAGGTCCAGGGAAGCAACCAGCTCAAGCCGGCCGAGGCCTTGGGTATTTACGAGCGCAACTGGCGCCACGTCGAGACTTCGGCGTTGGCGCCGCAGGAACAGAATTTGATCGATGCTTTGCGTTTGGCCTTCGGGGACGAGCAACGTGGCGCTTGAGCCATTCAAACGATTGCATCATCAGTTTATTGCGCAGGTGCTGCATGCCCTGGATGGCCCCATGTTGCGTGAAGCCCATTGTTTGTTTGGAGGCGGGACCGCGATTGCCTTGCGCAACGGCGAGTACCGGGAGTCTGTCGACATCGACTTTCTTGTCTCCGATATTCAGAGCTATCGCGGCTTGCGCCATAAGCTGACCGGGCCCACTGGCATTGAATCGATCATGCGGGATGCGGCTGCACCGCTGACCCAGCTCAGGGACATACGCTCAGATCAATATGGTATCCGGACGCTGCTGCGGGTTGCGGATCAAACCATCAAGTTTGAAATCGTCCTCGAAGGGCGAATCGAACTGGAAAAACCGGGTGCGGGTGATGAGGTATGCGGCATTGCGACACTCACGCCGCTCGATCTGCTGACGAGCAAGTTGCTCGCCAATTCAGATCGTTGGAACGATGACGGTGTTTTTAACCGGGATGTGATCGATCTGGCGATGATGACGCCGGGTTTGCCCATGCTACGAAAAGCCGTGGCCAAAGCAGAGCAGGCTTATGGAGAGTCCATCTGCCAGGATCTCGACAGGGCGATTGATCGCTTGCAAACCCGTCACGATTGGATGGATCGCTGCATGCAGGCAATGGCAATGGATATCCCCAAGGCGGTTTTGTGGAAAAGAGTGAGGGCGCTGCGGCGTGTTTTGCCTGACGGGTGAGACTCGACAACTGATTGAGTGAAAGCAAGAACGCCACTGCAGATCGCTCGGCAGAGGCGTTGTGAAAAGTCGGCACCCCAGGGGTACCTCCTGCGGGGCGCGCTGGCGGGATGGCGAATCAGGCCAGGCCGAAAAGAGCGTGCCAGCGCCGACTTTCAGGCGATCACGGTGCCAGCTTCAACCAGACCGCACCATCCTCCAGCTTCACCGCGAAGGACTTTGCGCAGCCGACATCCGGCGCGACCGCCTCGCCGCTTTCGAGCTGGATCTTCCAGCTGTGCATCGGGCAGGTGACGACCTTGCCGGCGACGATGCCCTGCGACAGCGGTCCGCCCTTGTGCGGGCACTTGTCGTGCAGCGCGAAGATCTCGTCGGTGGCGGTGCGGAACACGGCGATGTCGCCTCCCTTGCCACTCGCCGACTTCACCACGCGGCTGCCCTGTTGCGGAATTTCGTCGAGGGCACACAGTTTTTTCCAGTTGCTGCTCATGCTGCCACCTCCAGAATCTGAAATTCGCGCCGCTGCGCCGGCTTGGCCACCGCCTCGCCCCACGGGTCCTCGTAGTCCTGCAGCGAGAACAGCAGGCGCTCGTGCAGTTCCTTGCGGCGCGCGGCATTTTCGACCACGATCTGCTTGACGTGCTCGAGGCCGACGCGGGCGACGTAGTGGCAGGTGCGCTCGAGGTACCAGGCCTCCTCGCGGTAGAGCTGGAGGAAGGCGGCCGAGTATTCCATCACCTCTTCGTCCGTCTTCACCTTGCACAGGAACATGGCGACCTCGGTCTTGATGCCGCCGTTGCCGGCGACGTAGAGCTCGTAGCCGGAATCGACGCCGATCACGCCGACGTCCTTGATGCCGGCCTCGGCGCAGTTGCGCGGGCAGCCGCTCACGGCCAGCTTCACTTTATGCGGCGCCCACATGCCGAACAGCATCTTCTCCAGCTTGACGCCCATGCTCATCGAGAGCTGGGTGCCGAAGCGGCAGTGCTCGGCGCCGACGCAGGTCTTCACCGTGCGGATCGACTTGCCGTAGGCGTGGCCCGAGACCAGGCCACCCTTGCCGAGGTCGGCCCAGACCTCGGGCAGCTTGTCCTTGGGAATGCCCAGCAGGTCGATGCGCGCGCCGCCGGTCATCTTCACCGTCGGCACCTGGAATTTCTCGGCGACGTCGGCGATCACGCGCAGCTCGGCCGGTGTGGTCAGCCCGCCCCACATGCGCGGCACCACGCTGTAGGTGCCGTCGCGCTGGATGTTGGCATGCGCCCGCTCGTTGATGAAGCGCGATTGCGGATCGTCCTTGGCCTCGCCCGGCCAGCTCGAGATCAGGTAGTAGTTGAGCGCCGGGCGGCAGCTGGCGCAGCCGTTGGGCGTAGTCCACTCCATGAAGTGCATGACTTCGGGAATGGTCAGCAGGTGCTGCTCGCGGATCGCCGCGCGCACCGCGCCGTGGGCGTGCTCGGTACAACCGCACATCGGCTTGTCCTTGCTGTCGGCCGGCTGGTAGGCGCCGCCGACGGTGGAGGCGAGGATCTGCTCGACCAGGCCGGTACAGGAGCCGCACGACGACGAGGCCTTGGTGTGCTTGCGCACGTCGTCGAGGGTGAACAGGCCGTGGGTCTTGATGGCCTTGACGATGTCGCCCTTGCACACGCCGTTGCAGCCGCAGACCTCGGCGGTGTCTGGCATCGCTGCCGCCTTGCTGACGCCGGCGTGGCCGACGTCGCCGACATGGTGCGAGCCGAACATCAGGTGGTCGCGGATCTCGGCGACGTTCTGCTTGTCCTTGAGCAGCTGGAAATACCAGGCGCCGTCGGCGGTGTCGCCGTAGAGCACGGCGCCGACCAGCTGGTCGTCCTTGAGGACCAGCTTCTTGTACACGCCGCCGGCGGGGTCGTGCAGCACGATCTCGTCCATGTCGGCGCCGCCCATGAAGTCGCCGGCCGAGAACACGTCGATGCCGGTAACCTTGAGCTTGGTCGAGGTCACCGAGCCCTGATAGCGGCCGATGCCGTGCATGGCGAGGTGGTTGGCGCAGACCTTGGCCTGCTCGAACAGCGGCGCCACCAGGCCGTAGGCGATGCCGCGGTGGGCAACGCACTCGCCGACGGCATAGACCTTGGGATCAAAGGTCTGCAGCGTGTCATTGACCACGATGCCGCGGTTGCAGTGGATGCCGGCCGATTCGGCCAGGGCCGTGCTGGGGCGGATGCCGACGGCCATGACGACCAGCTCGGCGGGAATCGATTCGCCGTCCTTGAACTTGATTGCCGCGACGCGGCCCGATTCGCCGCCGACAAGCTCGGCGGTCTGCTTGCCCAGCAGGAACTTGAGACCCTTGGCTTCGAGCGACTTCTGCAGCAGGTCGGCGGCAGTCTTGTCGAGCTGGCGTTCCATGATCCAGTCGGCCAGATGCACCACGGTGACGTCCATGCCGCGCAGCTTCAGCCCGTTGGCGGCTTCCAGGCCGAGCAGGCCGGCGCCGATCACCACCGCATGCTTGTGGTGCTGGGCGGCGTCGATCATGGCCTCGGTGTCGGCGATGTCGCGGTAGGCGATGACGCCCGGCAGGTCCTTGCCCGGCACCGGCAGGATGAAGGGCGAGGAGCCGGTGGCCAGCAGCAGGCGGTCGTATTCGGCCTCGGTGCCGTCGGCGGCGATGACGCGGCGCCTGACGCGGTCGATCTTCGTCACCGTCTTGCCGGCGTGCAGGGTGATGCCGTTGTGCTCGTACCACGCGAGGTCGTTGAGCACGATGTCGGGCAGCGTCATCTCGCCCGCCAGCACCGGCGAGAGCAGGATGCGGTTGTAGTTGGGATGCGGCTCGGCGCCGAACACGGTGATGTCGTACATGTCCGGTGCGAGCTTGATCAGTTCCTCGAGGGTGCGGCAGCCGGCCATGCCGTTGCCAATCATCACGAGCTTGAGCTTCTTCATTTGCTTGTCCTTGGTGAGGCGGGTCGTCTTTGCTTTGCAAGCGCTGTGCCACCCTTGTATTGCAAGCAAACGCGGTGCGCGTTCGCGGCTTCCTGCTCCGTTGTGGTGCGCCGGACGACCCGGCATGCACGCTGCGGGTGCGCGGGACCGTCGCGATCGCTGCATTCCGGTGCCGTGACGCATATGGCACGGCCATTGCGTAGGGAGGTGCATTGCCATTTGCGCTGGAGTACTGATCATGGACAAGAAATCCTTCCTCGCGTCGGGCCATACGCCGACCCTGCTGGCCGCATTTCTCTATTTCGACCTCGCCTTCATGGTGTGGGTGATCCTCGGCCCGCTCGGCGTGCAGATCGCCGCCGACCTGGGTCTTTCGCACGCGCAGAAGGGCATGATGGTCGCCACCCCGGTACTGGCCGGTGCGATGCTGCGGCTGGTGATGGGCCTGATGGTCGATCACCTCAAGCCCAAGCTCACCGGCGCCATCGGCCAGGTCATCGTCATGGCCGCATTGTTCGTCGCCTGGCAATTCGGCATCCACAGCTATGAGCAAACGCTGATCCTCGGCTTCTTCCTTGGTGTCGCCGGCGCGTCCTTCGCCGTCGCGCTGCCGCTCGCCTCGCGCTGGTATCCGCCCGAGCACCAGGGCAAGGCGCTCGGCATCGCCGGCGCCGGCAACTCCGGCACCGCGCTGGCGGCCCTGCTGGGGCCAGGGCTGGCCGCAGCCTACGGCTGGACCAACGTCTTCGGCCTGGCGCTGATCCCGCTCGCCATCGTCTTCGTGCTGTATCTGGTGATGGCCAGGGATTCCCCGGAGTGCCCGGCGCCAAAAAGCCTCGCCGAGTATCTGGTCGTGCTCAAGGACAAGGACGCCTGGTGGTTCATGTTCTT
The DNA here is from genome assembly GCA_018825305.1 of Gammaproteobacteria bacterium. Lineage (GTDB taxonomy): Bacteria > Pseudomonadota > Gammaproteobacteria > Burkholderiales > Rhodocyclaceae > Sulfurisoma. The sequence continues at coordinate 6,696 of JAHJEO010000010.1, forward strand.
CTATTCGGTCACCTTCGGCGGCTTCGTCGGCCTGGCTTCGTCGCTGACCATCTACTTCAATACCCAATACGGCCTCGACGCCAAGACCGCCGGCTTCTTCACGGCGGCCTGCGTCTTCGCCGGCTCGCTGGTGCGGCCCGTCGGCGGCGCGCTGGCCGATCGCATCGGCGGCATCAAGTCGCTTTCGGTGGTGTATGTCGCGGCGGCGATCTTCCTCGCCATCGTCAGCATCGGCCTGCCGCAGGCGTGGATGGCGCTGGTCGTCTTCGTGCTGGCGATGCTGGCGCTGGGCATGGGCAACGGTTCGGTGTTCCAGCTGGTGCCGCAGCGTTTCCGCAAGGAGATCGGCGTGATGACCGGACTCGTCGGCATGGCCGGCGGTGTCGGCGGCTTCTACCTGGCTTCCTCCCTCGGCTACTCGAAGCAGATGACCGGCAGCTACATGTCGGGCTTCCTCATCTTCGCCGCGCTGGCGGTGCTGGCGGTGATCGGGCTGACCTCGGTGAAGACGCGCTGGCGCACCACCTGGGGCGCAGCGCACCTGACTGCGGCAAAAATCTGATGCAAGGCCCGGCAGGGTGATTCGCGTTACCCTGCCGTCCTGATGAACCAGACTACCACCCTGAACGTCGATGTCGGCCACGCCTCGCTGGCCGGGCCGCGACCGCGCAACGAGGACTACTGTGCCGCCGTCACGCCCGATGGCGCCGAGCTCGACAACAAGGGCATGATCGCCGCCGTGGCCGACGGCGTCGGCGGCCACGCCAACGGCCGCGAGGCCGCCGAGTACTGCGTACGCAGCCTGCTCGCCGACTACTACGCTACACCCGACACCTGGAGCGTGCCGCAGGCGCTGGACAAGGTGATCGGCGCCCTCAACCGCTGGCTGTTTTCGCACAGCCGCCGCGCCCGCGAAACGGCCGGCATGGCGACGACGCTGTCGGCCATCGTGCTGCGCGGGCGACGCTACGTCATCGCCCATGTCGGTGACAGCCGCATCTATCGGCTACGCGACGGCGTGCTGGCGCAACTGACCGTCGACCACGTCTGGGAACATCCGGAGCTCAAAAACGTGTTGTCACGCGCCGTTGGCCTCGACGAGAAGCTCAGCGTCGACTACGCCGATGGCGAGTTGGCGGAAGGTGATGCCTTCCTGCTGGCGAGCGACGGCGTCTGGGGCATGCTCGGCGATGCGAAGCTGGCGAGGCTGCTGGCCCCCGCCAACGATGGCGCGAGCGCGGATGACCTGGCGTCGCGCATCGCCTTTGCCGCCACCGAAGCCGGCAGCGAAGACAACTGCACCGCACTGGTGCTGCGGGTGATCGCGTTGCCGCGCGACACGCTGCGCGACAGCATCGCCCGCGTCCATGCGCTGCCGCTGCCGCCGCGCCTCAAGCCCGGCCAGGCGCTCGACGGCCTCGAGGTCGTCGATGTCCTGCACGATTCCCGCGTCACGCTGCTCTACAAGGTGCGCGCCGTCGACAGCGGCCAGCATTTCGTGCTCAAGACGCTGCGCGATACGGCGGATGCCGCCGACGCGGCGGCGCTGGCGCACGAGGAATGGCTGGCGCGCCGTGTCGCCAGCGCCGACTTTCCGCAGGTGGTCGCCTGGCCGTCGCGCGCCCATCTCTACTACCTGATGAGCTGGCACGAGGGCGCCACGCTGGCCGGACACCTCGCCCAGGGCCGGCGTTTCACGGCGGTCGAAGCCGCCGATCTCGGCATGCGCACCCTCAAGGCGCTGGCCGCGCTGCACCGACTCGCCATCATCCACCGCGACGTCAAGCCCGACAACCTGCACCTCGGCGCCGACGGCCGCCTGCGCCTGCTCGACCTCGGCGTGGCCGCCGCCGACGGCCAGGATGCCGCCGAGCTTTTCAACGAGATCAACAACCCGGGAACGCCGAGCTACATGGCGCCGGAGTTGTTCGCCGGCGAAGCTGGCGGCAAAGCGGCCAGCGAGGTGAGCGACCTCTACGCCGTCGGCGTCACGCTCTACCAGCTGCTGACGCGCAAATATCCCTACGGCGAGATCGAGCCCTTCCAGCATCCTAAGTTCGGCGATCCGGTGCCGCCGACGCGCTACCGCCCCGACATTCCCGAGTGGCTCGAATCGGTGATCCTCAAGGCCGTGGCGCGCGACCCCGCCGGGCGCTTCGAGACCACCGAGGAATTCCTGCTGGCGCTCGAGCGCGGCGCGCAGCGACCGCTGCGCGTGGCGCGGCGCACGCCGTTGCTCAAGCGCGATCCGATGCTGGCGCTGAAGCTGCTCGCCGCCGGCTCGCTGGTGCTCAACCTCCTGCTGCTCTTCCTGCTGCTCGTCCGCTGATCACGGCACCAAGTTGGCGCCATCGGATGGTGCATGCCGCACCGCGGCAGTGCGCCCGGCCATCGTCTTCCAGGGTAACTCATTGAAATACATGGTTGGCACGATAGGTGCAGAGGGGAAGGCGTCATTCGCTCTCCCATAAGGAAACAACATGTCCTACCTCGCCCCAGCGGAATTCGTCACCAAGATGGTCGACGCCGGTGAATCGAAAGTCTTCATGTCCACCCGCGATACGCTGATCCGCGCCTACATGGCCGGTGCCATCCTGGCGCTGGCCGCGGCCTTCGCCATCACCGTCACCGTCCAGACCGGCCAGCCGCTGCTCGGCGCGGTGCTCTTCCCGGTCGGCTTCATCCTGCTCTACCTGCTCGGCTTCGACCTGCTCACCGGCGTGTTCACGCTGGCCCCGCTCGCGCTGATCGACAAGCGGCCCGGCGTCACGGTGAACGGCATTCTGCGCAACTGGGGCCTGGTCTTCATCGGCAACTTCGCCGGCGCCCTGACCGTGGCCGTGATGATGGCCATCATCTGGACCTACGGCTTCACCGAAGCGCCCAACGTCGTTGCCCAGAAGATCGGCACCATCGGCGAGGGCCGTACCGTGGGTTATGCGCAGCACGGCGCGGCCGGCATGCTGACGCTCTTCATCCGCGGCGTGCTGTGCAACTGGATGGTATCGACCGGCGTCGTCGCCGCCATGATGTCTACGCATGTCAGCGGCAAGGTGATTGCGATGTGGATGCCGATCATGCTGTTCTTCTACATGGGCTTCGAGCACTCGATCGTGAACATGTTCCTGTTTCCGTCGGGCCTGATGCTGGGCGGCAACTTCTCGATCTACGACTACATGGTCTGGAACGAGATTCCGACCGTCATCGGCAACCTTGTTGGTGGCCTGAGCTTCGTCGGCCTGACGCTCTACTCGACGCACGTCAAGACCGCGCCGAAGCGCAACTTCAAGTAATCTTGCCTTGAGCAGTACCACCGGTTCGCCCTCCCGGGCGAACCGGTTTTTTCACGACCTGCCATGTCATCGACGCTGAAACTCACCATCGGGCAGCACACCGACAAGGGCCGCAAGGAAACCAACCAGGATTTCCACGGCGCGCTGCTGCCGCCGGAACCGCAACTGGGCGCGAAAGGCGCGGCGATCGCGCTGGCCGACGGCATCAGCAGCAGCGATGTCGCCCATGTCGCCAGCGCCTTCGCGGTGCGCGGCTTCCTCGACGACTATTACTGCACCTCGGATGCCTGGTCGGTCAAGACCTCGGCGCTGCGCGTGCTGGGGGCGACCAACTCGTGGCTCCATTCCCAGACGCAGCAGGGTCAGGGGCGTTACAACAAGGATCACGGCCACGTCTGCACCTTCAGCGCGCTGGTCATCAAGTCGACCACGGCGCACATCCTGCACGTTGGCGATGGGCGCATCACCCTGCTGCGCGGCGGCAAGTTCGAACAGCTGACGAACGACCACCGCATCGTCGTCTCGGAAGGCAAGAGCTACCTCAGCCGCGCACTCGGCATCCATCCGCAACTCGACATCGACTACCGCAGCCTGCCGGTGGAGTCAGGCGATGTCTTCGTGCTGGCGACCGACGGCGTGTATGAACATGTCGATCAGGATTTCATCCGCCAGACGCTGGACGGAGCAGGCGACGATCTCGATGCCGCCGCGGCAACCATCGTCGCCGCGGCCTTCCGCAACGGCAGCCCCGACAACCTGACGCTGCAACTGGTGCGCGTCGATGCACTGCCGGAACAGCGCATCGAGGAAATCCACCAGCAACTGGCCGAGCTGCCGCTGCCGCCGCTGCTCCAACCGCGTGCGGAATTCGACGGCTACACCATCGTGCGTGAGATTCACGGCAGCAGCCGCAGCCACCTTTATCTCGCCACCGACAACGACAGCGGCGAGAAAGTCGTCATCAAGATTCCGTCGGTCGACCTGGCCAACGACCCCGGCCACCTCGAAGCCTTCCTGATGGAGGAGTGGATCGCCCGGCGCATCGACAGCATCCACGTGCTCAAGCCCGGCACCCAGACCCGCAAGCGCAACTTCCTCTATGTCGTCACCGAATACATCGAAGGCCAGACGCTGGCGCAGTGGATGCGCGACAACCCGGCACCCGAGCTGGAGACCGTGCGCGAACTGATCGAGCAGATCGCGCGCGGCCTGCAGGCCTTCCACCGGCTGGAAATGCTGCACCAGGACCTGCGCCCGGAAAACATCCTGATCGACCGTGCCGGCACGCTGAAGCTGATCGATTTCGGCTCGGTCCGCGTCGCCGGCGTGGCCGAAGCCGTGCTGCCGGCCGAACGCAGCACCATGCTGGGCACGCTCCAGTACGCCGCGCCGGAATACTTCCTGTGGGAGGAAGGCTCGACGCGCTCCGACCTGTTTTCCCTCGGCGTCATCGCCTATCAACTACTGTCGGGGCGCCTGCCTTACGGTGCCGAAGTCGCCAAGTGCAAGACCGCCGCCGAGCAGAAACGGCTCAAGTACGCTTCACTGCTGGAGGGGCGCAACGACGTGCCGGTCTGGGTCGATGGCGCCATCAAGAAGGCCGTCCACCCCAACCCCGAATGGCGCCATGACGAGCTATCCGAATTCATCTACGACCTGCGCCATCCCAACCGCGCTTTCCTCAGCACCAGAGCGCCGCCGCTGATCGAACGCAACCCGCTGGTGTTCTGGAAAAGCCTGTCGCTGGGACTGGCGCTGGTTCTCATCGTCTTGCTGGCTACGCATCCATGGATACGCTCATGAAAACCAATCCCTACGCCACCGAAACCCGCTACGTCACCGTCGGTGACCGGCAGATCGCCACCGATCAGGAAGGCTACATCCAGAACATGGGCGAATGGTCGGAGGACTATGCGCGTGCGCTGGCCAAACAGGACGGACTGGAACTGACCGATGAACACTGGCAGATCATCCGCTTCATCCGCGAGTTCGAAGCCACTCACCAGGTGCAGCCGCAGGTGCGCACCATGATCAAGCACTTCACCGTGCTCTGGGGGCAGGAGCGCGGCAACAACCACTACCTGCACGACCTCTTTCCCCGCGGCGGGCCGCAGAAGCAGGGCAATCGCCTGGCCGGCGTGCGCCGCACCAAGGGCGAGCACTGACGGCGGCCTGCCCCGCGTCACGCGGTGGGCCGCCACCGCGCCCGCGCCGGATCTTCCGCCGATGCTTCAGGCGGCTTTCTTCAGCTGCTTGCGGTAGAGGAACTCGAACACCGCCGCGCGGTATTCGGCGAAGGCCGGATCGTGTGCCAGCGCCAGGCGATCGCGCGGGTGCGCCAGCTTCACTTCGAGGATCTCGCCGATGGTCGCGGCCGGGCCGTTGGTCATCATCACGATGCGATCGGACAGCAGCACCGCCTCGTCGACGTCGTGGGTAACCATCACCACCGTCGCGCCGGTCTTGGCCATGACGCCGTTGAGCTCGTCCTGCAGCGCGGCGCGAGTCAGCGCATCGAGCGCGCCGAAAGGCTCGTCCATCAGCAGGATCTTCGGCTCCATGGCGAAGGCGCGGGCGATGCCGATGCGCTGCTTCATGCCGCCGGAGATCTCGTGCGGATACTTGGCGCTGGCGTGGTCCATGTGCACCATCGCCAGCGCTGCCTCGACGCGCGCCCGGAGCTTTGGCTTGCCTTCCTTGCGCCCGAACACCTGCTCGACGCCGAGCATGACGTTCTCGAAGCAGCTCATCCACGGCAGCAGCGAATGGTTCTGGAACACCACGGCACGCTCCGGCCCGGGGCCGGGAATCTCGCGGCCCTCGCACAGAAGCACGCCAGTGGAGGGCAGCGTGAGGCCGGCGATGAGGTTGAGCAGCGTGCTCTTGCCGCAGCCGGAGTGGCCGATCAGCGAGACGACTTCGCCCTTGCCGATTTCGAGGTCGATGTCGGTGAGCGCCGTGAAGCGGCCGCTCTTGGTGTTGAAGCTCTGCCCGACCTTTTCAATTTTTACCAGTGACATGATGTTCTCCTATCGCGTTTCGTAGCTGAAGCGCCGGGCCAGCAACAGCAGCATCTGTTCCAGCGCCAGGCCGACGATGCCGATGACGAAGATGGCGATGACGATATGCTCGACCTTGAGGTTGTTCCACTCGTCCCACACCCAGAAGCCGATGCCGACGCCGCCGGTGAGCATTTCCGCGGCGACGATGACCAGCCAGGCGGTGCCGATGGACAGGCGGATGCCGGTGAGCATGTAGGGCAGCACGGCGGGGAAGAGGATGCGCGTGATCACCTTGGTCTCGGGCAGGCCCAGCACGCGGGCGACGTTGAGGTAGTCGCTCGGCACGCGGCGCACGCCCTCGGCGGTGTTGAGGATCATCGGCCAGATGGAGCAGATGAAGATGGTCCACGTCGCCGCCGGGTCGGCGCGCTGGAATACCAGCAGGCCGATCGGCAGCCAGGCCAGCGGGCTGACCGGCCGCAGCAGGCTGATGATGGGATCGAGCATGCGGTTCATGAAGCTGAAGCGGCCGATGATGAAGCCGAGCGGGATGCCGATCGCCGCCGCCACGCCGAAGCCGATGCCGACCCGCTGCAGCGAGGCCAGCACGTTCCAGCCGATACCCTGGTCGTTGGGGCCGTTGCTGTAGAAGGGGTCGGCGAACAGCTTCACCGCCGCGTCCCAGGTCAGGCCGGGGCTGGGAATGCTGGCGTTCTTCATCGATACCAGCGCCCAGATGCCGAGCAGCAGGCCGAAGCCGAACAGCGGCGGGATGACGGCGCGCAAAACGTCACGCAGGGTTTCGCCGCGCGGTGCGGCTTCGGCGGCTGGCGCCGAAAAAGTCGGCTCTGGCGCCACGGCAACTTTCTCCATTGCCGGGGCCGCCGATACGGCCGCCATCACCGGCTTCAATGCGACGACTGTGCTCATTTCCTTCTCCTGTTCATTGCGGCTGCGCGGTGGTCCGGCATTCACGCCGGAACGCAGGCCGCCTGCTTCATGACCGAGGCCAGCGTGCCGTAGGCGGTCGTCCAGGCATCCTTGACCGCCGGCGTGAACTGTTCGCCGAGGCCCTTGTCCAGCGTCCATAGCAGCGCGGCGCCGACGGTGTCGTAATGCGCCTCGGTCACGCCGTAATCGACATGGCGGCGCCCGAGGCCCTCGATGCGCTCGAGCAGGGGGCCGAGGTTGTCGAGGCTCATGACGACCATGTTGAGCATGGTCATCAGCTTGCGGCCCTGTTCGGCCATGTCGCCCTTGAACATGGCGCGCAGGGAAGGATCGAGCTCGAACAGCCGTCCGTAGAACAGCTCAGCAGCGGCGTCCCTGATCGGCAGGACCTTCTGCCAGCTGCCGCGCACCAGTGCGATTTTTTCCGGGTTCATGATGATGTTCTCCTGTGAATGATCAAGCCCTGACCTTGAAGCCGGCCGCGTACTTCTTCGGGTCCTTGCCGTCCCACACCGTGCCGTCGATCAGCTTGTGGCTGCGCATGTCGCTCTTCGGCAGAGCCACGCCGGCGGCGGCGGCGGCCTGCTTGTAGATGTCGATGCGGTTGATTTCCTTCGCCACCTTGAGGTAGTCGGGGTCAGTAGCCAGCAGGCCCCAGCGCTTGTGCTGGGTGAGGAACCACATGCCGTCGGACAGGTAGGGATAGTTCACCGCGCCGTCGTTGAAGAACTTCATGTGGTTCTTGTCCGACCAGCTCTTGCCCAGGCCGTCTTCGTACTGGCCGATCATGCGGCCGCGAATCACCTCGACGTCGGTGTTGACGTAGGACTTGGCGGCGATGACCTCGGCCGTCTTGCTGCGGTTCTGCGGGCTGGCGTCGATCCAGCGCGAGGCCTCGAGCACCGCGGCAACCACGGCGCGGGCGGTGTTGGGATTCTTCGCCACCCAGTCGGCGGTGGTGCCGACGATCTTCTCCGGATGGTCGGTCCACACGTCCTGCGACGAGGCCACCGAGAAGCTCACCTTGTCCACGATGCCGCGCTGGTTCCACGGCTCGCCGACGCAGAAGCCGTGCATCGCGCCGACGCGGACGTTGGCGATCATCTGTGGCGGCGGCACGACGATGGACTTGACGTCCTTCATCGGGTTGATGTCGTTGGCGGCCAGCCAGTAATAAAGCCACATGGCGTGGGTGCCGGTGGGAAAGGTCTGGGCGAAGGTGTAGGTGCCGGCCGAACTGGCGGCCACCAGCTTTTTCAGCGAGGGGCCGTCGGTGACGCCCTTGTCCTTGAGCTGGGTGGCGAGCGAGATGCCCTGGCCGTTGTTGTTGATGGTCATCAGGTTGGCCATGTCCTTCTTCGGCCCGCCGATGCCGAGGTGCACGCCGTAGATCAGGCCGTAGAGCACATGGGCGGCGTCGAGCTCGCCGTTGACCAGCTTGTCGCGCACGCTGGCCCATGAGGCCTCCTTGCTCGGGATGATCTTGATGCCGTACTTCTCGTCGAACTTCATCACCGAGGCCATCACCACCGAGGCGCAGTCAGTCAGCGGGATGAAGCCGATCCTGACCTCCTTCTTCTCCGGTGCGTCCGAGCCGGCGGCCCAGGCGCCTGCGCGCACGCCCGGCGGCACCATGGCCATCAGCCCTGCGCCCGCCGAGGCGAGCAGAAAGTTGCGGCGATTGAATCCATTCTTGTCTTCCATGATCGACTCCTTGTCATTGCGGTTCCGAAAAAGAAAAGGCGCCCATGCCGTCCGGCGCGAAATCGCTGCCGGGGCATGGACGCCGTTGTCCGTTGCGGATCGTCGTCGATCCGCGCTGATTCACTTATTGCAATGGCCGTGCCAGGTGTCATGTGGCAGCCGCCATGCCTTGCCGCCACAGGGCTGGCGTGCCGCCAGCACCGACTTTCTGCTTGAGCCGCGCGCCTTGTGCACCGCACTCCGGCGGTGCGGGTGCCGCTGCCGATGCACCAGAATGTCTTCCGCTACAGCAGGACCTTGGCCATCTCCACTACATCGGCTGCGGCGCGGCCAAGGGTCTGGCCGCGGTCCATCGCCAGCTTCCTCAGCGCGGCGTAGGCCTGTTCTTCGTCCATGCCGCGTGCCTTCATCAGCACGCCCTTGGCGCGATCGATGGTCTTGCGCTCGGCCAGTTTCTGCGTCGCGTCGTCGCGCTCGCACTTGAGCGCCTGGTGTTCCTCGAAGCGCGCAATCGCCACCTCGATCAGCGGCTTGAGGCGTTCGCGCCGCAGCCCGTCGACGACGTAGGCCGATACGCCGGCCTTGAAGGCCTTGCGCATGACGGGGCCGTCGCCGCGCCGGGCAAACATCACCACCGGGCGCGGCGCCGCGGCGTTGATGACCGCCAGGTGTTCCAGGGTATCGCGCGAGGGCGCATCGGTCTGGATCAGGATCACGTCGGGGCCGATCTCCTCGACGCGGCGCGTCAGGTCGGCCGCCGTCGGCAGTAGGGCAGCCACCTGGTGGCCGGCCAGCGCCAGGCCGGCGCAGATTTCGCCTGCCCGGGCTTCCAGTTCGTCGATGACCAGTACGCGCAGCATGCGCATCGATTAGCAATTGGCGCGCCAGCCATTCGGCAAGCAAGTCAATTGCACGCCGCTGCTGCCGGGATTAGGATGACGAGTCTGCCCCGTCCCGGTCGTCCGCCGTGAATCGATCCCTGTTTTCCAGCCTGCAGCTGCGCCTGATCGTCGGGGTCACGGTGGTCTTTCTCGGCAGCCTGTGGAGCTTCGCGGCGCTGCTGGCGGAGCGGCAGGCAGCACATTTGGAAGAGGTGATGACCGAGCAGCAGCGCGCCACCGTCGGCTATGTCGCTGAGGACGTCGACCAGCGCCTGCGCCGCCGCCTCGACATCCTGTCCCAGGGGGCCACCATCCTGCCGCTTGATCTGCTCGGCGACCGGGTTCGCCTGCAGGAGTTGTTGAGCCGGCGGCCCGGCCTCCACAAGCTTTTCGATGTCGGCATCATCGTCGTGAAGCCCGATGGCTCGGGCGCTTTCGCCGACTACCCGCCGGTGCCGGGACGGGTCGAACACACCTTCGACCACTTCTCCGCCATCGCCGACGTCATTCGCAGCGGCCGGCCGGCGGTGAGCAAACCCTTCATCGGGCCGAAGATTCCCCGGCCCTTGATCGGTTTCGCCGTGCCGGTGCGTGATGCGGCCGGCGGTCTCGCGGCGATTTTCGCTGGCGTCAGCACGGTGCAGTCACCCGACCTGTTCGGCATCATTCCCCAGCACCGTTATGGCCGGACCGGAGAGTTCCTGGTGGTGGCGCCGCAGCACGAAATGGTCGTCATCGGCGCCGAGCCGTCCGATCTGCTGCGGAAATTGCCGCCGCCGGGCGTCAATGCCATGCTCGACCGCTTCCGTGCCGGCTACGAAGGTTCGGGCGTCAGCACCAATGTGCGGGGCGTCGAGCAACTGGTGTCGGGACGGCGGCTGTCGAGCGTGTCGGGCTGGTTCGTCGTGGCGCGATTGCCGACTGCCGAGGCGTTTGCTCCCATCGTGGAACTGCGCCGCCTGGTGTTTGGTGGCGCCCTGTTGTTGTCCCTGCTGGTGGCGGCCGTGGTGTCGCTGTGGGTGCGCCGTGCGCTGGCGCCGTTGCGCCAGGCCACGGCCGCGGTGGATGCCATCGTGGTCGGCACGGCGCCGTTGCAGCCGCTGCCCGTGGTGCGGCGAGACGAGGTGGGACAGCTGGTGGAAAGCTTCAACCGCCTGCAGGAGCGGCTGCAACGGCGCGAAGCCGACCTCGTCGCGGCGCGTGAGGAAATGCGCGAGATCGCCGACTCGGTGCCGGTCGCCGTCTATCGCTACCGCATCGAGGACGACGGCCGTCCCAACGTGATGTACGTCAGCGACCGCATCGAGGCATTGTGGGGGGTTTCCGCCGCCGAGGTGATGCGCGATGCGCGTAATGCCTTCTCCCGCATCCATCCCGATGACCTGCCCGGCTTCCTTGCCGACGACAGCGCCGCATGGGCGCAGCGCTTGCCGTCCTCGCACGAGATGCGCATCGTCAAGCCGGATGGCAGCATCCGCTGGCTGCACCTGGAATCGACCCCCGCCCGGCTCGCCGACGGCCGCTTCGTTAACCATGGTTTCGTCGAGGACGTCACCGCGCGCAAGCAGGTCGATATCACCTTGCGCGACCTGCAGGAGCGTTTCGCCGTCGCCTTTCGCGCCAGCCCCATCGCTGCCTCGATCGCGCGCGTCGCCGACGGCAGCTTCGTCGAGGTCAACGCCAAGTGGCAGCGTGACTTCGGCTGGAGCCGCGACGAGTTGATCGGCAGCAGCTCGCTGGAAATCGGCCTGTGGCCCGACGACGCGAAGCGCCAGCCCTGGATCGACGTGCTGCGGCGCGAAGGCAGCGTGTACGGCCACGTCACCCAGTGGCGGCGCAAGGACGGCGCGCTGCGCGACGTCAGCATCTCGGCCGAAATGACCGAGGTCAACGGCGACGCCTGCGTGCTGGCATTCACCACCGACGTGACCGATCGCCAGCGGGCCGAACGGGCGCTGGCCGAGAGCGAGGCGCGCTACCGCCGCATCGTCGAGACGGCCAACGAGGGCATCTGGATCATCGATACCGATGTCCGGGTGACTTTCCTCAACCAGCGCATGGCCGACATGCTCGGCTACACGCAGGAAGAAATCCTCGGTCGGCCGGTCGAGGATTTCCTCTATAGCGAAGACCTGGGTGACCACCGCAGCCAGATGAATGCCCGGCGCCAGGGCGTCGCAGGCGGCTACGAGCGGCGTTTCCGCCGCCGCGATGGCAGCGAGCTGTGGACCCAGATCGCCGGCACGCCCATCATGAATCCGGACGGCAGTTACGGCGGCGCCTTCGCCATGTTCACCGACATCAGCCATCTCAAGGCGCAGCAGCGCCAGCTGCAGCACGTCGCCCATTACGACGCGCTGACCGGCATCCCCAACCGCGTGCTGCTGGGCGACCGCATGCACCAGGCGCTGGCGGCGGCGCGCCGCAGCGGCCGGCCGATAGCGATCTGCTACGTCGACCTCGACGGCTTCAAGCCGGTCAACGACACGCATGGTCACGAAGCCGGCGATCGCGTGCTGGTGGAGATTTCCCGCCGCCTGAGCGAAAGCCTGCGCGGCGGCGACACCGTGGCGCGGCTGGGCGGCGACGAGTTCGTGCTGTTGCTGGGGATCGAGTCTGCCGAGGAGTGTCCCGTCGCCGTGCACCGCGTGCTGGAGTCGATCGCCCACCCCCTCACCGTGGCCGGGCAAACGGTGACGATCTCGGCCAGCATCGGCGTGACGCTGTTCCCGCAGGACGATGCCGACCCCGACACCCTGTTGCGCCACGCCGACCAGGCGATGTACAGCGCCAAGCAGGAAGGCCGCAACCGCTATCATCTGTTCGATCCGGACCGCGACCGCGAGGTGCGCGCCCACCGCGAGGCGCAGGACGCGATCGCCGCGGCGCTGGCCGCCGGCGAGCTGGTGCTGCACTACCAGCCGAAGGTGAACATGCGCCAGGGTCGGGTGATCGGCGCCGAGGCGCTGATTCGCTGGCAGCATCCGCAACGGGGCCTGCTGCCGCCCGGCGAGTTCCTGCCGCTGATCGAGGACACGGACGTGATCGTCGAACTCGGCGAATGGGTCATCGCGGCGGCGCTGCGCCAGTGGCGCGAATGGCAGGCGCAGGGGCTGGACCTGACGGTCAGCGTCAACATCGCCGCCCGCCAGCTGTCGCGGCAGAACTTCGTCGAGCGCCTGACCGGCTTGCTGCGGGCGCACCCAGAGGTGCCGCCGCGCCGCCTGGAACTGGAGGTGCTGGAAACGGCGGCGCTCGAGGACATCGGCCGCATCGCCCGCATCATCGAGGAATGCCGCGCGCTCGGCGTGTCCTTCGCCCTCGACGACTTCGGCACCGGCTATTCTTCGCTGACCTACATCAAGCGCCTGCCGGCGGACACGCTCAAGATCGACCAGTCATTCGTCCGCGACATGCTCAACGACCCCGAGGACTGTGCCATCGTCGAAGGCGTCATCGGCCTGACGCGGGTGTTTCGCCGCCATGTCATCGCCGAGGGTGTCGAGACCGTCGAGCATGGGGTGCTGCTGCTGAGCTTCGGTTGCGACCAGGCCCAGGGCTATGGCATCGCGCGGCCGATGCCGGGCGCGGCACTGGCCGGATGGGTGCGCGGCTGGCAGGCCGACCCGGCCTGGGTCGCCAATGCCGAAAACCTGTGGCCCGACGAAGACCTGCCCCTGGTGGTCGCCGACAGCGAGCACCGGCGCTGGATCGATGCGGTCGAAGCCTGCCTGCGTGGCAGCGGCAATGCTCCCGAGCTTGATTCGCGGCGTTGCCACTTCGGCGAGTGGCTGGCTGCCGCCGGCAAGCGGCGCCATGGCGGGCGGCCGGTGTTCACCCGGGTCGAGCGCCTGCATGGCCAGGTGCACGCGCTTGCCGCGGAATTGCTGGCGCTGCAGGCCGGCGGCGGACGCGATGCCGCCTGTCGCCGGTTGCCCGAACTGCACGATGCGCGCGATGCCCTGCTCGTGGCGCTCCACGAACTGGCGGCGGGCAGCGTCACGCACTGACCGCGGGCTCGTCGGCGCCAAGCGGTTCGAGGTAGCCGCGCTGTCGTTCGAGGACGGCAACGGTCGCTTCCGAAGCGTCACCGGTGCCGTGGCGGGCCGCGATGCGGCGGACGAGTTCGGCGGGCGGCGACTGCGGCGCCAGGATTTCCATAACAACCCCGTGGCGTGCGGCCAGCGCCCGGAAGGCGTCGCGCTCGCCGCGCTTGAGGAAGGCAGCATCGACGATTACCGACCAGCCGTCCGCCAGCGCCGCTTCGGCCAGCTCTGCCAGCCGTGCGTAGGTGCGGGCGTTGGCTTCCAGGGTGTAGATGCCGCCGTCGAGCGCCGAGCCGCTGGCGACGCCGGCGGCGAGTCCGAACAGGCGCTTGCGCTCGACGTCCGAGCGCAGCCGCACCGTCGCAGCCTGCGGGTCGGCCAGCAGCCGCGCGTTCGAGGCCGTGGTCTTGCCGCAGCCGGCGAGGCCGTGGGTGATGCAAAAAGTCGGCACCCCAAGGGTGCTCTGCACTTCCTTCGGTCGACTTCCTGCGGGGCGCGCTGGCGGCACGGCGATGCGCTGCGCCAGCGCCAGGTAGTCGCGCACTTCGGGGCAATCCGCCGCCACACCGGCGGCCTGCTGGCAGGCGCGGATCGCCGCGACCTTGGCCCGCACCAGCGCGCGGTAGGCCATGTAGAAGCGCAGCAGCGGCAGCGCGGCGAAATCGCCGCTGGCGACCAGCCACTCGTTGAGCAGCCAGCAGGCCAGCCCCGGCCGGCCGTGGTCGAGCAGGTCCACCAGCACGAAGGCGATCTCGCTGGCGACGTCGATCCAGCGGAAGTCGTCGTTGAACTCGATGCCATCGAACGGGACGACCACATCATCGAGCAGCACCATGTTGCCCAGATGCAGGTCGCCGTGGCATTCGCGGACGCGGCCCGCGGCCTTGCGCGCGGCGAAGGCGGGTTCGAGGCGGGAGAACTCGCTGCGGGTCCAGGCCTTGAGCCGGGTGAGTTCGGCGGCGAAGCGGCCGCACGCCATGTCGCTCAATTCGGTGAAATTCTCCACGGCCGCGGCCAGCACATGTGCTGGAGTGCCGAAAAAAGTCGGCGCCGGCGCCACGGCGGCACCGGCGTGAAAGCTCGCCAGCATCGCCGCCAACCCCGACAGGTGCAGCGGCGTCAGCGCGCCGCGCTTGCAGACATGATCCAGTCGTGCGGCCTCGTCGAAACGGTGCATCTTCACTGCCGGCTCACCGTCGAATTCGACGACGTCGAGATAGAGCTGCGGCGCCAGGCGGCGGTTGAGACGCAGCTCGGCCTCGCAGCAGGCGCGGCGCCGCTCCACCGTGCCGTAGTCGAGGAAGGGCAGGACGAGGGGCTTCTTGATCTTCCAGGCGAATTCCCCGGCCAGCAGTACCCACGAGGCGTGGGTCTCGATCAGCTCCACCGGCGCCGGCAGCGGCGTGCGCGCGGGATCGAGCAGGCGGCGGATCAGCGGCGGCAGGGTGGCGGTCGCGGCGGGCATAACGGTCGCCTTCAGAAGAAGAAGCCGGGGTGCCGCAGCGCCGCGGCTTCCTCGGTAGTGCTGGCGCGTCCGAGCGCGGCGTTGCGCTGCGGGAAGCGGCCGAAGCGTTCGATCACCTGATGGTGGCGTTCGGCATAGTCGAGCGCCGAGCACAGCGGCTTGCCGCCTTCTGCGTGCAGTGCACGGAACAGGGCCAGGGATTCTTGCTGCACCGTTGCCGATTCGCTGTGCTCGAACGGCAGGTAGGCGAACCAGCGCTTGAGCGGCGGCAGCGCCTTGTCCGCGCCGGTGGCGACCAGCTGACGGGCTGCCGCCAGTGCCCGGGCGTCGCCGGCGAAGGCGCGCGGCGTGTCGCGAAAGGCGATGCGGGGAAACATGTCGAGCAGGAGGATGCGTGCCAGGCTGCCGTCCGCTGTCGCCTCCCAGTCGCCGAAGCCGTTGGCCAGCGCCGTGTCCATTGCGGCGCCGAAACGGTCGCGGAGCGTCGTGGCGAATTCGTCCGCGGCGAGGAACCATTCGAGGCGGTAACGGCCGTGCTGGAAATGGTCGGCGGGCAAAAACCAGAAGTCGAGGACGGCCGTAGGGTCCATCAGAAACGGAATTCGCCGGCGTCCAGGGCGGCGAGCTCTTCCGGCGTCGAGATGCGGCCGAGCATGGCGTTGCGGCCGGGGAAGCGGCCGAAGCGCTCGATCGCGGCGCGATGCTGCACGGCGTAATCGTAGGCGGAATCGAAGGCCGGATGCTGGCCTTCGCGGCGCAGGCCGGCGAACAGGGCGACCGAGCGCTCCTGGTCGATCAGGGTTTCGCTGTGCTCGAAGGGCATGAAGGCGAACCAGCGCATGAGCGGCGGCAGGTTCTTGTCGCGGCCGCTGCCGACCAGCCGCTCGGCAATCGCCAGCGCGGCGGCGTCGCCGGCGAAGGCGCGCGCCGTGCCGCGAAAGCTGTTGCGGGTGAACTGGTCGAGCAGCAGGATGCGCGCCAGGGCGCCCGCGGCCGTGGCCTCCCATTCACCCAGGCCGCCGGCCAGCGCGGTCTCGATCAGGGGAGCGAAGTTGTCGCGGATCGTCGCGTCGAACGCGTCATCGCGGCGGAACCACTCGCGGCGAAACTCGCCGTGCTGCAGATGGTCGGCGGGGAGGAACCAGAAGTCGAGGATGGCGCTGGCGTCGTCCGGCGGCAGGGTGGCGGATGCGGCTGGCATGGCTCAGCCAGCCGATTTGGCCAGCGCCTCGAACTCTTCCAGCGGCACCGGGCGGCCGAAGAAATAGCCCTGGAAGGCACGGCAGCCATTGCGGGCGAGAAACTTCCACTGCTCGGCGGTTTCCACGCCCTCGGCGACGGTATGCATGCCGAGGGTGGCGGCCATGCCGATGATGGTCTGGACGATGGCGGCATCGCCGGGGTCGCTGGCGATGTCGCGGACGAAGGACTGGTCGATCTTGAGCTCCTCGAGCGGCAGGCGCTTGAGGTAGGACAGCGAGGAATAGCCGGTGCCGAAGTCATCGAGGGCGAAGGCGATGCCGAGCTGGCGCAGCTGCTGCATCTTTTCGATCGAGTCCTGGACGTCGTCGAGCACCAGGCTTTCCGTCAGTTCGAGCTTGAGTCGTGCCGGGTTCGCGCCGCTGCCCGCCAGGATGGCGCGCACCTCGTCGACGAAGCCGGGCTGGCGGAACTGCCGCGCGCTGACGTTGACGGAAAGCTGCAGGGCGCGCAGTGCTGCGTTGCAGGCTTCATTGTCCCAGGCCTTGAGCTGGGCGCAGGCTGTTTCCAGCACCCAGCGGCCGATCGGCAGGATCAGGCCGGTTTCCTCGGCCAGCGGGATGAACTCGCCCGGCGCCACGGCGCCGCGCAACGGGTGGTGCCAGCGCAGCAGGGCTTCGGCGCCGAAGATGTCGCGGTTGCTTCTTACCTGCGGCTGGTAGTGCAGGGCGAGCTGCCGCCCGGACAGCGCCTGGCGCAGGTCTCTCTCGAGATGGGAGCGCGCCTCGAGGCTGGCCTGCAGCTCCGGGTCGAAGAAGCGCTGGGTGTTGCGCCCGGCGGCCTTGGCGCGGTACATGGCGGCGTCGGCGCGCTTGAGCAGTTCGTCGATGCTGGCAGCCGTGCCGAGGAACAGGCTGATGCCGATGCTGGCCGAGGAGTGCTGCTCCTTGTCGTCCAGCAGGTAGGGGCGATGGATGGCGGCAAGTATCTTCTCGGCGATGGCGTCGGCCTGCGCCGCTGCCTCGGTGGCACTCTCGCCCAGATCTTCGAGCATGACCACGAATTCGTCGCCGCCGAGGCGGGCGATGCTGTCGCCGGCCCGCACGCAGCCGCGCAGCCGCTGCGCCACCTCGATCAGGAGCCGGTCGCCCAGGCTGTGGCCCTGGGTGTCGTTGAGTGTCTTGAAATTGTCGAGGTCGATGAACAGCAGGGCGCCGTGGCGTTGATGGCGGGCGCTGATGGCCAGTGCCCGCTGCAGCTGGCTGAGCAGCAGGCGGCGGTTGGGCAGGTGGGTCAGCGGGTCGTAGAAGGCGAGGCGCTCGATTTCCGCCTCGGCATTGCGGCGCTCGGTGATGTCGCGCGAGAGCACGATGAAGCGCTTGCCCTGGCCCGCCACGGCCGCCTTGCGCGCCACCGACAGCTCGAACCAGCGTTCGCCGGCGGGAACGTCGAGGCGCAGCTGGACGCCCTGCGAGGTTCCCGTGGTTTCCGCCTGGCGCAGCGCGGCCATGACGGCCACCGCCGCATTTTCCGGCATCACTTCATTGACGGTACGGCCGAGCAGTTGTTCCGGCGGTGCCGCCAGCAGGTCGGGCCGGGCGGCACGGCAATCCCAGTAACGCCCGTCGGCACCGACCTCGAACAGCAGGTCGGGAATCGCGGCGAGGGTCGCCGCCAGATGGTCGCGCGCCAGTTCCAGTTCGGCGGTCTTCTGCCGGACGCGGCTGCGCAGGCCCTGGTTCCATGCGGCCAGCAGCGCCACGCCCGTCACTATCGCCAGCACCAGGTAGGCTGCATAACGTCCCAGCAGCTGCACCCATTCCTGCTGCAGCGGCTCGCCCTGCCATTTTTCGACGAGGCGCTGGCGCTCGGCCGCCGTGAAAGTGTCGAAGCCTTCCTCGACGATGGCCAGCAGCGCCGTGTTTTCCTTGCGCACGGCGCGATGGAAGGCGCCGGTGTAGATCGGTGCCGAGAAGCGGAACTGCTCGGCGAGGCCGAGCTTGTACAGCAGGTAGTCCGCCGGCGGCCGGTCGATGCACATCACGCGAACCTGGCCGGCGCCGGCGGCCTTGACCAGCGCCTCGTAGCTCGGGTAGTCGTGGAAGGCGTCGACGTTGTGCGTTCGCAGTTTCTCGACGCAGGCGTCGCCGGCCTTGACGCCGACGGTGAAGCCCCGCAGCGAATCGGCATCGACGATGCCGCCGATGCTGCGGTGGAAATAGAGCGACACCGGGATGTCGGCATAGGGCGCCGAAAAGGCGTAGGTCTTGCGGCGCGACTCGGTGTCGAAAATGGTGTCGATGACGTCGGCCTTGCCGGCCTGGATCGACTTCTGCGCCAACGCCCAGTCCATGCCCTGCAGGTCGACGCTAATGCCGGTGCGCGCCGACCATAGCTCCCACTGGTCCTTGAGCATGCCCTGCAGGCTGCCCGCGGCGTCGCGGAAGATGTAGGGTGGGTAGTTGTCGTCGAGAACGACGGTGATGGCGGTGGGGCGGGGCGCTGCGGCCGCATCCGCTGACAGGCCGGCCATTGTGGCATTCGGCAACAGCAGACACAGCGCCAGGGTTATTGCCGCCAGCCAGTGGCGGCCCGGCAGTTTCAGGGCATCGCTGCGGACGGGCGCCAAGGCCGGCCCGGTCATCCCACCTTCTTGGCGACCCGCTTCTTGGCGGGTGCCTTGGCTGCGGCCTTGGCGGGTTTGGCCGCTTTGGCAGGCTTGGCGGCCTTTGCCGCCGTGTCGCCAGCGCCGACTTTTTCACTTGCTGCCTTGGGAACCTTCGGCGCGCGCTGCTCGAATTCGAAGCCGACCTTGCCCGAAGCGGCATCGCGCACCAGGTAGGCCGAAAATTTCTTGCGCGTGCGGTTGGAGATGAAGCCCTTGAGCAGGCTGGTCCTGCCCTCCTCCAGCAGCTTCTGCATTTCGCTGCGCGCGATTTCCTGCTGCAGTATGACCTTGCCGGAGCGGAAGTCGCAGCTCTTGGCCGCGCCCACCGATTTTTCGCAGACATAGGACATCGGCTGCTCGAAAACCCGGGCGCCGCACTTGGGGCAGGCGCCGAGCGCTTCCTGGCCGCTGAAGTCGACTTCCTCGCCGTCGCCGTCGTCGTTGCCGAAATCGAAGGACGGCGCGTGGTTTTCGTCGAGCTTGATGACGGCGGCGAAGGGCCGGCCCATCTTGCTGCGGAAGCCCTGCAGCGGGCCGATCTGGCGGTCCTTCAGCAGCTGGTCCATTTCTTCCGGCTCCCACTGGCGGCTGGCGACGACCTTCCACAGCTTGTAGTCGCACTTGTCGCAGGTGAAATGCTTGTAGCCCTCGTGGATGGTGCCGCCGCACTTCGGGCAGGGCGTGGTCAATGTGCCGAAATCGGGATCGGCGAATTCGCCGGTCTTGATGCGCTCGACCATCAGCTGCGTCTGCTCGGTGATGTGGGCCATGAACTCCTCGCGCTTGAGGCGTCCCTGCTCCATCTCCCTGAGCTTGAATTCCCATTCGCCGGTCAGTTCCGGCGAGCGGATCTCGGCGACCTTGAGTTGCTCCAGCGCGAACAGCAGCGTGGCCGCCTTGGCGGTCGGCTGCAGTTCGCGGCCGTTGCGGTGCACGTATTCCTCGGCTATCAGGCCTTCGATGGTGGCGGCGCGGGTGGCCGGGGTGCCGAGCCCGCGCTCGGACATCGCAGCGCGCAGTTCCTCATCCTCGATGGCCTTGCCGGCGCCTTCCATGGCCGACAGCAGCGTGGCTTCGTTGAAGCGCGCCGGCGGCTTGGTCGCGTTGGCCTTGACCTCGACGTCGTTGGCCCAGACGCGTTCCTTCGGCTCGACCTTCGGCAGGGAGGGCGCATCATCGTCGCCGGCGCCCTGCTTGCCGTAGACGGCGAGCCAGCCGGCGGTGACCAGCACCTTGCCCTCGGTCTTGAAGGCTTCCTTCTCTACCCGCGTGATGCGGGTTGTCACCAGGTATTCGGCGGCCGGGTAGAAGATGGCGAGGAAGCGCCGCGTCACCAGGTCGTAGATCTTCTGCTCCGGCTCCGACAGGTTCTTCGGCTGGGCGCCGGTGGGGATGATGGCGAAGTGGTCCGAGACCTTGGCGTTGTTGAAAATGCGCTTGTTGGGGTGCACCCAGCCGTTCTTCAGCACGTCGCGGGCCAGGCCCTCGTAACCCGTTTCCTCGAAACTCTTCAGCGTGTCCTTGACGGTGGCGAGGTAGTCCTCGGGCAGGTAGCGGCTGTCGGTCCGCGGATAGGTCAGCGCCTTGTGCTTTTCGTAGAGCGCCTGGGCCAGCGACAGCGTGGCCCGCGCCGAAAAGCCGAAGCGGCCGTTGGCTTCGCGCTGCAGGCTGGTGAGGTCGAACAGCAGCGGCGACATCTCGGTCTTGGGCTTGGACTCGTCCGTGACGACCCCGTGCTTGCCGAGGCAGGCCTGGCGGATGGCGTCGGCCTTGCCCTTTTCCCAAAGGCGCTCGGCCTTGGCGTGCTCATCCTCGGCCTTCTTGAACTTTTCGTCGAACCAGCGGCCGCGGTAGGTGCCGGCGACGGCCTGGAATTCGGCCTCGACCTCCCAGTAATCGCGCGGTACGAAGGCCTTGATGCGGCGCTCGCGCTCGACCAGGATGGCCAGCGTCGGCGTCTGCACGCGGCCAACGGTGGTCTTGTAGAAGCCGCCCTCCTTCGAATTGAAGGCGGTCATGGCGCGGGTGCCGTTGATGCCGATCAGCCAGTCGGCTTCCGAGCGGCAGCGCGCGGCGTCGGCCAGCGGCAGCATCTCGGCGTCCGAGCGCAGGTGGGCGAAGCCGTCGCGGATGGCGGCAGCGGTCATCGACTGCAGCCACAGCCGGCGCACCGGCTTGGCGTTCTTGTCGCCCAGCGCATGCTGCGCGACGTAGCGGAAGATCAGCTCGCCCTCGCGGCCCGCGTCGCAGGCATTGATCAGGCCGGCCACGTCCTTGCGTTTCATCAGTTTGGTCAGCAGCCTGAGGCGGTCGGCGGTTCGCTCGATCGGGTTGAGCGCGAAGCGCGGCGGAATCATCGGCAGGTGGGTGAAGGTCCATTTGCCGCGCTTGACGTCGTATTCCTCGGGCACCGTCAGTTCCAGCAGGTGGCCGACGGCCGAGGAGAGGACGAAATCGTCGCTCTCGAAGTAGTCGCCCTGGCGCGTGAAGCCGCCCAGCGCCTTGGCGATGTCCTGGGCCACGGAGGGCTTCTCGGCGATGATGAGATGTTTGGTCATGGGCGGGTCAATGCGGTGCCGGGGCTGGCAGTGAGCGCGGCATCATAAGCGCGGCTTGCCGGCGAAGGCAAGCCGGCGGTTTTTGCGGATTCCATTCGCCGCCATTGCCGCCGGGCGTAGCCGCCGCCCGGAAGGCCCTAGTGAAACAGCGGCCGGGCGCCGTCGCTGCCCGGCTCGGCGGCATCCTCATCGGCGTCGTCGTCCTCGAGCAGTTCCTCGAGAATCAGGGCGTCGAGCGGTAGCTGCTGGCGCCACACCACCATCAGCACGATGCCCTTGAGCTTGGCCAGCGGGATTTCCTCGTCGGATAGCGACAGGGCGCGTTCGAGCACCAGTTCGCGCGCGGTGGCGTCGATCGCGTCGGCCTGTTCGAGGAAGCTGATGAAGCCGCGGCAGTCGGCCGGCAGCCGCGCCAGTTCGCTGTCGCTATAGATGCGCATTGACGTGGCGAGTGTCGGCGAGGACAGTTCGGCCGGCGCGTTGGTGGCGTCGTTGAAGCCGGCGAGCCAGTCGATGGCCTCGGAGATGTCGTCGTCCTCGAAGCCCGCGGCCATGAGTTTCTTGGCCAGGGCGGCCGGCTCGGGGCAGGCGTCGGGCAGGTAGTTTTCGAAGAGGTAGAAGAGGATGTCTATCATGGTGTCAGTTGGAACCTTGCCCCCGGCTAACCCGTTGATACAGACCACCGGGCAGCTGAGCGACCCGGCCCTCGAGTTCCAGCGGTAGCAGGATCGCAAGAAGATCGCCCGGCGTCAAGCCGCTGCGCTGCGCCAGCGTATCGAGGCTGGTCGGCGTGTCGTCCATGGCGCTGAGCAGCGCGTCGGAGGACGCGTCAGGTGCCGCCGCTGGTTCGGCGTGGGCCACCGTCCCGCTACTGCCGACATTTTCCCAGCGCAGTTCCTCGAGGATGTCGGCGGCCGTTTCGACCAGCTTGGCACCCTGGCGAATCAGCTTGTGGCAGCCCTTGGCCAGCGGCGAGTGGATCGAGCCGGGAATCGCGAACACCTCGCGTCCCGCGTCGCCGGCAAGCCGCGCCGTGATCAGCGAGCCGCTGCGCTCGGCCGCCTCGACCACCAGGCAGCCCAGGCTGATGCCGGCGATCAGGCGGTTGCGGCGGGGGAAGTTGCCCTGCAGTGCGACCATGCCCAGCGGAAACTCGCTGACGACGCAGGCCTTGGCCGCGATTTCGCGGGTCAGGGCGGCGTTCTTCGCCGGATAGATGCGGTCGGCGCCGGTGCCGATGAAGGCGACCGTAGAGCCGGGTCCTTTCAGCGCGCCGCGATGCGCTGCGGCGTCGATGCCCAGCGCCAGGCCACTGACTACCGTCAGGCCGGCAGCCGACAGTGCCGCGGCGAAGGCCTCGGCATTGGCTTCGCCCTGCTTCGTCGCCGAGCGCGAGCCGACGATGGCGATTGCCGGGCGATTGAGCAGTTCGGCGCGGCCCTTGACGTAGAGCAGCACGGGCGGATCGGCGGCGGTGAGCAGGGCCTGCGGGTAGTCGGCGTCGGCCAGGGTAATGATGCGGTTGCCGGGTTCGGCGGCCCAGTTCAGCGCCGCTTCGATATCGTCGGCGGCATCGTGGCCGGACAGGCGCTCGGCCTGCGCCGCGCCGATCACGCCACGCAGGGCGGAACCACTGGCCGCGAATATCGCCTCGGGTGGGCCGAAGGCCTTGAGCAGATTGCGCTGGGTTTCGCCGCCGACACCGGGGATGGATGTCAGCCTGATCCAGCCGGCGATTTCGCCAAGCGCGTGAGTCTCGGGCATGGCAACGCGCGGGGCGCGCGGGGTGGGGGGCGTCAAGGGTATTGCCAAGCCCGATCAACGGGCCTGGAGACCTCAGGGCGTACGAACGGGGTCGCCGATCTCCACTTCCTGCGATGCGTTCATCACCAGGGCATACGAGATGCGGTCGAAGGTGCGGAAGACGAAGACCAGGCCGTAGCGCTCGTCCGGCAGCTTGAAGGTCTGTTTCTTGTCCTTGAAACGGTCGGTGACTTCGCGGCCGGCTTGATAGAGCGCCAGCACATGGCCGTTTTCGAGGCCATCCTTCTTGCCGCGCGTCAGGGTCACTATGGAACGCGGGCCGCCCTGGGTCAGTGCGCCGAGGATGGACATGACGCGACCGTCGATTGCCTGCTGCGGCGCATGCGGCGCGAAGCTGACGACATCGGGCTCGGTGGTCGCCACCAGGTGGTCGCCCTTGCCGATCTCGGCGACGGCATTGCTGACCAGCAGGATCGCCGGATCACCCTTGCGGCTGACCTTGGCCGTGCCGAGGAACAATGCTTCGTAACCGAGCACTTCCTTGGTCACCGGATCGGCCAGCTTCTTGCCCGGGCGGTAGACCTGATAGGACTGCTGTGCCTTGGCATCGCCGAGGCCGGTCACGTAGATCTTGCTGCCGGTGGCGGCCAGCAAACGGTTGTCCTCGAGCGCGATGACGCGCGGTGCGCTGTCGAGGGCGTTGGCTTCGATCACCAGCGGCTTGGCGAGGAAGGGCTCGATGGCCTTCTGCGGGATGGCGGGGATCGCCTGGCTCAGCTGCGTGTCGTACTGCCTGGGCACCATCCGCACGGTTTCGAGCGCGAGCTGCGGCTCGGCGCCGCTCCTGTCGAGCACCAGCACCTGGCCGGGATAGATGCGGTGCGGGTTCTTCACCTGCTCGGTGTTGAGCCGCCACAGATCGGGCCAGCGATAGGGGTCCTTGATGAAGCGGGCGGAGATGTCCCATAGGGTGTCGCCCGGAACCACGGTGTAACGGTCGGGCGCATCGGGCGCGAGCTGCAGTGGTTTGGTGGCCTCGGCCCAGGCGGACGTGGCAATGGCCGCACTTGAGAATGCGATGAGGAGCGCAGATATAATTCTAGGCATCGGATGACCTTTCCCGGCCGGCAAATGAAAGATGCAAAGCGGCTTGCGGGGATTGTGCATCCATTCCTTGCTGCCATCAATCACCCGTTCGGCGAATTATCGCCCTTATTACATGGCTCTTCTGCCGATCCTGCGCTATCCAGATCCGCGTCTGCACACCAAGGCGGCGAAAGTCGTCGTGGTGGATGACGCGATCCGCACGCTTGCCGCAGACATGGCCGAGACCATGTACGAAGCGCCGGGCATCGGGCTGGCCGCGACCCAGGTCAACCAGCATGTGCAGGTCATCGTCATCGACGTCTCCGAAGACAAATCGGAGTTGCTGACCTTCATCAACCCCGAGCTGCTCGAACGTTCCGGCGAATGCGAAGGCGAGGAAGGCTGCCTTTCGGTGCCCGGCATCTACGAGACGGTTACGCGCTCCGAGCGTGTCCGGGTGCGGGCGCTGGGGCTCGACGGCCAGCCGTTCGAGCGCGAGGCCGATGGCCTGCTCGCCGTCTGCATCCAGCACGAGATGGACCACCTGCAGGGCAAGGTCTTCGTCGAATACCTGTCGCGGCTGAAGCAGACCCGCATCCGCTCCAGGCTCGAGAAGCGTTCGCGCATTACGGCCTGATGCGCATTGCCTTCGCCGGCACTCCCGAATTCGCCGCCGTCGCGCTGGAGGCGATCCTGGCCGCCAGCCATGAGGTTCGCCTCGTCCTGACCCAGCCCGACCGCCCGTCCGGGCGCGGACAGAAGCTGGTGGCCAGCCCGGTCAAGCAGCTCGCCGCCAGGCACGGCATCGCCGTGCATCAGCCGGAGCGGCTCAAGGATCCAGCCACGCATGCGCCGCTGCTCGAGGCGGCGGTGGATGTGCTGGTGGTCGCGGCCTACGGCCTGATCCTGCCGCAGGCGGTGCTCGATATTCCGCGACTCGGCTGCATCAACATCCATGCCTCGCTGCTGCCGCGCTGGCGCGGCGCGGCGCCGATCCAGCGCGCCATCGAGGCCGGCGATCCTGAAACCGGTGTCACCATCATGCGCATGGAGGCCGGCCTCGACACCGGGCCGATGCTGCTCAAGGAAGCCCTGCCCATTGCGGCCGACGACAGCGCCGCAACGCTGCACGACAAGCTGGCGGCGCAGGGCGGCCGCCTCATCGCCGCCGCGCTGGATCGGCTCGACAGTCTGGCTCCGGTCGCCCAGCCCGAGGCCGGCGTGACCTACGCCAACAAGATCGAGAAGCGCGAAGCGGTGATCGACTGGAGCCAGCCGGCGGCGGTTATCGAACGCCGCATCCGCGCCTTCGACCCGTTTCCCGGCGCACTGAGCAGCCTGCGCGGCGAGACCCTCAAGTTGTGGCACGCCACAACCGCCGAGGGCGGCGGCGCCCCCGGAACGGTGCTCGCTGTCGCTGCCAACGGCATCGTCGTGGCCTGCGGCGAGGGCGCCTTGCGCCTGAGCGAGCTGCAGAAACCGGGCGGCCGCCGTCTCGCCAGCGCCGACTTTTTGCACGGCTGCGCGATTGCGCCGGGCGAGCGCTTCGTGGCGCCCGCCTAGGGTTTTCGATGGCCACGGACGCCCGCAATCCGGCGGAACGCGTGGTCGTCTTCATCCGCCATGGCCACAGTGAGTGGAATCTCACCGACCGCTTCACCGGCTGGACCGACATTCCGCTGACCAAGGCCGGGTTCGACGAAGCCGCGGCGGCTGGCCGGCGGCTGGCCGCGTCCGGCCATGTCTTCGACGAGGCCCACGCCTCGGTGCTCGGCCGCACCCGCCAGACCGTCGAGGCGCTGGTCGCCGCCATGGGCGTGGCACCGCTGCCGCTGTTCGAAAACTGGCGGCTCAACGAGCGCCACTACGGCGCCCTGCAGGGAATGAACAAGAAGGAGATCTTTGCCGCCTGGGGCGAGGAGCAGTCGCGGCGCTGGTGGCGCGGCTATGTCGACGCGCCGCCCGCGCTTGCCATCGAGGATCCCCGCCACCCACGCTTCGACGCGCGCTATGCCGGGCTCGACCCCGCCCTGTTGCCGGCGACCGAGAGCCTGGCCGACTGCCAGCGCCGTACCCTGCCCTATTGGCACGAGGTGCTGGTGCCGCGCATCAAGGCCGGCCGCCGCCTGCTGGTGGCGAGCCACGGCAACACCCTGCGCGGCCTGCTGATGCACTTCGACGGCCTCGATGCCGACGCCATGATGCATGTCGAGGTGCCGCCCGGCGTGCCGCTGGTGTATCGCTTCACGCCGGAACTCCAGGCGATTGACCGGCAGTGGCTGCAGTGAAGCCGAAAACGCTGCGCGCCGTCGACGTGCCGCCTCGTGATAATCGAGCGGAGCGAGCAGACCAGTCGCCCCCGCCCCGGGGCGGGGGACGGGGGGCGGGGGGCCGCCCGCCCCCGAAGGGCGGCGCCAGCGCCTCACCGCCATTGGCGACGGCATTGCGCGGCGCGGCGGAGGCAGTGGCCGGCGTCATCGCCGGGCACACGCCCGAAGCCCGACTGGCCGCTACCGCGGCGGCGGCGCGACCGGCGGTGATGGATCTGGTCTTCGGCACCCTGCGCGACCACGGTCGCGGCGATTTCCTGCTCGGCCGCCTGCTCGAAAAGCAGCTCAAGGACGCGCTGGTTCACGCCCTGCTGCTGGTGGCACTGTTTCGCCTGGAGCAGCGCCCGGCGGACGCCCACACTACTGTCGACCAGGCCGTGCAGGCAGCGGCGGGCATCGCCGGTGGTCGCCTCAAGGCGCTGGTCAATGGCGTGCTGCGCAGCTATTTGCGTCGCCGCGAGGAACTGCTGGCCGCTGCCGCAGGCGACGAAGTGGCGCACTGGCGTCATCAGCATTGGTGGATCGAGCGCTTGCGCACCGAGCAGCCGCAGGCCTGGCAGGATGTGCTGGCCGCCGGCAACAGCCATCCGCCGATGAGCTTGCGCGTCAATCGTCGCCGTGCCGCCAGCGCCGACTTTTTGGGCGAGCTTGCCGCTGCCGGCATCGATGGCCGCGCCCTCGACGACACTGCCATCCGCCTCGACAAGCCCGTCGCCGTCGAGCGCCTGCCCGGCTTTGCCGACGGCCGCGTCTCGGTGCAGGACTGGGGCGCGCAGCAGGCGGCGCGGTTGCTCGATCTGCGCGACGGCCAGCACGTGCTTGACGCCTGCGCCGCACCCGGTGGCAAGGCGGCACACATCCTCGAACTCGCAGACGTCGAGCTGACGGCGCTGGAGCTGGACCCTGAGCGCGCCGGCCGCGTACGCGACAACCTGGCCCGCCTCGGCCTGCGGGCCGAGGTGCGTGTTGCCGATTGCCGGCGTCTCGACGACTGGTGGGACGGCCGCCCCTTCGAGCGCATCCTCGCCGACGTGCCCTGCTCGGCCTCGGGCGTGGCGCGGCGCCACCCCGACATCAAGTGGCTGCGCCGCACCGCCGATGTGGCGCGTTTCGCACAGGCGCAGGCGGCGATTCTCGATGCCTTGTGGCGGGTGCTGGCCCCCGGTGGCACAATGCTCTATTGCACCTGTTCGGTGTTCCGCGCCGAGAATGCCGCCCAGATCGAGGCATTCGCGGCACGTCACGCCGATGCGCGCCGCCTGCCCACCCACTCGCCCACGCATGCCACCACCGGTACCGACGAGGAACTCCAGCTGTTGCCCGGCCCCGACCATGACGGCTTCTATTACGCGTTGCTGCAGAAGCTGGCCTAGTTTGGCGGGGCGGCTGTTCGCCGTCGTCTGCGCGGTGTTGCTGCTGGCCGGCGCCGATCCGGTCCATGCCGGAAGCATCGAGCCGGTACAAGCCGAACTGAAAGTCGGCGAGGACGGCACCACGCTCGCGGCCGAGTTCACCATCGATCTCGGCCCGCGGCTGGAAGATGCGGTTTCGCGCGGCGTGCCGCTCTATTTCAACCTCGAGTTTACGCTGGAGCGCAACCGCTGGTACTGGCTCGGCGAGCAGGTCGCCAGCATCAACATCCATTACCGCCTCGCCTACAACGCGTTGACGCGGCAGTACCGGCTTTCCATCGGTGGCCTGCATCAGAGCTTCTTCAGCCTGGACGACGCGCTGCGCGTGATCTCGCGTGTCGCGGCGTTGCCGGTGGCCGAGCGCGGCGTGCTCAAGGCCGGCGAGACCTATGCGGCAGCGCTGCGGCTGTCGCTCGATCGCAACCAGTTGCCCAAGCCGCTGCAGGTCGATGCCATCGCCAACAGCGACTGGCAGGTCAGCGCCCGGATACTGCGCTGGCAGTTTTCGCCAAAGCCGGAGGCCGTGACCAAATGAAAGCCCTGCTGGTACTGGCGGCGGCGGCGGGGGCGATCCTGGTCTTCCTGCTGACCTCGGCCAGCGCCAACACGGCGCTGCTGTCCGGCTACTATCCCTGGCTGCTGGGCGCCAATGCGCTGATTGCGGTGGCGATGCTGGCGTTGGTCGGCATCCAGCTGCGGCGGTTGTGGAAGGACTTCAAGGGTGGCGTCTTCGGCTCGCGGCTGAAGACGCGGCTGGTGCTGCTGCTGGCGCTGATGGCGCTGCTGCCGGGCGCGCTGGTCTATGCGGTATCGATGCAGTTCGCCGTGCGCTCGATCGAGTCCTGGTTCAACGTGCGCGTCGACAGTGCGCTCGAAGGCGGCCTCGAACTCGGCCGCAGCGTGCTCGACGCGCTGCAGTCCGAGTTGCTCGCCAAGGCGCGCGCCGCGGCGCTGGAGGTCGGCGATTCACCGACGGCAAGCTCGACGCTGCTCAACCGCCTGCGCGAGCAGTCGGGCGCGGAAACGGCAATCCTGCTCGGCGGCAGCGGCCAGGTTCTGGCCAGCAGTTCCGACACCGTCGGCAGCCTGCTGCCGGATGTGCCGTCCAGCCCCCAGCAGCGTCAGGCGCGGCTGGGCCGCGGCTTCGCCGTGGTCGACAGCACGAGCGGCGGCGGCCTCATGGTGCGGGTGCTGGTGCCCGTCAGCGGCTACGAGCTCGGCGCCGAGCCGCGCGTGCTGCAGCTGACCCAGGCCGTGCCCGCGGGCATCGCGCGCAGCGCCGAGAATGTCGCCGCCGCCCATCGCGACTATCAGGAACTGCAACTCGGCCGCGAAGGCATCAAGCGCATCTACACCCTGACGCTGACGCTGACGCTGCTGCTGGCGCTGTTCGCCGCCATCGCACTTGCCTTCGTCTTCGCCGAGCGGCTGGCGCGGCCGCTGCTGATCCTGGCCGAGGGCACGCAGGCGGTGGCCGCCGGCGATTTCACGCCGCGCAGCGTGGTGCGTTCCGACGACGAGCTTGGCGTGCTGACGCAGTCGTTTTCGAAGATGACCCGCCAGCTCGACGACGCCCGGCGCGAGACCGAGCGCCACCGCCAGCAGGTCGAGGCCGCCAGCGCCTACCTCGAAGGCGTGCTGGCCAACCTCTCGGCCGGCGTGCTGGCCTTCGATACCGAACTGCGGCTGCGCGCCGCCAACCGCGGCGCCATGGCCATCCTGCGCGAAGACCTCACCGATCTGGAGAACACGCCGCTGGCCGAGTGGCCGCGCCACGGCGATTTCGCCGCCGCCGTCATCGCCGCCTTCAAGGAGCGCGGTCAGGAGTGGCAGCAGGAACTCGAACTCGAGGCCGGCGGGGTGAAGCAGGTGCTGCTGATGCGCGGTTCGACCCTGCCGGACGCCGGCGGCGGCGGCACGGTGGTAGTGTTCGACGACATCACCCAGCTGATCTCGGCGCAGCGCAGCGCCGCCTGGGGCGAGGTGGCGCAGCGCCTGGCGCACGAGATCAAGAATCCGCTGACGCCGATCCAGCTCTCGGCCGAGCGCCTGCAGATGAAGCTCGCCGACAAGCTCGAGCCGACCTCGCGGGCGATGCTCGACCGCTCCATCGCCACCATCGTCACCCAGGTCGAGGCGATGAAAAAAATGGTCAACGACTTCCGCGACTACGCCAAGTCGCCGCCGCCGCAGCTGGCCAGTCTCGACCTCGACGCGCTGGTGCGCGAGGTGCTGGTGCTCTACGAGGCGACCCGGCCACGTGTCGAGGCGGCGCTGGCCGCCGGCCTGCCGCGTGTGCGCGGCGACGCCAACCAGCTGCGCCAGGTGCTGCACAACCTGATCAAGAATGCGGTCGAGGCGCTGGCCGAGCACGGCACGCCGCCTTCGCTGTTCGCCGGCGACGGCCCGCGCATCCAGGTTTCGACGCGCACCGAAGAACATCGTGTGGTGCTCACCGTCGCCGACAACGGCCCCGGCTTTCCGCCGCAGATCCTCACCCGTGCCCTCGAACCCTACGTCACCACCAAGCCGCGCGGCACCGGGCTGGGGCTGGCCATCGTGCGCAAGATCGTCGATGAACACCAGGGCGAAATCCACGTCGGCAACCGCAGCGGTGGCGGCGCCGAGATAAGCATCCGCCTGCCGGTGGCGGCGATTGAATAAGGTGATATTGTTCCGCCATGGCACAGATACTGGTTGTTGACGACGAAATCGGCATCCGCGAGCTGCTCTCGGAAATCCTCCGCGACGAGGGTCATGACGTGCGCGTGGCCGAGAATGCCGCCGCCGCCCGCGCTGCCCGCGCCGCCGCCCGTCCCGACCTGGTGCTGCTCGATATCTGGATGCCCGATACCGATGGCATCACGCTGCTGAAGGAATGGGTCGCCAACGGCCTGCTCAACATGCCGGTAGTGATGATGTCCGGTCACGGCACCATCGACACCGCCGTCGAGGCGACGCGCATCGGCGCCATCGACTTCCTCGAAAAGCCCATCGGCATGCAGAAGCTGCTGGCCGCCGTGACGCATGCGCTCGATCGTTCGCACAAGGGCGGCGTCGGCGCGCTCAGTCTTGCCGCCTTCCCGCGCTCGGCGCCGCTCAAGGACCTCAAGCGCCGCCTCGACCAGCTGGCGGCGAAGAGTCGCACCGTGCTGCTGCGCGCCAGTCCCGCCGGATTCGTCGAGCTGGCGGCGCGCACCCTGCAGCAGCCGGGACGCGCCTGGATCGACCTTGCCGCCGACTCCAACCCGATCACTCTGGACGTGCTGCAGGCCGCCGGTGGCGGCGTGCTCTGGTGCGAGGAACTCGGCCGCCTCACCCGCCTGCAACAGAAGAACCTTGCCTTCGCCGCCGAGCGGCTGGAGAAGTTCGACCTGCACCTGGTGGCTGCCACCAGCCACGACCTCGCCGCACTGGTGGCGCTGGGCTGGGACGAGGCGCCGCTGCGCCGCATGTTCGACGTCTGGCTCGGCCTGCCGCCACTGGCAGATGTGCGCGACGAGATACCGGACATCGCCGCCCACCTGCTGGAGCAGCTGGTCGAAGCCGGCGAGAGCCCGCTGCGGCGGCTGTCCACTGCCGCGCAGAACAGCCTGCGGCAGCACGGCTGGCCCGACGGTTACGCCGAGCTGAAGAGCGTAATCAAATCGCTGGCGCTGGCCGCGCTGGACGAAGAGATCGAAGGCGACGACGTCACCCGCCTGCTCAGCCCGGTGCCGGATGGCGGGCCGCAGACGCCGGCGGGGCTGGCGGTGGAGATGCTGGCATTGCCGCTGCGCGAGGCGCGCGAGAATTTCGAGCGCATCTATTTCGAATACCACCTCGGGCTCGACGGCGGCAACATGACGCGGCTGGCCGAGACTACCGGGCTGGAGCGGACGCACCTTTATCGCAAGCTGAAGGATCTGGGGTTGCGGTGAGCGGTTGGCCGGCGTGCCGCCGGAGCCGACTTTTCCACTTCTGATTGACCTTGCCGGGTCTCGCCCCGGCGGGCGAGGTACTTTCTTGCTGCGCGGCAAGAAAGTACCCAAAGAAACGCGCCCCGCCGCCCCGGCCCTGCGGGCTTCCCTCGCTACGGACTATCGCGCCGGCCGGCCGCTGAACTCGCTGCGCTCGGACAAAGCGGCCGGACACCTCCGGCCCGACAGCCCTCCGCTCGGCCGGGCAGAGGGGACCAAGCGTCGGTTTGCGACCCTGAGGAGACGGTCAGGTTTTGAGGACCACCGTCGGCAGTGCAGCGGTTGCTGCCGTTGGCCTTGAAATTTTAGGGGGCTGCATTGAACCTGAGGCGAAAATTGGCAAGGCTGCATTTCTACTCCGGCCTCGGTCAATAGCGGACAAACACTCGAGCGATGAGTATGCTGTAGGCGTTTCGTGCCCGAGTTTCTCAGGAAATACGAACCTGACCTCTTAGACTTGAGGAGAACGTTCATGATGGGCCGTTTATCCCATGTTGTGATGTTTGCAGTGTTTTCCACAATTAGCCTTACCCCAGTCGCTGAAGACAAATCAGGCCGCTTCATCAGCGGCGGAGGCGCCGGCGCTGTTGATTGCCCGAAATTTGTTCAGTCAATGGATCTTGCAAAAGCGAGCGGCATCGGAACCTTAGGGTATGTGAAAGAGACAGGTGGCTACCTAATGTTCATTCTTGGCTTCCAAACAGCATATAACCTTCAAACTCCAGACACTTGCAACATATTCGATTCTATTTCTGGCGACCAAATGCTGGCATGGGCCGAGAACTATTGCCGAGCTAACCCGCTAGAGAGATACGGGGACGCAGTAATCAAACTGGCAAAAGAAGTTCACCCTCGTCGTAAAAAATCGTGCAGATAGAAGCCTACGGCATTTGGCCGGAGCCTGTGCATCGGTCAGCAAGGGCCGTATAGACACTTCAAGTATCAAAAGGAACCCTAATGGATATAGCCGCAATTAGTTCTTTATTGAGCAGCCTAAAAACGGCAACGGATATCGCCAAATTCGTTCGCGAGACGGACTCGTCACTGGAAAAAGCGGAAACCAAACTAAAGCTCGCTGAACTTATTGGGGCGCTAGCGGATGCCAAGATTGAGGCAGCGGAGATTCAGCAGGCTATCTTGGAGCGTGACGAGCAAATCGGCAAACTCACTACTGAATTGAAGATGAAATCCGACCTTCAGTGGCGTCAGCCGTATTACTACATGCTTGAATCTGATGGAACAGAAAGCTACTTCTGTCAGCACTGTCGTGACTCAGATGGAAAGCTTGCAAGACTGCACTCAGATGGAGATGGATACTTTCATTGCAGTGTCTGTAACGGAAATTTCTATACAGAAGAAAGAATTAAGTCCGACAAGCATAAAGCCGATTCTGCAATCCACGGAAGAAAAGGCAGTTGGATGTCGGCGTAGATTGGGTTCCTCAACCTGCTATACAGCCTTCAACAGCTTTGAATTGCAGAGGGCAAGTCACCCACAAACTGATTAGACACTAGTGTCGGCTTTGAGGCGATTTCGGTCGTCGGCCTCTGGAAATCCTACTTCCGCTTCCAGTCTTAAGCGGAAGTAGCTTCCGGCAGTCCCACCGGCAGGTGATGGCCGTTCTCGGCCGGACGCCGCGTGACTTAAACAGCATTTTCCCGGCGGTGCAATCGTAGCCGAAGCGCTCGCAGGCGGGGTGGTCTGGCGGGTTCCGCCGATTTCGGGAGCGCCGCAGCGATGCGGCGCGGGCCGGGGGTGTCCGGGACTGCTGTCTGAGCGAAGCGAGTTTGCGGGCCCGGCCGGTCCGCGCCGGGTCGCAAGGGCACCCGCAGGGCGCGAGCGCATGAGGCGAAACCCGCCAGACCGCCCCGCCCAAGACCTCAAAACAAAAAACTCGGCGCTGGCGGGACGGCGCTCGGCGTATCGCCAGCGCCGACTTTTCTGCTCCAACCGCGCGGCCGCTGTCCGTAGGGACGCTACATCGGCAAGCCGGCTTGGCGTAAGCTTGCCTGCATGTGGGGCCACGCGATCAACCTTCACCCATCAGCCTGAATCGATACGAACATGAATCTACGCAATACCATGGGATTGCTTGCGACGACGCTTCTTGTGTCGCTTCCGGCCATGGCGGAACATAAGACGCCGACCGAGGCGCAATGCCGCGCGATGGTCGATGGCATGGTGCAATCGATGAAGGCGGCGCCGCTCAAGACCGAGCGGGACAAGCAGGGCGCCAGGGAGGTCATCGAGCGCGTGGAGCGGATCGTCAGGGACAACCGCTCGCGCGGTGCCAGCGAGTGTGAGTCCTGGGCTGCAATCGGCAAGGTCGTTACCAGCCAGTAGGTTCGTTCTTGCCAACCGATCCCGTCCGTCACGCCCTCGAAGAGGACGTCGCGATCGCGCCCTACGATCCGGCCTGGCCGCGGGCGTTTGCGGCAGAGGCGGCGCATCTGCGCGCCTGCCTGCCAGCCGGGCTGATCGGCCGCATCGAGCATTTCGGCAGCACGGCGGTGCCGGGGCTGGCCGCCAAGCCGATCGTGGACATGCTGGTGGAAACGCCGGCACTGGACGCGGTGGCGACGCGCATCGCCCCGATTCTGGAGGCGCTGGGTTACGACTACCTGTGGCGCCTCAACGAGGATCGTTCGGGTTTGGCCTACGCCTGGTTCATCAAGCGTGACGCCGCCGGGCGGCGCACCCACCACGTGCACTTCCTGGAGCCGCGCTCGCCGTACTGGGAGCGGCTGCTGTTTTGCGATCACCTGATCGCCCATCCGGAACTGGCGGCGGAGTATGCGACGATCAAGCGCGCCGCGGCTGCCGCCCACGGCGGTGACCGTGCCGCCTATGCGCACGCCAAGGGCGAGTTCATCGAGCGGGTCACGGCGCTGGCGCGCGGTGACGACGGGGCGAAATGAGCGACAATTGCCGGAGTTTGCGGGAACATCAGGCACCGCATCGCTGTTTTGCGTTTTCCACGAATAGGCCGGCATGAAAATCATCATTCTCGGCGCCGGCCAGGTCGGCGCGTCGGTGGCGGAGGTTCTGACCTCCGAATCCAACGACATCACGGTCATCGATCTCGACAGCAAGTCGCTGGCCGCGCTGCAGGATCGCCTTGACCTGCGCACCGTGACCGGCAATGCTGCCAGCCCCTCGGTGCTGCGCGCGGCGGGCGCGGAAGATGCCGACCTGCTGATCGCGGTGACCCAGTCCGACCAGACCAACCTCTGCGCCTGTCGTATCGCCCGCACCCTGTTCAACACGCCGACGCGGATCGCGCGGCTGCGCTCGACCGATTTTATCGAGCACCCCGAACTGCTCGACGAGGCCAATTTCGCGGTGGACTTTTCGATCTGCCCCGAGCAGGAGGTGACGGACGCCCTGGCCAAGCTGGTGGAGTTTCCCGAGGCGTTGCAGGTGCTGGAGTTCGCCGGCGGCAGCGTGCGGCTGGTGGCGGCGCGGGCCAACCCGGGCGGGTTGCTGGTCGGCAAGCCGATCAGCGCCATGCGCGATCACCTGCCGGCCAGCGTCGATGCGCGCATCGTCGCCATCTATCGCGATTTCCAGGCCATCGTGGTGGATGGCGACACGGTCATCGAGGCCGGCGACGAGGTGTTCGTGCTGGCGGCGCGTGACCATATTCGCCGCGTCTTCAACGAGCTGCGGCGCATGGACCAGCCGGTGAAGCGGGTGATGATCGCCGGCGGCGGCAACATCGGCTTCCGCTTCGCCCGCGCCATCGAGCAGGATTACGAGGTCAAGCTGGTCGACAGCAACGCCGAGCGCGCCGTGTTCCTCGCCGGCCAGCTGGGCAAGACGCTGGTGCTGGCCGGCGACGCCACCGACGAGAAGCTGCTGGGCGCCGAGAACATCGAGGAGATGGATCTTTTCCTTGCGCTCACCAACGACGACGAGAACAACATCATGTCGGCGCTGCTGGCCAAGCGGCTGGGGGCGCGGCGCGTGCTGGCGCTGATCAACCGCCGCGCCTATGTCGATCTGGTGCAGGGCGGCGAGATCGACATCGCCATTTCGCCGGCGCAGCTGTCCATCGGCACCATGCTCACCCATGTGCGGCGCGGCGACGTCGCCCGCGTGCACAGCCTGCGGCGCGGCGCGGCTGAAGCGCTCGAACTGGTGGCGCACGGCGACGCCAAGACCTCCAAGGTCGTCGGCCGCCGCGTCGACCAGATCGACCTGCCCAAGGGTGCCAGCATTGCCGCCATCGTGCGCCAGCTGGACAAGCCAGAGGTGGTCGCGGTGCACGACATCGTGGAGGAGCGCAAGGAGCGCGTGATCATGGCCCACCACGACACGGTGGTCGAGGCCGACGACCATGTCATCGTCTTCTGCGTGTCGAAGCGGCTGGTGCCGAAGGTGGAAAAACTGTTCCAGGTTTCGTTCGGGTTCATTTGATGCTGGCCCCCGCTCCTGGTCAAGCCGCAGCACGCTCCCAAATGGAGACCGCCGCCGCATGACGCAACTGTTGTCGGTCCTGCGCGTGCTGTCGATGCTGGTGCTGCTGTTCGCGGCAACATTGCTGCTGCCGGTTTTCATCTCGCATGCAATGGCCGATGGTGCCGAGGGTGCCTACGACGGCGCGTTGCTGATCACGCTCGGCGCCGGCTTCGTGATGTGGGCGCTGACCCGGCGCAACAACCGCGAGCTGAAGATCAAGGACGGCTTCCTGCTGGTGGTGCTGGTGTGGGTGACGCTGCCGCTGTTCGCCACCATCCCGCTGCTGTCCTATCTGCCGGGGCTGTCCTTCACCGATGCCTATTTCGAGGCGGTTTCCGGCCTCACGGCCACCGGAGCCACCGTGCTTTCCGGGCTCGACAGCCTGCCGATATCGATCAATTTCTGGCGCACCTTCCTGCACTGGCTCGGCGGCATGGGCGTGATCGTGCTGGCGGTGGCCATCCTGCCGCTGCTCGGCGTCGGCGGCCGCCAGTTGTTCAAGGCCGAGGCGCCGGGGCCGATGAAGGAATCCAAGCTCAGCCCGCGCATGGCCGAGACTGCCAAGGGTTTCTGGGTCATCTACCTGCTGCTGACTATCGCGTGCGCCCTCTCTCTGTTTGCCGCGGGAATGGGCGGCTGGGATGCGCTGATGCACGCCTTTTCCATCATGGGCCTGGGCGGCTTCTCGACCAAGGATGCCAGCCTCGGCTATTTCAACAGCCTGCCGATCGAGTCGATCGCCATGGGCTTCGCCCTGCTGTCGGGCATGAGCTATGCCACGCACTACCTGGCCTTCCACGGCCGCAGCCTGCGCCCCTACCTCCACGACCCGGAACTGCCGTTTTATCTCGGCGTACTGGCTTTGAGCATCGTCGGCCTTTCCCTCTACCTGATGCCTTACGGCATCTACCAGGATTTTGGCGAAGCCCTGCGCTACGTCGCCTTCCACAGCATTTCGCTCGCTACCTCGCTCGGCTTCGCCACCACCGACTACGCCCAGTGGCCGATGTTCGCCCAGTTGTGGATCCTTTTCCTCGGCAGCTTCATCGCCTGCTCGGGGTCGACCGGCGGCGGCATCAAGATGGTGCGCGCCATCATTCTCTACAAGCAGGTGTTCTTCGAGGTGCTGCGCTCGATCCACCCGCAGGTGGTGCGGCAGATCAAGCTCGGCGGTGCGCCGGTGCCCTCCAGCATCGTCTATGCCGTGCTCGCCTTCGGCTTCATCTACATGGTCAGCATCGTCTCGCTGACCCTGCTGATGGCCGCCTCCGGTGCCGACATCGTCACCGGCTTCTCGGCGGTGGTCGCCTGCATCAACAACACCGGCCCCGGCCTCAACCAGGTCGGGCCGGCCAGCAACTACGCGGTGCTCAGCGACTTCCAGACCTGGGTATGCATCTTCGCCATGCTGCTGGGGCGGCTTGAGATCTTCACCCTGCTGGTGGTGCTGTCGCCGGCGTTCTGGCGCAAATAGGGGCCGGAGGCCCCTGGCCCGCCCTCCCCCAGCCCCTCCCTCGCGGGAGGGGAGACTTGGTGCTCGCTACGCTCGTCTGTTACGGGGAGCGTTGTAGTCTGGCGCGGTGGGGTCGCACGCTTCGCGTGCTCGGGTTAGTGCATTGGCTTGGGGCGGCCCTGCGCCAATGCCTGAATCCGCAGGAAGGCAGCTTCGTGGCGGCCGCGTGCTTGCCGAGCACAATCCAAGCAGCGTTTCCGCAGGGCCGCCCCGAGGAAACGCGGCACGCGCCGAAGGCGCAATCCGTTCCCGGCCTCAACTGCGAAGCCGCCCGAAACAAACGAGCGAAGCGAGCCACAAGTCTCCCCTCCCGCGAGGGAGGGGCTGGGGGAGGGCGGGTCTATAATCAGCGCCTTTCCCCGCCGGAGCAAATAATGGCCCCCCACGCTCACATTCGTTCGCTGCCCCCCACGGGGGGGTGCATGCCCCCTTGGGGCGGCCCGGCGGAGGCATAACCATGGCCCGCCCCAAGAACGACAATTTCCTCCGCGCCCTGCTGCGCGAGCCGGTCGATTACACGCCCTCCTGGCTGATGCGCCAGGCCGGTCGCTACCTGCCGGAATACAACGAAACGCGCCGCCGCGCCGGCAATTTCCTCGCCCTTTGCAAGAACCCCGGCCTCGCCTGCGAGGTGACGCTGCAGCCGTTGGCACGCTTTCCGCTCGACGCCGCGATCCTCTTCTCCGACATCCTCACCGTGCCCGACGCCATGGGCCTCGGCCTTTATTTCGCCGAAGGCGAGGGGCCGAAGTTCGAGCGGCCGCTGCGCGAGGAATGGGCGATTCGCGACCTCACTGCGCCCGATCCCGACACCCACCTGCGTTACGTGCTCGACGCCGTGCGCGAGATCCGCCGCGCGCTCGACAACTCGGTGCCGCTGATCGGCTTCTCCGGCTCGCCCTTCACGCTGGCCTGCTACATGGTCGAGGGCGGCGGTTCGGCTGATTTCCGCACGGTCAAGACCATGCTCTACGATCGACCCGACCTGCTGCACCGCATCCTCGAAGTGAATGCGCAGGCGGTGACCGACTACCTCAACGCCCAGATCGAGGCCGGCGTCCAGGCCGTGCAGATTTTCGACACCTGGGGCGGGGCGCTGTCGCACGCCGCCTACCGCGAGTTCTCGCTGGCCTACATGCAGCGCGTGGTCGAAGGCCTGACCAAGACCCACGACGGCGAACGCGTGCCCTGCATCGTCTTCACCAAGGGCGGCGGTCAGTGGCTCGAGGCGATAGCGGATATCGGCTGCGACGCCATCGGCGTCGACTGGACCACCGACCTGGGCGAGGCGCGCCGTCGCGTCGGCGACAAGGTGGCCTTGCAGGGCAACCTCGATCCGATGTCGCTGTTCTCGTCGAACGAGGCGGTCGCCCGCGAGGCCAGGCGCGTGCTCGACAGTTTTGGTGCGGACGACGGCAGGTCAGGCCACGTCTTCAATCTCGGCCATGGCATCAACCAATTCACCCCGCCAGAGCGGGTTGCCACGCTGATCGAAACGGTACGCCAGCACAGCCGGCGGTCCTGAGGCAGCACCCCCCGCAAACGCCCTTTTGGCAAGGGTTTTCGCAGTGCGCCAAAAGTGTGCGGGGAGTTGACTTATGCACAGAAACCCGTTCCATTCCGAATTTGCGGGGATATCCCCTGCACAGCATGGGTGAATTTGTAAGTGATTGATTTATAACGTAATGAATGTTGCACATTCATTACGCAAGTACTAGAAACACCTTATGGCATGGGTAGTTAGCGTAGTTGGCCGAGGTTTGCCCACAAACTTATCCACAGAATTTGTGAGCAAGATAAAAGTCCTTTCCAGCCATGCAATTACCCCCGAAAAGCGAGGTCAAGTCGAGATTCATGCCGCAAGCGCTTGATCTGGTCCTGCAGGTGGCACTCGACGTCCCGCTGCCCCGCCTTTTCGACTACCTCGGCAGCCCCGGAACGATGCCTGGCAGCATCGTCCGGGTGCCATTTGGTGCAGCGGGCAAGGGCCTGAAGACTGGCGTCGTGGTCGCCGTCGCTTCATCCAGCGCGCAGCCGGCGGACAAGCTCAAGGCCGTCGAGGCCGTGCTCGACGTGCCGCCGCTGCCGCCCGACTGGCTGGCCTTGTGCGAGTTCGTGAGCCGTTACTACCAGCATCCGCTCGGCGGCGTCACGAGCATGGCGCTGCCGCCGCTGCTGCGCCAGGGCAAGCTGCCGCGCCGGACCAAGGCGCGCGATGCCTCGACCGCTGCCGGCGCCGTCCCGCTACCGCCGACTTTTCTTCTCCCGACCCTGCTCGACGAGCAGGCCGTCGCCGTCGCGGCGATCACGGCCGCGCAGGGTTTCGCTCCCTTCCTGCTGCACGGCATCACCGGCAGCGGCAAGACCGAGGTCTACCTGCAGGCCATCGCCGCCGTGCTGGCGCGCGGCGGGCAGGCGCTGATGCTGGTGCCGGAGATCGCGCTGACGCCCCAGCTCGAAGGCCGCGTCGCCGCACGCTTCCCGCAGGCGACGATAGTGATCGCCCACAGCGGTGTCGCCGACGCCGGCCGCACCCGCGGCTTCCTCGACGCCCACGCCGGCCACGCCGACATCGTGCTCGGCACGCGGCTCGCGGT
Source organism: Gammaproteobacteria bacterium (assembly GCA_018825305.1). Lineage (GTDB taxonomy): Bacteria > Pseudomonadota > Gammaproteobacteria > Burkholderiales > Rhodocyclaceae > Sulfurisoma. The sequence continues at coordinate 47,586 of JAHJEO010000010.1, forward strand.
GTTCATGCCGCTGCCGCGACTCGGCCTGATCGTCATCGACGAAGAGCACGATGGCTCCTTCAAGCAGCAGGAAGGCATGCGCTATTCGGCGCGCGATGTCGCGGTGTTCCGCGCCAAGCAGCGCGGTGTGCCCATCGTGCTCGGCTCGGCCACGCCCTCGCTCGAAACCTTCCACCATGCGAGGAACGGTCGTTATCGCCTGATCGAGCTTACCCGCCGTGCCGTCGCCGAGGCACCGCCAGTGGTGCGGGTGGTCGATACCCGCCGCGAGAAGCTGCAGGACGGCATGAGCGCGGCGCTGCTCAAGGCCCTGGAGGCGCGGCTCGAAAAAGCCGAACAGAGCCTGATCTTCCTCAACCGTCGCGGCTATGCACCGGTGCTGGCCTGCCCGGCCTGCGGCTGGATTTCGGGCTGCCGCCGCTGCGCCGCCAACCTTGTGGTCCATCTTGCCGACAAGCGGCTGCGCTGCCACCACTGCGGCCTCGAGGCGGGCATCCCGCGTGCCTGTCCCGACTGCGGCAACCTCGACATCCACCCCTTCGGCCGCGGCACACAGCGCCTCGAAGCCGCGCTGAGTGAGCGCTTCCCCACCGCGCGCGTGCTGCGCATCGACCGCGACTCGGCCAGCACGCCTTCCAAGTGGCAGGCGTTGCTTGCATCCATCCACGCCGGCGAGGTCGATATCCTCGTCGGCACCCAGATGCTGGCCAAGGGCCACGACTTTCCCCGGCTCACCCTGGTCGGCGTGACCGGGGCCGACGCCGCACTGTTCGCCGCCGACTTCCGTGCGCCGGAACGCCTGTTCAGCCAGCTGATGCAGGTGGGTGGCCGCAGCGGCCGCGCCGACCTGCCGGGCGAAGTGCTGATCCAGACCGAGCATCCCGACCATCCGCTCTACCGCGCGCTGGTTGACCACGACTACGCCGCCTTCGCCGCCGCCCAGCTGGCCGAGCGCGAGCAGGCGGGCTTTCCGCCCTATGCCTTCCAGGCCCTGCTGCGCGCCGAGGCGAAGCAGCTCGATACTGCGCTGGAGTTCCTCGGCCGGGCGCGCGAAGCCGCCGCGGCGCTCGGCGGCGACATCGCCCTCTACGATCCGGTGCCGATGCGGCTGTTCCGCAAGATGACGCTGGAGCGCGGCCAGCTGCTGGTCGAATCCGCCTCGCGTCCGGCGCTGCAGGGTTTCCTCGCCGCCTGGACGGCGCAGCTTTATGAACTCAAGGCGCCGCGCGACCTGCGCTGGCACCTCGACGTCGATCCGCTGGAATTCTAGGCGGCCTTGCGGGCGCCGAGCATGAACCAGCCCCAGCTCGCCGCCTGCAGCAGCACCAGCGCGCCGTAGGTGAGGCGGAAGGCGTCGCGCGGCGCGAGGCCGGCGGATTGCGCGGCTTCGACCAGTACGCCAAAGCCCCACTGCAGGCCGAAGGCGCCGACGAAGGCGCCGAGGTTGAGCGCGGTGTTGACGCGGCCCGACAGGTGCGGCGGAAAGTTGGCGGCCAGCAGGGCGTAGGCGAGGTTGCCGACGGCGAACACCAGGCCGAGGAAGAACCAGGTGAATTGCGTCGGCAGCAGGTCGAGGACGATGGCGATATGGGCGACGACGCCCAGCCCCATGCCGACCGCGAGGATGCGGTCGGGCGTGATGCCGCGCCGCTTCAGCGGCACGATGAGGAAGGCGATGGCGAGGAAGCCGCCGAGCATGGCGATGCTGGTGAGCAGCAGGTGGTTGGCCGCGGCGCCGCGATCGAGGCCGTTGAAGGTCATCAGCCAGGGTACGGCCCACAGCCCCTGGAGGGCCATGAAGCCGCCGACGAGTGTGGTCGTCTGCGGTGCGTAGCGCCAGAAGACGCGGCTGGCGAGGATGGCGCCGACGGCGCGCACCTGCTCGATGACTGTTTCGACCGGATGGTCGTCGCCATGCATCGGCGTGTCGCGCCTGGGCGTGGTGAAGATCGCCAGCGCCGCCAGCAGCACCAGCGTCGTCAGGCCGAGGAAGACGCCGCGCCAGCCGGCCAGCGGCAGCGCCCAGCCGATCGGCGTGGTGGCGGTCAGCGCACCCAGCCCGCCGGCGGCCATCACCGCGGCGTTGAGCGAGGGCAGCCGCTCGGCCGGGAACCACAGCGAGAAGGCCTTGAACGAGGCCATCAGGCAGGCCGAGACGCCGAGCCCGATCAGGGCGCGGGCGAAGGCCAGCTCGCCGAGGCTGGTGCCCAGCGCGAACAACGCCGTGCCGGCGGCAGCCACCAGCAGCAAGGTCGCCTCGACCCGGCGTGGGCCGTAGCGGTCGAGCAATATGCCCAGCGGCAACTGGAAGGCGCCGAAGGCCAGCAGGTAGGCCGAGGTCAGCAGCCCGAGGTCGGCGGCGCCGACGCCGAGGTCGCGCGTCAGCTCCGGCGCGATGACGGCATTGACGTTGCGCAGAAGGTAGGAAAGGTAATAGCCGACCGCGAAGGGCAGGAAAACCCGCAGCCAGGGGTTCACGGATTGTTGGCCTTGAGCCAGGCCGCGCGTTCGCTGAGTTTTTGCACCCAGCGCTGTGCCAGCCCGGGGGTGGTGGCGAGCATTTCCAGTTCGCCGGGCGGGGGCCGGTGCGCCTTCCAGCTGCGCCACAGCCGCGCCAGGCTGGCTTCGGGCGCCGGCCGCTCGAGCAGCGCGAAGTCGCAGCCCGGCACCACCTCGCCCGCCCCGACGACGGCGAAATACCAGCCGACCAGTCCTTCGTCGTCGATCAGCCGCGTCATGCCGTCGACGTCAAAACGGCGGTCGATCTTCCAGCATGGCGAGCGTGGCCGCGAGACGCGGATGCGCGCGTCGCCGAGGCGGAAGACGTCACCGATGCAGACGTCGGCCTCGTCCCAGCCCGGTACGCTGAGGTTCTCGCCGAGGCTGCCGGGCAGCAGTTGCGCCGCGGCCGCGGGAAAGGCCGCGGCGAGCCGCGCGTAGTGCGCGACCGGATACTGGTGCAGCGCCTGCTCGGGGCCGCCATGGACGCGGCGGTCGGCCTGGGCGTCGCCGGCCAGGCCCTCGAAGCCGAGCCACAGCGGCATCTCGCATTCGTGCTTGAAGATGCCGGTCGGCTGGTTCTCGGGCGGCAGCGGGCGGATGCCGCCGGCAAACAGCCGCGTCGGGTTCGCGTTCATCACCATAGCCAGGCCGCGCCGCGCACGCCGGAGCTGTCGCCGAAGCGGGCCTTCACCAGCCGGGTGTCGACGCGATCGGAGAAAACGAACGCGCCCCACAGCTTCGGCACGCTGGCGTAAAGGCGGTCGATGTTGGAGAGGCCGCCGCCGAGCACGATCACGTCGGGATCGACGACGTTGATGACGGTGGCCAGCGCCCGTGCCAGCCGCGTCTCGTAGAGTTGGAGCGAGGCTTCGCAGTCGGCATCGCCGGCGGCGGCCTGTGCGACGATCTGCTGCGGGGAAAAGTCGGCGATGGCGGTACGGCGATGCTCCTTCGCCATGCCGGGCCCGGAGAGATACAGCTCGATGCAGCCCTTGCGCCCGCAATAGCACAAAGGCCTGTGGTGTTCGCCGGGCATCGGGTTGTGGCCCCACTCGCCGGCGATGGCGTTGGCGCCGTTCAACACCTTGCCGTCGATGACGATGCCGCCGCCGACGCCGGTGCCCAGTATCACGCCGAACACCACGGCCGCGCCGGCCGCGGCGCCGTCGGTCGCCTCGGACAGGGCGAAGCAGTTGGCGTCGTTGGCCAGCCGCAGCGGCCGGCCCAGCGCGGCTTCGAGGTCGCGGCGCAGCGGCTGGCCGATCAGGCAGGTCGAGTTGGCGTTCTTGATAAGCCCCGTGGCCTTCGATTCGGCGCCGGGGATGCCGATGCCGACGCTTGCCGCCGTGCCGCCAGCGCCTAGTTTTTGTTCCGTGGCCGCGACCAGCCCGGCGATGGCGGCGAGTGTCGCGGCGTAATCGCCCTGCGGCGTTGCCACGCGCTCACGCAGCAATTCAGCAGCGTCACCGTTACCGCCGTCGCCGAGCGCGACGATCTCGATCTTGCTGCCGCCGAGATCGATACCCAGCCGCATCAGGCGCCGTTGCTGCCGACCATCGTCAGCGCCTTGCGGTAGTTGGCGTCGACCTCGTCCTGGCGCACTGCGGTCAGGCCCATGTCGCGCAGCAGGCCGTCGGCAAGGCCATAGATCCAGCCATGCACCGCCAGTTCCTGGCCGCGCGCCCAGGCGTCGCGCACCACTGTGGTCTGCGCCACGTTGACCACCTGCTCGATGACGTTGAGCTCGCACAGGCGATCCACCCGCTGCTCCGGCAGGGCGCGATCGAGCAGCGGCCGATGCTTGTCGCGCACGTCCTGGATGTGGCGCAGCCAGTTGTCGGCGAGGCCGTAGCGGCGGTCGTCGAAGGCCGCACGCACGCCGCCGCAGCCGTAGTGGCCGACCACGATGATGTGGCGCACCTTGAGCACGTCGATGGCGAACTGCATCACCGAGAGGCAGTTGAGGTCGGTGTGAACCACCACGTTGGCGACGTTGCGGTGAACGAACACCTCGCCCGGCAGGAGGCCGGTGATCTGGTTGGCCGGTACGCGCGAATCCGAGCAGCCGATCCAAAGATATTCCGGGCTTTGCAGCTGCGCCAGGCGGTTGAAGAATTCCGGGTCCTGCGCCGTGACACCGGCCGCCCACTCGCGGTTGTGCGCCAGCAGGTGGTCGAGGTTGGTGTCGATCATCGCTTGAACAGTCCCTTGAGTTTGTCCTTCACCTTGTCTTCCACCTTGGCCTTGATCTCCTCCTTCTTCTCCTCGACCTTGGCCTTGGCGGCTTCCTTCACCGCGCCCTGCAGCATGCTGGCGAGTTCGATCTTGTAGGACATGTCGTCGAAGGGGCCGGTCAGGCGCACCGGCACGGTCAGGCCCTTGACGTGATCGAGGTCCTTGCCGCCCTGGCCAGCCGAAGTGTTGACGACGGTGGCCTTGGCGAGATAGTCGATGCGGCCGTTGCCGATGTCGATGTCGCCGGCGCCACCCAGGCGCAGAAAGGGCGACTTGGCGGCGAGGTCCTTGTTGTGTGCGACGCCCTTGTCGATGCGAAAGCTCGCGGTCATTTCAGAAAAATCGGTCTGGTCGGTGGCATTCGCCGCCTGCACCACGTCCTGCTTGTTTGAAAACTTGGCCTTCAGTTCGCGAAATGACTTGGCCAGGTCGATACCCTTGATCGCGCCGTCCTTGAGCGCGAGCGAGGCGCTGCCGGCCAGCGCCTGCTTCATCGCCGTCACCGTCTCGCCGCGCGTGGTGACGTCGAGATTCACCGTGCCGCGGCCGGCCAGCAGGTCCTTGTCCAGCGCGTCCTGCATCAGCGGATTGATGTTCACGCCAACGAGCTTCTGCTTCAGCGCGACGCTGTTGCCGTTGGCATTGATCGACAGCGCGCCGTTGAGCGTGCCGTCGTAGAGGTTCATCGAAAGCGGGGCGACATCAAGCTTGCCCTGCGCGGCCTTGATGTTGAGGCGGACATTGGCGGCCTTGACGTTCTGCACCTGCAACTGCCCGACCTTGACCGTGCCGTGGAGCTTGAGCGACTTCAGCGCGGCGAGATCGATCTTTTCTTCCGCCCCCGCCGTGCCGCCAGCGCCGATTTTTTTGTCCCCGGCCGCCTTCTTCTCGGGCGGGAAATATTTGTCGACGTTGAGGCGGTCGATGTCGACATCGAAGCCGATGTCCGGCGGCGCAAACTTCGCCAGATTCACTTTCGCCGCGATCTTCGATTCGTCGAACTGGGTGGACAGCTGGACGTCGGCATTCTGCTTGCCCCAGTCGGCGGCAACCGTTCCGCTGACGGGCAGCGTGACCTGGCGCATCGGCATCTTCGGGTCGGCGATGTCGAGGTCGCCAGTGAGCTTGGGCAGGTCGAGGGTGGTCGCCTCCAGATCCACGGCCAGCGGGCTCGACAGCTTGCCCTTGACAGAAGTTTCGCCGACCTTGGCGTCGAGGTCGAGCTCGAGACTGGCGACTTTCAGCGCCGTGGCGCTGCCTTCGACACCCGACAGACCGATTCGGGCGGCGATGGATTTCCCGGCGCCGGAAAGGCTGGTCGCGAGGGTGATCTTCTCGCCGCCGGCCTTCTCGGGCGTCAGGGACAGCTTCGGCGCTTCCAGGTTCACACTGAAGTTGTCGGTGCCGCGCTTGCCCTTGGCCGTCGCCGCGAGCTTTTCGATCACCACGCGGTTTTCCGCTGGCGTCAGCGCGAGCTTGGTGGCCGCGACGGAAAGATCGAGCCCCTGCACCTCCGCGACATCGCCCTTTGCCGCCAGCGTCAGGCCTTCGATCGCCACCGCGCGGCTGCCCGGCTGCAGCGAAAGGCTGTAGGCGGCCAGGTCGAGGTCGAGCTTTCTGGCGCTGGCCACTTCGCCCTTCACGGCGATGGTGAAGCGGGACAGGGCGTAGCTCTTCTTGTCCAGGTCATAGCGGTATTGCCCGCCCACCTTCACGTCGAGCGCCGTCTTCGGCTTGTCGGCGACGACCTTGGCGGTCAGGTCCAGCGGCCCTTCGGCGGCATTGGCGAGGCGGCCGGTGGACAGGTTCAGGCCGGATGCCGCGTAGTTTGCGCCGCCCTGCTCGTCGCGGAAAGCCAGTTCGCTTGAGGTGATCTTGACCCCGGCGATGTTGAATTTGACCATCGGGCTGTCGCTGTCGTCCTTGGCCATCAGGTCGGCGATGTTGAGCGTGCCGTCCTTGCGGCGCACCAGTGTCGCCCTGGCGCCGGCAAGCTCGATGGTATCGACCACGATCTGCTTCGACAGCAGCGGCATCACCGCCACCGAGACATGGGCCGAGTCCAGCGCCAGGAATTCCTTGTCGCTCTTGTGCTCGGACAGTGACACCTTGCCGACCTTGACGCCGAGGCTGGGCCAGAAGGCCAGCTGGAGGTCGCCGTCGATCTTCAGGGTGCGCTGTTTCTTCTCCTTTACCACCTTGGACAGCTCGGTCTTGACCAGGGTGGCATCGAATTTCGCCATGATCACGGCGACGCCGGCGATGACGATGGCGATGAGCGCGACGATGGTGATGGCGGCGATCTTCATGGCTTTCATTTGGAATTTCCGGTGCGCAGGGGTAGAGTTCAAAGGTTAGCAGAACTCGCCCCAGAACTTACCCGACCCCGGAGAATAGACAGCCATGAAAATCGCCACTCTTGCTTCCGCCCTGCTGCTGGCCGCCGCCGGCCCAGCCTTTGCAGCCGACAACATCGAGGGCATCGTGCTCGAACCCAACCCCGCCAGGGTCGGCCAGCCGGTCACGATAACCGTGACCGGCGACAGCTCCGCCGCCGTCTATTGCGGCCTCAAGGTCGGCTTCGGCGACGGCAGCGACCAGCGCCTGGTGGTCGGCGACAAGGAACCCTTCCCGAAGGTGACGACCCACAGCTATGCTGCGCCCGGCAGCTACACCGTGCGTGCCGACGGCACCAAGGTCGATGGCCGCTTCGGCTGCACCGGCAAGGTCAAGGTGCAACTGGTGGTCGAAGCCCCGCCGGCCGCCGCCATGCCCGCCAAGGCCACCAAGGCCGCTGGTCCCGCCTGTCCCGAGGGCTACAAGATGAAAGGCAAGGCCGGCAAGAAGGGCGATTTCACCTGCGCCGCCGGCAAGGGCGCGAAAAAGCCCGAGAAGGTCATGGACTGCGCCGACGGCCTCGAGTATTTCCAGACCAAGAGCCAGCTCGGCTGCCGCAAGGTCGGCAAGAAGTAGTTATCCTGCCGTCCGGCCCGGGCGCTCCCGGGCCGTGCATCGCTTACATGTTTTCCGGTGAAGGCGGCTGTGCCGCCTTCATGTCATTGCCCAACCCGACGCCACCCGCGTGACCCAAAGAGACTTTTCCACCCTGCCGCTGTCGCCGGCGCTGCTGCGCAACCTCGACCACCTCGGCTATCGCAGCATGACGGCGATCCAGGCGCAGAGCCTGCCGCTGATCCTCAAGCGCCGCGACCTGATCGCCCAGGCCGATACCGGCAGCGGCAAGACGCTGGCTTTCGCGATCGGCATCCTGCACCGCCTTGATCCGGCCGATTTCGGCATCCAGGCGCTGGTGCTGTGTCCGACCCGCGAGCTGGCCGACCAGGTCGCCAAGGAGTTGCGGCGCATCGCCCGCTTCGCCGACAACATCAAGGTACTGACGCTCTGCGGCGGCGTGCCGATGGGGCCGCAGATCGCTTCGCTCGAACATGGCGCCCATGTCATCGTCGGTACGCCGGGGCGCATCCAGGACCACATGAGCCGCAACAGCATCGACCTGTCGCGCGTGCGCACCCTGGTGCTGGACGAGGCCGACCGCATGGCCGGCATGGGTTTCTTCGACGAGATCAAGGGCATCGTTCGCGCCTGCCCGGCCGAACGGCAAACGCTGCTGTTCTCGGCCACCTACCCCGACGACATGAGGAAGGCAAGCGCCGCCTTCCTCGACCAGCCGGAGGAGCTCAAGGTCACGGCGGCGGAAGACGCCACCCGCGTCGAGCAGCGCTTCTACGCAGTCGCCCACGAGAAGCGCAACGCCGCCGTTGCCCACCTGCTCGCCCACTTCCGGCCGGAATCGACGCTGGCCTTCTGCAACACTCGCATCCACTGCCGCGAACTCGCGGCCGAACTGCGCGCGCAGGGTTTTTCGGCGCTGGCGCTGCACGGCGAGCTGGAACAGCGCGAGCGCGACGAACTGCTGGTGCAGTTCGCCAACCGCAGCTGCTCGGTGCTGGTGGCCACCGATGTCGCCGCGCGTGGCCTCGACATCCGCACCGTCGATGCCGTCATCAACGTCGACGTCGCCAAGGACACCGAAGTGCATATCCATCGCATCGGCCGCACCGGCCGCGGCGACACCGTCGGCATGGCGCTCTCGCTGTGCGCGCTGAGCGAGCGCAAGTGGGTCAAGCTGATCGAGGCCTGGCAGCGTGGCCCGGTGCGCTGGTTCGAGCTGGCCGAGCTGACGGCGGCGGGCGATACCCTGCAGGCGCCGATGGCGACCCTGCACATCCTCGGCGGCCGCCGCGACAAGCTGCGGCCCGGCGACCTGCTGGGTGCGCTCACCGGCGTCGCCGGACTGAACAAGGATCAGGTCGGGCGCATCGATGTCTTCGATGAATCCTGCTATGTCGCCCTCGACCGCCGCGTCGCCGAACGCGCCCTGCGCAGCCTGGCCGACGCCGGCATCAAGGGCCGCCGCTTCCGCCTCAAGCTCCTGACCGCGGTGTGATGCTGCCGCCGGTTCGCCGCACGGTTGGCTGCACTTATGCGGCGGGCATTCCGAGCAGGTAGACCGCGACCAGCAGGCTGCCAGCCAGCGCCGCCACGTACAGCACCGTCGCCACCAGCGTGTCGGCGCGCAGGCCGAAGTCGTAGCAGGTGCAACGCAGCCGATGGGCCGAACTCCACAGCGACAGGGCGACCACGCCGAAGATGATCGGCTTGCCGAGGCTGCTGCCGGCAAAGGCCCGCAGGCTGTCGTAGCCGAGGCCGGGCGGGACGTGGCCGAGTGCGGCGAGCAGGGTCAGCAGCACGATTACCGGAATGAAGAAGGCGATCACCGTGCCGCCGGCGGCGAAGGGAAACCAGACGACCGGTTTGTGCGACTTGGCCATGGTCAGATCACCCCCGCGAGGAAGAGGACGCCGCCGGAAAGCACAGCCCACGCCACGTAGTGCGCACCGGAAATCACGTTGCCGGGCAGGAATTCCTCGCCGATCTGCAGCGGCATGGCCTTCTGCGTGGCGTTGAACCAGGTGGCGGCGTGATAGACCGCGGCGACCAGGGCCAGCAGGTGGAAGGCGATGGAGGCCGGGCCCTGCAGGGCCAGCAGGAAGCCCTCCCAGGCTTCCCGGCCGGCGGCGAGGCGCTGCACGGCGACCACCAGCAGCACGCAGTAGGCACCGACGAAGATCGAGGTGATTTCGCGCGACATGTAGCGCAGGTAGCGCGGATGGCGGAAGAACCAGGAGGTCGGCGAGACCTCGCGCACGAGCGGATTGCGGCTCATGATCCATTTCCTCCGGGAATCAGGTGTTCGACGATCCAGTCCACCGAGCTGGCGATTTTCATCTGCTGCAGCGCGCTGGCCGGATCGACATGGGCCGGACAGACCTCGGAGCAGGCGCCGACGAAGGTGCATTCCCAGACGCCCTCGTGGGTGGCCGCCACTTCCTGCCGCTGCTTGCGGCCGCCATCGCGCGAATCCTGGTTGTAGCGGTGGGCCAGGGTCAGCGCGGCCGGGCCGATGAAGCGCGGCGTCAAACCATACTCGGGGCAGGCGGCGTAGCAGAGCATGCAGTTGATGCACATCGAATACTGGCGAAACTTCATCAGCTGCGCCGGCGTCTGCTTGTATTCGCCAGCATCGATGGGTTTGCTCTCCTTCGGAATGAGGTAGGGCTTGACGCGCTTGAGCTTCTCCATGAAGTCGTCGGGCGCCGTCACCAGGTCGCGCTCGATCGGGAAATGCGCCAGCGGCTCGACCCGGATCACGCCCGCGTAATCGCGCAGGAAGGCGTGGCAGGCCAGCTTGGGTTCGCCGTTGATCATCATGCCGCAGCTACCGCAGACGGCCATGTGGCAGGACCAACGGTAGTTGAGCGTGGGGTCGACGCTGGCCTTGACCTCGTTCAGGGCGTCGAGCACCACACCCTCTTCCGGGCAGACCACCGCGTAGCGCTGGAAGGAGGCCTCGGTATCGGTGTCCGGGTTGTAGCGCAGGACTTCGAGCTGGACGGTGCGCTCCTTGCTCCCGCCGGGCCGTCCCGGGGAAGCAACCGCCCCCCCGTGGGGGGCGGCGTCCGCAGCGGATACCGTCCCCGGCTGCGCCGGGGGCATAAGCGGGGGTTGCGAGCGTGGGGGGCTATGACTCACTTGTGATCTCCCGAGTAGTCGCGCACCCCGGGCGGCGACCTGGTGATCACCACGTCGAGGTAATCGACGCGTGGCGGCTCCGCGCCCTGGCGATAGACCATGGTGTGGCGCAGGTAGTTGGTGTCGTCGCGATCGGGGTAGTCGAGCCGCTGGTGGGCGCCGCGCGACTCCTTGCGTGCCAGTGCGCCGACGGTGACGGCCTCGGCGCAATCGAGCATGGAGCCGAGTTCGAGCACCTGAAACAGATCGGTATTGAAAACGTTGGTGCGGTCGGTGAGGATGACGCGGCGGTAGCGTTCGCGCAATTCGTGGATCTTGGCAACGCCTTCCTTCAAGCCTTCTTCCGTGCGGTAGATGCCGACGTTCTTCTCCATGGTGTCCGTCATTTCCTTGCGCAGGCCGGACATCGATTCACTGCCGTCGCTGCGCGAGAACAGTTCGCGGATGCGCGCTTGTGTCGCCTCGGCGCCGACATTCAGCGCCGCCGCGTTGGCGGCGGGGAGGCCCTGGATGTGCTCGATGGCCGAGAGTGCTGCACTGCGCCCGAACACCAGCAGTTCCACCAGCGAATTCGAGCCCAGCCGATTGGCGCCGTTGAGGCTGACGCAGGCGCACTCGCCGGCCGCGAAGAGGCCGGGCAGCGGCGTGGCGGCCCTGGTGTTGGTGGAAATGCCGCCCATCATGTAATGCACCACCGGGCGGATCGGCACCGGGTCCTTGACGATGTCCACGCCGAGGTAGCTCTCGGCCAGCTCGTGCACCAGCGGCAGGCGCTCGTTGATCTTCTTCGCGCCGAGGTGGCGCATGTCGAGCAGCACGCATTCGCCCCACTGGGTGGACACGGTGTTGCCCTTCTGCAGCTCGTGCCAGTAGGCCTGGCTGAGGCGATCGCGCGGGCCCAGTTCCATGGTCTTGAGCTGCGGCTGGCCCACCGGCGTCTCCGGCCCCATGCCGTAGTCCTGCAGATAGCGGCGGCCGTGCTTGTTGACCAGGATGCCGCCTTCGCCGCGACAGGCCTCGGTCAGCAGGCTGCCGGTGTTCGGCAGGCCGGTCGGGTGGTACTGGATGAACTCCATGTCCTTCAGCGGCGCTCCGGCGCGGTAGGCCATGGCCATGCCGTCGCCGGTCTTGATGGCGCCGTTGGTGGAGAAGGGGAACATGCGGCCGGCGCCACCGCCGGCGATGATCACAGCCTTGGCATGGAACTGGCGCAGCTGGCCACTGCGCATTTCCATCGCCGTCAGGCCCTGGCAGCGGCCGTCGTCGACCAGCAGGTCGAGCGCGAAGTATTCGTCGTAGCGGACGATCGAGGGAAACTGCAGCGAAGTCTGAAACAGCGTGTGCAGGATGTGGAAGCCGGACTTGTCGGCGGCGAACCAGGTGCGCTGCTTTTTCATGCCACCGAAGGGCCGCACGGCGACCGAACCGTCCGCCTCGCGGTTCCACGGGCAGCCCCAGTGCTCCAGCTGCAGCAACTCTTTCGGCGCTTCATTGACGAAGTATTCGACGCAGTCCTGATCGGAGAGCCAGTCGCCTCCGCCCACGGTGTCGTGGAAGTGGAAGTCGAAGCTGTCGTCCGGCTTGATCACCCCGGCCGCACCGCCCTCGGCGGCACAGGTGTGGCTGCGCATCGGGTAGACCTTGGAGATCAGCGCGATGCGCAACGCGGGGTCCGTCTCGGCCAGGGCTATCGCGGCCCGCAGGCCGGCCCCGCCGGCGCCGATGATTGCGACATCGGTCGTTATCGTTTCCATTGCGTCCGTCCGTTACCTGCTGCTTTCAGCCGCCAGTATCCGCCTATTGCGAATCGCCGGGGGAATTTGCTGGCGTAGCCGCAGCCACGCCAGGGGCCGCCGCTATCGGCGACGCGGCTTGGGTCCGGGCGTCACGTGGTCTATAAATGAATTAGAAGGGTATTGCAGTGGTCATTCAGCGAAAGGAGGTTCAGCCATGACACGCGATGAGTATGTTCGCAAGCTGCATTCCCGTCTGGATCAATGGAACGGCGAGATTTCGGCGCTGGCCGAGCGCGCCGACCGGATCGAGAAGTCGGCTCTTGCCGAGTTCGGGGTGCGGATGGAGGATTTGCGCAATCGCCGCGACGCGGCCAAAGCCCAGTTGCAGCAACTGGAGCAGGCCAGCGAGGGCGCTTGGCAGGATCTGAGGGCCGGACTCGATCAGGCGTGGGATGCAGTTGCCCAGGCGCTGGAAGCGGCGAGGTCGCACTACAAGTAAGGCAGGCAACCGGGCAGCGTCTTCCGCCCCGGTTTTTCAGTCCGCATCCATCCTTGGAGGGTTTCTGCCATGGCTCTTCCCGCTTCGCTCCATACGTCGTCTCTTGCGCCGCTTCCCGATTTCGTTGCGTTGTCGAATTCCGCACGGAGCCGGCGGTCATTGCCGTTGGCGGTCAACGACTTGGCCTTCGCCACGACGGTGGATCCGGCGATGCTGGTCGTCAGCAAGTCGGGGCGGATCGTGGAAGCGAACGCGACCGCCGAACGCCTCTTCGGTTACCGCAGCGGCGGGCTATGCGACCTCCGGGCCTCGCTCCTGATGCCCATGCTGACTGACATGGCGCTGTCCGACGACAGGGAATTCAGCCACCTGAAGTTCCTGAGCCATTGCGGCGTCGGCTTCTGCGCGCAGCGGAGCAATGGCGACGACTTTGCTTGCGGACTGTCATTCGTGGAAGTTCACGCTGCCGAGGACAGCCTGGTGCGGATTGTCGTCACCGAAGGCGGACCGGCGTAGTCGTGAGGCCATCCGCATTGGGCGGCAACGCATCTCGCCGACCGAATGAGAACAGGCCCTAGCGCAGCCACCACCAAGCCAGCGCCGCCGCCAGCGCCGCGATGAGCAGATAGCTGCTCCACGGCGTTTCTTTTTCGGCGTAGGGGTCGGCGACCGAGCGTTCGCTGCCTTCCGGCAGTTGCGCCAGGCGGGTGAGCGAGGTACCGAAGGGGATGTTGATGCGGGCGCGGGCGTTGATGGCCCAGCCGTTGGCGTCGAGGATGGGGCCGAGGTTGCGGGCGCGCAGCTTGAACCAGGCCATGATCACTGCCGGCCCCGACACCGCCAGCATCAGCCCGCCCAGTGCCAGCGGCATCTGCCACCACTTGAGGGCGATGATGCCGGTGACCATCGCGGCCAGTGCGGTGCCGAGCGCGCCGACGGCCAGGCCGATGGCGGCGAAGATGCCGGCGAACTTGGCGACGTCGAAGGGGGCGGGGGCGGGCTTGGCGGATGCTGCGGGCGCCTGCAGCTTCTTGCCGATGTCGGCCGTGGCGGCGATGTTGCCGTCGACCGCGGCCGCCTTGCTGGCGGCGATCTTCTGCAGCTGCTCGCCCACCATGCGCGCGAGTTTCTTGTAGGGCGACCAGAAGGCCTGGCGCAGGCTGATCGGGTGATCGACGATTTTGGTAATGGTGGCATCCCAGTCACGTCCCTGGCGGTCGTAGAACACGCCGTTCCTGCCCACCATCAACTGGTCGGCGTCGCCGGCGGTGAAGGCGGCGGCGACCTGGGTCTTTTCGGCGCCGCGGCGGCAGTCGCAATAGATCAGGCAGATGCGCGAGAGGCCGGCCAGCGCCGCATGTTTCGCGGCGTCGTTCACCGCCACGCACAGTTCGCAGGAGCGGCCGTCGAGGTAGAGCGTGCCGACCTGGAAGGTGGCCTTGCCCTGGCGGGTGTAGAAGTCCTTGAAGGCGACGAAGTTGTTGGCCAGCGGCAGCAGGTCGCGGACGTAACGCGCCAGTCGCTCCAGTTCGCGCACGCCGTCGCCCTGCGCCGCCGGATCGGGTTTGGCGGCAAGCCAGGCGGCATAGGGCGCGAGCTTTTCGCCGAGTGCCTGCCAGTCGGCCTCGGTCAGCGCCGTGCGTTCGCCCAACAGCGGCGTGACGGCGGCATCGCGCAGCGTCGCCATTGCCCCGGCCCAGGCCGGATTGACACCCTCGCCCAGCGGCGCCGTGCCGCCAGCGCCGACTTTTGCCAGCGGCAGCGCGGCGATACCCTCGGCATTGTTGGTCAGCGTGGCGACGGCCAGTGCGGCGAAGGCGTCGTCTGCGGCATTGAGCGCCGCACCGGCGCGCTCGTCGAAGGCGGCCAGCCGGCAGCGCACGAAATAGTCCTCGATTTTGGCGGCCACGGCATTGACGGCGTCGAGGGCGGCCTGGCTTGCGTCGCCCAGCGGTTTTGCTTCCGTGCCGGCGGCTTCCCACGCGGCTTGCGCCCTGGCGGCGAAGCGCGCCTGGGCGGCGCTGGCGGCATCGACATCGATGATGTCGGCGTCAGATTTGCCGAGGTCGGCCGCCAGCGCGCGCGCGGCGGCGATGATGTCGGCGCCCGCGTCATCGTCGTCGAGGATGGCGGCGAGCGGCACGCCGGGCAGTTCGTGCGCCAGTACTTCGGTGTCCTTGAGCCGTTCGCCGGCCCAGCGCACGGCAGCGATCAGTTCCGGCGCGCGTACCTGGCCGTCGTTGTCGGAGTCGATCAGCGCCAGGGTGCGGGCATCGAATTCGATGCCCTTGACCGGGCACGACAGCGCGACCCACAGCTTCTGGTCAAGCTCGTCGATGG
The DNA here is from genome assembly GCA_018825305.1 of Gammaproteobacteria bacterium. Classification (GTDB taxonomy): domain Bacteria; phylum Pseudomonadota; class Gammaproteobacteria; order Burkholderiales; family Rhodocyclaceae; genus Sulfurisoma. Next base: position 63,012 of record JAHJEO010000010.1, read on the forward strand.
CCAGCAGGTCGGCGGCGGTGTCGAGGCGCACCTGGTCGAAACCGCCGGCGCGAAAGAACTTCCATTGATGCATTTCAGACTCCGTCTGCAACGAAGGGATTGCTGCGGCGCTCCTCGCCGAAGGTGGACATCGGGCCGTGTCCCGGGATGAACTGGACGTCGTCACCGAGCGGCCAGAGCTTTTCGCGGATGGAGCGGACCAGGGTGTCGTAATCGCCGCGGGGAAAGTCGGTGCGGCCGATGGAGCCGGCGAACAGCACGTCGCCGACGATGGCGAGCTTAGATGGCGCGTGGAAGAACACGATGTGGCCCGGCGTGTGGCCCGGCGTGTACAGCACGTCGAGCACGAGGTTGCCGACCGTCACCTTGTCGCCGTCGTCGAGCCAGCGGTCGGGGGTGAAAGCCTCGCACTGGTCCGGAAAACCGAACATGCGGCTCTGCTGCGGCAGCTGGGCGATCCAGAAGTCCTCCTCGCGCTGCGGTCCCTCGATGGCAATGCCGAGGCGGTGTGCCAGCTCGGCGGTGCCGCCGGCATGGTCGATGTGGCCGTGGGTCAGCAGGATCTTTTCGATGGTCACGCCGGCATGGGCCGCGGCGGCGAGGATGGTGTCGAGGTCGCCGCCGGGATCGACCACGGCGGCCTTCTGCGTCTCCTCGCACCACAGCAGCGTGCAGTTCTGGGCGAAGGCGGTGACGGGAATGATGCGATAGTCCATGGCGCGGCCGCGGAAAAAAGTGTGGCGCAAGTCTATACGACGAAGCTGTCGCCCGGATTACCATGCGCGTCCCGCATAACCATAATCCGCGAACGAGCGATGAAAATAACCCTGGTACGTCATGGAGAATCCGCGGCCAACGTGGCCGGCATCATCAACGACGATCCGGCCCGTGCGGTGGCCCTGACCGCGACCGGCCGTGGCCAGGCGCTGGCCCTCGGCGACAAGCTGCGCGGCGCGCCTTTCGTCCAGGCCTATGCCTCGCAGTTCGCCCGCGCCCACCAGACGGCGGTAATGCTGCTCGGCGACCGTTGCCTGGCTCTCGAAATCGATGCCCGCCTCAACGAGCGTCGTTCCGGCATGGACGGCCGGCCGGTCGAGGATTTCAATGCGCTGGTGCGGAACGACCCGGTGGGCGCGAAATCGCCGGCGGGCGAATCCTTCCTCGAACAGATGGAGCGCGTGCGCGCCTGCCTCGTGGAGCTGGCCGCCCGCCATGGCGACGCCGAAGTGCTGGCGGTGTCCCACGAAAATCCCATCCTCGCCGCGTGCGCCCTCGCCGGCATGGCGCCGGCCGAGGCGGCGCGCGGCAGCGTGGCAAACTGCGGCCGGGTTGTCATCGAGTGGACCGCTGCGGGTGGCCGCCTGCTCGAAGGCCCGGCCTGACCGTGCAGCAATGTTGCTGCCTGCCATGAGCTTAGGCGGCTATGATCGCCGTTGCAGCAGACCGTTGCACCCCAAGCCATGACCGACTCGACCATACTCAGCGCCTCCCTGTTCCTGCTCATCGTCTTCGGCGTCGAGCGCGCCTGCCGCCGCTGGGGCGTGCCTTCGGTGCTGGTGCTGGTGGTGATCGGCCTGGCCTCGCGGCCGGTGCTCGATTCGCTCGGCGTGCAGCTCAACTGGGCCGGCAGGATGGTGCCCATCATCGGTACCATCGGTCTGGTGCTGATCGTGCTCGAAGGTGCGCTCGACATCGAGTTGCGGCGCGAGCGCTTCCGGCTCATCGGCGCCACCTTGTTCCTGGCGACGGCCGGCTTCGTCGTCTGCGTTCTGGCCTTCGCCACCGCCGCCCATTTCCTGCTCGACCTCGGCCCGGTGCAGTCGGTGCTGCTGGCGACACCCTTCGCCGTCATCAGCAGCGCGGTGGCCATCCCGAGCAGCGCCTTCCTGCCGGCCAAGGGGCGCGAATTCGTGGTTTACGAGACCTCGATGTCGGACATCATCGGCGTGCTGGTGTTCTTTTCGCTGCTTGGTTCCGACGGCAGCGTCAAGGGCGCGCTGGTGACGCTGCTGGGGGGCAGCGTGCTGTCGCTGGCGCTGTCGCTGCTCTGCGCCGTGGCGCTGCTGCTGGTGCTGCTGCGGGTGGATGGCCACATCCGCTTCGTGCCGCTCCTGGCCGGCCTGTTCGCGCTCTACGCCATGGGCAAGCTGCTGCACCTGTCGCCGCTCATCATGGTGCTGTTCCTCGGCCTGCTGCTCAACAAACCGTCGCTGGTGACCCGCTTCCGCCCCTTCCGCAACTGGGCCGGCGACGATTACCCGGACACGCTGTCCGAGTTCAAGACGGTGGTGGTGGAGCTGACTTTCGTCGTGCGCGGCTTCTTCTTCGTCCTGCTCGGTTACTGGACCGACCTGTCCGATCTTGTTTCGCCCTGGGCCTGGCTGGTGGCGGCAATGGCGCTCGTCGTCATCTTCGGCAGCCGCTTCGCTTTGCTGCGGCTGATGCAGCTCGGCCCCGCCGCGTCCGGGCCGCTGGGCTGGATTGCGCCGCGCGGCCTCATCACCGTGCTGCTGTTCATCCATGCCCGCGATGCCTTCGCCCTGCCGACCTTTCTCAACGGCGCGGTGATCCTGGTGGTGCTGGCGTCCTCCGCCCTGATCCTGGTGGCCCGCTTCGCCTATGGCAACAATTTGCCCGTGCCGGAGCTTGAAGCGCCACCGCCACCGCTGCCGGCACCGGACGAGGAGTTGCTCGCGGCACCGCCACCGGAGCCGCCGCCGCCCGAGTCGGTCCCGGATTCGGCCTCCGGCGAGCGCTGAGCCGGGCTTGCTTCCGGCGCTGGCGACTGGTTCATGTGGAGGAAGCGTTCGGCCAGCGTGCGGTAGAGCGGTCGCGGGCAGACCGCGCGGGACACCGTGGTGGCGATCAGCGCGGCCGCCATCAGGGGCAACACCATGTTGTGGTTGTCGGTCATCTCGATGACGATGACGAAGGCGGTGATCGGCGCCTGCACCACACCCGCGAAGTAGGCCACCATGGCCAGCAGCACGACCGCGCCGGCCGGCGCGTAGGGCATGATCTGCGACAGGTTGAGGCCGAAGCCGGCGCCGACGGAGAGTGACGGCGCGAAGATGCCGCCGGGAATGCCGCTGGCGTAGGAAACCAGGGTGGCGAGGAACTTGAGCACGCCGTATTCCTGCGGCAATTCCTGGCTGCCTTCGAGGATGTGGCGGGCTTCGAGGTAGCCGGTCCCGTAGACGGTGCTGCCCGAGGCCAGGCCGATCAGGGCGAGGACGAAGCCGCAGAAGGCGGCGAAGGCCACCGGCCGCTGCCGCGCTGCCGCGCCCAAACGGCCCGGCAGGCCGCGTGACATGCCGATCAGCAGGCGGGCGAACAGGCCGCCGAGCAGGCCGCCGACTCCGCCGCACAGCAGCACGGCGATCCAGGCCTGGTCGAGCGGCAGCGAGGCCGAGGTATAGCCGAAATAGGGGTAGTCCCCGAGCACGGCCATGGAGGTGACGCCGGCCAGGATCACTCCGGTGAGGATGGTGCCGTTGGTGCGGTGCTGGAAGGAGCTGCGACTCATCTCCTCGATGGCGAAGACGATGCCGGCCAGCGGCGTATTGAAGGCGGCGGCGACGCCGGCAGCGCCGCCGGCGAGGATCAGGCCATTTTCGGACTGGATTCGCGAGAAGCGCACCAGCCGGCCCAGGGAGTGCATGATGGCCGCACCCACCTGCACCGTCGGCCCCTCGCGACCGATGGAAGCGCCGCAGACCAGGCCCACCAGGGTGAGCATGACCTTGCCGAAGGCGATGCGCAGCGACAGCACCCGGTTGCGCGTTTCCTCGCTGGTGAGCGCCGCGATGGTCTGCGGAATGCCGCTGCCCTGGGACCCGGCGAAAAAGCGCTGGGTTATCCAGGCCACGCCCCCCAGGCCGAGGGGCGTGATGACCAGCGGCAGGAAGGGGGAGAGCTCCACCAGCAGCAGGTGATAGTGGTTGGCTTTCTCGGCGCCGAAGGCGAAGAGGACGGCGACGCCGCCGACGCAGATCGAGCCGCCCCAGAACACCAGGCCGCGCAGCCACAGACGCGGCGACAGCAGGCGATGGCGGAAGCGCTTCACCGAGGGGTTTTGCAGGACGCGTTTCATTTGCTGCGGGGCCATCGTCGATCCAAATCGCTCAAAAAATCCGTTTATCCAGTCCCTCGCGGGCGAGCAAGAACAGTGCCGCGTTCCAGGTCTGCCCGGCCATGCCTTCGGCGCTGCCGCGTTCGCCATTGAACCATTCGGTGAAGCGCCAGTCGCCGGCGGCGTTGGCCCGCGCCAGCCGCGCCAGTTCCTGCAATGCCATGGCGCGGCGCCCGGCGGCGGCCAGCGCCAGCACCCAGAAGCCGCCGATCATAGGCCAGACGCCACCGTTGTGGTAACGATGGGGCAGGTTCTGGCGATGACGCTCCATGTAGGGGCGCCACTGCCTGCTTCCTGGCTCGATCGGCGTCAGCACCGACAGGCCGGGGTGGGCGGTGGGCCGTGCGGCGATGACGTCGAGGACACGCCGTCGCCGGTGGTCGTCGGCCAGGCCCAGCAACAGGGCCAGCAGGTTGCCGAGCACGTCGCCCTCTTCGCCCCAGAACGACAGGTTGGCGTAGCTGAGGTAAAGCTCGGGATTGGCCGTGCGGCGCTTGGCGTAATGGATCAGCAGCCGCAGGCGGCGGTAGTCCGGCAGGTGGCTGCCGGGCAGGAACAGCCAGTTCGCATGCTGCCTGGTCGCCGTGGCACCGGGCAGGTGGTAGAGCTTCTTGACATAGAGCCAGAGCGCGTTGGTGTAGAGCACGAAGCCGGAGCGCGGCATGATGTCGGCCCAGTCGCTGGCCTCGTTCTGCTGCAGCAGGTGGATCAGGGGGTGTTCCTGGCAGGCCAGCCAGGCCAGGGCGCGGCGCACCCGCGCCCGGAAGCGGTGCTCGAGCCTGCCGCCGGTGGCCTGATCGACGAGGCGCACGGCGATCAGCCACCACAGCGTGGCGTCGATGCAGCCGAGGTACCAGAAATCGCCGCGCGCCTTGTCCGGTTCGACGAACTTGGGAATCTGGCCGTTGGCGGCCTGATGGGTGGCCAGCGCCGCGAGGCTGCGCCGCGCCCCGCGGATCAGCACCGGGTCACCGCTGCGCGCGGCCGCGATGGCGCAGAGCGCGCCGTCGCGGCCGAAGACGCGGTCATAGCTGCGGGCGATCGCCTTGTCGCCAGGCCGTGCCGCGATGAAGCCGTGGGGGCCGAGGTTCTCGTGCAGCAGGGCCAGCGAGCGCTGCGTGCACTCCTCGATCAGAACGGCGTCCGTCTGCCCCACTGCCGCGCCAGTCACGCGGGCGACTCCGCTGCCAGCAGCGCCACCGGGAAGCTGCCGAGCAACTGCCCCAGCATCAATTCGCCGGCGGCGCCATGGCTTTCACCGCTGAGGACGTTGCGCCACTCGAAGTCGGCGAGGGCGGCGGGCAGCTCAAGTGTGGTGTCCTGCCATACAGCCGGGCCGACGGGCAGGGTGTGGCGGTCGCCAAGCAGGCGTGCCGGCAGGCGCGGCACCACGACGATCAGCGCACGACCTTCGTGGCGCCGGGCGAAGGCACAGGCATGGACGGAAAGCTCGCCGCGCAGTTGCAGCGGCAGGTAGTCGCCGTCGCGGAATACCTCGGGCCAGCGCGCGCGCAGCGCCAGGATCTGCCAGTGTGTGTAGAGCTTGATGCGGCCGTCGCCCATGTCCGCCAGCAGCGGCTGCAACCGTTGCGGCCACTGCTCCGGCGGCGCGGCGGCGAGCGCCTTCACCTCGGCCAGCAGCTCGCGGCGGCGGGCGAAGTCCACCGGCTGGCGGTTATCCGGATCGACCAGGTTGAACTGCCACAGCTCGCAGCCCTGGTAGATGTCGGGCACGCCCGGCGAAGCCAGTTTGACCAGCGTCTGGGACAGGGCGTTGAGCAGGCCATGGCGGGCGATGGGCTGGACGACGGGCACGAAGTCGGCGAGGAACAGGTTCTTTTCGCCGGGCGCCAGCAGGCCCTGGACGAAGCCGCTCATGGCCGCCTCGTAGTCGGCATTCACGTTGACCCAGCTGCTGTGTTCCTTGGCTTCGCGCAGGGCCTTGATCATGTAGGCCTCGATGCGGCCGCGGTAGAAGGCCAGCGCCGCTTCGTCGGGCAGGTCGAGCGGCCAGGTGCCGATCAGGGTCTGGTAGAGCAGGTACTCTTCATTGCGCGAGGGCGCCTCGACGCCGTCGATTTCGCGCTTGCGGCCGCGGTTGAGGCGGTTCCAGCGCTTGAGCATCAGCTTCCACGCCGCCGGCATTTCGGACAGCACGTTGATGCGGGCGCGCACGTCCTCGGAGCGCTTGCTGTCGTGGGTCGACGTGGCCAGCATGTTGTGGGGCCAGCGGGTGGCGCGCTCGCGCGTGGCACCGTGGAAGGCGGCGACGGAAATGCCGAAACGGCGCGGCTCGCCGCCGACGTCGTTGAGCGAGCTCAGGCGGTGGTAGCGGTAGAAGGAGGTGTCCTCGACGCCCTTGGCCATCACCGGCGAGGAGAACTGCTGGAACTTCATGGCGAAGGCCTGTACCCGTTCGCGGAAGGAGGCGCTGCGGCCGCGGGCGATGTCGGTGGTCAGCACCGACTGCAGGAAATCGTGGATGCCGGTGTCGGCGGCCGGACTCTTCTTCTTGGCCACCGCCACGGCCCAGGCGATATGGCGGCGGTCGTCGGCAGAGAGGCGGCCATTGGCGACATAGCTGCGATAGACCGGGAAGCAGGCCACCACCTCGATCAGGGCATCGCGCAGGCCGTTGAGGGTGTAGTCGCAGGTGTCGCGGCTGGCGGCGGCGATGCGCGCCAGTCGTGTCGCCAGCACGTTGAGCTCGCTCGACAGGGCCGTGTGCATGATGAGCTTTTTGGCCTCGTAGGCGAGTTCCTCGAAGTCGCCTTCGGCGCCGCTGAAGTCGGTGTAGATGCGGCTGATGCGTCGCTCGGCGCCGCTGTCGACGAACAGGTTGTTGACCAGGTTGGCAAAGCGGTAGCCGGTGGCGCCGTGGATCGGCCAGTCGTCGGGCAGGCGCTCGTGCTCGGCGAGGATCTTCTCGATCACCAGGTAGAGCGGCAGCGGTTCGCCCGCCGCCAGCGGCTTGCCGGCCGCCGCCTGCTGCAGGCGGCGGAAGTAGCGTCCGGGATCGTAGAGTCCGTCCGGATGGTCGATGCGCAGCCCTTCGATCTTGCCCTGGGCCAGCAGGTCGAGGACGAAGCGGTGGGTCGCCTCGAATACCGCCGGCTCGTCCATGCGCAGCGCAGCCAGGTCGTTGATGTCGAAGAAGCGCCGGTAGTTGATCTCGTCGGAGGCGACGCGCCAGAAGGCGAGGCGGTAGCCCTGCAGCTGGACCAGCTCGTGCAGCAGGTCGAAGCTGGCTGCGTCGTTGGGCTGGCCGTTGAATTCCGCCACGTTGTCGGCGATGTGGTGGGCGATGTCGGCGCAGGCGCCGGCCAGGGCGGCGAGATGGCGCTTGTGCACTTCCTTGTCGCGCTGGCGCTCGGCCATGCGTGCCGGGTTGGCCTCGGTGCGTGCCGGCAGGTGGCCCAGGGTGGTGAGCAGGGTCTGCAGTTCGACGTAGCGCTCGTCGTCTTCGCCGAGCGCGGCCGCCAGGTGCTCGCGGCGGTGGCCGACGATGCGCGGATAGGTCGCCGGGTCCAGCGGCAGGCGGTGCTGGTAATAGAACAGGCTGAACTCGCCGCGCGCTGCATCGAAATCGAGGCGCAGTTCACCGCGGTTGAGCACCGTGCCGTAGTGGTCGCCGAGCAGCGGCAGCAGCACCTTGCCCTTGAGGCCGGGATTGAGCGGTTCCCAGTCGATGTCGAAGAAGGCGCCCCAGGCCGAGGCCGGGCCGTTCTCCAGCACGTCCAGCCACCAGGCGTTGTCGGCGCCCATCACACCCATGTGGTTGGGGACCACGTCGAGTATCTGGCCGAGGCCGTTGGCCTTGAGCGCAGCGACGAAATCTTCGTAGTCCTGCGGCGAGCCGATTTCCGGATTGAGCGCGGCGTGATCGACGATGTCGTAGCCGTGGCCGCTGCCGGGGCGCGCCCGGAGATAGGGTGAGGCGTAGCAGTGGCTGACGCCGAGTTCGGCGAGGTAGCTCGCCAGTGCCGTCGCCTGGGCGAAAGTGAAGTCGCGGTTGAACTGCAGCCGGTAGGTGGCACGCGGGATCACGGCCAGGCGCGGCGCCACCGGCTCTTCGGCATGGGGGATCACCGCGGTGCCGCGCTCGCGCCGCAGCACCTCTGCCACGGCGGTGAAACGGCTGTCGGCGGCCCAGTCCTCGAGGTCAACGGGAAGGCGCCGCCGCCAGTTGGGGTGTTGTTCGTCGCGGCTGCCCGGCAGGTTGGCCTGCTCGACCAGGCCGAAGATATCCTCTGGCTGCACTGCCAGCACTTGCGCCGGCGTTCGTGCCAGATAGGCATGGATGGCGGCGATGAAGGGCGGCGTCATGTCGGCGACGGCGACCGGGTGGACGCTGGCCCCCGTCGGCAGCAGGTTTGCGCTTTCCAGCGCCATGAGGATGCGGGCGCGATCCTGGGCGCGCTCCACCACCATCCGGCCGCGCTGCTCATTTGTCGGAAACAGTTGCAGCGACGCGCGCAGATCGAGGTCGCTTCCCTTCCAGAAGCCGCGCCAGGTCGGCAGGTCGTGGGTGCTGACGGCCACCAGTGCCTGGTGCGGATAGTCGGCCGGCGGCTTGAAGCCGCCATCGCCGGTGCGCTCGAACAGGAAGGGCCGGTAGGACAGCACGCCGGCTTCGGCCAGGCGTTCGCTGAAGCCTTCGGGTACCGTGCCCAGGTCCTCGCCGATGACCATGCAGTGGTTGCGCCGGCTTTCCAGGGCGACGATGCCCAGCAGGTCCTCCAGTGGATAGGAAACGTAGGCGCCCTCCGTCGCCGGCTGCCCCGCCGGTACCCAGAAGACGCGCGTCAACGCCATGGCGTGGTCGATGCGCAGCGCGCCACAGTGGCGCATGTTGGCGCGCAGCATGTCGATGAAGGGCGCGTAGGCGGCTTCGCGCAGGCGGTGCGGCACAAAGGGCGGCAACCCCCAGTCCTGGCCGAGCAGGTTGAATTCGTCCGGCGGTGCGCCGGCATAGACGCCAGCGGCGAGGGTGTCCTGCAGGGCCCAGGCTTCCGCCCCGCCGGGGTTCACGCCCAGGGCCAGGTCCTGGTAGAGACCTACGCCGAGGCCGCGGCGCCAGGATTGCAGCCCGAGGTTGGCGAGCTGCTCGTCGGCCAGCCATTGCAGCCAGGCGAAGAACTCGACCGCTGCCGGCTGCTCCGCGGCGAAGGCGGCCACCGCCGGTGATTCCGGATGGCGGTATTCCTCCGGCCAGGCCGGCCAGCCCCAGATGCCGGCATCGGCGTGGTGGAATTGTTCCTGCAGGGCCTCGAAGCGGGCGTGGCGCTCCAGGGCCTCGCCGCCTTCCTCGCGGAAGCGGCGGAAGGCGCGCGCGCGGTCGCTGTCGTGGGCGATGTGGTTGTCGCGGAAATGGCGATGCAGCAGGGCCAGCACCTCGCGTTTGGCCGCGGCCACGTCGGGGTAGGCGACCTGCTCGGCGGCGCGCAGCCGTCGCAGCCGGGCCTGGAAGCGATCGGAGCCGATCAGGCGGCGTGCCGCTTCGCATTCGGCGAATTCCGGCACGCCTTCGACGTCAAGGTAAAGCACGTTGACGAAGTCGCGGCTCGACGGACTATAGGGACTGGCCCGGCCGGGATCGTGCGGAAACAGGGCGTGCAAGGGGCTGACGCCGACCATGCCGCCGCCGCTGTCTGCCGTCAGGTCGACCAGCGTGCGCAGGTCGCCAAAATCGCCGATGCCCCAGTTGCGCCGCGAGCGCATGCCGTAGAGTTGCACCGTCGGTCCCCACACGCGGCCGTCGCCGCTTACGGCTTCAGGCTGGTAGCAGGCGGAGGGCGCGATGACCAGGGTCATGGCCGTCAGCGCCTGGACCTCCTGCCCCGGCTGCTCGACCTCGAGGCGGTAGTAGCCGGGCGCGTCGAGCGGCGGCAGGCCCAGCTCGACGCGCTGAAAGCCGGTCTTGCCCAGACGCTTGCCGCCTAGCTGCGGCAACTCGGCGGGCAGAAACTCGCCGGTCGTCGTCGTGCCATCCTCGGCGGTCAGGATCCAGCGATGCCGCTGGCCGATTGCCGGCGTTGCCAGCGACAGCGGCACGGCCAGCGCCTGGCCTGCGCGCAGCACCATCACCGGCGGCAGCGGCCGGCGCCATTCGGCCTCGTCCATGGCGGCGAGGTTTGCCGCCGGGTCGGCGGCGGCGGGGAAATGCATGGCGGCCAGCAGGCTGCGCCGGGTGGCGTCCGAGGTGGCGTGGCGCTTGCCCCAGATGTCGGAATACTCGGCGGCGATGCCGCAGCGGGCGGCGAGTTGCGCCAGCGCGTCCGGTTGCTTCGGGGCGGGACGGGTCATGGGGGGCTTTCGGTTTGCAGATGCCAGGCGACCGACCAGGGCGGCAGACGCCCTGCGGCCAGTGCGGCGGCATCTAGATTGTCGGTGGCGAAGAGCAGGGTGCCGCTTGCCGGCGTGGCCGTGATGGTGGCGTCGCCGAGGTTGGCGACGAGCGCCAGCCGGCTGCCGTCGCCGAGGCGCCAGCGCACGCTCAAGGCGCGCTCCGACAGCAGTTCCAGTTGCGGCGTGCCGTTGCCCATGCCGGCCAGGCGTGGGGCGAGCCACTGCCGCCGCAGCGCCAGCAGCCGGCGGTGCAGGTCGAGCATGGCGCGATGCGGCTCCTGCTCGATTGCATCCCAGTCGAGCACGCAGGTGGCGAAGGTGGCCTCGGCGTTGGGGTCGGGAATGCGCTCGCGCGCGGCGGGGTCGGCGAAGCGGGCGAAGCGCGAGAACTCGCGGCGGCGGCCTTCGGTGACGGCCTGGGCCAGTTCGGGGCCGAAGTCGCAGAAGAACAGGAAGGGCTGGGCGGCGGCGAACTCCTCGCCCATGAACAGCATGGGCGGCTGCGGCGCCAGCAGCAGCACGGCGGTCACGGCCTCAAGCGCGGCCGGCGCGGCGAGGTGGCAGAGGCGCTCGCCGAAGGCACGGTTGCCGATCTGGTCGTGGGTCTGCAGGAAGTCGACGAAGGCGGCGGGCGGCAAGTGGCTGCTCGGCTCGCCGCGAACTTCGCCGTCGCGGAAGGGCGAGGGGTCGGCCTGGAAGGCGAAGCCGCCGCTAAGGCAGCGCCCCAGTTGGGCCACCGGAGCGGCGGCGTAGTCGGCGTAGTAGCCGTCGGTCTCGGCCGTGGCGATGACGTGGAAGGCGTGGTGGATGTCGTCATTCCACTGGGCGGTGGCGTCGGCCCGGCCGCCATTGCCGCCGTCCCCGTCGTGGCGGCGGGCCGCGCTATCGCCGTCCCCGTGTTGGCGGCGGATCCGGCTATCGCCGTCCCGCCAGCGCCGACTTTTTGCGGGATCGAGGTAGTGGGCCTGGTTGTGGTCGTTTTCGAGGATCACATGCACATGGCGCTGACTGCCGGGACCGGCCAGGACGGCGGCACCGAGCTCCTCGACGATGTCGGGCGAGCCGTCGTCGCAGATGGCGTGGATGGCGTCGAGGCGCAGGCCGTCGAGGTGGTACTCCTCGATCCAGTAGAGCGCGTTGTGTATGAAGAAGTCGCGCACGGTGCGACTGCCGGCGCCGTCGAAGTTGATGGCCGCGCCCCAGGGCGTGTGGTGGGCGGGATTGAAGAAGTCCGGGGCGTAGGCGTGGAGGTAGTTGCCCTCGGGGCCGAAGTGGTTGTAGACGACGTCGAGGAACACCATCAGGCCACGGGCATGGGCGGCAGCCACCAGTTGTTTGAAGTCCTCGGGCCGGCCGTAGGCGGCGTCGGGCGCGAAGGGCAGCACGCCGTCGTAGCCCCAGTTGCGCCGCCCGGGAAAGTCGGCCACCGGCATGATCTCCAGCGCGGTGACGCCGAGTTCGGCGAGGTAATCGAGGCGCGCTTCGAGGCCGGCAAAATCGCCGGTCGGCGAGAAGGTGCCGAGATGCAGTTCGTAGATCACCGCCTCTTCCCAGGGCCGGCCGCGCCAGTCGGCGTCGGGCCAGTCGAAGGCGGCGGGATCGACCACCATGGACGGGCCGTGGATGTCGTCGGGATTGAAGCGAGAAGCGGGATCGGGTACTGCCAAACCGTCGGGCAGGCGGAAGCGGTAGCGGCTGCCGGCATGGGCCTCCGCCACCGTCAGTTCGAACATGCCGCCGTTGCCGGCGGTCATCGGCAGTTCCCGCACTTCGTCGAGCAGCAGGGTGACGGCCGTGACGCCGGGCGCCCACAGGCGAAAGTTAACGCCGCCGCCATCCTGTGGCGTGGCGCCGAAAGGCATGGTGTGGAGCCGCTTCATGTCCGGCCTCGCTGTATCAGCAGGGCCAGCGAGCGTCCTTCGAGGGGATAGCTTTCGCCGGCCCGGAAGAAGCCGTCCGCCTCAAGGCCGCCGTCGAGATGGGTGTCGAGCAGGCTCTGCCACTCGCAGCCCTCGCACAGCTCGGGCAGGTGGAAGGGAATGGCCTCATGGTGGCTGTTGAAGAGCAGCAGGAAGTTTTCGTCGACAATGGTCCGGCCGCGCTGGTCGCGCTCTTCCATGGTTTCGCCGCTGAGATAGACGCCGAGGCTGCGGGCAAAGTCGTGGGCCCATTCCTCATCGCTCATCTCGGCGCCGTCGGGCTTGAACCAGTGGATGTCCTTGGCGGCGGAGCCGCTGATGGCGCGGCCCTGGAAGAAGTTGCGGCGGCGGAACACCGGGTGCTCGCGGCGCAGGGCGATGAGGCGCTGGACGAAGGCCATGAATTCACGGTCGGCCTGCGAGAGGTTCCAGTCGACCCAGCTGATCTCGTTGTCCTGGCAATAGGCATTGTTGCTGCCGCGCTGGCTGCGGCCCATCTCGTCGCCGGCCAGCAGCATCGGCACGCCCTGCGAGAAGAACAGCGTCGCCAGCAGGTTGCGCTTTTGCCGCGCGCGCAGGGCAAGGATTTCGGCGTCGTCGGTCGGCCCCTCGGCGCCGCAGTTCCACGAGTTGTTGTTGTCGGTGCCGTCGTTGTTGTTCTCACCGTTGGCCTCGTTGTGCTTGTCGTTGTAGCTGACCAGGTCCTCGAGGGTGAAGCCGTCGTGGGCGGTGATGAAGTTGATGCTGGCGTAGGGCTTGCGCCCGCTGTGTTCGTAGAAGTCGCTGGAGCCGGTGAGGCGGCGGGCGAAGTCGCCGATGAGGCCGCCGTCGCCCTTCCAGTAGGCGCGCATGGTGTCGCGGTAGCGGTCGTTCCACTCGCCCCAGCCCGCCGGGAAATTGCCGACCTGGTAGCCGCCCTCGCCCAGGTCCCACGGCTCGGCGATGAGCTTGACCTGCGACAGCACCGGATCCTGCAGCAGGATGTCGAAGAAGGCGCCGAGGCGGTCAACCTCGTGCAGTTCGCGGGCCAGGGCCGAGGCCAGGTCGAAGCGGAAGCCATCGACGTGCATCTCCAGCACCCAGTAGCGCAGCGAGTCCATGATCAGCTGCAGCACGCGCGGCTGCTGCAGGTTCAGGGTGTTGCCGCAGCCGGTGTAGTCCATGTAGTAGCGCCGGTCGTTGCCGACCAGGCGATAGTAGGCGGCGTTGTCGACGCCGCGGAAGCACAGCGTCGGGCCCATGTGGTTGCCCTCGGCGGTGTGGTTGTAGACCACGTCGAGGATGACTTCCATTCCATGGGAGTGGAAGGCCTTGACCATGGTCTTGAATTCGCTCACCGAGCCGCTGGCGCTGTAGCGGTGGTCGGGAGCGAAGAAGCCGATGGAGTTGTAGCCCCAGTAGTTGGTGAGGCCGCGTTCGACCAGGTGGCGGTCGTCCATGAAGGCGTGCACCGGCATCAACTCCACCGAGGTGACGCCGAGACGCTTGAGGTGGTCGATGACCGGCGCCGTGGCCAGCCCGGCGTAGGTGCCGCGCAACTGCGGCGGGATGTCCGGATGGTTCTTGGTGAAACCGCGCACGTGCAGTTCGTACACCACCATGTCCGACCATGGCACCTTGGGCGCACGGTCGTCGCCCCAGGTGAAGGCCGGATCGATGACGCGGCATTTGGGCATGCCGGCAGCGCTGTCGCGGCGGTCGAAGGAGATATCTTCCTGGCGGTGGCCGATCTTGTAGCCGAAGTGGGCGTCGCTCCAGCGTGTCTGGCCGACAATGTCCTTGGCGTAGGGTTCGACCAGCAGCTTGTTGGGATTGAAGCGGTGGCCGTGCGCCGGGTCGTAGGGGCCGTGGATGCGGTAGCCGTAGAGCAGGCCGGGGCGCGCCTCGGGCAGGTAGCAGTGCCAGATCAGGTCGGTCTGCTCGCGCAGCTGTATGCGCTGCACCTCGCGCTTGCCGGTGGGATCGAACAGGCAGAGTTCGACGCGTTCGGCGTGCTCGGAAAAGATGGCGAAGTTGACGCCCTCGCCATCCCAGGTGGCGCCGCGCGGAAACGGCGCGCCGGGCCAGACGGTGCTGATCGGTGTTTGCATGGTTGGCCTCAGATCGCGTAGCGGGTGACGTCGGGAACGTCCGGCCCCTTGGCCAGCACCACGACGCCACCTTCGCTGACGGCGTAGCGGGCGCGGTCGGCGGCGGCGTCGAAGCCGATGGTGGTGCCCGGGGCTATCTCGTTGTAGCGGTCGATGATCACGCCCTTGAGGCGGGCGCCGCGGCGGATTACCGCGTAGTCCATGATGATGCAGTCGTCGATCTCGACGTCGGGCTCGACGATTACTTCGCGCCGCAGGATGGTATTGCGGATGCGGGCGCCGTTTATCAGCGAGCCGGCGCCGATGGCGCTGTTCTCGATCTCGCCGCTGACGATGCGCGGCGACGGCCCCTGGTAGTTGCTGGAGTTGATGAACCACTGCGGGTTGAACAGGTTGAAGGGCGGCTTGCCGCCGAGCACGTCGCGGTTGGCGGCGTAGTAGGCGTCGATGGTGCCGACGTCGCGCCAGTAGGCCGGTTCTTCATAGTCGCGGACGCCGGGGATGCGGTTGTCGGCGAAGTTGTAGGCGAAGACCTGATGGGTGTGGATCATGCGCGGCAGGATGTGGGTGCCGAAATCGGTTTCGCCGCGCTGCTTTGCCTCCTTCAGCGCTTCCAGCAGCACGTTGGTGTCGAACAGGTAGTTGCCCATGGAGCCGTAGGCGCGGGTCGGATCGCCCGGCATGGCGGGCGGGTTGGCCGGCTTTTCGAGGAAGCCCTTGATGCGACCGTCGGCGCCAGCGTCGACGATGCCGAAGCCGCGGGCGATGTCCAGCGGCACCGGAATCGCGGCGACGCTGACGTGCGCCGACTTCTGGCGGTGGAAATCCACCATCTGCCGCACGTCCATGCGGTAGATGTGGTCGGCGCCGAACACCGCCACGACGTCCGGCGCATGGCGCTGGATCAGGTTGATGTTCTGCGAGATGGCGTCGGCCGTGCCCTGGAACCATTCCTGGCTCTCGCGCATCTGCGGCGGCACCACGGTGACGAACTGCCCGGGGAAGGAATTGGAATGTCCCCAGGCGTGATTGACGTGCTCGATCATCGACTGCGACTTGTACTGCACCAGCAGGTAGATCGAGCGGATCTCGGAATTGACCAGGTTGCTGAGGACAAAGTCGGCGATGCGGTAGCGGCTACCGAAGGGCACGGCCGGTTTGGAGCGCTCCGCCGTCAGCGGATGGAGGCGGGAACCCTGGCCCCCGGCCAGGACCATCGCGAGTACTTTCATGATTTCTCTCCCTTGCTTGCTTTCATTATGTGCCTTGCCGGTGGTCGATGACGCGCAGCAGGCTGAACAGCGGTATGGCAAGCCAGTCGGGCCGGTTGTCCATTTCGTAGCGCAGCTCGTAGAGCGCCTTGTCGATCACGAAGAACTCGATCAGTCGTTGTGCTGAACGCGCCTCGTCGGGCCAGCTCGGACAGCCGTGGATGGTGTCGCGGTAGCCCTTGAGGAAGGCTTCGCTGGCCTCCTGCTCCCATGCCTGCACCAAAGGACCGAGGCGATGGCGATCATTGGGCCGCTCGCTGGTGGCGCGATTGGTTGCCACCGCCGAAACGTAGCTGAACGAGCGCAGCATGCCGGCGACATCGCGCAGCGGCGAATGCTTGTGGCGCCGTTCCTCCATCGGCCGGGCCGGTTCGCCTTCGAAGTCGGTGATGATGAAATCGCTTTCCACCAGCAGCACCTGGCCGAGATGGTAGTCGCCGTGGTAGCGCATCTTGGCGGCGGCGATGCCCGCCAGCGTTTGTGGCGAAATCCGGTCGAGCACCGCGCGGCGCAGCGACAGCAGCTGGTCGATGGCGGGGCGCAGTTCGTCCGGTAATCCGTCGCGGCGGCTTTCCAGGGCGTCAAGCGTGGCCACCGCCTCGGCGTGAACCTGAGCTGACCAGGCAGTGAGGTCGGCCGGCGTGATCGGCTCCGGCTCGAAGGCGGCGTCGCCAGTGGGGCGGCAGAAAGCTTGGTGCAGCTCGGCGGTGCGCCGGCCGAGTACTTCCATCAGGGCGATGAAATAGCCGTGGGGACTTTCGGCGGACTCAGTTAAATGGGGTTCGGCCAGATGTTCGGCGAGGAAACGATCGAGGTAGTCGACCGCGAAGTTCCAGCCGCTGCCCTGGTTCTCGGCGTAGGCCTGGAGCAGCGCCAGCGTCAGCGTCTCGCCGTTGGCGCGGTGGAACTCGACCGAGCCGGCCACCGGCACGATGTGCGTGAAGGGCGATTTCTCGGTGAGGAAACGGCCGACTTCCACTTCGGGATTGGTACCGGTTTGCAGGCGACGGTAACCCTTGAGGAACAGTCGGTTGCCGAAATAAACCGCTGTGTTGCTCTGTTCCAGTGCCGGGTGGCGTACCGGCGCCTCAATGCCGTCAGCCAGTTCGCCGTATGCGGCGCAGGAACGGAATTCGGTCCGGCCCTTACCCAGCGGGACATCGATGTTCTGGCCGATGCCATGAACCAGCGCGCGGCAGAAGTGTTCGTCGCCAAAGGCGCCGTAGAGCAGGCCGGTGCGTTCCTTTTGCCTGACCCGCGCCAGCGTCCATGGTGCGAGCGCATTGATCTTGTCCTCGCTGGCCTCGCCTTCCCAGCAGATCGCCAGGGGCAGGAAATAGACCTGCGGCGGCAGGTCGGCGCAATGCACCTCGATGATGGTGAGCAGCCAGCTGCCTTCGGCGGTGTTCCATTCGCCCTGTTCGAGCAGTTCGATGCGGCTGATGTCGTGGCCCTTGGCGGCGAACCAGCGCTTGGTGGAGAGGTAGGGCGCCAGCACCTTGTGCTGGAACTTGTCCTGGGTGGTGGCGGTGATGGCGCGGCGCACCGTGCTGGCACTGGCGCGGCCGCCGGACAGGGTCAGCCAGCCCTCGGTGAGTACCAGTACCGGCAGTTCGGGGCGCGCCAGCCGTTCCTCGTGCCAGTAAGGCACCTCGGCGTCGGTGGCGAGGCGGAAGCTGTAGGTGCCATAGCCCTTGAGTGTCAGCAGGTAGGGCAGGTCGCCGATGGGCGGGAAGGCGGCGCGGCCGAGCAGTTCGACCGGCACGCGCCCCTTGAAGGCGGCAAGGTCGAGTTCGACCGGCTGCGCGGTGCGCGAGAGGTTCACCACGCACAGCAGCGTCTCGTTTTCCCACTCGCGGACGTAGGCGAGGATCTTGCGGTTGCCGGGTTCGAGGAAGTGGATGCTGCCGCGGCCGAAGGCCTTGTAGTTCTTGCGCACGGCGATCAGCCGCTTGGTCCAGTTGAGCAGCGACGAGGGATTGCGCGCCTGTGCCTCGACGTTGATCGACTCGTAGCCGTAGATCGGATCCATGTTGGGCGGCAGGTAGAGCCGTTGCGGGTCGGCCTTGGAAAAACCGGCGTTGCGGTCGGGACTCCACTGCATCGGCGTGCGCACGCCGTTGCGGTCGCCGAGGTAGATGTTGTCGCCCATGCCGATCTCGTCGCCGTAATAAAGGATGGGCGATCCGGGCATGGTCATCAGCAGGAAATTGACCAGCTCGATCTTGTCGCGGTTGTTCTCCATCAGCGGTGCGAGGCGGCGGCGGATGCCGACGTTCACCCGCATGCGCGGGTCGCCGGCGTAGATCTGGTACATGTAGTCGCGCTCGCGGCTGGTCACCATTTCCAGCGTCAGCTCGTCGTGGTTGCGCAGGAAGATCGCCCACTGGCAGGTGTCCGGTATGTCCGGCGTCTGGCGCAGGATGTCGACGATGGGATGGCGGTCCTCCTGCGCCACGGCCATGAACATGCGCGGCATCAGCGGGAAGTTGTAGGCGACATGGCACTCGTCGCCGTCGCCGAAGTATTCGCGTACGTCTTCGGGCCACTGGTTGGCCTCGGCCAGCAGCATGCGGTCCTGGTAGCGGGAGTCGATGACGGCGCGCATCTGCTTGATGACGGCGTGGGTCTCGGGCAGGTTCTCGTTGCTGGTGCCCTCGCGCACGCACAGGTAGGGGATCGCGTCGAGGCGCAGGCCGTCGACGCCCATGTCGAGCCAGAAGCGCATGATGCGGATGACCGCCTTCACCACCTCCGGGTTGTTGTGGTTGAGGTCGGGCTGGTGCGAGAAGAAGCGGTGCCAGTAGTAGGCGCCGGCCACCTCGTCCCAGGCCCAGTTGGATTTTTCGCTGTCGGTGAAGATGATGCGGGTATCTGCGAATTTCTTGTCGGTGTCGCTCCAGACGTAGAAGTTGCGCTTCTTCGAGCCGGGCGGAGCGCGCCGCGCCGCCTGAAACCACGGATGCTGGTCCGAGGTGTGGTTGATCACCAGCTCGGTGATGACGCGCAGGCCGCGGCGGTGCGCCTCGCGGATGAAATTGCGGACGTCGGCGCGCGTGCCGTAGTCGGGATGGATGTTGTTGTAGTCGGCGATGTCGTAGCCGTCGTCCTTGAAGGGCGAGGGATAGAAGGGCAGCAACCACAGGGTGTTGACCCCGAGGTCCTGCAGGTAGTCGAGCTTGTCGGTGAGGCCCTTGAAATCGCCCATGCCGTTGGCGTCGCTGTCGCAGAACGCCTTGACGTGCAGCTCGTAGATGATGGCGTCCTTGTACCAGAGGGGATCGCTCGGGTGGGCGCCTTCGCTTGGGTGGGCGCCGTTGTCGTTGTGCTTGCCGTTGGCCTTGTGCATCATGTTTCCAGTCACAGGAAATAGTCGAAGTCGCGCTCGCTGCGCAGGCGGCGGCGCAGGCGCAGGATGTGTATCGGCGAGACCTGCGGATCGAGGCGGACGAAGTTGCGTTCGCCCTGCCACAGGAAGCGCGCGCCAGACAGCAGGTCATGGGCCTGGTAGGGGGCGTCGCCGGGAACGCTGAGCTGGTCCAGCGGCAGGTCGATCCAGCCGGCCTGTACGTTGTGCGGGTCGAGGTTGGCCACCATCACCAGGATGTCGTCGCCGGCGGCCTTGCTGTAGCAGAGCATCAGCGGGTTGTCGACGTCGTGGAAGCGCAGGCTCCAGTCCGATTGCAGCGCCGGATTGTCGCGGCGGATCTGGTTGATGCGGGTGATGTAGCCGCTCAGGCTGTCGGGCCGGTCGAGGTTCCACTGCCGCAGCTGGTACTTCTCCGAATCGAGGTATTCCTCGCCGCCGGGGTCGCGCGGTTCGTGCTCCATCAGTTCGTAGGCCGGGCCGTAGATACCGTAGCTGGCGCCCAGCGTTGCCGCCAGCGCCACGCGCAGCAGGAAGGCGGGGCGGCCGCCGTACTGCAGGAACTCGGGCAGGATGTCAGGTGTGTTGGGCCACAGGTTGGGGCGGAAGTATTCGCGCGAATCGTGGCGGCTGAGTTCGGTGAGGTACTCGGTGAGGTCGGTCTTGGTGTTGCGCCAGGTGAAGTAGGTGTAGGACTGGGTGAAGCCCAGCTTCGCCAGCCGGTGCATGATCTTCGGCCGGGTGAAGGCCTCGGCGAGGAACACGGTCTCCGGGTGTTCGGCCTTGACGGCGCCGATCAGCCATTCCCAGAAGGGGAAGGGTTTGGTGTGCGGGTTGTCGACGCGGAAGATGCGCACGCCCTCGCCGATCCAGTGGTCGACCACGCCCTTCAGTTCCTGCCACAGCGCCTGCCAGTCCTCGCTCTCGAAATCGAAGGGATAAATGTCCTGGTATTTCTTGGGCGGGTTCTCCGCGTACTGGATGCTGCCGTCCGGCCGGTGGCGGAACCATTCGGGATGCTGCTTGACGTAAGGGTGGTCCGGCGCGCACTGGAAGGCAATGTCCAGCGCCACGTCCAGCCCTAGTTCGCGGGCCCGGCCCACCAGGCGGCGGAAGTCCTCGGCGCTGCCAAGCTCGGGGTGGATGTCGCGGTGGCCGCCCTCGGCGGCGCCGATCGCCCACGGGCTGCCGGGGTCGGTGGCGCCGGCAGCGAGGGTGTTGTTCGGCCCCTTGCGGAATTCGCGGCCGATGGGGTGGATCGGCGGCAGGTAGAGCACATCGAAGCCCATCGCGGCGATGGTCGGCAGCCGCTCGATGACATCGGTGAACTTGCCGTGGATAGCTTCGCTGGCGCCGGCCGAACGTGGAAACAGTTCGTACCATGACGAAAAGCGGCCGCGTTCGATGTCGACGACGACTTCCAGCACGCGGCCGTATTCGGTGACGAAAAGCCGTTCGCCGTGGGTGGCCATGAGCACGGCCAGGCTTGCGCTTTGTCCCATGGCGCGTCCGGCCTCGGGCGTGGCGGCGGCACGCAGTTCGGCGGCCCAGGCCTTGAGTTCGCCAGCCGCGCTGCCGGCGGCCCGGCCGGCAGCGGCTTCCACCAGTTCGACGCCAACCAGGAGGGCCGCGGCGATGTCGTCGGCATCCTGGCGGCGGGCAATGTCGTGGCGCCAGGTCAGGAAGCGGTCGACCCAGGCGACGACTGAGTATTCGTGCCGGCCCGGTGCGGCGACATGGAAGCCGGCAGTCCAGCGATCGTTGCCGACCAGCGTCATCGGCACTTCGGCCCAGGCCGGCGCGCCGAGCGGCCGATGCAGCAGCAGGCAGCACAACTGGTCGTGGCCGTCGGCGAAGGCGTCGGCCTCGACGACCACTTCCTCGCCGACGGTACGCTTCACCGGGAAGCGGCCGCCGTCGACTTCCGGGCGGACGCGCTCGATGACGGCGCGGGCGCGGGTGGCCAGTGCCGGGGTGGCAGGGATCGATGTCGTCATGGCTGGCCTCCTTCGTTTTTCACCGGTTTCAGCACCAGCACCGACAAAGGTGGCAGGGTCAGCGCCAGCGAGTGGTAGTGCCCCTGCGCGGCGAGCGGGGCCGATTCGATGCGGCCGAAGTTGCCCATGCCGCTGCCGCCATACCATTCTGCGTCGCTGTTCAGTATCTCCTCCCACTGGCCGCCGCGCGGCACGCCGACGGTGTAGTTATGGTGCGGCACCGGGGTGAAGTTGCAGACCACCAGGGCGAAATCGTCGCGGTCCTTGCCGTAGCGCAGGAAGCTGATGACGCTGGATTCCCAGTCATGGAAGTCCACCCAGGAGAAGCCGTCGTCGACGAAGTCCTTCTGGTGCAGGGCGGTGTGCTGGCGATAGACGCGGTTGAGGTCGGCCACCCAACGCCGCGTACCCTCGTGCAGCGGGTACTGCAGCACGTTCCATTCGAGGCTTTCCTCGTGCTGCCACTCGCGCTTCTGTCCGAACTCGCCGCCCATGAACAGCAGCTTCTTGCCGGGGTGTGCCCACATCAGGCCGAAAAGCGCGCGAAGGTTGGCGAACTGCTGCCATTCGTCGCCCGGCATCTTGCCGATCAGCGAGCCCTTGCCGTGCACGACTTCGTCGTGCGACAGCGGTAGCACGAAGTTCTCGGTGAAGGCATACCAAAGCGCGAAGGTGAGCTGGTTGTGGTTGTATTTGCGGTAGAGCGGGTCCTGCTGGAAATACTTCAGCATGTCGTGCATCCAGCCCATGTTCCACTTCATGCCGAAACCGAGGCCGCCCATGTAGGTCGGACGCGACACCATGGGCCAGGCGGTGGATTCCTCGGCGATGACCTGAACGTCCGGATGATCGCGATAGACGGCCTCGTTGAGGCTGCGCAGGAAGCTCATTGCCTCGAGGTTCTCGCGCCCGCCATGGATGTTGGGAATCCACTCGTCCGCCTTGCGGCCGTAGTCGAGGTAGAGCATGGAGGCGACGGCATCGACGCGAATTCCGTCGATATGGTATTTCTCGAGCCAGAACAGGGCGCTCGACATGAGGAAGCCGCGCACTTCGTTGCGGCCGTAGTTGAAGATGGAACTGCTCCAGTCCGGGTGGTAGCCCTGGCGCGGGTCGGCATGCTCGTAGAGGCAGGTGCCGTCGAAGTTGGCCAGGCCGTGGCCATCGGCGGGAAAGTGCGACGGCACCCAGTCGAGGATGACGCCGATGCCGGCCTGATGCAGGGTGTCGATCAGGAACATGAAGTCCTGCGGCGTGCCGTAACGCGCGGTCGGCGTGAAGTAGCCGGTGGTCTGGTAGCCCCACGAGCCGTAGAAGGGATGCTCGGTCACCGGCAGCAGTTCGACGTGGGTGAAGCCCATTTCCCTGACGTAGTCTGCAAGCTGCGGGGCCATCTCGCGATAGCTGAGGGAACGGTTGTCTTCCTCGGGAATGCGCCGCCACGAACCCAGATGCACCTCGTAGACGGACATCGGCGCATCAAGCGCGTTGGCGGCGTGGCGCCCGACCATCCAGGCGGTGTCGCCCCATTCGTATTCGAGCGTCCACAGCCGCGAGGCGCTGAGCGGCGGCTCCTCGGAGCGGCAGGCGAAAGGGTCGGCCTTCTCGGCGACGAAGCCGTCGGCCGCAGTGATGTGGAACTTGTAGCGGTCGCCGCGCGCCGCACCGGCGACGAAGCCTTCCCACAGGCCAGAGCCATCGTCGCGACGAAGCAGCGCATTACGCTCGGCTTGCCAGTCGTTGAAGTCCCCGACCACCGATACGGCTTCGGCATTCGGCGCCCAGACGCCGAAGCGGAAGCCGGCTGTTCCATTGTCCTGTGCCGGATGTGCGCCCAGGCAGTCGTAGAGGCGGCCGTGGCTGCCCTCGCGGAAAAGATAGATGTCGTGTGCGCTGATCGGGCTTTGCGGCTGCTTGTTCTTTGCCGGGGTCATTGGGTTCCTCCGGGTTGAGTGGCACCTTCGACCGCCAGCCGCAAGGGCGGGCTGCTGCCATCCTTGAGTTGGCCGGGATAGACGGTGAGGTGGGGGAATGGGATTTCGATGCCGGCGGCGTCGAAGGCGAGCTTGAGCCGGCGCAGGTATTGGCGCCGCACGGTCCATTGCTCGATGGGCGCCACCTTGAAGCGGCAACGCAGGACTACGGCCGAGTCGGCCCATTTTTCGACGCCGACGATTTCCACATCCTCCAGGATTTTCGGGCCGATGGCCGGGTCGGCGCGCAGTTCGGCGCCGGTGCGGCGCATGATTTCCAGCGCCGCGTCGATATCCTCGCGGTAGGCCACGCCCACATCCACCACCGCGTGGGCGAAGCCGCGGGTCATGTTGGTGACGGTAGTGATGCTGCCGTTGGGTACGAAATGGACATTGCCGTCGTAGTCGCGCATGCGGGTGTAGCGCAGGGTGATTTCCTCGACCACTCCGGCCTTGCCGCCGGCCTCGACCACGTCGCCCTGGCGCATCTGGTTTTCCAGCAGCAGGAAGAAACCGTTGAAGTAATCCTTGATCAGGCTCTGGGCGCCGAAGCCGACGGCCACGCCCACCACGCCGGCGGCGCCGAGGATGGGTGCGACGGAAATTCCCAGTTCGCCCAGGATCAGGGTGCCGGTGATGAGGGTGATGAGGACCGAGGCGGTGTAGCGGAAGACGCGGCCGAGCGTGGCGATCCGCTTCACCTCTTCACCGTCTTCGAGGTTGCGGCTGATATAGATGCGGAAAGTGCGAATCAGCTTGTGCGAAAAGGCTACTGCCGCCCACGCCAGGGCGCCGATCAGCACAATGCGCAATCCGGAAATCATGGTCGGCGTGAACTGCTGGCCGAAGAATGCTATTTGATCGAGCATGGTTCTCCCTGGGCAAGGCTGTTTATTTTGTTGTTATGTAAGAGCAGTCGTCGAGCCATCCGGTCTGCGAATCGGTTGTATCAATCCGGTTGAATCACTTGCTTGACATACTTGTGTGACCAAACTATTATTGCACAAAAATAATATTCAGGCAAGATAATGGGGTCCGGTCAATGACAAATGGAAAGAGGCTTGGTGGCGGCAATTCGTCCGCAGCGGATGGTTCACAGCCGGGCCGGGCCGTCAAAGCCGCTCAGCGGGTTCCGGTCCCGGATGAAGCCTTCGGCAAATTGCTGCAGCTGGTGCGTACGGTTCAGGCCGGCATGCAGAACATCGACGACAGCCACGGCCTGAGCGGTTCGCAGCTGTGGGCCTTGTGGCAGATTTCGGCGCAGCCGGGCCTGCGCGTTTCCGATCTCGCCAGGGCGCTGCATATCCAGCCTTCGACGGCCAGCAACCTGCTCGACAAGCTGGAGCTAAGGAGCCTGATGCGGCGCGAGCGCTGCGATGTCGACTCGCGCGTGGTCTGCCTCTATCTGACCGACCAGGGACTCGGCCTGGTCAAGGAGATTCCCGGACCCACGCAGGGCCGGCTGCGCCGTGCGCTGCAGGCAGTGCCGACGCCGGTGCTGACGAGCATGATCGAAGGACTTTCCGCCGTGCTCGAGCACATGGGCGAAACACAGGAAACAACTGACCTGCCCGGCGGCATGGTGCCGCGGCTCAAACCCTCTCGATGACGATGGCGATACCCTGGCCGACGCCGACGCACATGGTGCACAAGGCATAGCGGCAGTTGCGTCGCGCCAGCTCATAACAGGCCGTCGCGACCAGCCGGGCACCACTCATGCCGAGCGGATGGCCGATGGCGATGGCGCCGCCGTTGGGATTGACTCGGGCGTCGTCGTCGGCCAGGCCCAGATCGCGCAACACGGCCAAGGCCTGTGCGGCGAAGGCCTCGTTGAGTTCGATGACGTCAATCTGGTCCAGGCGCAGCCCGGTCAGTGCCAGCACTTTCCTTATGGCCGGTGCCGGGCCGAAGCCCATGATGCGCGGCGCCACGCCGGCGGTCGCCATTGCCAGCACGCGCGCACGCGGCGTCAGGCCATGCTGCGCGGCGGCGGCTTCCGACGCGACGATCAGCGCGCAGGCGCCGTCGTTGACGCCCGAGGCGTTGCCGGCGGTGACCGACAAGCCTTCGCCATTGATGCCCTTGAGTCTGGCCAGCATTTCCGGCGTGGTGTCTGGGCGCGGGTGTTCGTCGCGGCCGACCATTTTTGCTTCGCCCTTCTTCTGTTGGATCGTAACCGCAACCAGCTCGTCGGCGAAGCGTCCGGCGGCATCGGCCGCCGTCCAGCGCTGCTGGCTGCGCAGCGCAAACGCATCCTGGTCGGTGCGGGAAATGCCGAACTCGGCGGCAACGTTGTCGGCGGTCTCGGGCATCGAGTGCGTGCCGTAAAGCTGCTGCATCAGGGGGTTGATGAAGCGCCAGCCGATGGTGGTGTCGTGGATCGCGGTGCTGCGCGAGAAGGCACTTTCGGCCTTGGCCATGACGAAGGGCGCCCGCGACATGCTCTCGACGCCTCCGGCGACCATCAGTTCCGCTTCGCCACATTTGATCGAACGCGCCGCGAGGCCGACGGCGTCCATGCCGGAGCCGCAGAGGCGATTGACCGTGGTTCCCGGCACCTCCACCGGCAGGCCGGCCAGCAGGCCGGCCATGCGGGCGACGTTGCGGTTGTCTTCGCCGGCCTGGTTGGCGCAGCCGTAGATGACGTCGTCGACGCGCGCCCAATCAAGCCCGCGGTTGCGATCCATCAGCGCCCTGATCGGAATGGCGCCGAGATCGTCGGTACGCACGCCGGACAGCGCGCCGCCATAGCGGCCGATGGGTGTGCGAACGGCGTCGCAGATGAATGCGTCTTTCATGGCTGCACCTTCTTCGATGGCATCGCTGCGCGTACCGGAATGCGGCGGATCTCAAGCAAGGCATTTTCTCCCGGCGAGGGCGCGGCTACGCAGGAAAGGCGAGACGCGGTAGCGATCCTCGCCATAGGCTTCGGCGAGATTGGCAAGCACCGTGACTACCGCCGCGACGCCGATGGCGTCGGCCCAGGCCAGCGGGCCGCGCGGGTAATTGGTGCCCAGTCGCATCGCGGCGTCGGCCGCGGCAGCGGTGCATACGCCCTGATGGACGGCATCGGCTGCCTCGTTGGCGAGCATGGCGACGGCACGCATCAGCACCAGGCCCGGCGCGTCGGCGACCGGCGAGACGACGAAACCAGCCGCCTGCAGCAGGCCGACGGCGGCATCAAACTGCGGCTGCGGGCACTGCAGCGCCGCGGCGGCGGCCAGGCGTGGCGCTGTCGCGTAGTCGAGCGCAAGGTCGATCACGACGGTCGCGGCCAGCGCCGAGTCGGCGGCGCGGCGCGTCGCGCTGCGGCCGTCCGTGACGAAGATCGCAACGCCATCTGCTGCGGCGATGCGGTCGTCGCCGGCAGCGCGTCGCGTGAAGGCCACGCCGTGGGCGGTCAGGCGCTCGGCCAGCGCCGCCGCCGCAACGGATTCGCCGCAAATGGCGATATCGACAGCGTTGGCAGTCAGCGGGCAGGGTGCCGAAAAAGTCGGCGCTGGCGGCACGGCGCCGTCGCGGTAATCATGGAAGCCGCGGCCGCTCTTGCGGCCGAGGAATCCGGCGGCGACCAGTTCCTGCTGGATCAGCGAGGGCGTGAAGCGCGGATCGTTGAAATAGGCGTTCCACACCGAGCGCGTGACGGCGTAATTGACGTCGAGTCCGATCATGTCCATCAGCTCGAACGGTCCCATGCGAAAGCCGCCGGCCTCGCGGCAGATGGCGTCGATGGTGGCGCAGTCGGCGGCGTTCTCGCCCAGCAGGCGCAGCGCCTCGCCGTAGTAGGGGCGGGCGACGCGATTGACGATGAAGCCGGGTGTCGACTTGGCGTGAACCGGCGTCTTGCCCCAGGCGGCGGCGGTGTCGAACAGCGTGGTGGCGACGGCCGGCGTGGTGGCCAGGCCGCTGATGACTTCCACCAGCGCCATCAGCGGGGCCGGGTTGAAGAAGTGCAGCCCGGCCAGCCGACCGGGGCGCTGCAGGGCTCCTGCGATGGCGGTGATGGAAATCGAGGAGGTGTTGCTGGCGAAGAGGCAATCGGCGCCGACGATGGTTTCGAGTTGGCGGAACAGGCCCTGCTTGGCGTCGAGGTCCTCGACGATGGCTTCGATGACGAGGCCGGCCGGTGCGAGGTCGGCCAGCTCGGCGGCGGCCGACAGGCGCGCGGCGGCAGCGCTCGCCGCGTCGCCGCCCAGTTTGCCCTTGGCAGCGAGCCTGGCGTAGACGCTGCGCAGGTTTTCGATGGCCTGCGCTGCGGCCCCGGGTCGATTGTCGAACAGCAGCACCGGATGGCCGGCCGTGGCGGCGACCTGGGCGATGCCCGCGCCCATGGCACCGGCGCCGACGACGGCAACGACGGTGGAAGGCGGCAGGGCGGCCATCATTCGCCCGTGAATTGCGGCACGCGCTTGGCCATGAAGGCGGCGACGCCCTCGCGGTAGTCGGCGCTGCGGCCGAGTTCGCGCATGAAATCGCGCTCGAGGTCGAGCTGGGCCGCGAGGTCCTGGCTCATCGAGGCGCGCAAGGCTTCGCGTGTGCGCACCAGCGCGCGGGTCGGCGCCGCGGCTAAACGGGCGGCGATGCCATCCACCGTCGGCATCAGCTCGGCATCATCGACGCAGGACCAGATCAGCCCCCACTCGGCGGCCTTCTCGGCGGGCAGCTTCTCGGCCAGCAGGGCGAGGCCCATGGCGCGCGCCATGCCGACGCGCTGCGGCAGGAACCAGGTGCCGCCGCTGTCGGGGATCAGCCCGACCTTGCTGAAAGCCTGGAGAAAACTGGCCGAGCGTGCGGCGATGACGATGTCGCAGGCCAGCGCGAGGCTGGCGCCGGCACCGGCGGCCACGCCATTGACGGCGCAGACGGTGGGCATCCGCAAAGCCTGCAGGCGCAGCACCAGCGGCTTGTAGTTCTGCTCGACCGAGGCGCCGAGATCGGGCGCCGCCTCGCCGGCGGCGACCGAGCGGTCGTTGAGGTCCTGGCCGGCGCAGAAGCCGCGGCCGGCTCCGGTCAGCACCAGCACACGGGCGCTGCGGTCGGCCTCGAGGGCCGTCAGCGCCGTGCGCACTTCTTCGTGCATGGCGTCGGTGAAGCTGTTGAGGCGGTCGGGGCGGTCGAGCGTCAGGCGCGCGATGCCGCCTTCGACCGAATAGCGGATGGTTTCGAAGGCCATTTCGGTCTAACCGCTCAGACGTGGTAGCGCCGCTGCACCACGCAGTAGCGGCTGGCGACGAAGGCGGCGTCGGCGTAGCTGGCGCTGGCGGCGGGGTTGGCGCCGCTGCCGTGGAAGTCGGAAAAGGCCGCCGACTGATTGACGAAGACGCCGCCGGTGAGGTTGATCGACAGCGCCACCTTGGCGTTCATGGTGGCGCGCGTCATCGCCGCGATCACCTCGGGCCGGGTCGAGTAGATGGCGGCGGTCAGCGCGCCGCGCTCGCGGACGATGCGCCCGGCGCGGGCGATGGCCGCCGCCGTGTCGGGCGTGCGCACGACGAAGCTGATCGGGCCGAAGCGCTCCTCCATGTAGGCGGTTTCGTCTGAGGCGTCGCAGGCGAGGATCAGCGGCGTGCGCACTTCGGCCTTGGGAAAGTCCGGGTTGTCGAGCTTCTTCGAGGCCAGCACCACTCGGCTGAGCGCGGCGGCGTCGTCGATGCGGGCCAGCGTAGCCAGCGACTGCACCGCGCCGAGCACGGCGAGGGCGACTTCGGGCTTGCCGAGGAAGCCCTCGGTGGCTGCTGCCAGGTCGGCGCAGACTTCGTCGAAGGACTTGTGGCCCTCGTCGGTATCGATGCCGCCGGCGGGCACCAGCAGCGCCTGCGAGGTGGTGCACATCTGGCCGCTATAGAGCGAGAGCGTGAAGGCGAGGTTCTTCAGCATCGCCTTGTAGGCATCGGTCGAATCGATGACGATGCTGTTGACCCCAGCCTGTTCGGCATACAGCTGCGCCTGCCGGCAGTTGTCGCGCAGCCAGTCGCCGAAGGCGTTGCCGCCAGTGAAGTCGATGGAGCGCACCTCGGGATGGGTGGCCACCTCGCGCGTGACGGCATCGCTTTCCGGCACCAGCAGCGAAACCAGGTTGGGGTCGATGCCGTTTTCGGCCAGCACGGTGCGGATGGTGCGCACGGTGATGGCGGCGGGCAGGATGGCATTGCCGTGCGGCTTGACGATCACCGCGTTGCCGGTGGCAAGCGCGGCGAACAGGCCGGGATAGGTGTTCCAGGTCGGGAAGGTGGCGCAGCCGACGACCAGTGCCACGCCGCGGCCGACGATCTCGAAATGCTTCTTCATCACCAGCGGCGGGTTCTTGCCCTGCGGTTTCTCCCAGGTCGCCTCGGTCGGGACGAAGCTCATTTCACGCCAGGCATAGGCGACGGCTTCGAGGCCGCGATCCTGCGCGTGCGGGCTGCCGGCCTGGAAAGCCATCATCCAGCCCTGGCCGGTGGTCATCATCACGGCATGGGCGATTTCGAAGCTCTGGCGATTGAGGCGGTCGAGGATTTCGACGCAGATGCCGGCGCGGCCCGCGGCGCCGATGCGCTGCCAGCCGTCCATGGCCGCCAGCCCGGCGTCGATCAGCGCCTGCGGTTCGCACACGGGGTATTCGACGCCCAGCGCCACGCCGTAAGGCGAGTTCTCGCCGCCCAGCCACGCCTTTTCGCCGGCCTGGCCGAGTTCGAAACGTTTGCCCAGATGCGCCTCGAACGCCTGCTTGCCGTCCGCCGGGGCATTCTCGCCATAGACCTTGGGGCTGGGCATCTCGCTGTAAGCCGACCAGTAGCCGCGCTGGTGAATCGCGTTGACCGCCGCCTCCAGCGTGGCGCGGTGTTTCTCGAACATCGGGTGGGACATCGCTTTCTCCATGGTCCTGGGGCCGCAGCAACAACCCTGCGTCGGCCGGTTGTAGCCGTCATTGACAGCACACAATACAAAACGAATTTATCTGTGTCAATTAAATGTATCGCAATGCCTGACGGAGATAATATTATGTTGGAAGTAACTAATTACGGGAATCCGTTAACAATCCAGTAAAAACAGTATCTACAATGCGGTGGTTGGAATAACTTTTCCAGAACGTCGCTGCAAACCCTGGATCGACAGGCGGGAAGTCATTCATAACGATACAAAAGATATTGCAACAGTGTGTCTATGGGTATCATAATGGCTCGCATGGGTGTCCCATGGCGGGATGCCAATTCACCCGATCGGACCGAGGAGGAAGCATGGCCAGCCACAAGGAACGTTTTGCCGACAAGATGGAATTCCCGCCTGCCATCGAGCAGCCGAACGTCTATCCGCTGTCGTGGCACTCCAACACCCGGAAGCTGCAGGAGGTCTGGGAGGCCTCCCAGCGCGAGACCTGGGATCCGGAGAAGCTGCCGTGGGACACCCTGGATGTCGACAGTTATTCCTGGGAAGAGCGCGAGTCCATGGCCTACTGGTGGACCCTGCTTTCCGTCTTCGACGCTTCCGCCCCCCCGGTTTTCGCCGAGGCCTTGATCAAGACCTACGAGGTGCATGAGGAAGACCCTGTGCGCAAGTGCTTCTTCTCGGTCACGCGTGACGAGCAGAACCACGAGATCATGTGCGGGCTGGCCATCACCAAGCTGCTCGGCCATCCCGACCCGCTGACCTACGAGCCGAAGACCGATCTCGGCCGCCGTCTGCAGAAGAACGCCAAGTGGCTGTATTTCAACGGCAGCCGCTACTGGGCCGGCTACAAGCAGGCGGTGCCCAGGTATTCGCTGGCCGTGCTGTTCAGTTCCTTCCTGATGGGCGAGATTGCCGCCGCTACCATTTTCAAGCAGATGTACGACAACTCGCGCGAGGCCGTCTTCAAGGAAGGCTTCAAGCACATCGGCCGCGACGAGGGCCGCCACATGGCGATCTGCATGGCGGTGATGGAGCGCGACTATCCCAGGCTCGCCGAAGAGAACAAGGCCATCGTCACCAAGCAGATCCGCGCCGGCTACCTCTTCCTCTCCGCCGTGCTGTTCGAGCCGCCGATGGATTTCTGGGACCTGCCAGCCGACTTCATCGACACCCAGCGCGAGGCCGAGGAAGTGTCGCGCGGCGCCGGTTTCGGCATTCCCACCTACGAGATGAAACTCGAAAACTGGAAGAACGCCATGCTCAACATGAAGGCGGTGCTCGACCGCTATGGCATCGCCTTCCCGGCGATCCCCGAGGTCGGCATCACCGGCCAGGAGATCAGCGACGTCGACATGGACGACATCATTCCGGTGTTCTGAGCCATGGCCCGCATCTTGATGCAACCCTCGGGCCGTGCGGTCGATTGCGCCAGCGGCGATACCGTGCTGATGGCGCTGGAAAAGGCCGGCTACGCGCTGCCCAACAACTGCCGGGCCGGCGCCTGCGGCGAGTGCAAGGTCAAAGTGGTGGCCGGCCAGTTCGACCAGGGCATGGTGCTCGACATGGCCTTGTCGCCGGACGAGCGGGGCCAGGGTTACGGCCTGATGTGCATGGCCAAGCCGACGTCCGACGAACTCGTGATCGAGTGGGGCACCGAGGACGCCCGGCCCAAGCTGTTCCCGCCGCGCGAGGATGCGCTGTTCGTGGTCATCGACAAGCGCCCGTTGGCCACCCGCGTGGTCGAACTGCGGCTGCGCCCGGTCGGCCAGCCGATCCGCTACTGGCCGGGACAGTACGTTACGCTGGGCAATCCGCGCGAGGACATTCCGGCACGCGCCTATTCGATTTCCAACGCCCCCCGCCCCGACGGCGAACTCGTGTTGCAGGTGGCGCGTTCCGACGCCGGCATCACCAGCCACTGGATCCACGACGGGCTGGCGGTCGGAGACAGCGTCAAGGTCTCGGGCGCCTACGGCACCTTCATCGGCGATCCTTCGGTCGATACGCCGGTACTGTGTCTGGCCGCCGGCACCGGGCTGGCGCCCATCCTGGCGCTGGCCGAGGCGGCGCTGCGGCGCGGCTTCAGGAAGCCGGTGACCCTGGTCTTCTCGGCACGCAGCCGCGACGACGTCTTCAGCCGCGGCCTGATGGCGTGGTGGCGCACCAGGCATCGCAACTTCGACTTCAAGATCACGCTGACGCGCGAGACGGCAGAGGGGCACCTGGCCGGGCGCGTCGACGCCATCCTGCCCGGACTTTTCCCCGATCTGTCGAAGCACACCATCTTCGCCGCCGGCAGCCCGCAATTCGTCGAGACCTGCGTCGCGGCAGTGAAGAAGCAGGGAGCCAGGGACGAGCTGATCCACACCGAAGGCTTCTTCGACCAGCAACAAGCGCTGGTGGCCGACGCGGATCATCTGCTTTCCGCCTGACGACGAGGCCATGGCAGCTGGCCAAGCGGATGGCAGGCGGAGCCGCTAACATGCGCATCTTTGCCGCCCCGCCAGCCGCCGTGTCATCCCCATCCCCATCCCTGAGCCACCCCGTCCAGCAGCGCCTCGACAGCTTTCGCCAGCAGCGTCGCGTCCAGGCCGGTTCGCTCATCATGTCGATGTTCGGCGATGCGATCCTGCCGCGCGGCGGGCGCATCTGGCTGGGCAGCCTGATCCGGCTGCTCGACCCGCTCGAACTCAACGAGCGCCTGGTGCGCACCTCGGTTTTCCGCCTGGCCAGGGAAGGCTGGCTGGGCACCGAGAGCCGCGGCCGCCGCGCCGACTACCTGCTGACCCAGGCCGGGAGACGGCGCTTCGAAGAGGCCTCGCGCCACATCTACGCCTCCCACGCACCGCTGTGGGACCGGCGCTGGCGGCTGATCCTCGTCGTCGGCGAGCTGGCAGCGAAGGAGCGCGAGCGCATCCGCCGTGCCCTGTTCTGGCAGGGCTTCGGCATCCTCGGCGCCGACTGTTTCGTGCATCCCGGCGCCGACCTGCCGGCGGCGCTCGACGCGCTGGTGGCCGAAGGCCTCGCAGCGCCGCTCGACCGCCTGATGCCGCTGCTGGCGGCCGACTCGCGCTCCGGGCTTTCCGCCAACAATGCCGACCTGGTGCGGCGCGCCTGGAACCTCGACGAGCTGGCGACCGCCTATGCAGGCTTCGTCGCCACCTACCTGCCCATCCTCGCCGAATTGCGCCGCGACCGCCATGCCGAGATCGCCGAGGAAGACGCCTTCCTGCTGCGCCTGCTGCTGATCCACGATTACCGCCGCCTGCTGTTGCGCGACCCCGAGCTGCCCGACGTCCTGGTGCCGCCCGCCTGGCCAGGGCAGAAGGCGCGGCTGCTGGCCAAGGACCTCTACCGCCGCCTGCTCGCGCCTTCCGAACGGCATCTCGACTTGCACATGCAACTCGCCGACGGCAGCCAGCCGGCTGCGGACCAGTCGCTGGCCGAGCGTTTCCCCGACGACGACCCGCTCGCCAGCATTTCGCTATGAGTCGTTCAAACACTCCCGGAGTCCGCAATGAGCGATGAACTGGAAGGAAAACACGGCGTCCAGTCGCTGGAGGTCGGCATGGGCATCCTGCGGGCGATGGTCAATGGCCACCGCTCGATGATGCTCAAGGACATCGCCGCCGCCGCCGAGATGCCGCCGTCGAAGGCCCATCGCTACCTGGTTAGCCTGATCCGCGCCGGCCTGGTGGAGCAGGACCCGATGACCTCCCGCTACGACCTCGGCCCCTTCGCCCTCAACATCGGCCTGGTCGCCATCGACCGCCTCGACCGCATCCGTGTCGGCCTCTCGGCCATCGCCGAACTGCGCGACGAGATCAACGAGACCACCGCGCTGGCGGTGTGGAGCGAGCGCGGCCCGGTGATCGTGCGCTGGGAACGGCCGCGCCGTCCGATCACCGTCAATGTCGTCACAGGCACCGCCCTCGACCTGCTGACCTCGGCCAGCGGCCGGATATTCGCGGCCCACCTGCCGAAGGCGACCGTCGACCCCCTGATCGAACGCGAACTGGCCACGACGCAGTTGCCCGCCGACATCCGCAGTCGCAAGGACGTCGACCGCATCCTCGACGAGGTGCGGCGCAGCGGGATTTCCGGCGTCTCCGGCTATCACCTGGTGCCGGGGGTCGAGGCCGTCGGCGCGCCGGTGTTCAACTTCAAGAACGAGATCACCATCGTCATGCTCGTGGTCGGCGTCCAGGGCATGTTCGACACCGATCCGGAAGGTCCGGTGGTGCAGGCGTTGCAGCGGGCGGCCGGGGCGCTGTCTTTGCGTCTGGGCTACACGGGGGCGACCGCAGGGGATTGAATGTCGCTGGCGGGGTTGGCCGGCGTGCCGCCGGAGTCGTCCTGCGGGGATACCGATCGCATAACCCTTTCCTGATCTGAACGCTTGCCGGGACTCGCCCCGGCGGGCGAGGTACTTTCTTGCTGCGCGGCAAGAAAGTACCCAAAGAAACGCGCCCCGCTGCCCCGGCCCTGCGGGCTTCCCTCGCTACGGGCTATCGTGCCGGCCGGCCGCTGAACTCGCTGCGCTCGGACAAAGCGGCCGGACCCCCCCGGCCCGACAGCCCTCCGCTCGGCGCGGCAGAGGGGAGGATGGGAGGAGCGCAACCAGCGGTGCGTTGGTGGTAGCATGACATGCGATTGCATGACCCTCAATCCGAAACATTCATGACCATACTTCGACACATGCCGACGACGCCTGTCCCGACGGGGCTTCTGGGTGGTGGGGATTCCGGGTTATGCACCAATTGACGTCGACAACACGTTGGACATCGCAGGCGCGCTTCGACTACAAACTTTGGAAAGGAGGTCCGTGTGGCAGCAAACGTGCAACATGCTGACGCCGTCACTCTCGTTGAGCACCTCGAAAAGCGCATTCTTGAGGACGCCAGCTACTACATGACCTACTCCGACGCGGCTACTGTCTTAGGTCGAAACGCTGCGCGAGATGGGCGGCATATCGGACAAGTCACCTCACGAATTGATGCAGCCTGCTTCTACGCCAAGACTCCGTTTCTTGCAATGCATCGCGTCCGCGAAACTCACGGCGGTCACATCAATCCGCGCTCGTTCGGTGGCGACCTTTGGCATCCACACATTCCCGCGCTCGTCGCAAGAGCCGAGGCCCACACGTGGAGCGTCGATGACTTTCGCAGGGTGAAGCAACAACTTCAAAGTCTCGGCGACGACGCTGCAACCCTCCAATGGAAACGAATCGAGAGGTTCGGTGAAAAGGGGGTTCAGAAAGCTTTGGGTCTTCCGGGATGAACGCGATGCCCAACCCGGCAGTCGAGCGGACCTGCGCGAAAAGCCGCGCAGGCCGCTCACTTCGACGTTAGGAGTCTCTATCCCCATGTACCTTTTGTATTGCGACGAGACAAACCTAGAAGAAAAGGGTGGTGACTTCTTTACATATGGCGGGATAGCCATCCCCGGTGATGTTGCCCAGACCTTGTCCCAAGAGATAGACGAGATTCGGGCGAAATTCGGAGTCCCCCGAGAATTTCGTCTGAAGTTCAATCCCGGCCCTAAGCATCTTAGTCATGATGATTTCATTGCGCTAAAGCAATCAATCATCGAGGCTGTTGCCCGTCAAAAGGCTACGTTGTTCATTTCGGTAATCCTGCACGATATTGCTACAAGTCCCGCAGACGCCAGGCGAAATGAAATCAATCGAGTTTGCTATCACTTTGACTGTTTCCTGAACCGCAAAAAGTCTCCCGGCTTGGTGCTTATTGATCGGTTCGACGACAAAGCAATTGATGCCCATCTCGCCGAAAAATTCTCCGTCGGGATCATCGGACTGCCGCACACGAAAGAAATGCGACTCTCCAACATTGTTGGGTTTCATTACTCGGCAATCGGACAATCCAATTTCGCGAGCGTCGTGGACATCCTTCTTGGATCGATCAGGTTCTCAATGAACGGATTTACCCGGAATGA
Source organism: Gammaproteobacteria bacterium (assembly GCA_018825305.1). GTDB lineage: Bacteria > Pseudomonadota > Gammaproteobacteria > Burkholderiales > Rhodocyclaceae > Sulfurisoma. The sequence goes on from JAHJEO010000010.1 coordinate 98,934, forward strand.
TCCGAAGGCACGAGAGACGGCAAAGAGGGTCATTCCTATTCTTTCTCCGATGTTCTTTCGCGAGGAGGGCCGAACTACAGTATCGGAACTGGGAATCTTCTTTAGCCCAAAGGTCATTAAGTCCGATAAGTTCCGCGCCACCTATCAAGGAATGAAGGACTTCTTTGCTGAGTGTGGGGTAGTGGTTGAGCAAACAATCACAGGGGCGCATCGCTAGACTCCTAACACTGCGAGAGGGACGCTCCGCCTATCGGCGGCGCGCCTCAACTCCACGTTAGGGAGCTTCACATGGCCGAACCTCGTGCAAAGAGTTCGAAGGCGATTCAGTACGAGGTCTTCGCCAAGGAAAAACGGTTCGTGTCCTGCGGATGTGGACTCACTGTGAGTAATCGCTGAAAAGTCGGCGGTGGCGGGACGGCGGTGCCGGGTACGCCAAGAAGCTCGCCGACAGGCTGGGCAATCACCAATCAACCAGGCAATGCCGTTTCCAACCATCTTCCGTTGCGCCGTTTATTGCGGCAATTTGTATTGACAGAACTCGTTACGTAAATCAGAATTTTGCCCATGAGCCGGCCATCTGCCAGGAAGGCCGGTGCGCGCCGCGCTTTCCGGCTGCAATAACGGAGAATCACCCATGAGCAAACAGTTTGCGTCGGTCGCCGACCTCGAGGTCAAGAAGACCACCTTCGCCCGGTTGTCGGAGCACTGCTGGGCCTACACCGCCGAGGGCGATCCCAATACCGGGGTCATCATCGGCGAGGATTCTGTGCTGATCTGCGATGCGCTGGCGACGCCGGCGATGGCGCAGAACCTGATTGCCGAGATCCGCAAGGTCACCGACAAGCCGATCAAGTACGTGGTGCTGTCGCACTACCATGCCGTGCGCGTGCTCGGTGCCTCGGGCTACGCGGCCGCCGGCATGCAGGAGATCATCGCCAGCCAGGGCACCTATGAACTGATCGTCGAGCGCGGCGCCCAGGACATGCAGTCCGAGTACGAGCGATTCCCGCGGTTGTTCCAGAATTTCGAGTCGATTCCCGGCCTGACCTGGCCGACCCTGGTGTTCAAGGACGAAATGACGCTGTGGATGGGCGGGCTCGAGGTGAAGATCATGCACCCCGGCGCCGGCCACACCAAGGGCGACACCGTCGTCTGGGTGCCGTCGGAACAGGTGCTGTTTTCCGGCGACCTGGTCGAGTTTGATGCCGCCTGCTACACCGGCGACGCCCAGCTGGAAGAGTGGCCGGCGACGCTGGATGCGCTGGCCGCGCTCGGTGCGCAAAAGGTGGTGCCGGGCCGCGGCCCCGCCCTCGACACGCCGGAGAAGGTGGCGGCCGGCCTGGCCTACACCCGCGATTTCGTCACCACGCTGCTGGCTGCGGCAAAGGAGGCCGTGGCGCAGGGAATGAACCTCAAGCAGGCCATGGCGCATGTCCGCCTGGCGATGGATCCGAAGTTTGCCCAGGTCTTCATCTACGAGCACTGCCTGCCCTTCGACGTCACCCGCGCCGTCGATGAGGCGGGCGGCATCAAGCACCCGCGCATCTGGACGGCCGAGCGCGACAAGGAAATGTGGCACGGACTGCAGGCGTAGCAAGGCAGCGGCCCGGAGGGGGAAAATGCTGAGCACCTACCAATACCCGAAGTACGACTATGTGCAGCCGCCCGAGCAAAAGAGCGGTGAGCGCAAGCGCCACCCGGTCGTGGTCGTCGGTGCCGGCCCGGTGGGCCTGGCGGCGGCGATCGACCTGGCCCAGTCCGGCGTGCCGGTGGTGGTGCTCGACGACGACGATACGGTTTCGGTCGGCTCGCGCGGCGTCTGCTACGCCAAGCGGGCGCTGGAAATCCTCGACCGCATCGGCGCCGGCGACGCCTGCGTCGCCAAGGGCGTGAGCTGGAACGTCGGCCGCACCTTTTTCCGCGAGGAGGAGGTCTACAACTTCAACCTGCTGCCGCAGCCCGACCACAAGCGTCCGGGCATGGTCAACCTGCAGCAGTATTACCTCGAGGAATTCGAGGTCAGGCGGGCGCAACAGCTGCCCAAGCTAGACCTGCGCTTCAGAAACAAGGTGGTCTCCGTCACTTCCACGGCAGAAGGCGCGACGCTGCAGGTCGAGACGCCCGACGGCGCCTACACCATCGAGGCCGACTGGCTGGTGGTGGCCGACGGCGCGCGCAGCGGCATCCGCAAGATGATGAACCTCGAGATCGAGGGCAAGGTCTTCACGGACCGCTTCCTCATCGCCGACGTGGTGATGAAGGCCGAGTTCCCGGCGGAGCGCTGGTTCTGGTTCGATCCGCCTTTCCACCCCGGCCACTCGGTGCTGCTGCACCGCCAGGCCGACAATGTCTGGCGCATCGACTTCCAGCTGGGCTGGCAGGCCGACCCGGAAGAGGAGAAGAAGCCGGAGAAGGTGATCCCGCGCATCAAGGCCATGCTCGGCGACGAACGCGAGTTCGAGCTTGAATGGGTCAGCGTCTATACCTTCCAGTGCCGCCGCATGAACGACTTCCGCCACGGCCGCCTGCTGTTCGTCGGCGACGTCGCGCACCAGGTCTCGCCCTTCGGTGCCCGCGGCGCCAATTCCGGCATCCAGGATGCCGACAACCTCGGCTGGAAGCTCAAGCTGGTGCTGGACGGACTGGCGCCAGAGCGCCTCCTCGACAGCTATTCCGAGGAGCGAATCTTTGCCGCCGACGAGAACCTGCTCAACTCGACGCGCTCGACCGACTTCATCACGCCCAAGAGCAAGGCCTCGCTGACTTTCCGCAACGCCGTGCTGACCCTGGCCCGCGACCATGCCTTCGCCCGCACCCTGGTCAACTCGGGGCGCCTGTCGGTGCCGTGCTTCCTGACCAAGTCGCGGCTGAACACGCCGGACACGGATGCATTCGCCGGCGACATGATCCCCGGCGCGCCGATGGACGACGCGCCGCTGCAGGAGGACGGCCAGGACTGCTGGCTGCTCGACCGCGTCGGCAACCGCTTCATGGCGCTGGTGTACGTCGAGTCGGCCGCCGCAGTCGATGCCGCCATGACACAAGCTGCCAGCACGCTCGCCGCCGCGCCGATTCCTGTCGAGGTGGTGCTGCTCGCGCCGACCGCGGGGCCGCCGCCGGCGGGGCTGCGCGTCCTCGAGGACGTGGCGGGACGTTTCGCCGAGCGCTACGACGCCCGGCCCGGCACGGTCTATCTGCTGCGGCCGGACCAGCATGTGGCCGGCCGCTGGCGTGCTTTCGACACCGCTCGCATCGAGGCCGCGCTGGCCCGTGCCACCTGCAACGCCCAATGAGGAGCCGCCCATGCCACTCAACCTGAAACCCAACTTCGCCGAGCCCGGCAAGCGCTATTTCCGCGCCTACACCCCCGGCGACGATTTCTACGAAGCCCTGATCGAAACCCATCGCGACCTCTCGGACGAACAGAGTGCGCTGGTCAACGCCAAGCTGGTGCTGCTGCTGTCGAACCACATTGGCGATCTTTCGGTGCTGCGCGAGGCGATGCAGATCGCTCGCCAGGACGTCTGAGGAATACCCAATGAAGATCCAGAAAATCCATCATGTCGCCTACCGCTGCAAGGACGCCAGGGAAACCGTCGAGTGGTACGGCAAGTACCTGAACATGAATTTCATCCTGGCCATCGCCGAGAACGAGGTGCCCTCGACCAAAGAGCCGGATCCCTACATGCACGTCTTCCTCGACGCCGGCAACGGCAACGTGCTGGCCTTCTTCGAGTTGCCGACCCGGCCGCCGATGGGGCGCGACCCCAACACCCCGGCGTGGACCCAGCATCTGGCCTTTCAGGTCGGGTCGGTCGACGACCTGCTGGAAACCAAGGCGCGGCTGGAAGCCGACGGCATCGAGGTCATCGGCCCGACCGACCACACCATTTTCAAGTCCATCTATTTCTTCGATCCCAGCGGCCATCGCCTGGAACTGGCGGCAAACACCGGCACGCCGAAAATGGCCAGGATGCTCGACGCAGTGAAGTGGGAGATGCTCAACGAGTGGGCGCAGACGCGCAAGGCGCCGCAGCATGCGCGCTGGATGCACGACGGCAGTTACGCGGGAGAATAGACAGCAATGAAACTCGCCACCCTCAAGCAAGGCGGCCGCGACGGCGCGCTGGCAGTCGTCAGCCGCGACCTGTCGCTGTGCCAGACGGTGCCAGGCATCGCCCGTACGCTGCAGGCCGCCCTCGACGACTGGGATGTCCTGGTGCCGCACCTGGAGGCGGTCTACGCCGCCATCAACAACGGCGGCGCCCGCCATGCCCATGCCTTCGACCCGTCCGAGTGTCATTCGCCGTTGCCGCGCGCTTTCCAGTGGCTCGACGGCTCGGCCTACGTCAATCACGTCGAACTGGTGCGCCGCGCCCGCGGCGCCGAGCTGCCGCCGGAATTCTGGACCGATCCGCTGATGTACCAGGGCGGCTCGGATTCCTTCGTCGGCCCGCGCGACCCGATTTACGCCCTGTCGGAGGACTGGGGCATCGACCTCGAGGCCGAAGTGGCCGTGATCACAGGCGATGTCGCGATGGGCGCGACGCCGGCCGACGCCGCCAAGGCCATCCGCCTGCTGATGCTGGTCGATGACGTCTCGCTGCGCAACCTGATCCCTGCCGAACTGGCCAAGGGCTTCGGTTTCGTCCAGTCCAAGCCGGCCACGGCCTTCTCGCCGGTGGCCGTGACTCCCGACGAACTCGGCGAAGACTGGCTCGACGGCAAGGTCCATCGTCCGATGAGCGTGCATATCAACGGGCAGCTGTTCGGCCGGTCCGATGCCGGCACCGACATGGTCTTCAACTTCCCGCAGCTGCTCGCCCATGCGGCGAAGACGCGCGAACTCGAGGCTGGCTCCATCGTCGGCTCGGGCACGGTGTCGAACAAGCAGGGCGGTCTCCACGGCTCGTCGGTCGCCAACGGCGGCGTCGGCTATGGCTGCATCGCCGAAGTCCGCATGTACGAGACCATCGAGGGCGGCAAGCCGCAGACGCCGTTCCTGCGCTTCGGCGACAGCGTCCGCATCGAAATGCTCGACCGCGACGGCGGCAGCATCTTCGGCGCCATCGACCAGACGGTCGCGCCCTATCCGCGCGCCTGAGAGATCCGGACGGCCGCCGTCCCGCCGGCGCCGACTTTTTCAGGGCGCCGGATACTTGATCGCGTTCTTGGCGATCTTGTCGCGCGCGGCGGCGATGAGGTCGATACCGAGCGCGTCGGCGAGTTCGACCAGATAGATCAGCGTGTCGGCCACCTCGTCGCGCACCTCTGCCAGTTTTTCGGCCGAGGGCTTCAGGCTTTCTTCCGGCGTGGCCCACTGGAAATGCTCGACCAGTTCGGCGGCCTCGACGATCATCGCCATCGCCAGATTCTTGGGCGTGTGATACGGCCGCCAGTTGCGCACCTCGGCGAACTGGCGCAGGGCGTCGCGCAGCGAACCCAGGTCGTGGATCGGGTCGGTGATTTCACTCATGTTGGGGCCTCAGGAGGAACAGCCAGGGCAGGACGAGGAAGGGCCACAGCGAGGAGGTCAGGCGCGTCAGGCCGTTGAAGTTTAGGAACTGGCCGGCGCTCCACACCTGCTGGGTATTGATGAGATAGGGATTGTCCGGCACCAGATTGACCAGCGCCGTGGCGAACAGCAGCGCCAGCGCCGCCAGCGCCTGGCGCAGAAAAGTCGGCGCCAGCGCCACGGCGAGCCAGATCGCGATGCCGCCAGCCAGCCCGGCCATGCTGCCCGGCGTGGCCCAGGCCAGCCCCTGCGCGCCCTGCATCAGCAGCGTCAGCGCCAGCGTCTTGACGATCAGGCCTGCGGCGATCAGTCCAAGTGCCACCCGATACGGCGCCTGCCGGGAAAGGCGGCCCGCCAGCAAACCGATGGCGATGGTGTGGGCGCAGACCGTGGCGGCTTCGATGCCGGCGAAGGCCTGCGCCGAATAGGGCAACTGTGCCGGCAGGCCGAGCAGGTTGCGCAGATCGCCGTTGCCGAACAGCAGCGTCAGCGGATTGAGCTGGGCCAGCAGCCACAGTGCGACCAGCAACAGGCCCCAGTCGCCGGCGCGGCCGTGCATGAAGTGGCGCCGGCGCAAGGCGTCGATGCGGCCGCCGTCGAGCAGTGTCGCTCCCCAGCGGGCACCGGCCAGCGCCCCGGCCACGGCACCCAGCGCGTTGCAGGCGAGGTCGACGTTCGAGGGGATGCGGCTGGGCAGGAAATTCTGCAGGGTCTCGACCGCCAGGCTGAAGCTGCTGCCGACGATCGCCGCAGCAGCGACGGCGAGGCCCGGTCCCAGCCAGGGCCGCAATGTCGGCACCCAAAGGAAGCCGAGCAGCAGGTAGGCGGCGAAGTTGACCGCGAGGTCGAAGACGGTGAAATAGCGCGGCCAGGCCGCGGTCAGGAAGGCATCCAGCGGCACGCCGGAATCGCGCCAGCCGGAGAAGGGGTAGAGGCTGCCGTAGATCGCCAGCAGCGTGTAGCCGGTGGCCAGGTAGAGCGGCAGGCGCGATTCCGCAAGCGCGGTGCGCCAGCGGAAAGCGTCAGTGGTGCGGGACCGCACGCTGCGCCAGCCGTGCCACGAAGCGGTTCAGCAGCTCGGCCGGCGACAGGCGCGCAACCAGTTGCGCCGGATCGAGGCGCGGCAGGTCGATGCCGTCGAGCGTGTTCTTGACCAGCAGGCCAAGGTCGGTGTCGCCTTCCATCAGCAGGCGGCGGCTGAAGAACAGCGTGTCCGGGTCTTCCTCGCGCAGCAGCAGGGCTAGGAAGTCGCGGCTGCGGGCGGACATGGTGAGATCGGCCGGCGTGGTTTCAAATGACGGGCGGAAGCCGCGCTCGCCGTAGGCGAAGCGCAGGGTCATGCCGGCGTCGAGGACGCGAATGGTGACGCGCTTGCCTATCATCGGTTCAAGCAGGTCGCGTGGCAGCAGGTTTCCCAGGCGCTTGCTCATGGCGGCATTGAGTGCGCCGACCAGCACGAGGGTGGGTGGCAGCTGCGGCAGGCGCGGGCCGAGGCGCTTGAGAACTTGCGGCAGGGTGAAGTCGGGAATCGTGAAAGTCGTCATGCGCGGATCAGCTCCAAACCGGGTTTGCCGTACCAGAATCCGTTGCAGTCATCGCTCGCCACGGCCGGGGCAGCGGCGCCGTCGAGGACTGCGCGGAATTGCTCGACCAGCGCGCGCGTGCCGGCATGCTCGGGGCTGATGCGCACGATGTCGACGCCGTCGGCGACAAGCTGCGGCAGTTCTCCCTGCAGATTATAGTTCTTGGCCGACTGGGTCTGGACGCCGTTGATGGTGAGGAAGGCTTCGCCCTCGCGGGTCTTCAGATCCATGCCCGCGGGATAGTCGATGCACTTGAACTCGCAGCTGTCCTTCTGCAGGTTGAAGCGCCGCGCCGTGAAGCAGCGCGCCGAGTAGGCCAGCGGCAGGCGGCCGTGGGCGAATACTTCGGTTTCCATGCCGGCCGGGCGGCCCGCCTGCAGCCCGGCGAGCATCTCGCGCGTGGCTTCCGGCGGCAGCACCCAGCGCGTCGCGCCCATGTCGCCCAGCAGGCGCAGGGTCTCGGGGCCGAAGACATTCAGCGTCGGCCCGGCGACGAACTTGCGCTTGGCATCGGCGCACAGCCGCACCGCACCCATCTCGTTGGCCTCGATCAAAAACTCGGTGGTAGCGGCACGGCGCAGCGCCTTCAGGTCCGATTCGGATTCGATCAGCGTCAGCGTCGACAGCACTACTTCCTTGCCGGCGTCGCGTAGTTTGGCGGCAACGTCGAGCCAGTCTTCGAGCCGCAGTTCGTGGCGGCGCGAGCAGACGGTTTCGCCGACGTAAACGACGTCGACCGGCATAGCCGCCACCTCGGCATAGAAGTCGAGCATCTGCTGGCGCGGCCAGTAGTAGAGGGGCGGACCGAGGGAGATCTTCATGCTCACTTCCAGGGGCGGTAATAGGCGCCCAGGGTATGACTTTGTCCTTCCGACACCTTGTTCAACTCGGCCATCCAGCCGGCTTTCGGCGCGAAATGCGCGGCGTCGCGCTGGCAGCTGTCGATGGCCTCGCGCCATACCTGCGTCACCTGCGCGACATAGGCCGGGCTGCGCTGGCGGCCCTCGATCTTGATGGCGCGGACGCCGATGCGCATGAGTTCGGGCAGCATCTCGATGGTGTTGAGGCTGGTCGGCTCCTCGATGGCGTAGTAGGTCTCGTCGTCCACCTCGAAGCGGCCCTTGCACAGCGTCGGGTAGCCGGCGCGTTCGCCATCGGCAAACTTGTCGATGAGGATGCCGTTGAGCCGCGTTTCCATGCCCTGCGGCGTCTGCTCCCAGCGCACCGACTTGCCGGGCGAGCAGGCGCCCTGGCAGTTGGGCGAGGTGCCGGTGGCGTAGGCCGACAGCGCGCAGCGGCCCTCGACCATCACGCACAGGCCGCCGAAGCCGAAGATCTCGATCTCGACCGGCGTGTTCTGGATCACCTGCTCCACCTGCGCGAGAGAGAGCACGCGCGGCAGCACGGCGCGCTGGATGCCGAAGCGCTCGCGGTAGAAGTTGATGGCCTCGTAGTTGGTGGCCGAACCCTGCACCGACAGGTGCAGCCGCAGATTCGGGTGCTTGTTCGCGGCGTAGTCCATCAGCCCCATGTCGGCGAGGATCACGGCATCGACGCCGTGGCCGGCGGCACGATCGACGGCGGCGGTCCAGCGGCTCCAGTTGGAAGCCTGCGGGAAGGTGTTGAGGGCGATCAACACGCGGGCCGAGCGGTCGTGGGCGTATTTGACGCCCTCGGCCAGCGCCTTGTCGTCGAAGTTCAGGCCGTTGAAGTTGCGCGCGTTGGTCTCGTCGCGAAAGCCGGCGTAGACGCAATCGGCACCATGGTCGACGGCGGTTTTCAGTGCCGGCAGGCCGCCGGCGGGGCAGACTAGTTCGAGCTTGGCGCTCATGACGCCCATTCCTGAATTGAAACGGGGCACTATACGGCGGTGACCGCCGCCACGGTTTGACCCAGGTCAATGGTGGGATCGCCCGAACCGCTGGTCCGGACGATCGCCCGCTGGCGCGGCTGCTGCCTCAGGCCGGCGCAGGCACCACGCCGACGCGGTTGCGCCCACCGTTCTTGGCGGCGTAGAGGCCGCCATCGGCACGGTTGATCCACTGTTCTATCAATTCTCTGCCGTCATATTCGGCGACGCCGATGCTGACGGTGACGGTGAGTGTCTGATTGCCGGCGGCGAACGATTGTTCCGCGACCACCTGCCGCAGTTTCTCGGCGATGTGCTCTGCCTCGGCCAGGTCGCAGCCGCGCAGCACCAGCAGGAATTCTTCTCCGCCCCAGCGCACCGCGATGTCGGATTCGCGCAGGCCGCCCTGCAGCCGTTGCGCGATGTCCTGCAGCACATGGTCACCGACCAGATGGCCGTGGCGGTCGTTGATGTCCTTGAAGTTGTCCACGTCGGCCAGCAGCACGGATGTAGGCCGCGGCTGGCGGCGGTAATCGGCCATCAGGCGGTCGATGAAGAGGGTGAAGGCCTGGCGGTTGAGCAGGCCGGTGAGCTTGTCGGTGGTGGCCAGGTCTTCCATGCGCCTTTGATAGCGCAATAGTGCGAGGTGCGTCAGGAACAGCACCACCAGCGTCACCGCCAGGCTGATGGCGAGGTTGATGAACAGGGTGCGGCGAATGCCGACCAGCGCCAGCGCCTCGTTCTGCTCGACGAACAGGTACCACTTGAGTTCGGGCAGGTAGTTGACGTTGAGGATGTGGTTGTCGCCGTCGGCGCTGTACTGGTAGGAGCCGCTCTTCTCCCGGAGGATGCGATCCACCAGCTGCCCCAGTCCCGGGGCATTGTGCAGGTCCGGGGTGCGGTCGGTCTGATTGCCGAAGACGACGACACGCCCCTGCGCATCGACGAAGTAGATGGTGCGCTGGTAACGCTGCTGGTACTCCGCGATCAGCCGCCGCACGGCATCGACGGTGAGGCCGATGCCGGTGGCACCGATGTAGTTGTCGGCGAAGTCGAAGACGCGGTAATTGATGAAAATGGTCAGGGCGTCGGCATTGGCCAGGTCGGGATCGACGTTGATCTCGTAGGCCGCCTGCATGTCGCGGACGCGGTAATACCAGGCATCGCGCGGCTCGTCCGGCGACACCCGCTTGAGCAGGCCGTCGCCGGTGTAGTAGGCGGCGCTGCGTTCGGAGACGAAGAAGCTGCTGAAGGCGCCGTAACGTTCCTTGACCTCGCGCAGGTAGCGGGTCATCAGGCTGACGTCCTTTTCCCCGCCCAGCACCCAGTCGCGCAGGAAGGTGTCGTGCGCCATGGTCGACGAGATCAGCACCGGCCGCACCAGGTCCTTCTGGATCTCGGAGTAGATGTTGCTCGAGGTCAGCGGCAGGTCCTGGCCGATGATGGCGTCGCGGATGGCCTGCTTGGAGACGAAATAGCCGAACAGGGTGGTGGCGAAGAAGCCGGCGCTGAGCAGCAGACTCACCAGCAACAGCAGGCGGCGGCGGTCGAAGAGGCGTAACGGCAGGGTCACTGGCGGCGGCCGGGCGTCAGCCGTGGTGGTGCGCCGGCTCGGCGACGTGGTGGGTTTCCGCCGCGGCATGGTGCTGCAGCTCGTGCAGTGGCCGCCCCGGCGTCTTGTGGCCGACCCATTGCGGCAGCAGCGAGCCGGCGACCATGCCGACGATGGAAACGCCCAGGCCGATCAGCTGCGGCGGCACCAGGCTGGCCTCGCCGATCAGCACCTCGATCATGATCCACGTCAGCAGGCCGCCGAGGGTGGCGGCGAGCGCGCCCTGGGTGGTGGCGCGTTTCCAGAAGATGCCGGCGGCGAGTGGCACGAAGGCGCCGGCCAGCGTCACCTTGTAGGCGTTCTCGACCATCTCGAATATCGAGGCGGTGGACTTGAGGGCGAAAACCAGCACCATCAGGGTGAAGCCGACCAGGCAGCCGCGCATCACGCGCAGGAACTGCTTGTCGCCCATGTTCGGGTAGAAGCCCTTGATGACGTTTTCGGCGAAGGTGACGGACGGTGCCAGCAGGGTCGCCGACGAGCAGCTCATGATGGCGGAGAGCACGGCGCCGAAAAACAGCACTTGCGCCACCACCGGCGTGTGCTGCAGCACCAGCGTCGGCAGCACCAGCTGGGTGTCCTTTTCCAGCAGCTCGTTGAACAGCGCCGGGTCGATCAGTGTCGCCGAGTAGGCGATGAACATCGGCACGAAAGTGAAACAGAAATAGATCGAGGCGCCGAGGATCGAGCCCCACAGGGCAATGTTGGCGCTCCTGGCCGAGGTGATGCGCTGGAACACGTCCTGCTGCGGTATCGAGCCGAGCATCATGGTCATCCAGGTGCCGATGAAAGTCAGCCACAGCCACGGGTCGGGTGCCGGGAAGAAGTCGAGCTTGCCGGCGGCCGCGGCGTGGTCGATCACCGCCGTGGCGCCACCGCCGACTTTTCCGCTGACCGTCCAGGCGATGAACAGCAGGCCGCCCATCGACACCGCCATCTGCACGAAATCCAGGATGGCTACCGAGAACATGCCGCCGAAGGTGGTGTAGGTGAGCACGATGGCGGCGCCGAGGATCATGCCGGCTTCCTGCGAGACGGCGCCGTCGGTGACGACGAAGAAGATCAGCCCCAGCGCCTTGATCTGCGCCGCCACCCAGCCGAGGTAGGAGAGCACGATGCAGATGGTGGTGATGACCTCGACCGTGCGGTTGTAGCGCATGCGGTAGAAGTCGCCCAGGGTGATGATGTTGAGCTTGTAGAGGTAGCGCGAAAAGAGGACGCCGGCGATGATCAGGCACATGGCCGAGCCGAAGGGGTCGGCGACGACACCGCCGAGGCCGTCCTTGACGAATGTGGCCGAGACGCCGAACACCGCCTCGGCGCCGAACCAGGTGGCGAACACCGTGGCGGTGACCACCGGCAGCGGCAGGCTGCGGCCGGCGATGGCGAAGTCGCGGGCGTTATGGACGCGGGTGGCGGCGAGCAGGCCGATGCCGACCGAGACGAGCAGATAGAGGATGACGAACCAGAGCAGCATGGCGAGAGCTCCGCCGTAGTTGTCGTGGAAATGTGCCGGTGCGGGACGCCGCGCCGGCACTCGAAGTGCGGCGGATTATACGCGCCGACCAGGCGGCGCTCAGGCGGCGTTCAGCCCCGCAGCGCCTGGATCTCGCCGACGGCAACGCGCAGCCGCGTGGCCAGGCTGCGGGCGACGTTGCCGAAGATGGCGAGCGCGATGTCGCCGTACTCGACGGCCAGCATTTCGAACTGCTCGCGCGTCAGCATGTAGGCCTCGACGTCGGTCAGCGCCAGGGCGTCGGCGGCGTGCCCTTCGGCCTCGATGAAGCCCATGCCGCCGAGGATGTCGCCGGGGCCGCTGGTGGCCAGGTGGTAGTTGTCCTTCTTGTGGATCGGCAGGGTCAGCCGCACCGTGCCGTGGCGGATGATGAACAGCGCCCCGTCGCCGGCCCCGGCCTTGAACACCCTCTTGCCGGCCTTGACGGCGCGGATTTCCATCGCGGCCTCGAGCGCGGCGATGGCGGCGTCGTCGCAGCCGGCGAAGATCGGCATGTCGCGCAGGCCGAGCGAGCCGGCGATCGACTGCTCGACGCGGTCCTGCGCCAGCTGCTGCGCCTCGATCCATTCCAGCGCTTCGTCGAGCTGGCCGAAGGCGAGGGCCTTGCTGGTCGGCCGCACCACGCCGGTATCCTTGAGGAAACGCTTCATCTTGAGGCCGCTCGGCAGGCCCTTGGGAATGTCGCAGAACACCAGGCTGGCGCCGGTCTCCTCGAGCCGGTCCTTGACCTGTTCCAGCATGTGGGTCGCGGTGATGTCGAGCGACTGCACGCGCCGCATGCTGAGGACGATGTACTTGCGGGCGCCGATCTCGGGTTCCAGCGCGGCCTGCAGCTGGCTGGCGGTGCCGAAGAACAGGCTGCCCTGCAGCTCGAACACGACGACCTCGCCGCCTTCGCGCTCGAGGCGTTCGATGTCCTGCGTCGAGCGGGCGCGCTTGAGGAAAAGGTGGTGGCCGTCGATGCGGTTGCGGACTACCGAACTGCGCGACTGTTCGCGCAGGAACAGCAGGATGGCGAGCGCGACGCCGACGCCCGACGCCGCCACCAGGTTGCCGAAGATGGCGACCAGGATCACTGCCAGGATGACGATGAAATCCAGCCGCGTGGTCGGCGAGTAGAAGAACATCAGGCTGTTGCGGTCGATCATGCGCAAGCCGATGACGATCAGGATCGCCGCCAGCGCCGCGATGGGAACCCAGGCGATCAGGGGCGCCAGGGCCATGAAGGCCAGCAGCGAAAAGGCCCCGGCGAAGAGGCCCGAGCGGCGCGTGGTACCGCCGCTGCTGACGTTGATCAGCGAGGCGCCCATGGTGCCGGCGCCGGGGATGCCGCCGACCAGCGACGAGGCGATGTTGCCCAGCCCCTGGCCGATCAGCTCGCGGTTCGGCTCGTGGTGCGAGCGGGTCATGGCGTCGATGACCAGGCAGGTCTTCAGCGTGTCGATCGACAGCAGCACGGCCAGTGTCAGCGCTGGCGCCAGCACTTGCGCCACCTCGCGCAGGCCGAGGCTGCGCAATGCCAGCCAGTGCTTCTCGATGGCCTCGGCGAGGTTGCCGTCGGCGTTGCCCAGCGAGCCGACCAGCAGGGGGTTGCCCTCGGTTCGCAGCAGCGCCGGGTCGGCCAGGCCGAGCAGCAGATAGGCACCGATGCCGGCCAGCAGCGCCAGGATCGCCGCCGGCACGGCGCGCGTCAGGCGCGGCACCAGCAGCATGGTCGCGGCCACCACGGCGCCGACCACGATGCTTTGCCACATCCAGGCCGACGGTGCCTTTAGCGTGTCGATCAGGCTGGTGCCACTCGGGGCGCCGACGAACTTCGGAACCTGGCTGCCGATGATGATGAGGCCGACGCCGGAGAGGTAGCCGCTGACCACCGGAAAGGGGATGAACTTGATGAGTCGGCCGACGCCGGCGAGGCCCAGGCCGATCTGGGCCAGCCCGGCCAGCAGGCCGATCATCCCCAGCAGCAGCACGATGGCGGCAGGCGCTACGCCCTGCTGGGTGAAGGTGATCGCCAGGGCCGCCAGCACGGCGGCGGCCGGCGCGCAGGGCGCGGTGATCAGGCGCGAACTGCCGCCGAAGGCCGGCGCCACCAGCCCCAGCGCCGTGGCGCCGAGTATGCCGGCGAGGGCGCCGGCCGCCGCGTGCGAGGCGCCCAGCGCCGAAAAGATCGTGACCCCGAAGGCGATCGCCGACGGCAGTGCCACCAGCATGGCCGCCAGTCCGCCCCAGGCATCGCCGGCGAGGACGCCACGCGTGGTAGTCATGCCGTTTGGGCCCATGGCGCGACTGCGTTCAGGTCACGAAATGCAACGCCGCCAGGGTGGCCAGCAGGACGGCGATCACCGCCAGCAGCCGGGTCTGCCGCGCCTGCTCGGCGGTGAGGCGGGCGACTTCGGCGGCGAGTTGCGCCTGGCTGTCGCGCGCCAGCGCCTGGTGGGCCAGCCGCGGCAGCGCGGGAAGCAGCGCAGCCCACTGCGGTGCCTCGGCCTTGAGGTGGTTCATCAGGCCGCGCCAGCCGATCTGTTCCGACATCCAGCGTTCGAGGAAGGGTTTGGCGGTCTGCCACAGGTCGAGGTCGGGGTCGAGCTGGCGGCCGAGGCCCTCGATGTTGAGCAGGGTCTTCTGCAGCAGCACCAGCTGCGGCTGGATCTCGACGTTGAAACGGCGCGAGGTCTGGAACAGGCGCAGCAGCACGTGGCCGAAGGAGATTTCCTTGAGCGGCCGGTCGAAAATCGGTTCGCAGACGGCGCGCACCGCCGCCTCCAGCTCATCGACCCGCGTTTCCGGCGGCACCCAGCCGGATTCGATGTGCGCCTGGGCGACGCGGTGGTAGTCGCGCTGGAAGAAGGCGAGGAAGTTGATGGCCATGTACTTCTTGTCCACCTCGTTCAGCGTGCCCATGATGCCGAAGTCGAGTGCGATGTAGCTGTTGAAGGTCGCCGGATCGGTCGAGACGAAGATGTTGCCGGGATGCATGTCGGCGTGGAAGAAGCCGTCGCGGAAGACCTGGGTGAAGAAGATCTCGACGCCCGACCGCGACAGCACCTTGAGATCGAGCCCGGCCTCGCGCAGGCGCTCGACCTGGCCGATCGGGACGCCGCTCATGCGACTCATCACCATCACCGTATGACGGCACCAGTCCCAGTGGACCTCGGGCACCAGCAGCAGGTTCGAATCAGTGAAATTGCGGCGCAGCTGCGAGCAGTTCGACGCTTCGCGCATCAGGTCGAGTTCGTCGTGCAGGTACTTCTTGAATTCGCTGACCACTTCGCGCGGCTTCAGGCGCTTGCCGTCGGACCAGAGCGCTTCGAGCAGCCAGGCCATGGCGTCGAGCAGTGCGATGTCGTGGGCGATGACCGGCGCGATGCCGGGACGCAACACCTTGACCGCGACCTCGCGGCCGTCGTGCAGCGTGGCGAAATGCACCTGGGCGACCGAGGCCGAGGCCACCGGCGCGCGGGAGAACGAGGCGAATACCTGATCGACGGGCTGGCCGTAGGCTTCTTCCAGTTCGGCGAGGACGCTTGCCGACGGGAAGGGCGGCACCCGGTCCTGCAGCTTCTCCAGTTCGTCGGCGATGTCCTCGGGCATCAGGTCGCGGCGCGTGGACAGCACCTGGCCGAACTTGACGAAGATCGGCCCGAGCGCCTCCAGCGCGAGGCGCAGGCGCTCGGCACGCGGCGCCGACAGATCGCGCCAGAACAGCAGCACCCGGGCGATGCGCATCAGGTGGCCCGACGGCTCATGTTCGAGGATGAGCTGATCGAGTCCGTAACGGATGCCGACGCGGATGATCTTGGCGAGACGGAGGATGCGCATGGGGGCAGGCTTGCAGGGGGGGGGGCGCCTAGTCTATCGCCCTTGCGGCCGTCCCGAAAGCTCCGGCCGGCCTGTCGCCAGCCAAAATGAAACGCCCCGACTGGGCGGGGCGCGAGTGGTGATTCGGCGTGCCGGCTATTCTTCCAGCAGGCTGCGCAACATCCAGGCCGTTTTCTCGTGAACTTCCAGACGCTGGGTGAGCAGATCGGCCGAGGGCTGGTCGTTGGCCTTCTCCACCACCGGGAACAGGCTGCGCGCGGTGCGGGCGGTGGCTTCCTGTGCAGCGACCAGGTGCTTGATCATGTCCACGGCCTTGGGCACGCCGGCCACCTCCTTGATCGAGGCGAGCTTGACGAATTCCTTGTAGGTGCCTGGCGCCGGACAGTCGAGCGCGCGGATGCGCTCGGCGATGAGGTCGATCGCATTCCACTGCTCGGTGTACTGCGCCATGAACATGAGGTGCAGGGTGTTGAACATCGGCCCCTTCACGTTCCAGTGGAAGTTGTGGGTCATCAGGTAAAGCGTGTAGCTGTCAGCCAGCAGGCGTGACAGGCCTTCCGCGATCTTTTCCCTATCCTTCTTGCTGATGCCGATATCCATGATGATCTCCTTTGTGAAGTTGGCTTGCCCGGGGGGGGGCGGCAGCGATGTTCAGGCCAGGTCGCCGGCCAGGGATTCGCGGGCGCCGGTTTCCAGGGTGACGGCGCAAGTGTATTCCGGGTGGTCGATGCCGGCGTGAATTGCCGCGCCGCGCTTGGCGGCCGCCGCCATTTCCGGCGTCAGCTCGAAGCGCATGAAGTGCACGGCGGAAGTCTTGTCCTCGGTCTCGCGGTCGAGATCCTCGTTGGTGATCGGATTTACCTTGGGAAAGCCCTCGACCTGCACATATACCGCCTTCTCGATGCCGATCAGGCGGGCCAGCGCGGCGCGGCGCTCGTCCTCGTCCGGGAACTCCACCATGAAGGTGGCCTTCCAGTTGCTGCCGTCCGGGATCAGCGGGTTGTAGACGTCGAGTTCTTCCTGAATCGCTTCGGGTTCGAACATGCGTTCGAGGCGCAGCATTTCCTGCACCTGGTACTGCATGGTCAGGGCGTCCTCGAAGTAGAGCGTGGCGTTGGGGCCGAGCGGCACCTGCCGGTTCTTCTTGTGGGCGATGACCCTGGCGCGGAATTCGGGTCGGACGCGAGCGTACTTTTCGAGGCTGTAGAGTTGTTCGTGGGTCAGCATGAATGGACCTTTCTTAAATCCCGTAGGCTTTCTTCAGCAGGGTCATGGGGTGCTCCGGCGCGGTGCCGTCGGCACGGGCGTGGGCGATGTGGTGGCCGGCCATGGCGCAATCAGAGCCGTAATGGTCGGGCTCGGCCTGGTTGACGCGGCCGACGACCGGCTTGACGATTTTCATCGCGTACTGGTGAAACTCCTTCTTCACCGCGTAGGTGCCGTCGTGGCCCGAGCAGCGCTCGATGACGTCGACCTCGGTGCCGGGCACCAGCGCCAGCGCTTCCTTCGTCTTCGGCCCGATGTTCTGCACGCGCTGGTGGCAGGCCGAGTGCAGCGCGACCTTGCCCAGGTTTTCCTTGAAGTCGGTCTTGAGCTTGCCTTCCTTGTGGCGCAGCATCAGGTACTCGAAGGGGTCGAAGAAGGCGTTCTTCACCTTCTGCACGTCGGGATCGTCCGGGAACATCAGCGGCAGTTCCTGCTTGAACATCAGCACGCAGGACGGAATCATTGCCGTCAGGTCCCAGCCTTCATCGACCAGTTTTGCCAGCACCGGGATGTTGCCTTCCTTGGCGGCCTTGACCGATTCGAGGTCGCCCAGTTCGAGCCGGGGCATGCCGCAGCAGCGCTCCTTCTCGGCGATGGTGACCGGGATGCCGTTGTGTTCGAACACGGCGACCAGGTCCATTCCCGGGCCGGGTTCGTTGCGGTTCATGTAGCAGGTGGCGAACAGCGCTACCTTGCCGGTGGTTCTGCCGGCAGCTTCGCCCGGCGTGTCGGGCGACAACTCGCGCAGCCGGCCGCGCAGCGGCTTGCTGGAAAATTCGGGCAGCCAGGCATCGGCGTGGATGCCGGCGACGGCCTCGAGCGCCTTGCGCGCCACGCCGATCTTGTTCACGGCGTTGACGGTCTGGGCAATGATCGGAATGCCGGCGAAACGGCCGACGGCGTCGGTGCTGGTCAGCACCTCGTCGCGCAGCTTGGAGCCCTTCTGGTAGGCCACCGCCTTGGCGCGCAGCATCAGGTGCGGGAAATCCAGGTTCCACTCGTGCGGCGGCACGTAGGGGCACTTGGTCATGTAGCACAGGTCGCACAGGTAACAGTGATCGACGACCTGCCAGTAATCTTGTTTCTTGACGCCGTCGACTTCCAGGGTCTCGGACTCGTCGACGAGATCGAACAGCGTGGGGAAGGACTGGCACAGGCTGACGCAGCGGCGACAGCCGTGGCAGATGTCGAAGACGCGCTCCATCTCGTGGTAGAGCGCTTCCTCGCTGTAAAACTCGGGGTTCTTCCAGTCGAGCGGATGACGCGTCGGGGCGTCGAGGTTGCCTTCGCGTGCCATTGTTTTCTCCCTTGCTTTTCTTATGGAGAACGCCGGCCGCCGCAATCCGGCGGCCGGCCTTCCTGCTGCCGTGCTGCTTAGCCCAGCTCGTTCAGGGCCTTCTGGTAACGATTGGCGTGCGAACGCTCGGCCTTGGCCAGGGTCTCGAACCAGTCGGCGATCTCGTCGAAGCCTTCGGCGCGCGCGTCCTTGGCCATGCCCGGGTACATGTCGGTGTACTCGTGGGTCTCGCCGGCGACGGCGGTCTTGAGGTTGTCGGCGGTGGCGCCGAAGGGCAGGCCGGTGGCCGGGTCGCCGCACTTCTCGAGGTACTCGAGGTGGCCGTGGGCGTGGCCGGTCTCGCCTTCCGCGGTGGAGCGGAACAGGGCGGCGACGTCAGCGTAGCCCTCGACGTCGGCCTTGTTTGCAAAATACAGGTAGCGACGGTTGGCTTGCGATTCGCCGGCAAAGGCGTCCTTCAGATGCTGCTCGGTTTTGCTGCCTTTAAGTGCTGCCATGGTCTGGCTCCTCTCTGGATTGTAGGTTTTTGCAAGACAAACACGGCGCAACGTGAATCGCGCCGCGTACAGGCTGCCTTGACACCCCTACTTTAAATCCCCCTGATGATGAATGGAAATTGAAATTTACTAAGCGGTCGATAGGCTATGGCTATTTTAGGATCAGCGCGCCGCAACGGCACGGGTGCCCGGCAGCTTGCAGGCGAGTAATGCGGCGCGGACGACGTCGACGGCCTGATGGCGCGGATAGCTGGCCCGCCACACCAGGCCGACGCGGCGCATCGGGTATGGCTGGCTGAACGGTCGCACCCGCAGCAGCGGGTCACGGGCGGCGATGTCGTCCACCGCCGTGGCCGGCATCACCGTGACGCCGACGCCGCTGGCGACCATGTGGCGGATGGTCTCGAGCGAACTGCCCTCGAGCACGTGCGGCGATATGCCGGACTGGCGACTCGCCCGGGTACATAGGTCCAGCACCTGGTCGCGGAAACAGTTGCCGGCGCCGAGCATCAGCAGTTGCGCCTCCAGCAGGTCGGACGCCTCGATCGACTTCTGCTTGGCCCAGGGGTGGCCGGCCGGCATCAGCACGCGAAACTGCTCGTCATAAACTGCCTGGGCCACCAGGCCCGGCTCGTCCACCGGCAGGGCGAGGATGGCGAGGTCGAGTTCGGTGCTCTTCACCTTTTCCAGCAGCCGATGGGTAAAGTTTTCCTCGAGGATCAGCGGCATCGCCGGTGCCCTCTCCTTCACCAGCGGCACCAGGCGCGGCAGCAGCCAGGGCGCGATGGTGTAGATGACCCCGATGCGCAGAGGCCCGGCCAGCGGATCCTTGCCGGCGTCGGCGATCTCGGTCAGCTGCGCGGCCTCGGCCAGCACCTTCGCCGCCTGGGCCACGACCCGCTGGCCGATGGCGGTCACCCGCACCTCCTGCGGCGAGCGCTCGAACAGCACCACGCCGAGCTGTTCTTCCAGCTTCTTCACGGCGACGGACAGCGTCGGCTGTGAGACGAAGCATTTCTCGGCGGCGCGACCGAAGTGACGTTCGCGGGCGAGGGCGACGATATAGCGCAGGTCGGTAAGGGTCATGGCCCGAGGATATTACAGCGCACCGGATCGATGCCGCCGAAAGTGCTTGCATTCGATAATGATTCTCGTTTATATTGCGAATCATTCTCAATAAGCGGGCATCAAATGAACTCCCGGAAACGGTTGCCGGCGAACGCGGCGGAGGTTGCAAGCGACAAATTCGGACTGGCGGCGAGCAATGTTGCGCCAAGGCGGATCGATGCCGCGACACTGTTCGCTGCTGGTCCCGAGATTGTCATTACCCACGGCCTTGAAACCTATCGCCTGCGCCTGACCCGCCAGAACCGATTGATTTTGACCAAGTAAGCATTTCCCCAGCCAGCCAGCCCGCGCGTGATCGCGCGGCAAGCCAGCCAAAGTGATCCAGCTTCTTTCTTTGGAGGTTTGCCATGCGTTTCGTTCGTTTCCTTGTTTCCCTTTTCGGTGCCGCATTCGCGCTGAATGCCGCCGCCCTCGAATATCCGATCGGCGCGCCGCAGAACCTCGCCGGCATGGAGGTCGCCGCGGTCTACCTGCAGGCCATCGACATGGAGCCCGAGGGCCACATGCGCAAGGCGGCCGAGTCCGACATCCACCTCGAGGCCGACATCCACGCCCTGGCCAACAATCCCAATGGCTTCGCCGAAGGCATGTGGGTGCCTTACCTGCTCGTCAAGTACGAACTCAACAAGCTCGGCGGCAATGAAGTGATCAAGGGCGACATGATGCCCATGGTCGCCAGCGACGGCCCGCATTACGGCGACAACGTCAAGCTCAGGGGGCCGGGCAGGTACAGGGTCAAATTCATCATCTATCCGCCCTCAGCC
The DNA here is from genome assembly GCA_018825305.1 of Gammaproteobacteria bacterium. Taxonomy (GTDB): domain Bacteria; phylum Pseudomonadota; class Gammaproteobacteria; order Burkholderiales; family Rhodocyclaceae; genus Sulfurisoma. The sequence goes on from JAHJEO010000010.1 coordinate 119,783, forward strand.
CGCGAGAACACTACCGGCAACCACTTCGGCCGCCACACCGACCGCGCCACCGGCGTGCGGCCGTGGTTCAAGCCGGTCGAGGCCGAGTGGGAATTCACCTACGCCGGCGTCGGCAAGAAGGGCGGGTACTGAGCATGCGCAGCCTGATTTTTGCCGCCATGCTGGGGTTCGGGCTGGCCACGCCGGCATTCGCCGCCGACGATGCCCGCAAGGAAGCCCCCTTGGGGGACACGGCCGCCTTGCGCGCCGAACTCAAGCGCCTGGCCGACCGCATCGAGGCGCTGGAAAAGCAGAACAAGGAGATGGAATCGGCGCTGGCCACAGACCGCCTCAGCGAGAAGGAGCCCGAGGTCGTCACCCGCCTCAAGGCGGTTGAATTCCAGACCCTGTCGATGCAGAAGCAGGCGCGCCAGATCGAGTACCTCGAGGGCATCAGCGTCGGCGCCAGCCTCACCGGGGTGCTGCAGGAAGTCGGCGCTGGCGGCACGGCGAGCGGAGTTGCCGAAACCCGCGGCAACTACCGCGGCGACGTGTCCGTCACGCTGCCCGGCGGCGAGATGGGCGACACCGAGGGCGCCATCTTCACCCACCTGCGCTTCGGCCAGGGCAACGGCGTCGGCCTCAAGTCGAGCTTCACCAGCACGGCCAACAGCACGGCCTTCGAGAAAGCCAGCACCCCGGCCGACGACTCCTTCGCCATCCTCGCCCAGGCCTGGTACCAGCTCAAGTTCCATCTCGACAGCAACGGCGCGAAGGCCAACGCCCGCGAGCATGTGCATTTCACGGTCGGCAAGATCGATCCCTTCGTCTTCTTCGACCAGAACGCAGCGGCCGACGACGAATCGGCGCGCTTCATGAACAACGTCTTCGTGCACAACCCGCTGCTCGACTCCGGTGGCGGCACCGGCGCCGACGCCTACGGCTTCGCCCCGGGCGCGATCCTGCAATACGTCAACGAGAAGGAAAAGGGCGCGGAGTGGGGGCTCGCGGCCGGCGTCTTTGCTTCCGGCGGCGGCGCCAACTTCACCGCCTCGCCGTCGCGGCCCTTCGTCATCCTCCAGGCCGAGGCCAACGCGCGCTTCAACTACCTGCCGGGAACCTACCGCGCCTACCTCTGGAACAACGGGCGCGGCAGCGGATGGGACGGGCTGACCAGGAGCCACTCCGGCATCGGCTTCTCCGCCAACCAGAAGGTGACGGACGAGTTGACCCTGTTCGCCCGCTACGGCCACCAGTTCGCCGGCAAGGTCCGCTTCGATCGCGCGCTGACGTTCGGCGGCGAGCTTGACGGCTCCGGCTGGGGCCGCGCCGCCGATGCCATCGGCCTGGCACTCGGCGTGGCCCGTGCCTCGGCCTCCTACCTCCACGACGCCTCCGTCGTCGACGCCAACGCCGACGGCGTGCCGGACCTCGGCTACGTCCCCAGCGGATCCGAGAAGCAGTTCGAGCTCTACTACCGCTACAAGCTCAACAGCCATGTCGAGCTGACGCCCGACCTGCAGCTGATCAGCCGACCCGCCGCCAACGGCGCGACGACGGAAATCCAGGTCGTCGGCCTGCGTGCCAGGATCGGATTCTGACGATGCTGGCGCTTCTGTCCCACGGCCTCTTCGTGCTCGCCCTCTGGCTGGGATTGGGGTGGGTGGCGCCATCCCATGCCCAGGGAGCGCCGCTGGCGTCCTATACGCTCGCCATCCGCGACGGCGTATTCAGTCCGCAGCGCCTCGAGGTGCCTGCCGGAAGCCGCATCAAAATCGTGCTGAGGAACGAAGGCCCCGGCCCGCTGGAATTCGAGAATGCCGAACTGAACATAGAGAAGGTGATCGGGCCCGGCGTCGAATCCTTCGTCGTCATCAAGCTGCCGCCGGGAGAACACGAATTCGTCGACGAGTACAACATGGTCACCGGCGTCATGACGGTCATCGCCCGATGACGACGCCGACGGCGACGATAAGCCTCTATCCGCGTCGCCCCCAGTCGCCGCCGCGGCTGGAGCGCCTCGGCGACTGGATGGCGCGGCATCGTCGCGCCATCCTCGCCGCGCAGTGGGCCATCGTCGTCTTCTATGCCGTGCTGGTGGCGCTGCCCGCCTTCCTGCCGCATCCCAACCCCGAGGCTCGGCTGTTCTCGGGCGACATGGGAGCGTCGAGTTTCATCGATCCCGACTACTGCATCACCCCCGTGGCCGGTGAGGCCCCGCGGCTGGCGCTGCAGGACAAGGCGCCGACCGTCGCATCCTGGCACGAGCGTCTGGTGCTGCTGGCGCAATACCTGTTCTGGGGCGTCTGGTGGCCCTTCGTCATCCTCTCCATCATGCTGGTCGGCCGCGTCTGGTGCGGCGTGCTCTGCCCCGAGGGCGCGCTGGCGGAGTTCGCCAGCCGCCACGGCCGCGGCGGCGCCATTCCGCGCTGGATGCGCTGGAGCGGCTGGCCCTTCGTCGCCTTCGTCCTTACCACCGTCTATGGGCAGTTGATCAGCGTCTACGAATATCCACAGGCGGCGCTGCTGGTGCTCGGCGGCTCGACGGTGGCCGCGGTCGGCGTTGGCTACCTGTACGGCAGGGGCAAACGCGTCTGGTGCCGCTACCTGTGCCCGGTGACCGGCGTCTTCGCCTTGCTGGCGCGCCTGGCGCCGCTGCATTTCAAAGTGGATCGGGATGCCTGGAATCGCCATCCGCGCCGCACCCCGGCCGTCGATTGCGCGCCGCTGCTTTCCGTCAGCCATCTCGACGGCATGGCGCAGTGCCACGCCTGCGGCCGCTGCAGCGGCCACCGCGACGCCGTGCAACTGGCGGCACGCTCGCCCAATGCCGAAATTCTCGGCGCCCCGGGTGATGCGCCTCCCGGCACCGCCGAGGCGCTGCTGTTGCAGTTCGGCATGCTCGGCGTCGCCATTGGCGCCTTCCAGTGGACCATCAGTCCGTGGTTCGTGCAGCTCAAGCAGGCGGCGGCCGAATGGCTGGTGGAGCGCGAAATATTCTGGCCGCTGCAGGAAAGTCCGGCGTGGTGGCTGCTGACGCGTCATCCGGAAGCCAACGATGTGTTCACCTGGCTCGACGGCGCGACGATCCTGGCCTGGCTCGGCGGCGTCGCACTGGTGTTGGGTGGCAGTGCCTTCCTGGCGACGCTGGCGGCGGCCAGGCTCGCCGGCCTGGACTGGCGCCGCCTCGCCCTCGGCCTGGTGCCGCTGGCCGGCATCGGTCTCTTTCTCGGCCTGTCGATGATGACCGCCACCCACCTGCGCGCAGAGGGCATCGTGACGAACTGGCTGCCCGGCCTGCGCGCCGCCCTGCTTGCGGTGGGCGTGGCGTGGTCGGCCCGGCTGGGCTGGCGTTTGATAAAAGTCGGCGGCAGCGGGACGGCGATGACGCTGCTGGCAGCCGTCCTCTGGCTGCTGCCGCTGGCATTGGTGGCCACCAGCTGGTGGCTGGTGTTTTTCATCTGGTAGAGAGGATCGATCATGCACGACATACCCTTCGCACAGCCGCCGGCCCGCATGGTGGCCGGCGCCCTGGCCCACCTGGCCACGCACATGGAAACCGGCTGCCCGCGCGCGGCCTACCTCGCCGCGATGCTGCTGGAACAGGTCGCCAACGATCCCGAGGCCGACGGCCACCTGCGGGCCCACGCCCGCGAGCTGGTCGAGATTCTCGACCATGGGGGCGACCGCAGCGGCGATCGCGGCAGCGACACGGCGGCGACTATCGACGGGGCCGCTCCGCACGCGCCGATTGCCGGAGAAATGGCCCGACGAACTTCGCGCCGCAACTGATGCCGGCGCACGCCGGCCGTCCTCTGTGGTAGCTTTCCGGGCTGCACCTGCTCCGGTCGTTTTCCCGGCCGGCGGCGCCCCCGGGAGGAGTTGGAATTGAATTTCAGAGAACGCGGCTTCATCAATAGCAGCATGATCACAATTGTCATCGGCGGCCTCGCGCTCGGGGGTCTTCTCATCCACGCCTCGGCGACCGGGCAGGAGTTGCCGTTGTGGCCCGCGGTCGCCGTGGCGCTGGTGAATCTGTTGGCCGCGGGAAAAATCATCCTCGATGTCCGGGCACGCAAGCAAAGGCAGCAGGCCCGGCCCGGCGCCGCCGCAGGAGACAAGCAGCAATGACGCGGCAATGGTGGCGGCTGGCGGGAGTCGTGGGACTCGCGGCGATGGCGGCCTTGCTTGCGGGATGCGATGGCGGCAGCGGCCGCCCCGATCCCCAGGCCCTGATGGAAGGCGAGGCAATCTACAAGGCCGAATGCGCGTCGTGCCACGGCGCCAGGGGTGAAGGCCAGGCCGACTGGCGCATCCGCCGCCCTGACGGCAGGCTGCCGGCACCGCCGCACGACGCCAGCGGCCACACCTGGCACCACCCCATGGCGCAGCTGGCGGCGATCGTCAAGTTCGGCATGGTGCCGCCCCATGCGCCGCAAGGCTACGCTTCCGACATGCCGGCGTACGGCGCCAAGCTGAGCGATCGCCAGATCGAGCGCGTGCTGGCCTACATCGAGAGCCGCTGGCCAGCGGAAATCCACGCCCAGCGCGCCGAGCGCCTGCAGAAGAAGTAAGGGCGCGCCAAGCCGGCCGCCTATCCTGTCGCCACCCCATGGCCCGCCCCGCACGCGGCCCTGGCGGCGGACCCAGACCACGGATGTGACCACCGGCCCGATGCCGGGCCCGGCGGCTGTCGCCATCAAAATAGCCAACAGCTATCGAGTCGATAACGATAATTCAATTGAGTAATCGTGTCGCGGCCTCTACCATTCATTCATCGCATCGCACTTCAACCACCTCAGGAGATAAACCCATGAACACCACCCTCATCAATACCGAAGTCCAGCCCTTCAAGGCCACCGCCTTCCACAACGGCAAGTTCGTCGACGTCAGCGAAGCCTCGCTCAAGGGCAAGTGGTCGGTGATGTTCTTCTACCCGGCCGACTTCACCTTCGTCTGCCCGACCGAGCTCGGCGACATGGCCGACCTCTACGGCGATTTCCAGAAGCTCGGCGTCGAGATCTATGGCGTGTCGACCGACACCCACTTCACCCACAAGGCCTGGCATGACTCGTCCGAGACCATCGGCAAGATCAAGTACCCGATGATCGGCGACCCCACCGGCGCCATCACCCGCAACTTCGGCGTGATGATCGAGGAAGCCGGCCTGGCCGAGCGCGGCACCTTCGTCATGGACCCGCAGGGCCGGATCCAGATCATCGAGGTCAACGCCGGCGGCGTCGGCCGCGACGCATCCGAGCTGCTGCGCAAGATCAAGGCCGCGCAGTACGTCGCCGCCCACCCGGGTGAAGTGTGCCCGGCCAAGTGGAAGGAAGGCGACGCCACGCTGGCGCCCTCGCTCGACCTCGTCGGAAAAATCTAAGAAAAGCCCCCAACCCCAAGCGCACCTCCCCCGGCCATCCCGGGGGAGGGATTGCAGCGGCAAGGCACCCAAGGTCACGAGCCCGCGGTCGCCTTTCCAGTGCAATCCATCACAGGAGAACCCTCATGCTCGACGCCGCCATCAAGACCCAGCTCGCCGCCTACCTCGAAAAGCTGCAGCAGCCGATCGAACTCGTCGCATCGACTGACGCCAGCGACGCCTCGCGCCAGATGCGCGAGCTGCTCGCCGACATCGCCGCGCTATCGCCCAAAGTCACGGTGCGTGAAGACGGCAGCGACGCACGCCGCCCCTCCTTCTCCGTCGGCCGTCCCAATGAGCCGCACCGCATCCGCTTCGCCGGCCTGCCCATGGGCCACGAGTTCACCTCGCTGATCCTCGCCCTGCTGCAAAGCGGCGGCCATCCGCCCAAGGTCGATGCGGCCGTGATCGAGCAGGTCCAGGCGATCGAGGGCGAGTTCAAGTTCGAGACCTTCATCTCGCTCTCCTGCCATAACTGCCCGGACGTGGTGCAGGCGCTCAACCTGATGGCGGTGCTCAACCCCGACGTCGAGAGCGTGATGATCGACGGCGCGCTGTTCCAGCAGGAAGTCGAGGCGAGGCAGATCATGGCCGTGCCCGTCGTGTTCCTCAACGGCAAGGTCTTCGGCAATGGGCGCATGAGCCTCGAGGAGATCGTGGCCAAGCTCGACACCGGTGCGGCGGCGCGCGCGGCCGACGAACTCGACGCCAAGGAAGCCTTCGACGTGCTCGTCGTCGGCGGCGGCCCGGCCGGCAGCGCGGCGGCGATCTATGCGGCGAGGAAGGGCATCCGCACCGGCGTCGTCGCCGAGCGCTTCGGCGGCCAGGTGCTCGATACCCTGGCGATCGAAAACTTCATCTCGGTGCAGCACACCGAGGGGCCGAAGCTCGCCGCCGCGCTCGAGCAGCACGTCCGGGAATACGAGGTCGACATCATGAACCTGCAACGCGCGGCGTCGCTGGTCCCCGGCAAGAACATGCACGAGGTTCGGCTCGCCAGCGGCGCGACGTTGAAGGCGAAGACGGTGATCCTCGCCACCGGCGCGCGCTGGCGCGAGATGAACGTGCCGGGCGAGCAGGAGTACAAGGCAAAAGGCGTCTGCTTCTGCCCGCACTGCGACGGCCCCCTGTTCAAGGGCAAGCGTGTCGCGGTGATCGGCGGCGGCAACTCCGGCGTCGAGGCGGCCATCGACCTCGCCGGCATCGTCGGCCACGTCACGCTGCTCGAGTTCGACGGCAAGCTGCGCGCCGACGCGGTGTTGCAGGCCAAGCTGAAGAGCTTGCCCAACGTGACGGTGATCGTCAGCGCCCAGACCACCGAAGTCGTCGGCGACGGCCACAAGGTCACCGGCCTGGTCTATAAAGACAGGGTGAGCGGCGAGAGCCGTCGCGTCGAACTCGACGGGATCTTCGTGCAGATCGGCCTGTTGCCGAACACCGACTGGCTCAAGGGCACGCTCAATCTCTCGAAGCACGGCGAGATCGAAGTCGATGCGCGCGGCCAGACCTCCGTGCCCGGCATCTTCGCCGCCGGCGACGTGACGACCGTGCCCTACAAGCAGATCATCATCGCCATGGGCGAGGGCGCCAAGGCCAGCCTGTCGGCCTTCGATCACCTGATTCGCGCGCCGGTACCGGTGGCGCTGGCCGCCTGAGGAAGGCCGCAATAGCGGAGCACTATCCGCCAGTTCGCAATATCCAATTGGATTGTTGGGCCGCGCGAGCCTACCATGCAAGCGATGGTTGCATCGATCATCAACGCAGGAGGAAATGCCATGAGCAACGAAAGCAAGTGCCCATTCCACGCGCAAAATGGCGCCCGCACCACCGACGGCATGCAGTCGAACCGCGACTGGTGGCCGGATCAGTTGAACCTCAAGATCCTGCACCAGCACTCGGCCAAGTCCAACCCGCTCGGCGCGGATTTCAACTATGCGGAAGAGTTCAACAAGCTCGACCTCGCCGCGGTGAAGAAGGACCTCGCCGCACTGATGACGGATTCGCAGGACTGGTGGCCGGCCGACTGGGGCCATTACGGCGGCCTCTTCATCCGCATGGCCTGGCACAGCGCCGGCACCTACCGCATCTCCGACGGGCGCGGCGGCGCCGGCCACGGCAACCAGCGCTTCGCGCCGGTCAATAGCTGGCCCGACAACGTCAACCTCGACAAGGCGCGCCGCCTGCTGTGGCCGATCAAGCAGAAGTACGGCAACCGGATCTCCTGGGCCGACCTCATCATCCTTACCGGCAACGTGGCGCTGGAGTCGATGGGCTTCAAGACCTTCGGCTTCGCCGGTGGGCGCGAGGACATCTGGGAACCGGAAGAAGACGTCTATTGGGGCGGCGAGGCCGAGTGGCTGGGCGACAAGCGCTACAGCGGCGAGCGCGATCTCGAAAACCCGCTGGCCGCCGTGCAGATGGGCCTGATCTACGTGAACCCGGAAGGCCCCAACGGCCAGCCGGACGTGCTCGCCTCCGGCCGCGACATCCGCGAGACCTTCCGTCGCATGGCGATGGACGACGAGGAAACCGTGGCGCTGGTCGCCGGCGGCCACACCTTCGGAAAATGCCATGGCGCGGGCGATGCGAAGCTGGTCGGCGCCGAGCCCGAAGCCGCGCCGCTGGAGCAGATGGGCCTCGGCTGGAAAAATTCTTTTGGAACCGGCCGCGGCGGCGACACCACCAGCAGCGGCATCGAAGGCGCCTGGACGCCGAACCCGACCCAGTGGGACAACGGTTATTTCGACATGCTGTTCGGCTACGACTGGAACCTGGTGAAAAGCCCGGCCGGCGCCTGGCAGTGGGTGCCGGCGAACGTGGCCGACAAGGATCTCGCCCCGGCCGCGCACGACCTGTCGAAGAAGGTCACCACCATCATGACCACGGCGGACCTCGCGCTGCGCATGGACCCGATCTACGGCCCGATCTCGCGCCGCTTCCACAAGGATCCGCAGGCCTTCGCCGACGCCTTCGCCCGCGCCTGGTTCAAGCTGACCCATCGCGACCTCGGCCCGCGCTCGCGCTATCTCGGCGCGGAGGTGCCGAAGGAAGCGCTGGTGTGGCAGGACCCGGTACCCGCCGCCGATCATCCCCTGATCGACGCCAGGGACATCGCCGACCTCAAGGCCAAGATCCTCGCCACCGGCCTGTCGGTCGCCGAACTGGTTGGCACCGCCTGGGCCTCCGCCTCCACCTTCCGCGGCTCGGATAAGCGCGGCGGCGCCAATGGCTCACGCATCCGTCTCGCTCCGCAGAAGGACTGGGAAGCCAATGAGCCCAGCAAGCTCGCCAAGGTGCTGGCCGCGCTCGAAGGCGTGCAAAAAGCCTTCGGCAAGAAGGTCTCGCTCGCCGACCTGATCGTGCTGGGCGGTTGCGCTGCCGTCGAACAGGCGGCCAAGGCTGCCGGCCATGCGGTCGAGGTACCCTTCACGCCGGGCCGCACCGACGCCTCGCAGGAGCAGACCGACGTCGAATCCTTCGCGGTGCTCGAACCCGTCGCCGACGGCTTCCGCAACTACCTCAAGGTGACCGGCGTGCCGGCCGAGGAGCGGCTGCTCGACAAGGCGCAGTTGCTGACGCTCACCGCACCGGAAATGACGGTCCTGATCGGCGGCCTGCGTGCGCTGAATGCCAATGTTGGGCAGTCGGCCCATGGTGTTTTCACGAAGCAGCCCGGTACCCTGAGCAACGACTTCTTCGTGAATGTGCTCGACATGGGCACGGAGTGGAAGCCGACGACCGAGGCCGCGGAGGTCTTCGAAGGCCGCGATCGCGCCACCGGCAAGGCCAGGTGGACCGCCACGCGATTCGATCTCGTCTTCGGCTCGAACTCGCAGCTGCGAGCGCTGGCCGAGGTCTATGCCCAGGACGACGCGAAGGAGAAGTTCGTGGGCGACTTCGTCGCGGCCTGGGACAAGGTGATGAACCTGGATCGCTTCGATTTGAGGTGAAATAGCGGGCCGAGGCTCTGGCGCCACGGCGAGCGCCGTGCCGCCAGAGCCGACTTTTTTCACCCGGAAGCCACCATGCCCCAGCACGCTCGAATATTTCTTTTCCTCGGCGCCCTCAGCGCCGCCGTTTCAGTCGTGCTCGGTGCGGCGGCGGCGCACACTCTGGCCGAGCGTGCGGCCGGCGCCCAGGCCTGGTTCCACACCGCGCTGCAGTATCACCAGTTCCACGCGCTCGGCCTGCTGCTCGCCGGCCTGATCGCCGCCCATCTTCCCGCCGCGCGCTGGATCACGGCAGCCGGCGCGCTGATGGTGGTCGGCACGCTGCTCTTCAGCGGCAACCTCTACCTGCGCAGCCTCGCCGACTTCCACGCGCTGCACGCCGTCACCCCGTTCGGCGGCGGCGCCTTCATCCTCGGCTGGCTGGCGCTGGCCATCGGCGTGCTGAAAAAATAAGCGGGAAACATCGCAAGGGCGGCCGTAGCGCAAAACGAAAAGTCGGCAGTAGCGGGACGGCGACTAACGGGCGGAAACGGCCATCGATCACCGTGCCCCGAGGCGGACAGCAGGCTGACTACGGCCGGGCCCCTTTGCTTTTTTGTGCGCGCGGTGTATTGTTATAACAATGTTAAATGCTGCTGGAGGCAACCATGCGCACCGCCATTCGCAAGATCGGCAATTCACAGGGAGTATTGATCCCGAAGCCCATGCTGGCCGAGACCGGCCTGGAGGTTGATGTCGATATCTCCGTGGAGAACGGCACCATCGTTCTGCGCCCCATTCGGGATCACCAGCCGCGTGCCGGTTGGGCCGATGCAGCGCGCGAGATCGCCGCGCAAGGCGCCGATGCCCCGGCTTGGCCGGAATTCGCCAACGCAGAGGATGCGGATTTGAAATGGTGAAGGTGAAACGCGGCGACATCTGGCTGGCCGCGCTAGATCCCACCGTGGGTGCAGAAATTCAGAAGACGCGCCCCTGCGTGATCGTCTCGCCTCCCGAAATTCATGACTGGCTGCGCACCGTGCTGGTCGCCCCCATGACCACCGGGAGTCATCCTGCGCCGTTCCGAATTCCCGTCAGCTTCAGCGGCAAGAAGGGCTTGATCCTGCCCGAACAGATGCGCGCGCTCGACAAGGCGCGGCTCGTCAAACGTATGGGTAAGGTGGATGCAGCCACACTATCCGCGCTCCTGGGCGTGTTGCGCGATACCTTCGAGGAATAGGCCTGCTTAAAAAGTCGGCACCCCAAGGGTACGTCCTTCGGGGCGCGCTGGCGGGACGGCGGGAGTCGGCCAGCATGAGACAGTGGCTGCGCGCCTCCATTGCTGACATTCGATTGAGGTGATTTCTCCGAAGCAGTCATTCAATCGGCTCCACTGATTTGGTTACCCCGAGCCCTCGGCCAGCCAGTGCGGGCCAGCATCGCCAAATTGCAAGGCACTTTATTTATTCATATTGCTGGCTATTCCTGAGAGACGGTGCATGCTGGCTGCGTTACCAGCCATAAGCAGCCGGAACCGACGCCAATAACAAGGCTTGATACATGAGGAAGCAGAGATGAATAACGTTCCCCAAACCCCGGGCGAGAGCCGCCTTCAATCGACTGCAATAGACGAAAGCCAGCTCGGCTTGATGGTGGCTGAGCAGTCCATGGTTGCCCCCGAACAATTGATGCCCTATGGCGAGGCGGCCAAGGCGATCTTCATCAAGGCAAACGGAGTGACGGCCTACAACCGGGGAATCCGGTTTGTCAGGCGCGCGGACTAGTCCACCCAATTACATGAAGGAGTAATCAACATGACCAAGTCAAGACAATCCAATAAGGAAGCAAAGAAACAGGCGCTACTGACCCCGAAGGAAAAGAAGGCAGTCAAGCAGGTGAAGAAGCATGCCGGAGATATTGCTCCCATGCTTGTCAAGGGTGCCTGAACTCGGGATCTAGCCCATATTGATGAGGTCAGTTGTCAGGAATCTCTGGCGCCCAATCCAGACAAGGCTGACAAGGACGTTCCGGGGCGGGGGCGGCACGCCTGACAAGGACGAAGCGCCGCTGCGCGCGGAGTTGTTCAGTACCGAGCAGATGGCCCAGCACGGCGTACGCCTTGCGTCCACCCACGGGCTATCGACGCAACGTGCCCCCGATCAATTGCTGTCGCGGCTGGCAGCCAACGAAAGCCGGCTGAACGATACTTGTAGCCAGTTGACGGCGGCGGTCGTGGCGAATCACCGCATCACCCCCGCCGGGGAATGGCTGCTCGACAATTTCTATCTCGTCGAGGAGCAGATCCGCACCGCCAGGCGCCACCTCCCCAAGGGCTACAGCCGCGAACTGCCGAGCCTGGCGGCCGGCCCCTCGGCCGGACTGCCGCGCGTGTATGACATCGCCCTTGAAACCATCGCCCACGGCGACGGGCGGGTCGACCCCGACAGCCTCGGCCGTTTCGTCGCGGCCTACCAGTCGGTCACTCCGCTGCGGCTGGGCGAGTTGTGGGCCATTCCCATCATGCTGCGCCTGGCACTGATCGAAAACCTGCGCCGTGTTGCGGCGCACATTTCCGCGGGCAGGACGGATCGGAACCTGGCCGTCGCCTGGGCCAACAAGCTGACGGAAATCGCCCATCGCGATCCGAAGAATCTGATACTGGTGATCGCGGACATGGCGCGTTCGAGTCCGCCCATGAGCTCGCCATTCGTGTCGGAACTGGCGCGCCGCCTGCAAGGGCAGGGGCCCACGCTGGCCCTGCCGCTGACCTGGATCGAACAGCGCCTCGCCGAGTCGGGCCTGAGCATCGAACAACTGGTGCGATCGGGCAACCAGACACAGGCAGCCGACCAAGTTTCCATCAGCAACAGCATCGGCAGTTTGCGATCCCTCGGGACGATGGACTGGCGCGAGTTCGTCGAGACCATGAGCGTGGTCGAACGGACGCTATGCACAGACCCGGGCGCGGCCTACGCCGCGATGGATTTCGCCAGTCGCGACCGCTATCGTCATGTCATCGAGGCGGTGGCGAAAGCCAATGGGCTTTCCGAGGATGTGGTGGCCGGTCGCGCCATCGAACTGGCGCGCGTGGGCGCGGCGCAGGCGGGCGCGTTGGGAGATGCCGACCGCACCGCCCATGTCGGCTACTACCTGATCGACCGGGGCCTGGACGAGCTAATAAGCGCGACACGGATGCGCCACTCCGCGGTAGCGGCGCTGCGACGCCGGGCAGGGCGATCGCCATTGCTGCTGTACCTTGGGGCGATCGCCCTGCTCACCGCGCTGCTGGGCGGCGGCCTGCTGGCCGCCGGCCTGACCGCGGACTTGGGCACGTGGGTCCTGTTGCCCCTGGCTTTCCTGGCGCTGCTGGCCGCCAGCCAACTCGCGGTCGCGCTGGTGAACTGGCTGGCCACCTTGCTGGCGTCGCCGCATCCGCTACCGCGCATGGACTTCTCCGCCGGTATTCCGGCGGCGGCACGCACCCTGGTGGTGGTGCCGACCATGCTCACCAGCCCGCGCAATATCGAAACGCTGGTCGAGGCACTGGAAGTCAGGTTCCTCGCAAATCGCGACGCGCACCTGCACTTCGGACTGTTGACCGACTTGCGCGATGCGGCCGAGGAAGTGCTGGCCGAGGATGCGTCGCTGCTGCGCCTGGCACGGGAGCAGATCGAGGCCCTGAATGCGCGCTACGCGAACGGTGGCAACGACATCTTCTTCCTGTTCCACCGGCCGCGCCGCTGGAATCCCCACGACCGTATCTGGATGGGTTACGAGCGCAAGCGCGGCAAGCTGGCGGACCTGAACGCCCTGCTGCGCGAGGGAAATAGCGATGGCTTCGCGCTGGTGGTCGGCGCCACCGACGTGCTCGCCGGCGTCAAATACGTGATTACCCTGGACACCGACACACAACTGCCGCGTGATGCCGCGCACCAGTTCGTCGGCACCATGGCGCACCCATTGAACCGTCCGGTATACGACGCAGCCCTGGGGCGGGTCAGCGCCGGCTACGGCATTTTGCAACCGCGTGTGAGCGTGAGCCTGTCCGGCAGCGGCCAGTCGCGCTATGCGCGCCTGCATGGCGGCGAGCCGGGTATCGACCCGTATACCCGCGTCGTCTCCGACGTTTACCAGGACGTCTTTAAGGAAGGTTCGTTCATCGGCAAGGGCATCTACGATGTCGACGCCTTCGAACAGTCGCTCAAGGGGCGCTTTCCCGAGAACCGCATCCTCAGCCACGACCTGCTGGAAGGCTGTCATGCCCGCGCCGGACTGCTGAGCGACGTGCAGTTGTACGAGGAATATCCGTCCCGTTACGGCGCCGATGTCAACCGCCGTTACCGATGGATTCGCGGCGACTGGCAGCTCGCAGGCTGGCTGCTGCCGTGGGCGCCGGGCCCCGCCGGGTGGCGCCACAATCCGCTTTCCGCGCTGTCGCGCTGGAAGCTGTTCGACAACCTGCGCCGCAGTCTGGTGCCGGCGGCGCTGACGCTGCTGTTGCTGCTCGGGTGGACGGTGCTTCCTTCGCCCGCCTTCTGGACCCTGGCGGTGCTCGGCATCCTGCTGATTCCCCCGGTGCTGGCCACCCTGCTGGATGTACTGCGCAAACCGGAGGACATGCGGCCGGGGCAACATCTCGCCGCCACCATCCACGCCGCCGGCCAGCGCTTTCTCCAGCTTGGCTTTGCAGTGGTGACGCTGCCCCACGAGGCGTATTACAGCCTCGATGCGATCCTGCGCACGCTCGGTCGCATGCTGTTCACGCACCAGCGGCTGCTGGAGTGGAACCCCTCGGGCGACCAGGAACGAGTGAGCCGCAGCGACCTGTCCGCCTCGTTCCGCAATATGTGGTTTGCCCCCGCGCTGGCCGTCGGCACGGTCGGCGCCCTGGCGGTGTTCAATCCAGCCGCACTGTTCGTGGCGGGGCCCTTCCTGATTCTGTGGCTGGCATCGCCCGCCATCGCTTGGTGGATCAGCCGGCCCGTCGCGCGCCGCGAGGCCCGGCTGACGGCCGAGCAAACCCGTTTTCTCGGTCGCATCGCGCGCAAGACCTGGGCGTTCTTCGACCGCTTCGTCGGCCCGGACGACCACTGGCTGCCTCCGGACAACTACCAGGAATACCGTGCCGCCACACTGGCGCACCGCACTTCGCCCACCAACATGGGACTGGCGCTGCTGGCGAACCTGTCCGCCTACGACTTCGGCTACCTCCCCGCCGGGTCGCTGCTGGAGCGCACGGCGCACACGCTGGCGACGATGGCGGGACTCGAACGCCATCGGGGCCACTTCTACAACTGGTACGACACGCAGACGCTGCAACCCCTGCGCCCCGCGTACGTCTCGACGGTGGACAGCGGCAACCTGGCGGGCCATCTGCTGACCCTGCGGCCGGGCCTGCTCGCGCTGCTCGACCGACCGATCCTGGAGAGCCGCTGGCTGGATGGACTTGGCGACACTCTGGGAATACTGGAGGAAGCCGCAGGCGAGGCGGCGCCGGCCGCTTTGGCCCAGTTCCGGCAGGCGCTCGAATCCGGGCTGGCATCCAGGCCGGTCACGCTGGCGGCGACACGGCGTCTGCTTGACCACATGACATCGCGCGTCGCCGAGATCGACGCAGTGCTGCGCGGCGAGCCAGAAGGTCAGGCGGGCTGGTGGGCCGGCGAACTGGCCAGGCAATGCCGGACGCTGCGCGATGAACTGGCTTTTCTCGCGCCGTGGAGCGGGCAGGCGGACGCCCCCGGCGATGAAAGCGAGACCATGCCGACGCTCCGCGCCCTGGCGACCGATCGACGCCCGCACGCCAAGCAAGGCAGCGCGCGGGCTCGGGAACGCATCGCGGCTATCGAGCGCCTGGCCATGCAGGCCGGCGCACTCGCGGAGATGGAATACGGTTTCCTGTACGACAAGTCATCGCGCCTGCTATCCATCGGCTACAACGTCGATGAGCGGCGGCTGGATGCGAGTTACTACGACCTGCTGGCCTCGGAAGTGCGCCTGTGCGTATTCGTCGCCATCGCGCAGGGGCAGTTGCCGCAGGAAAGCTGGTTCGCCCTCGGGCGGCTGCTCACCGGCGCCGGCGGCGAGCCGGTCCTGCTGTCCTGGAGCGGCTCGATGTTCGAGTACCTGATGCCGCAATTGGTGATGCCCAGCTACGAGCACACCCTGCTCGACCAGACCGCCCAGGCAGCGGTGGCGCGGCAGATCGATTACGGGCAACAGGTCGGCCTGCCCTGGGGCATCTCGGAATCCGGCTACAACACCGTGGACCTGCATCTCAATTACCAGTACCGCGCCTTCGGGGTGCCGGGCCTGGGGCTGAAGCGCGGGTTGGCCGAAGACATGGTCGTCGCGCCCTACGCCTCGGCGCTGGCATTGATGGTCGCGCCGGAGGCGGCCTGCCTGAACCTGCAACGACTCGCCGCCGCCGGCGCGGAAGGACAATTCGGCTTCCACGAAGCCATCGACTACACCCCGACGCGGCAGCGGCGCGGCGAACCCCATGCCCTGGTGGCTTCGTACATGGCCCATCATCAGGGGATGAGTCTGCTCGCCCTGGCCTATCTGCTGCTGGACCGGCCGATGCAGCGGCGCTTCGTCGCCGATCCGCTGTTTCAGGCCACCCTGCTGTTGCTGCAGGAGCGCATCCCCAGGGCCTCGTCGCTCCATGCCCACGGCGCCGAGCTCGGCGGCATCCAGACCGGAACGGTCGTCCCGCAGATGCCGATGCGCGTGCTGGTCGATCCCGACTCGCCGATGCCGGAAGTGCAGTTGCTGTCCAACGGCCGCTATCACGTCATGGTCACCCATGCAGGCGGCGGCTACAGCCGCTGGAACGACCTCGCCGTCACGCGTTGGCGCGAAGACGGCACGCGCGACCCCTGGGGCACCTTCACCTATCTGCGCGACGTGGCCAGCGGCACGTTCTGGTCGGCCGCGCACCAGCCCGCACTGCGGCGCGCGCAACACTACGAGGCGATCTTCTCGGAAGGCCGCGCCGAATTCCGCCGCCGGGATATGGGCGAGTCCCGGGACGAGGCCTTCGATTTCGATACCCACACCGACATCGTCGTTTCGCCGGAAGACGACATCGAACTGCGCCGGGTGCGCATCACCAACCGATCCGCCGCGCGTCGCAGCATCGAGGTCACGAGCTACACGGAAGTGGTGCTGGCGACAGCCGCTGCCGACGCCCTGCATCCGGCGTTCAGCAATCTTTTCGTGCAGACCGAGATCGTCGCGGCGCAACAGGCGATCCTGTGCACCCGCCGGCCCCGCTCCCGCGACGAACAGGCGCCCTGGATGTTTCATCTGATGGCGGTGCACGACGCGGACGTCGACGCGATTTCCTATGAGACCGACCGTGCGCGCTTCATCGGTCGCGGTCGCGGGGTCGCCGCGCCGGTGGCGCTGGACGCCGACGTGGCACGGCTATTCGGCAGCCAGGGGTCGGTGCTCGATCCGGTGGCGGCGATCCGTTGCAGGATCAGCCTCGAACCGGGGCAATCGGTCAATATCGACCAGGTCCATGGCATCGGCGCCAGCCGCGACGTGGCCCTGGGCATGGTCGAGAAGTATCGGGATCGGCGCCTGGCCGACCGCGTGTTCGAACTGGCCTGGACCCACGCCCAGGTGGTGCTGCGCCAGATCAATTCCCGGGAGGTGGATGCGCAACTTTACGGCCGCCTGGCCAACTCGATCCTCTACGCCAATCCCACGCTACGCGCTGAAAGCAGCGTGCTCGTGAAGAACCGGCGCGGACAATCCGGCCTGTGGGGCTACGCCATTTCCGGCGACCTGCCCATCGTCCTGCTGCGCATTGCCGACCTGGCCAATATCGAACTGGTGCGTCAGCTTATCCAGGCCCACGCCTACTGGCGCCTGAAGGGGTTGGTGGTCGATCTGGTGATCTGGAACGAAGATCGCGCCGGCTACCGGCAAGCGCTCCAGGACCAGATACTCGGCCTAGTGGCGGTGGGACTGGAAACCCAGGTGATCGACCGTCCGGGCGGCATTTTCATCCGCGCCGTGGAACAGATTTCGGCGGAGGACCGCGACTTGTTCCAGACCGTCGCCCGCGTCATCCTCAGCGACAGTCTGGGCACCCTGGCGGAACAGCTCGACCGTCCCGGCGCACTGGCAGTGCGCGTGCCGCGTCTGGTACCCGGCAAACCCGTACGCACCGAGCCACCTGCCGCCTTCGTACTGCCCACGCGCGAGCTAATCCTCACCAACGGTATCGGCGGCTTCACGCCGGACGGCCATGAGTACGTTATCACCACCACGCCTGCGCAACTCACCCCGGCGCCGTGGGCGAACGTGCTGGCCAATCCACAGTTCGGGTGTGTCATCTCGGAAAGCGGCCAGGCCTATACCTGGGGCGAGAACGCCCACGAGTTTCGCCTTACCCCATGGCACAACGACCCGGTCGCCGACGCGAGCGGCGAGGCCTTCTACCTGCGCGACGAGGAAAGCGGCCAGCTCTGGTCGCCGATGCCGCTGCCCCGGCGCGGCGCGACGCCCTACGTCAGCCGGCATGGCTTCGGCTACAGCGTGTTCGAGCATACCGAGTCGGGCATCATCTCCGAACTCTGGGTCTATGTGGCGCCGGATGCGGCGGTCAAGTTTTCCGTGCTCAAGCTGCGCAACGCCTCCGGCCGGTCGCGCCGGCTGTCCGCGACCGGCTATGTGGAGTGGGTGTTGGGCGACCTGCGGTCGAAATCCGCCATGCATATCCACTGCGCAGTCGATCCCGGCAGCGGCGCGCTCTTCGCCAGGAATCCATACAACAGCGAGTTTCCCGACCGGGTCGCGTTCTTCGACACGGACGCTAACGACACGCTGAACCGCAGCACTACCTGCGACCGTGCCGAGTTCATCGGCCGCAACGGCAGCCTGGCGAGCCCGGCGGCTCTGGCGCGCACCCATCTGGCGGGCAAGGCGGGCAGCGGCCTCGATCCCTGCGCCGCGATCCAGGTGGCCTTTGATCTGGCTGACGGTGCAGAACGTGAGATCGTCTTCCGGCTCGGCCTTGGCGGCGTCCCCGGTGGCGAGGATGCCCACCGCCTGGTGCAGCGCTTTCGCGGCGCGGATGCCGCACGGCGCGTTTTGGAAGATGTCTGGCAGTACTGGAACCACACCCTCGGCGCGGTGCAGGTGGAGACGCCCGATCCGTCCCTCGACGTGCTGGCCAACGGCTGGCTGCTCTACCAGACCCTGGCGTGCCGGATGTGGGCGCGCAGCGGCTATTACCAGTCGGGTGGCGCCTTCGGCTTCCGCGACCAGTTGCAGGACGCCATGGCGCTGGTGCACAGCGAACCCGGCTTGCTGCGCGCCCAGTTGCTGCTGTGCGCCAGCCGCCAGTTCCGCGAAGGCGATGTCCAGCACTGGTGGCACCCGCCCGCCGGGCGCGGTGTGCGCACCCATTGTTCCGATGATTACCTCTGGCTGGCCCTGGCCACCTGCCGCTATGTGTTGTGCAGCGGCGACACCGGCGTGCTGGACGAGCCCGTGCCCTATCTCGAAGGCCGCCCGCTCGACCCCGAGGACGATTCCTACTACGACCTGCCAGGCCGTTCAGCCGATGTGGACAGCCTGTACCATCACTGCGTGCAAGCCATCCGCCACGGACTGCGCTTCGGCGGGCGCGGCCTGCCGCTGATTGGTTCCGGCGACTGGAACGACGGCATGAATCGCGTCGGCATGGAGGGGAAGGGAGAAAGCGTGTGGCTGGGCTTCTTCCTTTACGACGTGCTCCAACAGTTCGGTACGCTGGCGCGGCGGCACGACGACCCCGAGTTCGCCGCATTCTGCGGGAGCGAGGCCGGGCGACTGGGCGAAAACCTCGAACGGCACGGCTGGGACGGCGCCTGGTATCGGCGCGCCTGGTTCGACGACGGCACCCCGCTGGGGGCGGCAAACAACGCCGAATGCCGCATCGATTCGATCTCCCAGAGCTGGGCCGTGCTGTCCGGAGCCGGTGACGCGGCGCATGCGCGCCTGGCCATGCAGGCGGTGGACGAACACCTCGTGCGGCGCGAACATGCCCTTATCCAGTTGCTCGATCCCCCCTTCGATCAGTCCGATCTGGACCCCGGCTACATCAAGGGCTATGTGCCGGGGGTGCGCGAAAACGGCGGTCAGTACACCCACGCCGCGATCTGGGCGGCGATGGCCTTCGCGGCGCTGGGCGACCGCCAGCGCGCCTGGGAACTCACCGGCATGATCAACCCGGCCAACCACGTGCAGTCGGCGGCGGCCATCGCCACCTACAAGGTTGAGCCGTATGTCATGGCGGCGGACGTCTACGCGGTGGCGCCCCACACGGGTCGCGGCGGCTGGACCTGGTACACCGGCTCCGCCGGCTGGATGTACCGCCTCGTCGTCGAATCCTTGCTGGGCCTGCGGCTGGAAGCGGAGCGGCTCCACATCGCGCCTTGTCTGCCCGCCCACTGGGATGGGTTCAAGGTCCACTACCGCTTCCGGGAAACGGTCTACCACATCACAGTCTCGCAAATACGGGCCGGCGCTGATGACGTGTGTGGCATGACGAGTATGTCAGTCGACGGCGTCGCGCAGGATGACCAGGCAATCGCCCTGTCGGATGATGGTCGGGAACACACGGTCGAAATCAGCGTGCCGGTTTCGCACACCATCATCGATGAGGCAAGCATTTGATAGCGCACTCACCACGGTCGATTGATCGTATCTTTATTGGTGACGAGGTCGCGCAGAAACTGCTACACAAGAGAAGCACGAATGATGTGCAGTGAATTTTGAGCGGCCGCTTCTTGATTCCAGGCTCTGTTAGCAAATGGCTGCTTCCATTTCCCTCCACCGGTTGGTTTGGGTCGTTATCCGCCGTCCCGCCAGCGCCGACTTTTTAGCGCGTGCTCTGGGTGACCGTAACCAATGCCGCGCGCGGCGGCCAGACGCCCTTTCCCGCTGCCCGCCCGCCGTCGAAGACCAGCCAGCTCTGCTTGCCGTAGTGGGGCAGGGCGCGTTCGAGGGCCTTGAGCGAAGCGGCGTCGCGCGCCGATATCACCGCATACGAACGACCGCCGGCGTCGCGGCCGGCCCAGACCTGGGCGCTGCCGGCGGACTGCGCCTGTGGCGGACGCGGCGGCAGGCCGTGGCGGGCGAGCCAGGCGTCGACGGCCGGCGCGAGGCCGAGCAGGAGAAGCGGGCTGGCGGGCGGTGCTTGCGCTTCCAGCCGCTCGGGCCGTGCGTCGAGCACGCGTGCGGCGAGGGCCAATGCCGCGGCGCGCGCACCGGGCTCGTCGCCGGCGAACACGGCCCGCGCCTGCGGCGCGACGAAGGTCTCGCGCAGGATGGGCGGCAGCAGCGCAGCATCGACGCGGCGCCAGATGCGGTAGTCGGGATCGAGTTCTGCGGCCTCGATTCCGGCGGCAGCGGGAAGCGTGACCGTCGTCGTGCCGCGCGCGGTTTCGATCCAGCGCGTTTCGCCGCCGCCGGGAGCGACCAGCCGCACGGGCAGGCGTAGCGCGTGTGGGCCGCTCTGCGCGATGCGCAGCCTGAGTTTGCCGCTGTGCTGCTCCGCTGCTTCGAGGTTTATCGCCGGGGCGCCGGGCCGTTCCACCCACTGCCGGAAGAACCCGCGCAGCGGCCGCCCCGCGGCCTGCGCGAAGGCGGCCTCGAGGTCGGACCACGCGGCGGTCTTGAAACGCTTTCGTTCCCACAGTAGCCGCAGGCCGCGCTCGAAGGCTTCCTGGCCGATCGTGTCGCGCAGCATCAGGAACACCATCGCCGCCTTGTTGTAGCCGACGATGGAAGAGATGCCGTGGCGGCGCGAGGTGAAGTCCTTGAGCGCGGTGTCTTCGCCCGGCGGCACCGCGGCGAGGTCGCGCAGCCAGCCCAGCCGCATCTCGCGGGCAGCGTCCTCGCCGGCGTCTTCCTTGTAGGCGTAGTCGGCGAGGAAGGTGGTGAGGCCCTCGGACCAGTTGCCGCGCGACCAGTCGGGCGCGACGCCGTTGCCCCACCAGTTGTGCAACACCTCGTGCCCGAGCGAGGTGGCGCGGATGAAGGGCAGGCGGATGACGTCGCGGCCGAGGTAGGTCAGGCTCGGCATGCCGAAGCCGGTCGGGGTCGGGCTCGATACCACGCTGAACATGCCGAACGGGTAGTCGCCGATGAGGCGGCTGTAGCGCTCGATGTAGCGCGCCGAGTCTTCGAGGTAGCCGGCGGACAACTCGCCGAGTTCGGCATGGAACCAGGTGCGCAGCCTGACGTCGCGGCCCCCCGGCAGCTTCAGCGTGCGCTCTGCGACCGCATAGGGCCCGGCCATCAGGTCGATGCCGTCGGCAGGATTCGGAAACCTGTATTCGGCGCGGTAGCCGTCGGCGCCGTCGGACTCGCTGAGCAGGTCGCCCGGCACCAGGCCCTTCTGCCCCGCCGGCAGCGCCAGCGCCACGCGGTAGGCGAAGCGCCGGCCGGGGTCGGGATACCACTGTGCCGCGCCGGGCAGGAAGCTGCCTTCGGGTGCGGCCAGCGGGCGGCGGTCGCGCAGCACGTCGCGATGGTCGAGCGCTGCGGTGGCGGCCAGCGTGGCGCGGTAGTCGATGCGGACTTCGCGGCTGCCGGCGGGCAGCACATGGCGGCCCCGGGCATCGGGACGCGGGCTGACGCGGCGGCCGTCGATGGCCATGGCGGTGATCTCGAATTCCGGCGCCAGCGTGAAGCCGGCGAGGCCCTGGCTGTCGCCGAGCGTGGCCGTCGCCTCGAGGCGGCGGCTGGCCGGGTCGAGGCGCACGTCGATGTCGAGGTGTGGCATCGCCGTCGCCGCCAGCGGCAGCAGCAGGGCGAGCAGGAAAGCCGGCAGGCGCAGCGTCATGGTGCCGCGGGAAAGCGTGCGACGATTTCGATTTCCTCGTTGCCGCGCTTCACCTTCAGCGGCAGCCACGCGCCGGCGGGCAGGCGCTGCACGACGGCGCGCAGCCCGGCGATCTTCGCCGGCTGGCCGGCGACGGTGACGATGACGTCGCCGACCCTGAGGCCGGCCTGCGCGGCGACGCTGCCGGGGGTGATGTCGGCCAGGCGGATGCCGGCGCCGGCCCCATCCCTATGCGGCTCCATGGCGATGCCCAGCCGCGGCGGGTTGGCGGCCGGCGCCCTGACGACATAGACCGCATCGGCCAGCCCCGGCGTGATGCCGGCGCAGGCCTCGGCCTGGTTCCAGGTCAAGAGGGTGCCGACGCGGGCGACGCCGAGGTCCTTGAGCTGGTGCGATACGCCGTGGCCATGGCGGACGTGGCCGGCGCCGAGGATGGCGACGACCAGCGCCGCGGGCTGCTTCCCGAGGTGCGCGGCGACCGGCTGCGCCATCGCCCGGTCCCACACCGTCTGCGATTCGACGAAGCGCGGGAAGGTGTCTTCGCCGCGATTTTTTGCCGGGTGGTGGTCGAACACGTCGCGCAGCATCTTCAGATAGGCGGCGCTCGGCGCGGCCGGGCGGCCGATGCCTTCCTTCTGCGTTTCGGGCACGGCATCCCAGCCGAGCTTGCCGACGGCCTCGGGCAGGCTGCGCTCGACGTTCAGCGCCAGCATGGGGATGCGGTTCATCCGCGCATAGTGGAGCAGCGGCAGGTAGTCGCGCGGGTCGAAGCCCCAGACCTTGTCCCACTCGGCGCGTTCGAGGAAATCCTGTTCCGCCAGGCTGCCCGCCACCCACTGGTCGAGCACCGGCTGCACACGCCGCGGGAACATCTCGAAGCCGATCGCCATGGCCGGCCGGCGCGAGTGCAGCTGCGCCAGCACGTGCAGCTGCCAGCGGTGGTCCTCGGCACTGTCGTGCGATTCGCCGAGCAGCACGACTTGCTGCGCGGCCATGCGCTCCATCAGCGCGACGGGGCTCTCCGTCGCGACGCCCAGGGCCGCGGCCACCAGCCATTGCCCCGGCTCGCCGCAGCTCGCGGCCTGCCCCTGCGAGCCGGAGCAGGAGGCGGACACAGTCAGGACGAGGGCGGCGAGGAGGAAGCGCGGAATCACGGTGGGCGGCATGGGCAGGGGCGTCGGTGGCTCGGTGGCGGGAATCAGGCTACAGACTACCCGCCCGGTGCCGCCAAGGGCAATCGGTTTATCAGGGCCGGCTAATACTGTAAGCTGGCGGGATATTCCTTTCCTCCGCCCTGTCCGACCATGACCGACAGCACCCCGCACACTGCGCACGCGCCGCACCATTCGCACAATCGCCTCGAGCATTTTCCGGTCGCCTTCTTTTCCACGGTGATGGGTACCTCCGGTCTTGCCATCGCCTGGCAGAAGGCGCATGCCGTGCTCGGTGCGCCCGAGGGCATCGGCCAGGCGCTGGCCTGGTGGGCGATGGTGCTGTTCGTTCTGGCGACGCTGGTCTATGTCGCCAAGTGGGCTGCCCATCCGGCGGCGGTGCGCGCCGAAACGGGACACCCGGTGAAGCTCAATTTCTTCCCGGCGATTTCCATTTCGCTGCTGCTGCTGTCCGCCGCCTTCCTCGCCGACCAGCCGGACATGGCGCGCGTGCTGTGGCTGATCGGCGCCCCGCTGCACCTGGGCTTCACGCTCTATGTGATGAGCAGCTGGATCCACCATACCCACTACCAGATACAGCACGCCAACCCGGCCTGGTTCATCCCCGTGGTCGGCAACGTGGTCGTGCCGGTGGCGGGCGTGGTGGTCGCGCCGGTGGAGATCTCCTGGTTCTTCTTCAGCATCGGCATCGTCTTCTGGCTGGCGCTTTTCACCATCGTGCTCAATCGCCTGTTCTTCCATGAGCCGTTGCCGGCACGGCTGACGCCGACGCTGTTCATCCTGATCGCGCCGCCCGCCGTCGGCTTCATCGCCTGGCTCAAGCTCACCGGAGAGCTCGACGGTTTCGCCCGCGTCCTCTATTACACGGCGCTGTTCCTGACGCTGCTGCTGGCCGCGAATGCCGCGCGCTTCTTCCGCGTGCCCTTCTTCCTCTCGTCCTGGGCCTATTCGTTTCCGCTGGCGGCGATCACCATCGCCACGCTGGCGATGGTCGAGCGGGTCGGCGGCGGCTTCGCCAGCCTCAGCCTGCTGCTGCTGGGCGTTCTCAGTGTCGTGCTGGCGCTGCTGACGGCGAGGACCCTGCTGGCCATCGGTCGCGGCGAGATCTGCAAGCCGGAATAGCCGGCGGGCCTGCCGGCGTCGTCCCGCCGGCGCGCCCCGCAGGAAGTACCCTTGGGGTGCCGAGTTTTTGCGGCCGCCACGGCCGTTATAATGGCCGCTTCCGCATCCACCGGACGGCTGCAATGTCCTTCGACCCGAAATCCCATCTCTCCGAACTGCTGCGCGCGGCCCTGGCCAGCGTGGCGCCGGCGCAAACAGTCGCCGACATCGTCATCGAGCGTCCGCGCGATCCTTCGCACGGCGACTTCGCCAGCAACCTGGCGCTGCAGCTCGCCCGCGAACTCAAGGCCAATCCGCGCCAGATCGCCGAGCGACTGGTCCGTGAACTGCCGGGTTCCGGCTGGGTGGACAAGGCCGAGGTCGCCGGGGCCGGCTTCATCAACTTTCGCCTCGCCGCCGCCGCCAAGACCCAGGTGGTGAAAGAGGTGCTGGCGCGCGGCCCCGACTACGGCAAGCGTGCGCCGGCCGGCAAGCGGCCGAAAGTGCAGGTCGAGTTCGTCTCGGCCAATCCGACCGGCCCGCTGCACGTCGGCCACGGCCGCGGCGCGGCTTACGGTGCCAGCCTGGCCTGTCTGCTGACCTACGCCGGCAACGACGTTACGCGCGAGTTCTACGTGAACGACGCCGGCCGCCAGATGGACATCCTCGCGGTGTCGACCTGGCTGCGCTATCTCGACCTGCATGGCGAGAAGGTGCCGTTCCCGCCCAATGCCTACCAGGGCGCCTACGTCGGGGAGATGGCGGAGCAGATCCGCGGCGCCCACGGCGAGCGCTACGTGCACCCGGCTGCTGCCGTGCTGGCCTGCGTGCCGCCGGCACCACTGCGGCGCGCTGACGGCGACTACGACAAGGCAGAAAAGGCGCAGCTCGAGGCGCACCTCGACGGACTCATCGCCGCCGGCAAGGACCTGCTCGGCGAGGAATGGCACTACGTGCACCAGCACGCGCTGTCCGAGCAGCTCGCCGACAGCCGCGAGGACCTCGAGGAATACGGCGTGCATTTCGATTGCTGGTTCTCGGAGCGCAGCCTGTTCGACACCGGCATGGTGGGGAAGGCCGTGGCCGAACTCGAAAAGCGCGGCCACATCTACGTCCAGGACGGCGCCAAGTGGTTCCGTTCGACCGACTTCGGCGACGAGAAGGACCGCGTCGTCCAGCGCGACAACGGCCTCTACACCTACTTCGCCTCCGACATCGCCTACCACGCCAACAAGTTCGAGCGCGGCTTCGACAAGGTCGTCGACGTCTGGGGCGCCGACCACCACGGCTACATTCCGCGCGTCAAGGGTGCGCTGGCGGCGCTGGGACTGCCGGTGGAGCGGCTCGACGTCACGCTGGTGCAGTTCGTCAGCCTCTTCCGCGGCACCGAGCGCGTCTCGATGTCGACGCGCGCCGGTTCCTATGTGACCCTGCGCGAACTGCGCGACGAGGTCGGCAACGACGCCTGCCGCTTTTTCTACATGCTGCGCAAGCAGGACCAGGCGCTCGATTTCGACCTCGACCTGGCCAAGTCGCAGTCCAACGACAACCCGGTGTATTACGTCCAGTACGCCCACGCCCGCGTCTGTTCGGTGCTGCAGCAGTGGGACGGCGAGGTGAAGTCGCTGGGCGATGCCGATCTCGCGCCCCTGGCAAGCGAGCGCGAACTGGCGCTGTGTGCGCGGCTCGCCGAGTTTCCGGAGACCATCGAGGCCGCCGCGCGCGATTACGCGCCGCACGCCGTTGCTTTCTATCTGCGCGAGCTCGCCGCCGACTTCCACGCCTGGTACAACGCCGAGCGCGTGCTGGTCGATGACGCCGCGCAAAAGCAGGCGCGACTGGCGCTGGCCGTGGCCGTGCGCCGCGTCATTGCCAATGGCCTGCACATCCTCGGCGTCGCCGCACCGGAGCACATGTAATGAAACGCCCGACCTCCCCCAGCCCCTCCTTCGCAGGAGGGGAGACTTCCGGCTCGCTGCGCTCGTCGATTACGGGGAGCCTCGAAGAAATGTCGGAGCGGATGCCGCCTTCGGCGGCGTGCCGCCTTTCCTTGGGACGGCCCGGCGGAAAGGCTACCGTGGCGAAAAGTCGGCGCTGGCAGCACGGCGGCATGATCCTCGGGCTGTTCATCGGCCTGGTCATCGGCGTCGGCATCGCCTTCGGTGTGGTGTGGTACCTCAACAAGACGCCGCTGCCTTTCCAGGACAAGGCGCCGCGCGCCGAGCGCCACGAACCCGATGGCACTGCGCCGGGTACGACCAGGGAACCGCAGCCGTTGCCCGGCAAGCCCGGCGACAAGGTCGGCGAAAAACCGCGCTTCGAGTTCTACAAGATTCTGCCGGGCGACCAGCAGGCCACGCCGCAGGGCGCCGTGCCGGCCCCGGCAAGCCCGGCGACTCCCGCCGCGCCGGCGCCAGTCGCGGAAAAGCCCGCCGCACCGGCAGCGCTCGGCGCACCGGCCGAACTGCTCTACCTGCAGGCCGGCGCTTTCCAGAAACCGCAGGATGCCGACAACCTCAAGGCCAAGCTGTCCCTGCTTGGCCTCGAAGTCGGCGTGCAGGAAGTGACCGTGCCGGAGAAAGGCACCATGCACCGCGTGCGCGCCGGTCCCTTCGCCAGCCTCGATGAAATGAACCGAGTGCGCAACCAGCTGTCACAGAACGGTGTCCAGGCCACGCTGGTCAAGGTCCGACCCCAATAAATTTGAAGGAGAAATGCATGTTGCGCATCAAGACGCTGTTGTCGCTGGTTTTCATGTTGTTCGCCTTGTCGGCTGGCGCCGCCGAGCTCAAGGAAGGGCGCGATTACGCCAATATCGTCCCGCCGGCGCCTACCGACGCCAAGGGCAAGGTCGAGGTCACCGAGTTCTTTTCCTACATGTGCCCGCACTGCTTCGAGTTCGAGCCGGCGTTGAGCAAATGGGTCAAGGGCGGCATGGCCAAGGACGTCGCCTTCCGCCGCGTTCCCGTGGTGTTCCGCGACAGCTGGGCGCCGACGGCGAAGATCTATTACACGCTGGAAGTCCTCGGCGAAATCGAGCGCATGCATCTCGAGGTGTTCGAGGCCATGCACGTCGAGCGCATCGACCTCAACAACGAGAAGGCGCTGGAGGCATGGATCGGCAAGAAGGGTCTGGATACCAAGAAGTTCATGGATACCTATCGCTCCTTCACGGTGCAAAGCCAGGTGCAGCGCGCCAAGCAGCTGACGGCAGCGCATGGCATCCAGGGCGTGCCGGCGATGGCCGTCGACGGCAAGTACCGCAGCTCCAGCACCTTCAACGGCACCTACGAGGAGCTGCTCAAGGTCATCGACGGGCTGGTTGCGAAATCGCGCAAGAAGTAGGTAACCATCCCCCAGCCCCCTTCCCTGGAAGGGGATGTTGCTTGTTCGCTACGCTCGCGTGTTACGGGGAGCGTTGTAGTTTCGGTCGATAGCGTCGCGCGTTCCACGCGCTCCGGTTAGTGCCTCGCCTTGGGATGGCCCGGCGGCGAGGCTGGTTTGATGGGGGTTGAATTGCTGCAGCGCGTCTTCATTACAGGCGCCTCGTCGGGCATCGGCGCCGCGCTGGCTCGCCACTATGCGGCGCGTGGTGCCACGCTCGGCCTGTTGTCGCGGCGCGGGGACGTTCTCAACGACCTCGCGGCATCGCTTCCGGGGAGCCACCACATCTACGCTGTCGATGTCGCCGATGCCGGCGCACTGCTGGTGGCGGGGCAGGACTTCATCGCCCGCGCGGGACTGCCCGACATCGTCATCGCCAACGCAGGCATCTCGGTCGGCACGCTCACCGGCGAGCGCGAGGACCTGCCGGCCTTCCGCCGCGTCTTCGAGACCAACGTGCTGGGCATGGTGCACACCTTCCATCCCTTCCTCGACGCCATGCGGCAGGCCGGCGCCGGCCGGCTGGTCGGCATCGCCTCGGTCGCCGGCATTCGCGGGCTGCCGGGCGCGGGCGCCTATTCGGCCTCGAAGGCGGCGGCCATCGCCTATCTCGAAAGCCTGCGCGTCGAGCTGCGCGGCAGCGGCGTGAGCGTGACCACGCTGGCGCCCGGCTACATTGAAACGCCGATGACGGCCGTCAATCCCTATGCCATGCCCTTCCTGCTGCCGGCGGACGAGGCGGCCCGACGCTTCGCCCGCGCCATCGATGCGGGAACGAGTTACGCGGTGATTCCGTGGCAGATGGCCTTCGTCGCCAAGCTGCTGCGGCTGCTGCCCAATCCCGTCTTCGATGCCTTCTTCGCCCGGGCCACGCGCAAGCCGCGCGGGCTCGGCCTATGAGGCCACGCGCAAGACCGCGATTGCCGCCAGAAATACGGCGAACTCGAGCGCGCTGACCCAGACGATCAGTCGCACGATGCGGCGGCTGCGCGGCGGCATGCCGAGCATGAAGCGCTCGTTCCACCAGCGCCACAGCGGAAACAGGAGGGGCAGCCGGCCCCAGCGCCTGCGGGCGAGCAGATGGCGCCGCAGTGCCGCCACCCATGGCACCAGGCTCTTGTCGACGTCGGCGACGCGCGGGTCGGCCGGGTCCTCGATGCGGGGATAGCGTTCGGTCACGACAAGACGGGCGCCGCCATCCGTCGCCTCGACACCGAACTCCGTCGCCTGCTTGAGGCCGCTTTCGTAGTGCAGTGCGATGCTGCGTGCGGCCGGCACAATCTCGACCCAGGCCGCCACGGCGACCTGGCGATCGTTGCTGTCATTGTGGGCGACGAAGCGCATGCCCTCGTCCAGCGGCAGCCAGCGTTCGATGGCGAGGTGGGGATTGAGGCGGAACAGCCGTTCGATGTCGTGCAGGAAATCGAACAGTTCCCCCGCCGTCAGCGGCAGTTCGGTCTCGGCACGCGCCACGTCGCCGGGAGCTTGCCCGGCCGGAATGCCGCCTTCCGCGTCGTGGGCTTCGTTTGGTTCCACGTCGGGTCAGGTACGTGGTGCAACCAGCAGCGGACACCTGAGGCCGCGCACCAGCTTTTCCATTTCCATGCGCGAGCGCAGGCCTTCCTCGCCCTTTCTCCGTGGCGGGCCGATGACGACGAGATCGGCGCCGGTCTCGGCGGCGACGGCCAGCACGACCTCCGCCGGGTCGCCCAGTCGCATCACCGCCTCGAAGGCTATGCCGCGTTCCTTGCAGCGGGCCTCGACGCCGGCCAGCTCGCGCCTGGCGTCGTTCTCGAGCATGTTCTCGACGTAGTCGCCGAAGGCGTCGCGGGTCGAGGCGTTGTTGAGCCAGTCGTCGCCCTGCATGCCGGCCCACAATTCGGGCACGACCAGGCAATGGACGAGAGTGGTGACGCCGGGCACGGCGACTTCGAGGGCATAA
The DNA here is from genome assembly GCA_018825305.1 of Gammaproteobacteria bacterium. Lineage (GTDB taxonomy): Bacteria > Pseudomonadota > Gammaproteobacteria > Burkholderiales > Rhodocyclaceae > Sulfurisoma. Next base: position 149,559 of record JAHJEO010000010.1, read on the forward strand.
GCGGCGGCAGCCTGGGCGCCGAGGGTGCCGTGATGGCAGAGCAGAAGTTTTAGTGGTGGTGTCATATCCGGAAATGAAAAGTCCCGCCGCCGCGGTTGCGGACGGGCGGGACGGTTAGTCTAGGTCAGATCGTTCAGCGGCCGATGATCAGGACGATGCCGAGGGCGATGAGCAGCGCGAAGACCAGTGCGCCGATGTCTTCCTTGCGATCGCTGACGAAGATCGACAGGTTGGTGCCGCGTTCGAATTTGTTTTCGGACATGATTTTCTCCCCGGTTTTCAGATGAACTCTTTGACGAACAGCAGCACCACGATCAGCGAACCGAGCGCCTTGCCCGTGCCGACGATGCCGCCGATGATCAGCGGTTTGCCGCCGGCCTGCTTCAGCGCCGCCATGGTGATCTGCATGCCCAGGCCGATCAGGCCGAAGGAGAACAGCCAGGCCAGCCAGTCGCGGAAGGCCGAAATGGCCTTGGAACTGTGCCACGCCGCCTTGCTGGCCTTCTCGATCGCACTCTTGGCGACGGCGTCGAGCCCTTCCAGCTTGGCGGTGGCCGAGAGCAGGCTGTCCTGGTCGCGCGTCGTCATCTTTTTGTTGGCGATGAGGTCGGCCAGCGCCTTGTGGGCATCCTCCGGCGTGGCCTTGTGCTTGCCGATGACGATCGCCTTGGCGACGAAGTGATCCTGCAGCGCCTTGGCGCCGTCGGCTTCCTTGAGTCGCGCCAGCTCGCCCTCGATGGCGCGGGTTTCCTTGCCCTTGAGCTGCTTGTCTTCCTTGATCTGCTCGGCGCTGAAATACTTGCCCTGATAGTGGCCGGCGGGGGTGAATGCGCCCAGCGTCGAAAGGATGAACAGCAGGATGAAGCCGATCACGAACAGCGGGAACTTGGCGATCAGCACCTTGCCCAGATCGACCTTCTCGGCACTCTCTTCATGCTTGACGTACCAGGCGGCGAGCCAGAGCACGATGATGGGCAGGAACAGCACGCGGGTGATGTTGAAGATCTCGGCGACCTTCAGCGTCTCGATGCCGTGGGGGTCGAAGGCCAGCGCCGCGCCGGCGACCTGCGCCGAGTTGAGGATGCCGGTGCCGGCCCAGGCGCCGAACTGCACCGGCCCCATGTTGAAGAGGTGGCCGATGGTGGGGAAGATGAACATGCAGCCGACGCCCCAGATCAGGATGGTGCCGATGGTGTAGGCGATCTCACCGGCCTTGGCGTTGACCACCGGCGAGGCCGCCACCGTGGCGGAGACGCCGCACACGCCCATGCCGGCCGAGAGCACCGCCGTCATCGAGTTGCCGGCCTGCATGCGCTTGCCCATGATCAGCACGACCCAGACCGAGCCGAGCACGAAGATGCCGATCATCACCACCGACAGGCCGCCGAGCTGCGCCAGCTCGGTGGCGCTGTAGAGCGCGCCGAGCAGGATCACGCCGGTCTTGAGGAAAAAGCGCGCCGTGCGTACGCCGTTGGCGGCCCAGGCGGGGATCTTGAAGACGTTGACGATGACGATGCCGATGACGATGCCCAGCACCACGTAGTTGAGGTTGAATATCTTGGCGAAGTCGAAGCCGAGGGTGTCCTGTGCGGCCTTGCCCCAGTTGCCGAACATCGGATCGAGACCCCAGCGCACGATGAAGGCGATCGACAGGATGAAGGCCATGCCGGGGAATATCGACAGGTAGTAGTCGAGGTTGCCCTCCTTGGGTTTCCACGCCATGATCAGCAGGCCAAGCAGGGTGGCGATGCCGCCGAAGATGTAGGCCAGTTGCGCCTGTTTGGCCTTGGCGTCGTCGAACTTCGACTTCGGCATCTTCATCTCGGGCGCAGGCTTGCCTTCGGTCTGGGCCATTTCGGTGGCGACGCGCAGTTCTGCGTCGTACTTTTCCTTGACCTTCATGTGGTCGGAATAAGCGCTCTTCTGCAGCCACTTCTGCGTGCCGTCGATGCTGCCGCTGGCGTTGAGCCAGCCCCACAGCAGCATCATCACGCCGATGATCAGAAGTGCCGGCGATTTCTTCGTATAAACCATGGGTGTCTCCTCCCCTGCCGTGCGACAAAAAAACCAGAACCGCGGCGCGGCTCTGGTTGTCTAGACGCTTTATGCTTAAAAATTATTCCATCGGCAGCTTGCGGGCCTTCCAGTCGGGAAAGCCGTTGCGGTACCAATGGACGTTCTTGTAGCCGGCCTTGGCCATAACCACGGCCGCCTTGTAGGATTTCCAGCAGGTGCCGGAGTTGCAGAAGACGACATAGTCCTTGTTCTTGTCGGCGATCTTGCCCATGTCGAACTTGTCGGCGGCCGGGTCGAAGCCGGCATCCTTGGCGCTCTTTTCCGGATCGTATGGCACCGAGATCGCACCCTTGATGGTGCCGTCGGCGTACTCGTTGGCCTTGCGGGTGTCGATCAGTACGGCGCCCTTGCCCTGCAGCGCCTGCACGGCGGCGGCTTCGACCAGCTTGACGCCGGCTGGAGCGGCGGTGGGGGTTTCCTGGGCCAGCACGAGGCCCGAGCCGGCCATCAGGCCGATGCCGGCGACGGCGAGCAATGCACGTTTGAAAGCAATCATCGAAAGTCTCCTTCGGTAGCGGGGGTTGAAGATCCGAGTCGGGAAATCGGATGTCGGGTATCTTAAATCCGTTTATCAGTCTATCGACAAAAATGTTGATCATGTCAAGCATCCACCTGCCGGCGCGCTGCTGATAAGATCACTTTCCGCCTGAACCGAACGCCTTGGTCCCCGAAAAGGAAGCTCCGCCATGCAAAGCCTTTCCATCCGTGCCCGCCTGATTTTTGCCGGCCTGCTCAGCATCGTGCTGTTGGTGCTGCTGGCGGGCCTCGGCATCTATGGTCAGCAGCGGGCCTCGGCGGCCTTCGGTGCGGCGCGGGACCATGCGGTCAAGCCATTGCTGGCGATCAGCGAGATCGATGCCGGGCTCAAGGAAATCCGTTTCCGCATGGCCGGCGTCGCCCTCGATACGGTATCGACCCTCGGCTCGCGCCAGCAACTCAAGGAGACGCGCGAACAGCTGCCGGTGCTGTGGCGTGATTTCGTGGCCGGCCACCGCGGCCGCACCGCCGAGGAAACCAGGGCGGTCGAGGCGATCGGCAAGGAGATCGAGAACCTGCCCGCCATTTTCGATGCACTCGATGCCGCCTATGCCACGGAAGACCGCGCCGCGGTGCTGGCCGTGCTCAACGACAAGTGGCCGCGCGTGCACAAGAACATCATCCGTCCCCTGGGCGAACTGCTGCCGGTGCTGGTGGCCTCGATGAATGCCACCTTCGCAAGCAGCGAGCAGGAAGGTCGTCGCCTCAGCATGATCGCCGTCGGTGCCAATGTCGCCGGCATCGTCATCCTGGCACTGGTGCTGCTGCAGGTCATACCGTCGCTGACGCGCGGCATTGCCGACATTCGTGCCGTGCTGGCGCGAATGGCCGAAGGCGAGCTCAACGTCGTGCCCGATACCCGGCGCGGCGACGAACTCGGCGACATGGCGCGTTCGCTCGAAGCCACGCTGAAGAGTCTGCGAGAAATCATCAGCGGCGTGCAGGGCTCGGCCGCCACGCTCACCTCGGCTGCCGAACGCCTGCAGAGTGAGCTGGTCAACGTGACCGAGCGCGGCCGTGCCCGTGGCGAGTTCATGGCGCGGGCGGCCGAGGGCATCGACCAGACCACTCTTTCCGCCAAGGACGTCGCCGCCAGTTCCAACCAGGTGGCCGAGGCGTCGGCCGAGTCGCGCACGGTCGCCGCCAGCGGCAATGCCCGCATGGAAAAGTCGATCGCCGCCATCCGCCGCGTCGAGTCCACGGTCGATCAGTCGGCCACGGTGATGGCCGACCTCTCGAGCGAAACCGAACGCATCCAGGCCATCACCCAGGTGATCCGCGAGATCGCCGATCAGACCAACCTGCTGGCGTTGAACGCCGCCATCGAAGCCGCGCGCGCCGGCGAACAGGGCCGCGGCTTCGCCGTGGTGGCCGACGAGGTACGCAAGCTGGCCGAACGCACCTCGTCTTCGACCAGCGACATCGCCAACACCGTCGAGGCGATCCGCGGCAAGGCGGTCACTGCGGTGCAGGCGATGCACAACGTGCACGACGAAGTTGTCGAAAGCGTCCGCTTCAGCGACGAGACCCGCGAAACCCTCGGCGCCATCGTCGCCTCCGCCGAGCGTGTGTCCGAACTGGCGCGCGGCATTGCGGCGGCGACGCAATCGCAACTGGCCGCGAGCGAGCGCACCGTCGGCGAAATGGCTCAGGTTTCGGCGATGAGCAACGACAACAGCGCCGCCATCAAGCGCGTCGGCGACGTCACCAGCGAGGTCGACCAACTGGCGCACCAGATGCAGGCACTGATCGGGCGCTTCCGCGTCTAGTCCGGAAAAGTCGGCGCGCCCAAACGAACAACGCTAGCGCGGCCGGATCACGCTGACGCTGCAGGGGGCTTCGGCCGCCACGCGCGCCGACACGCTGCCGAGCAGCCGACGCAGGGCCGAGCTGCCACGGGCGCCGATGATGATGTGGTCGGCATGATGCTCGCGCGCATGGTCGAGCAGCGGGCCGGCGTCGTCGCTGCCATCGAGCACATGGAAGCGCAGTCGCTCGGGCGACAACTCAAGTTCGCGCGCCCAAAGGTGCAGCGCCATCAGTCGCTGCGTGCGCAGCGACCGCTCGATCTCGCCGGCGTCATCCTGGCCGGCGAACAGCGAGGCGTCGAGCACGGTGACACAGCTGATGCGCGCCAAAAAGTCGGCGCTGGCGGCACGGCGCACCGCCTCGCGCATGGCGTCGGCGAGTGCCGCGTCGACGTGCTCGGTGTCAATGGCGACCAGCACGTGAGGCGCGCGTGCCAACAGGTCGGCGGCGCGCTGCCGCCCAGGCGACGCGGCGGTGACCGTTTTCCACCAGCGCCGCGCCGCGGCGCGCCAGCCGCCACCCTTGAGATCGCGCCCGCGTGCGGTGATCACCACCTGTTGCGTATGCGACAGGTCGTGGGCCACCTGGGCCGCCGTGGCATAGCGGTTCTGCGGCAGCACCGCCAGGCAGCGCATGACGATTTCCTGCAGCCACTCGGGCAGCTCGGGGCGTAGCGCGCGCGGCCGCGGCGGATCGAGCCACAGGCGCCGCCGCATGCCGGTGAGGCTTTCCGGTGCGCCGAAGGGCAGACGGCCGGTGGCCAGCAGGTAAAGAATGACGCCGAGCGAGAAGATGTCGCTGCGCGGATTGCCGCGTTCGCCGCGCAGTAACTCCGGTGCGATGTAGGCGGGCGTGCCGAGTGGGTGATGGTCACTGGCGACGGCGTCGCCGGCGAAGTCGGGCAACTCGCCGTGAACCGCCAGACCAAAGTCGATGAGTACGGCGCTGCCATCCTCGCGGAACAGGATGTGCTGCGGCTTGAGGTCGTGGTGCACGACGTTTTGGCGGTGCAGCGCGTGGAGCGCCGTCGCAATCGCCGTGCCCAAGCGGGTGAATTCATCCAGCGGCAGCGGCGCTCGGCCAGCGACCTCGGCCAGCGACGTCCCGGCGACAAGTTCCTCGATCAGCCAGGGGCCGCCTTCGTCTTCGCTCTCGTCGCCGCCGGCGACAAAGGCAGGAACGTGGGGGTCGCCGAGTCGCTCCAGGATCATGCGCTCGGTCTCGAAGCCGGCGAAGCACGCCGGGTGGCTGCCCATGCCGAGCTTGGGCCGCTTGAGCAAATGCAGGCTGCCGTCGGCCGCCCGCACCTTCCACAGCGTCGCCATCGCGCCTTCGGCAAGCTTGTCCTCGACGCGATGCCCGGCGAAATCCATGGCCCATTACTCTCCGTATGCGAGACGCCGCGCCAGCATAGCAGGCAGCCCGGCGGCGAGGATCTTGCGCGCAGCCGTTGCATGGTCGTAGGCGACGCGATGGCAGGTGACGTTGCATTCGGTTTCGTCGAACAGCTGGTAGGCCGCCGCTGGATTGCCGTCGCGCGGCTGCCCGACCGATCCCGCCAGCACCAGCCAGCGGCGGCGCGACGACAGCGGCACGGCGACGCCTGCACCGGCGGCGAAGGTCTTGATAGCCTCGCCAGCGGTATAGAACAGCAGCGGCTGGTGCACGTGGCCGGCGAAGACTATGGGTGCGTCGCTGGCGGTGAGGCAGCGCTGTGCCGATTCCGTGCCGGTGATGTATTCCCACTGCCCGGGATCGGCGGCGCTGGCGTGGACATAGAGCGCCGCCCCGTCGCGGCATTGCAGCGGCAATTGTTCCAGCAATTCACGCTCGGCGGCACCGAGCTGGCTACGCGTCCAATAGGCGGCGTCGCGGGCGATGAAGTTCAGATCCTCGCACAACCCGCCCAGCGCCGCCTCGTCATGGTTGCCGCGCACGGCCAGGCTGCCGCGGGACAGTTCCGCGCGTATCAGGTCGAGGCAGGCGAGTGGATCGGCGCCATAGCCAACGAGGTCGCCGAGGAAGACGAAGCGCTCGGTGCCCTGTCGCCGTGCGTGGGCCATGCAGGCGACCAGAGCTTCGAGATTGGCGTGGATGTCGGAGAGGACCGCCGTTTTCATTGCGGCAATTCCGCCATCGCCTGATCGGGAGTGAGAATGCGGAACAGGTGGGCAAGCCGCCGGCGCCGGGCCAGCTTGAGCAGGGCCTTGTCGGAGGTGACGAGAATCTGTGCGCCGCCGTCGCGCGCGAGTTCGAGGAACTTCTGGTCGTCCGGATCCTTGCACAGGGGGAGGGCTACTGGCTCGGCTGCTGCCGGCGCGGGCAGCTGGGTCAGCGCCGCATAAGCGGAATACGCAGCCGCTTGCGCTGCAGCGTCGAGCCGGAACATGGGGTAGGCCAGCACGCGGCCGAGTTCGTGGAGGCAGCGCGCGTTGGTGAGCGCGATCCATGCGCCGTTCTCGATTGCCGCGCGAATCGCCAGGTAGCGGCTGTCGGCGAAGACGAACAGCGACAGCACGACGTTGGTGTCCAGCACCACCTTCACGATGGGCCCGATGGGTGGCGGAGAAAGCAAAACGGGCGCACCCGTGTGGGATGCGCCCGCCGTGTTCTCGCTGCCGGCTTGGCTCACACCTTTTGCTGCGTGTCGAGCCGGAACTTGGCGAAGGAGCCGGGTGCGTCCTCGAGCACGCCAAGCTTGCCCTTAACCGGATCGCGCGCGGCAACCTTGGCATCGCTCATCGCCGTGATCCATTCCTGCCAGTCGGTCCACCACGAGCCGGCGGTTTGCGCAGCACCCGAAAGGAAGTCGTCGGCCGCCTCGGGCAGGGACTTGGCATCGTTGATCCAGTAGCCGTACTTGTTGGCCGCCGGGGGATTGACGACGCCGGCGATGTGGCCGGAGCCACCGAGGATGAAGCGCACCGGGCCGGCGAAGCGCTGGGCACCGAGATAGGTGCTCTTCCACGGCGCGATATGGTCTTCGATGGTGGAGATGAAGTAGGCGGGCGACTTGATCTTGCCGAGGTCGATCGGTACGCCGTCGAGCGTGACGCCGCCCGGCTCTTTCAGCAGGTTGTTCATGTACATGCTGCGCAGGTAGAAGCTGTGCATCTTGTACGGCATGCGCGTCGAATCCGAGTTCCAGAACAGCAGGTCGAAAGGGAAGGGGTCCTTTCCCATCAGGTAGTTGTTGACGACGAAGGACCAGATCAGGTCGTTGGCGCGCATCATGTTGAAGGTGCCAGCCATCTCGCTGCCTTCCAGGAAGCCGCGCTCTTCCATCTTCTTCTCGAGGCTGGATACCTGCTGCTCGTCGATGAAGACGCCGAGTTCGCCGGGAATCGAGAAGTCGAGCATGGTGGTGAAGAAGGTGGTCGAGGCCAGGCGCTTGTCTTTCTTGGCCGCCATGTAGGCCGCCGCCGTGCCCAGCAGGGTGCCGCCGAGGCAGTAGCCGACGCCGTTGATCTCCTTTTCGCCGGTCTGCTCGCAGACCTTGTCGATGGCGGTCATGGCGCCTTCGAGCAGGTAGTCTTCGAAGCCTTTCTTCGCCAGGTTCTCGTCCGGGTTGACCCAGGAGATGCAGAAGACGCTGTGGCCCTGGTCGGTCGCCCACTTGATGTAGGAGTTCTTCTCGCGCAGGTCGAGGATGTAGTACTTGTTGATCCACGGCGGCACGATCAGCAGCGGCCGCTTGAACTGCTTGTCGGTGGTCGGGGTAAATTGCAGCAGCTGGATCAGATCGTTCTGGAACACCACCTTGCCCGGCGTGGTGGCGACGTTCTTGCCCAGCTCGAAGGCGGTGGTGTCGGTCATCCTGACGCGCAACTGGCCGTCGCCTTCCTCGATGTCGCGCAGCAGGTTGTTGAAGCCCTTGATCAGGTTCTGGCCGTGGCTCTTGACCGTCTCGCGGAATACCTCGGGGTTGGTCATGACGAAGTTGGACGGCGACAGGGCGTCGATGAACTGGCGGGTGAAGAAGTTCACCTTGGTCTGGGTCTTTTCGTCGAGGCCCTCGACCGTGCTCACCGAATCGTGGATGTGGCGCGCCGTGATGAGGTAGCTCTGCTTGATGAAGTCGAACAGAAAGTGCTCTTCCCAGGCTTCGTTGCGGAAGCGGTTGTCGCCCCGGATCGGTGCGGCCACGGGCGTTGGCTGCATGCCCATGAAGCGCATCGTCGAGTGCTGCCACAGCGAGAAGTAGTCCCATACCAGGTTCATCTGCGCCTGGGCCAGCTTGTAGGGATTGGCCAGCATCTTCGCCATCATGTCCATGAAAGCCTGGGCGATGCCGAGCTCGTCCTGTGGCGACGTGACGCCTTTCTTCATCTGACGCTGGATGTGGTCGTGGAGCAGCTTGGAAGCGCGCTGGGCCACCTCGGCGTAGGTCTTGGCGACATCCTTGGGGTCCGGCAGGGACTGCTGCTCTTTGGTTTCTGTTTTCATCTACTTCTCCAACTCCGGTTGAATTCTTGTGAAACGGATCAGTCCGCTTTCCGTAACGCGGCGCATGCGCCGCGCCTGCTCCAGATGCGTGAGGTGTGCGATTGCCTCGCCCATGGCGAACATGGCCTGATGGGCGTCGCTGAGTTCGCGCGGAAACAGCACCGGCAGCAGCTCGGCCGCACTGCGCGCCGTGGCGCATGCTTCGATCAGCTCGTCGCAGCGCGCCGCGTGGTGGGCGACCAGCTCGGCGACGCGCGCATGCAGGCCGCGAAAGGGGCGACCGTGCGAGGGCAGCACCAGCGTGTCCTCGGGCAGCGCCGTGAGCGCATCGATCGACTTGAGGAAGAGGCCGAGGGCGTCGCACTCGGGGCTGGACGAGAAGGCGCTGACATTGGTCGAGATGCGCGGCAGCAGCATGTCGCCCGAGATCAGCACGCCCAGTTCCTCGCAGTAGAGGCTGGCATGTTCGGGGGCATGGCCGTAGCCGACGATGATGCGCCAGTCGCGGCCGCCGATGGCGAGCGTGTCGCCGTCGACCAGCCGCTGGAAGGTGGCGGGAATCGCCGGCACGCCGCGGCGATAGGCGTTGCCGCGTTTGGCAAGTGCGGCCAGGCGCTCCTCGTCGAGGCCGTGCTGGCGGAAGAAGCCGAGCATGGAGTCGACGTCGAACGGCGCAACCTGGTGGGCGACCATCTGGGCGACGGTGTATTCGCCCAGCGTCATGGCCAGCGGCGCGCCGGTTTCGGTTTCCAGCCACCCTGCCAGGCCGAGGTGGTCCGGGTGGAAGTGGGTGACGATCTGCCGGGTCAGGCGGCGTTCCGCCAGCGCCGACTTCCAGGCCTCCTTGACCGCATCGAGGGCGATGCCGGTATCGACGGCCGCCCAGCCGGCACCGTCTTCGAGCAGCCACAGGTTGATGTGGTCGAGGGCGAAGGGCAGCGGCATGCGCAACCACTCGACACCGGCGGCGACGGCCAGTGTCTGGCCGGCCAGCGGTGGTGCGTCATGCGGATAGGAGATTGCGGCGCTCATGCTGGCTCCCGGCGGATTGTTCCGCGGGGAGCAGCCACCGCGGGGAACATCAACGAAATGCTCGTGGGAGCCATATTTGATCCGCCGGAGGAATTCTGATTTACTGAACCGAAAATCATTCTACACCTGAAATATCGTCGCGTGTTGCACTGCAACAAATGTGCGAACATGCGGGATGGAGGGAGTCTTCATGCATGTGCCGACGGCACCGCAACATCGTTTCGAGCCGCGCGATCCGCACTGGGCCGACAAGGTGCGCAGCAGTTTCGCCCGTCAGGGGGCGATGGGTCTGATCGGCGCCGAGCTCGTCGATGTCCAGCCCGGCTGGTGTCAGATCAGCATGCCCTATCGTGCCGACCTCAGCCAGCAGCATGGCTATTTCCATGCCGGCATCATCAGCACGGCGGTCGACAGCGCGGCCGGCTATGCCGGCTTCTCGCTGATGGTGCCCAACGCCTCGGTGCTGTCGGTGGAGTTCAAGATCAACCTGCTCGCACCCGGCGACGGCGAACTCATGATCGCCACCGGCGAGGTGATAAAGTCGGGCAGGACGCTGGTCATCACCCGCGGCGACGCCTATGTCGTCAAGCACGGCAAGACTACCCACTGCGCGACCATGCAGCAGACGCTGATGACCATGCATGGCAAGGCGGAGGGTTGATATGGATCTCGGCGTGTGGAGCGTGATCTGGCCGGCGGAGTACTCTGCGCCGCTCATGTCCCCCGTCGGCGGTCTTCGACCGCCTCCGTCCACGGCTTGCCCTGCATGGCAAGCCGGCTCCGGCAGCGCGGAGCAGTGCTCCGCGAAACCCTGCCTACGCCCTCCTTTACTTCGCTATGCAGAGCACTCCACCGGCCAGATCGGGAAGCGCCGTGGGTGTTTCACGGCCACGAAGCACCGGTGTGTCCTGCCGAGGGTGGCGGGTGGCCGACGCAGCGAAGTAAAGAAGGAGAACCGGGCCGGGCCCGGTTCGGATGACATGAGCAGCGTCGGCCACCCGTCGCCCTCGGCACGTCCCACACCTCAAAATTTCATGCCTCGCGGCTGGCGCAAAGCGTTGTGGAGTATCTGACATGACCACCGGACTCAATTTTTTCCTCGGCGAAGACATCGACATGCTGCGCGATACGGTGCAGGCTTTCGCTGCCAACGAGATCGCGCCGCGTGCCGCCGCGATCGACCACGACAACCTGTTTCCCGCCGACCTCTGGCGCAAGTTTGGCGACATGGGCCTGCTCGGCATGACCGTCGAGGAGGAATACGGCGGCACCGCCATGGGCTATCTCGCCCACATCGTCGCTATGGAAGAGATCTCGCGCGCCTCGGCCTCGGTCGGGCTGTCCTACGGAGCGCATTCCAATCTTGCCGTGAACCAGTTGCGCCGCAACGGCAGCACGGCGCAAAAGGAGAAATACCTGCCGAAGCTGGTCTCCGGCGAGCATGTCGGTGCGCTGGCCATGAGCGAGCCGGGCGCCGGCTCCGATGTCGTCTCCATGCGGCTGCGGGCCGAGAAAAAAGGCGACCGCTTTGTCCTCAACGGCAACAAGATGTGGATTACCAACGGCCCCGATGCCGATACGCTGATCGTCTATGCCAAGACCGATCCCGCCGCCGGACCGCGAGGAATGACGGCTTTCATCGTCGAAAAAGGCTACAAAGGCTTCAGCACCGCGCAGAAGCTCGACAAGCTCGGCATGCGCGGTTCCAACACCTGCGAGCTGGTGTTCCAGGATTGCGAGGTGCCCGAGGAAAACGTGCTCGGCCAGGTCGGCGGCGGCGTCAAGGTGCTGATGAGCGGCCTCGACTACGAGCGCGCCGTGCTCTCCGGCGGGCCGCTCGGCATCATGGCGGCCTGCATGGATGTGGTCGTGCCCTACGTGCACGAGCGCAAGCAGTTCAATCAACCCATCGGAGAATTCCAGCTGATGCAGGGCAAGCTCGCCGACATGTACTCGACCTGGCAGGCCTGCCGCGCCTATGTCTATGCCGTCGGCCGCGCCTGCGATTCGAGCGACCACGCGCGCAGCCTGCGCAAGGACGCCGCTGGTGCGATTCTGTATTCCGCCGAGAAGGCGACGTGGATGGCCGGCGAAGCGATCCAGACGCTGGGCGGCAACGGCTACATCAACGAATATCCCACTGGCCGGCTCTGGCGCGACGCAAAGCTCTACGAGATCGGCGCCGGCACTAGCGAGATCCGCCGTATGCTGATTGGCCGCGAAATTTTTGCTGAAACCGCCTGAGGACATTCATCATGAGCGACCCCATCGTAATCGTCTCAGCCGCGCGTACCCCGATGGGCGGGTTTCAGGGCGACTTCAATGCCATGACCGCGCCGCAACTCGGCGCCGCCGCCATCAAGGTCGCCGTGGAACGCGCCGGAATCCGGCCGGATCAGGTCGAGGAAGTCATCATGGGCAATGTGTTGCAGGCCGGCGTCGGTCAGGCCCCGGCGCGGCAGGCGGCATTGGGCGCAGGATTGCCGCAGTCGGCGGGCTGCACCACGGTGCACAAGGTCTGCGGTTCGGGCATGAAGGCCATGATGTTCGGCCACGACCTGCTGCTCGCCGGCAGCCAGGACGTCGTCGTCGCCGGCGGCATGGAGTCGATGTCGAACGCGCCCTACCTGCTGCCCAAGGCCCGCGGCGGCTACCGCCTCGGTCACGGCCAGCTGCTCGACCACATGTTCTTCGACGGCCTCGAGGACGCCTATCAGAAGGGGCGGTTGATGGGCACCTTCGCCGAGGAATGCGCCGAGAAGTACGGCTTCACGCGGCAGGCGCAGGACGAGTTCGCCATCCGCTCCACCACCCGCGCGCAGGGCGCGATCAAGGACGGCTCCTTCGCCTGGGAAGTGACGCCGGTGACGGTGTCGGGCCGCAAGGGCGACGTCGTCGTCGACCGCGACGAACAGCCGCTCAAGGCCCAGCTCGACAAGATATCCGGCCTCAAGCCCGCCTTCAAGAAAGACGGCACGGTCACCGCCGCCAACTCCTCGTCGATCTCCGACGGCGCCGCGGCGCTGGTGCTGATGCGGGCCTCGACCGCTGCGAAGCTCGGCTGCACGCCGCTCGCCCGCATCGTCGGCCATGCCACTCACGCGCAGGAGCCGGCCTGGTTCACTACGGCCCCGGTCGGCGCCATGCAGAAGCTCTTCGCCAAAACCGGCTGGGATGCCGCCGGCGTCGATTTCTTCGAGATCAACGAGGCCTTCGCCGTCGTCACCATGGCCGCGATGCACGACCTCGATCTGCCCGCCGAGAAGGTGAACATCCACGGCGGCGCCTGCGCGCTCGGCCACCCGATCGGTGCCTCGGGCGCGCGCATCGTCGTCTCGCTGCTCGGCGCGCTGCGGAAATACGGCGGCCGCCGCGGTGTCGCCAGCCTCTGCATCGGCGGCGGCGAGGCCACGGCCATGGCCATTGAGATGCTCTGATGATATTGAACGAAGCGCAGCGGATGATCCGCGACACCCTGCGCGACTTCGCGCGCGAGCGGCTCGCCCCCAACGCCGCGCAGTGGGATCGCGATTCCACCTTCCCGCGCGAGGCGCTCGCCGATCTCGCCGGCCTCGGGGTCTGGGGCATGGTGGTGCCCGAGGCCTGGGGCGGCGCCGGGCTCGACTACCTGTCCCTCGTCGTCGCGCTGGAGGAGATCGCCGCCGGTGACGGCTCGACCTCGACCATCCTCTCGGTGCAGAACTCCCTGGTCTGCGGCATCCTCGCCAAATACGGCAGCGACGAGCAGAAGGAGCGCTGGCTCAAGGGTGCCGCCGGCGGCGCCCTGCTCGGCTGCTTCTGCCTGACCGAGCCGCACGTCGGCTCCGACGCCTCCGCCATCACGACGCGCGCGGTGAAGGACGGCAACCACTGGGTGCTCAACGGCGTCAAGCAGTTCATTACCAGTGGCAAGAACGCGCAGATCGCCATCGTCTTCGCCGTCACCGACCCGGTCGCCGGCAAGAAGGGCATCTCCTGCTTCGTCGTGCCGACGGATACGCAGGGCTACATCGTCGCACGCATCGAGGACAAGCTCGGCCAGCACGCCTCAGACACGGCGCAGATCGTGTTCGAGGATTGCCGCATTCCCGCCGGCTGCCTGCTCGGCGCCGAAGGGGACGGTTACCGCATCGCGCTCTCGAATCTTGAAGCTGGGCGGCTGGGCATCGCTGCGCAGTCCGTGGGCATGGCGCGCGCCGCGCTCGAAGCGGCGGTGAGGTACGCGCAAGACCGCGTCGCCTTCGGCAAGCCCATTATCGAGCACCAGGCCGTCGCTTTCCGCCTCGCCGACATGGCCACCCAGATCGAGGCCGCGCGCCAACTGCTGTGGCACGCCGCCAGCCTCAAGGACGCCGGCGAACCCTGCCTCAAGGAAGCCTCGATGGCCAAGCTCTTCGCCTCCGAGATGGCCGAGAAGGTCTGCTCCGATGCCATCCAGATCCACGGCGGCTACGGTTACGTGAACGACTTCCCGGTCGAGCGCATCTACCGCGATGTGCGCGTCTGCCAGATCTACGAGGGCGCCTCGGACATCCAGCGGCTGGTGATTGCGCGCGCGGTGATCGGAGGCTGAAATGAGGTTTGATGTTTGGTGCGCGATCTGGCCGGTGGGGTGCTCTGCGCCGCTCATGTCCCCCGGCGGCCTTCGGTCCCCTCCTCCTTTACTTCGCCGTGCAGAGCACCCCACCGGCCAGATCTGGGAACGCCGTGGGTGTTTGGCGTTCAAGAAGCACCGGCGTGCCCCGCCACGGGCGGCGGGTGGCCGACGCAGCGAAGTAAAGAAGGAGAACCGGGCGCAGCCCGGTTCGGGTGACATGAGCAGCGTCGGCCACCTGCTGCCCGTGGCGCGCCCCGACGCCCAACGAACAAGACATTTCATGCGTAGCGCGGTGGAGCAACTGACATGTCCGACCCGATAGAGTTCTACTTCGACTTCACCTCGCCCTACGGCTACCTGATGAGCGAGAAAATCGACGAGCTCGCCGCGAAGTTCGGCCGCAAGGTAAAGTGGCGGCCCATCCTGCTCGGCGTGGTGTTCAAGGCCACGGGCGCACAGCCGCTGGCGCAGGTGCCGCTCAAGGGCGAATACAGCAAGCGCGACTTCGCCCGCTCGGCGCGCTTCCTCGGTGTGCCTTATGCCATGCCCGCCATCTTTCCCATCGCCACCCAGAACACCGCGCGTGCCTACTACTGGCTGCACGACCGCGATTGCGCCAGGGCGTGGGTCTTCGCCCACGCCGCCTATCGCGGCTATTTCGTCGAGGGGCGCGACATCAACGACATCGCAGTGATTCTCGATCTTGCGCAAAAAGTCGGCGCTGGCGACACGGCGGAATTGCAGGCTGCGCTCGGTTCGCCCGAACTCAAGGACCGCCTGCGCACCGAAGTCGATGCCGCGCTGGCGAAGGGCGTCTGCGGCTCGCCCTATGTCATCATCGACAACGAGCCCTTCCTCGGCGCCGACCGGCTGCCGCAGATCGAGAAGTGGCTCGAAAGCGGAGGTTTCTGAGTGAGCGTCATCAAGTCCCAGATCAACACGCGGTCCGAGGAATTCCGCGCCAATGCCGCGGCGATGCAGGTGCTGGTCGACGACCTGCGCGAAAAGTCGGCGCTGGCGGCACGGGGCGGTTCGGAGGATGCCCGGCAGAAACACCTGGCGCGCGGCAAGCTGCTGGTGCGCGACCGCATCGACGCGCTGCTCGATCCCGGCACCGCCCTCCTCGAGCTGTCGCCGCTGGCCGCCTTCGGCATGTACGAGGCCGGCGGCGTGCCGGCGGCCGGCGTGGTCACCGGCATCGGCCGCGTCAATGGCGTCGAGTGCGTGATCGTCGCCAACGACGCCACGGTCAAGGGCGGCACTTATTACCCGATGACGGTGAAGAAGCACCTGCGGGCGCAGGAGATTGCGCTGGAAAACCGCCTGCCCTGCCTCTACCTGGTCGATTCCGGCGGCGCCTTCCTGCCGCTGCAGGACGAGGTCTTCCCCGACCGCGACCACTTCGGCCGCATCTTCTACAACCAGGCCAACATGAGCGCCGCCGGCATTCCGCAGATCGCCGTGGTGATGGGTTCGTGCACCGCCGGCGGCGCTTATGTGCCGGCGATGTCGGACGAGTCGGTGATCGTCCGCAACCAGGGCACCATCTTCCTCGGCGGCCCGCCGCTGGTGAAGGCCGCCACCGGCGAGGTGGTGAGCGCCGAGGACCTCGGCGGCGGCGACGTGCATACCCGAATCTCCGGCGTCTGCGACCATCTGGCCGAGAGCGACCACCATGCGCTGTCCATCGCGCGGCGCATCGTCGGCAACCTCAACCGCAGCAAACCGCAGGGGCTCGACCTCGCCACGCCCGAGGAGCCGCTCTACGACCCGGCGGAGCTGTACGGCGTCATCCCGAGCGACACCCGCAAGCCCTTCGACGTGCGCGAAGTCATCGCGCGGCTGGTCGATGGCTCGCGCTTCGATGAGTTCAAGGCGAGGTACGGCACGACACTGGTCACCGGCTTTGCCCGGCTGCACGGCTATCCGGTGGGCATCGTCGCCAACAACGGCATCCTCTTCTCCGAGTCGGCGCTGAAGGGCGCGCACTTCGTCGAATTGTGCGCGCAGCGCGGAATTCCACTGTTGTTCCTGCAGAACATCACCGGCTTCATGGTCGGCCGCAAGTACGAGAACGGCGGCATCGCTCGCGACGGCGCCAAGATGGTCACGGCGGTGGCGTGCGCGGCGGTGCCGAAATTCACCGTGCTCATCGGCGGCAGCTTCGGCGCCGGCAACTACGGCATGTGCGGCCGCGCCTACTCGCCGCGCCTGCTGTGGATGTGGCCGAACTCGCGCATCTCGGTGATGGGCGGCGAGCAGGCGGCGAGTGTGCTGTCGACCGTCAGGCGCGACGGCATCGAAGCCGCCGGCAAGTCATGGAGCGCGGAAGAGGAAGAGGCCTTCAAGGCGCCGATCCGCGAGCAGTACGAGGCCCAGGGCCATCCCTACTATGCCACCGCACGGCTGTGGGACGACGGCGTGCTCGACCCGGCGCAGACGCGGCGCGCGCTCGGGCTCGGCATCTCCGCCGCGCTCAACGCGCCGATCGCACCGACCAAATTCGGCATTTTCAGGATGTAACCAGGAATCAGGAAGCGATGTCCCCCTACCAGAATCTGCTCACCGAAATCGACCGTGGCGTCGGCATCATCCCCCTCGGCCGACCTGACCGCCACAACGCCTTCGACGACGTTACCATCGTCGAGATGATCCACGCGCTCGGCGTGCTGGAAACCGACTCGGCCGTGCGCGTCATCGTCATCTCCAGCACCGGCAAGAGCTTCAGCGCCGGCGCCGATCTCAACTGGATGCAGCGCGTCGCCGGCTACGATGCCGATGAGAACCTGCGTGACGCCCGCGCCTTGGCCGAGATGCTGCGGCGCATCGCGCAATGCTCCAAGCCCGTCATCGCGCGAGTGCAGGGGGCGGCCTATGGCGGCGGCGTCGGCGTCATCGCCGCCTGCGACATCGCCATCGCCACCTTCGACGCCCAATTCGCGCTGACCGAGGTCAAGCTCGGCATCATCCCGTCGGCGATTTCGCCGCACGTCATCGCGGCCATCGGTGAGCGGCATGCCCGCCGTTACATGCTGACGGCCGAACGCTTCTCCGCCTCCGAGGCCTACCGCCTCGGCCTGGTGCACGAGATTGTGCACGATGAGTTGGCGCTCGACGATGCCATCGGCGACCTGATCGAGTCGCTGCTGAAGAACGGCCCCGATGCCATGGCCGAATGCAAACAGCTGATCGGCGCCGTCGCCAGCCGGCCACTGTCGGAAGAGTTGATCGAGGAAACGGCGCAGCGCATCGCCCGCGTGCGCGCCACCCCCGAGGCGCAGGAGGGCATGGCTGCCTTCCTCGCCAAGCGCAAGCCGAGCTGGGTGGGTGAATAGGATGGAGCGCGACATGCAGTGCGCAGCGTGCGGGCGATCGAGCCGCGGGGTGACACATGTTCGATAAGGTTCTGATCGCCAATCGCGGCGACCAGCCGCGCAGCGGCGCAGCGACGAAGTCAAATCGCCGGGCACGCGCAGCGTGCGGGCGATCGAGCCGCGGGGTGACACATGTTCGATAAGGTCCTGATCGCCAATCGCGGCGAGATCGCCTGCCGGGTAATCAAGACCTGCCGGCGCCTCGGCATCCGAAGCGTCGCTGTTTATTCCGAGGCCGATGCCGGTGCCCGCCATGTGCGGCTGGCCGACGAGGCCGTCTGCATCGGGCCGGCGCCGGCGCGTGAGTCCTACCTGTCGATTCCTGCCATTCTCGCGGCGGCAGAGCAGACCGGCGCGCAGGCCATCCACCCGGGCTACGGTTTTCTCTCCGAGAACGCGGATTTCGCTGAAAGCTGTGCGCAGGCCGGCGTGGTGTTCCTCGGCCCGCCAGTAGCGGCGATCCGCGCCATGGGGTCGAAGTCGGCGGCAAAGACGCTGATGGAAAAGGCCGGCGTGCCGCTCACGCCCGGCTACCACGGCGAGCGGCAGGAGGCCGATCTCCTCGCCGGAGAGGCCGCCCGCATTGGTTACCCGGTGTTGATCAAGGCCAGCGCGGGTGGCGGCGGCAAGGGCATGCGCATCGTGCGCGACGCGGGCGAATTCGCGGCGGCGCTGGCGTCGTGCCAGCGTGAGGCGGCTGCCAGCTTCGGCGACGACCGGGTGCTGATCGAGAAGTACCTGACCCGCCCACGCCACATCGAGATGCAGGTGTTCGGCGACACGTACGGCAATGTCGTGCATCTGTTCGAGCGCGACTGCTCGGTGCAGCGACGCCACCAGAAGGTGCTGGAGGAAGCCCCGGCACCCGGCATGACACCCGAGCGTCGCGCGGCGATGGGCAATGCGGCGGTGGATGCGGCGAAGGCAGTTGGCTATGTCGGCGCCGGCACCGTCGAGTTCATCGTGAATCAGGACGGCAGTTTTTACTTCATGGAAATGAACACTCGGCTGCAGGTCGAGCATCCCGTGACCGAGATGATCACCGGCCTCGACCTGGTCGAGTGGCAGCTGAAAGTCGGCGCCGGCGAGGTGCTGCCTCTGACGCAGGAGCAGATCGGTCTGCGCGGCCACGCGCTGGAGGCGCGCATCTACGCTGAAGATCCGGACAAGGGATTCCTGCCCTCAACCGGGCGGCTGATCCACCTGGCGCCACCGCCCGAGTCGCTGCATGTGCGGGTCGATAGCGGCGTCGAGCAGGGCGACGAGATCACGCCGCACTACGACCCAATGATCACCAAGCTCATCGTCTGGGACGAGAGCCGCGATGCCGCGCTCAAGCGCATGCTGCAGGCGCTGGCCCAGTTTCGCGTCGTCGGCGTCGCCAACAATGTCGACTTCCTGTCGCGGCTGGTCGCCTGCCCGGCTTTCACTGCCGCTGACCTCGACACCGGGCTGATCGAGCGCGAGCAGGATTTCCTTTTCCCGCAGGCGGCGGAAGTGCCGCGCGAGGCCTGGCTGGCCTGCGCCCTGGCCGAACTGCTGCGCGAGGCGCTGGCCGCCCGCGCCGCGGCCCGTGCCGCTGCCGATCCACATTCGCCCTGGCACCTGCGCGACGGCTGGCGTGTGAATAGCGCGGCGAGGCGCACGCTGCTGTTTCGCCACGGCGATGTCGAGAAGAGTGTCACCGTAACCTACGCCGGGGGCGAGCCGCGGCTGGAATTCGATGGCCGGACCACAGCGGTTTCCGGCCAGCTCGGACGCGGCGCCGCGCGTAACGAACTGCGCATCGACCTCGGCGGCACCCAGTTGTCCGCCACCGTGGTTGCAGCCGGCGAGCGCCGCCACGTCTTTCTCCACGGCCGCACCCACGTGCTGGTTGCGGTCGATCCGCTCCACCACGCCGGCGAGGGCGGCGGGCATGATGCCGGCCTCACCGCGCCCATGCCCGGCAAGGTCATCGCGCTGCTGTCCGCTCCCGGTGTCAGGGTGGAGAAAGGTGCGCCACTCATGATTCTCGAAGCGATGAAGATGGAACACGCCATCGCCGCGCCGGACGCCGGCGTCGTCGTGGCCTACCGCTACGCCGTCGGTGACCAGGTGAGCGACGGCGCCGAGCTTGTGGAATTTGCAGCCGAGAAGAACTGAACCCACTCCCCATGGCACTCCCTAGCAAAGTCAGAATCGTCGAAGTCGGGCCGCGCGACGGGCTTCAAAACGAAAAGCAGGACGTCCCGACCGCGACCAAGGTCGAGTTGATCCGGCGCCTGGGCGATGCCGGCCTCAAGAGCATTGAAGCGACGGCCTTCGTTTCGCCCAGGTGGGTGCCGCAGATGGCCGATGCCGCCGAGGTCATGGCGACGATCGAGCGCCGCGAAGGCGTGGCCTACCCGGTGCTGGTGCCCAACATGAAGGGCTTCGAGGCGGCGCTGGCGGCCGGCGCGAAGGAGATCGCCGTTTTCGGCGCGGCATCGGAGACCTTCTCGCAGAAGAACATCAACTGCTCCATCGCCGAATCGCTCGAGCGCTTCCGCCCCGTGGTCGCGGCGGCGAAGGATGCGGACATCAGGGTGCGCGGCTACGTTTCCTGCGTGCTCGGCTGCCCCTACCAGGGCGAGGTCAAGCCGACCGCGGTGGCCGAGGTGGCGTGGGCGCTGTTCGACATGGGCTGTTACGAGGTGAGCCTCGGCGACACCATCGGCAGCGGCACGCCCGAGGCGACCAAGGCGATGATCGAGGCCGCGGCGCGGCGCGTGCCGCTGAAAATGCTGGCCGGTCATTACCACGACACCTACGGCATGGCCGTCGCCAACATCTATGCCTCGCTCGAAGTCGGGCTTTCCGTCTTCGACGCCGCGATCGGCGGCCTCGGCGGCTGTCCCTATGCCGCCGGCGCCTCGGGCAACGTGGCGACCGAGGACGTGGTGTGGTTGCTGCAGGGACTGGGCCTGAGTACCGGCATCGATCTCGACAAGCTGGTGGAGGCCGCCGCCTGGATTTCGCAGCAGCTCGGTCGCGAGCCGCAGTCGAAGGTGGCGCGCGCACACATCGCCCGGAAGGCGGCGCTGGCGGCGTGAGCGATCCCGGCGGGCCGGCAGACGTCGAAGCGATCTATCCCTGCGTCGGCATTTGCATGGCGGACGACGAAGGTGCCTACTGCCTCGGCTGCGGCCGGCCGCTGATCGGGACGACCGCCCCGGCAACAGTCCCGGAGACACCCGCCGCCACCCCGGAGCCGGACGATGGCACCACAGCTGCCTGATTCGATCCGCGTCATCGAGCGCGGCTGGCTTTCCTCCAACAACATCCTGCTGTTCGACGACGCGACGACGGCGACGCTGATCGACTCCGGCTATGTCGGGCACGCGGCGCAGACCCTCGAACTCATAAAGTCGGCGGTGGCGGGACGGCGGCTCAAGCGGCTAATCAACACCCATTCCCACTCCGACCACATCGGAGGCAACGCCACGCTGCAAAATGCCTGGGGCTGCGAGATCCTCATTCCCGCCGGAATCGAGGCCCACGTCGAGCGCTGGGACGAAGAGGCACTGTTGCTCGGCCCCGCCCGCCAGCGCGGCGACCGCTTTCGCCATGACGGAGTTGTCACCCCGGGTGACACATTGACCTTGGGCGGACTTGCATGGCAGGCGCTCGCGGCGCCGGGACACGACATGGAAGCGCTGGTGTTCCACTGCCCGACCGAGCGCATCCTTGTTTCCGGCGATGCCTTGTGGGCCGACGGCTTCGGTATCGTCTTCGGCGAGATACTCGGCGAGGCCGGCGCCCTCGCTGCCACGCGGCAGACTCTGGAAATGATCGCGCGCCTGCCCGTCGCTGTCGTCATCCCCGGCCACGGTGCCCCCTTCATGGATGTCGAGGCCGCACTCGATCGCGCCTTCAGGCGCCTCGCTGCCTTCGAGCAGGATCCGGCGCGCATGGCGAAGAACGCCATCAAGGCCTGCTTCGTCTTCAACCTGCTCGACCTCGGTCGCTTGCCGCGGAGCGCTCTTGCTGCCTACGTCGACAGCGTGCCGCTGTTCCGCGACGCCGGCACGCGCCTGCTCGGCAAGGACGTCGATGCACTGTCCGCGTGGCTTCTCGACGAACTGCTACGCGGCGGTGCGGTGCGGATCGAGGGTGCCGACATCGTGCCGACCCTGGCCGCGTAGCACCCTGGCGGCGCCTGGCGCCTCGCCGGACGTCCTTCGCAACTCAGGCGCGAGCGGGTAAGCTCTGCCCTCATGGACCGATTGTTCGACCTTGTCATCTCCTTCCTGCCCCTGCTCGCCACGGCGGCGGGAGTGGCGGTGTTCCTGTTTGTCGCCAACTGGGGTTTGCTGGCGCGCCATCCCGAATTCAGTGCCGACCGCCGGCTACCGCGGCAGCTCACCATGCTGGTGCTGCTGCTGGCCGGCGTCGTTGCCATCGTCCTCGCCTTGCCGGTCGGCGAGAGCATGCGCAACCAGGTGATCGCGTTGATCGGCGTGCTGGTCTCCGGCGTCGTCGCTTTCTCCTCGACGACGATCATTTCCAACCTCATGGCGGGGCTGATGCTGCATGCCGCCAAGTCGTTCCGCACCGGCGACTTCATTCGCGTCGGGGATTATTTCGGTCGCGTCGCGGGGCGTGGCCTCTTCAACACCGAGATCCAGACCGAGCGGCGTGAACTGGTCTATCTGGCCAATACCTACATGATTTCGCACCCCATCGTGGTGGTGCGCACGTCGGGAACGATAGTCTCCGCCTCGCTGTCCCTCGGCTACGACGTCCACCACACCCGCATCAAGAGCCTGCTGATCGCCGCCGCCCGCGAAGTCGGCCTGCAGGAACCCTTCGTCAAAATCGTCGAGCTCGGCAACTACGCGATTACTTATCGCGTCAGCGGTCTGCTGGTCGAGGTCAAGGGCATGCTGTCGGCGCGCTCCAACTTCTACGAGACCATCCTCGATACGCTGAACGGCGAGGGGATCGAGATCGCCTCGCCGACCATCATGAACCAGCGGCGCCTGGCCGACGACGCGCGGATCATGCCGGCCGCAAGCGACGAGATACCCGAAGTCGAATCCACCGGTCATGAGTCGCTGGTGTTCGACAAGGCCGAGCAGGCCGAGCAACTGGAAAAGGCCAAGAATGAACTGCATGAACAGCTTCGCAAGATGGAAAAGAAGCTGGCCGCCGCCGAAGGCGACGAGAAGCAGGCCATTGCCGAACTGATCGCGCAGAAGCGCAGCCTGCTTGCCGAGTTCGAGCGCGACCGCAAGGATGCCGGCGAAGACGAACCGGCCGGCGGCGACGAGAATGCGCCGAAAGACAGCGGCATTGGACGTGGCCGCAGCTGAAGGCCGCGGGGCGCGGACATGATGGCTGGTGCGGCGATTCTTGTCATCCTCTGCGCCATGGCGGGCGGCTGGCTGGCGCGCGCTTTGCTGCTGGCGACGCTGCGGACGCGGCATCCGGAGCTCTTCGCCGAGCTGGGGCAGCCGTCCAGCCGGCAGCTGGACTCGCTGCTGCCCCGCTACCAGGAGCTGCATCTTCGATTCTGGAAGTACCTCTGGGGCAGCAAGGTGTTCCAGCTCGGCGACCGGCGCGTCGCTGCCCTGGCATGGGCTGCACGGGTTTCCGATGTCGCCCTGGGTGCCGCCGTGGCGGCCTTCCTGTGGATCGCCGCACAGTGACGTCGGCAAAATTCGTTCAGCAGCGGCCGCCGCGTGCCGCGAAAAAAGGAGGCACGCCGTGATGAAATCCTCGAGAAAATACCTTTGCGCCGCCCTGTCCGCGGCTTTGCTGCTGGCACTCGGCGCCTGCGCGCCCGAGGTGGGCAGCGAGCGCTGGTGCGCCAACATGAAGGCCAAGGCCAAGGCGGACTGGTCGGCCAACGAAGCGGTGGATTACGCCAGGCACTGCATCCTCAAGTAGTGAATGGTTACGACCGGCGCCCCGGCGCGGATCTCATGAAGCCGCTGCGAGCTGGCGCCCTGTACTTCGCCTGGGTCTTCGGCGCCGGCTTCGTGCTCGGCACGATCCGCGTGTTGTTGCTGGTGCCCCGCCTCGGCGTGCGCGTGTCGGAACTGGTCGAAATGCCCTTAATGCTCCTGGTGATGCTGTTCGCGGCGCGCTGGGTGGTGCGGCGCTACGCCTTGGCGTCGAGGCAGCGGCTGGCAACGGGGGCGATTGCCCTGGGCCTGCTGCTATTGGCCGAGATTTCGATGGTCTGGCTCCAGGGGCTGACGCTGGCGCAGTGGATCGCCGGGCGCGATCCGGTGTCCGGTCCGGTCTATGGCGCGATGCTCGTGCTGTTCGCACTGCTGCCCTGGCTGGTCGCCCGTCGCTGAAAAAGTCGGCGCTGGCGGGACGGCGCGGCACCCGGCAGCAGGCATGATCCGCTATCCTTGCACCCATGCAGCTCGTCCTGATCAGCGGCCTTTCCGGCTCCGGAAAATCGATCGCCCTCAACGTCCTCGAGGACGCGGGCTATTTCTGCGTCGACAACCTGCCGGCACCCTTGCTGCCGCAACTGGTCGCCCAGTTCGAGGCCGACGACATGGGCCGGGCTGCGGTGGCCATGGACATGCGGGGCGGCGCCGGAATCGCCGGCTTGCCGGCGCTGTTGCGTGAGCTGCAGCAACGACCGGGGGTCGACTTGCGCTTCGTCTTTCTCGATGCGCGCGACGAGGTGCTGATCCAGCGCTTTTCCGAGACGCGGCGGCGCCATCCGCTGGCCTTTGACGACACCACGCTGGCCGAGGCGATCGGCCGCGAGCGTGATGCGCTGGAGAACCTGTCCTCGCTCGGTCATCGCATCGACACCAGCAACATCCGGCCGAACGCGCTGCGCGCCATGATCAACGACTTTGCTGCGCTCGATGCGCGCCAGGGCCTGACCCTGCTGTTCGAGTCCTTCGGCTTCAAGCACGGCATCCCGCTCGACGCCGACCTGGTGTTCGACGTGCGCTGCCTGCCCAACCCGCATTACGACCCGGCACTGCGGCCGCTGACCGGCCGCGACGCGGCGGTGATCGGCTTCCTTGAGGCGCAGCCCGAGGTAGCACAGATGCTCGGCGACATCGGCGACTTCGTCGCGCGCTGGCTGCCCAGCTACATCCGCGACAACCGCTCCTACCTCACCGTCGCCGTCGGCTGTACCGGCGGCCAGCATCGCTCGGTGTATTTCGCCGAAGCGCTCGCCGCGCGTTTCGGCGGCGAGTTGCGGGTGCTGGTGCGTCACCGCACGCTGGCCGGCCAGTGAGCCGCGACTGGCTCGAGCTGCTGCGCCCCGGCGACTGGCTGGTAATGTTGGCCGGGCTGGTGGCGGTGGCCGCCGCGCTGCCGCTGCTGTGGCGCGGCGGCGCGGCCGATCTGGCGGTGGTCAAGCGCGACGGCACGGTGGTGGCGGAGCTGCCGCTGACGCAGCCGCGCAAGCTCGATGTCGCCGGCCCGCTCGGTACCACGGTGATCGAAGTGCAACCCGGCCGCGCCCGCGTCGCCTCCGATCCCGGACCGCGCCAGTATTGCGTTTTGCAGGGCTGGTTGACGCGACCAAATGCCATTGCCATCTGCGCCCCAAACCATGTGAGCCTGCAGCTTTCCGGGCCGAGGAGCGATGGGGGCGGCTATGACAGCCTCAACTACTGAGCGGGGAGCGGACGCAGTCCGCGAACAACCGTCACCCCCGCCTGGGCGGGGGGCGGGGGGTGGGGGCGTAATTGAACTGGAAGTCACCGCCGTCGATCGCCGCATCGCGCGCTACGCGGCGGCAGCCATCGTGCTGACCATCGCCGAGGCGGCGATTCCGTCGCCACTGCCCGGCGTCAAGCCGGGGCTGGCGAACATCGTGACGCTCATCGTGCTGTGGCGCCATGGCTGGCGCGAGGCGGCCTGGGTGACACTGCTGCGCGTGCTGGCCGGCAGCCTGCTGGTCGGACAGTTTCTGGCGCCGGGCTTCTTCCTGTCGCTGACCGGCGCGGCCCTCAGCCTCGCGGTGCTGGCGCTGGCGAGCCGCCTGCCGCGCAACTGGTTCGGCCCGGTCAGCCACAGTGTGCTGGCGGCCTTTGCCCATATTGCCGGGCAGCTCATGGTGGTGCGGCTGTGGCTGGTGCCACACGACGGCGTATTCCATCTGACCCCCGTTTTTGCCGGGGCTGCGTTATTGTTCGGCATCGTCAACGGCCTGATCGCGGCCAAACTGCTGGAAGAAAAATGAAGACAGTCGCTGTTGCTTTCACCGGTGCCTCCGGCATGCCCTACGGCGTGCGCCTGGTCGAATGCCTTATCCGCGCCGGTGTGCGGGTCTGGCTTATCTACTCTCAGGCAGCGCAGATCGTGGCGAAGCAGGAGATGGACCTGGTGCTGCCGGCGCAGCCGCGCGAGGCGCAGCGACTGTTCGCCGAGCGCTTTGGTGCGCAGGATGGGCAGCTCACTGTCTTCGGCCGCGACGACTGGAACGCGCCGCTGGCCTCGGGCTCGAATCCACCCGATGCCTACGTCATCTGCCCCTGCACCATGGGCACGCTGGCCGAGGTGGCCGCCGGCATGGCGCGCGACCTGGTGACGCGCGGCGCCGACGTGGTGCTGAAGGAAGGGCGCAAGCTGATCCTGGTACCACGCGAGACGCCGTTCTCGGCCATCCACCTCGAGAACATGCTCAAGCTGACGCGTGCCGGCGCCGTCATCCTGCCGCCCAACCCCGGCTTCTACCACCATCCGCAGGACGTGCAGGGCGTGGTCGATTTCGTCGTCGCCCGCATCCTTGACCAGCTCGGTGTGCCGCACCAGCTCATGGCACGGTGGGGCTCGGAGTGAGCTTTCTGACCGTTCCGCTGTTCCCGCTGCAGACGGTGTTGTACCCCGGCGGCGCCCTGCCGCTGAAAATCTTCGAGCAGCGCTACATGGACATGGCAAAGGCCTGCATCCGCGACGAGACGCCCTTCGGCGTCTGCCTGATCGCGCGGGGCGGCGAGGTCGGCGCGGCCGCCGAACCGCAGCCGGTCGGTACCCTGGCGCGCATCGCCACGTGGGACATGGAACAGCTCGGCGTGCTGCAGGTGGTGGCGCATGGTGGTGTGCGCTTCCGCATTCGGCGTCACTGGGCCGACGCGGCGGGGCTGGTGCATGGCGAAATCCGGCTGCTGCCGGATTTGGCGGCCGAGGCCGTGCCGGCGGATTGCGCCGGACTGGTGACGCTGCTGCGCGCCATCGTCGCCGACCTCGGCGCCGCCGCGCCGCCGGCGCCGCGCTTCGACGACGCGGCCTGGGTCGGCCATCGTTTTTGCGAAGTGCTGCCCATCCCGAATACGGCGCGGCAGATGTTGCTGGAACTCGACGATCCGGCGGCGTTGCTCGCCATCGTCCGCAAGTACCTGGCGCAGAAAAAGCTGGTCTGAGGCACGCCGGCGGCGGCGCTGCTGGCGGCGCTTGACATCGCATTCCTCCCCCATAAAATGGGTGCACACTATTGCATGCCGTTCGTATATATGAATGGTGGCGTGGCGGCCTTGTTTGTTGCCCGCACGTCGCAACCCCAAAGGGACAGGCCCATGACCTCCAAGCTATACGACGAAGCCCAGCCGCAGCAACTCGGTCATTTCATTGACGGCAAGCTCCGTCCCGGTGACGGCAAGCGTTGGGGCGAGGTCTTCAACCCCGCCACCGGAGAAGTGGTGGCGCAGGTGCCGCTGGGCGGGGTGGGCGACGTCGATGTCGCGCTCCGGGCCGCCACTGGGGCATTGCCAGGCTGGGCCGACACCACGCCGCTGCGGCGGGCGCGGGTGATGTTCAAGTTCAAGGAACTGCTGGAAAAGAACGCCGACGAGATCGCCGCGGCCATCACGCGCGAGCACGGCAAGGTGCTGTCCGACGCCAAGGGCGAGCTGACGCGCGGCATCGAGGTGGTCGAGTTCGCCTGCGGCATTCCCCATTTGCTCAAGGGCGAGTATTCCGACCAGGTCGGCGGTGGCGTCGACAGCTGGTCGATCCGCCAGCCGGTCGGCGTGTGCGCCGGCATCACGCCCTTCAACTTCCCGGTGATGGTGCCGATGTGGATGTTCCCGGTGGCGTTGGCCTGCGGCAACACATTCGTGCTCAAGCCTTCCGAGCGCGATCCCTCGCCGGCCCTGATGCTGGCCGAACTGCTGCGCGAGGCCGGCCTGCCCGACGGCGTGTTCAACGTCGTGCATGGCGACAAGACGGTGGTCGATGCCCTGCTGACCGACCCGCGCGTGTCCGCCGTCAGCTTCGTCGGCTCGACGCCGATCGCGCAGTACATCTATGCGACCGGCACCGCGCACGGCAAGCGCGTGCAGGCGCTGGGCGGCGCCAAGAACCACATGGTGGTGATGCCCGATGCCGACCTCGACCAGGCGGTCGATGCGCTGATGGGCGCCGCCTACGGCTCCGCCGGCGAGCGTTGCATGGCGATCTCGGTGGCCGTCGCCGTCGGTGATGTCGCCGACGAACTGGTCAAGCGCATGGCCGAGAAGACGCGCAACCTCGCCATCGGCCCCGGCACCGATCCCAAGGCCGACATGGGGCCGCTGGTCACCCGTGCCCACTACGACAAGGTTCGGGGCTACGTCGATCAGGGCGTCACGGAAGGCGCCGACCTGGTGGTCGACGGTCGCGACTTCAAGGTGGCGGGCCACGAGGGCGGCTTCTTCCTCGGCGGCTGCCTGTTCGACCGCGTCGAGCCGGCGATGCGCATCTATCAGGAAGAGATCTTCGGCCCGGTGCTGTCCGTGGTGCGCGTGGCGGACCTCGACGCGGCGATCGGACTCGTCAACGCCCATGAGTTCGGCAACGGCGTCGCGGTGTTTACCAGCAGCGGCAACACGGCGCGCGAGTTCTCGCGGCGCATTTCCGTCGGCATGGTTGGCATCAATGTGCCGATCCCGGTGCCAATGGCCTTCCATAGTTTCGGTGGCTGGAAGCATTCGCTGTTCGGCGACCACTCCATCCACGGCCCCGAGGGCGTGCGTTTCTATACCCGGCTGAAGACCATGACGGCGCGCTGGCCGCAGGCGGGCGAACTGTCGGCCAACGCCTTCATCATGCCGACGCACTGAGCGCGACGGCTCGTCCGCCGTGCCCGGCTGCTCAGCCGGCGAATGCCTGCGGGTTGAGCAGGTTGGGCGGGCGCCGGCCGGACAGCGCGGCAATCAGGTTGTCGGCGGCGAGCAGCGCCATCTTCAGCCGCGTCGCGCGCGACGACGAGCCGATGTGCGGCGTCAGCACCACGTTGTCGAGCGCGAAATAGCGCGGGTCGAGCGCCGGCTCGTTCTCGAACACGTCCAGGCCGGCGCCGCCGATGCGCTTGTGCTGCAGCGCCTCGATCAAGGCGGCATCGTCGACGATGCCGCCGCGGGCGACGTTGATCAGGTGGGCCGTCGGCTTCATCAACGCCAGCTCGGCCGCGCCGATGGCATGGTGGGTGGCCGGCGAATAGGGCAGCATCAATACCAGGAAGTCGGCCTGGCGCAGCAGGGTTTCCTTGTCCACCCATTCGGCGCGGCAGGCGGCTTCCTCCGCCTCGGCCAGGCGATTGCGGTTGTGGTAGGTCACCCGCATGTCGAAGCCGGCGGCGCGACGCGCCACGGCCTGGCCGATGCGGCCCATGCCGAGGATGCCCAGCGTGGCGTGGTGGACGTCGTCGCCAAGCCAGTCGTCGTGGAACTTCCAGCCCTGCCACTGCCCTGCCCGCACCCATTTGTCGGCGGCAACGATGCGGCGCGCGGAGGCGAGCAGCAGCGCCCAGGCGGTGTCGGCAGTGGTGTCGTCGAGCACGCCGGGGGTGTTGGTGGCCATGATGCCCGCGCGGCTCAGCGCCTCGATGTCGAGGTTGTTGTAGCCGACGGCGACGTTGCAGACCGCCTTGAGACCGGGAGCAGCGGCCAACGCACTCGCGTCGATGCGGTCGGAGATCAGGGTCAGCGCACCCTGCTTGTCGGCCAGCCGGGCTGCCAGTTGCGCCGGCGGCAGCGGCGCGTCCTCCTGGTGGTAATCGACCTCAAAATGCTCGGCTAGCCGTTCGATGGCCTCGGGAAAGACCAGGCGGCTGACCAGTATCCGGGGCTTCATCATTCGTCCTTGTTGCGCACGGTCTCGACGAATTCGTAGACCGCCATGGCGGCGCCGATCAGGATCACCACGATCAGGGCGACCTTCTGCAGCTTGAGCGCCGGCGGCACCAGGAAGGCCAGCAGCATCAGCAGGCCGACCAGGCCGGCAAGCATTTTCATGTTCATGTCGTCCTCGCTTCTTTCTTGCCTGCCATTTTCAGGCCACCGTCTCGACCAGCCAGCGTGCCGTGCGCAGCAGCCGGGCGTCGTCGCCCACCCGTCCGACCAGCTGCACGCCGAGCGGCAGACCATTGCCAGCCTGCAGCAGCGGCAGGCTGATGGCCGGCATGCCGCAGAAGCTCCACAGCGTGCAGAACATCGGGCTGCCCGTCGACTCCAGGCCGGCCGGTGCGGCACCCGCCACGGCCGGTGTCAGGATGGCGTCGTAACGATCGAAAATCTCGTCCAGTCCCTCGGTGACGATGGGGATGCGCGAGCGGGCCACCAGGTAATCGACCGCCGTGATGCGACGGCCACGCTCGATCTGCTCGCGCAGAGATGCCGACATCCTGTCCGCGCCGCGCTCGTAGTCGGCCGCATAGTTGGCGGCGATGTCGGCTTCCATGACGGTCTTGTGCCAGTCGAGCGCCTGCGCCGCCGAGTCGGGCAGCACGAATTCGCCTACGTGTTCGCCAAGGTGCTCGGCCAGTTCGGCCAGTCCGCCGTGGACCTCGGCATCGGCCTGTTGCCACAGCGGTGTCTTGACCAGTGCCAGCGTCGGCGGCATCGGCGCGTCCTCGCCGCACACCCGCGACATCGGCACGCTGCCGCGGGGCTGCATGTCGCTCTCCTCGGCGTCGTAGGCGGCCAGCACCTCGCCCAGCAGTGCCAAGTCCTCGACACTACGGGCGAAGCCGCCCGGCTGGTCCAGGCTTTCCGACTGGCGCAGGATGCCACGGCGCGAGATCAGGCCACGACTGGGCTTGAAGCCGAACACGCCGCAGTAGGCGGCCGGCCGGATCAGTGAGCCATTGGTCTGCGTCCCCAGCGCCAGCGGCACCATGCCGGCGGCCACCGCGGCGGCGGAACCGCTCGACGATCCGCCGGGCGTGTGCGCCGGATTGTGCGGGTTGCGCGTCTTGCCCGGCGAATAGGTGGCAAGCTCTGTGGTCACCGTCTTGCCCATGATGATGGCGCCGGCGCCGCGCAGTAGTTCGACCACCTTGGCGTCGTGCCACGGACTGCGGCCCGAGTGCAGGGGGGTGCCGTCCTCGGTCGGCATGTCGCCGGTGTCGATGATGTCCTTGATGCCGACCGGCACGCCGTGCAGCGGCCCCAGCGGCTTGCCGGCGGCGCGCCATTCGTCGGCGCGCTGTGCCTGCGCCAGGGCGTGCGCCGGGTCGAGATAGGCCCAGGCCTGCACTTCAGGCTCGCGCGCGGCGATCTGCGCCAGGCAGGCGTTCACCAGGTCCGTCGCGCTGAACAGTCCGTCGCGGATGCCTTGCGCGGCCTGGCGTGCGCCCAGCCAGTTCAATTGCTCCATGCTGTCCCCGTATCGTGAGTCATCAATTGCCGTAGAGCAGGTCGGGCAGCCAGTAGACCAGCTGCGGGAAAACATAGACCGCCACCATGGCCACGAACACCATGCTCAGGAAGGGCAGGCAGCCCTTGAAGATGGTCACCAGTTCCACGTGCTTGGGTGCCACGCCCTTTAAATAGTAGGCCGACATCGCCATGGGTGGTGTCAGGAATGAGGTCTGCAGGTTCAGCGCGATGAGGATGCCGAAGAACATCGGATCGACGTCGAAGTGCGGCAGCAGCGGCAGGAAGATCGGCACGAAGATGATGATGATCTCGCTCCACTCCAGCGGCCAGCCCAGCAGAAAGATGATGACCTGCGACAGGATCAGGAAGGTGATGGTGTTCAGGTCCATGCTGAGCACGAAGTCCTTGATCAGGCCTTCGCCGCCGAGGTAGGAGAACACCGATGAGAAGGTCCAGGAGCCGACGAACAGCCAGCAGACCATGGCCGTGGTGCGCGCCGTGAGGAACACCGCCTCCTTGAGGCGACCCCAGGTCAGGGCGCGATAAGCCGCGGCCAGCAGGACGCCGCCCATGGCACCGATCGCTGCCGCTTCGCTCGGCGTAGCCAGGCCGAAGAGGATGGCGCCCAGCACCGACAGGATCAGCACCGCCAGCGGCACGAAAGCCTTGGCCAGCAGGATGAACACCTGCGTCCAGGAGACATCCTTGTACGCTTCGGGCGGCAGCTTCGGCGCCAGCGAGGGGTTGAGCAGCACCCGTGTCACCACATAGACCATGTAGAGCCCGGCCAGCAGCAGGCCGGGAATCAGCGCTGCGGCATAGAGCTTGACCACGGAAATCGCCGAGGTCGCGCCATAGACGATGAGCATGATCGACGGCGGGATGAGGATGCCCAGGGTGCCGCCGGCCGCGATGACGCCGGCGGAGAGCTTCTGGTCATAACCGGCCTTGAGCATGGCGGGGAATGCCAGCAGCCCCATCAGCGTCACCACGGCACCGACGATGCCGGTGGCGGTGGCGAACAGGGCGCAGGTGATCAGGGCGGCAATGGCCATGGCCCCCGGTATGGCCCGAAACGCCAGTTGCAGGCTATGAAACAGGCGGTCGAGGATATTCGCCCGTTCGACGATGTAGCCCATGAACAGGAATAGCGGGATCGACACCAGCACGTCGTTGTTCATGACGCTGAAGGTGTTCTGCGTCAGCAGGTAGAACACCCGGCTGTCGAAAAAGGCCTGGTCGGGCTGGAAGTAGGCGTAGTAGCCGAAGCCGACGCCCATGGCCATCAGCGTGAAGGCTATCGGGAAGCCAAGCAGGATGACGAAAATGAACGAGCCCAGCATCAGGATCGCAACTTGCGGATCCGTCATTTTCTTTCTCCTGACGTGTCGGTGGTGGCGCGATAGCGCGGCTTGTGGGTCGGCATGTCGGCTTCGTAGCCCATGCGCTTCTCGTCATCGACCTGATGCAGGATCGCGGTCTCCATTTCCTCGACGTCGTGCAGGCGCTCCGGCCACTCGCCGGTGCGGATGCAGATCACGCAGCGCAGCATTTCGGCGACGCCCTGCAGTGCCAGCAGGGCGCCGGCCGCCGGAATGATCATCTTGAGCTGCCAGATCGGAACGCCGATCGGGCTGTTGACGCTCACCTCCTGGATGCGAATCGAATCCATGGCGTAGCCCCAGCCCGAGTACATCAGGGCGATGACGCCGGGGTAGAAAAAGAACACGTACAGAACCAGTTCGACGCTGCCCTGGACGCGCTTCGGCATCAGCCGGTAGAACACGTCGCCGCGCACATGGGCGCCGCGCGACAGGGCGTAGGCGCCCGACATCAGGAACAGCGCGCCGTAGAGGATGTAGCTCATGTCGAAGGCCCAACTGGTCGGGTCGTCCAACACGTAGCGAACGAATACTTCGTAAGTGGTGCCCAGCGTCAGGATGACGATGCACCAGGCGAAGGCGTGCCCGACCGACTTGGACAGCTGGTCGATGCCGTGCAGCCAGGATTGAATGGACATGGGGTCCGCCCTATGAAACACGGCGGGGGTACCGGAGTACCCGCCGCCATGGTAAATGCAACGAGTGTCTTGCCTGCGGTGACTGATCAGAAGCCGAGCTTGCCGTGCATGTGCTCGTAGGCTGCCTTGTAGTCGGCGTTGTTGAAGAAGTGATAGTACCCGACCCGCTTCGCCCATGCTTTCTGCGAGTCCCATACCTTCTTAAAGAAGGGGTCTTCGGCTTCCAGCTTGGCGACGATCTTGTCCCAGGCCTTGATCTGGGCATCGAAAATGGCCTGCGGCGTGCGGATGATGTTGACCTTGTTCTTGGTCTTGAGCTCGGCCAGGTCCTTGGAGTAGTTGTCCATCGCCAGCGCATAGTTGGAAGTGGACGCCGCTTCGGCGGAGTAGCGCAGGATGGCCTGCAGATCCTTGGGCAGCGACTCGTACTTCTTCTTGTTGAAGACGATCTCGAAGAACTCCATGGACTGGTGATAGCTGCCCATCATGTAGTTCTTGGCCACGTCCTGGGCGCCGAAACGGCGGTCGGAGGTCGGGTTGTTGAACTCGAAGGCATCGATCACGCCGCGCTCCATCGCCGGCACGATTTCGCCGCCGGGCAGCTGGGTCACCTTGACGCCCATTTCCTGCATCAGGTCGGCGGCCAGACCCACGGTGCGGTACTTGAGGCCCTTGAGTTGCGCAGCCGTCTTGATCGGTTTCTTGAACCAGCCCAGCGGCTGGGTCGGCATCGGCATGGCGAAGAAACCGACGACGTCGAGGCCGATCTTCTTCATCAACTCGTCGTAGAACACCTGCCCCTCCTTGTGGATCCAGGCGAGGTTCTGGGAGGCGTCGCAGCCGGTGATCGGGCCGGAGCCGAACAGCGAGGCCACCTTGCTCTTGCCGTACCAGTAAACCGCGACCTGGTGGCCGGCATCGATGACGCCCTTGGAGGTGGCTTCCATCACCTCAAACGGCTTGACCACCGATCCGGCAACCAGATAGTCGATGCGCAGGCGGCCGCCGGCCATGTCATTGACGCGGTGGACGTATTCCTCGGCCATCTCGTTGAAGACATCCTTGGCACCCCAGGCGCCCTGCATCTTGAGAACGATGGGCGACTGTGCGACCGAGATCATCGGGAAGCCGGCGATGGCCGCACCGGCGGTACCGCCGACGGCGGCCTTGAGGAACTTGCGTCGCGCGGGCGCTTCTTCCTTGGCGGCGGGCTTGTTGGTTTGGTCTGGCTGATTCATGGTTCTCTCCTCCTGACTTGTGGGTGGTGCGGGATTATTGACCCTCATGAACGGGAGATTCCGTCCCGACTGTCAAAGCTGTATTGCGTATTTGTCATGAATGCAGCATCGCGGAATGTCATTGCCCGCCCGGAATCATGCCGAGGCGATGCGACATCAGTTCTGCCAGTTCGTGCACGGTGCCGACCGCGATATCGCCCGCGCGCGCAGCGGCGGTCGTTTTCATCATGCTCAGTGCCACCGCCGCGACCGCCTGTCGTCCGGTTGCGTCGAATACCGGCGCACCGTAGCAGCGCATGCCTTCGCGGGTTTCCTCGTCGTCGATGGCATAGCCCTTGGCGCGCACCTTTTCCAGGTCTGCCAGCAGGGCCTTGATGCTGCTGCGGCTGTTGCGGGTCAGGCGTTCCAGTTTGCGGCCGCGATAGAGCTGGCGGATGCGCTCTTCGCTCATGCTGCTCAGCAGCGCCTTGCCCGAGGCCGTGCAGTGGGCGGGAAGGCGCATGCCGATACGGTAGGTGAGGGCGAACGGCAGGCTGCCGTTACGGCAGGCGACATAAACGACATCGGTGCCGTCAAGAACGGCAAGCACAGCCGATTCGCCCGGCATGATGTGCAACGAATCCCAGGCGCGGCCAAATTCCTGGGTGAGGTCGGTGCGCGACAAGTAGGCGTGCGCCAGATCGACCAGATGGGTACCGAGATGATAGCTGCCGTCGTCGAAGCGGGTGAGCAGGCCGGCCTGGGTCAGGCTGGTGCACAAACTCAATACGCTGCTCTTGGGCAGGTCGAGTTTCTGGCTGAGCTCGGCCAGCGAGAACGGGTTGCGCGATGCCGCCACGACATCCAGCAATCGCGCGCCCTTCAATACGGATGGAACCACCGCCTTCGGCAAACTACCCTCCTCCGTTCGTGTATTCCGCTTGCGTCCCGGCCACCGGCGGGTAACCGCAATGTGACAACAGGCTCTGATTGACGCCTCAACGATTCTAGACCGATGATCCCACAGAATTCAAACCAAGGCATAGCGTTCATATATGGGAACGCTATGCTGCACCACGGTAATGCGGCAATCCGATTGACATGGCTGCACCGTGCCGGTAAATTACCGACCGGTCAGTCATTAACTATTCTGGGTGGAGGGTTGATTTGTCGGCGGTACACGAAAAACTTGATGAGGCAGCGCGGCCGCGGCAGCGTCGCAAGGAGGCGCGGCCGGCGGAACTGGCGGAGGCCGCGCTCGCGCTTTTCGTCGAGAAGGGTTTCGCCGCAACCCGGCTGGAGGATGTTGCTGCGCGCGCCGGTGTCGGCAAGGGCACTGTCTATCTATATTTCGAGAGCAAGGAAGCGTTGTTCAAGGCGGCCATCGAAGCCGCGATGACGCCGGCGGTCGAGGCTGCCGAGGCGCTGGCCGAGCGCGGCCAGCAGTCGGCCGCGGCGCGTCTGCGTGAATTCGTCCGGGGTTGGTGGCAGATGGTGGCGCATACATCGGTCGGCGGTCTGCCCAAGCTGCTGATCGCCGAGTCCGGAAATTTCCCCGATATCGTCCGCTGGCACTATGAAACCATCATCCGCCGCGCCATGCGCGCGCTAGGGCGCATCATCGAGGGCGGCATCGCCAGCGGCGAATTCCGCCAGGTACCGGTCGACTTCGCCACGCGCATCGTGTTTTCGCCGATGTTCTCGATCATCGTATGGACCCGGGCCTTCGGCGACACGATGTGCGACCTGCCGGAGCCCGAGCGCTTCCTCGACGAGGCGCTCGACCTGCTGATAAACGGCCTGCGCGGAGACCGCCAATGCACCTGACACTTCTGGCCGCCGGCCTGATTCTGGCGTCGCCTGCCCTGGCTGTCGAACCTCCCCCGGCCGCCGTGCCGCCAGCGCCGACTTTTCGGACGGAACCCCTGGAAAAGGCGGCAACATTTCCCGAGCGTACCGCTCCGGCGGGCGTGGTCAGCGCCAATGAATCCCGACTGTCGGCCGAGATCGCCGCGCGCATCGTGGCGTTGCCGGCCGAGGTGGGCCAGGTGCTGGCCGCCGGCAGCGTGGTGGCCCGGCTCGACGATCGTGACGGCGTAATCGAAATCGACCGCGCCGAGGCGGCGCTGGCCGGTGCCGGCGCACGGCTGGCTCAGGCCGAATCGCAACTCAGGCGCACACGGGAGCTGGCGGCCAAGAACTTTGTCTCGCCCGAGGCACTGCACCAGAAACAGACCGACGCCGATGCCCGGCGCGCCGACCAGCAGGCCGCCGCCGCCGCCGTCGCCGCCGCACGCCGCGTCGTCGCCAAGGCGACGATACGCGCACCGTTCCGCGCCGTGGTGCGGGCACGCCATGCCGCGGTCGGCGAGATGGCCGCGCCCGGAACGCCCCTGCTGACGCTGGTCGATCTGTCACGCCTGGAGATTGCCGCGCAGGTGCCCAGTCTTTTCGCGGCGACGCTGGCGGGGGCGAAGGAAATCCTCTGGGAAAGTGGCGGCCGCCGCGAACCCCTGAAACTGTTGCGCATCTCGCCGGCGATCAACCGCGAGGCGCGCAGCGTCGAGGTTCGCCTCGCGTTCCGCGGCGCTACGCTGGCACCGGGACTCGAAGGCCGCATCGTCTGGCGCGACCCGCGGCCACATATGGCACCCGAACTGATCGTGCGCCGCGACGGCGCGCTCGGCGTCTTTCTTGTCGAGGCCGGCAAGGCGCGCTTCGTCCCCCTGCCGGAAGCGCAGGAAGGCCGACCGGCCAATGCCGAGAGTTTGCCCGCGGCGAGCCAGGTGGTGGTCTCCGGCCAGCAGGCACTGCGTGACGGCGTAGCGCTGAAGTGAACTTTTATCGGCGCCTGATCGAGAATCATCCCTTTGCCAACATCACCTTCGCGGTGGTGCTGGCGATGGGTCTGCTCGCCTATCTTTCGATGCCGCGCGAGCAGGACCCGGAGATCAATTTCAACTGGGTCAGCATTTTCGCCTTCATGCCGGGCGCGGCGCCCGAGGATGTCGAGCGCCTCGTCACCAAGCCGC
Source organism: Gammaproteobacteria bacterium (assembly GCA_018825305.1). GTDB lineage: Bacteria > Pseudomonadota > Gammaproteobacteria > Burkholderiales > Rhodocyclaceae > Sulfurisoma. The sequence goes on from JAHJEO010000010.1 coordinate 187,291, forward strand.
TCGAGGACGCGATCAAAAACGTTCCGGACGTGCGTTTCTCGATGTCGAGCTCGCGCGAGAACGTCGCGTCGATCCTGGTGCGCTTCCGTGAAGTCGACGGTCGCACCTTCGACAAGCGCGTGAACGACCTGCGCCGCGAGATACAAAACAAGAGCAGCGAACTGCCGGTCGAAGCCAAGGATCCAAAAATATGGGAGATCACCACTTCCAATGGCTTCCCGACCGCGATGCTGCTGCTCGAAGGCCAGGCCGACGACGAGACGCTGCGCAATGCCGGCCGCCAGATCAAGGACGAAATGGAACGCCTCGCCGGCATCGATCGCGTCTACACCCTTGGCCTGGCCGACCCGGAACTGCGGGTTGACTTCGATCCCCACGCCGCACAGGCACGCGGTCTCGCCGCCACCGACATCGCCGACGGCGTCGCCGTTTGGTTCCGCGACACTTTTGCCGGAAAGCAAAAAGTTATGCCGAGCGGTACCCAGGCGGGCGGCAGTAGTGCCACGGCAGCATCCTGGCTGGTGCGGGTGCAGGGCCAGGAGGCCGATCCCGACTACCTCGCCCGCATCGCCGTGTCGCCCGCCGCCGATCCGCGCCGCCAGGTGTCGCTCGAAGCCGTGGCACAGTCATCCCGCGCCCGTGCCACGCCAAGCAGCCTGGTTGTCAAGGACGACCGGCCCGGCGTCATGCTGTCGGTGACGAAGAAGAGCTACATCAACACCCTTGAACTGGTCGAGCGCATCAACGATTTCATCGCACGGCAGAACGTCACGCTGGCGCAGCAGGGGCTGCAACTGCGCCTGCTCGACGACCAGACGGTGCCGACGCGCAAGGCCATCAATCTGATGGAGAGCAACGCCCTGATGGGCCTGCTGCTGGTAATCGCCGTCTGCTGGCTGTTCCTCGGCACGCGCATCGCCGTGCTGATCGGCCTCGGCATCCCCTTCTCGCTGGCTGGCACCTTCGGCGTGCTGCACGCCCTCGGTTACACCCTCAACATATCGGTGCTGCTGGGCGTGGTGATCGCGCTGGGCATGCTGGTCGATGACGCCGTGGTGGTGGTCGAGACCATCTACTACCGCATGCAGCGCGGTGCCGATGCCGTGTCGGCCGCCGTCGACGCCATGCGCGAGGTGTTCGCCCCGGTGACCTCGTCGGTGCTCACCACGCTGGCCGCCTTCCTGCCCTTGATGCTGCTGCCGGGCATCGTCGGCAAGTTCATGTTCATCATTCCCTTCGTCGTTGCGCTGGCGCTGGCGATATCGTTGATCGAGGCCTACTGGATGTTGCCGACGCATGTGGCGGCGATGAACATCGACTACGCGAAGCCATCGCGGATGCAGCGATTCCGCAACCGCTTCAACCATACCCTGCGCGTGCGTTACGGCCAGGCGCTGGTCTGGGTATTGCGGCGCAAGCGCCTCTCCTACGCCGCGCTGGCCGTGATCTTTACCGGCGCGATCCTGGTGGTGGCGGGCGGACTGGTCAAGGTGCAGTTCTTCGCCTTCGATCCGCTGCGCCTGTTCTATGTGAACGTCGATGCTCCGGCCGGCGTGCCGATCGAGGAAACGCTGCGCCAGGTGCGGCAGGTCGAGGAGCGCGTGCGCAAACACCTGCAACCCGGGGATACGCGCGCCGTCGCCAGCTATGCCGGCGCCAAGTTCACCGACACCGAGCCGCTCTACGGCGATGCCTACGGCCAGGTGGTGGTGACGCTCACGCCCGACGGCCGCGACGTCGAGGACATCGTCGCCGCGATGCGGCAGGACGTCGAGGCGACGCCGATCAGCAGCAAGGTTTCATTCACCATGCTTTCCGGCGGGCCGCCGACTTCGAAGGCGATCAAGGCGCGGGTGCGCGGCGACGACCCGGCCGAACTGCGCGCCGCCGCCGATGAGCTCAAGGCCATCGTCCAGCAAACGCCCGCCACCCGCGACGTGACCGACGACGACGTCCCTGGCCGGCCGCAATTCACGCTGCGTCTCGACCGCGAGGCGATCAAGGCCGCCGGCCTCAACCCGGCCCAGGTCGCCCGCGTGGTGCGGCTGCACGTCGATGGTGAAGTGGTCGCCGTTCTCCGCGACCGCGGCGAAAAAATCGACGTGCGGGTGCGGGCCAAGGCGGACGGCTACACCGACATCGCCGACCTGCTGCACCTGCCGATCGCCCTGCCCGACGGCAGGGCCACCACCCTCGGCGCGCTGGCGCGGGCCGAGACGCGCATCGGCGCTGGCGTCATCAAGCACTACAACCTGCGCCGCGCCATCACCATCGAGGCCGACCTCGACAAGGAAAAAACCGACACGCTGGCGGCCAACGCGCACATCAAGGCGGAATGGGACAAGGTGCGCACCCGCTTCCCTGCCACCGACATCGACTTCTCGGGCGAGATGGACGACATTCAGGAATCGCTCGATGCCATGAAGATCCTGTTCCTGCTCGGCGTCGGCCTGATCTTCCTTATCCTCGCCGCCCAGTTCCGCAGTTACTTCCAGCCGCTGCTCATCCTCAGCACCGTGCCGCTCGCCTTCACCGGCGTGGTCTATGGCCTGCTGCTGTCGCGCCATCCGCTGTCGCTCTACACCCTCTACGGCGTCATCGCCCTGACCGGAATCGCGGTCAACAGCGCGATCGTGCTGATCGACGCCGCCAACGACAGACGCAGGCGCGGCATGAGCGTGCTGCACGCCATCCTCTATGCCTCTCGCCGCCGCGTCGTGCCCATCCTCATCACCTCGCTGACCACCGTGGCCGGCCTCGCTTCGCTGGCCTTCGGCCTGGCCGGCAAGTCACTGATCTGGGGGCCGGTGGCCTCCGGCATCGTCTGGGGCCTGACCTTCTCCACCGCATTGACGCTGTTCGTCGTACCGCTGCTCTATCGCGCATTCATGGAAAAATCGAAATGAGAAACCTGTTGCTGATTGCCCTGCTGCCACTCGCCGTCGCCTGCGGCGACAAGGCGCCTGCCACCGCGGCGCCGACCGCGCCGAAGCTGGTGCGGACGGTGGTGGTGGGTGCCGCCGCGCTGGAGCAGTCGAATCGCTATAGCGGCGAAGTACGCGCGCGCTTCGAGTCCGCGCCGGGCTTTCGCGTTGGCGGCAAGATCGTCGAGCGCCTGGTCGATGCCGGCGCCCGGGTCAGGGCCGGCCAGCCGCTGGCCCGCCTCGACCCGACCGATGCCCGGCTGACGGCGGCGCAGGCCGAGGCCAGCCGCGCCCTGGCGGCGGCGGACCTCAAGCGTTCGCAGGATCTGAAGGCCAGGAACTTCATCAGTCAGGCCGGCCTCGATGCCAGGGAAACCGCCGCCAAGGCAGCCGAGGCGCAGGCGCAACTGGCGAAGAACCAGGCGGCCTACACTACCCTGACCGCCGATGCTGCCGGCGTCGTTGCCGCCGTTCTGGCCGAGCCGGGGCAGGTGGTGGCGCCGGGGCAGGCGGTGTTCCGCCTCGCCCGCGACGGCGAGCGCGAAGTGAGCATCGCCATTCCCGAGGGGCGCGTCGCCGCGCAAAAAGTCGGCGCTGGCGCCACGGTGGAATTGTGGGCGGGAGACAGTGGCAAGAGCTACCGCGGCGTATTGCGCGAACTGTCGCCGGTCGCCGATCCGGCTACCCGCACTTTTGCGGCGCGCGTGAGCATCGTCGATGCCGATGCGGCGGTTGCGCTTGGAATGACGGCCACAGTGAGCTTCGCCCGCGACGGCGGCGACAAGGTCGTCGTGCCGCTGGCGGCGATCCTGCAGCAGGGAAAGCAGGCAGCGGTGTGGGTGGTCGCCAGGGACAACACCGTGACGCAGCGCCCGGTCGATGTCGAGCGTTTCGGCGATAGCGGCGCGGTCCTGGGCGGTGGCTTGAATCCGGGCGAGCGCATCGTCGCCGCGGGCGCGCACAAGCTGACGGCGGGCGAAACGGTGCGCATCGCCGAGGACAGCCGCAAATGAGGGGCATCAACCTCTCCGAGTGGGCGCTCAAGCACCAGTCGATGGTGCTGTTCATGATCATCGTGCTGCTGCTCGGCGGGGTGGTTTCCTACTTCCAGCTGGGGCGCGCCGAGGATCCGGATTTCACCTTCAAGGTCATGGTGGTTCGCACCCTGTGGCCGGGCGCGACGGCGAGCGAGGTCGAGGCCGAGCTCACCGAGCGCATCGAGAAGAAGCTGCAGGAGACGCCTTATGTCGACGTCCTTAAGTCGGCGTCACGCGCCGGCGAGTCGCTGGTGTTCGTCATCCTCAAGGACTACACGCCGAAGCCCGACGTGCCGGAGTCGTGGCGCCAGGTGCGCAAGAAGCTCGACGACATCCGCCACCAGCTGCCGGCGGGGGTGCAGGGGCCGTTCCCCAACGACGAGTTCGGCGATGTCTATGTCAACATCTACGCCCTGACCGGCGAAGGCTACGACATGGGTCAGCTGCGGCGCGAGGCTGACCGCATGGCGCGCGAGCTGCGCGGCGTGGCCGACGTCAAGAAGGTGGACCTGCTCGGCGTGCAGGACGAGAAGATATTTATCGAGGTGGCGCCGGCGCGACTGGCGGTGCTGGGCATCACGCCGGCGCAGGTGGCCGAGGCGCTGGCGAAGCAGAATGCGGTCGCGCCGGCCGGTTTCGTCGAGACCGAATCCGACCGGGTGCGCCTGCGCGTGACAGGCGGCTTTGATTCAGTCGAGCGTATTCGTGGTGCTGCCCTGGTCGTCGGCGGCCGCCACTTCCGCCTCGGCGACATCGCCGAGGTCAGGCGCGGCCTGGCCGATCCGCCCAACCCCCGGATGCGGGTGGCCGGCCGCGACGCCATCGGCCTCGCCGTGGTGATGGCCAAGGGGGGCAACGCCATCCAGCTGGGCGATGGCCTCGAAGCCAGGATCAAGCAGCTGGCGCAGGACTTGCCGGCCGGCATCGAGGTGACGACGGTGGCGGACCAGCCGACCGTGGTGCGGGTGTCGCTCAAGCTTTTTGTGCAAAGCCTGGGCGAGGCGCTGATCATCGTGCTGGCGGTGAGCTTCCTCTCGCTCGGCCTGCGTACCGGCATGGTGGTGGCGCTGTCGATCCCGCTGGTGCTGGCGATGACCTTCCTGCTGATGAAGGCCTTCGGCATCGACCTGCAGCGCATTTCGCTGGGCGCGCTGGTGATCGCGCTGGGCCTGCTGGTCGATGACGCCATCATCGCTTCCGAGATGATGGTGGTGAAGATGGAGCAGGGCTGGGACCGCTTCAAGGCCGCCACCTACGCCTACACCTCGACCGCCTTTCCCATGCTCACCGGTACGCTGATCACCGCGGCGGCCTTCACGCCGGTCGGCTTCGCCAAGTCGGGCGCCGGCGAATACACTTTTTCGATCTTCGCCGTCGTTACCATCGCGCTGCTGACGTCGTGGATCGTGGCGGTGGTGTTCACGCCCTACCTCGGCTACAAGCTGCTCGACGCCAAGGCGCTGCTCAAGTACGGCCAGGATCACCACGGCGACATCTACGACACGCCCTTTTACCGCCGCTTCCGCGCCCTGCTGGTGTGGTGCCTGCGTCACCGCTGGACCACCATCGCCCTCACCGTGGCGGCCTTCGTGCTGGCCATGGTGGCCTTCAACACCCTGGTGCAGAAGCAGTTCTTCCCCTCGTCGTCGCGGCCGGAAGTCATGGTCGAGCTGTGGCTGCCGCAGGGCGCCTCGCTCAAGGCCACCGAGCACGACGTCAAGCGCGTCGAGGCGTTGCTCAAGGACGACCCCGACATCGAGACCTGGTCGGCCTACATCGGCAATGGCGCGCCGCGCTTCTACCTGCCGCTCGACCAGCAGCTGTTCAACGACAACTTCGGCCAGCTGGTGGTCATCGCCAAGGGCTTCAAGGAGCGCGAGGCGGTGAAGGATCGCCTGACGGCGGCGTTTGCCGCGCCCGACGGCTCGTGGAGCCACCTGCGCGCCCGCGTACTGAGGCTGGAGAACGGCCCGCCGGTCGGCTACCCGGTGGTGTTTCGCGTCATGGGCGAGGACTTCGGCACGCTGCGCCGCATCGCCGGCGAAGTCGCGGCGGTGATGCGCACCAACGCCAACGTGCTCGATCCGCACCTCGACTGGAACGAGAAGGCCAAGGCCGTCAAGGTCGAGATCGACCAGGACCGCGCCCGCGCCCTCGGCGTATCCAGCCAGGACGTCGCCCAGGTGCTGCAGGCGCACCAGGTTGGCGTGACGCTGACCCAGTTCCGCGAGCGCGACCAGCTCATCGACGTGGTGTGGCGCGCCGGCGGGGCGGACCGCGGCAGCCTCGACCGCCTCGCCGATCTTCCCGTGCCCGCGGGTGGCAAATGGGTGCCGCTGGCGCAGGTGGCGCGGCTCAAGCCGGTTCTGGAAGAAGGCGTCATCTGGCGCCGCGACCGGCTGCCCACCATCCAGGTGGTGGCCGACCTCGCCAACAACCACGTCACCGGACCCACCGCGACGGCGCAGATCGATCCGCTGCTCGCGGACATCCGGGCGCAGCTGCCGCCCGGCTATCGCGTCGAGGTCGGCGGCACCGTCGAGGAGTCGGCCAAGAACGAGAACGCCATCAAGACCGTGGTGCCGCTGATGATCGTCGGCGTCATCACCCTGCTGATGATGCAGCTGCAGAGCATGCGCCGCACCTTCATGGTGATGCTCACCGCGCCGCTCGGCCTGATCGGCGTGGCGCTGGCGCTGCTGGTGTTCCAGCAGCCCTTCGGCTTCGTCGCCAACCTCGGCGTCATCGCGCTGATGGGGATGATCCTGCGCAACTCGGTGATCCTGGTCGACCAGATCGAGCAGGACGAGCAGTCCGGCAAGAGCACCTGGGAGGCGATCGTCGGTTCGGCGGTGCGCCGTTTCCGCCCCATCATGCTGACGGCGGCGGCGGCGGTGCTGGCGATGATTCCGCTGACGCGGCAGGTGTTCTGGGGGCCGATGGCGGTCGCCATCATGGGCGGCCTGGTCATCGCCACGGTGCTGACGCTGCTGTTCCTGCCGGCGCTGTATGCGGCCTGGTACAAGGTCAAGGAGGAGTAAAATGTTGCGTCCCCACAATCCAACCCCATGTGTGCAGCCATGAACCTCGAACAAGCCCGTTTCAACATGGTCGAGCAGCAGATCCGTACCTGGGAGGTGCTGGATCAGAAGGTGCTTGACCTGCTGCTTCTCGTCAAGCGCGAGGAGTTCGTGCCGGCCGCCTGGCGCAACCTGGCGTTCGCCGATGTCGAGATTCCGCTCGAACCAGGAAAAAAGGCGGGCGCCACCATGTTCTCGCCCAAGATCGAGGCCCACGCGCTGCAGGCGCTGCAACTCAAGCCGCACGAGAAGGTGCTGGAGATCGGTTCGGGCTGCGGTTACATGGCGGCGCTGCTGGCGGCCCATGCCGACCACGTCTGGTCGCTGGAGATCGTGCCGGAACTGGCGGCGCTGGCGCGCGACAATATCGCCCGCTACGGCATCAGCAACGTCACGGTGGAAAGCGGCGACGGCCTGGCCGGGCTGCCGGCCCATGCGCCCTACGATGCGATCATGGTGTCGGGTGCGCTGGCCAGCGTGCCGCAGGTCCTGCTCGACCAGCTCAAGGTCGGCGGCCGTCTCTTCGCCATCGTTGGCGAGGCGCCGGTGATGACGGCGCTGGTGACGACCCGCGTCGCCGAAGACGGCTGGCGCAGCGTCAATCTTTTCGAGACCGTGGCCGAGCCGCTGGTCAATGCCCCGGCCGTCGACAAATTCACCTTCTAGCCATGTATAGAGCCGCCTCAAACATGGCAGAGTCCTCCAACCGGAGCCGCGCAGCGGCGAACAGCCGCCACCCCCGCCTGGGCGGGGGGCGGGGGGCGGGGGCCTAAGTCGATGCAGCAGATTTCCGCACCCCAGCTCAAGGCCTGGCTCGACGACCCGCAACGCGACAAGCCCGTGCTGGTCGACGTGCGCCAGCCGTGGGAATTCGACGTCTGCCGCATCGACGGCGCCAAGCCGCTGCCGATGAGTGCCATCGCCGCGCGCTACATGGAGCTCGACCGCAACGCCGAAACCGTGGTGATCTGCCATCACGGCGCGCGCAGCTATCAGGTCTGCATGTTCCTGGAGCACCAGGGTTTCACCAAGGTCCATAACCTCTACGGCGGCGTTGCCGCCTGGGCACAGCAGGTCGATCCGGCCATGCCCACCTATTAGCGTTACCTCAGGAAAGATCACGCCATGAAGAAGACCCTCGCGCTCATGATCGCCGCCGCCCTCGGCGCGGGATCGGCCCAGGCCAACGACTTGTTGACGGTCTACCGCGAGGCGGTGGCCCACGACGCGCAGTTTGCCGCCGCCCGGGCCAGCCAGGCCGCCGGCAAGGAGAAGGAGGCGCAGGGGCTGGCGGCCGTGCTGCCGACGATCGGGCTGACGGCCTACGCCAACCAGAACAACGTCGAGTTCAAGAGCCGCGCCGCCGGGGCCGCCACGGCCAGCCGCAACTATGACAGCAACGGCTGGACCGTGCAGCTGTCGCAGCCGCTGTTTCGCTGGCAGAACTTCATGCAGTACCGCCAGGGCGAGCTGGCCGCCGCCCAGGCCGGCGTGCAGTTCGGCGTGGCAAAGCAGGACCTGATCGTGCGCGTGGCGCAGGCCTACTTCGACCTGTTGCTGGCGCAGGAAGCCGTGACCACCGCTGCAGCGCAGAAGACGGCGATCGCCGAGCAGCTCGAGTCGGCCAAGCGCAACTTCGAGGTCGGCACGGCGACCATCACCGACACCCATGAGGCGCAGGCGCGCTTCGACCTGGCGACGGCGCAGGAGCTTGCCGCCGAGAACGACCTGCTGGTCAAGCGCCAGGCGCTGCGTGCGGTCGCCGGCAAGGAGTACGCGGATCTCAAGTCCCTGCGGGCCGGCGTCAAGCTGGCATCGCCGCAGCCGGCTGACATCAACAAGTGGGTCGAGTCGGCCGAGCAGGGCGCGCTTGCCGTGCAGCTGGGCCAGCTGGGGCTGGAGATAGCTGACAAGGAAGTGGAAAAGCAGCGTGCCGGCCACTATCCGACGCTGGACCTGGTCGCCTCGCATTCGCGCAGCGGGCAAGGCGGTTCGATCGCATTGGGCGTCGCCGCACCTGGCAGCGATTCCGGCAGCAATGTCGTCGGTGTGCAGCTCGCCATTCCCATCTTCGCCGGCGGCGCAGTGTCCTCGCGGGACCGCGAGGCCGTGGCCCTGCGCGAGAAGGCGCTGGCCGATCTGGAGAATGCCCGTCGCCAGTCGGCGCTGGCGGCACGCCAGGCCTACCTCGGCGTCGCTTCCGGGCTGGCCCAGGTCGGTGCCTACGAGGCCGCGCTGGTGTCGTCGAAGTCGGCGCTGGAATCGAACAAGCTGGGCTATGAAGTCGGGGTGCGTATCAACATCGACGTGCTCAACGCCCAGACCCAAGTGTTCGATACCAAGCAGAAGCTCGCCGCGGCGCGCCTGACCACGCTGGCCAACCTGCTCAAGCTCAAGAGCACCGCTGCCACCCTGTCCGAAGAGGATTTGGCGGCGATCAACGCCCTGCTCGAATAAGCTGCTCGACCAGCGCCATGGTGCGCTGCGTTGCGCCGCGATGGCGGGCGGCGAAGGCGAGTCCGGCATCGCGCATCGCCCGCCGCTGAGCTGCATCGGCCAGCAACCGGCTTGCTGCCACCACGATTTCTTCCGCCGTGCCAAGCTGCTGCGCCGCGCCGCAGGCGATCGCATCCTGCGCCGCACCGGCGAAATTGTAGGTCGAGGGGCCGAGCAGCACCGGCGTGCCCACTGCGCAGGCCTCGATCAAATTCTGGCTGCCGAAGTCGAGCAGGCTGCCGCCGATGAAGGCGACATCGGCTGAGGCGTAGTAGGCGAACATTTCGCCCATGCTGTCGCCGAGCCAGACTTGAGTGTCCGGGGCGACGGCTTCCCCGTCGGAACGCCGCTGCAGGCGCAGCCCGCGCGACTCGATCAGCGCCGCGACCTCGCCGAAGCGCTGCGGGTGGCGCGGCACGATCACCAGCAGGGCAGAATTCGCCGTGCCGCCATCCGCTACGGCGAGGAGAGCGTTTCTTGCTCGACCGCCTTGTAGCGCAGTTGCTTCACCAGCACGCCCCGCAGGAGGTACCCCTGGGGTGCCGACTTTTTCCATCCAGGCATCGAGTAGCAGCGTTTCCTCGCCCTCGCGCGTGCTGGCAGCGAGGCATACCGGCCGTTCGCCGCTGCGGGCACGGAATGCCCGGGCCAGTTCGAGCTGGGTGGCCGGCGGATCGATGTCGAACTTGACGTTGCCGAACACTTCGACCCGTGGCGCGCCCAGCACCCGCAGCCGCTCAGCGTCTGTCGTGTTTTGCGCGGCGATTGCCGCCAGGCCACCCAGTGCGCCGCGCGTCAGTGCGGGAAAGCGGGCGTAGCGCCGCGCCGACCTTGCCGACAGGCGCGCGTTGACCAGCGCCAGCGGCACGCTCCGCGCCCGGCAGGCAGCGATCAGGTTGGGCCAGAGTTCGGTTTCCATGATCAGCCCGAGCTGCGGCCGATAATGGTCGAGGAAGCGCCGCACCGCGAACGGGTAATCGTAGGGCAGGTAGATGCGCTCGATACCGTCGCTCGCCAAGCCAAACAATTCCTCCGACGTCTGGCGCCCGGTCGGCGTCATGTGGGTCAGCAGGATGCGATGATCGGGGTAGCGCCGCCGGATGGCAGCGACGAGCGGCTGTGCCGCGCGCGTTTCGCCGACCGAGACGGCGTGCAGCCAGATCGTCGGCGCTTGCGGCCGGCGGGAATGGAAGCCGAAGCGCTCTCCCCAGTGTTTCAGATATTCTGGTTGGCGCCGGCCGCGCCACAGCAGGTGCAGGACGACCCATGGCAGCAGCAGCCACAGCGCGACGGTGTAGGCGAAGCGGATCATGCTGCTGCCGGGCCGCCCCAAGGCAGCGTGCGCCCCCCGTGGGGGCAGCGAAGTCGAAGGCTGAGCGTGGGGGCCATGTTATGCGAGCAGCTGGCTGCAGCTGGCCAGCACTTCGCCGGCGCCGGGCGGCGCGTGCATGCCGCCGAGATTGACGGCGCGCGCGCCGGCGAAGACGCCGGTCAGTTGCGGATCGGAGGCGCAGAAGATGGCGATCGTGGGGCGGTTGAGTGCGGCGGCGAGATGGGTGAGTCCGGTGTCGACGCCGATCACGATCTGGGCGCCGGCCATCAGTCCCGCCAGTTGTGTCAGGTTCAGCGGTGGCGCGGCCACGGCCCGGCCCAGCGTCGCCGCGATGCGCCCGGCGCGCCCGCGCTCGGCCGGGCTGCCGGCCGGCAGCACGCAGCGCATGCCCATGGTGATCAGCGCCTGGCCCAGCGCCTGCCAGTCCGGTTCCGGCCATTCCTTGTCGGCGCGCGAGGTGGCGGTGAGCAGCACGGCGTAGTCGCCCTTGCCGTCATTGGGCAGCCACGGTGCGGCCAGCGGCGGTGCCGTTATGCCGTAGTCGAGCGGCAGGTCGTCCGTGGCGTAGCCGAAGGCCGCCGCGGCCAGGCGGCGATTGCGCTCCACGGCGTGGAGGTTCTTCGGGATCGAAAACGCGCGATCGTAGAAACGCGCCGCCAGCGGTTCGCGCGCCGAGTCGGCAGCGTGGCCGTACCTCGGTCCGCGGGCCTGGGTGGAGATAAGCGCGCTTTTCAGGAGTCCTTGCGTGTCGAGAACAGCGTCGAAAAACTCGGTGCTGGCGGCACGGCGAAATGCGCCGATTTCCGACCAGGTCGCCGACGATAGAAGCGTCTTGCGCCAGCGTCGCACCGCCACGGGGATCACCCGCCGCACGGCCGGGTGCAGGCGCGGCAGTTCGGCGAAGTTTTCCTCCACCACCCAGTCGATGACGGCATCGGGAAAGCGCCGCCGCAGATCGGTTGCCACTGGCAGATTGTGGATGACGTCGCCGAGCGAAGAGGTCTTGACGAGGAGAATGCGCATGGCGCGGCGGATTATACGCAAGACACCTCCCGTGCTAGACTTAGTCCGGTGACTAAATCAACATGGAGGCCGCGATGAACAGCCCCAATGATCTCCCGATGGTCAATGTACACGAAGCCAAGACCCACTTCTCGAAGCTGCTCGAGCGCGCCCATGCCGGCGAGGAAATCATCCTGGCCAAGGCCGGGCAGCCCTACGCGCGGCTGGTGCCGCTCAAGGCGGAGGAAAAGCCGCGTCGCCAGCCGGGACGGCTGAAGGGCATGAAGCTGACCGATGCCTTTTTCGAACCCTTGCCCGATGACGAACTGCGGTTGTGGGAAGAGGGCCACCCCGGCGATCCGCTGAACCAGAAATGAGGTTGTTGCTCGATACCCATGCCTTGCTGTGGTGGTTCATGAGTGATCCGCAGTTGTCGGCTCGCGCCGCCGCCGCGATTCTCGACGATGCCAACGAAGTTCTGGTCAGTGCCGCCAGCGCTTGGGAAATAGCGACCAAGCATAGGCTGGGCAAGCTGCCGGAAGCGCGCGAAGCTTATCCGCGTTTCGAGGAACTGGTGGCTGCGGATGGCTTCGGCTACCTGTCGGTGTCGCACCGGCATGGCCTGCGGGCCGGCGCCTATCAAGTTGCGCATGGCGACCCGTTCGACCGGATGTTGGCGGCGCAAGCCGAGATCGAGAACTTGTTGCTGGTCACTCGCGACCCTGCCTTCAAGCTTTTTCCGGTCAAGACACTCTGGTGAATCGCGCTCCTCTCTCTGCCGTCATCATCACCCTGGATGCGGCTTCACAACTCCCGGAATGCCTGGCCGCGCTCGCCTTCTGCGACGAGATCGTCGTCGTCGATTCGGGCAGCAGCGACGGCACGGTCGAGCTTGCCCGGCAGCGCGGCGCGCGGGTCATCAACCAGGACTGGCTCGGCTATGGCCCGCAGAAGCAGTTCGCGGTCGAGCGGGCTTCCCACGACTGGGTGCTGTGCGTCGATGCCGACGAACGGGTGACGCCCGAGTTGCGGGCGAGCATTCTCGCCGTGCCGCCAGAGCAGACTTTTCATGCGTATCGCTTTGCCCGCTGCAACCGGTTCATGGGCCGCTATCTCCGGCACGGCGAAGGCTATCCTGACTGGAGCCTGCGCCTGTTTGACCGCCGCCACGCCCGCTGGTCCGACGACGTGGTGCACGAGAAGGTGGTGGCCGACGGCGAAGTCGGCACGCTGGCGGGCGACCTGCTGCATGATTCCGCCGAGTCGCTCGACAGCTATCTCGCCAAGCAGAACCGCTACACGACGCTGGCCGCGGCGGATGCGCTGGCGCGCGGCAAGCGGGCCGGCGCCGCTCGCCTGCTGCTGTCGCCGCTGCTGCGCTTCTTCAAGTTCTATTTCCTGCGGCTGGGATTCCTGGATGGCGTTCCCGGGTTGGTGCATACCCTGATTGGCTGCCAGAACAGCTTTGCCAAGTACGCCAAGATGCTCGCGAAAGACAAACCATGATCCTCGTCACCGGCGGCGCCGGGTTTAGTTGCGGCCGCCCGCGAGGCGGGCTTAACCTGCCAGGCAGGTTAGCCTTCACTGAAGCCGGCCCCGGAGAGCAACGATGATTCTTGTTACAGGCGGGGCCGGTTTTATCGGCGCCAATTTCGTCATCGACTGGCTCGCGGCGACGGGCGACCCCGTCGTCAATCTCGACAAGCTCACCTATGCCGGCAACCTCGAGAACCTGGCCACGATGAAGGGCGACCCCCGCCACATTTTCGTCCGCGGCGACATCGGCGATTCGGCCCTAGTGGATCGACTGCTGGCCGAACACCAGCCCCGCGCCATCATCAACTTCGCGGCCGAATCCCATGTCGACCGCTCGATCCACGGTCCCGGGGATTTCATCCAGACCAACGTCGTCGGCACCTATCACCTGCTCGAATCCGTGCGCGGCTACTGGAGCGCACTGCCCGAGGCGGAGAAAGCGGCATTCCGTTTCCTCCACGTCTCCACCGACGAAGTCTACGGCTCGCTTGCGGCCGATGATCCCCCCTTCGCCGAGACCAAGGCCTTCGAGCCCAACAGCCCCTACTCGGCGAGCAAGGCGGCGTCCGACCATCTGGTGCGCGCCTGGCACCACACCTACGGCCTGCCGGTGCTCACCACCAATTGTTCCAACAACTACGGCCCCTACCAGTTCCCCGAGAAGCTGATCCCGCTGGTCATCGCCAACGCCCTGGCCGGCAAGCCCCTGCCCATCTACGGCGACGGCATGAACGTGCGCGACTGGCTGTACGTGAGCGACCACTGCGCGGCGATCCGCCGCGTGCTCGAAGCGGGGCGTCCCGGCGAAACCTACAACATCGGTGGCTGGAACGAGATGCCCAACCTCGACATCGTGCACACCATCTGCGCCCTGCTCGACGAACTACGACCGGATGCGGCCGGGCCGCATGCCCGGCTGATTACCTATGTCAAGGACCGCCCCGGCCACGACCGCCGCTACGCCATCGACGCCCGCAGGATCGAGCGCGAACTCGGCTGGCGCCCGGCGGAAACCTTCGAGACCGGCATCCGCAAGACCGTCGCTTGGTACCTGGACAACCAGGCCTGGGTCGGGCACGTCACCAGCGGCGCCTACCGCGATTGGGTTGGCCGGAATTACGGTGATCGGGCGTGAGCAAGCGCTTCCTCCTGTTCGGTGCCGACGGCCAGGTCGGTTGGGAACTGCAGCGTGCCTTCGCACCTTTCGGCGAAGTGCGGGCGCTGACCCGGGCTGAGGTCGATCTCGCCGATGTCACAGCACTGCGCGCCGCCATCCATGCGGCCAGGCCCGACGTCATCCTCAACGCCGCCGCCTACACCGCCGTCGACAAGGCCGAGGCCGAGCCCGAGGTGGCGCGTGCCGTCAATGCCACCGCCCCCGCCATCATGGCCGAGGAAGCCAAGGCGCTCGGCGCCTGGCTCATCCATTACTCCACCGACTACGTCTTCGACGGCAGCAATACAGCCGCCTACACCGAGGCCGATGCCGCCAAGCCGCTCTCGGTCTACGGCCGCAGCAAGCGCGAAGGCGAGCAGGCCATCGCCGCCGCCGGCGCCTCGCACTTGATCCTGCGCACCAGCTGGGTCTTCGGCCCGCACGGCGGCAACTTCCTCAAGACCATGCTGCGGCTGGCCCGCGAGCGCGAAGAATTGTCGGTCGTCGCCGACCAGGTCGGCGCCCCCACTTCGGCCGAACTGCTGGCCGACGTCACCACCCATGCCCTGCGGGCGGCGCTGGCAGGACGGCTCGATGGCGGTCTCTACCATTTCGCCGCCGCCGGCGCGACCTCCTGGCACGGCTACGCCAGCTTCGTCGCGGGCGAAGCCCGCCGGCTCGGCGTCGAAACCAAGCTTGCACCGGAACGCATCAAGGCCATTCCCACCGAGCAATACCCGCTGCCGGCGCCGCGGCCGAAGAATTCCCGCCTCGACTGCAGTCGCATCAGCCAGGCGCTCGACCTCGACCTGCCCGACTGGCAATGGCACGTCCGCCGCACCCTCAAGGAACTCCTCCAGCCATGAAACCCCGTAAAGGCATCATCCTCGCCGGCGGTTCCGGCACCCGGCTCTATCCTGCCACCATGGTGGTGTCGAAGCAGCTGCTGCCGATCTTCGACAAACCGATGATCTACTATCCGCTCAGCACCCTGATGCTGGCGGGCATCCGCGACATCCTGATCATCTCCACCCCGCAGGACACGCCGCGCTTCGAGCAGCTGCTCGGCGACGGCAGCCGCTGGGGGCTGAACCTCTCTTACGCGGTGCAGCCGAATCCCGACGGCCTGGCCCAGGCCTTCCTCATCGGCGAGACCTTCCTCGCCGGGCAGCCCAGCGCCCTGGTGCTCGGCGACAACATCTTCTACGGCCACGACCTGCACCAGCTGCTCGGCAATGCCATGGGAAAGGCCGAGGGCGCCAGTGTCTTCGCCTACCATGTGCAGGATCCGGAGCGCTACGGCGTGGTCGAGTTCGACGCCGCCGGCAAGGCTGTCAGCCTCGAGGAGAAACCGAGCCAGCCCAAGTCGAACTACGCCGTGACGGGGCTGTACTTTTATGATGATCAGGTCGTCGAGCTGGCGAAATCGCTCAAGCCTTCCCCCCGCGGCGAACTGGAAATCACCGACCTCAACCGCCGCTACCTCGAACGGGGCAAGCTCGATGTCGAAGTGATGGGCCGTGGCTATGCCTGGCTCGATACCGGCACCCACGAATCCATGCTGGAGGCCTCGCAGTTCATCGAGACCATCGAGCGGCGCCAGGGGCTGAAGATCGCCTGCCCCGAGGAACTGGCCTGGCGCCAGGGCTGGATCGATGCCGCCGCGCTGGAAGCACTGGCACAACCCCTGGCCAAGAGCGGTTACGGCCGGTATGTGCTGGGCCTGCTCAAGGAGAGCGCGTTCCGATGAAAATCACCCCCACTGCCCTGCCGGAGGTGATGCTGCTCGAGCCCAGGGTCTTCGGCGACGCGCGCGGCTTCTTCTTCGAGAGTTTCAACCTGCGGGCCTTCGGGGAGGCGACTGGCCTGGAACCGGTCTTTGTCCAGGACAATCACTCTAAATCGGCGCAGAACGTGCTGCGCGGCCTGCACTATCAGATCAGGCAGCCGCAGGGCAAGCTGGTGCGGGTGACAGCCGGCGTGGTCTTCGATGTGGCGGTGGATATCCGCAAGGGTTCGCCGACGTTCGGGCAGTGGGTCGGCGACATCCTCTCCGCCGAGAACAGGAAACAACTCTGGATCCCGCCGGACTTCGCCCATGGTTTCCTGGTGCTGAGCGACAGCGCGGAGTTTCTCTACAAGACCACCGATTACTGGGCACCGGAGCATGAGCGCTGCATCCGCTGGGACGACCCGCAACTGGCCATCGAGTGGCCGCTGCAGGGTGAGCCGGTGCTTTCCGGCAAGGATGCCGCCGGTGTAAGTCTGGCGGAGGCAACGCTGCCAGACTTCACGACCACCTGAGCCGAAAATGTGCCCCCACGCTCGCAAAAGCGGCTCGCTGCCCCCAAAGGGGGCGTTCGCCGGCTTGGGGCGGCCCGGCACCGGCGATATGCGAAAATCCTGCCCATGAACGCATTCATCCCCGTCATACTTTCCGGCGGCGCCGGCACCCGCCTGTGGCCGGTGTCGCGCGAGGCTTTGCCGAAGCCCTTCATCAAGCTGCCCGACGGCGAAAGCCTGCTGAACAAGACACTGTTGCGTGCGGCGGCGTTGCCCGGCGTGACGGAAGTGTTGACAGTCACCAATCGCGACCACTATTTCCTGACCCGCGACGAATACGAGCTTTGCACCCCGCCGCAAGGCCTGCCGCCGCTGAGCTACCTGCTGGAGCCCTTCGGCCGCAACACGGCACCCGCCATCGCCGCCGCCGCGCTGCTCGTCGCGGAGCGCTTTGGTGCCGATGCGGTGCTGCTCGTTTTGCCGGCCGACCACCTGATCGGCGACCAGGCCGGATTCGCCACGGCAGTCGCAAGCGCACGGCAGCTGGCGACCGAGGGCTGGCTCGCCACCTTCGGCATCCAGCCGACGGCGCCGGAAACGGGTTTCGGCTACATCGAGGCGGGAGAGAAAGTCGGCGCCGGCAACACGGTGGCGCGCTTCGTCGAGAAGCCGACGCGGGAGAAGGCGGCCGAATATCTCGCCGCCGGCAACTTCACCTGGAATTCCGGTATGTTCTGCTTTACCGCCGGTGCCTTGCTGGACGCCTTGCGCAGCCATGCGCCGACCCTGCTGGGTGCCGTCGAGGCCACGCTCGCCGCCACCGATTTTACCAATCCGCCGCCGGTGCTCGCGGCGGAGGCCTTCAAGCAGGTTCCCGACATCTCCATCGATTACGCCGTGATGGAGAAGGCCGCAATGAACGCGAGGGTCGCCGTCGTCCCCGCCGCCTTCGACTGGAGCGACATCGGTTCCTGGAACGCGCTGGCCGAACTGACCGCGGCCGACGGCAGCGGCAACCGCATCGTCGGCGAAGCCGTGCTGGTCGATGCGGCCAACTGCTATGTGCAGGGCGGCGACCGCGTCGTTGCTGCAGTGGGTGTGGATAACCTGTTGATCATCGATACCGCCGATGCCCTGCTGGTGGCCGACCGCAGCCGTGCCCAGGACGTCAAGGCGGTGGTGCAACAGCTCAAGCTCACCGCCCACGACAGCGTCCGCCACCATCGCACGGCGCATCGCCCCTGGGGCACCTACACGGTGCTGGAGGAAGGCGAGCGCTTCAAGATCAAGCGCATCGTCGTCAAGCCCGGCGCCAGCCTCAGCCTGCAGATGCACCACCACCGCAGCGAGCACTGGGTCGTGGTCTCGGGCATGGCCAAGGTGGTCAACGGCGAAAGGGAAATCTTCATCCGCACCGACCAGTCGACCTACATCCCGGCCGGCACGCAGCATCGTCTCTCCAATCCCGGAGTGATCGACTGCGTGATGATCGAGGTGCAGACCGGCGACTATCTGGGCGAGGATGACATCGTGCGCCTCGAGGACAAGTATGGCCGCTAGCCGGAAGATCTATGTCGCCGGCCATCGCGGCATGGTGGGTTCGGCCATCGTGCGGCGGCTGCGGCAGGCTGGCTACACGGATATCGTCACCCGCACCCGGCAGGAGCTCGACCTGCTCGAGCAGCGTGCCGTGCATGCATTTCTGGAACAAGAAAAGCCCGGCTATGTTTTCCTCGCGGCAGCCCGGGTCGGCGGCATCCACGCCAACAATACCCGGCGCGCCGACTTCATCTATGAAAACCTGACCATCCAGAACCACATCATCCACGGCGCCTTCGCGGCCGGCATCAAGGATCTGTGCTTTCTCGGGTCCAGCTGCATCTACCCGCGCGACTGCCCGCAGCCGATCAAGGAGGAATACCTCCTGACCGGCCCGCTGGAGCAGACCAACGAGCCCTACGCCATCGCCAAGATCGCCGGCATCAAGCTGTGCGAGAGCATGAACAGGCAATACGGCACCCGCTACGTCAGCGTCATGCCCACCAACCTCTACGGCCCCAACGACAACTACGACCTGGCCAACAGCCATGTCCTGCCCGCGCTGATCCGCAAGGCGCACGAAGCGAAGCTGCGCGGCGACGCCGAATTCGTCGTCTGGGGGTCCGGGCGACCGATGCGCGAATTCCTCTACGTCGATGACATGGCCGACGCCTGCGTTTTCCTGATGGAGCAGGGCGTCGGCGACGGCATCTACAATGTCGGCACCGCCGAGGACGTCACCATCCGCCAACTCGCCGAACTCGTCATGGACGTGGTCGGCTTCGAGGGCAATATCGTCTTCGACAGCGCCAAGCCCGACGGCACGCCGCGCAAGCTCCTCGACGTTTCGCGCATGGCAGGCCTCGGCTGGCGGGCCACAACGCCGCTGCGCGACGGCATCGCCCTGGCCTACGCCAATTTCATCGAATCACTCAAGAATTGAAGCCATGACCCAAACCAGCAAAGTTGCCCCCGTTGCGTTGATCACCGGCGTCACCGGCCAGGACGGCGCCTACCTCGCCGAATTCCTGCTCAACAAGGGCTATGAGGTTCACGGCCTCAAGCGTCGCACCTCGCTCTTCAACACTGACCGCATCGACCACCTCTATCAGGACCCGCACGAAAAGAACCGCCGCTTCGTCCTCCACCACGGCGACATGACCGACAGCTCCAGCCTCGTGCGCATCATCCAGCAAGTCCAGCCCGACGAAATCTACAACCTCGCCGCCCAGAGCCACGTCGCCGTCAGCTTCGAAGAACCCGAATACACCGCCAACTCCGACGCCCTCGGCGCCCTGCGCATCCTCGAAGCCATCCGCATCCTCGGCCTCGAAATGAAAACCCGCTTCTACCAAGCCAGCACCTCCGAACTCTACGGCCTCGTCCAGGAAACCCCCCAGAAGGAAACCACCCCCTTCTACCCCCGCAGCCCCTACGCGGTGGCCAAGCTCTACGCCTACTGGATCACCGTCAACTACCGCGAAGCCTACGGCATGTACGCCTGCAACGGCATCCTCTTCAACCACGAAAGCCCCGTCCGCGGTGAAACCTTCGTCACCCGCAAGATCACAAGAGCCCTGGCCAGGATCAAGCTCGGCCTGCAGGACTGCCTCTATCTCGGCAACATGGATGCCAAGCGCGACTGGGGCCACGCCCGGGACTACGTCGAAATGCAGTGGCTCATGCTGCAGCAGGACAAGCCCGAAGACTTCGTCATCGCCAGCGGCGTGCAATACAGCGTGCGCGACTTCGTCGATGCCGCCGCGAAGGAACTCGGCATACAGGTCACCTGGAAAGGCGAGGGCGTCGACGAGAAGGGCTACGACGCATCGGGCAAGTGCATCGTCCAGGTCGATCCACGCTACTTCCGCCCCACCGAAGTCGAAACCCTGCTCGGCGACCCGACCAAAGCGAAAGAGAAGCTCGGCTGGACGCCCAAGACCACCTTCGCCGAACTCGTCGCCGAGATGGTCCGAGAAGACCTCAAGGCCGCCGAGCGCGACGAACTGGTCAAGAAGCATGGATTCAAGACCATGGACTATCACGAGTAGGCTATGCCCATCCTTTCTGTCTTCTTTGGCATCATCGTGCGCATGTGGCACGATGACCATCCGCCACCACATGTGCATGTCGAGTATCAAGGCTTCGAGGCGTTGATCGATATTCGTTCGGGTGAAATAACGAAAGGCCAATTACCCAAAAAGGCGGCCGCCATCGTCAAGGAGTGGTGCCTGCGCCATCAGGACGAGTTGATGGCAAACTGGAAGCATGCGCAACAGTTTGAACCCCTCGAGCGGATTCCGGGAGCCGATCAGGATGATTAAGGTGCTAAGCGTTAGTTACATAGGTGAATTTAACTTGGCATTGCATTTTTCCGATGGCAAGGAAGGCGTATTCGATGGCCGTGCGTTACTCCAACGAAAAGGGCCGTTGCTGGACGCGTTGCGGCAAGAGGAATTTTTCCGTCGTGCATTCATCGATATGGGCGCAGTTTGCTGGCCTAATGGTCTCGAGCTTTCCCCAGCCCGGCTTTACGAAACCTGCCTGAAACCTGAGCACGTCTGATATTCACGACCACATCATGAAGATACTCATCACCGGCGCCGCCGGGTTTAGTTCCGGCGTAACGTTCGCTCCGCTCGCATTAGCCTTCTCTGAAACCGGCACAAGATTATGAAAGTATTGATTACTGGCTGTGCCGGCTTCATCGGTATGCATGTCGCCCAGATCCTCCTCGCCCGTGGCGACGAGGTCGTCGGCATCGACAACCTCAACGACTACTACGACGTCAATCTCAAGAAGGCCCGCCTGGCGCGCCTGGCCAAGTTCCCCGGCTTCAAGCATGTCCTGCTCGACATCGCCGACCGCCCCGGCATGGCCGCCGTGTTCGAAAAGGAAAAGCCGCAGCGGGTGCTCAACCTCGCGGCCCAGGCCGGCGTGCGCTATTCGCTGGAAAATCCCCACGCCTACATCGACAGCAATGTGGTCGGCTTCGTCAATGTGCTCGAAGGCTGCCGCCACAACGGCGTCGAGCACCTGGTCTATGCCAGCAGTTCGAGTGTCTACGGCGGCAACACCAAGATGCCGTTTTCCGAGCACGACAACATCGACCATCCCGTCAGCCTCTATGCCGCGACCAAGAAGGCCAACGAGCTGATGGCCCATACCTACAGCCACCTGTTCAACCTGCCGACTACCGGCCTGCGCTTTTTCACCGTCTACGGCCCCTGGGGCCGGCCCGACATGGCCCTGTTCCTTTTCGCCAAGGCCATCCTCGAAGACCGCCCGATCGATGTCTTCAACCACGGCAAGATGCGCCGCGACTTCACCTACATCGACGACATCGCCGAAGGCACGGTGCGCGTCATCGACCGACCCGCCACGGCGAACCCGTCTTTCATCGCCGACACGCCCGATCCCGGCACCAGCTGGGCGCCCTACCGCGTCTTCAACATCGGCAACCACGACCCGGTCGGGCTGATGGACTATATCGGGGCACTGGAAAAGGCGCTGGGCAAGGAAGCGAAGAAGAACTTCCTGCCGCTGCAGGCCGGCGACGTGCCGGCCAGCTTCGCCGATACCGACGAACTGCGCGCACATACCGGCTTCGCTCCTGCGACGCCGGTCGAAGAGGGCGTGCGCCGCTTCGTCGCCTGGTATCGCGACTACTTCAAGGCGTGATCGCCCGCGCCGCCGGCGGCCTGCGCTGGCTCGTCATCGGCCTGCTGCTGTGGTCGTTCGCCGTCAGCGCGACGGCGACAACGAGCGAGCCACCCCTGCTGCTGGCCGAACGCTATCAAGGCGGTATCGACGTTTCGCACTACTGGGCCAGCGAAAAGCTCGACGGTGTCCGCGCCTACTGGGATGGCAAGCAATTGCGCTTTCGCAGCGGAAACGTCATCCAGGCGCCAGCCTGGTTCACCGCTGCGCTGCCGGCCCACCCGCTCGACGGAGAACTCTGGCTTGGCCGCGGCACCTTCGAACGCCTGTCCGGTATCGTCCGGCGCGACACGCCCGACGATGCCGAGTGGCGCAAGCTGCGCTACATGGTTTTTGAACTGCCTGAGGCGCACGGCACCTTCACCGAAAGACTGACGCAACTGCGAGCGCTCGTTGTGACTACGCGAGCGCCGTGGCTGCAGGCAATCGAGCAATTCCGCGTTGCCGACGCCAAAGCCCTGAAACGCAAGCTCGACGAAGTCGTCCGTGGCGGCGGCGAAGGCCTGATGCTGCATCGTGCCGACGCCCTCTACGAAACCGGCCGTTCCGCCGCTTTGCTCAAGGTCACGCCGTGGCTGGATGCCGAAGCCCGCGTCGTCGCCCACCTGCCCGGCAAGGGCAAACATGCCGGCAGCCTCGGTGCCCTGCGGGTCGAAATGCCGGACGGCCGCCGTTTCGCGCTCGGCAGCGGGTTCACCGACGCCCAACGGCGCAACCCGCCGCCCATCGGTACGCAGGTCACCTATCGCTATCGCGAACTGACGCGCCATGGCATTCCCCGCTTTGCCCGTTTCCTGCGCGTGCGCGAGCCTTTCTGACTAGGTGCAAATAAACAACCCAATTGACTTGTCTTGCATAATGGCTATTATGGCCATATGAAACTGGCCTCCGTGTCCCAAACCAAGAACCAATTGAGCGCCCTGCTTGAGCAGGTACGCCAGGGCGAGGTTTTGGTCATTACCGACCATGATCGGCCTGTTGCGAAAATTACCGCGATGACTTATGAAGGGGAGGGTGGCGGCAGCCAGAGTTGGGTTACGCAGCTCGAGCGCAAGGGACTGCTGCGTCGCGGGTCGGGCGGACGGTGCGAACTCACTCCTCCGGTCGTCCTTGGCCAGGGAACCAGTGCGCTCGACCGCCTGATCGATGAACGCCAGGGCAGACGGTGAACTACTGGGACAGTTCGGCAATTCTGCCCCTGCTGGTTGTCGAGTCCACCACCACAGGAATGCAGGTCTTCTACGAGCAACAGCCCGAGATGGTTGCCTGGTGGGGAACCCCCGTCGAATGTGCGTCTGCCCTGGCTCGTCTCGAGCGCGAAGGACAGATGGATGCTACGTCGGCCAGTCAAGCCATTCGACAACTGGAGTCCTTGCAGCTTGCGTGGCATGAAGTCCAGCCCGTCGATGTTGTTCGGCAGGTAGCCTCCCGCCTGCTGCGTGCCCACCCACTGTGCGCGGCGGATGGGCTGCAGCTTGCCGCCGCCCTGGTTGCCTGTGAGCATCAACCACGGGCCTGGCAGTTCATCTGCCTGGATAACGGCTTGGCAACCGCCGCCGAACGCGAAGGATTCCGGGTCGTGCGAGAATTTGCCGGAACACCTTGAGTCAGGAAACAGTTCAACACAGACCATGACCATCGACCCAACCATCGCCGTCGTCGGCCTCGGCTACGTAGGCCTGCCGCTTGCCGTCGAATTCGGCAAGAAATTCAAGACCATCGGCTACGATCTTTCCGAAGCCAAGGTCGCTGCCTATCGCAAGTTCAACGACCCCACCGGCGAAGTCGCCGGTGACGAACTGCGCGCCGCCAGCAAGCTCGAATGCACCACCGACCCGACCCGTATCGCCAGCGCCGACTTTATCGTCGTCGCCGTTCCTACGCCTGTGGATGAGGCCCATCAGCCCGACTTCAGCCCCCTGGTCTCCTCCAGCACCACCGTCGGCAAGCACCTGAAGCGCGGGGCGATCGTCATCTACGAGTCCACCGTGTACCCGGGCGCCACCGAAGAGATCTGCATCCCCGTCCTCGAAAAGCACTCCGGCATGAAGTGGCAGCAGGATTTCCATATCGGCTACTCTCCCGAGCGCATCAATCCCGGCGACAAGGAACACACCCTCACAAAAATCCTCAAGGTTGTTTCTGGCGACGATGCCGATACGCTTGAGCGGGTGGCGCAGCTTTATGAATCGGTCGTTACTGCCGGCGTCCATCGGGCATCGAGCATCAAGGTCGCCGAAGCCGCCAAGGTGATCGAGAACACCCAGCGCGACCTCAACATCGCGTTGATGAACGAACTCGCCCTGATTTTCGACAAGCTCGGCATCGATACCACAGAAGTGTTAGAAGCCGCCGGAACCAAGTGGAACTTCCTCAAGTTCAAACCCGGCTTGGTCGGCGGCCACTGCATCGGCGTCGACCCCTACTACTTGACCCATAAGGCCGATATGCTCGGCTACCATCCGCAAGTGATTCTCGCTGGTCGCCGCATTAACGATGGCATGGGCAAGTTCATCGCCGAGAAGACGGTTAAGCTGATGATCCAGCAGGGCACCAACGTCAAGGGCGCGAAGGTCAATGTTCTCGGGCTGACGTTCAAGGAAGACTGCTCTGACCTGCGCAACAGCAAAGTCATCGATGTCATCCGCGAATTGCAGGACTATGGTTGCCAAGTGGCTGTTCACGACCCCATGGCCGACCCGGCCGAGGCCATTCATGAATACGGTATCCAACTCATGTCCTGGAGTTCGCTGCCTCAGGAGGCGGATGCTCTGGTCGTTGCAGTCGTGCATCGCCACTATCGCGACATGCCAGCGGCCCAACTGCTGTCTTGCCTCCAACCGCAAGGCGTGGTGATCGACGTCAAGGCCGCTGTGGCTGATTCGGTTGGCCACCAACGCTGGCGGCTCTGAGGAATTGCCATGAAAGCCGTCATCCTCGCCGGTGGTCTCGGTACAAGAATCTCCGAGGAAACCCACCTCAAACCCAAGCCCATGATCGAGATCGGCGGGCGGCCGATTCTTTGGCACATCATGAAGCTCTATTCCGCCCACGGCATCCATGACTTTGTGATCTGCTGCGGCTACAAGGGCTACCTGATCAAGGAATACTTCGCCAACTACTTCCTGCACATGTCGGATGTCACCTTCGACATGGAAAACAACGAAATGCAGGTTCACCAACGCAAGGCGGAGCCGTGGCGCGTTACTCTGATCGACACTGGCGATGACACAATGACCGGCGGGCGCCTCGGCCGGGTTGGCGCCTACCTCCGCAACGAGGAGGCGTTCTGCTTCACATATGGCGATGGTCTGTCAAATGTCGACGTTTCCGCCCTGCTCGACTACCATCGCAGCCACGGTCGCAAGGCGACAGTCACAGCGGTACAGCCTCCAGGGCGGTATGGTGCCCTGGAGATGGACGGTCATTGCGTGAGAGGCTTTGCTGAGAAACCAAAGGGGGACGGCGGCTGGATTAATGGGGGCTTCTTCGTGCTGGCGCCAGCCTGCCTTGACTATATCGAGAGCGATCAATCGAGTTGGGAGGGCGAACCGCTGACACGCCTCGCGGCAGAGGGCGAGCTTATGGCCTTTGAGCATACCGGCTTCTGGCAGCCGATGGATACTCTGCGCGATAAGAACCATCTGGAAGACCTTTGGCAAACAGGGCGGGCGCCGTGGAAGAAATGGGAGTGACGACCTCCTTCTGGCATGGTCGCCGCGTCTTTCTTACCGGCCACACAGGTTTCAAGGGCGGCTGGCTGAGTTTGTGGCTGCAAAACATGGGCGCCGAAGTCCATGGCTACGCGTTGGAGCCACCTACGCAGCCGAACCTGTTCGAGGTGGCGCGTGTCGCGGAAGGTATGGCGTCCAGCACGATCGCCGACATCCGCGATGCCGGCGCCCTTGCGCAGACGATGCAGCGTGCCCGGCCCGAAGTTGTATTCCATCTCGCGGCCCAGCCCTTGGTTCGCCATTCCTATGCTGCACCGGTGGAAACCTATGCCACCAACGTCATGGGTACGGTGCATCTGTTAGAGGCTGCGCGCGCAACACCTAGCGTACGCGCTGTCGTCAACGTTACTACCGACAAGTGCTACGAGAACCGCGAATGGATCTGGCCCTACCGCGAAAATGAAGCGCTTGGCGGTCATGACCCCTACTCGAGCAGTAAGGCTTGTGCGGAAATTGTCACTGCAGCCTGGCGCCGCTCCTTTCTCGATGCTGCCGGGGTGCAGATCGCAAGTGCTCGTGCGGGCAATGTTATCGGCGGCGGCGATTGGGCAGCGGATCGACTCCTGCCAGATTTCCTGCGTGCAATGGATGCAGGCAGGCCGTTGGTGGTGCGCTCTCCCGGAGCCATACGCCCTTGGCAGCACGTGCTCGAACCTCTTACCGGATACCTGATCCTGGCGGAAAAACTCTGTACCGAGGGCGCGGTGTTCGCCGAAGCCTGGAATTTCGGCCCGGATGAGGCCGATGCACGCCCGGTGCAATGGATTGTCGAAATGCTCTGTTCCCGAGTACCGGGCGCAACCTGGCATTGCGACAGCGCACCACAGCCGCATGAGGCAAACACCTTGCGGCTGGATAGTGCGAAAGCTCATGCACGGCTAGGCTGGCGCCCTCGCTGGGATCTGGAACGTGCGTTGGCAGCCACGCTGGACTGGCACCTGGCCTGGAAAGCGGGTGGCGCGATGGCAAACTTTTGTCTGGATCAGATTGAAGCATATTCAGCCGAAGAGGCCGGGCGTTGAGTACCCGCCTGGATATCCTTGCTACACCGATTGCCGGCCTGCACATCCTGCAGCGCAAGCCGATTGGCGATAGTCGCGGCTATCTCGAGCGACTGTTCTGCATGGATGAACTTCAGCCTCTCGTTTCCGGCAGACGTATCGAGCAGATCAATCACACGCTGACAATGGGGCGAGGCACGGTTCGTGGCCTGCATTTCCAGTATCTGCCGCATGCAGAGATGAAGTTTGTCCAGTGCCTGCGTGGCGAGGTGTTCGATGTCGCCGTGGATTTGCGCAGTGGCTCACCCACATTTCTGCATTGGCATGCCGAAGTGCTGAGCGGGGATAACCAGCGTACCTTCGCCATTCCCGAAGGCTTTGCCCACGGTTTTCAGGCGCTGGCAGACGAGTGCGAAATGCTCTATTTCCATACAGCTGCTTACTGTCAGGAGGCCGAAGGGGGCCTCCATGTCCAGGATCCGCGTCTGGCCATCCACTGGCCCCTCCCAATTACCGGTCTTTCGCACCGGGATACAGAACACCCCCGGATTGACGACGATTTTCAGGGAGTTGAAGCATGAGTTGCCGTCATTGCAACGCACCACTCACCAACGTTTTTCTCGACCTCGGCTTTGCCCCGCCGTCGAACGCCTATTTATCCGCCGCAGACCTGCGCGCGCCGGAAACCTATTTCCCTCTCAAGCTCTACGTTTGCGACGTGTGCTGGCTGGTGCAAACAGAAGACTATGCCGGTGCGGCAGAACTGTTCAGCCACGACTATGCGTATTTTTCTTCGACATCCATCACCTGGCTTGAACATGCGAAGCACTACGTTGACGCCATGCGCCAGCGCCTTGCGTTAGACGAGAACAGCTTTGTCATCGAGGTTGCCTCCAATGATGGCTATCTGCTGAAGAATTTTGTGGCCACCGGTATTCCCTGTCTGGGTATCGAGCCTACTGCCAGCACCGCAGCGGCTGCCGAAGCGCTTCACATCCCGGTATTGCGCGAGTTCTTTGGTGAGAGGCTCGCCCGCACTCTTGCATCACAAGGCCGGCAGGCCGATCTGATCCTGGGCAACAATGTCTATGCCCATGTGCCGGATATCAACGACTTCACTGCCGGGCTCAAGGCGGTATTGAAATCCGGCGGCACCATTACCCTGGAGTTTCCCCATCTGCTGAAAATGATTGAGGGAGCGCAGTTCGATACGGCATACCACGAACATTTCTCGTACCTCTCGCTCGGGACAGTTTGCCGGATATTCGAGCATGCGGGATTGCGTGTCTTCGATGTAGAAGAGTTACCAACACATGGCGGAAGCCTGCGCGTATTCAGCTGTCACCACAATGATCCGCGTCCGGATGGAAACGCTGTATCAGAGCTTGTCCGTGCTGAGCAGGTGGCAGGACTGCACGAACTTGCCACCTACCGGCAGTTCCAACGACGTGCCGAAAAGATCAAGGACGATCTGCTTGCCTTTCTTGTCGAACAGCGACGAGCCGGTAAATCGGTCGCCGCTTACGGCGCAGCCGCCAAAGGCAATACCCTGCTCAATTTCGCCGGGATCAAGCCGGACCTGTTACCGTATGTTTGTGATGCTGCGCCGTCGAAACAAGGCAAGTATCTTCCAGGCAGCCACATTCCAATCCTGCCGCCTGCAGCACTACAGGAGCGTCGCCCGGACTACATCGTCATCCTGCCGTGGAACATAGCGTCCGAAGTCCGCCAGCAGAATGCAGCCGCCGCTGAGTGGGGGGGGAAGTTCGTGGTGGCCGGGCCGTCTCTGCGGGTTCTCGATTAGGCGCCGTCCCGCCAGCGCCGACTATTAATGCCATGAAAGTTCTTTTAACCGGGGCGACAGGCTTTCTGGGACGATATGTACTCGGCCAACTGATGGACCAGCAAATCGAGGTTGCCGTTGTCGGACGGTCGCACCCGGCCGAATTCCATGGACAGTTCATCCAAACAAACCTACTGCATGAGGAAGATTGCGCGTCAGTCGTAAAGCATGCACAGGCAACCCACCTAATGCATCTGGCCTGGTATGCCGAGCACGGTGCGTACTGGACGTCGCCATTGAACATGCGCTGGTTGAATTCGTCCGTCCGTCTGGCCGAGGCCTTTTGCGCCGCGGGCGGGCAAAAGATCGTTGCAGCGGGCAGTTGTGCTGAATACGACTGGTCTTACGGATACTGCCGTGAAGATATTACGCCACTGATACCAGCTACCCTGTATGGCGTGACCAAGGACGCAACCCGTCGCGTTGTCGCGGCAGTTTGTCGAGATCACAAGGTACCGTTTGTGTGGGGGAGGGTTTTCTTGCCCTATGGCAAAGGCGAAGACACTCGGCGCCTGGTACCCGCCCTGTTCGATGTTTTTCAGGGAAAGCGCCAGCCCTTCGGCGTGAATGCATCGTCCTACCGCGACTTCCTGCATGTGGCAGATGTGGCCTCAGGATTTGTCAGGTTGCTTCTCTCGAATGCTACCGGGAACCATAACATTTCGTCGGGGAGACCGACCCAGATTGCCGATCTGGTACGCCTGATAGCCAGTTCGCTGAACTGCGACCCCGATGTGGTTTTGGGCTTGTCGACCGAGCGTCCCGGCGAACCGGAAATGTTGATCGGCGACAACACGAAACTGAAGGCGCTTGGATGGCAGCCCTTGTATGCATTGGCTGACATTGCAGCGATTCAGGGGAGTTGAGATGCATAGTGTTCGTGAGCTTTATCGGATCGAGCAGTTGCCGATCTTTCAGAACCGCATGTACGAAACTGCCAAGGAGGCCTGCGAATGCCCGCGCGGTGACGTGCGCCTCATCCAGGATCTGGAGACAGGACTCATCTACAACGCCGATTTTCATCCGGAATTGATGGCGTATGACGCTCGTTACCAGAACGAACAGGCCGTGAGTTCGCAGTTTCGCCAGCATCTTGACGAAGTCGTCAAAATCGTCGAGCGAACCATGGGGCGCATCGGCCTGGTTGAGATCGGGTGCGGCAAGGGGTACTTTTTGGAAGTCTTGTCGGAAAAGGGATTCGACATCACGGGTTTTGATCCTACCTACGAAGGGACCAACGCCCGTGTCAAACGGCATTATTTCGAATCGGGCGTAGGCATTACGGCGCAAGGCTTGATTCTTCGCCACGTGCTGGAGCATGTTCAGCATCCAGTGCAATTCCTTGAACAATTACGAATGGCGAATGCCGGCTCCGGTTTGATCTATATTGAAGTGCCTTGCTTCGACTGGATATGTGAACATCGCGCCTGGTTCGATGTGTTCTACGAACATGTCAATTATTTCCGTCAGATCGATTTCGAACGGATGTTTGATCGTGTCATCGAGAGCGGGCGACTTTTCGGTGGGCAATACCTCTATGTCGTTGCCGATCTATCCAGCCTGAAAACTCCCCGCATCGACAACGGCGATGAGACGGCGTTTCCCGATGACTTCCTGCGCAGTATCGATGATGACCAAATGCACGAAGCAGCAGCAGTGTGGGGCGGCGCATCCAAGGGTGTGATTTTCACCCTGCTCAAGTCGCGTCTCGGGAAGCTTATCGAGATTGTCATCGACATCAACCCAGCCAAGCAGGGCAAATATCTACCCGCGACCGGCATCAGGGTCTGCTCCCCGGCAGAGGGTTTGGCTAGACTGCCGGCAGGTGCCCCAATCTATGTCATGAATTCAAACTACCTGGAAGAGATCAAACAAATGTCCAATAACGCCTACCGATATGTGAGTGTCGACCATGAGTGAGTTCGATAAGGAAGTCGCGGAACGGGTTTCCGCCAATGCGAAAGATGAAGCCCTGAGGGCGAGTACGGCAGCGTTCATGCGTACATCCATCACGGCGAAGTACTCCTACAATTTTTCCTGGCTTGGGCGGCCCATTATTCAGTATCCCCAAGACATGGCTGCAATGCAGGAACTGATCTGGCAGATAAAGCCCGATCTCATCATCGAAACGGGCATAGCACACGGTGGATCACTGATCTTTAGCGCATCAATGCTGGCTCTGCTTGATATGTGCGATGCGATTGAATCCGGTAAAACTTTCGATCCCCGTAAACCGCAGCGTAAGGTCATCGGTGTTGACATCGATATCAGGCCGCATAACCGTGCCGCTATCGAGGCCCACCCGATGTCTTCCCGCATTCAAATGATTCAGGGGTCGAGCATTGCACCGGAGATTGTTGCAGAGGTAAAGGCTGCCGCCTCTGCTTACAAGCGAATCATGGTTTGCCTCGACAGCAATCATACCCATGAGCACGTCTACGAAGAACTCAAGGCATATGCATCGCTTGTGACCCCCGGCAGTTACTGCGTCGTGTTCGATACTGTGGTTGAAGACCTTCCTGCGGAATTGGCTTTCAATAGGCCGTGGGGTCCTGGCGACAATCCTAAAACTGCAGTATGGAAATACCTCCAAGACCATGCCGAGTTCGAGATCGACAGAACCATTCAAGACAAACTGCTGATCACCGTTGCGCCGGATGGATATTTGAGGCGGGTGGGGTGAAGCCCTCCCCCAAGGCCGGGCCGAACCGGCCATCCGCCTGGATTACATGTGCGCATTGCCCAAACGAGTCAGATGACGCATACAGACTGTGGGGACATCATGGATAAGGCTTTGACCAACTCGGTCATCGATCGGCAAAACATCCTCAACAACCCCTATGCGCTGGTCGAGATCGAGAAAGCAGCGGGTATTCAGGGTATTCCGTTCGAGGGCAAGACGGTGGTGCTCAAGGAGCAGGTGGCAGAATTTTTTGAGGTGACGCCCCGCACTATCGACAATTACATTGAGAGATTCGGCGAGGAACTGCGTCAAAACGGCTATGAGGTGTTGCGCGGTAAGCGTCTGAAAGAGCTGAAGTTGTTGCTATGTGACATGGCTGGTAACGAAACGGATTTCGTTACCAAAACAACCGCCTTGGGGGTGTTCGATTTCCGCTCGTTTTTGAATCTGGCCATGCTGGTCTCGGAAAGTGAGCGAGCCAAGCTGCGGCAGCAGGCCATTCTCGACATCGTTATCGACACGATCAATCAGCGTACTGGCGGGGGCACCAAGTACATCAACCAGCGAGACGGGGATTTCCTGCACTCCGCTTTCATGGGGGAGGACTACCGCAAGCAATTCACCGATGCCTTGCGCGATTGCGTGGCTATGGGGAATTTCAAATACGCTGTCTATACCGACAAGATTTACGTCAGCATCTTTCGTGAAAAAGGCACATGAATACCGCAAGATCCTGAAGCTGAAAGCTCTGAATGCTATTTCTGGCTTAGCGGGGAGCCCCTGACCATGGCGCTGATTCGGATTACCGGGGCACGTGGCTTTATAGAACCCCCATTGAGCGCCATGAAGAAACAAGTAAGGAGTTGTCTATCGGAAATGAAATCACTCGCAACGAAGATTCTTTCCAGACTCGGTGTCGCCAACAAGACCGAGGCTGCGCCCAATCCCGGCGCTACTGAGTTCGCGGTTAACAACTGTGCACCGTGAGCATCCCCGCGCCGTCCCGCCAGCGCCGACTTTTAAGGCAGTACCAGTTCGGCTGGCGAAGAACGTCAATTTCATGACGATCTCAAACGATGCTTAAACGCAACATCTCCGCCAACTTCCTGGCGTCTGTATGGGCCGCGGGCATCGGAATCGCTTTCGTGCCGCTGTACATCAAGTATCTTGGCATGGAGTCCTATGGCCTGATTGGCGTTCTCGCCGCCCTTCAGGCCTGGAGTACCGCGCTCGACTTTGGCTTGGCCCCCACCATTAACAGGCAAGTCGCAAGGCTGCGTGCCGGGGGCGCTGATGTTCAGGACGTTCATAACTTGTTGCGCTCTTTCGAGTGGCTGGCGGGAGGTATTGCCGGAGCAATCTGTATGGTGCTCTGGGCCGCCTCTGGGTGGCTTGCGAGCCATTGGATAAAATTGGAGGCGTTGCCGCTGGAAACTGCGAGTCAGGCACTCGCTCTCATCGCAGCCGTGGTCGCGACTCGCTGGCTATCTGGGCTGTACCGCGGTGGATTGATGGGTATGGAACTCCAGGTGTGGCTCAGCAGCTACGCCAGCGTGTTCGTCACGCTTCGCAATGTCGGTGTGCTCGGCGTGCTGGCATGGGTTTCGCCGACGATCGAGGGCTACATGACATTTTTTCTTCTGGTGAGCATGATCGAGTCTCTTGTCTTGCGCGCCAAACTCGTGGCCGTGCTGCCATCGCCGCCATCACGACCCAGGTTCAGTCCCGACGCCCTACGCTCGGTTTGGCGGTTCGCCGCAGGCATCACGGCCACCTCCCTCCTTGCTTTGGCGCTGACGCAACTGGACAAACTTGTGTTGACCAAGATGTTACCCTTGAGCGAATTCGGGCAGTACATGCTCGCCTGGACCGTGGTCTCCATCCTTTCAGTGGTGGTCGGGCCGGTAAGTAACGCAATCTTTCCGCGCTTGACGAGTTTGCACGTCGCCGGCGACCAGGCGGCCCTGACCAGCACCTATCACAAGGCCTGCCAATTGATGGGCATTCTGGTTATTCCTTCAGCCTGCACATTGGCAATTTTTTCACCACAGATTTTGTTTGTGTGGGGCGGCGATCTCGATGGCGGACTAGGGACCGTTTCGACACTTGCTTCGATTCTTTCGATTGGGGTGATGCTCAACGCACTGATGCTTCCGCCCTACCTGCTGACCTTGGCACATGGTTGGACAAGGTTTGCGGTGCTAGCGAACCTGATCGCGGTAGTCGTGATTGTTCCCGCCATGGTGTTCAGCGCCAATCGCTTTGGTGCCGTTGGTGCGGCCTCTGTTTTTGTCGCATTGAACTTCTGCTACGTTGTCATTGGTATGCATTTTCTGCACAGGCGACTATTGCCTGCTGAAAAATGGACGTGGTATCGGGTGGATGTCTTTTATCCGTTGCTCGCTGCTATAGCGATAATGCCGCTGTTTTATCAGTTGGTTAGCAATATCGAAAGCAGGATCGGGTTGGTATTGGCTGTCGGCGCTGCTTGGCTGACAGCGCAATTGCTTGTCGTCGTTGCCACACCGCTCGGCCGGGAAACTCTTGCGAACTTGCGTGGCCGCATATGCGCTGCTTAGCCTTCCATGTATGACTCTCCTATCGAATGGGTACCACATTGCCAATTTCGTTTGAAATCATCATCCCGACCCTGGGAGGCCGTGAGCGCTATTTGGCTGATGCATTGAGAAGTTGCCTCGCTCAGGACTACAAAGCGGTTTCTATATTGGTCTCGAACAACGGGGCTAGTTCCGAAGTGAGGGATCTGGTCGCATCGTTTTCTGACAAGCGCATCAGATATGTGGAAACTGCACATACCTTGCCCATGCCAGTGCATTGGGATTTTGCCTTGAGGCACTCTGAGGCTGATGTCGTTTCAATCATCGGCGACGATGATTCGCTGATGCCCCACGCTATTCAGGCAGCCGCAGCAGCATTTGCTCGTGAGCCCCAGCTTGAATGCATCACGCATCGCCCCGGACAATATTATTGGCCTGACTATCCGGTTAAAGAGTACCAGAACCGATTTTCAGTAAGTCGTGGGGCTGGGAAACTGGCCATCCATCGCACCAAACCGCTTTTGGATAATGTGGCCAGATTTACCGAGTGGTATGGACGCCTGCCTTTTCTTTACCATGGATTCGTGCGTAAGTCGGCGGTGGAGAGGATTCGCAACGCACAGGGCGGACGAATCTTTCTTCGAGTCGCGCCGGATGTGTATTCCGATCTTGCCCTCGCCGCCTCCTTGGACACCTTTGGAATCATTGACGACTGTCTGACGATTGGTGGGCAAGGCGCCAGTAGTAC
Source organism: Gammaproteobacteria bacterium (assembly GCA_018825305.1). Taxonomy (GTDB): domain Bacteria; phylum Pseudomonadota; class Gammaproteobacteria; order Burkholderiales; family Rhodocyclaceae; genus Sulfurisoma. The sequence continues at coordinate 221,964 of JAHJEO010000010.1, forward strand.
TGGCGTTAATTATGCGATGAATAGCGAAATTGGGCGGCGATTTATGGTCGATATGCCGGAAGATCTGATACCAAAAATCAGCCATCACAGCATTGGCCTCCATCTGTATGAGTATCTGGAGAAGATTCGCGAAATCTACAGCTTGCGACGGAGCCGCAGTATTGCTTGGAGAAGGTTTTTCGGTTTGATTGCCAGAGAGGCAGTCCAGAAGCCAGCCCATCGCAAGGAGATTCTTGACGACTTGGTAAAGCTGTGTGGCATTGAGTACTCCGCACCGATCGCACTGCTTAGCAAGGTCGTGGCAGCAATTCTCGATGCTGATTGGGTGGCGACTGGACTAGCAGGCGCACTTAAATCGCGCGAGCAAGCCGTTATGAGGCAATGGCGGAATGCGGCTACCGCACTTGATGTTCATAGTGTCTGGGCGCTGGCGCAGAGACTCGGTCCTGGAAAGGCGGCCTGATGAGCATTCGAGATATTCTGACGACGCGCCCAGTGCTCAAACGCTTGGCGCTCTTTCTATTCCGGGCGAAGGCGCCGTTCGGAAGCTTCGCGCCCTTTGCTGCCCTGATGGGGTATTTGCGCTTGTTTAGCGATTGGCGCCGCTTTCGCTCGCTGGGCGGGCAAGCGAACGTGCTCGATTTCTACCCGTGTTTGTTCGACAAACGGGCCAAGTCCTCGATTGATGCCCACTACTTCCATCAGGCTGTCTGGGCAATTAGGAAGATTTTCCAAGCCGGCCCCCTGCGGCATGTCGATATTGGGTCGGACGTTAATTTTGTCGGCATGCTGACGGCAGTGGTGCCGGTGACATTCGTCGATATCCGCCCCCTCGAACTGACGATCCCGAACTACGAAGGGCTGAATGGTTCTATTTTGTTCATGCCATTCCCTGATGCGTCCGTAGAGTCTCTTTCTAGTCTGCATGTCATTGAACATATAGGCCTGGGGCGGTATGGTGACCCGGTTGATCCGAAAGGATCGTTGAAGGCGGCCAGAGAGGTCGTTCGCGTTTTGGCTCCTGGTGGGCATGCCTACATTTCGGTTCCGTTGGGTCGTCCTCGTGTGCAATTCAACGGGCAGCGAATATTCGATGTGCCTCAGATTCTTTCCATGTTCGCAGGGCTCCGCTTGGCGACATTCTCGAGGGTGGATCCCGCAGGACTGATCGTTTTCGACGCTGACCCGAACGAAGCACTTCCAAGTGACGCCGGCGTCGGATCGGACTATGGGCTGGGGCTGTTCGAGTTCATCAAGGGCGACGCATGATCGACACTGCACTCAAGAAAGCCGTGGAGCGCTTGCATCGCCCCCCGACAATGAAAATTCTAGACCCCGGATTACATCGGTTTTTGACACGCTGGTGGGCGCGACATGGCGAAGGGCGTGTGGTTCCGGCCGAACTCTTCTTTGGCCGGCGAATGAACGTGGTTTTGCCGGAGGTCGTTTCGGAACAGATCTACACCTACGGCCTTTTTGATGACGTCGTGAGCTGGCTTGCGGTAACGGCTGTCAGGCCCGGCGACACGGTCCTCGATATAGGTGCGCATTTCGGCTATTTCACCCTGCTGTTCTCCGAACTGGCGGGCCCGTCCGGAAGGGTCATTGCCTTCGAACCGACCCCTTCGACCTACGGACTGTTGAAGGACAACGTCAGCCCCTATCCGAATATTGTCGCTGCGAATCTGGCATTGGGTCGCGAGTGTGGTGAGGCCGAGCTGAGCGACCATGGCCTCAAGTACTGCGCGTGGAACAGCCTTGCGAAGGAGTCGCGACTCACCGAGTTGCCACCTGGGGTAAGTCCACGCAAGGTCACCGTCGGCCTTACCTCGGTTGACGATTATGTAAGGCAGAACAAGCTCGCGCCTGGTCTGATGAAAATTGACGCCGAGAATTTCGAGGCCGAGGTGATTCTCGGTGCCGAGCACACCCTGCGCACTTACGCGCCCGCGGTCATCATGGAAACCGGGTCGGATGCCGCACTTCAGGCAGGCGGCCGCCTGCTCGAGATGGAGTATCAGGTTTTCGTGTCGGAGGGCTGTGGAAGCCTTGAACGTTGGAGTTCCGATTTGGCGTCTGCAAACGCAAGATTTAAGGATATTCTTTTCGTGCCCCCTGCGCGGGTGCAGCAGATCGTTGCTGGCTGAGAGTTCGGACTGTGTCAGCGCTCGGCCTGCGAACGTCGGCGTCACCGCAATGATCAAGGCTTGGCTCAAGCAGTTCGATGCTGCACGCGAGATCAATAGCCGACTCAAGGCACGCCAGGCCGTTTCCCGCTATCGGCGCACCGTTGCCCACTATTCAGCACTGGACGAAGCACCGATCAGCGACGCCTGGCGCGCTCGCGCCCAGGTACTGTCACGATCGCCCAAGGGTCGGGATCTCCGAATCTTCTTCGTCGGGACCGACGAACAGCAGGACAAGAGCGGATTTCTGCAGGCATTGGAGCGGCTCGGCGACGTCCGCTGCTTCGTTCGCGAGGACGGTAGCTGGGGACAGAACGACCCCGCACCCTATCAGCAGCGACGGGAACGGAATACCCTGCGGCTCGAACAACTGTTTGCCGACAATGCAAGCGAGGGATGGGTTCCGCAACTGCTGATTGCACAGACGTGGGGCTGCCTGATCGAGCCGGCCTGTTTCTCCCGGCTGCGCGACCGCTACGGCGTCTTTGTCGTCAACATCGCGATGGATGATCGCCATCAATACTGGGGCTCCAAAGTCGCGGGGATGTGGGATGGCACCTATCCGCTTATCCCGCACATCGACTTGACGCTGACGGCGGCGCCGGAAGCGGTCGGTTGGTACCGGAAGGAGGGCGGTGTCGCGCTGTATTTCCCGGAGGCCAGCGACCCGGAAATCTTTCATCCGATGCCAGACCTTCCGAAGATTCACGATGTCAGCTTCGTCGGTGTCCGATATGGCATCCGCGAAAGGATCGTCAATGCGCTGCGCCAGGCTGGCGTGAGCGTCAGCGCGTACGGTACCGGTTGGGAGGGGGGGCGAATCGCCAATGAGAATGTGCCGAAACTGTTTGCCCAATCGAAGATCGTCTTGGGGGTAGGCACCATCGGGCACTGCGACGACTTCTTTGCCCTGAAGCTGCGCGACTTCGACGCCCCCATGTCGGGCAGCTGTTACCTCACGCACGACAATTCCGACCTGCACCATCTCTATGACGTGGGTACCGAGATCGCCACCTATACATGCGTCGATGATTGCGTCGAGAAGGCAAGAAGCATGCTCTCCGATAAGGTTCGCATCAACTTGATCGGAGAAGCTGCTCGCCGCCGCGCCTGCCGCGACCACTCTTGGGACAGACGGCTTTCAGACCTTCTCTCAAGCCTCGAAACACTTTCCGGAATCCAGGGTTGAGTGATGAAAGGAACGCAGTCAAGATTGTTGCCATCAACGTCACCGTGCTGCTGTGCCTGCTTGACGCTCTGGAAATTGGCGCCCGCTTAATATTAGTCCATCTTTTTCCTCGAATGACTAGAATTACCTCACGCTGCTCGCCGCCGGGCACATCGCCGAGCAACCCCCCAGGTCCGGCAGCGCTGACGCAAAGCGCCTTGCCCCTACCTCCCGCCAATTCAACGATCCCTTGTCGTCCGCATGAAAATACTTGGCATATCCGCCTATTACCACGATAGTGCCGCGGCGCTCGTCGTCGATGGCCAGCTGGTTGCGGCCGCACAGGAAGAGCGCTTCTCGCGCAAGAAGCACGATGCGCGTTTTCCCGCGAATGCGATTCGATATTGCCTCCAGGAAATTGGCGCGGATCTTGGCGACATCGACCATGTCGTCTTCTACGACAAGCCATTGATCAAGTTCGAGCGCCTGCTCGAGACCTACCTGGCATTCGCCCCGCAGGGCATCGGTTCGTTCATGAAGGCGATGCCGGTCTGGTTGAAGGAAAAGCTGGGCCTCAAGGCCGTGCTCGGCCAGGAGTTGCGCTCGCTCGCTGGGGCAAATGGATCGCGTGTGCCCACCCTGTTGTTCACCCAGCATCACCAATCGCATGCGGCATCGGCATTTTTCCCCAGCCCGTTCGAGGATGCGGCGGTCCTGTGCCTGGACGGCGTCGGCGAGTGGGCGACGACCTCGGCCTGGCGCGGCAAGGGAAACCACCTGGAGCCCATGTGGGAGATCGATTTCCCTCATTCCCTCGGTTTGCTCTATTCCGCCTTCACCTATTACTGCGGCTTCAAGGTCAATTCGGGCGAATACAAGCTGATGGGGCTGGCGCCGTATGGCGAACCCAGGTACGTCGACCGCATTCTGGGTGAGCTGATCGACCTCAAGGACGACGGTACGTTTCGCCTCGACATGAAGTACTTCAACTATGGCGCCGGGCTGACCATGACCAACGGCCGCTTCCACGCATTGTTCGAAGGCGAGCCGCGTCCGCCCGAAGGCAAGCTGTCGCAGCGCGAGATGGATCTGGCGCGCTCCGTTCAGGAGGTAACCGAGGAAATCGTGCTGCGGCTCGGCCGCAGTCTCCACCACGAGACTGGCTCGGAAAACCTCTGTCTGGCAGGTGGCGTCGCGCTGAATTGTGTGGCCAACGGCCGATTGTTGCGCGAAGGGCCCTTCAAGAATATCTGGATTCAGCCGGCGGCCGGCGATGCCGGCGGGGCAATCGGCGCCGCGCTCAGCGCTTGGCACGAGTATCTCGACAAACCGCGGACACCGGTTGCAGGCGACTCGATGCGAGGAGGTTATCTCGGCCCGCGGCTGGGCGATGGGGAAATCGAGGACTGCCTGAAGGCGCGCGGGGCGTCGTACCGACGGGTCGATGATTCCGCGCTGTTCCGCGAACTGGCTGGAGTACTGGCGGAAGGCAATGTGGTCGGATGGGTGCAGGGGCGGATGGAATTCGGTCCCCGCGCCCTCGGCGGGCGCTCGATCCTCGGCGACCCGCGGAGCCCCCGGATGCAGGCGACCATGAACCTGAAGATCAAGTACAGGGAATCCTTCCGGCCGTTCGCGCCATCGGTTCTTGCCGAGCGGGTTGCGGACTGGTTCGAACTCGATGGGCCAAGCCCGTACATGCTGCTCGTCGCCCCGGTCGTACCGGCCCACCGCTTCGCAATGACATCAGAACAGGATGCCCTGTTCGGCATAGACAAACTTAACGTCCCGCGTTCAGAAATCCCGACGGTCACGCATGTGGACTACTCGGCACGCATCCAGACGGTGCACGCGGAAACCAACCCCCGCTATCACGCCCTGATATCTGCATTCGAGTCGCTGACGGGGTGTCCGGTGCTGGTCAACACCTCGTTCAACGTTCGGGGAGAGCCGATCGTGTGCTCCGCCGAAGACGCCTATCGTTGCTTCATGCGGACGGAGATGGACTACCTGGTGATTGAAAATTTCCTGCTCAAGAAATCGGAGCAGCCGGTGCTCGAGGCAGATTCCTCTTGGCAGCAAGAGTTCGAACTGGATTGACGATGAATCAAAAGCTCGAGAGCGCCGAACTGCGCAACTTCGCACTGATCATGGCAGGCCTGGTGGCATTGTTCTTCGGTGCCCTCCTGCCCTGGTTGTGGAACTGGCGTTTTCCCGCGTGGCCCTGGTATGTGGCCATTGCGCTGGTGGCAGGGGGGCTGCTTGCCCCCCTTTCGCTGCGCATCCCTTATCGCCTCTGGATGCGGCTGGGCCACGCACTGGGCTGGGTCAATACGCGCCTGCTCCTTGGTATCATCTTCTACCTGATGATCACGCCCATGGGGCTCGTCATGCGCCTGTTCGGCTGGGATCCCATGCGACGGCGCCTCGATGCGGCCGCAAAGACCTATAAAGTGAAAAGCCGTCCGCTTTCCCGAAATGAAATGGAGACACCCTACTGATGTGGCAGATGCTGAAAGATGTCTGGGGCTTCGCGAGGGCACGCAAGAAGTACTGGCTCCTTCCGGTCATCTTGATTCTGGTCTTACTTAGCGGGCTGCTAATTCTTGCTCAAGGGTCGGCGATCGCACCTTTTATCTACACCCTATTCTGAGGTTCCCTCTGTATCTCTTCTTCCAACCCATCGGCATTATGCCGCCAATTGCATGATAGTGCGAACATGATTGTCCTCATCAATCCTCAAGGCCTGAAGACTTTTTCAGGACTGAACATGCATACGCCTAATCCACCACTTGGGCTTGCATACATTGGCGCATCCCTAAAGCAAGCAGGATTTATATACAAGGCTATTGATTGCGCCGGCGAGGCGCTGGATTCCATCCGTCCGTACCCCTTCCGGAACGATTTCATGACGCAAGGGCTTACGCTAGAAGACGCGGTTCGGCGCGTCCCCGATGATGCCGATATTATCGGCTTCAGTTGTAACTTTAGTACGCTCTGGCCTATTACTCGAATGTTGGCCGAGAAGATCAGGGAGCGATTTCCGCGAGCGCTATTGGTTCTCGGGGGTGAGCATGGCACGGCAGTGCCAGAATTCTCTTTGCGGACTTCAGTGTTTGATATGGTTGCGCTGGGGGAAGGCGAAGAAACCATTGTCGCAATCGTACAAGCGGTTCGTGACAAGCGGGCGCTCGACAATATTCCCGGCACCGCTGTTAAGACATCCAGCGGGGAAATACAAAAAAATGGCCTTGCCAAGCGAATTCGAGAGATCGACGACATTCCCATACCAGATTGGAAAGAGTTTCCTCTGGAGGAATATATTTCTCGACACCAAGGCAATGGAGTCAATATGGGTCGTTCCATGCCTCTATTGGCTACACGTGGCTGTCCCTATCAATGTACGTTTTGCTCCAATCCTGGAATGTGGACTACCCGCTACATAATGAGGGATCCAAAGAAGTTGGTCGACGAGATGGCCGCGCATATGAGGGAGTACAACGTCACCAACTTTGACTTACAGGACCTTACTGCAATTATCAATAGAAGGTGGGCCATAGAGTTTTGTAAGGAAATTATCGACAGAAGACTTAATATCACTTGGCAATTGCCTAGCGGAACGCGCTCAGAAGTTTTTGATGATGAATTGGCGGCGATTCTCTACAAGTCCGGTTGCCATCACTTGGCTTTTGCGCCCGAAAGCGGATCTGCAGAAGTCTTACAGATCGTGAAAAAGAGAGTAAACCTTGATGAATTATTGGAAGCTTCACGCGTTACCATCAGGCATGGTTTTGTTCTCAACTGCTTTATGGTTATCGGATTGCCACCCGACAATGTGCATACCTTGCGCCAGAGCATGAAGTTTGTCCGTAAGCTGGCAATGATGGGCGTGCACGATCTGGTCGTTTCCAAGTTCGTACCGTATCCAGGATCTGAGCTATTCAAACAATTTCAGAAAGAAAAAAAAATCCAATTGGATGACGAGTTCTTCGAATCGCCGATGGATTTTTACAACGAGAAATCGCCTTCCTACTGTGACGCTATTTCTTCGAAGCGGCTTTACTGGACCATGATTTTGATGTTTCTGAATTTCTACTTCATTTCGGTTACAACGCACCCTTTGAGAACAATGCGTATTGTTTGGAATGCTGTGACGAAGGGCCAGGAGGAAACGCGTTACGCTAAATGGTTGGTGGATCGCCTGTATGTAAGGCGCAAGTGGCGAAAATTGCGCCGAGACGAAGTTTCGGACTGATTGCGTGGCAATGCCGACTAGCCCAACCTTTCAGGTGGAAGCCTTGCAATACCAACAGCACAGAAAGGCTTTCTGGGGTGCTATTTGGAAGAGGGTGCCTAATTCGTGGGGGGGGTACTACCGGAGTAGATTGAAAATTTCCTGTCGCCATTTAGTCCCGGCAGGTGCGAATGTGTTGGAGGTCGGATGTGCCCACGGGGATCTCCTTTCGGCTCTCAAGCCAGCGCAAGGGCTGGGTATAGATTTTTGCCCCGCTGCTTTAGAAAAAGCACGGATGGCTCATCCTGACCTTGAGTTTGTACTCGCGGATGCGCACGAGTTTGATCTTGGCCCCAGGATCTTCGATTACATTGTCGTTTCCGATTTGGTAAATGATCTATGGGACGTGCAGGCCATGCTTGTCCAGTTGCGGCCTTATTGCGCAGCCCACACGCGGTTGATTTTCACTTTTTACAACCACCTGTGGAACATCCCCCTGCGTGTTGCACAGAAGTTCGGCGTCGCAACGCCCAATCTTCCGCAGAACTGGCTGACACAGCACGACATGGAGAATCTATTGGAGATATCAGGTTTTCAGCCATTGCGGGCTTGGCAAGAAGCCATTGCGCCACTGCCAGTACCGCTGTTATCTAATTTCGCCAATCGCTACCTGGCAAAAATATCGCCCTTCCGCTTTATGTCCATGGCCAACTTCATGCTGGCCCGGCCCTTGCATAAATCGATGCCACTGAACCCGACAGTTTCAGTGATTGTTGCTGCACGGAATGAGTCGGGACATATCGAAGAGTTGATGGCTCGCATCCCTGAGATGGGAGGAGGAACGGAGATTATTTTTGTTGAGGGCAACTCAACGGACGATACCTACGAGGCAATAGAGAGATCGATCGCATCGCATTCGGATCGGGACTGCAGGCTGCTGAAGCAGCTGGGGAAAGGCAAGGGCGATGCTGTTCGCGCAGGATTCGAGATTGCCAAAGGCGACATCCTGATGATTCTGGACGCCGACATTACGGTTCCGCCGGAAGACCTTCCCCGCTTCTACGAATTGATGGCGAATGGCAGCGCAGAGTTTGTGAACGGTGTCCGGCTCGTTTATCCGATGGAAGATGATGCCATGCGCTTTGCCAATCTGCTAGGCAACAAATTCTTCTCGTGGGCATTTAGCTGGCTGCTAGGCCAGGCTATACGCGACACCTTGTGCGGGACAAAGGTTCTCTGGCGCAGCGATTATCAGCGTATCGCCGACAACCGCTCCTATTTCGGTGATTTCGATCCATTTGGTGATTTCGACCTTCTTTTCGGTGCAGCACGACTCAATCTCAAGATAATGGAAGTACCGATTCGCTATCGGGCAAGGCGCTATGGCGAGACTAATATTTCGCGCTGGAGCCATGGCTGGCTGCTTTTGAAAATGGTGGTTTTCGCGGCGCGCCGCATCAAGTTCATCTGATTGAACTATCAAATGAGTTTTCTTCAAGAAGTACTGGGGCATCCTCTTACCCGTGGCTTGGCTGTGGACGATCCTCGGACGACCCTGCTCAGGCACGACATTATTCAAGGCAAGGCTTTCTTACGAGCACTTTATGCCGAGTGGTATGAGCGCATATGTGGCGTTTTGGACAAGAAGAACGATGTTCTGGAACTGGGTTCGGGGGCAGGTTTTCTGCAGCAATTTCTTCCCGGGGCGATAACCAGTGAAGTATTCGAAACGCCCGGCGTCAAATTGATCGCCAGTGCTTGTAATTTGCCATTGAAGGCTGAGTCTCTCGACGCCATTGTAATGACGGATGTGTTCCATCACATTCCTGATGTAGGCCGCTTCCTCGCCGAGGCGGCACGCTGTGTTCGTCCAGGCGGCAAGCTGGTCATGATTGAACCGTGGCGGACGGCATGGTCAGAGTGGGTATACACGCACCTGCATTCCGAACCATTTTCTCCGGAAAGTGGTTGGGAAATACCAAATACTGGTCCTCTATCCGGCGCAAACGGGGCGTTGCCGTGGATCGTATTTCAGCGGGACAGGGCGCTATTTGAGGCCCGGTTTCCCCAATGGCACATCAATAACATTGAACCAATGATGGCGTTTACATATCTTCTTTCCAGCGGTGTTTCCATGCGCAGTTTTTTGCCCGGCTGGATGTACCGTCCAGTCCGCACCATAGAGCGGGTCATGGGTGAAAAACGCTCGGCTATGTTTGCCTTGATTGAGTTGGAACTTGAATAGTGACGTGGCGTAATTGGCGACCGCAGACCGCAGTCGGTGCCGGATTCGTACTGAGCGCTTTCTTTCTTTGGCTGGCGCTGCGCAATGTGGACGTCGCAAGCTTGGGTGAAGCTTTTGCTGCAATGAGTTACATGCCAGTGGCTATGTGCGCGGGGGCGCTATCGATCGGGATCGTGTTACGGGGAGTGCGATGGCGTGTTATTGCCGGCTTTCCCAGGGAGCAGCAACGCAATTTTTTCCGCGCCACCAATCTTGGCGTGCTCACAAACCAGCTTTTCCCTGGCCGTGGCGGCGAGTTTGTTCGTGTAATCACACTGGCAAGACTTTCGCATTCCTCCCTTCCAGGCCCTTTGGCCAGTGCATTGATTGATCGGTTGGTCGATGTGTCCGTCCTTCTTGCCTGCGCATCCATGCTCTATTGGATTTTTCCTGTTGGCGGACTACTTGGAACATGGCTTGCCGTTGTTCTTGGCATCGGATGCCTCATTACGCTGCTGGTGGTCCTTTATTCAAGAAGTTCTGGATTTGGTGAGGCTTTGATTTCAAGGTTGGCTGCACGTTGGCTTCAGCGCTGGCCATTGCGCCCCGAAGTCTTTCTGGCCGAACTGCGGGGCGAGTTTCGTCGCTTGCTTGGTAGCTGGCTTAGCATCGAGTTGGTGGTCCTGGCGGCATTGATCTTGTGCGCTGATTACGGTGTTATTGCCGCATTGATCCATGCATTTGACCTGTCGCTTCCTGTTGAAGCACCCTTAGTCCTTTGGGTCTTTCTGGCCGCCGGCTCCGCATTACCTTCCGCGCCTGGCTATGTCGGGGTGTACCAGGTGGCTGCAGTTTGGGCGTTATCTCTTTTTTTCGTATCGGCACCAACCGCCATCGCCATTGCCACAGTCCTGCAGATCACGACACTCGCCGTGGCTCTCGTCATGGCGGGCCCGGGCGTAGCAGTTGCTTTTAAACGCTTTCTGCTTGGCCGTTCGCGGTCGAACGATATGGTTGGATAGCTATATGTCGGACAAGCATTGCAGAACAGCTTGGAGTAGCTATTGGCATTGGCTACCGGCCTTTGCGGCGGGAGTTTTTATCCTGGCCTATGCTGACTTCGGACCTACCGACGATCACCAGATCCTGAACTCCATATTTCAGGGACACTCGCTGTACCTGATTGTCTTCCCGGAACTGGGGCGATTCTGCCCATTGTGCTTTCAGGAGCTAAATTTGCTCCCAGCTTCTACCCGCTCCCCCTTCTGGTTTTTCTTGCCCCAAGCGATTTCGTTACTAGTCTTTTGTTATTGCTTTTCACGAATCATCGTAGAGCTTGAATGCAGGCTTTGGCGCCCCGCAGTGTTACTGACACTCCTGCTTTTGTCCCCGGGGTTTGTAACCATCTGGTTAAGAATCCAACTCTGTGAGAGAAATTTCGTTGTCTTCCTGACGATCTTCCTGCTGTTTTTTGTCCTGGTTGAAAAGGGGCGGCGCTCGATGCTGATTCCAGCGCTGGCAGCGGGCACTGTGGCAATGTACTTCAAGGAACCTGGATTTATAGTCATCGGTGTGTTTGCGGCAACACATTGGCTTCTTCAGTTCAGGAATGGCCATCGTCGATGGAACTGGATGGACTTTCTTCTTCTTGTTAGTGCAGGATGCTATCTGCCTGTCTATTACATTGTGGCTTTCAGCAAGCGCGAGCTCACATATGGCGCACACAGCGGTACCGCAGCGGAATTCCTGATTACCCTAGCGAAGACTGCAGGCAATTTTGCCTTGAACGACCCGTTTATTTTCTTTATTGCCCTGCCCTTGGCGGGTTGGCGCGCTTACCGCATTCTCCGCACTCATGTCATCGCAGACCCGATGTTCGATGCCATGTTGATCGCCGGAGCCACCTATGCGCTGCTATTTTTTCCGCTCAACATTTTTTCGGTCTACTACTGGACCCCGGCTTACGTCTTTTCGGTCCCGGCGGTGATTCATTTCTATGCGAAGAATAAGGAATGCGCCAGAGGCTATTGGCGGTTTAGTAAAAAAGCTGTTGCTTTGCTGTTTGCTATCAGCGTTCTGCCGTCGGGCGTACATTTGATTTCCTATTACAAATACGTCCCGATCAACTTCAACGCGACAGTTGATTTTATCGCCAACGATATCCAGCAGAAACCGCACGAGGACGTACCCGTGATATACATCGACAGCATGACGCCCGATGCTGCCAGCATCTACTATGACAGCCTTAATATTTTCCTCCAAGTACGTGGAGGCTTGAAGGCCGAGCAATTTGTCATGCGTTCGGCGGCCAACCCGGTCACTGACCGTCAGCTTAGGACTCATGGTCAAGAATTGGCGATCGGAGATCCTTTGTATGCGGCCTACTATTCGGTGATCGAGCTTCCACCGACAGTCGCTCCGAGCGCAGGCGATTACCTGATAATCGTCCCGCAGACGACTGCGGACATCGATCAGGACTACCTGATGCGGCTTCAGCAGTCGTGTTGCGACTTGGTGTTTTCTACGGCAAGCGCCTTTGCCGTGCCAAATTTAAGCTTGAAGATACTTCTCAAACTTGCTGCCGCGCGAATAGGGCTTGGCGAGTCAATGGGCAAGAATTACTTTGGGCCGCCTGACTACTTTGTCTTCGTCAGACGCTGATCAAGAGCAACGACGGCGTTGAAAAGCGCTTCACCTGCGTAGTTGGCAGCAATCGGGGTGAAGTGGTTTTCGTCGGCAGTGAAAAAGAAGGGCTGAAAATTCCCCTCCCGAATGCGCGACTCAAATCCCGTCCGCATGCTTATTGTGGGGTCAACTGTTTCAATTCCAAGGCGGCGGGAAATTTCGACCAACCGGGCGCGCGGTTCGATGGTCGCGCAACCAAAATCGAGTGCAGTGTGATTGAGATGCGGGTGGCGCCCCGTTTTGTCAACATCAAAAACAAGCGGAGAAATGAACACGACAAAGTTTGCGCCGATGCGGTCCGCCAATTCTTTTACTTGACCCAGCCGGGTTTCGAAATCTATCCATGCCGCCTCTGCCTCTGTCTTGAATGGGCGACTGCCGAACGTCCACGTGTATGGGCCCAAAGCATCCATCCCGCGCTCGTCGCAGGTGCCTGATCGCTTGCGTGCAAGTATTCCGCCGTAGTGTTGGGAGATACGCAGAAACGTGGAATGATTCAGGTATTCGTAGCGCCACAATGTGAGAGTTCTAAACCAGTTTGTTCCAGCCATGCTTGCCGACGGGATATTTTGCAAATCAGACCGCGCATATGGCAGTAGATCGTTAAAATTGAATTGATAAATAACTCGCCCAATCCGCATATTCATTTTTGTGATTTTGTCGAGGGCTGCGACTGAGTCGGCAAGATTGTTGCCGTAGCCGGCCAACGCCAACCAACTGTGCGGTTCGGACTGTGTCAATGTCTCCAGTCGACCAGCCTTGACCCAGAAGATGTCCTCATAAGGGGTGCCGTAGCCATTGCTGATCGAGTCGCCAAGTACTACCGAAAGTTTCTTGGTGAGATCAACCTTGGAATCTGCGCTTGGGAAGCGCACCAACATGCCATTCCAGAGTCTTTGGCTATATTCGACGCCCAGTGTTCTGTTGGCTGAATGAATATGTCCAATAAACTCTGGAAACGCCAAGCGGGCGCCTATCTCGAGGGCAACTGCAAGAAGGCCAAGTACCGACAAGTTGATTGCCGCCAGTTTTGCCAAGCCGATTTTTGACATCGTTTAACTTCCGATTGAAAGAACAGATGAGATTTGGATTTCCGGGGAACCCATCGGACAAAGCACCCAACGGTACCGCCTCGATTTTACTGCTAGCGCTTGCCTGGATTTCATTGGCTGTATGGCTACGCGGGCTTGCGGGGAGTCTGGTAGTTCTGGTATTCAGCCTTCTGATGTTTGTCCTGATGGTAAGGGAAGGTGCTCGCGGCCTAGCTCCCGTGTTTACTTCGCGACAGCAGTGGGCGGTTGTGGCGCTGGCCGCGGCGAAGGTTCTGGCTTCATTGACTTACTTCGATTCATTTTTTGTTATTGGCGGCATCGATGGTGATGTGTCAGTCAGGGGCAACTACGGAGACAGTTCTTTGTATCATCAGCGTGCGTTGGACATCGCTTCGTTACTCTCACTGCAGATCGAGTCCTTACTGGGTAAGTTGCACGTTTGTTTAGAGTACGAGGGACTTCAGGGCAATATTCAGATGTTGAATGCCCGGAGCGGCGCTCAATGGGGATACCCGTTGCTTCTCGGAGTGGTGTATCTCGTTGCAGGGGATAACCCACTCGTCGCCATAGTGGCCAATGCCCTGTTAATGTTTTTCACTATTGTGGTGTTTGCCAAGCTTTTCATCGCATGCCACCTGCCCGCGACCCAAGTGCGCATAGCTGTGTGGTTGCTACTCTTGTGGCCTGGTCTCTGGGCTTGGTCATCTCTACTGTACAAGGATGCCTTGTTGTATTTCCTTGTATCACTGGCATTGCTCTATATTGCACGTATCTTGCGCTCCCCGGCACTGGGGGCGTGGGTAGGATTCCTGATTTGCCTCGGACTCCTTTTGCCTGTGAGGTACTCTTATGTTGCTCCTTTGGTCGTGGCAATTATTTTTGGCAGGTCATTCATCCCCGCTGGTGATGGCGCGCCCCGAGGATTCTGGCTTGACTTGAGCATCCGTATCGTCCTTGCTGCATTTGTTCTTGTAGTTCTTGATGGCTTGTTCGGATTCTTGACAAACTATCCTTCCATCTTGTATTCGCTGAAAGGGCTACTGGAGATTGAACCCACAGGGGGGCGCTTCATGTCGGCGCAATCGTCGATAGTACCGACGACATTTGGAGGCATAGCGCTAATTCCGCTTCGAATCATCTATGTTCTTCTGATCCCATTTCCCTGGTTCGGTGGGACCTTCCCGCTGGAAAAGTTTGACTTCACTGTCTGGCACGCAGATGCACTACTTGGTATGTGGCTGATTTCGGCGGCAGCTATTGTCGGCATTTCCTGCCGCTCGTTCAAGATCGATAGACTCCAAGTCTTGTTGCTTCTGGTCGGTTTGATTTACTTGGCCTTGCCTGCCTTCTTCTATTGGCCGGATCGTCGCTACACGACAATCGCGATGCCTATCCTGTTGGCGTTTGCCGCACCTATTCTTGGGGATAGGGTAAAGTTGCTGCAAAGTATTGCCCTCGCCTTGTCGGTGGTTGCAATTGTCCTTCTAGTGTATGCCTTTGATTATGGTGCGTTGTTGAACTTGGTTCGCGGCCTACAGCACTAACGGCGTTATCACTATTTGTTCAGGAAGATGGGCGCTACGGTCACAATAACTTTCGGGCGCCCGATGTCAGGCTAATGACGTGCCTGCCTGACCTGCTCCCTGTAGCCCGTACCACCTGATAGTTAGTGAAGTCCGTCAAACCATGGAGAATGACGGACATGAAGAAGAGCAGATACAGCGACGAACAGATCATCGGTTTTCTCAAGCAAGCCGATGCCGGGATGCCGA